>MEOE01000023.1 GCA_001768565.1 Bacteroidetes bacterium GWF2_33_16 | reverse complement strand
ACAGGTGCAGTAGCACGCTGGTATTCAGATGCAACCTTTACCACTCTGGTAGGAACAGGTCAGAATCTGGTAATAGCCGCCCCTGCAGTAACTACGACATATTATGTACGTTTCGAAGGTGATTGTAATAATACAACTGCTGCATCGATAACTGTAACAATAAAAGCACAATCCGTTGCGCCCACAAGTGCAAGCGTTGATCATACTAATTTCTGTGCAGGTGCATTTCCCAATATAATTCTTTCTTATTCTGGCGGAACACTAGGAACTAATGCAACAGCAAGATGGTATTCGGATGCAGGATTTACCACCTTGGTTGGTACAGGCCAAAATTTAAGTATTGTATCCCCAGCCGTAACAACAACAAATTATGTAAGGTTCGAAGGCGATTGTAACAATACTCTAGCAGCTAGCGTAACAGTTACAGTTTTTGCAAACCCAACATCAAATATTACCCCTGATCCAGCAGTAACATGTACATCAGTTGATTTAAATATTAATGGAAATCCTTTAGGAGGCACCATTCCATATTTGCATGCATGGACAGGAGCTAATTTGACATTATTGGACGATCCTGCTATTCAATCTCCAATTTTTAATTCAAGCACCTCGGGTTCTTTTAGCTTTACATATACGGTTACAGATAATAATGGATGTATAGGTACAGACAACATTAATGTAATAGTTTATAAATCTGCTATAGCAAATGCCGGTATTGATACTACTTTATGTTATGGCACTCCATATTATATTCAGGATGCAGATTCGGTAAATTGCTCTGGAATAAATTGGTCAAGCGATGGTGGTGATGGTTCGTTTGATGATTTGAACAGAATTGATCCAACATATACTCCCGGAGTAAACGATTTATTTAAAGGATATGTTGATTTAGTATTAACTTCCTTAGGAAATGCACCTTGTGGGAACGTAACTGATACAATTAGAGTTAGCTACTTACCAATTCTGCGTGCTGCAATTGGTAAGCCATCTCCGTTTAAAATTGATTCAGTTATTACAGGTACTCCTACACATATTGAAGTTTATGTTAAAATTTCAAGTCACGATTATGTTGCAAATTTGGGTGTTTATCTTGTTTCTCCTTTAGATTCAGTAGTAGAGTTAAAACCAAATTGTGACCTTTTACCTACATTATGGCAATCAGATGCTACATACAGATTTTATAACGATCCTTTAGATACATCCTTAACAGCCCTAAGCGTGATAGATGAATGTGATGCATCTTCAGGTACATATGAATTTTCTGGGGACTGGAAAAAATTACACGGACAAGATCCTGCAAATGGAGCTTGGAGAATTCGTATTGTTGATTATGAAAACTGGGGTGTTCCTGGATTGTTTGAGGAAGCAACAATAAAATTCTCTGATGAAAATCAGAATAGTGTTTTTGAATCAATCCTTTATGCTGATTCGTCAATTAATATTCCGATCAACAGATATAGTGCAATTAATGGTCCAGGTATCACAAGGCATACTCCACAAATTACTGGAATTACAACTTCTTGTTTTGATTTGTGTGATGGAACAGCAGTACTTACAGGATCGGGAGGACAACCTCCATATTTAACTTATGAGTGGAGTTCTGATATTAATTTTTCTACAATTATTGCGACAACTGATACTGTTAGAACTCTTTGTCCTGGAGTTTATTATGCCCGGGTAACAGATTCTCATGGTTGTACTGCTATAGATTCTGTTACTATTGGTTCTCCTCCAGAGATAAAAATAACTGGTAGTACCCTTGTTAATAATGTTTGTTTTGGCGATTCAATCGGTGAAGTAACATTAACTTTCTCTGGTGGAACAGGAGCTTTAACTTATACTTATGATACATATACAGGTGCTCCAAAAAATAGTGGAGAAAATTTTAACGAGCTTAAAGCAGGTGTTTATACCTTTATAATTACTGATATTAGTGGTTGTACAAAAGATACTGTAATTACAATAAATCAACCAACTCAAATAACTATTACAACAACTTATACAGGTATTTCCTGCTATGGATCGGCCAATGGCCAAATAGAAATAACTGCTTCAGGAGGTACCCCGGGTGCAATAGATCCATATCTTTATTCTATTGATAGCGCATCTACATGGGCTACAGGAAATGTTTTTTCACCTTTAGCTACTGATACTTTCTATATTGCTGTACAGGATGGTTTGGGATGTATTCAATTTGGTGATACGATTATTATGAATAATCCTGATACGATTAAGATTGATTCTATTTCTGTTGTTCATTTAATATGTGATGGAAGTGCAATCGATGGTGAAATAGTGGTTTATGCAATAGGTGGAACCGGAGATTTAGATTATTCTATAAATAATGGGATCGATTATTATGCAGATTCTTTATTTACAGGTTTATCTGGAGGAGTTTATCAAATTGTTGTTAGAGATGAACAAGGATGCTCAAAATTCCTTGATACTTTGGTTACTTTAAATGGACAAATTATAATAACAAATAATACTATCGTTAATAATGTTTGTTATGGCGATTCTATTGGGGAAGTAAAATTAGATTTCTTAGGAGGAACAGGTGTTTTAACTTATACTTACGATACCTATTCGGGATTGCCAAAAAATAGTGGAGAAACCTTCGACAAACTAAAAGCTGGAAGTTATTTATTTACAATTAATGGTATTAGTGGTTGTTCAAAAGATACCTTGATTACAATTACTCAAGGAACAGAAATTACTGCTACATATAATATTACTCCGGTAACGTGCAACGGAGGTAGTGACGGCCAAATTGAAATTATAGCCTCAGGTGGATTAGCGCCATATAATTATTCTATTACCGAAGTTCCGGAATGGTCAAATACTACAGGTATTTTTGCAGGATTGACAGGAGATTCAGTGTTTATTGCAGTTCGTGATGCCAATCTTTGTTTTCTTTATAGTGATACAATTGAAATAACTGAACCGAATCCTGTAACAATTGATTTAATCGAAGCATTTCCTGTATCTTGTATTGGAGTAGGAAATGATGGAGAAATTATTGTACATGCCAGTGGTGGTGCCGGAACATTGGGTTATTCGCTTGATAATGTAAACTTCCAGATTTCAAACACTTTTACTGGTTTAATTCCTGGAACATATTCAATATTTATTAGCGACGATTGCGATACTCTAACTGCAATAGATGTTGCTACTATTACAGGCCCAATACCTATTGTTATTGATGTTGTAACTATTACTGATGTTAATACTTGTTATGGAGATAATACTGGAACAATAACTGTTACTGCTAGCGGAGGAACTGGTAATTTTGAATATTCTGTCGATGGTGGTGTAAATTACCAGCCAGGCAATTTATTTACTGGATTATATGCCGGACCTTATGTAATTATTATAAGAGACGATGATGGTTGCTTAAGCGGAGATAGTACAGTAAATGTAAACCAACCCGACGAGTTACTTATTACTGATTATATTGTTACTCATACATCAGAATGTAATGATCCTATAAATACTGGTCAAATTGAGATTATAACTGCAACAGGTGGTACTCCTGGATATCAATATGCAATAACAGGTTTTGCACTTCAGGCATCTCCTTTGTTTGTAGATTTAAATGCAGGAAACTATACAATTACTGTACAGGATGCCAATGGTTGTGAAGCTATAATTGATACTTCAGTTGTAATTAATCCCGCTATGTCAATTGTATTTGATAAAATTGATATTAGTTGTAATGGATTAACAGATGGAAGTATAAGTGTAAATATTAGCAATGGTACTCCTGGTTACACGTATACGTGGAGTAATGGAGAAACTACTGCATCAATAAGTGATTTGGCTGAAGGAGAATATTCTGTGACAATTGTCGACAGTAATTTGCCTAATTCTTGCGAGGCAACAGCTTCTATCGAAATTATTCAGCCCGAAGCAATGAATATTCTGGTGAATTTAAAAGATAAATATTGTATCAATAGTTTTGCAAAAGATCAGGTGATTGCAAATGGAGCAATAAATGTAGATCCGAGCGGAGGTACTCCTGATTATTCTTATAGCTGGACAGGCCCGGGAGGATTTACTTCAATTTCTGATTACCTGACTAATCTGGAAGATGGAACATATAACCTTACAGTTACCGATAGCCGGGGTTGCGCACAAAACGAAGCGGTAATAATAACTGCAAACACAATCTTTGATATAAGCTTTTCTCATGTTTTAGATAGAGATACTTTATGCAGCTATACAGGCGGAATAAGTTTTGAGTTAACCACAACAGCTGTTGATACTGTATATTGGCAAATAACTGAAGGTGGCTTTTCACCTCCTGTTGTAACTACAATTATAGAGTCTAGTCCGCAAACTGTTCAGTTTGATCCTCTTTTATCTGCCAATTATGTTATGACAGCAGTTAATGAGTTCTGTTATGATATATTCCCCAGCGAGCCGGTAATTGTTCACCAAGGTGTAGGTCTTAGCATATTGGATGATGAGGGTGATGATAATGATACGATTGATGTTAAAGTAAATATAGCAACACACACACTTATAGGTCAGGTTCAAAATATAGCTATTGGTGCTACGTATAATTGGACACCAGTAATTGGTATTCAGAATATAAATGCATTAGTTACCGATGTTACTCCAGATCTCCCTAGATGGTATCTGCTGACCGCAATTAGTACAGACGCTTGCTTAGAAACGGATTCAATATTTGTTAATTTTATTGCAAATGTGGATGCTTCTGATGGTTTCTCTCCAAATGGAGATGGTATAAATGATACTTGGTCTATTGAAAATATAGATAATTTCCCCAACAATTTGGTGCAGGTATTTACAAGATGGGGAGTTAAAGTATATATGCAAAAAGGTTATGTGAATAATGATCCCGATAAATGTTGGGATGGCAGAACAGAAAACGGAAGTGATTTACCGACAGGTACTTATTATTATATAATACATACAAATGAGCCTGGTTATAAAGTAATGACTGGACCTGTAACAATTGTACGTTAATATGAAAACAATAAAATATCTCATATTTGGTTTATTCTGCCTGCTTTTTGTCGAATCGGCAAAAGCGCAGCAAGCACCCTTTTATACACAATGGATGTTTAATGAATATCTAATTAATCCTGCTGTTGCAGGTACTTTAAATTCATTTAATATTAGGGCAAATTCTCGAATTCAATGGATGGGTATAACAGATGCTCCCAGAACAATGAGTGTTGCCGGTTATGGTCCTCTAAAAAAGCTTCCTATGGGCTATGGAGGGTATATTTATAATGACATTACCGGACCCGATAGTCGTTTGGCTCTTGGAGGTACTTACGCATATAATATCGCAATAAATGACGCTATTCGAATTTCTGGAGGATTAAATATTGGAATGACTCAATTCAAATTAGATAATACAAAAATAGATATTGGGGAAGGTATAAACGACCCTGCTTTTACTGGCAATGTTGAATCATCTTATGCTCTTGATGGTGCCGTAGGTATTTATTTATATTCAACATATTATTATGCAGGTATTTCAGCACACCAATTGTTTGGGAATAAATTAAATAATCTGCATGGCGAAATTGAAGATGTTGATTCGGATAAAGGAATAAACAGACTTAAGCAGCATTTTTATCTTGCTGGAGGTTATAATCTTATTTTAAATAGAGATTTTCTTTTATCTCCCTCACTGTTAATTAAATACATGTCACCAGGTCAAATACAAGGTGAAATAAATTTAAAAACTACCTATAAGAGAATGTTATGGGGTGGATTATCATACAGAACCAGTGATGCCATATCCATTATTGGAGGATATAATTACGAAAATAAGTTTTTAATAGGTATTGCATACGATATTACTCTTTCCGAATTGCGAAAATATTCTAATGGTACAATCGAAGTTATGATAGGTTATAAATTTAATGAGATTAGATAACGATTATAAATGAAAGCAAAAAGGCCGGCTTTAGAGTCGGTTTTTTTTATCAGTAAAAATTATACCTTTGTTTTAATTCAAAATTAATCATATGCGATATATAGTTTTATTTATTCTTGTTTTAAGTTTTTCTTGTAAACCAAAGGATAACGTTCCGCATAATCTTATTCCTAAAGATAAAATGATTGATATTCTAGTTGATATTCATATGTTAGATGGTATGTTTACCAATACAGAGGTACGAAAACAATTTGCCCAATTAGATAGCGCAAATTACTATAATGTGATTTTCGAAAATCATGGCTATTCCAGACAAGATTTTGATACATCAGTTTATTACTATAGTCACAATATTAATGATTATGATAAAATCTATATTGAAGTACTTAACCGACTAAGCCAACTTGAAACTATTGTAAAAGAAGAAACACAAGAACAAACACCCAAAGTAGAATAGCTATGCGGCGCGTTGTTGCCAACTATATTTTCCCCGTATCTCAACCTCCTCTAAAAAATGGGATTGTTGAATTTGATGATTCTGGAACAATTCTAAACATAATTGATACAAAAGGTAACCTAACAGAATCGGGCAGCCTTGAATATTATAATGGTGTTCTCGTTCCGGGCTTTATAAACTCCCATTGCCATTTAGAATTATCAGAGTTAAAAGGGAAAATTACGCCGGGACTAACGCTCCCAGACTTTGTAAGCGAAATGATTGCTTATAAAAAACAATCAGATTCTGCAAATGTGTTGTCAGCTATGGTTTTGCACGACGACCTTATGAGACGCAATGGTATAGTTGCGGTTGCCGATATTGCAAATACAAATCGTTCAATAGAAGTTAAGTACAATAGTAAAATATACTATCATACCTTTGTCGAAGCGCTAGGGTTGCATGGTAATGCAGATGAGGTTTTTTCTACAAATCTAAAATTGAAAAACCAATTTGCTGAAAAAGGTCTTGCTGTTTCAATTGTTCCTCATGCTCCCTATTCGGTTTCGGATGATTTATTTAGACAAATCAGTGCTCTTGCCGAAAAAGAGATCTCTATTCTTTCTATACATATGCAGGAATCTGCCTTTGAGAATGAAATGTTTACTTCTAAAAAGGGAAAATTAGTTGATCTGTTTACTAGAATCGGAATTGATCTCTCAAATTGGCTTCCCACCGGGAAAAATTCATTCGAATCTATAGCCGACCGATTACCCCATCATAATATAATATTTTTTGTACATAATCTTTATAGCTCGTTTCAGGAAATAAAAAAAGCAATTAAAGACTTTAAAAATGCCTATTTTGTTTTATGTCCATTATCTAATTATTTTATCGAAAACAAATATCCTAATCTTGATATATTTCTCCCTTTCTCAGAGAAGGTTTTGTTAGGAACAGATAGTTTAGCATCAAACACAAGTCTTTCGATTCTCGAAGAAATGAAGGCTATTATAATAATTAAATCAGGTATTTCCTTTGAAACGGTTCTTCAATGGGCAACAATAAATGGGGCAAAAGCGTTGCAAATTGAAAAAGTGTTTGGCTCAATAGAAGTTGGTAAAAAACCGGGAATTAATTTAATTACCGATTTTGATTTTACCAATATGCAAATTACGGAAAAGAGCAAGCTTAGCGTTATAGTATAGTCATCATTATAAATATTTAATGAATAATAAAACCCGGATATTAGTTTGCCCATTGAATTGGGGTCTGGGTCATGCAAGCCGCATGGTTCCTATTATTAATCAACTTCTTAAAAGAAATCACAATGTAATAATTGCTGCTGATGGAGTAGCTCTTGAGTATTTAAAAAATGAGTTTCCTTTTTTAAAGTGGTTCGTTCTTCCACAATATAGAGTTAAATACTCCAATAAAAATACGCAGCTTTTTACTATGTTACGGTTATTACCTGCACTAATTATATATTCTATAAAGGAGCATTTTTTATTAAAAAGACTTTTAAAACGGGAGCAAATAGATTGCGTTATTTCTGATAACCGATATGGTTTATGGAATAAATCGATATACTCTGTTTTTATTACTCACCAGCTGAATGTTTTATTTCCTGGTGTTTTTAAAGTTTTTGAGCCAATTTCTCGTTGGATAGTTAAGAAAATTATTCGGCAATATAACGAATGCTGGGTTCCTGATTTTGAGGACGATAATAATTTATCAGGCATCCTTTCACATATCTATAATTATCCAACTGTATTTTATATTGGGCCATTATCGCGGTTTACGAAAGAAAGTAGTTTAAATCAGAATAAAACAAAGTACGATATCCTCATAATACTTTCAGGCCCAGAACCTCAACGAACAATTTTTGAGCAATTAGTTTATAGGCAACTTTTAATAAAAGATTATAAAGTAGCTATCGTTAGAGGCGCAAATTCTAAAAAAGTACTTGAATCAACCACGAATATAAGTGTTTTTGAAATGGTAAATTCTCATGAGCTATTGTCGTTAGTAAACGAATCTAAGGTAGTTGTTTGTCGCTCAGGGTATAGCTCTGTTATGGATTTGGTTGCTTTGCAAAAAACAGCTGTAATTGTTCCAACTCCGGGTCAAACAGAGCAAGAGTACCTTGCCACATATCTTTACAATAAGGGATTGTTTTACACTCTCTTTCAAAAGGATTTTTGTATTGACAAAGCAATTAGAAACAAAATCGATTTTCCAATGGATTTTGAGAAATCAAGGGATGAGATTCTTATGAAAAGAATTGATAATTTAGAAAAGGTACTAAAAAACGAAAAGCACAATAAAAGTCACAATTAATCCGGTAATCCAGCCAATATAGATTTGCTTAGGTGAGTGAGCCTTAAGCCAAAGTCTTGCAAATCCAATTAGTCCTGAAGCCAAAACCGATGCAATAATATAGTATTGCATGTTAACTTTTAACAAAAGAGACAAGGCAATTAAAGCTCCTGTAAGTCCACCAATTCCAACCATATGAGCACTAATCTTCCATTTAATAGAAAGAATAAATAAGAGAAGGATTGATGTAGCTGCAGCAAGAATTAGCCGGTTAATCATTTCTGGCGAACCTATGCGATAAAGCAAATAATAACAAAAAAGGTATAAGCAGAACGAAATAAAAAATGGTACAAGCCTCTCTTTATTACTTTCCATTTGGATATTCTTAATAATGCTCTGAAATAGATAAAAAGGAACAAATGTAAGTGGTAATACAAATGTGCTTACAAAAACAATTAGTATAACAACTTTTTTGGCATTGTATGGTATAAAATCTAAATATGTGCCTGAGTTAAATAAAATAAATATACTCAATGTAGGCAAAACAAGCGGATGAAAAAGTATAGAAATGCTCTTCGAAATATATTTCCTCATGATTACAATTCTTTTCTTAATCGGGCAACAGGAATGTTAAGTTGCTCGCGGTATTTAGCTACAGTTCTTCGGGCAATTAAATAACCTTTTTCTTTTAAGATGATGGTAAGCCGATCGTCTGTTAGTGGTTTTTTCTTGTTTTCGTTTTCAATACATTCCTTAAGAATCGATTTTATTTCACGGGTAGATACTTCTTCTCCTGATTCGGTTTGGAGGCCTTCCGAAAAGAAATATTTTAATGGGAAAATTCCAAAATGTGTTTGTATATATTTGCTATTTGCCACACGCGAAATTGTAGAAATATCCAAGCCTGTTTTTTCAGCAATATCTTTCAGAATCATTGGACGAAGAAAAGCTTCATCACCATCGAGAAAATATTTGTACTGATAATCAATAATGGCATTCATAGTAATAAACAAAGTGTTTTGCCTTTGCTTAATTGCATCTATAAACCATTTGGCCGAATCAAGCTTTTGTTTTACAAACGAAAATGCCTCTTTTTCTCCTCTGGTTCTTTCGTTACGGCTACTTTTAGTATAGGTTTGTATTAAATCGTTATAAGAATTACTTAAACGAAGCTCGGGAACATTTTTTGAATTTAACGAAAGCAATAACTGTCCATCTTTGCTTTCAAGAACAAAATCCGGAACGAGTGTTTGTATTACTCTCGATTGCGAATCAGAATAACTACTTCCTGGCTTGGGGTTTAACTTTAAGATCTCATTTATTGCTGATTTTAACTCTTCCTCGGAAATATTTAAACGAGTAACAATTTTGTCGTAATGTTTTTTAGTAAACTCAAGAAAGTAATATTTAAGAATTTTGCGGGCTAGCTTTATTTCTATTGATTCCTGATCTTTATTATTTATCTGAAGGAGTAAGCATTCCTGTAAACTGCGAGCACCAACACCTGCGGGATCAAGATCCTGAATTATTTTTAACACTTCCAATAACTCATCTTCATCGGTTTCTATATTTTGCGAAAAGGATAAATCATTAGCAATAGCCTCCAGTTTTCGACGTATGTATCCATCATCATCAATGTTTCCGATAAGGTACAAAGCCAGAATATGCTCTTTTTCCAAAAGGCTGCGTAAGCCAATCTGATTTTGCAGATGCTCATGAAAAGATACTCCTGTAGTAAATGGAATTTCTTCTCTTTTGTCATCTTTTGAGTAGTTATTTGCTACAAGCTTGTATGAAGGAACATCTTCATCGTTTATATAATCCTCAAACGAAAACTCATCATTATTATCGTTGAGGTTATCTTCAGTAATTTCTTCGTCATTATTGTCTTCCTGAAAATTTTCATCCTCAGTTTGGCCCTCTTCAAGCAAAGGATTCTCTTCAAGCTCCTGCTTAATTCGTTGCTCAAGCTGCATGGTTGGGATTTCCAATAGCTTAATGAGCTGAATTTGTTGAGGAGACAGCTTTTGTAATAATTTTTGCTGTAAACTTTGCTTTAACATTCGTTTTTTATAATACTCTAAATATAACTAAAATTCAGCATTTTTAGGTGTTCTCGGGAACGGAATTACATCACGAATATTTGCCATCCCGGTAACAAATAAAATCAATCGCTCGAAACCTAGTCCAAAGCCACTATGAGGAACGGTTCCAAATTTACGAGTTTCGAGATACCACCACATTTCTTTTTCAGGAATACCCATTTCTCTTATACGTGAAACAATCTTGTCATATACTTCTTCGCGCTGCGAACCCCCAATAATCTCACCAATACGAGGAAACAAAACGTCCATTGCACGAACAGTTTTTCCATCATCGTTTTGTTTCATATAAAATGCTTTAATTTCCTTCGGATAATTGGTTACTATTACAGGTTTTTTGTAATATTTCTCAACTAAAAACCGCTCATGTTCCGATTGTAAATCAGAACCCCACTTAACTGGATATTCAAATTTCTGATCAGCTTTTATAAGTATATTTATTGCTTCAGTATAATCAATTCTTTCAAAACTATTATTTACAACAAAGTTTAGCCTTTCAATTAATTCTTTATCGTACATGTTATTTAAAAAATCAAGGTCTTCTTTGCAGTTTTCTAATGCATATGATATAAGATATTTTAGAAAATCCTCCGCCAAATCCATATCATCCATGATATCATAGAAAGCCATTTCGGGTTCAATCATCCAGAACTCAGCCAAATGGCGCGGAGTATTTGAATTTTCGGCTCTGAATGTAGGCCCAAAAGTATAAACATTAGACAGAGCCGTTGCTCCTAACTCAGCTTCAAGCTGACCAGAAACGGTTAGTTTAGTTTCCTGACCAAAAAAATCCTGAGAGAAATCAATTTTTCCTTCTTCTGTTTTTGGTAAATTATGAATGTCCAGCGTTGATACTCTGAACATTTCTCCGGCACCTTCAGCATCCGATCCCGTAACTATGGGTGTATGTAAATAATAAAATCCGTGATCGTTAAAATACTTGTGTATAGCAAAAGCCATTGAATGTCGAATTCTAAAGATTGCTCCAAATGTGTTTGTTCTAAAACGTAAATGAGCTATTTCACGCAAAAACTCAAGAGTATGACCTTTCTTTTGTAACGGATATGTTTCAGGGTCAGCAGTGCCATAAAGCTCAATTTCTGTTGCCTGAATTTCTACAGATTGTCCTTTTCCCATTGATTGAACAAGAGTTCCTGTAACACTTAAACTTGATCCGGTAGTTATTAGTTTAAACTTATTTTCATCATAATTTGCCAGGTCAAGTACAACCTGTATATTGTTTATGGTCGATCCATCGTTTACTGCTATAAAAGCAATCTGTTTATTATCTCTCTTGGTTCTTACCCAGCCTTTAACATTAACGGTTTTATTTACCTCTGTCGATTTTAATAAATCTTTAATAAAGCTTCTTCTAATATCCATATTCCATTCTTTCTTTTGTATCAGCACAAAAATAATATTTTTAAAACGATAATAAACAGGCAGCCAACATTTATTGCCAAAAAGAAATCATTTAACTTGATTTTAGCTTTAAAAAGTTGTAATTTATATCGAATTCTATTTACTCTCTTACTGCATATTCTCATTTGTTCTTAACACTTTGTCGAAATGATAAAAAGCGATGGAAAAATGGAACTTACATATCATTGCAGAGAGAATTTTTGAAAAGAAACCACCATTGTTTTTTCCTTTTTTCCTTTTCTTTTTTTTGATAAATATAAAACTGTAGTATATGGAAGATAAACTTATAACCATTGCAATGCACAATTATGCCAGGGCTGAGATTTTAAGAACCCGCCTTGAATCAGAGGGAGTTGAATGCTACCTGAAAAATGTCAATTTAATTCATTCTGTTGTTTCAGGAGGTGTAAAGGTGCAGGTTTCGTCCCGTAACCTTGAAAAAGCTCTTCGAATTGTCGAAAAAGTTAGTGAACAATGGAGGGAGGAGTATCAGGACGAACAAGAAGAACCAACCCAAGGAATTCAAAAAATACTTGTACCTATTGATTTTAGTGATTACTCTGTTAATGCATGCCGTTACGCTATCGGACTTGCTGAAAAGCTAAATGCAGAGATTAAATTGATGCATGTATACTACAATCCAGTGGTAAACTCAATGCCGCTGACCGATACGTATTACTATCAAGTGAATATGGATGAGATTATTCGCGAAATTGAAATCAGGGCAAAAAATAGCATGGAGAAGTTTTATGATGATCTTAAAGAGAAAATTGAAAAAGAGGGAATTCAAGGGATTAAAATTGATTATGCCCTGATGCGAGGAATTGCTAGCGAAGAAATCATTGAAGAGAGTAAGAAATACAATCCCGAAGTAATAATTATTGGAACACGTGGTCAGGGCGAAAGAGAAAATGATTTAATTGGTAGCGTAACGGCTAAAATTATTGAAGAGTCAAAAGTTCCTGTGTTGGTTATTCCCGAAGATTCAATTTACCAAGGAATAGCGACAATAAACATTATGTATGCAACAGATTTTGATGATTCTGATTACCATGCTATTAAAAAATTAATAAGCATATTGTCGCCATTTGAGTTCAGACTTTACTGTGTGCATATTGGAACATCTGATTCGCAGGTTTGGGACAGGGTAAAAATGGATTCCCTAAAAGAAAAACTACTGCAGCATTATAGCGATTATGAAATTCATTGTAGTATAATTGAAGACAAGGACTTTCTTGCAGGAATGCAAGAGTTTATTCGAGAAAAATATATTGATATTATTTCAATGGTTACACACAAGCAGGGGATAATATCAAAGCTTCTAAATCCAAGTATTACACGAAAAGTTCTGTTTCACACAAACATTCCATTTTTAGTTTTTCATGCCGATAAATAATCGGTAAGTACTTCTGCAACTTTTAGATCAACCTGGGTGGTGATTTTGATGTTTTCGATGTTCCCTTGAACCAGGTTGATTTTTATTCCCAAATTTTCAACAACGGAAGCATCATCGGTAAATTTGTCTGAATACTCCTGTTCATAAGCTTTTTTTATGAGTATACAATCAAAAACCTGTGGGGTTTGAATCAATTTGTATTTTGTTCGATCAACAGCCATATTACCTGTATCATCAACAAATCTGATAGAATCGTTTAAATCTATAAATGGAATAGCATTGCCTGATTTTTCAGCAGTTTCAAATGTAGTCTGTATGGTGCTTTTGCTTACCAGGGGCCTCACCCCATCATGTATTGCAACAAATCCATCACAGCCAATAACCGACAAGCCGTTTTTAACCGAATGAAAACGAGTTGCTCCTCCTTTAACAATTATATGATTTATGTCGAAACCTTCTATTTTTAAAAGGTCGTTCCAAATATCAATCTGATTTTCGGGTAATACAATAACGATTTCTATATCAGGATCGAACGAATAAAATGCACGAATACTTTTTATTAAAATAACTTCATCTTTTATTTTAAGAAACTGCTTTGGCACAGAGCTATTCATTCTCTGCCCCGATCCACCGGCTACTATAATAACATATCGTTTCAAATTGCAAGCTTTATTAGTATCAAAGATAATAAATAATGAGGATTTTATGGATTAGTTTAAGCTCCATTATACTTCCTTGAATTTCAAGTAAAGTAAATGTCTTATAAATTCAATAAGTACAAAAAAAATTTCTCGAGGAATGAGCTTTTTAAGGCAATTGATGATTAATTATAAAATAAATGTAAAAAAAATTAGACATAAAGTAAAAAATAATTATCTTTGAGTCGTAAATATCATACAAAAAGTATAAACTAATAGACATATGAAAGAAAAAATAACTATTCAGGAAAAGCAGATTCTTGTATCTGTAATTAGCTCAATACTTATACTCGGATTTTATTCTCTGTATGTATATCAAAAATATATTGCAGGCAATCCGGAAATATTAAACGATTTTAAATTTTGGGGAAGGTCTTTTCTCTTTTTAATACCCGTTTCAATTGTAGTTCAAATTATTATTCATATCATATTTGCTATCATCAATAAAATTATTACCAACGAAGATTTTCCTAGCATAACTGATGAGCGGGACAAGCTAATAGAATTAAAAGCAATTCGAATATCGCACTGGATTTTCATATCAGGCTTTGTGTTGTCAATGGGTTCCTTAACACTTAATATGCAGCCCTATGTAATGTTTATTACGCTTATTTTTTCAGGATTTATTGCTGCTATAGTATCTGAGATTGTTAAAATTTATTATTACAGGAAAGGAATTTAATATGAGCACGTGTTTAATAATCAACAATATTCGTAAGCTTCGTTTTATGGCGAATGAAATGACACAACAGGAGTTGGCCGATAAAACAGGGGTAACCCGACAAACAATTGTAGCCATAGAAAATGGTAAATATTCACCTACACTTGAACTATCGTTCCGTATTGCCCATGTATTCAACTTGCCATTGGAAGAGGTTTTTTCTTTTAATTATGATGAGGATCTAGTTTTAAGGAAGGGAACAAAATAAGAGAGATAATATGTGTATTAAGTCAAATAAAATAAATATGATGGAGGAGAACCAATGAATTGGATAAAAAATAATAGAGTAAAATTAAGAACAAAAAGAACCTTTTTAAAGCAGGGTACATGTTCACGAACATTTTTTCATATTTTAAACCGAGAGTATGGTCATCCAAAACCTTTGGAAGAAAACGCAGCAGACCCTTTAGCTGGAGGAATTGTACAAATGGGATATCAGTGTGGGATGCTATGGGGCGCAGCAATGGGTGTTGGGGCAGAAGCATACCGAAGGTTTGATAAGCGTGATAAAGCCATTGGTATGTCTATTGTAGCAACGCAGCACATTTTAAAATCATTTAAAGATTTTGCAAAAAGCGATAATTGCTCAGAAATAACCGATACTGACTGGTCGAAGAATTTCAGTATTTTAAAATATATGATTAGAGGGAAAATGGTAACTTGTTTCAGGCTTGCTGGTAACTGGGCTCCACATGCTATACAAGCTGCAAACGATGGCTTAGATTCTGATCAATCGGGTTTACCTGAGCAACCAATAAGTTGTGCTTCCGAAGTTGTAAAAAGACTTGGTGGAAGTGATGAAGAAATGGCAATGGTTGCTGGTTTTGCAGGCGGTTATGGATTAAGCGGAAATGCTTGTGGTGCATTAAGTGCTGCAATCTGGATGAATACCCTTGCCCGAGTTAGAAATAATAGTTATAAATATTCCCTAAGCGATACTGAATTTGAAAAAATATTAAAATCATTCTATGAGGTAACTGATTATACAATGGAATGCTCTGATATTTGTGGTCAGCATTTTAACTCAGTAACAGAGCATTCGGAGTTTGTAAAAAAAGGTGGTTGCAGTAGGCTGTTGGATGCACTTACCAAATCGGTTTACCCTAAATAAAACAAGAACTTCTGTTCAAGATTATTTTCCTGATTTCTGAAGTAGAACATTTATCGATTCCATTAATACCAGACAACCTTTGGGCATATTCATCAAATCGGGTTTGATTTTTTTGTAAAACTTTTCTACAAGCTCTGTTTTATCTATTAGCTCAATTACAATGGGCAGTTTTTCAGTTAGTTCCCAATATCTGGTTGAGCTTATTTTGCTGCTTGATCCGAATCCCATTATTCCTCGAAAAACGGTAACACCCGAAATGCCC
Source organism: Bacteroidetes bacterium GWF2_33_16 (assembly GCA_001768565.1). Lineage (GTDB taxonomy): Bacteria > Bacteroidota > Bacteroidia > Bacteroidales > UBA12077 > UBA12077. The sequence goes on along the minus strand of MEOE01000023.1, from coordinate 395,074 downwards.
TCCTCATGTGCTTTGTAAACGATAAATTCATAAAGCATTTGATTTTCGATTTTGTCTGTTGTACTTGCATATATCTTTAATATGCTGTGGCTTTGTTCTTCCATATTATAAAATATTTGAAGTTATGTAACCAAGATAAACTGCAATAAAACCAAGAAATATACTCAGTCCTGTATAAATACCTATTGAAAGGAATTGTCCATTGTGCAATAGTGTAAGGTTTTCGTTTGTAAATGTAGAAAATGTAGTAAATCCACCACAAAGGCCAACCATAAGAAAAAGCCTCCACTCCAATGTTAAAATAGTACTTTTATCAGCAATGCCTGTTAAAAAGCCAATAATAAAACTACCAGAAATATTTACCAATAATGTTCCTACTGGAATGGAGAAAATATCATATGAAATATTTAAAAAGGATATAAAATATCGGAAAATACTTCCTAAAAATCCACCCATTCCTATAAGTAGAATATTTTTTAGCATTTGTAATTTTGAAATTGTTACTATTTTACCTAGCTGAAAAACAGCTATTTATCAAAAAACTCAATTTTATGTAAATATAACGAATTCTAATCTTAAAATCCATTAAAGTAATGATTTTGATGTAGCCAAAATATCGTATATTTGTTAATCTATGGGATATTAACTCAGTTGGTTCAGAGTGTCACCTCGACAAGGTGGAAGTCACTGGTTCGAGTCCAGTATATCCCACAATTTTTTTTAGTCTCATTAGTTATTAGCTTATCCTGTTTTTTTACTTCTGTGATGATGATGGCGGAATTATTTTATTAAAACAAAATAATAATCTGGCTTAAAATTATTATGATAATCAATGCAAAAGGATACACTGTTGCATAGGCAATCTGTGGTGCATTAGTTTTGGTTAATGGTTCAATTGCTGATAATGCTGGTGTGCTTGTCATACTTCCAGTTAGTGCCCCTAGTAGAGTTAAAAAATTAAGTTTAAAGAAATATCTGCCCAAAATCAGAGTTATAAACATTGGAATTACTGTAATAGCAATACCTATAACAAAAAGACTTATTCCATTAGCCTTTACTACATTAATTATCTGGCTCCCTGCTTGTGTTCCAACACCAGATAAAAAGAAAATCAATCCAAGTTTTCTCATAAACTGATTTGATCCTCCTGAAACATTCCATATAATTTTTCCTGTTTTACCTATTCGGCTTAACAAAAGACCGGAAATTAAAACGCCCCCTGTTAACCCAAGAGTAAAAGTAATACCAAATGGAAGTTTAATTTTTATCAGGCTAATTAACACACCAATTAAAATGCCAGTTATGATAGGAAAAAAATCTATCTCATCGAGTTTTTTGCGATTATTGCCAATTAATTCGCTCACATTTACGAGGTTTTCTTCAGGTAAAGCAATGGTTATTTTATCACCAAAACGTAATCGGCTATTCGCATTCGGGATAATATCAATTCCGCTTCTTCTTATAGTTGTAACTGTGGCATTAAACATCTGAAGAAGGGCAAGTTGTCCGAGCGATTTGTTTATTACTTTGTTGTTGGTTACTAAAAACTGGCGAACAATATATTTCCGGTTTACAGGAATTTGAATATGGGTTTCGGAACCTATAAAACTGCACAGTTTAAATAAGTCTTCTTTAGTACCACAGGCTCTTAATATATCTCCTTTTTGAATTACTGTTTGCGCGTTAGGAATAAAAGATATGTTTTGTTGGTATATTCTTGAAATATTGGTGTTTGTAAGTTGACGCAGTTTAATCTCTGCTATTGTTTTTCCAATTATTTCCGGATTCTCTGCTACAAAGTTTTTATTAATAAGGTTTGGGTAAACAGATCGGATTTCGGCAATATGTTTTTCTTCTTCAATTGGTATTTTAATCTTAAATAGTTGAGGAGAGAGTCGTGTAATTAAAACAACCCCAATAACTCCAAAAGGGAAAGCAATACCAAAACCAACTGAAGGTAATGCCGAATGAGTGTTTTCTATAGTAACAGCGAGGCTCGATGCACTGGTTAGCGATCCGGAAAATAATCCTACAGCCATCAACATATCAATATTGAAAATCTTTGCCAGAATAATAGTGATTATACTTCCTGAGATACCCAAGATTAAGGCTAGATAAATAAGATGAACTCCTCCTCTCTTAAACGATTCAAAAAAACCTGGTCCAGCCTGAATACCAATGCTGTACATAAAGAAAATAAGACCAATTTGCTGAATAATTATTGGAATGTTAACTCCTAAATGTCCAAAAAATAATGCAACAAAAAATATAGCAGAAGTGTCGAGCGAAATATTTCTGAATTTTATTTTACCCAATGCAATTCCAATTGCCGAAAGAAGAAATAGAGCCCCGTATGGTGAGGTTAAGATATCCATATGTTAATTTTCGAAAAGATCCTCGCTAAGGCTTTCATAAACAGTATCGATATGCACCTTTTGTTTGTTTGATGCTTCAACAGCTAGCTGATCGCAGCGTTCGTTTTCCTTATTGTTGGCATGCCCTTTAATCCAATGAAATCGAACCTTGTGTTTTCTATAAATACTTAAAAAACGAATCCAAAGATCCGGGTTTTTCTTTTTGTTAAAACGTTTCTTTTCCCAATCGAAAAGCCATCCTTGCTCAACAGCATCAACTACATATTTAGAATCGGTATAAATATCAACAATACTATTTTCAACTTTAAGGGATTCAAGAGCTACAATAACTGCCAAAAGCTCCATTCTATTGTTGGTGGTTAATCTAAATCCTTCCGATAATTCTTTGCGGTGTGCTCCCGACATCATAACTATTCCATATCCTCCCGGACCAGGATTTCCTCGGGCAGCACCATCGGTATATATAGTAATTTTGGGAGTCATAGATTTTATAAAAGTAGTAAAAATTTTTGCTAACCTGAAAAATTCATAAGCTGAATGAATTTTTCTTCTGACGTTTGAAAATTATATAATTTCGAGAAGGGAAACAATATGAATTTCTCAGTCAGGGTTATCCTGTACTATTCATAAATATTGAAGAAATATAATATTTATGAATACGTCAGGCTAAAAAAGAAAGGACCAGTATAACCCGGTCCTTAGCTTAAATATATAATAGTTGTTTTACTCAACAATTGTCATTTCATCAATTAACCTTGTGCAACCAGCAAATTTATCAATAATGAATAATGTATATCTTACATCAACATTAATAGTTCTCTGAAGTTCTGGCTCAAAAACGATATCACCACTCATTGCTTCCCAGTTACCATCAAATGCAGTTCCAATTAATTCGCCTTTGGCATTAATTACGGGGCTTCCTGAATTACCACCTGTAATGTCGTTTGTCGAAAGAAATGCAACTGGCATTTTTCCATTTGGTAGAGCATATCTGCCAAAATCCTTCTTCGCGTAAAGATCTTTTAACTTATCTTCAACAACAAACTCCCAGTTGTCTGGATCCTCTTTTTCCATAACTCCATCAAGAGTAGTAATATAGTCATAATGAACCGCATCCATAGGATAATAATCTTTTATCGATCCATAGGTCATACGCATAGTAAAATTTGCATCAGGGTACATTGCCTTACCTTGGTTCTTTTCTAAAATACCGCCAACATATAACCGATGTCCTTTATCAAAATCAGCATTTAATTGATTAAGTGTATTTTTCAAGTCAGTATTTGTTTTCGAAATCGATTTTGATGCAATAAAACCATGATCTTCGGCTAGTTTTTCTGCAGATGGATTTTTTAAAAATGAATAGAGTTTAACTGAATCGGCAAAAATTGATTCTGTAAACATCTCGTCAACGAATTTTGAGTAATCGTTTTTGTAAATTGTTTCAATTGTTTGAAAAATATCAGGTTGATATTTTTTCTCTACATTTTGAGCAAATATTTTGAACATTACTCGTGCAACTTTTTGATCAGTTGCTGTATTATAGTCTTTATAAAAATCAGTTGCTTTTTCTCTAAACTTTTTTATTTCTTCGTCAATTTTTACCTTTTCCCCAGATTTTAATGATTCTTCAAGCGTTATAGCGTCTGTAGCAAGAGAAATAATCTCGGTTCCTCGTAATAATGTTTCTGAGATATATTGAGTAACGTGTTCATAATCTTTTCGTGAATTTACAGAATTGCTGATAAGGCTTAAAGCTTGTGAATACTTCTCTTTTCGTTCAGGTGTAGTGTTAACCCAATTTGTAAATTCGGTTTCATCTAATTTCTTTTTATTAATAATTTTTAATCTCTTTAATGCTTTATTCATCCCAATGGAGTTTTTCCAATAATTTGATGATCGTGCATATTTTGAAGCATATTTAATGCGAATTGAAGCATCGGCAAGCATATCTTCTAGTAAAATTTCCTGACGTATTCTACGAATAAAAATTCGGTTATTATTTGTAATTTTTATAAGTTCGTCAACCTCCCATGATGTCATATATCGCTCAGTGCTACCTGGGTATCCTAAAATCATTGCAAAATCATCAGGCTGAACACCTTTTATTGAGACAGGTAAATGATGTTTTGGTTTGTACGGTACATTCTCTGAAGAGTAACCAGCGGGTTTATTCTCTTTGTCGGCATATATGCGGAATAAACTAAAATCGCCTGTATGGCGGGGCCACATCCAGTTGTCGGTGTCGGCACCAAACTTACCTATTGATGATGGTGGTGCTCCAACCATTCTGATATCAGTAAATGTTTCATTAACTAATAAGAAATACTGATTGCCTCCAAAAAAACTTTGAACCTTTGCAGTGTAATGTGAACCGATAGTAGCCTCCATTGCAATTTTCTCACCTTCTTGTGTAGCGGCTAGCTGTCTTTGGGTTTCTGTCATTTCTGGTTTTAAAGTAGCATTCATTTTTTCAGTTACATCTTCTATTCGAACTAAAAAAGTAACTGTTAAACCGGGTGTAGGAATTTCTTCTTCGAACGACATAGCCCAAAAACCATCTTTAAGATAATCGTGCTGCGTGGTGCTGTGTTGCTGAATAGAGCCATAACCACAGTGGTGGTTAGTTAAAACAAGACCTTGCTCAGAAATTAATTCACCCGTGCATCCGCGACCAAATATTACAATGGCATCTTTAAGGCTTGTGTTATTTACGCTGTAAATTTGTTCTGCAGAAAGCTGAAGACCCATTTCCTGCATTTTTTGAATATTAAGTTTTTCAATAAGTGGCAATAGCCACATTCCTTCGTCTGCTCTTAATGATGTACCCATCATTAAGACCAATCCAACTAGTAATAGTGCAATTTTTTTCATTTCCCCAAAATTAATATTAAGTATATTGTTTACTTTGATTATTAACTTTCTAAATGGTTTAAAAAACAAAAATAAAGTTATTTTTTAATATACCTTTGTTCATTCTAAAATGTTCAGAAAAGTTAACAGGGAGTTATTATTATGGTGGAAACAAAACGAGATATATTGTCGCTTACCTTAAGCGAGGTAAAGGAATTTTTAGAAAAGAATAACGAAAAAGCTTTTCGTGTAGCCCAGGTTTACGAGTGGTTATGGAAGAAGCATTGTAAAAGTTTTGATGACATGAGCAATGTTTCCAAACCACTAAGAGAATTGTTGAATACTCATTTTTTTATTCAATCGGCTAAGCCCGAAAACGTACAAATAAGTAAAGATAAAACCATAAAACTTGCTTTCAGGCTTTTTGATAACTCATTGGTTGAAGGCGTATTAATTCCATCTGAAGATAGAGCTACAGCTTGTATTTCTTCGCAGGTGGGATGCAATCTGGGATGTGAATTTTGTGCTACCGGAAAACTCGGTTTAAGACGAAACTTAAGCATTGGTGAGATTTATCACCAGGTAGTTGAATTAATGTTGCTTGCAAAAGAAAAATATAATCTTTCGCTAACCAATATTGTATTAATGGGCATGGGTGAACCATTGCTTAATTATGACAATGTATTAAAGGCTATTGAAATGATTGGTTCAGAAAAGGGGCTAGGAATGTCTCCTCAGCGAGTTACCCTTTCAACAGTTGGTTTACCTCGTATGATAAAAAAACTGGCTGATGATAATATTAAGTTTAATCTGGCTGTTTCATTACATTCAGCAAATGAAAAAAAGAGAACCGATTTTATGCCGGTAAATGAACGTAACTCATTAGAATCATTAAAAGAAGCATTGATATATTTCAATAAGAAAACTGGTCAGCGAATAACATTCGAATATTTATTAATGAATGGTATTAACGATAGCATAGCCGATGCTAAGGAACTTGCTGAATACTGTAAAAGTTTCCCTGTAAAAATTAATATTATTGAGTTTAACTCAACAGGAAATCCAAAATTCAACAAATCAAGTGCTAAGTCGGTAGATGCATTTGTAAGCTTTCTAAAAAGCCGCAATCTGGTTGTAAATGTTCGACGAAGTCGAGGTCAGGATATTGATGCTGCTTGTGGCCAGTTGGCTGGTAAAAATGCAAAATAGATAGGTTAAAACCTTAAAATCTCCTGAATAAACACAGGTTTTATAAGATATTGATCCCTGTCTTCTAATTGCTGAATTTTTCTAACTACATCCATTCCTTCAATTACTTTACCAAAGGCTGCAAATCCTTGTCCATCCGGATTTCTTTTGCCTCCAAAATCGAGCTCGGGTTGGTCGCCAATGCAAATAAAAAATTCTGATGAGGCTGTACCAGGCTCTAATCGAGCCATTGAAATGGTTCCATCTAAATGCAAAATCCCTGTTTCTTTTGTGCTTTCGTGCTTTATGGCTGGTAATTGTTTTTTTTCAATAAGCGAATCGGTAGCAAACCCTCCTTGAATAACTTCAATTTTAACCAAACTATCAGGTTGATTATCAAACCGAACCACTCTGTAAAAACAAGCTAGGTATTTGAATTTTTCAGAATCGATATATTGAAGAAAGTTTGCACTTGTAATTGGAGCTTTATCTGCATATAATTCAACAATAATATCTCCCATTTCGGTTGAGATAAAAACTTTTGGGTTTTTATTGGCATTGCAACCAAATAATAGGATTAGAATAAAATAAAAAAATGGTTTTTTCATTGGTTGTGATTAATTAAAAATCAAGTGTTAATTGTTCGTCAAGCAATCTGAACGACATTCGATGATAAACTGTTGTGCCATATTCTCTTATCGCGTTGCGATGTTCCTTTGTAGGATAGCCCTTGTTTTTTTTCCAGTTGTATTGATGATGTGCTTTATTCAATTCGTTCATAATATCATCACGATATGTTTTTGCAAGTATCGATGCTGCAGCAATCGATAAATATTTCGAATCGCCTTTTACGATACATTGATGCGAAATGTTTTTGTATTTATAGAATCGGTTTCCGTCGATTATTATATGTTCTGGTATAATTTTAAGTTGATCAAGCGCCAGGTGCATTGCTTTTATGGATGCTTTCAGAATATTAATTTCATCTATGGTATGATTATCAACAATACCAATTGCAAAATCTAATGCATCCTTCTCAATTTCTACCCTAAGCTTATATCGTTGTTTTTCAGAAAGTTTCTTCGAATCATTAAGCAAAGGATGGGTATAATCTGCAGGTAAAATAACGGCAGCAGCAACAACAGGTCCGGCAAGGCACCCTCGGCCAGCTTCGTCGCAGCCTGCTTCAATTAAGTTTTCTTTGTAATAAGAAAGGAGCATAAAACTATATTTGTTATTGGACTAAAGTCCGATTTTTTCTGTCTTTTATAACCCCAGCCTAAAGGCTGAGGTTATGGGTATTTATTTTAATAGACAAACACCTATAAGTTTTCTGTCCTTTATAAGCCTAGCCTAAAGGCTGGCTTATTTATCGCTTTTTTAATTTAATTGGACAAAAGTCAATTTTTCTTGTTTTAATAACCCCAGCCTTTAGGCTGGGGTTATTAAAGAACAATTAATTAAAGGGCTTTAGCCCTCAACTCATCAAAATTATAGTTTTGAATAAATTCTTTGTATTCTTCAGTCCATGTTTTTTTCTTATGATGTTCTTCCTGATTTCTTATATATTCACGAACTGCCTGAATTGATGATTCACTTACGGAGATAGCAAAATATTCATCTCCCCATTCAAACTTAGTTGAAACGAGATTACTTTTATTTATCCAATATGAAGATTCCCCTTTAATTAATTGAACTGTTTTTGAAAGAGATTCATTTGGATTAAGTGAAATCAGGCAGTGTAAATGATCATTCCCTCCATTAATGCAATCTATATAAATACCCTTTCTCTTTGCATTATCTTTGATATGATTGATAATAATTGCTTTATTATCTTTATTGAATAATGCTTCTCGGTTTTTTGTACCCCATACACAATGAATCCATATTCTAATAAATGACATATTTTCAATATTTACTTAATAGTTTTTTCAATACTTTCCCAAAATTTCTCTGCTGTTATATCCCAGCTGAATTTCTGGCATTGAATAGAACCTCTAGTGATTAATTCTTTTCTCATCTTGTCATCAGCGAATAATCTTGTCATTGCATCAGCTATAGAATCAACCGAAAATGGATTAACTAGTAACGCTGCATCGCCTGCAACTTCTGGCATTGATGTAACATTCGATGTAATTACCGGAGTATGGCAATTCATCGCTTCAATAATTGGAATCCCGAATCCTTCAAAGTATGGCACAAAGGTTAATGCAATTGCCGATCCATATAAATAGCGCAGTTCTTCAGGACTCATTCGCCCCGTAAAAATCACATCGTCTTTATAAACTAATTGAGAATAAGCTCGTTTCATTCTTTGTGTTTTGAACATCATTTCTCCCACAATAATAAGCTTGGCTGTTGAAAAGGTTTGGGTTTTAAAACGATCGAATGCAAGTAGTAGGTTTGCAATGTTTTTTCGGGGACTCAATGCTCCCACAAATATAAAATAATCGTTACCAGACGTATATTTCTGTTTAGTAGCTTGTTTTTCTTCTTCGGAAATCGGTTTGTAGATTTTATTGGCACCATTGTAAACCACATCAACTAATTCGGGATTAATAGAAAATTGATCCACAATATCCTTCTTAGAAAACTCCGAAACGGTAACAATGCGATCGGCTTTTTTGGCAAATCGTGGAGAAAAATATCGATAATAGTGACGAACAAGAAATGGGAAATCTTTTGGGTAATGCATGTAATTTATATCGTGAAAAACTGCAAGAGATTTTACCTTTGTTGAAAGAGATAAAAACCCATCGGGAGAAATAAATAAATCAGCATTAATCTTTTTAAGTATTTTTGGAATCGATCTCTCAAACCACCAATAAAAAAGGAAAGGATGCCGCGACTGAGGTCCAATAACAATAGGATGAACATTTTTTGAAAAAATAAAATCAGAACTATACTCTCGATCAAAAATAAAATAGAATTCATGTTCAGAATGATTCTGTGTGATCCTTTTCAGTGTTTCGAATGTAAACCACCCAATACCTTCGAGTTTATTTTTTAATAACAATCTAGTATTTACTGCAATTTTCAAGGTATTTGCTCCCAATTTTTAATCCAAAAATGATCGGTTCATTCTTATGTTTATCATATATTTGTAACAAAGATGCTAAAAAATGGTGAAGAATTTTATAAAATATGTACTTCAAAAATTGTTAGGGTTAAAAACATATTTATTTCTTTTTTCACTTTTCATGATAAGAAAATTGCAGTGGGATAAGCGTGAAGGGGCTTTTATTAGGTTCCTAAATATGATCGACGATTCAGGTAATATACTTGATGTTGGTGCAAATATAGGTGTTATGACTTATCATTTTGCAAAGAAAAAACCATCCACGACCATTCATTCGTTCGAGCCTGTTGAGCTTAATTACAATAATATCAATCGAATTAAGCAAAAATTTAAATTAAACAATGTAGTTTTATATAACTATGCCTTAGGTAACGAGAATACCGAAATCCAAATGATTCTACCAAAGATTAATGGTGTTTACTTTCATGGTTTAAGTCATGTTATTAAGGGTGATAAGCCAGAAATTGGTAATAAATATAATGTTCAGGTTAAACGACTTGATGATATAGATGGATTTATACAAATGCCTGTTACGGCTATTAAAATTGATGTAGAGAATTATGAATATGAAGTTTTGCTTGGAGCCGAAAAGATAATTTGCAAAAATAGACCTCTTATTTATTGCGAGTTATGGATGGGCGAAACCAGAAGAAAGAGCTTTGAGTTTTTGTGCAGGCATAATTATTCAGCATTCGTTCAACAATGCAATATGCTAACATCTTTCGATGGTCAAAGCCATCATCAGAACTTTTTCTTTATTCCTGTTGAACGAATCGATGATCTAAAACTGATATAATTACTAATTGATAATTTAAATTTTGCGACGTAAATTTTTAACAAACCTTTTACTTTTACTATTTCTTAATCTACTGATAAAGCCATTCTGGATTTTTGGTATTGATCGTACTGTTCAGAACATGGTTGGTGCCGAAGAGTATGGACTTTATTTCTCATTATTTAATTTTTCCCTTCTTTTGAATATTATCCTTGATTTTGGAATTACAAATTTTAATAATCGCAACATAGCTCAAAACAACCATCTATTAAGTAAATCATTGTCGGGGATAGTGATTTTACGCATTCTCCTGGCTATAGTGTATTTTATTATTACTATGACTGTGGCATTAATTATAGGTTATGAGCTACGACAACTTTATATTCTTCTATTTCTTATTTTCAATCAATTTATAGCATCATTTATTTTATATCTCCGATCGAATTTAAGTGGATTGCATTTGTTCAAAACCGATAGTATAATATCGGTACTTGACCGAACACTCATGATAATTATTTGCAGCATACTTTTATGGGGCGGAATTTTTGAGACATCCTTTAGAATTGAATGGTTTATATATGCACAAACAGTATCTTATTTTATAGCCTTATTAATTACACTGATAGTAGTTTATGGCAAGGCCGATTTTTTAAAGCTCAATTTTGATAGAGCGTATTTTATTGCTATACTTAAAAAAAGCTATCCTTTTGCTTTGCTTACTTTGCTAATGGCGTTTTATTTCCGTATCGATTCAGTAATGCTTGAGCGAATGTTACCTAACGGCAAGGAACAGGCAGGTATCTATGCACAATCTTATCGTATTCTGGACGCTGTTGCAATGTTTGCTTTTCTCTTTGCTGGTTTATTGTTACCCATGTTTTCGCGTATGATAAAACAGAAACAATCAATTGACCAACTTACTTTTTTTTCTTTGTTGCTATTAATTGTTCCTGTGCTTGGTATTACTTCGGCATCGTTTTTTTATCGTGATGAAATAATGGATTTATTGTATCATCAGCACGTTAAAAGCTCCTCGATTATTTTTGGGGTGTTGATTTTAAGTTATATAGGCATTGCTACAACCTATATTTTTGGTACATTATTAACTGCAAATGGAAGTTTAAGGCAACTAAATTTAATGGCCGGATCAGGTGTAATTCTTAATATAAGTTTAAATTTAATTTTGATTCCTAAATATTTTGCTCTTGGAGCTGCTATTGCAAGTGTAGTAACACAGACATTTACGGCGATTATTCAAGTTGTTCTATCGTTTAAAATATTTAATTTCAGGCTTAGTGTTCAGCGCATATACCAGGTTTTGTTATTTCTTATCGTCCTTTTTGTTTTTTCGATGCTTTCTGTAAATCTTGATTTTTATTGGGGAATTAAGTTTCTTTCTATAATTGTTTTTTCTATTCTACTTGCTTTCATTTTTCGTATTTTTAAAATTAAAGTCCTTTTCGAGATTCTCCGTTCTGGAGAGTAAAAATCAATGTTGGTTATTTCTCCTCTAGAGTAATTTGTTTTGATTGGAAAATTATGGTTTCTGCTTATAAAATCCAGTGATCTGTTGATTTCATTTTTTTTAGGATAACTACATGTTTATTTTTGACTAATTGTTAATTTAATTTGATAGTTATGAAACGAAAAACAATTCAAAGAACAAAAATACTTTTAGTGTGTTTTCTTTCTCTATTAATAGTTACAGCTACAAGTTGCGAAAAAGAATCACAAGATAATGATGAAATAATTATTGATAATTTACCCGATATTTCAGGATACCCAATTGTAGATACAGATGTTATCCTATTTTATGATGAATTAAATGAAATACAAGAACCAAACCCAGGAGCGCTTTTCTACGGGCAAGATGCAAATTATCAAGGTAATCAACCTTCCTATACTGATAATGGTGATGGTATAATCACCGATAATGTTACCGGACTTATGTGGCAAAAAGACATGGGAGCACAGATTACATATGCTGAAGCAGAAACTGTTGCAAAATCATTAACATTAGGTGGTTACACCGACTGGCGTGTACCAACAATTAAAGAACTTTACTCATTAATTCTATTCACTGGTAAAGTTAATGGTGAAATAGCAATAAAAAATTTTATTAACGAAACGTATTTCATTCAACCCTTGGGGAATACCGCCATAGGAGAACGCGAAATTGATGCCCAAACCTGGTCATCAACGAAATATGTCGGGTTAACATTTAATACAAACGAAACAGTATTCGGAGTAAACTTTGTCGATGGGCGAATTAAAGGATATTCAATATACAAAAATGGAGTAGCCAGTAAAAAGTATTTTCGTATGGTTAGAGGAAATCCTGTATATGGAATTAATGACTTTATCGACAATAACGATGGAACTATTTCAGATAATGCAACTGGTTTAATGTGGCAAAAGACAGATGATGGTGTTTCTCGCGATTGGCAGGAAGCATTAGAATATGCTGAGAATCTGGAACTAGCTGGACATAGTGATTGGAGACTACCAAATATTAAAGAGCTACAAAGCATTGTGGATTATTCCCGCTGTCCTTCTGTAACAAATTCACCTGCAATCGATCCGGTTTTTCAAACAACCTCGATTGTCGCTCCCGATGGAGTTGCCGGACAATATCCATATTTCTGGTCAAGCACCACACATCTTGATGGTGTAAATCCAAATATCCCCGCTGCTTATATAGCATTTGGTGAAGCTCAGGGAAAAATGAATGACATACTTATGGATGTACATGGTGCCGGAGCTCAACGTAGCGATCCAAAATCCGGAGATATAAATGAATACCCTCAATTTAAAGGTCCCCAGGGTGATGTTCGTTATGTTTATAATTATGTTAGATGTGTTAGAAATATTAGCAAATAACAAAACTATGAAAATCATAGCTTTAATTTTTGCAGTTTTTTCAATTTTGGGATTTTCTAATTGCCAAAAAGACGAATTGCCAGAAACTATTAATAACGGCAAATCATGGAGATTTGCTGTTGTTGGAGATACTCATGTCACCATAAACTCCGATACAATTAAAGAGATGATTCCTTTTTTTCTTCAGGATAGTATTGATTTCATTTTACTATGCGGCGATATTGTCGAAGGTGGGAAAATGACAACCTCATCAGAACTCGAAATGGAATTGAAAATGTGGCAAGATATTTTTCAACCTTTGTATGATAACGGTATCGGAGTTTATCCAATAAGAGGAAATCATGAGGATGATGCTAATGATGACATTACTGTCTGGAACAAAATCTTTTCTGGTTCAAATGCATTACCCCAAAATGGACCAGCAGGCGAAACAAATCAAACATACTCTTTTAATCATAAAAACGCTTTTTTTATTGGACTTGATAATTATATTAACATTCATCGGGTTGATCAGGAATGGCTAAATCAGCAATTGGAAAATAATAGTAATCCTCATGTTTTTGTTTTTGGCCACGAAGCTGCTTTTAAGGTTTTTCATTCTGATTGTCTGGATGATTTTCAAACAGAACGTGATATATTTTGGAAAAGCCTAACAGATGCAGGTGTTAGAACCTATTTTTGTGGCCATGATCACTTTTTCGATGTAGCTCAAATAGATGATGGAGATGGTAATTCAGATAACGATATTTACCAGTGCGTGGTTGGTGGCGGTGGTGGTTGGTTAATGTCAAGATATAATTACAATGGAGCAAACTCTAATTATTTACCCAATGGACTATTTCATAGAATGGAGCATGGATATGTACTTGTTGAGATTTGTGGTGAAACGCTAACCGATTTGGATGTTACTATTACATGGAAAGAACGGAATTCAAATATCTCTAATTCAGACATAGTCTATTCTCCAACAGATAATATAATTAAATACAAAGCTTCATCTTACAGAAAATAATAAATTACTAGAAATGAAAAATTATGAAAAACAAAATTTCTTTTGTTATAGCAAAATTGTTTTTGCTGACAGTTTTGGCGATGATCTTTAGCAGTGCTTATTCACAACGACCAAATGACCAAAGACCTCAAAGAATACCCGACTCCACACAAATTGTGAAAATGACCAACAATTTGGCTCAAGAACTCTTTTTAACAGACGAACAGAAAGCAAAGATCACTGATTTATATCTAGCTCATTTTAAAGAGGTTAAAAAACAGTTAGATGAAATAGAAAGGGATAAAAAGAGAAATAGAGAAAAAATGGAAACTTATAAATCTGAGTTTGAAGAGAAAATTAAATCTTTGTTAATTGATGAGCAAAAGGTAAAGTTTGATAATTTTCAGAAAACACATAGGCCTCAGCAAAGGCAAGAACATAGAGAAATGAATTAATAAATTAATTATATCGGTATAATTTTTACCCGACAACTGTTACTCAACTCTTTTGCTATAAGTAACAGTTACTCTTTTTATTAAATTTTGGATTGGTAAATTCATTAAGAATACATTACTTTTACTAATTATCTGCAATAAAACATGCGTAAGCTATCGAAAAATATAAGGAAATTCAATTTCTTCGAAATATTCCTCATTACTATTTTTTGGATTATATTATTTTCCTCTCCTCTGTTATTTGGCCAATTTGAAAATGGAATAAATTGGAATCATGTTTTTATTGTATGGAGAAATCATCTTATTCTTTTTGTTCTTTTTTTAATTAACCGGTTCATACTACTTCCGAAATTATTTTTTACTAATAAGCATATACTTTATATCGTTTGTGCCGGATTGTTAATAAGTATTGCTGTTTCTGTGTCGTACGTATATTATACTAATTTCGGTCCCAACAGCAAAAAACAGTTGCAACGAGAGCTTTTAGTTAGAAGATCTGAGACAAACAGAAGGCCAATGAATAGAATTTCTGGCAGAACAGAAAATCTTCCACCTCCTTTGCGAGAGCATCCCAGACAAATTCCTCCATATGTGAATATTTTGATTTCCTCGTTTCTTATTTTTGGATTTGATATTGGATTAAAATCATCTGTTAAATGGATTCAATCTGAACAAAAAAGAATAAAACTGGAGAAAGAAAATGTTGAAAATCAATTGGCCTTTCTTCGAAATCAGGTTAGTCCGCACTTTTTTATGAACACCCTTAACAATATTCATTCCTTGGTTGATATTAATACAGATGAAGCTAAAGAAGCAATTATCAAACTCTCGAAAATGATGCGTTACCTGCTTTACGAAACAGAAACTGAAAAAACTACCCTTAAACGAGAAATTGAGTTTCTGCAGAGTTATATTGACCTTATGAAGCTTAGATTTAACGAAAGGGTTGTAGTTAATTTAAGCACACCCACGGTTATTCCCGACAAATCCTTACCTCCGTTTCTTTTCACATCAATAATTGAGAACGCTTTTAAACACGGGGTAAGCTATAAAAGCGAATCATTTATAAATATCGAAATCCTAACGGGCAACAACAGGTTGTTGTTGATTGTAAAAAATAGCAAGATCGAAAAGAATCAAAATAAAGACTTTTCCGGAATAGGTATTGAGAATACTCGCAAAAGATTAGCTCTAATCTATGGCGCCGATTATCATCTTGATATAATTGACAATGAAGATACTTTTACCATAAACCTATCTATACCAATATGATCAGATGTATAGCAATAGATGATGAACCTCTGGCTCTTAAGCAGATTAGGTCATATATCGAAAAAACACCATTTTTCGAGCTTGTTGCAGTTTGCGATAGTGCATTACAAGCTCTGGAATTAATGCAAAATAAACCGGTTGATTTATTATTTGTTGATATCAATATGCCCGATATAAGCGGAATGGACTTTGTTAAATCGCTTAACAATCCCCCCAAAATAATATTTACAACTGCACTCAGCGAATATGCAATTGAAGGATTTCGTGTAAGCGCCATTGATTACCTTTTAAAACCCATTAGTTACAGCTCTTTTCTGGAGGCTGCAAACAAGGCAAAAGAGTGGTTCGATAATCAGGAGAAAAGAGCTATGCAGATTGATGGAAACGATGAGTTTCTATTTATAAAATCAGAATATAAAATAATCAGGATAAATATATCAGACATAAAATATATTGAAGGAATGAGGGAATATGTGCGGATTCATATGGTAAGTCAAAGTCCTGTTATGTCGTTAACCAGCATGACCAAGCTGGAGAAATTTCTTCCAGAAAAGAGTTTCATGAGGGTACATAGATCATTTATTGTGAATCTGAATAAAATAACTACTATCGAAAGAAATCGTATTGTTTTCGATAGTAATGTGTATATACCCGTTAGCGATCAATACAAAGCAAAATTTCAGGATTTTTTAGACAAGAATTTTTTATAGGTTCATTTACTATTTTTTATTTTGATAATTGGCTTTCTTATCTGTTATACAACAATAACTCTCTTTTAGTAAGGCAAAAAAGACTGTTGAAAGAATTCTTTTTATAGCTTTGCGTTGGTTAAATTTTAGGGTAAAATGCAAACAATACGAGAGATTTTTAAAATTGGATATGGTCCATCGAGCAGTCATACTATTGGGCCGGTTAGGGCTGCTGAAATGTTTCAGAAGCGAAATCCGAAATGTACAAAATTCAGAGTTGTTTTATATGGCAGTCTTGCTTCTACTGGCAAAGGACATCATACCGATCTGGCTTTGCAAAAAACGCTCTTCCCTCACGAAGTAGAAATAATTTGGCGACCCGAAGAAACACTTCCGCAGCATCCAAATGGAATGATTTTTCAGGCTCTTAATGAGAGTAATGAAGTTGCTGATAAATGGGAAGTATATAGTATTGGTGGTGGTGATTTAAAAGATGTTGATGGAATTATCAATAACAAACAAGTTTATCATATTACAAATCTTACAGATATTATGGCTCATTGCTCCCGACAAGGTAAAACCTTTTGGGAGTATGTTGAAGATTGCGAAGGACCAGAAATTTGGGATTATTTATCAATGGTTTGGGATATAATGAAAGAAACCATTGTTCGTGGATTGGAAAACGAAGGGGTGTTGCCCGGAGAAATTCGTTTACCTCGAAAAGCGAGTAATTATTATATGAAAGCACTGAATTCGCATGGTGCAATTCAAAATCAAGGTTTGCTTTTTGCTTTTGCATTAGCTGTTTCCGAAGAAAATGCAAATGGAGGTAAAATTGCTATTGCACCAACCTGTGGCTCCTCAGGTGTTTTACCTGCAATATTATATTATTTAAAACGAGAAGAATATATTACAGATGTTAAAATCCTCAGAGCGCTTGCAACAGCAGGATTAATTGGCAATATAGTTAAATTTAATGCATCTATCTCTGGCGCCGAAGTAGGCTGTCAAGGGGAGATTGGTACTGCTTGCGCTATGGCTGCTGGTGCTGCTGCACAAATTATGGGAGGCTCGCTTCGCCAGATCGAATATGCTGCCGAAATGGGTTTTGAGCATAATCTTGGATTAACATGCGATCCTGTGCTTGGTTATGTTCAGATTCCTTGTATCGAACGAAATGCAATAGCTGTAGGAAAAGCACTCGAATGTGCTGTATATGCTTTGTTCTCAGATGGTGGCCACAAAATATCATTCGATAATGCTGTGCAAACGATGGAAGAAACAGGCCGCGACATTCAGAGTGCTTACCGAGAAACAGGTATTGGCGGACTGGCAAAAAGCTGGAGACCTTTTCAGGAATAATAAACGTTTGTGTTGCCTGTCGATAGTTATATTATTGGTTATTAGTAAACATTTCTAAAGTCTAAGAACATTAGGAATGTTTTTATTTTAAAACTTGAACAATTAAATTTTTTGTACATTTATTCCAGACTTAATAAGCTAAAAATGATAACAGAAAACGTACTTATTGCATTTGGACTTACATTATTTGCAGGTCTTTCAACAGGAATAGGAAGTTGCATTGCTTTTTTTTCTAAAACTACTAACACAAAATTTCTTTCTGTATCGTTGGGTTTTTCTGCGGGTGTAATGATTTATGTTTCGTTGGTTGAGATTTTTTTTAAAGCCAGAGTTGCTTTAATTCGCGAGTTGGGAGAACGCGGAGGTTCATGGGTTACAGTTACTTCTTTTTTCGGAGGCATTTTAGTTATTGGTTTAATCGATAAGCTAATACCTTCTTATGAAAATCCACACGAAATTCATACCCTTGAAGAGATTAGTAATCCTGATCTGGGTGCAGAAAAAAACAAAAAACTTATGAAAATGGGAATGTTTACTGCACTTGCCATTGCAATTCATAATTTTCCCGAAGGTCTTGCAACATTCACAGCTGCATTAACCGATCCTAGTTTGGGTATTGCCATTGCCGTTGCCATTGCCATTCATAATATTCCTGAAGGTATTGCCGTTTCGGTTCCTATTTATTTTGCAACCGGTAATAAAAAGAAAGCATTTTTTCACTCATTCCTTTCAGGATTAGCAGAACCGGTTGGAGCGCTGGTTGGATATCTTATTTTAATGCCCTTTATGTCGCCGGTTTTATTTGGAGTTTTATTTGCCGGTGTTGCGGGAATCATGGTTTTTATTTCGCTCGATGAACTTTTGCCTGCTGCACGTGAGTTTGGAAAACACCATCATTCCATTTATGGATTAGTTCTTGGAATGGCTGTAATGGCTGTGAGCTTATTATTGTTTATTTAATATAAAAGATTTAGTTATAATATAGATTGACTCCAGAGGAGTCAAATAGTTGCAAAAAGATATATAATAAAAAACGACCCCGAAGGGGTCGAATATTTTAACAAGGTCTGTCATTTAAATTTCTTCAATATCGTTTTTATTTCTTCCACTTTTTCTTTCAGGATTTTTTCATTATCTGCTTCAACTAGTAGCCGCAGGTAAGGTTCTGTATTTGATGGTCGAACATTAAACCACCAACTTTTGAATTCTATTCGGTAACCATCAAAATCGAGAATTTCTGTAGGTTCTTCCTTAGCTACAAAATAATTTTTCAAGGCATCAATGGCTTTTTGCTTTTGTTCTATCTTGAAATTGATTTCTCCAGAGTTAGCATATTTATTGATTTTGGCAATTAACTCCGATATGGTTTTGCCTTCTTTCTTAAATCTTAAAAGCAAGTTAAGAACAATAAGAGATGCTAATATCCCTGAATCGGAATAAAAGAAATCTCTGAAATAATAATGACCAGCAAGCTCCCCTCCATAAATTCCTTTTATTTCTTTTAGTTTTGGTGATGCGAAAGCTCGGCCAACACGCCAAGTGTGCATTTTACCACCCATGTTCTCAATATATTCTTTTACAGCCTTTGATGTTCGAATATCTTCTAAAACATTTCCTTTTTCTTTTTCAAGAAAATAATGAGCCATTAGACCGATAATAAGGTCCGGAGAAATGAATTTTCCTTTTTCATCAACAAACATAACCCGGTCGGCATCGCCATCGAAAATAATACCTATATCGCATTTCTCAGCAAGAACAGTTTTTTTAAGTTCAGCCACATTTTCCTCGATCAGCGGATTTGGTTCGTGGTTTGGGAATGTACCGTCCATTTCATCAAAAATATATTTAGGATCTTTACCCAATAGTTTTTTAATAAGCAAACCGGCCATTCCATTTGAGCAATCAACAACGATTTTTAATTTAGAGTAATCCTGAACATATGTTTTTAAGAATTGGATATATTCATCTTTTACCCTGTAATCAATTATTTTTCCTTTTTTTTCGGCAATAACAACTTCACGTGTATTCATCATTTCAAGAAGTGCACTTAATCCAGTATCAAAACCTACAGGGAGGGCATTTGCTCTAGATATTTTCATTCCATTGTATTCACGCGAATTATGAGAGGCTGTAATCTGAACCGAAGCTGAAAACTTATGTTTGGCCGTCATATAATAAACCATGGGAGTGGTTGCCAGACCTATATTATAAACACTTGCTCCACTATCAATAATGCCTTGAGCGAGAGATTCGAAAATCTCATCTGAAGAAACTCTGACATCGCGTCCGACCAACACGTTGTCGGCTTGCAGGAGTTCAGGTAAAAAGTATCCTATTTTATAGGCATCCTCTTTGGTAAATTCTTCGTTGTAAATACCACGAATATCATAGGCTTTAAATGCTTTCATCTGTTCTGGTTTAAATTTGAATAAGATAATAAAAGAAGTCAGAAACCCTGACTTCTTAAAATCTTTAAAACACAAAAATGTGATTTTTTTTTATTTTGTTAAAGCTTTTACGGGTTCAATTCCTAAAGTTGTTCCTTCCTGGATTGCTTTTAACACAGCACCTCCACCCGTAAAAATGTAATACTTAGGACTATCGAGAGCTACAATATATAATCCGGGAAGCAATCTTTTTAATTCTTGCATAGTATCGCCACCACCATATAATTTAACGGCTTCTACATTTTCATCAATTAACTGATCAAGAGCAATCGTTCCTTCATTAAAATGTGGCGTGAATCCCATAACAGCATTAATAAATACGGTACGAGCAGATGCGAAGATCTTATGAACTCCTTCATCCGAAAAAGATTCTTTAGCAATGTCAAGAACGTAATTCAGCTTGGTTCCTTTTTTTAAATCTTTAATATGTCGAACTCTATATTGTCCCTCAAATCGACCCTCCATTGTATCTGACTCAATAATGTATGGAAGTTCAACAAGCTTATCTTTATATTGAGCTGCAAACTCAACAAATTTTTTGGCATGTTCCATATCATCTGCTTCAATGCCTTTTATTTCGATTCCGTATTTGGCGCATAGATAAGCATTGTAAATAACCCCACCAAGAACCAGGTAATCTGATTTTTTGAGCAATGCAAATAGCGAATCGATTTTAGTGTCGAACTTACTTCCAGCTACTACAGAAATAAATGGTGCTTGTGGATGATAAATACGTTCGAGGTTTTCAAGTTCTTTTTGCATTAAAAATCCGGCATACGATGGCAAATATTTGGTTACACCAACAGTTGAGGCATGTGCCTGCCACGATCCAAAAGCATCGTTAACATAAATGTCGGCTAAGCCGGCAAGCTGATTTGCAAATCTCTCTTGATCAGCACCTTTGGCCTCTTCGCCTTGAAACCAACGTGTGTTTGGTAAATAAATTCCATCAATCTTGCTTTCGCGCAATTCACGTATTAAATGATTTATCGATGTTTCAATACCTACATAGCCTTTGTTTCCATCGGCATAAAACTCAGGAACCTTCATGTTTATATGAAGTTTATTGCGTAAATATTCAACGATTGGCTCAACAGATGTTTCTTTACCAATTTTTATCTCGCTTGTTTTTTTGTCTTTTGGGCGACCAACATGTGTCATTAATATGATCTTACCACCACGGGCATTAATATGATAAAGCGTACCAATAGTGGCATCAATACGATAAGGATCATGAATAATACCTTTTTTTACCACGTTATGATCCACGCGAACCAGCACCACTTTCCCATTCAGATCAGCATCCTGTAATGATGGAATATTATATTTTTCGAGCATTTATACCTCCATTTTTTAATTATAAAAAGGAAACACAATTTACCGCAAAATTGTTGCTTAAACAAAAAAAATATTTAGTAATTGCTGGATCTCTATTAATTCACAATAATCTTCTTTGTAACACTTTTTTCGTTTATTCTGATATTAATAAAATAGCAACCTTTGGGCTTATCGGTGAAGTTTATAATATACTCACCAGAATAATTCTGAACCTTTTCTTTGTGAATTACCTGCCCTAATAAATCGTACAATACTATAACCATTTTTTGTGTATTATCCGAAGACTTTATTATCAGTTTGTCTATTACCGGATTGGGGTAAATATTAAGATTATTCATTTTGAAGATATCGTCGGAGCTTACTGCAACTATGGAATAAGAACCTTCCAAATATGTTGTCTCAGCATTATCATCATCTTTAGCAATAATCATAAAGTAGATTGTTTTACCGGATTCCTGTGCTGGAATATAGGCTTTGTATTTTGATTCATTTAAAAACATTGGTTTTTCATAGATTGTTGATTCTGATCCAATTTTCCATTTTAATAAAGCACTACTTATTGTACCATCCGAATCAGTTATAGTGGCAGAAATTAAAACAGAATCTAAATTGGTTGGATTAGCTGGAGTATACTGTATATTTGAAATAACCGGAGGAATATTTGCAGGAATAATTACTGTATAATTTTGTACAATAGAGATGGTAACCGCACTATCATTATCCATCGCTTCAATTTTAAAATATACTTTCACTCCACCAGCCTGAGCAGGAATGTCTGTATTTGTAACATAGGTTGTGCCATCAGAAACAGACATAGTAATAGTATCATCTAATGATTCAGAAACCAATCCCCAGAGTAATTTAACACTTAATATACTCCCATCATAATCTGTTATAGTAGTAGAAACACGAACAGCATCATTTATTGTAGGATAAGTTGGATTTTTTATGATAGCCGAAATAGTTGGAGCAATATTAAAATTATTTTCCCATATAAGATTTACATATTCAGGATGATCAACAAAAGGATTTCTATTGTGTTGATACGAGTATACAACTTCGTTTCTGTTTCTTTCAAATTCATCAACAGGATCTTGCTCATTCCATAAAAGCAACGTTGATATTTTGCCAAAAATAGGGCCACTTGTTCCAGTATAATTAACTAATTCAAGATCTGGTTCGCCTGCAACGTCTCCCTCGTATCGGGTGGCCATGTAAAACATCATTCGCGCTACATCACCTTTTACTGCTGGTCTTGGCTCCCACGAATCAGCATCGGTATAGCATTCGGTAGCTTCGGCATGTTGGATTCCTCCATTGTCAAAATCCTTTTCTCCCCGTGCTGAATTTACTGAAATATCAGCAGGTCTAAGATGATGAGCATCGGTACCTGCTGGTGGATTTTCACCAAAATCTCCATGCGATTTTGCCCAAACATGCTCTCTGCTCCAGCCATTCATATTATTATATTCCTGTGCTGCATTTACCGACCAGCCAGTATAAATTAAAATAACATTTTCTGAATTATTAGGGTCTCTGTCCGATTCCTTTAGAATATCCCAAACATCCGTTGTGGCATCAGTATAAGGATATGATGTATGATTCTTAATAATATTGTGTAATGCAGCCTTTAGTTCATCTCCCGTTAAACCTGCTGCAGGGTCGTAATAACCTGCAGGAATCTGCGCAAAAGTTATTGCAGTGAGAAAAAAGAAAAGAAGTAATGATAAATATATATTTTTCATTTTTAGCTTTTGATGTTTGTGAATATAAATCAAACAATAAAATTACTCTTAAAATAAAGGAATTTCAATAATAAAGTGTTTTTTACTTAAAGGATTATAATGAATTTTTAGCCTGAAAGATTAAATTCAAAAGTAGTCGTTTTTTTAAAGCAAAATCATCCTTTTTTTAATTAAAAACGAGGGTTTAATTCTGTTAAACAAATTTATGCTATCATAATTTTCTGCAATGTAATTTTAAGATTACTGCAATTGAAAATCAAAAAATATTTCCATATCTGCTACCCTTATGCATCCGGCCTTTTACGAGAATACTGAAACAGATTAAAACTTTTATTTTATTGTTTAGCTTATATTCGCTAAGTTGTTCTCTTTAGTTAAACTCTAATTGTTATTTTATATCTTCCAATATCGCTTTAATCCCTGGGAGTTCTTTCCCTTCGATATACTCTAATAATGCTCCTCCTGCTGTAGATATATAACTCATTTTATGTGCAAGGCTGAATTTATTGACAGCAGCAATTGAGTCGCCACCGCCAATTAGCGAATAAGCACCTTTATCAGTAGCTCTTGCAACCGACATAGCGATTTTTAACGTACCCATCGAGAAATTCGACATTTCGAAAACACCAATAGGCCCGTTCCATAAAATGGTCGATGAATTTTCAATTACCTCACAAAACGTATTTGCTGTTTTTATTCCAATATCGAGTCCGCTCCATCCATCTTTTATTTTATCTATTTCGCAATGTTCAATTTGGGAATCGTTTTTAAATGCATCGGCAATAATACAGTCGGTAGGCAGATATAGTTTAACACCATTCTCTTTTGCTTTTGCAATAATCTGGTGGGCAGTATCAATCTGATCATCCTCAACGATTGAATTTCCGATTTTTCCACCCCTTGCTTTCACAAAAGTATATGCAATGCCACCACCAATAATCAGGTTATCTACTTTCTCGAGCAGTGCTAATATAATATGTATTTTTGTCGATACTTTTGATCCTCCCAAAACTGCTGTAAAGGGTCGTTTGGCATTTTTAAGCACCTTGTTAATATTGCTTATTTCGCTTTCAACAAGGTAGCCAAACATCTTGTTTTTAGGAAAAAACTTTGCAATAGTATAGGTTGATGCATGAGCTCTGTGCGCAGTTCCAAATGCATTAAATACAAACACATCTCCTAATTCTGCAAGCTGGCGTGCAAAATTTTCATCAGCCTGTGTTTCTTCTTTATGGAAACGCAGGTTTTCCAACATCAACACTTCTCCTGGTCTTAATTCATCTGCAGCTTTCTTTGCTAAAGGACCAATACAATCGGTTACAAATTTCACTTCTTTGTCGAGCACTTTTGAAAGATAAGGAACAATATGTTTTAACGATGATTTTTCATCATAAACACCTTTTGGTCTGCCAAGATGCGTAAGGTAAATAATTGAACCACCTTCGGACAGAATCTTACGTGCTGATGGCAGTGCTGTAATTATTCTTGTGGCATCGGTAATCTGGTTGTTTTCATCCAGAGGTACATTAAAATCAACGCGCATAAGTACCTTTTTACCAGCAAAATTGAATTTATCGATCGATAGATTTTGTTTTATAGCTTTTATTCCGGAGAGTTCTTTTCCTTCAAGATATTCTAATAATGCTCCACCAGCTGTTGATATGTAACTTATTTTATGAGCTAAACTGTATTTATTAACTGCAGCAATCGAGTCGCCACCACCAATAAGGGAGAATGCTCCCTTGTCTGTGGCACGAGCAATCGACATAGCTACCTTGAGCGTTCCCATTGCAAAACTTGGCATCTCAAAAACGCCAATTGGTCCGTTCCAGAGTATCTTAGATGAGTTTTCAATTACTTCAGCAAAACGATTTGCCGATTTTATTCCAATATCTAATCCCATCCAACCATCGGGGATGTTGTTAATTTCGCAATGATTTATTTGTGCATCATTTTTAAATTCATTGGCAATTACACAGTCGGTTGGTAAATAGAGCTTAACCTTGTTTTTTTCGGCCAGAGCAATAATCTTTTTGGCAAACTCAATATATTCATCTTCAACCAGCGATGAGCCAATTTTTCCACCCATGGCTTTTATAAATGTAAAAGCTATTCCT
Source organism: Bacteroidetes bacterium GWF2_33_16 (assembly GCA_001768565.1). GTDB lineage: Bacteria > Bacteroidota > Bacteroidia > Bacteroidales > UBA12077 > UBA12077. Next base: position 369,508 of record MEOE01000023.1, on the reverse strand, counting down.
CCTGCGATAATAAGATTGTCAACCTTTTCGAGCAAGGCCTCAATAATCAGAATTTTTGTTGATACTTTTGATCCTCCTAAAACAGCAGTAAATGGATGCGAGGGTTGGTTCAGTATTTTGTCTATATTTTTTATTTCGTTATCGATAAGATAACCAAACATACGGTCTTTCGGGAAGAACTTTGCAATTGTAAAAGTTGATGCATGTGCTCTGTGAGCTGTTCCAAAAGCATCATTAACAAAAGCATCGCCTAAGGATGCAAGTTTTTTTGCAAACTCTTCATTGGCATCTGTTTCTTCTTTATAAAACCTCAGGTTTTCGAGTAGTAAAACTTCTCCTGGTTTTAAATTCTTTGCTATTTCCTGTGCTTCTTTTCCTATACAATCGGGTGCGAATTTTACTTCGCGATCGAGAACTTTGCTTAAATAGGGTAGGATAATTTTTAACGACATTTTTTCGTCATACTTGCCTTCTGGACGGCCTAAATGCGTAAGAATTATAATTGATCCTCCTTCCGAAATGATTTTCATTAATGTGGGAATGGCTGTTGTTATTCTTGTGGCATCAGTAATTTCAAGTTTTTCATTGAGGGGTACATTAAAATCAACCCTAATTAATACTCTTTTCCCTGAAAAATTGTAATTGTCAATTGAATACATATTGCAGTAGTTTATTTTATGATGAGTTAAAGATAAAAATATTACCTTTGAAACAAAAGCCACCCTATTGAAAATAGATATAAGTGGTTAAGAATCTGATAAAAGAAAATACACAAATGCTTTTTAAGGAAATAATAGGTCAGCAGAAAGTAAAAGAAAAGCTGATTCAAACAGTAAAAGATAACAGAATTAGTCATGCTCAATTGTTTTTGGGTCCTGAGGGATCGGGTAATTTGGCGCTGGCAATTGCTTACTCACAATTTATTGCTTGCAACAACAAACAGGAAAATGATTCATGCGGGATTTGTCCTTCGTGCCTGAAGTTTGCAAAACTAGTTCACCCCGATTTACATTTTGTATTTCCTGTTGCTACATCAAAAACAATTAAAAAGGATCCTGTAAGTGATGATTATATTGCGCAATGGCGCGAAACAATTATCGAAAACCCATATATTGGCCAAACACGCTGGTACGATATTATTGATGTTGAGAATAAACAAGGATTAATAAGTAAATCAGAAAGTAATGCTATAATCCGAAAACTAAGTTTGAAAACTTTCGAAGCCGATTATAAAACTCTTATTATGTGGTTGCCCGAAAAGATGAATGCTTCTGCGGCAAATACATTGTTAAAAATGATAGAGGAACCACCAACAAAAACACTATTTATTTTGGTTTCGGAGAATACCGAACAAATTATTTCAACAATTCTTTCTCGAACACAACTTATAAAAATACCACAAATCGATGCAGTAAGTTTGCATGCAGCAATCTGCGACCGTTTTGGATTACCCGCTAATAAAGCTTCTGATATTGTTCATCTGGCTAATGGAAACTACTTAAATGCCCTGAATCTGATTGATACAACAGACGAGAATACAGAAAACCATGATCGCTTTGTTGAGCTTATGAGACATTGTTATCAGAATAAAGTATTAGAGATTGTCGATTGGGTAGAGTCTGTTTCTACTATTGGAAGAGAAAAACAAAAAAGCTTCCTCGAATATTCTATTAGAATGATTCGTGAGAATTTTATGTTAAACATTAATCAGAAAAAGATTGTTTATTTAACACAGCAGGAAGCAGATTTTTCTAATAAATTTTTTCCTTTTATTAATAAGGATAATGTATTTAAAATTTACGAACACCTTAATAAAGCTTGTACCGATATCGAGATGAATGCAAATGGCAAAATTGTATTTCTCGACTTAGGATTAAAACTAGTAAAATTGATAAATAAGTAATTTTCATTAATTTTGCTGTTTCTTTGATTCATTCATTCTCGAATGATGAATAAAGAATTAATAATATACATATTATGGATCAAATAGATAAAGATATAACTGGCAGTAACCCTGCAATTCAGAAGTCGGGATCGTGTTGTTGCAATAAGCCAGATCATTGTGGTAAGCTCGAAGTATTCGATTGGTTGGATGATATTCCTGAATCCGCAATAAAGCCCGATGTTGTTGAAGTGCGGTTTAAAAATACACGCAAAGAATTTTTTAAAAATGCCAATAGTTTACGATTAAACAGAGGCGATGTGGTAGCTGTTGAAGCATCTCCAGGACACGATATTGGTATTGTTTCGTTAACAGGCGAGTTAGTTTATTACCAGTTAAAAAAACAAAATATAAAGTCTGCCGAAACGGAGTTTAAGAAGGTTTATAGAAAAGCGAAACCCGCAGATCTTGAAAAATGGTACGAAGCAACATCGCTCGAAAATATGACGATGTTAAAAACACGCAAAATAGCAAACGACCTTAAGCTCGAAATGAAAATTGGCGATGTAGAATATCAAGGAGATAGAACTAAGGCCATATTCTATTATATTGCCGATGAGCGTGTTGATTTTCGATCTCTTATTAAGATTTTAGCCGAAACATTTAAAATACGAGTTGAGATGAGGCAGATTGGCGCTCGCCAGGAAGCCGGCAGAATTGGTGGTGTTGGATCGTGTGGAAGAGAGCTTTGTTGTGCAACATTTATTACTAATTTCGTTTCGGTTACAACAAATGCAGCCCGGTATCAGGAAATATCTCTTAATCCGCAAAAACTTGCCGGACAGTGTGGCAAACTTAAATGCTGTTTGAATTATGAGGTGGATTGCTATCTTGATGCACAGAAGGATTTTCCTCCTACAAATGTAATTCTGGAAACAAAGACAGGTCAAGCTTTTTTCCAGAAAACAGATATCTTCAGAGGAATAATGTGGTACTCATTCGACCCAATTAATATTGTTAACCTAACACCTGTTCCGGTGGAAAGAGTTAAGGAAATTATGGCTCTTAATAAATCTGGTAAAAAAGTTGATGAATTAATTGATGCCAAAAGCATTGTTGTGCAGGAAAAAGAACTCGACTACCACAATGTAATTGGACAGGAAAGCCTTACACGTTTTGATGAGCAAAAAGGCCCAAAAAAGAAAAAGAAACGCAGAAATAAATTCAGAGGAAACACGAATGAAAAAAATTAGAATAGTTTTTTTTCTAGGCCTGCTGTTCTTTGTAGCACTTATTTTTGCTTGCGAAAACAATAGTGTTTACGATACCTATATTGCTATTCCCCAATTAAAATGGGAGGCTAAAAAGCCAATTGTTTTTACTGTGGAAATATCTGACACCATTAATCCACACAATGTTTATATAAATATTCGCAATTCGTCGAAATATGAAAATATGAACTTATTCTTGTTTGTTCGTACTACTTCTCCATCTGGAGCCGAGTTAATTGACACTCTTGAATGTACTCTTGCTGACGACCGTGGAAGATGGCTTGGTAGCGGATGGGGCGATATTTACGATAATAGTTTCTTATACAAAAGGCAGGTCCGGTTTCCTGTTCAAGGAGAATATATCTTCGAAATTACTCAGGCAATGCGTACCGATGAGCTTAAAAACATTTCCGATGTAGGACTACGAATTAATAAATTAGCATCTAAATAAGACAGTTGTGGCCAAAAGAAAGTTAGCCCGGTTTGCCGAGATGAATACCTTTAATCATGTTATTCAGGCAGAATTTAAAGAGGTTTTCCGAAATGATTATAAACTAAAAGGGAATTGGAATAAGGAGTTTTTCAAAAATAATAATCCAATTATTTTGGAACTTGGTTGTGGCAAGGGTGAATATACCGTTGGACTTGCAAAGCAAAATCCTCAAATAAATTTTATTGGTGTTGATATTAAAGGCGCTCGTATGTGGCGTGGCGCGAAAACTGCTGCTGATTCTGGAATGAAAAATGTGGGATTTGTGCGAACACGCATTGATTTAATTAATTCGTTTTTTGCCGAAAGTGAGATATCGGAAATATGGATTACTTTCCCCGATCCGCAACCTAAGAAATACTTCAAGCGGCTAACATCAACACGGTTTTTAGGATATTATCAAAAACTAATTAAGCCATTTGGTCTTATTCATTTAAAAACCGATAGTCAGGAACTATTTAATTACACAAAAGAACTAGTTGAGTTAAATAAACTGGAAGCTATAGTATGTACAGATAATTTATATAATTCAGAAATAGTAGATTCTATTCTATCTATAAAGACATTTTACGAACAGCAATTTCTTCAGCAAGGAAAGCCAATTACATATATAAAGTTCAAATTAGATATTCAAAAAACTCTTGAAGAACCCGAAGACAAATAACGAAGGTTTCTTTAGTCAGGTTTACAAGGTAGCAAGACTTATTCCAACTGGCAGGGTAACAAGCTATGGAGCAATAGCAAAATATCTTGGAACAGCGCAATCGGCACGTATGGTTGGCTGGGCAATGAATGATTCGCATCACCAAAAAGAATATGTACCTGCACACAGGGTGGTTAATAGAAATGGACTACTTACAGGCAAACATCACTTCGGTAATTCAAATACCATGAAACAACTACTCGAGAACGAAGGATTAAAAGTAAAGAACGACCAGATTGTTGATTTCCAAAAGCATTTTTGGGATCCAGCAAGAGAATTAAATATTTAAAACAACCGATTATAATAAATCATTGGATGTTTTTTATGAAATAATAAATAATATTTATCTTTGCTGCGTTAATTTAAATTAAATAAAAATAAGATGTCGTTTTCAAATTCAGATATACTTAATGTGTTGAGAACCATTAAACATCCCGAAACCGGTCAAGATATTGTTGCCATGGGAATGGTTGATAATATCTGGTTCGAAGGTGACAAGACAGGTTTTACACTTAGCTTCAAAAAAGCAAATGATCCTTTTGTTGAATCATTGCGAAAAGTATGTGTACAGGCAATAGAAAATAGCTTTGGCGAAAAGCTTCAAATAAGAGATAATATTACGGTTAAAGTTCCGGAGAAAAAGGCTGTACAGCAAAAAAATACATCAAAAGCATTGGAAAATGTTAAGAACATTATTGTTGTTGCATCAGGAAAAGGTGGTGTAGGTAAATCAACAATTGCAACAAACCTTTCGGTAGCTCTTGCTAAAACTGGCGCGAAGGTAGGAATAGTTGATGCGGATATTTTTGGCCCTTCAATTCCTTTAATGTTTAACCTTGAGGAACAGAGACCATTAGTTCGTAAAATTGATGGTGAAGATTGGATAACTCCCGTTGAAAATTATGGAGTTAAGGTACTTTCAATAGGATTTTTTATTAATCAGCAGGATGCATTGGTTTGGAGAGGCCCAATGGCTTCGAGCGCATTAAAACAATTATTGCAACAAGGCGAATGGGGTGAACTCGATTATCTTATTATTGATTCTCCTCCCGGAACAAGCGATATTCATCTTACCCTGGTTCAGGAAATGTCTGTTACAGGCGCAATAATTGTAAGTACTCCACAACAGGTTGCAACAGCTGATGCATTAAAAGGTATTCGAATGTTTACAGGAAAAAGCATAAACGTTCCTGTTCTTGGACTCGTGGAAAATATGTCATGGTTTACTCCCGAAGAACTGCCAAATAACAAATATTACTTATTTGGAAAGGATGGTTGTAAAACTTTGGCTCAAAACGAAAACCTACCTTTGCTCGGACAAATTCCTATTGTACAAAGTATTCGCGAAGGGGGAGATTCAGGAAATCCTGCAGCACTTAACGAGAATACCATCATTGGAAACGCATTTAAAAATCTGGCTGCTAGTGTTATTAAGGTTATTGAAGAAAGAAATCTTAATTTAGCACCCACACAGAAAGTTGAAATCAAACATAAATAAAAAATACAAACCATGGAACAATTAAAAAGACAAGATCTGGAACAAAGAATTAACGCTACAATTGAAAAAGTTCGCCCATATTTAGTGGCTGATGGTGGTGATATCAAGTTTGTTGAATTAACTGACGATTTTATTGTAAAAGTTCGTTTGCTTGGTGCTTGTGGCGCTTGCCCATTCAGTTTGCAAACATTAAAAAACGGTGTTGAGCAAGCAGTTAGAAAAGAAATACCTGAAATTAAAGAGGTGGTTTCTGCTTAATAAAAATAATAATTAAAAGAATGTATGGGTGCGGATCAATTTTCGCACCTATTTTATTTAATTCCTAATTAATTATTTTAGTAGATTTACATCTTTAGCTTTAATGAAATTTGTGCACCAAAGGATAATATTTTCCCTAAAAAACTGTTTGATTTAATTGAAGTAACAAAATTTGAATGTTAAAACAACTCCAACATATTTTTTATAAGATAATATTACTAATTATAGTTCTCGCTGTTTCGGGCTGTGCCGCCCGCCGAAATACAGCTTTAAACAGAACATATCATAGTGTAACTGCCAAATATAACATTCTATTTAACGGGAGTGAAAGCTTTAAAGAAGGACTCAAGAGATATGACAAATCATATGTCGATAATTATACAATGATATTACCTGTTTTTACCTATGGAAACCTTGAGTTAGCTGCATCCATTAAATCTGAAATGGATAGAACAATTGAAAAATCATCTAAAGTAGTTAAACTGCATTCAATTACTTCCAAGCCTGAAAATAAAAAAGGCAAAATGACAGAGAAGGAAAAACAGTTTTATAATAAAAATGAATATAATAACTTTGTCGATGAAGCCTTCCTGATTATGGGAAAAGCATTCTTTTATCAAGCCGATTATACATCTGCAGCTCAAACATTCGAGTATATTATTAAGCAATTCGACGATGATAAATCAAAATACATGGCCTATAACTGGCTTGTGAGAACAAATGTTGAAAGAAAGGATTTTCGCGAAGCTCAACAAATACTTGAAATTATTCAGGCAGATATCAAATATCCCGACAAACTAAAATATCAGCTCAACCTTACCTGGGCCGATTATTACCTGAAACAAAAAAACACTGCAAGCGCAGAGCCATATATTAAAGAAGCGATTGAACAAGCACGAAGAAAGAAAGAAAAAATAAGACTTAATTTTATTTATGCACAAATAAACGAAAAGCTAGCCAAATACAAGATCGCTTCAGAATTTTATGGAAAAGTAATAAAAATGAACCCTCCATACGAGATGGCTTTTAATGCTAAAATAAAAAGAGCAAGTATTTTTTCTGGAGGAAAATCTGGCAAATCAATTAAGGCAGAACTTATAGATATGATTAAGGATGATAAAAACAAAGAATATCTTGATCAGATTTATTATACCCTGGGTGATATGGAGATGAAAGAGAAAAATACAGAGAAAGCAGTTGAATATTACCAATTATCTACTAAGTCAAGTATTAATAATCAGAATCAAAAAGGGCTCAGTTATTTTGCCTTAGCAGATATCTTTTTTGACCAATCGAAATATCGCGAATCACAAGCTTATTCAGATAGTGCTATAACGATGCTTGATCCGTCGTTTCCTGGTTATCCGGAATTGTCAAAGAAGAATAAATATCTATCGAAGCTTGTAACCAATTTGAAAACCGTTGAGTTTGAAGATAGCGTGCAAAAGGTAGCAAAGATGAACGAAAAAGATCGGTTGGCATTTATTCAGAAGATAATTGAACAACTTAAAGCAGATGAGCAAAAGGAAAAAGAAAGAGAAAGCATGGCTTCACAGCAACCAGGCGATTTGTTGTACGGGCGTTCGAGCATAAGACCAAATGCTGGTGCAGAAGAAAGTGGTAAGTGGTATTTTTATAATCCGAATGCAAAGAGCTTTGGTGAACCAGAGTTTCGTCGTTTGTGGGGTACACGTAAACTCGAAGATAACTGGCGTAGAAGTAATAAACAGGTTGTAGGTTTCGAGCAAGATAAACAAACAGAATTATCGGATGATATTGTTGATATCAAAAAAGGATTGGATATTAAAAAACCCGAATATTACCTCGTTGATTTGCCTCTTACCGATTCATTGATGGAATTATCACATCTTAAAATTCAAAATGCATTGTTTAATGTTGCTGAGGTTTATCGCAATGATTTGATGAATTATGAAATGTCGATTAAAGCGTACAAAGAATTAGTAAATAGATATCCAACAAGCGATTATAAAGTGGCTGCCTATTATAGTCTTTACAAAGTATATGGCATACAAGGTGATCCGGGACAAGCAGATATTTATAAAAGTATGATTATTGGAAATTACCCCGAATCGAATTATGCCAAAGTGCTTCTCGATCCGGAGTTTTTTAAACAATTTGAAAAAGAAAGCCTTGTACAAAATGAATATTACCTTACAACTCTAAATTTATTTAATAATCAGAAATATTCAGAAGTAATAAGTCGCTGCGATCAAGGGTTGGCAAATTTTAATAATTCAGAACTTGAGCCCAAATTCAAATATATAAAGCTTCTTTCTTTAGGTAAGATTTATGGTTTAAGTATGCTTAAAGCCGAATTGGAGAAATATATTGCTGATTATCCAAAGGGTGAGTTAAATGCTGCCGCCAACGAACTTCTGGCTGCTGTTCGTAAAAACGAACTTAAACAGCTTTCTGAACCAGTGGCGGGTTCACAACTTGCTATGTCCGACTCAACAAGTACAACGGACATTGCTCTCGAGGAGCAAAAAAGAATTGAAAAATTATATTCATTTAACGGCAAAGTGGAACATTACTTTGTACTGATAATTGACAAAAAGTTAGACTTAAATCAATTAAAATTTAATACCATAAATTTTAATCTTGACTATTTTATTCAGAAGGATTATAATACAGAAAGTCAGGAGTTTAACAAGTTTTTTAATAGCATAGTTGTAAAAGCATTTGCTGGTTTAGATGAGGGTATGGAATATTATAATACTTCAATGCAAAATATTGACAAACTGGTTGGAACTGCAGAAAAAGACGATTATCAATACTTCATAATTTCTGTCGAAAATTTTAATTCCCTTAATGAAGAAAAAGCTATTCGCGAGTATCTTTTGTTTTTTAAAGATAATTACCTGAAAAAATAAACGTTGATTTTTGATTAATCATTATTTAATGGGTAAATTTATAATACCAATAAGAGCTGTATGCAAACTAGAAAAGTAAAAATACTTTGGACAGATGATGAGATTGACTTGTTGCGACCACATATTATTTTTTTGGAAGAAAAAGGATTTGATGTGACTACAGCTAACAATGGGGATGCCGCAATTGAATTGACTAAAAAGGAAGATTTTGATTTAGTTTTTCTTGATGAAAATATGCCAGGCTTAGGTGGACTCGAAGTGTTGGATATAATAAAACGAAACAAGCCTGATCTTCCGGTAGTTATGATCACCAAAAATGAGGAAGAAAATATAATGGAACAGGCAATTGGTGCTAAAATTGCCGATTACCTTATAAAACCAGTTAATCCCAAACAAATACTTTTAACCATAAAAAAGAATATTGATACAAAACGATTGGTTTCGGAAAAAACTATGTCGGGTTATCAATCGGAGTTTGGTAAAATAGGTTTAAGCATGAATGAAGCCCGAAGCTTCAATGATTGGGTTGTGATTTATAAAAAGCTTGTTTACTGGGAAATTGAGTTGGGCGAAAATGACGAACCCGGAATGGACGAAGTTTTTAAGATGCAAAAAGCTGATGCAAATACTGGCTTTTCGCGTTTTATTAAAAACAATTATTTATCATGGTTTTCTGGTTCGGAGAAACCGCTTATGTCTCCAAATCTCTTTAAGGAACGTGTTTTTCCAATGCTAGAGAAAGGCGAACAGGTGTTTTTTATACTTATAGATAATTTGCGCTACGATCAGTGGAAGGTTATACAGCCTTTAATAGCTGAGTATTTTACTGTTGAATCGGATGAAGTTTATTGCAGCATTTTACCAACAGCTACCCAATATTCCCGAAATGCTATTTTTGCCGGATTAATGCCTCTTGAAATCGATAAACTTTACCCAGGCTTATGGCTGAATGACGAGGATGAAGGTGGCAAAAACATGAATGAAAAAGAATTGTTCGAATCTCAGCTTTCCAGATTATCAAAAAAAATAAAGTTCTTTTACGAAAAAGTCAATAATTATAAAACAGGCGAAAAATTGTTGGAGAATTACAAAGACCTGTTAAATAACCAGTTAAATATTTTGATTTTTAATTATATTGATATGCTTTCACATGCCCGAACCGAAATGGAGATGATTCGCGAATTGGCAAATGATGAGGCAGCATACCGATCGGTTACTGTATCGTGGTTTAAACATTCTCCTTTATTTGCACTTATAAAAGAACTACAGCATCATAAAGTTAAAATTATTATTACCACCGATCATGGTACCGTGAAAGTAACTAATGCTATCAAGGTGGTTGGCGATAGAAATACTACAACAAATCTTCGCTATAAAAATGGTAAAAGCCTGAATTATAATCCAAATGAGGTTTTTGAGATTAAACAACCAGAAAAAGCACATTTACCCAAATCTAATTTATCTACAAGTTATATATTTGCAACCAATTTTGACTTTTTTGCGTATCCCAATAACTATAATCATTATGTAAGCTATTATAAAAACACGTTCCAGCATGGTGGTATCTCATTGGAAGAAGTGGTTATTCCCTTTATTAAATTAAAACCAAATCAATAAAAAAAACTATCTTAGCTAAAATGCATACTCTTGTTTTAAAATCATTGACCGATTTATCTGTGGTTGCCGATAAATTTCTTCGACAAACCAAGGATAAAAAAGTGTTTGCCTTTTTTGGTCCAATGGGTGTGGGTAAAACTACTTTTATAAAGGCTTTATGCAACGAATTGGGTGTTGTTGAAATTGTTACAAGCCCAACGTTTGCACTGGTAAATGAGTATCAAACAGCCAAAGGGAAAATTATTTATCATTTCGATTTTTACCGTATTAACAAAATCGAAGAAGCATATGATTTTGGATACGAAGATTATTTTTATTCCGACAATTATTGTTTTATTGAATGGCCCGATAAAGTGGCTGAATTGCTTCCTGAACATGTAGTTTATGTTCAGATGATTGAAAATGAAGATGGAAGCCGAACCATAAACTATAGATAACCGGGAGGTTCATCTTTTTTAAAATTCATTCTGTTAATACTTTCCTTTTGTTTATTTAAAAGATGTCAAAAAATACTTGATTTAGATTTGTAATTGTATTATTTTGTACATCTTCAAAAGAAATAAAACAGTTTCCTAAAAAATACAATTATGCCTGAAAACAATGGACCATCGCGTTATTCATTAGGAAAAACCAGCCTAATGCCGCAGGAAGAAAAGCTCGAAACAGGTAAAAAGAAAGAGAAGCTTATTATTGGTATTCCAAAGGAAAATAAAGAATTTGAAAGCCGTGTTTCTCTTACACCTGAGGCCGTGGAGCTTTTGGTTGGTAATGGACACGAAATTATTATCGAATCTGGAGCCGGATTAAATGCAAATTATAGCGACAAAGATTATTCTGAATGTGGAGGATTAATAATTACAAATAAAATAGATGTTTTTAGATGTGATATCGTACTGAAAATTGCTCCACCGACAATTGATGAAATTGAACTTCTAAAAAATAATGCTGTATTAATATCATCATTACAATTTCAGACTCAGAGTGATGAGTATATTAGAAAATTGATTGCTAAAAAAATTACTGCAATCTCATTCGAAGGACTAAAAGATAAAGATAACTGCTATCCTGTTATTCGATCAATGAGCGAAATCGCAGGAACTACTTCGGTACTTATTGCTGCTGAATATTTAAGCAATGTACATAACGGAAAAGGAGTATTGTTAGGTGGCGTTACAGGAATAACCCCTACCGAAGTAATTATTCTGGGTGCTGGAACAGCTGCCGAATATGCAGCCCGAGCAGCAATAGGATTGGGTGCATTTATAAAGGTTTTTGATCATTCAATATCAAAATTAAAAAGACTACAATTAGCTTTATCACAAACACTTTTTACATCTGTATTTCATAAAAGGGTAGTTGAAAAGCATTTAAAATCGGCCGATGTAGTTATAGGAGCTATGCATCTGGGCGATAATGGCCCTCAGTTTTTGGTAACCGAAGAAATGGTCCAAAAAATGAAAAGGGGTTCTGTAATTATTGATTTGAGTATCGACCAGGGAGGGTGTATCGAAACCTCTGAGTGTCGCAATTATTCTGATCCTTCATATATTAAGCATGGAGTAATTCACTATTGTGTCCCAAATATTGCATCACGCGTTGCACGTACAGCATCAATCGCATTAAGCAATGTTTTTAATCCATTGCTATTTAGTATTGCTGATGCAGGCGGAGTGCAAAAACTTTTAAAAGAAGATTTGGGATTCCGACATGGAGTTTATATTTATAATGGAATATTAACCAATTCGAGCATCGGCAATTATTTTGGAATTCCATCAAAAGATATTGATTTGCTTATGGCAGCTTTCTAGAAGTAAGCTCTTAGCTGAATACTGCCGGTATGTATAATTTTTATATTTTCTGAATATCTCCCATTATAGAATAGGGTTAACTCGATATTCCCTTCGAATTTTTGTTGATAAGCCAGATTCCATGTAGCATTATTACCTGGCTTTAATCCCTCAAGCATCTCGTAGGCCAGCGAAGTATTTTCTGTTGAATTGTACTTAATATTCAAATAGTTTACTTTTAATTGCAGGTTTCCCTTAGCTTTAATTCCATAATTTATCTCAGCACCTATATTGTGGTTAAAGCTTTGCTCAATCGATAGTGTATTTTCTTTTGAATTATATTTATAACTAATCTCAATTTTAGTTTGGAAACCAGGCATGTATTGCAGAGAAAGTTCATTCGTAAGATTAGTAAGAATATAGTTTTTAGTACTAAAAAACTCTGAATAGTATTTTTTATTCCCTGTTTCGGAATAGTTTGTTAATATAAAATCAGGAATAAATAGCCATCGCCATCGTAAACCATGTGATTCTTTTTCTCTCTCGTCGAAACCATTGGTTAACAGCATTTTGTTTTTATTTTGAAGATATATATAATCCATCCCAAATTTGGAGCTTGATGTTTTAAAAGAGAAGGTATTTCGTAAACTTTGATTTATCGTAATAATTTCGATCGAATTAGATGTTTTATTGAATGGATTCAGGCTTTCCAATAAATTATCGTTAGTCGATTTCTGATTAATCTGGTATGCTACTTGATTAGAAAAGTGGGAGATTAATTTTTTAACTCCTTTCTTGGCTTTCCAAACCACATTAGGTCTCAGATTTAGTACTTCACTAAACTCATTCTGGAAAGTTTTTATATATTCAGTGCTGGGTGTAAAAATACGAATATAGTTTGCCTGATCCTGAAACTGAGCAATTTCAAACTCATCGAGCTCTGCTATTCCATTACTATTATAATCATTCCACGAAAAAGCACCTTGTCCATTGGAAACACGTAAATACGAAAATTCTCGTTTGGGTTCAAGTCCAGATCCAGCTTCGTAAAATGTTGTCGAACTAATTGCTCCTTTAAAAATATTCAGGTTATAATCTAATCTGCCAATTAAATTATTTTGCTGCGATTGTGATATAAGACTGGTATCTGTAATTTCAAGTTTTCGGTAAGTTGCTTTTGACCGAAGGGTATGTTTCGGATTTTTTAGTAGACTAAAACCAATCTGAAAATCTTCTGCCCTGGATGCATGTTTCATATTATTCACTTTAGGCAAATAGTCGTTTCTCAATGTATATGAAGCATTGTATTTATTTACTGAAGAATCGCTATTCTCAATATATACCTTTACTGATGAAAATGTAAAACTATTCGTTAAAAGGCTATCTGTTAATGCGCTTTGCCATTCATTTCTTTCTGATTCAACAAATGCACCAAATTTTATTTGTCGGGTAGATTTTGAGAGATCAGCATTATAGCGAATAAATTGGGTATTAATAAAATCCGAGTTAGTGTTTAATATACTCCCTTTTGCCAAAAATGAGTATCCCAAATGATTTAGGTTTAGAGATAAATCATTTTTATATCCTGAATAATTATTTTCGTTTTTGAGTAAACCAAACTCGTATTGGCTTCCCAGATTCTTTTTATAATTATAGTACAGATTAAAAGTAAGTCGATGTTGGTTTTCTTTAATAAGTTGTTGAATATTCCAATCGCGCTCAAATTCGACTGGTTGGTATCTTTCGAAAGGTTCAAAATTACGATTGGTTAGCTCATAGTTTATAGATGTGATTAATGCATTTTTTAATGTGTCGTTTTTAAGAAGGTTTTGCCTGACACCTAATTTCACTGCATAACCAATATTGTTTGATTTATCAATATCTGAAAAAGTGTTTATATCATTATTGCTAAGAGCTATTTCGAAAAATGTTTTTGTTAAGCTTCCAATATTCTGATTTCCTCCAATGTTTACCATTTGTTTGCTTTTGGGTGCCACGAGCAAACGTATGGGTTCAAAGTTTCCTTGAGGCTTGTCGTTAACAGGTGCAACCCATTTAAAAACCCTTCCATTAGCCGAGCTTGATATTTGTACATAGTTGCCTTTATTTTCTCCTACAAGGCTGAATCCTACTTTATAAAATGCTTTTGTCGCATCCGTTGAGTATTCGTAAATAGTAAAAGTATTACTATTTACAATAGTGTCTTTTTGTAAATACAACACGTAATCAGCAGTAAACGAAACACTATCAATGTTTGGTACAAATGCATTTTCGGTATTATCACCCGATTGTGCAAGTATGCTTTTTTGTTCGTTAGTTAAATCCTGTGTTAAAGGCTGATTTTTACTGTCGTGTTCAGAAAAAATATTAATCCAGAAACTACCAGTATTTGATTTAAGTAAGTTACTGTTAGAAACCATAAAGCGAGCATAGCTTTTTTCCGAATATTCAAATTCTATAGCAATGCGACTATCTTTTGTAATAGGACAATTAGCTGTAAAAATTATTTCTCCGGTATTGTAATCAATAATGTAATCATTTTCTTTACCACGTATTTTTTGTTTGCCATCAATAAAAACCAATTCAGATCCACCTAAAACAATTATATAAAGCTCATTTTCGCAACCACTTAATTTATATGGTCCCTGATTTCCTTCTTGTCCATTAAATGTTTTTCGGCAATACTTGCCTTTTGCAACGGCTCCACTTATGGTTGTTTCAAATGTTACAGACTTGTTTTTTTTACCCACGAAGCGAGAATTTAATAATCCACCCTGACCTTTTTTATTGTTATTTAGAAAATATCCCGTAGGCTTTGTAATCTCAAAATCACCGGCGATAAGTTTCGTATTTTCATTATAAATCTGGATAAAAACTTTGTCAAACTCTTGCAATTGTTGCGAATTTCCATCAGGTTGAATAGGTATATTTTCATCAGAAATAGCTGCCAGAATATTTAGATTATCACTTAGCTTGCCCGATATCTGTAAATTTAAATTTGAACTAACAGATGCATCCTGATTATTGCCCATAACTATTCCACGAGAGATGCTTCCTCTTTTATCGAGCTGATTATCGGTAAAAAAACTTTGTCGATCAGAACTTGACCTATTTTCTGGGTATGCTAATACAGGACCGGTATTTATTATTTCTGATAAGTCGCGGTGAGAATACTCTGCTACTGAAAAATCAACAAAAACTCTATATCTGATAGTAATGGAATCCCCTGATTTAATGATTTTGTTTGAAGATATAAAAACCGATTGCGGATAATCAATTTTATATAAACTATCGTGAACAATTTTATTGTTTGCTATTACTATTTCGGAATGTGGAACAATTAAAAGCGAATCCAGAGATATTGAATCTTGATAAAGGACAAAAGTCCGTGAACGAATATTACTATTGTTCTGAGCGAGAACAATCAACGGGTTGAGAATAAAAAATATAAATATAATAAACCGAATTGGATTCAACATTTTAAAGCTTTTACAGATAAGCATTTAAAGAACGAATTTTTTTTTCATTTGTTGAAATTTTATATCACAAAAAAAGGCCTTCATTAAAAATAATGAAGGCCTCTTGGGTTTTAAATTTTAGGGTTAGGGTATTAAGAAAGTCTTAATAGATGGTTAAAAGTATAAAAAAACTTTTAATTGCAACTATTTTCAGTATTTTTTTTTCAACATTTTATAACAAAATCAACACATCCAATGAAATCAAGTTTTAGTAGAGTTGAATAAGTTGCACAAAATCAGCAAGTAACACACTTTTCTTGAATATTATTGAAAATAGATTCTTTTTTAAAAAATTCGCATGTAATTTTGTTTTTTATTCATAAAAATCTGAATATGCTATTCTTTTATCGACTTGGATTGATTTTTTACTTTTTTTTAATTCTTATTTCATCCCCCTTTAATCAAAAAGCAAAACTATGGCTAATAGGGAGAAAAAATATTTTTAAGAAAATTAAAGATACTGTTAAAAAGAAAAATAAATTGGCTTGGTTTCATTGTGCATCACTAGGAGAGTTTGAGCAAGGGCGGCCGTTAATTGAAGCTTATCGAGAAAAATTACCTGATTATGAAATATTGCTTACTTTTTTTTCTCCATCGGGCTACGAAATAAGAAAAAATTATAATAAAGCAGACTATATTTTTTATTTACCCATAGATTCTCCTCTTAATGCAAAACGATTTTTGGATATTGTAAATCCCGATATAGTATTCTTTATAAAATATGAGTTCTGGCATTATTATATAAATGAATTAGGGAAACGAAAAGTTCCATTATATCTGGTTTCGGGAATTTTTAGAGAAAATCAACGATTTTTTAAATGGTATGGTAGGTCGTTCAGAAAAGTATTAATGCATTTTAATTCCTTTTTTGTTCAGAATTTGCAATCACAGGATTTGTTGAAAAGTATAGGATACAATAATTCAATAGTAACTGGAGATACACGTTTCGACAGAGTTTACGATATTGCAAAACAAACCCAAAGGCTCCCTTTAATAGAGAAATTTAAGCAGAAACAAATGGTCCTAATTTTAGGTAGTTCATGGCAGCCTGATGAAGATTTGGTTATTAAATATTTTAACGAAACAACAAACGAATTAAAACTAATTATAGCTCCACACGAGGTTTCGAAAGAGAATGTTAACAGAATAGTAAAAAATATTTCGGGGGGAAAGACCGTTTTAAAATATTCCGATGCAAACGAAAGTAACGTTGAAACAGCCAATGTTTTGCTGATAGATTCAATCGGACTCTTATCTTCACTTTATAAATATGGCGATATTGCATATATTGGAGGAGGATTTGGAAAAGGAATACATAATATTCTTGAAGCAGCAACTTTTGGCCTGCCAGTGATTTTCGGACCAAATTATCAAAAGTTTAAAGAGGCAGTTGATTTGATTCAACTGGGAGGAGCTTTCTCCATTTCAAATTATAATGAGTTAATAACTGTTTTTACTGATATTATAAGTAATCCTGAAAAACTTGAACAAGCGAGTAAAGTTGCGGCAGATTTTATTGAAAATAATAGAGGTGCGACAATAAAAATTATTAAGTCATTTTCAGTTTGAATAGAAAAAATGGTGATATATATCATTTTTTTTTAAAACGATGCTAAAATTTGTAACTTAGGCACAAATATTATAACAGATGTCATTATCTGTTTTTTTTATTCTAATTCCTAATTGAATACTAATTATGAGTTTAAATCCCTCTAAAATAATAATAGTTTTATCATTATTTATTTTTATGGGATTTTCACATAATGTCTATTCAGGTAATGGTGATGATCAAAAAAAAATTGAAAAAATTAAAGAATTAAATCTTGAAGCACAAAAGCTCATTGATAAAGCAAATTATCTATATTCAGAAATAGCCGGATATGATGACACTGATCCTAATAGCAGCGAAAAGATTGAGAAACTCAGAACCAAGGCATTAAATTATCAGGTAGATGCATTAGAGCTTCAAAAGGAAGCAAATTTTATTGAATATAGTTTACTTACAAAAGATTTAGCAGATTTAAAACTGAAATATTCTCAAAACAATGATATTCCTACCAATTTAAAAATTCAAGAAGAACAATCAGGAGAGCTTTTTTATAAAGCAGAAAAACTGAGAAATGAAGCATATCAACTAGATAAAAATGAACTTGATATTCGTTTTTCTAAACTATCTGCCGCACAGGAGTATGAGAAATCTGGTATTGAAAGCCTAAAGCAACTCAAAGATATTTATTCAGGGAAACAATTGATAGATATAGAAAAAAATTCAAAAACAGAAACGAATAATGATGGTTTATTAATTGATATTAATGAAGAATTATTGCAATCTTTTTTAAATTATCTTAATAAAAAAGATTCATTTTTAACAACAAATTCATATTATAATATTCTTTATTCAGATTCATTATCAGCTTCTTCGATAAGAAAAGCGTGGGATGAATATTTATACTCTGAATTAAAGTACCCTAAAGAAGACCAAGCCGATAATACAGAAATATTAATAAATAAATCACAACCCGAATCGAATGATTATAGTGCTGAGATAATTGATAATAAAACTGATAATTTAAAAAATGGAATCTCCCCAGAAATAATATATAAAATACAAATTGCTTCTGATAAGAAACCATTACCCCAACATACATTACAGAAGATTTATTCTGGGAACAAAACCGTAAAAATGGTAAACGAAGATGGTTGGAACAAACTAACTATTGGTGATTTTAAATCATATTCAGAAGCGGAGCAATTTAGAGCATCACTAAAAGTTGATGATGCATTTATTGTAACTTTCAAAGATGGGGAAAAAGAGGAATTAGCAGAAGTAACTAAGGAGAAAAAGGCGATTGTAAAACAAGGACCTTCAACCATTTCTGCTGGATTAGAATTTAAGGTTCAAATAGCTGCAGCTAAAGTCAAATTATCAGAAAATGATCTGGTTAATATATATAAAGGCGACGAGCATGTTGATGTTCGTGAAGAGGAAGGTTGGTTTAAATATTCTGTAGGTAAATTTAATACCTATGAACAAGCTACGGCATTAAATAAATTGGTAAATGTTTCAGGATCATTTGTTGTTGCATACAAAGATGGGATAAAAATACCATTATCAATTGCTCGAAGTGGGAAATTTTCAGAAACCACTTCTTCTGAAAACATAGTCTTCAAAGTTCAAATTGCTGCTGATAGAAGTAAATTGACATCAGAAAATCTACATAATATTTATTCTGGATTTGAAAAAATAAGTAATTTTCAAGAAGATGGCTGGTATAAATATGCCATTGGAGAATACAATAATTTTGCTGATGCCAATGAGTTAAGAAAAAATTGTAGCGTGAATGGAGCATTTGTTATAGCTTTTAAAGGCGATAAAAAGATGAATGTGATCGAAGCCAAAAATGCTACAAAAAGATTTCTACCTCAAATAATCAAAGATTGGATTCAAAATAATTCTAAAGTTGTTTTTAGAGTTCAAATAGCTGCTAGTTCAAAAGAATTATCGGATATTGCCATTCAAAAAATTTGTAGTATTGAACCAATTGTTTATTCATTTGAAGAAAATGGATGGTTTAAATACTCAATCGGGAATTTCGAATCATACCAACAAGCGTTAGTTCTAAAAAGAAATTGTGGTGTAGATGGAGCTTTTATTGTTCCCTATATAAATGGATCAAAAGTAAGTATTAAAGAAGCAATAGAAATAACTAAAAAATAAAACAAAAAATACATATCATGGAAACAATTGCAAATTTAAATCTGAAAGTTTTGCTAAGACTTTTAGTAGTCGTTTTTTTATTATCATCTTGTGTTTCACAAAAGAAAGTACAATTACTACAAGA
Source organism: Bacteroidetes bacterium GWF2_33_16 (assembly GCA_001768565.1). Classification (GTDB taxonomy): domain Bacteria; phylum Bacteroidota; class Bacteroidia; order Bacteroidales; family UBA12077; genus UBA12077. Next base: position 349,748 of record MEOE01000023.1, on the reverse strand, counting down.
AAAATCAGTTAAAGATATTTCTACAGGATTTATCAATAATAGAAATACCTCATATCCTTTGCAACCCGGTGACCAGCTTTATATCAGTGTACATAGTGTTGATCCAAAAACCAGCAGGTTATTTCAAACCGACTTCCCTAGTCCGATGACCCAGACATACCAAAATTTAAATAGTTACAGAATTGAAGAAGATGGTTATATAAATTTTTCATTTATTGACAAAGTGTATGTTAAAGGGATGACAATTAAAGAAGTGAACGACTTGCTTCAAAAAACTATAAATGAATATTTTAAAGAGGCAACAGTAGTTGTTCAGCTTGTAAATTATAGAGTTTCGGTTTTAGGTGAAGTTGAAAATCCAGGTACATTTATTATTGATAATAAGCAGATTAATATTTTGCAAGCAGTTGCTGAGGCAGGGGGATCAAGAAATTTTGGAAATCTTAAAAAAGTAAAACTTGTTCGCCAGACAATTACCGGCTCCGAAATGTATTATATTGATTTAACTGACAATGGGGTGCTCCAATCTGATCAGTTTTATTTAATGCCTAATGATGTTGTTTATATTGAACCCTTAAAAAGCAAATCATTTGCATTTGATAATTTCCCATATTCAATAATCTTATCAACGATTTCAACAGCCGCAATTGTAATAGCATTGTTCAAATAAATAAATTTTTGTTGTAATTGGGATTTCCATATGGTTAATAACAATCAATTTCAAAGTTTTGAAGAAGAAACTATTGATTTTAAAGCGTATTTAAATAAGCTGTTAAAATTTTGGTATGTATTTCCTGTGTCTATATTATTGGGATTAATAATATCATTTGTTGTAATTAAAACAACATCTCCGGTTTATAGGGTAGGATCTTCAATTCTTATTAAAGACGAACAGTCTTTAATGGATCCCGATGCAATTATTCAAAGTGTAGTTTCACCATATAGTTCTATGGCTGAGTACAAATTGAAAAATGAAATAGAAATTCTTAGCTCTTATTTTCTTACTGAAAGAACAATTAGAGAACTAAATTTTAACGTTTCGTATTATGAAAAAGAGAAATTTAGAGTAAACGAAATCTATAATAGAACACCCTTTATTATTGAATATGATTCAGCCTATTTGCAGCCTGCCGAAATTGAAATATATATTCAAAAACTTAAAAACGGGAAGTTTCATGTTTGGACCGAGGCGAAAGAGGCGCTGGCATATTTATTTAGCGAAGAAAAAGTTGTGGATGTTTTTGAGAATTTAATTATTGATGATACTATTCCAGCTGACGAATACTTTATTGGAAGAAATTTTAAAATTAAAATAAAGGAATTAACAGAGATTGATATTGGTAAAATATACATATTCAGATTTAGAACGCTTGAATCTTTGGTTGTAGAATTTCAACAAAAACAAATCGAAGGAATAAAATATTCATCTATTGTTAAGATTTTTTATGATGGCGAAAATGCTTCAAAATCAATTGACTTCTTGAATAAACTAATTGATGTTTATTTGAATCGAGGTGTTGAAAAGAAAAATAAAATAGCAATAAACACAATCGATTTTATTAATAGCCAGATAAATGCTATTTCGGATTCGTTGATGAATGCTGAAAATAATTTGGAGAAGTACAAATCCTCACAAAAGGTAATGAATATTGATTTTCAATCACAACAGTCATATCAAAATCTTGAAAGTTTGCAAACACAAAAAGCAGAATTATTGCTTAAACATAAATACTATACTTATTTAAAAGAATACCTGTCTGAGAACAAAGATTTTCAGGACATTATAGCTCCATCGTCTATGGGTATAAGCGATGCATTATTGAATAGTTTAATTATTGAGTTAAACAGTCTTTATTCCGAAAAAGTTGATGTAATGGTTAATTCAAAAAAAGATAATCCTTATTTAGAAAGTGTAAAAATCAAAATTGAAAATCAGAAAAATACCTTGTTAGAAAATATTTTAAATTCAATCGAAAGAACAGAAATGTCTCTAATAGATATTAATGAAAGAATTGATAAATTAACCATAGATGTAAAATCACTTCCGGAAACTCAACGAAAATTATTTACATACGAAAGAGAGTTTCAGCTTCAAGATGCTCTGTATACCTTTTTATTAAGAAAAAAATCTGAGTTGCAAATAGCAAAAGCATCTAATTTCCCTGAAAATGAGATTATTGACTTTCCCAAGTTGGTGAACAACGATCCTGTATCACCTAATAAAAAAATAATACTATTAATCGGATTATTAATGGGATTGGGGCTTCCTGTTTGTTGTATTTTATTATATGATTATTTTAACGATAAAATAACAGATGTTTCGGATATAGAGAAAATTACTGACAAGGCCGTTTTAGGAAATATTATTCATAATAAAGAGAATAGTTCAATGGTTTTGCACAATTATCCAAATTCAATTATTGCCGAATCTTTTAGATCCCTGCGTGCAAACTTTCAATATGTTTTGGGCGACCATAAAAATCCGGTGATAATGGTAACTTCAACAACAACAGAAGAGGGAAAAAGTTTTGTATCTTTAAATTTAGCAACAAGTTTTGCTTTGTACCAAAAAAGAGTTGTTTTATTGAGTTTTGATCTTAGAAGACCATCTGTTTCTAAATTATTGGAATTAGATAAAGAGAAAGGATTAAGTACTTATCTGAGTGGAAACTGTAAAATAGAAGATATAATATTCGAAACAGAAATAACCAATTTAAAAGTAATACCCACAGGACCAATCCCCCCAAATCCTTCCGAATTAATTGCATCATCAAAAACCAAAGTTCTTTTTGAAGAGTTAAAAAATCTTTTTGATTACATTGTTCTTGACACACCGCCAATTGGTATTGTATCTGATGCTCTCTTGCTCGAAAAATATGCAGACAGAACAGTATTTATTATTCGACATAATTATACACGAAAAAAGATGGTATCGCAATTGTTTTCAAGTTTAGAGAAGAAAAACATGAAAACTTTTAGTCTAATTATTAATGATATTTCTACAAAGAAGATAGGTTATAACTATAATTATGGATATGATTATAGTTATAATAAATAATGTTTTAATTAAGCACTTATTGTAGATTTCGAATTGTTGAGAAAATCAGATTATTAGCAAAAGGCAACAGAATATATTTCTAAATATTTATAACATTCTAGTTAAAAATTACAAAAAATGATAGTGTATTGTTTTTATTTGCCAGATCATTTTTAATAAATTCTATACTTTCCCTTTTATTTTAATGGGTTTAATGTGGTTTTAACATTAATAAATCAACACAGTATTGTTAATATTATGCTAGCATTAAAATATCAATAACTTAATATTTTATTTAAATTTACCATCCTTAGAGAAACTACATTTGAAAATTTAATATTAATGAACCCAAACCTTAAAACAAATCTATGATGAAAATTTTTAGACGAAAATTCTTAATTCTGGCTTTGATGCTTGTTTCGTTTGCATCGTTTAGCCAATCTAAAGTAAAAGGTATTCTCGTTGATGCACAAAACGGCGAGGTACTAATTGGGGCTTCTATTGTTGTTGAAGGTACTACTATTGGTGCTGCAACATCATTAAACGGAAGCTTTACACTTGACGTACCTTCAGGCTCACAAAAGCTTGTATTCTCTTATGTTGGTTATTTAGAAAAAAGTTGGGATGTAAATCTACAACAAGGTGAAGAAATTGACCTTGGAGCAATAGGTCTGGAGCCAAATTCTATTGGTTTAGAAGAAATACGTATTGTTTCTTCTTTTGCAAGAGATAGAGAAACTCCTGTGGCAATCTCTACTATAAAACCAGAAGTAATTTTAGAAAAATTAGGAACACAAGAATATCCCGAAATCCTAAAATCTACTCCAAGCGTTTATGCAACAAAAGGTGGAGGTGGTTATGGTGATAGCCGTATTTATCTTCGTGGTTTTGACTCAAATAATATTGGTGTTTTAATTAATGGAGTTCCTGTTAACGGTCAGGAAAATGGTAAAGTTTACTGGTCAAATTGGGCTGGCTTATCAGATGTTACTCAAATAATGCAGGTTCAACGCGGATTAGGTGCTTCGAAATTAGCTATTTCCTCAGTTGGTGGCACTATTAATATCTTAACCAAAACGACCGATGTAAAAACAGGTGGAAATATTTATTATGGTATTGGAAATGATGGTTATACCAAACAAGCATTTACTCTTTCTACAGGGTTATTAGAAAACGGATGGGCTATTACTCTCTCTGGTGCTCATACATTTGGTGATGGATATGTTAAAGGTACAAATTTCGAAGGCTGGTCTTATTTCTTAAATGTTTCTAAAAGAATTAATGATAATCAAAGTTTGTCATTCACCGCATTTGGAGCACCTCAGTGGCATAATCAACGAAATTTAATGCACACAATTGAAGAGTATAGAAATCATCCCGATGGAATCAAATTCAATTCTGATTATGGCTATCGTGATGGCGAGATATATAACACTGCTTATGCATACAACTACTATCATAAACCGCAACTTTCTTTAAACCACTATTGGACAATTAATGAAAAGTCGAATTTATCTACAGCTGCTTATGCATCAATTTCAAAAGGTGGTGGTAGAAGAACGCATGGAAACTCAAGTTTAGTTTCAAAGGATTTTAATACCGGGTTGCCTTACGCTACAACTCTTATGACTCCTGAAGGATATATTGATTGGGAAGCTGCAATTGCAAGAAACGAAAACCGAGTTAATGGTTCTGAAGTTATCATTGCAAATGGTATTAACGAGCACGATTGGTACGGAGTTGTATCGACATTAAATACTGAATTGTTTGGTGTTGAAGTAACAGGAGGTATTGACGGAAGATGGTACAGGGGTTATCATGCTTACGAAATAGATGACTTATTAGGTGGTGATTACTATTTGAATAATAATGATCAAAATAGAGCTGTTGGTACTCCATTGTATAAAGGAGACTATATTTCTTATTATTATTTAAGTGATTTAGCTTGGGTAGGTCTTTTCTTACAAGGCGAGTATAAAACTGAAAAATATTCAGCATTTATTTCTGGATCATTGTCTGATCAATTGTATCGTAGAACGGATTATTTCTTATTACCTGAAGACCAAACTACAGACTGGTATAGTTTTATTGATTGGTCTGCAAAAGGAGGTGCAAATTATAATATAAATAAAAACCACAATGTTTTTGTAAATGGTGGTTATTTTACCAGGGCTCCTTATTTTGAATCTGTATTTATTGGAAGATCAAATGATTTTAACGATGAAGCAGTTCACGAGAAAATACTTTCTACTGAAGTTGGTTATGGATACAGATCAAAAATGATCAATGCAGATTTAACATTGTATCGCACAGTATGGATGGATAAAACTTTACAAAGATCTCTAGGAAACAATGTTACTGCAAACTTAATGGGTTTGGACGCAACACATATGGGAGTTGAATTTACTTCAACAATTAAACCTTTGGAAAAACTCGATATTAACGCAATGGTATCGGTGGGAGACTGGAAGTGGAATGCTGATGTAAATGCAACAATTGTTGAAGATGATGGCTCATCACAAACAATTGTTATTGATCTTACCAATGTTCATGTAGGTAATTCTGCACAAACAACAGCTGCTATTGGTATTGATTATGAAGTACTACCAAAATTTAAAATTGGCGCTGATTACAATTACTATGATAATCTTTTTGCAGACTTTGATATTACATCTAGAACAGAAAGTATTGATTCATGGGAAATGCCTAATTATAGCTTAATTGATATTAATGCTAGGTACAGCTTTAAAATAGGTAAGGTTGATGCAACATTAATAGGAAACATTAATAACCTGCTTGATACTGAATATATTGCTGATGCTAAAGATGGTTCAAATCACGATGCTGGAACTGCATTAGTTTATTTTGGCTTTGGCCGTACATATTCATTAAGCTTTAAAATTAATTTTTAATCATAAATAAGAAATTTAAATTATGAAAAAGATATTATATTTATTTACGTTCATTGGACTTATCTTTTCTGCATGTAATCCCAATGAGGAGATTTACGAAGAATTGGACAAGGTTGCTGATTCATATAACAGCACAGTTCAATACACTTTACTTGCTGCGGATTATACCAAAATAGCAGGATATGCAAAAGCAGATGCTGCTAATGCTTTGGACTCTACTTGGGCTGGATATATTTCGTCTTTTCAGGCTTTTAACGATAGTTTCCCTGGAAGCGTTTATGTTCCTAAAGTATTACCTAGCCTTTTCCCTGCTTATAATAAGGGATCTATTGCTATAGTTACCTATAATTATTTTAATGATATGCCAGCAGACTTTTCTGACTACTCAAGTCCAACTGTATATACATTAGATGCAGGTGATTATGCAAGTATATCAGAAAATGTAGGACTAACTGGGTATTTCTTCCCTGATTATAATCCTGACTATTATATTCCAGAATTTTTAAAAAACTCTATAGTAGGGGCTGCTGCAAATGATATTTATAGAGTTGTTTATGAATATTCTGGCGAAAATCCAGTTATATCAACAACAACAGAATTCAAAGAAGGATTTGATATTAATCTTGGCCAGTTTGATACAACTAGTGTAACTGGTACTCAAGGGTGGTATCGAAGTTCATATGCTGCTGATACCTATGCAAAAATATCTGGTTATAGCAGTGGTAATAAAGTAAATGAAGATTGGTTAATCTCAAATCCAATTATTTTGGGTAATGATGCAAGTATAATATTAAATTTTACTCATGCAATTAAATATTTAAACGATCAATGGAGTCAATTAGCTGTTGCAATTTCAGCTGATTATGATGGTTCGAATATTGCCAGTGCTACCTGGGATGTTATTGACTGGGGAGATGTTGCTGATACTGCATTAATGGGATCTGATTACATCTTTCGTAATTCGGGAGATATCGATATTACAACTTATGCTAATGAAACAATTTATATTGCATTTAAATATACATCGAGCCTAACAAATGCTGCGACATGGGAAATATCTGATGTTACAATTAAACCAATTAAACCGGTTTATGCAGTTACATTCGAAAAAGCTCCAGCAACTTTTTATGATTATTACGAATATACAGGAAGTGTTTGGAGTAAGTTGGAGAATGTTTTTTATTTAACAAGTGCCGATTATACAGCATTAAATGTTTCTAGTAGCAGATTCACTCCAACAGTTAAACCTCAGGATTATATTCCTGCATTTTTAAAAGTTAAATATCCATCATTAGTTGCTGAAGGAACTACAGCGATTGTTGTGTACAATTACTATATAAATTCTGCCTTTGGAGTGCAGGTTGTATCCGATGAGTATACATATACTGCTGGCGAATGGGTTTCCTCATTTAATTTTATTAGCACAACTACAGAACAATTTATTTATTCTGATGCTGGTTGGATTTTTGATCCAACAGTTAAATTTACAATGAGCTCATCTGATTATCAGCTTATAGTTGATGAAGATCCAATTCCAGATCCTTCATATACAAATAATGCATGGTATTATGGAGCAAGTGCATATTATTCTAATTTCGACTTAAGACTTGCAAAACATGTTCAATATGAACCACAAACATTTACAGGCTTAACCGAAGCTGAAGCAGTTGCAATTTTATACCCTAGGGTTCAAGAAGCAATTATTCTTTTATTACAGAAGAAATTTCCTGCTGCAGTTAATGAGGTAAGTGGAGTTCCTGTGCATTATTTGGTTAGCTACCAAACATATAATAGTGATTATACCAGAACTAATTATCAGGTAGATTATTTATGTACAGAATCAGCTTCTGGAAGCACTCCTGCAACTTTTGAGTTGCAAGAAGGTTATCCAAAAGTTCTTTAAAATGGTTATTCAATAATTAAAAAAGGGGCAAATTGCCCCTTTTTTAAATCTTTAAAGTGTTTTAAAAACAATTATTTTTATCATTTGTTACATATAAAATGTTTTTATTTGATGAACAAGATTAGAATTAGTTTTGCCACAGGTATATTTTTCTTCTTATTAATAGGTAGTAATTTTGCTCAAACTAAATCAGACGAAAAATCTTATGTGGTTATCCTTTCTATGGATGGTTTTCGTTGGGATTATCCCGAAAAAGCAAATACTCCAAATCTTGATAAGATAGCTGCAAGTGGTGTGCGTGCGAAAGCGTTTATACCATCTTTCCCAACTAAAACATTTTCTAATCACTATAGTATGGCTACCGGGCTTTATACCGAAAGTCATGGTATCGTTCTAAACAAATTTTTTGCTAATGACATTGGTAAAAAATATAAAATAACCAGTCCTGAGTTCTATTCTGGTGAACCCATGTGGGCTACAGCAGAAAGACAAAATGTAAGAAGTGCGTCTTATTTTTGGCTTGGATCAGAAGCTCCAATTGAAAAAGGATTACCTACATATTACTTAGAGTATAACCATTCTGTTCCTTTTGAAAACCGTGTTGACAGTGTTGTTAGTTGGTTAAAATTACCGGAAAGAGAACGTCCTCAATTAATTATGTGGTATATGCACGAGCCAGATGCTATTGGAAATGAATTTGGACCTAACTCTGGTGAAGTGATACAAAAGGTAGAATACCTTGATAGCCTTATAGGTGTATTTTATGCTAAAATTAATCAATTACCTATTGCAGCAAATATTAATTTAATCTTTACTTCCGATCACGGAATGGGCGAAATATCTGCCGATAGGGCAGTTTATATAAATGATTATGTTAAAGATGAATGGTTCGATTTGATTGAAGGAGTAAACCCCGTTTTTTTACTTGATACTAAAAAGGAATATTACGACACAGTTTATTCAATAATTACTAAAATTCCTCACATAAAAGCATGGAAAAGGGAAGATGTTCCTACTCGTTTGCATTATAGCAATAATATTCGTATTAAAGACTTTGTTCTGGTTGCAGATAGCAGTTGGACCATATGGGCTAGTCCTGAGAAACAGGTTTTCGAGGGAGGCGCTCATGGATATGATAATCAGAATACCGATATGCATGCAATTTTTTACGCTGTTGGTCCTGCATTTAGATCGGGTTATAAAAGCGAGTCTATAAATAATGTTGATTTGTATCCATTAGTATGTAAAATATTGAATCTTGTTCCTTCAAAACACGAAGGTTCTCTTGAAAATGCGCTGCCAATGCTAAAACAATCGGAGTGCTTACCTAAGAATTAGATTTTCTATTAACATTGCCAGAATTAAATTTGACCTGTAACAACATAATGTTACAGATGGTTTATCTATGTTATTAACAATCGGTGTGAAAATAAATTACCTATAACTATTTCATATTTAATAAATTTTCACTATAGGGCTGAAAATCATTAAAATTAAGGCTTTCAGGTAATTAACCCCCTTCGTTAATAACTCCGACGAAATGTTAAAAAATACAAACTATAAAGTCTTGTCAGAACTTTTTAGTTCAATTAACTTAGCAATACTCTTTAAATTTTTTTAAGAAAGTATTAAATAATTGGTAACCCCTTATAAATAGGAAAAAAATGTACGTAAAAGGAATGGCAACGGATGAAAAATTACGCGAATTATCGCAGGAAAAAACAAAACAGAAAACGTATACCTTCGATGAGGCGTTGAAAAGCTCAAAGGAATACTTTAAGGGAGATGATCTGGCAGCAAGGGTTTGGGCAAATAAATATGCATTAAAAGATTCGTTTGGAAACTTATTCGAGAAAAATCCAGATGAAATGCATTGGAGATTGGCAAAAGAAATAGCCAGAATAGAAAAAAGATATCCAAATCCATTGTCTGAAGAACAGATTTACGAATTATTTAAAGAATTTAAATATATTATTCCACAAGGTGGCCCAATGACTGGTATTGGTAATAAATACCAGATAGCATCTCTTTCGAATTGTTTCGTTATTGGCCATAAAAATCCTGCTGACTCATACGGTGGTATTATGAAAATTGATCAGGAGCAGGTTCAATTAATGAAACGTCGCGGTGGTGTTGGTCACGATTTATCACATGTTCGACCACAAGGTAGCCCCGTATTAAATAGCGCGTTAACTTCAACAGGCGTTGTTCCATTTATGGAACGATACTCAAATTCTACACGCGAAGTGGCACAAGATGGCCGTCGTGGTGCATTAATGTTGAGCATTTCAATTAAACATCCCGATGCAGAAAAGTTTATTGATGCAAAACTCGAAACAGGAAAGGTTACTGGAGCAAATGTATCGGTTCGTATTGATGACGAATTTATGCGTTGCGTTGTAGCTGATAAACCATATGTGCAGCAATATCCAGTTGAATCAACAGAACCAACTTACAAACAAACTATAGATGCTCGAAAACTTTGGAAAAAAATAGTTTATAATGCATGGAAATCAGCTGAACCAGGTATTTTATTCTGGGATACAATTATTAGAGAATCAGTTCCTGATAGTTATGCTGATTTGGGTTATAAAACCGTTTCGACAAACCCTTGTGGTGAAATACCTTTATGTCCTTATGATAGCTGTCGATTAATTGCAATTAATTTATTTAGCTATGTTAGCAACCCATTTAAAACAAATGCCCGTTTTGATTTTGATTTGTTTAAACAACATGTAGGACTTGCACAACGAATAATGGATGATATTATCGATCTGGAAATTGAAAAGATAGATGGTATTCTTCAAAAAATTGAAGCCGATCCAGAAGATTATGAAATAAAAATGACCGAAGATAAGTTATGGAGAAATATCCGTAAAAAAGCCTTAGAAGGTCGTCGGACTGGTGTTGGTATTACAGCCGAAGGTGATATGCTTGCTGCTTTAGGCTTACGCTATGGTAGTGATGTTGCTGTAGACTTTTCTGAAGAGGTTCATAAAACTACTGCTCTTGCTGCATACCGATCTTCTGTTGATATGGCTCGCGAAAGAGGTGCTTTTGAAATTTATGATGCACAAAAAGAAAAAAATAATCCATTTATTCTTCGTTTAAAAGAACAAGATGAGCAGTTGTATGCCGATATGGTTCAGTATGGTCGTAGAAATATTGCTTTATTAACCATTGCTCCAACCGGATCAACTAGTTTAATGAGCCAAACAACATCAGGTATTGAACCTGTATTTTTACCAATGTATAAACGTCGACGAAAAGTTAATCCAAACGATCCCGATGTTAAAATATCATTTATTGATGAGGTTGGCGATTCATGGGAAGAATATGCGGTTTTCCATCATAAATTTGTAGATTGGTTAAAGGCCAATGAATATGATCCAGAGACATTACAAACAATGTCGGATGAAGAAGTAAGCTCAATATTAGAAAAATCTCCATATTGGAAAGCTACTTCAAATGATGTAGACTGGGTTAGTAAAGTAAAAATGCAAGGTAGAATTCAAAAATGGGTTGATCATTCTATTAGTGTTACAATTAATTTACCCGAAACAGCAACCGAAGATTTAGTTGGTGAGTTGTATGTTACTGCTTGGGGAAGTGGTTGTAAGGGAGTCACTGTATACCGCGATGGATCTCGGTCTGGCGTTTTATTAGCAAATAAGAAAGAAGCAAAATCGGAACTAGAAGAGCAACTATCAACCTTTAAAAGACCTAAAAGTCTTGAAGCAGAAATAATCCGTTTTAATAACAATGATGAAAAATGGATTGCTTTTGTTGGGATATTAAATGATCGGCCATATGAAATATTTACAGGATTAGCTGATGAAGAAATGTTCCCAATACCAAAGTCGATTAAAAAAGGTCAGATTTTAAAAGTAAAAGATAAAAACGGAAAGAGCCGATATGATTTTCAGTATATTGATAAATATGGATATGAAAATACCATGGGCGGACTTTCACATATGTTCAATTCCGAATTTTGGAATTATGCTAAATTAATTTCCGGCGTATTGCGTCATGGTATGCCAATACCAGATGTTGTGCAATTAGTTTCATCATTGCGTTTAGATACAGAAACAATTAATACCTGGAAAAATGGTGTTGAGCGCGCTCTTAAAAAGTATATACCTGATGGCACAAAACCAAAGACAGGAACCAAATGTAGTGAATGTGAATCTGAAAATGTAGTATATTCAGAAGGATGCCTTATCTGTCAGGATTGTGGACATTCAAAATGCGGATAGTTATTATTTGAAAAGTTTGTTTTGCAATGTAAAACCCGGCTAAAGCCGGGTTTTTTATTACTTGCTGAGTTTCTTTCTGATATTTTCAATCATAACCCTGGTCATTTTTGGCAAATCATATTCGTGTTTCCAACCCCAGTCTTTTTGAGCAACTTCATCGTTAATACTTCGTGGCCAAGAATCGGCAATAGCTTGTCTAAAGTCTGGTTTATAAGTTACTTTAAGCTCAGTGATATGTTTTCTAATTTCATCAGCAATCTCTTGTGGTGTAAAACTTATTCCCCCAAGGTTATAACTCGAACGGATCTTGATTTTTTCGGATGGAGCTTCCATAAGCATTATCGTGGCTCTTACGGCATCGTCCATGTACATCATTGGGAGAGCAGTATTTTCATATAAGAAACATTCGTATTTTTTCTTTCTTACTGCTTCGTAAAAAATCTCAACTGCATAATCTGTAGTTCCTCCTCCTGCTTCTGTTTTCCAGCTTATTAATCCCGGGTAACGCAAACTACGAACATCAAGTTCGTATTTATTAAAATAATATTCACACCAACGTTCTCCTGCCAATTTACTTATTCCATAAACAGTAGATGGTTCCATAATTGTTAATTGTGGAGTATTAACCGATGGGGTTGTTGGTCCAAAAGCACCCATTGAACTCGGCCAGAAAACCTTTTCAATCTTCTTATCAACAGCAATATCCAACACATTAAATAAACTATCCATATTAATATCCCATGCCCATTTGGGTTTTTTTTCCGCATTACCTGAAAGTATTGCAGCCAAATGGTAAACTTCTGTTATCTTATATTTATTAATTATTTCAGCTATTCTATTCTTATCCATCACATCGAGGATCTCAAAAGGACCGCCTTCCAAAACTTCTGCGGTTGCATGCTTAATATCTGTTGCAATAACATTCTGTGATCCAAATCGAGATCTCAATTCTCTCGTTAAATCTGATCCAATCTGTCCTGAAGCACCTATTATTAATATTTTTTTCATAGTATTCTATTATATATTTATGTGAAATTTACTAAAATTTGGGATTAACCCATGTAATTAAAATTTTGTTTTATAACATGACTATTGGTTTCAATATTTGTATTTGACATTTTCTAATGATCTAATAATGCTTTATTTTTGTTAAAAATTATAAAACGATAATAATATGGCAAATACAATGAAAGCCCTTGTAAAATCAAAACCTGAAAAAGGTTTATGGATGGAAGAAGTTGAAATTCCAAAAGTAGGGGTTAATGATATACTAATAAAAGTAACTAAATCAGCTATTTGTGGTACTGATCTGCATATTTACCGCTGGGACGAATGGTCGCAGAAAACAATAAAAATTGGACAGACTATTGGCCATGAATATGTTGGTACTGTTGCAGAAATGGGTGTTGGTGTTACTGGATTTAAAATCGGCGAACGCGTTACAGGCGAAGGTCATATTGCTTGTGGACAATGCCGTAACTGTCGACGTGGCCGACAACATATTTGCGAAAATACTGTTGGAATAGGAGTTACAAGAAACGGTTCTTTTGCTGAGTATGTAGTTGTTCCTGCCACTAATGTTATGAGAATGCATCCATCTATACCTGACGAAATGTTAGCTATTATGGATCCATTTGGAAATGCTACTCATACAGCCTTATCCTGGTCGCTTATTGGTGAAGACGTTCTTGTTACAGGTGCTGGTTTAATTGGCAGTATGTGCGTTGCTGTTGCAAAATTTGCTGGCGCTCGTTATGTTGTTGCTACCGAAACAAACGAATTCAGAATAGAACTGGCAAAAAAGATGGGAGCAACACGTGTTGTTAATCCATTAAAAGAAAAGTTAAGCGATGTTGTTAAAGAATTAGGAATGAAAGGATTTGACATTGGTCTTGAATGCTCTGGTTCTCCAGTAGCATTTAACGACATGCTAGATAATATGTATAATTCAGGTAAAATATCATTGCTTGGAATCCTTCCTCCAAAAACCGGAATTAACTGGGATAAGGTAATATTCAAAGGATTATCACTTAAAGGTATTTATGGACGCGAAATGTACGAAACATGGTATCAGATGGAACAAATGTTACATTCTGGCCTTGATCTAAGCCCAATAATTACTCACAGATTCCCAATTAATGAATTTGAAAAGGGATTTAAAATTATGGACGAAGGGAATTGTGGTAAGGTAATTCTAAACTGGGAATAAGAAATATAATTTAGATGCCGGATTTGTTCCGGCATTTTTAATCAGATTTTTGTAACTTTCGAAAAAAATATTTTATGGATAAAAGGAAAGTAAGAGTGCGTTTTGCCCCAAGTCCAACTGGCCCGTTACATATTGGGGGCGTGCGAACAGCATTGTTTAATTATCTGTTTGCTAAAAAGCACAATGGGGTGTTCATCCTTCGAATTGAAGATACAGATCAAACAAGATTTGTGCAAGGAGCCGAAGAGTACATTATTGAATCACTAAAGTGGTGTGGTATAAAGATTGATGAAGGAATTGAAGAAGGGGGCCCTTATGGTCCGTATAGACAATCAGACAGGAAAGAACTTTACAAAGAATTTGCACAACGACTGATTGATTCCGGAAATGCATATTATGCATTTGATACTCCTGAAGAACTGGAAATGATGAGAGAACGGTTGAAAGAACAAAAAAATCCTGTTCAGCAATACAACGCTATTACCAGGGGAGAAATGAGAAACTCTCTCACATTGGACGAAAATGAAACTACCAAACTAATAAAATCTGGCGCTCCTTATGTGGTTCGGTTTAAGATGCCCGATAACCAAAATGTGGTTGTTGAAGATATTGTTCGTGGAACAGTAAATGTTAATACGAATCAGATTGATGATAAAGTGTTGTTTAAATCAGATGGAATGCCAACTTATCATCTTGCAAATGTGGTTGACGATCATTTAATGAAAATATCGCATGTGATAAGGGGCGAAGAATGGTTACCCTCATTGCCTTTACATGTTTTGTTATATCGTGCTTTTGGATGGGAAGAAACAATGCCCGAATTTGCTCATTTACCATTACTCCTTAAACCTAGCGGTCAGGGAAAACTAAGCAAACGTGATGGCGACGCATTAGGCTTTCCTGTATTTCCTCTTCAATGGACCGATCCATCTAGTGGAGAAGTTTCCAGAGGATATCGTGAGGATGGATATTTTCCCAATGCATTTGTAAATATGCTAGCTTTCTTAGGATGGAATCCTGGAACAGAAGAAGAGATTATGTCGATAACCGAAATGGCTTTCAGCTTTGATTTAAATAAAGTACATAAGGCTGGAGCAAAATTTGATCCTGATAAAGCAAAGTGGTTCAATCATAAATATTTGGTAAAAAAGACTCCTGCAAAACTTGCTAATTTGTATCAGGAAATACTAAGAAGCAAAAATATTGAGGTAAGCGACGATTATGTTAACAAAATTGTTTGCCTAATAAAAGATCGTGCAAATTTTGTTTCCGACTTTTGGGAGCAATCCTATTTCTTTTTTCAGGCACCTGAAAAATACGATCAAGATGTAATAAAGAAGCGATGGAAGGAAGAAACTCCAAAACTCTTATCGGAATTAAAAAAACAATTTGAGAAGGTTGATGAATTTGATTTGGTAAGCCTTGAAAAAGTAGTACAGGATTTTGTTGAGGAAAAGAAAATAGGCTTAGGTCAGCTTATGAACCCGTTAAGAATAACATTAGTTGGAGCAGGAATTGGACCTGGTGTTTTAGAAATAGCAGAGCTTATTGGTAAGGAGGAAACAATAAAGAGGATTAAAGCCGGCATCGAAAAAATAAAATAGTTCTGAATATAATGCTCAATGATTCTTTCGCAAAATTATTTTTTAAATTTCCATGCTCACCAGATACAACCTGGTGAGAACGAAATAGTTGTTCAAAGTTTGTTTTTACAAGAAGATCTTATTGTTAATTTTAACAATAAGATCTTTTTTACTTCAGGGCTTCATCCCTGGCATGCTGATCAATTAACTATATCCGAGATAGAAATTCGGTTAGAAGAACTTATCCATAAAAAACAAATAATTGCTGTTGGTGAGACCGGCCTTGATAAAATTCGGGGTGCAGATTGGAAAACACAAATTGATGTTTTTAAAACACACATAAAGATTGCAGAAAAACACAATCTCCCTTTAATTATTCATTCAGTAAAATCGCACAACGAAGTTTTAAAGTTAAAGATTGATTTAAACTCAAAAATACCATGGGTAATTCATAATTTTACCGGAAGCGAGCAAATAGCTAGGGATCTTATTCATCATGGATTCTATTTATCCCTTTGTCATCATATTCAGAATAACAATTCTAGAATAAGTGAATATTTTCAAACTTTACCTTTAGACAGAATATTTTTTGAAACCGATGATTTTAATGTAGATATTAAAGGTTTGTATTATACTGCAGTTTTAAGATTTGGAATAAGTATTGAAGAGCTAAAAAAGAAGATAGCGTTAAATTTTAAAGCATTGTTTGATAAAAATGGCTAAAGCCATATTTGTATCATGACTTATTACTGTCTGCTAAAGCAGATGGTGATAATATAAGAAAAGATATTAAACTTGCCGTTGACTTTAGTCAACGAAATAATAATGAGAATAAATTTGGGCTTTAGCCCATTCTAAAAAGATCTTAGATAGTATGAGTAAAGAAAACTGGCAGGAACGTACAGAATTATTGATAGGTAAAGAAAGCACTGAAAAACTTAAAAGCGCTCATGTTTTAGTAATTGGCCTTGGTGGTGTTGGTGCTTATGCCGCCGAAAGCTTATGCAGGGCCGGAATTGGCGAATTAACCATTGTTGATGGAGATACGCTGCATCCATCAAATAAGAACAGACAATTAGCTGCATTAGAAAGCACAATGGGAAAACCAAAAGCAGAAGTGATTGGCGCGAGATTAATAGATATTAATCCTGAGTTAAAGCTACATATTATTCAGGATTTTATTAAGGACGACAAAATGATTGAAATACTTGACAAGCCCTATGATTATGTTGTAGATGCTATTGATACATTATCTCCTAAAGTTTATCTTATTTATCATAGTTTGCAGAAAAAATTAAAGATTGTTAGTTCTTTAGGTTCTGGAGCAAGGTTAGATCCCTCAAAAATACGGATAACAGATCTTTCAAAATCGTATAATTGCCGGTTAGGATTTATATTAAGAAAAAGACTACGTAAATTAGATGTGCATAAGGGTTTTAAAGTGGTTTTTTCGGAAGATAAAGCTGTTGATGATGCAGTAATTGTTGATGAACCAGGAGAAAATAAAAAATCGACAGTTGGTACAATATCATATATGCCACCAATATATGGATGTATGTGTGCTTCAGTGGTAATCCGGGAATTGATAGAAGCATAAATCATGTTGGGCATTTAAAATTTTTACGTATTTTTGAAAATCAATTTAAACCCCAAAATGAGATTTAATAATTCAAATGGTATTTTTTGTTGTTGCTGTAAAATAAATTTACAGGAGGGAAAAGCTATGCGAATAAATGATTAGTGTATAATTACAGTAATATTATAAAACAAAGCCCTTCCATTACGGAGGGGCTTTTTATTTAATACAAAAACAATGAAAGCAGAAGTATTCTTAAACCATATTTACAACAATAACCTTGAGATGTCGAGGAATGTGCCAAATAAATCTCAAGTAAACGATTTTATAAATCAGCTTACAAACCTGCTTTTTCCAGTTTGCAATAATTTTGATATGAATCCTGAAGAAATGTTTGCATATTGGAATAAGCTAAAGATAGATTTCAAAAAACTACTTATACCTTTAAAATCTTTTTATTCGAACAGCGAAGATGAAATTACAGAATTGTACTTTGCAGAAATAACTTCGGTTTACTCTGAATTATTACTCGATGCAAAATCAATTCTCGAGTTTGATCCGGCAGCTCATTCAATAGAAGAGGTTGTTCTGGCATATCCTGGATTTTATGCAATTATGATTTACCGACTTTCGCATCCTTTGTACAAATTGAAAATACCTATAATACCGCGTCTTTTTTCTGAACATGCTCATTCTATAACAGGGATAGATATTAATCCAGGGGCAAAAATCGGGAACTCATTTTTTATTGATCATGGAACAGGAATTGTTATAGGCGAAACAACAGTGATTGGAAATAATGTTAAAATCTATCAGGGAGTTACTCTGGGGGCTCTAAATGTGCGAAAAGAAGATGCTAAAACGAAGCGTCACCCATCAATCGAAGACAATGTAATTATTTATTCAGGTGCAACGATACTTGGAGGTAATACCATTGTTGGACACGATAGTATTATTGGAGGAAATGTTTGGTTAACTTCAAGCATCGATCCTTACTCGGTAGTTTATCATAAAAGCGAAGTGCATTTTCGGAACTGGGCAAAGAGAGAAAAAGAATTAATTGATTTTACGATATAAATAAGTAATACAATGAAAGCAGAAAACATTTTACAAACAATAGGAAATACAGATCATGTGCGATTAAGAAGTCTATTTCCTGATCTCGAAGTGTGGATCAAACTTGAAAAAAATAATCCCGGTGGAAGTATCAAAGATAGAATAGCTTATGCTATGATTTCAGATGCTGAAGAAAAAGGAATCTTGAAAACTGGAGGCACAATTATTGAGCCCACATCTGGAAATACGGGTATTGGACTTGCAATGGTGGCCGCTGTTAAAAAATATCGCATAATTCTGGTAATGCCCGAATCAATGTCTGTGGAAAGGAGAAAGATTATGGCTGCTTATGGAGCTGAGTTTGTTCTTACACAAAAAGAAAAAGGAATGAAGGGATCAATTGAAAAAGCAAAAGAATTACTAAACGAAATTCCGGACTCATGGATGCCAATGCAATTTGAAAATACTGCAAATCCTGATATTCATAAAAAAACCACTGCTCAGGAAATTATTAATGATTTTCCCGAAGGACTCGATTATTTAATAACTGGAGTTGGTTCGGGTGGTCATATTAGTGGTGTTGGAGAAATATTAAAACAGAGATTCAAATCAATTAAAGTATTTGCTGTCGAACCAGTTAATTCTCCGGTAATTACTGGAGGTAATCCCGGACCTCATAAAATACAAGGAATAGGAGCGGGATTTATTCCTAAAAATCTTAATGTTCAGGTTCTCGATGGAGTTATTTCTGTTAGTCATGATGATGCATTTTTTTATGTTCAAAAAGCAGCTCGAGAAGAAGGTTTATTTGTTGGAATATCTACAGGAGCATCATTGGCTGCAATTGCCAAAAAGAGCAAAAAATTTCCTAAGAATAGCAGAATATTGACATTTGCCTACGATGGAGGCGACCGGTACTTATCAGTAGATAGATTGTTTTCTTGTGATTAGAATTATAATAGAAACAATATTTACTTCTTCTTAAACAGTGTTACAAAAAGAAATGCTATTCCAACTCCCAATATTAAACCTGAGAAAAATTCAATTAATTCAATTTTAAGCTTTGTATTTATAGGTTCTATTAATAATTGAATCACTATAGCAGCCATAATTAAAAGGATAGAAGCAATAATTGCATTTCTTTTTGACATATTTATGTAATATAAAATTAAATTATTCTTTATTCTGAATCTTTGTCCACGAGTCTTTCAATGGTACGGTTCTGTTAAAAACAAGAGCACCAGGTTTAGAGTCTTTTTTATCAACACAGAAATAGCCTATTCGTTGAAACTGATATTTCGATTCAGGAGCTGCGTTTTTCAAACTGGGTTCTAGTTTACAGTTTTTAATAACTTTCAACGAATCCGTATTTATGAAATCTTTGTAGTCTTTATCCTTATGTCCATCAGGAGCTTCGTCATTAAATAAACGATCGTACAATCGAACTTCTGCTTCGATAGCGTGTTTTGCCGAAACCCAATGCAACGTTCCCTTTACTTTGCGTTGACTTGCTTCTGTTCCGCTTCCGCTTCGTGAGTCGGGATCATAGGTGCAATGTAACTCAGTTATGTTACCTGTTGAGTCTTTTATTACTTTTTCGCATTTAATAATATACGCACTTTTTAATCGAACTTCGGAACCAACAGTTAAACGAAAGAACTTTTTTGGAGCATCTTCCATAAAATCATCTTTTTCGATAAATATTGCTTGTGAAAATGGCATTTCACGATTTCCCATTGATGGATCTTCTGGATTATTTTCGATCGTAACTATTTCTTCTTTATTTTCGGGATAATTGGTAATTACAATTTTTAATGGATCGATTACAGCCATAACACGAGGAGCTATTTTGTTCAAATCTTCGCGTACATTAAATTCTAGCAGTGCAACATCAATCACATTATCGCGTTTTGCAACACCAATGGTATCAGCAAATTGGCGAATAGCAGCGGCAGTATAACCTCTTCGGCGCATACCCGAAATTGTTGGCATTCGTGGATCGTCCCAGCCGTTAACAATTTTGTTTTGCACCAACTCAAGTAATTTACGTTTGCTCATTATAGTGTAACTGAGATTTAAACGGGCAAACTCAATTTGTCGAGGTTTAATTGTTCCTTCGGTATAAACATGATCCAAAAACCATTCATACAAAGGCCTGTGAACCTCAAACTCAAGTGTACAAATTGAGTGAGTAATTCCTTCGATATAATCCGATTGTCCGTGTGCGTAATCGTACATTGGATAAATACACCAATTATTGCCAGTACGATGATGATTGCGTTTTAAAATGCGGTACATAATTGGATCGCGCATATGCATATTTGGCGACGACATATTAATTTTTGCTCGTAATACTCTTTCTCCTTCCTTAAACTCGCCGTTTTTCATACGGGTAAATAAATCAAGATTTTCCTCCACCGAACGGTTTCTGTGAGGACTTTCAATGCCGGGTTGTGTTGGTGTTCCTTTTTGCTGACTTATTATCTCAGCTGATTGATCGTCAACATAGGCAAAACCATCTTTTATTATTTTTACAGCCCAATCGTATAATTGCTGAAAATAGTCGGATGCATAATGGGCTTCTCCTTTCCAGTTGAAACCAAGCCAGCGAACATCTTCCATAATTGAATCAACATATTCAACTTCTTCTTTCTCAGGATTAGTATCGTCGAATCGTAGGTTCGTTTTTCCATTATACCGCTGAGCTAAACCGAAATTGAGACATATTGATTTTGCATGTCCAATGTGCAAATATCCATTAGGTTCGGGAGGAAAACGAGTTAAAATAACATTGTTGTTTTTGTTATTTTTTAAATCCTCCTCAACAATGCTCTCAATAAAATTGAGAGATCGTTTTACTTCGGGCTCGGTGTTTTCGGTTTTCATATATCAATTATAATTCATTCAGATTTTTACAATCTTACAAAAGTAAAAGATTTTCTCCAATGCAGGTCAATTGTAATAAAAAAGTACAATCATTTTTGAATTACTATTACGATTTTTAATAACTTTTATACAAAAGAACAATATGTCTTGTAGGTTGTCGATAATTTGTGAATCATTATTTATAGCTTTAAATTTGAAATCTAAAACCAATATTCATATGGGACAGATACAAATTGAAAACATGGAGTTTTATGCATATCATGGTTGTTTTAAGGAAGAAAGAATTGTAGGAAATAGGTTTCTGGTTGATTTAACAATTGAGACAGATATGACAATTCCGTCGAAAACCGATAGTATAACCGATGCATTGAATTACCAAAAAGCTTATGAGCTTGTAAAAATGGAAATGCAAAAAAAATCACATCTTCTCGAACATATTGCAGGACGAATTTTAGATGCGCTGTATAGCAGTTTCGATACAATAAAAAAAGCCACCGTAAAAGTATCGAAAATGAACCCCCCGATGGGAGGTAAGATGGAAAAGGTAAGCGTAACAATAAGCCGCTAATTGTTGGTCTTATCTATTCTGAATAATGAACTCGCAAATTTCCATTACTGAAAAAATAAAACAAAAAGCAATCGAATTGGGCTTTTTGGGGATTGGAATATCAAAGGCTGAGCAATTGGGAAAAGAGTCTATGTTACTTCATGAATGGTTGAATGCAGACTATCATGGCGAGATGAAATATATGGAGAATCATTTCGAAAAGCGAACTGATCCAAGGCTTTTGGTTGATGGAGCAAAATCAATTATATCGGTTTTGTACAATTATTATCAACCATGCACCCAACCCAAAAACACTTATAAAATCTCTAAATATGCTTATGGCAAAGACTATCACTTTGTTCTAAAAGAAAAACTGAGCATCTTGTTTGATTATATAAAAACGTTAGAACCCAAAGTTTCAGGACGTATTTTTGTTGATTCTGCTCCTGTGATGGAAAAAGCCTGGGCTGCAAAATCCGGACTCGGATGGATTGGTAAAAACACAAATCTTATTTCGAGAGATCATGGTTCATTTTTCTTCGTTGGTGAAATAATCGTGAATGTAGATTTGGATTATGATTCATCGGTTAAAGATTTATGTGGAAGTTGTACAAGATGTATTGATGCTTGCCCAACAAAAGCTTTAACACCTTACAAGCTGGATGCTCGAAAATGCATATCCTATTTGACTATAGAGAAAAAAGGAGATATTCCCGAACCTTTTAAAAATCAATGGCAGGATTGGGTTTTTGGCTGCGATATCTGTCAGGATGTATGCCCATGGAACTCGAAATCAAAACCCCATCATGAAAAAGAATTATTCCTAAATCACGAAGTATCATCTTTTTTAAAACCTGATTGGGAAAACTTGAATCACGCTGATTTTAAAAGGATTTTTAAAAACTCCCCGCTTGAACGCACAAAGTTCGAAGGAATAAAAAGGAATATTATATTTCTAAAAGATGGTGCTAATAGTTGATAAATAATAAATGCATCATAACCATCTAAACCAGCAATTATTCTGATGCCTCGTTACGACTTTGCCTACCCGCATTCGTTTCCTAGAATTGTTAATGTTTTTATTTTGTGGCTTACAGTAAATTGGAGTTGAATAGATTGGAATTGATACAGTAGAAAATTCTTTAAAACAAGAGAGTATTGTTTTTTGTGCTTTTGTAAGACATGACACGAAATGGGAATATCAAGCTCTTACTGCAAATCCTGTTTGTTTGAAGCAAGAGCATGATATTGATTAGTTATATTTAGAAACTATATTTTAGTTTAAACATAAACATGCTATAATCTTTGAGCTGAGCAAACAAATTATCTCCTTTGCCATCAAAAATTGCGGCTGATACAATTATTTCAGCATCATCAGTAGCTTTATAACCTATTTCAGGTATGTATGCAAGGGCGTAATTGTTTTTAAGATCCGACCAGTCGGTAACAATAAAACCTCCACCAACAGGGGCAAACCTTAGTTTTTCGCTAAAGAATTTCTTTTCGTAACGCATAAAGAAATAGTCATTCAGCTCTTCATTTCCTCTTTCATGAATAAAACCATGCATATATTGAAGATTAAAATATGAGCCATCGGCAAAATTGTAATCGCCACCAATAATAAATTTAAGGTATGGTTTACCTTTATCAATAAGCAATGAATCTATTGTTACGGGCATACCATAAATTGCAGACAAATCGTTAACCATGATTACATCTTTTTCTGGCATAAACAATGCTGCTTCGGCCCAAAATCCAATACCGGCAATACTTGTTGCCATATCAACTCCAAAGATATGAGTGCGAATAAATGAAAGTTGAGAATTTATTTTTATTCCCCCAGCCATATCAATAGGAATTAGCACATTTCTTGAGGAGTAAGGCAATCCATCGTATCCCCAAACATAGCTTAATGAAAAGTCTACTCCTCTAACAAAACCTTTAAATTTTAAAGCAGCAGTTGAACTCTCGGCTAAATTATATCCTGGAGTTAACAAGGTGTCTGAAAAACCTTTTAAAGTCATTCCGTTAGGCAACTCCATCTCAGGAAATAATGCATTAGCAAAGATCCCTACCGGCAAATTGGCGGGTTGAAAGAATGGAATATAAACAGCCTGCAGCGAGAAATCACTGTTAAAATAATAATTTAGATTTATAGCATCAGAACCACGACGACGACCAAAATCCAGGATATCTTCCAAATCTAGTGGATTGAGATTATCAGTAGGATTCAATTTGTCAGCAGTACCCCAAACAATGCGCTGGCGTCCAATAGTTACATCCAGATTATCGAATAAAAAACCATACATTTGAATATAAAGCTCCCTTATTTCGAGATTATACGGATCGATTATTCCCTTGTTATATAAATCGCTCATATGTGCTGCGCTTGGTAAACCCATGTTACGCAGCCATATTTCGCTATAAAACTTTGAGCTACTGGTTATTTTCTTATCAAATTTTAGTGTCAGGCGGTTTTCGTTCCATGCCCAATCGTTATCGGTATTAAGTAAAAATCGCTGATCGGTAAGCAGGTCGCCCGAAATATTCAATTTTGACTCATCTTGTGCTTTTACTAAGTTAAATGATGATAAAAGCACTATAAGTATTAAGAATTTATACAAATGTTTCATATTGATATGATTTTTATAAATGAAATTTCGTATTATTTATTGTTTAAGCTTTCTTACAGTGAAATCATCATCACTTAAACCCGAATCGTACTTAATCTCGGACATCTGCATTTTTGTTTTGTGATTTTTCTTTAGATCGGTCATTTCAATTTCTTCAGCATTCCAATAATTACCTACTTTCTTAAAAGTATATTTTGCCTGCTTTATTTTGTTATTGCCCTTGTCGTATATTTCGGTAGATACTGGATAATAGTTTGTTTTGTTTACACCCACAATAACTTTCGAATACTCAGATTTTCCTATTGGTGTTAATTCCAGCACAAATACATCGCCCTCCACTTTAACGAATTTAGGAGTATATTTTTCTGCAAATGGTTTCGATTCCATATCGTCGTATGAAAAATCAGTACCTGCGAAGTTTTGATTCTTGGCACTGGTTGCAATTCGGCGTTCCTTGCCGAAAGCAGGTAAATACAAATACATTACATCATCGGGTAACGACAAAACGGCTATTCCTGCTTGCGAAGATGGTGATGTAAAGCGGAACATACGTTTATTGTTTCCTTTTTGCTGAATGGTAGCTTCACGAACTTCTTCCTTACCTGTCTTATCAATTAGAATGATTTTGTTTTTACCAGTCATGTCTTTAGGAGAATACATAACTGCATCCATTTTCTTTAAAATGTCGTTTGCATCTTGTGCGTTTGCTGAAAACATGCTTCCAGAAGCAATTAAAGCAATTAAAAGGCCTAACTTAATTTTGTTTTTCATGATATTAAATTTTTGTTAATTATTTTGCGATTATTTTACGTTTTCTGTTTACCAGTATTAATATTACCGGTAATAATGTCAATGCTCCGGTACCTGATCCAATCATACAAATTGCAATTAATATTCCGAAATTCTGCAATGGTACCAATTGTGAAAATATAAGTACTAAAAAACCTGCTGCTACAGATAATACATTAATAATTACTGCCTTACCACTTGACAATATTGTTTTTTCAATTGCACTGGCAACATCATTATTGTTTACTTTCATAAAGAAATTAAATCCAGTAATTACGTGTATAGAATAATCAACTCCAATACCCAAAACAATGCTACCTACAAGTACTGTTGCAATATCTAGCGGAATGCCAAATACCCCCATACATCCAAATAAAAGGAAGATGGTAGCGATGATAGGCACTGCAGCATAAACACCTTTTGATATTGATTTTAAAATAACTCCAACAATTAAAATAACCATTATTACTGCAATTGTTAAACTGCTAAACAAGCTATTAACCAAACTATCATTGATTTTCATATAAACGGATGTCATTCCGGTCAACGTAATTTTACATTCTTCGGTCGAGTTTTGCTGTATGAAGCCATTCATTCTTTCAAGATATTTATTGATATCTGCACTTTTGGAAGAGCCATATCTTGATTGGATAATTCCCCGATCCAAATTATCAGAAACAATTTGCGGCATAATATCCTGGCCATCGAGTAAAAACCAAAGCTGCTCTATTTTTGCTCTTTCGTCGGGTATTTTTTTGCCTTCGCCCATTGCATCATTCATTTGCTCCACAAGGTCGGCAACCGATTGAGTAAATGAAATAAATTGATCTTCTTTCATAAATTTCTCGGTCTTAATCATTGTTTCCAACACTTCAGGGCTTTGCATATCACCTTCGAACAAAACGAATATAGGTGCCGAACCACCAAATTTTTGTTGCAAGATATCTTCGGAGATTCTTGTTTCATTATCCTTCTTGAAATAATCGGCAATGTTTACACTTATTTTTATTAAGAATGTGCCTCCGATACTTAGAGCGATAAAAACAACCCATGTAATAAATATATATTTTGGATGTTTGAATAGCAGATTTACTAAGGGTTTAAGAATTACACGCGATAAAACACTTTCTTTCTCCTGTTGATCAGTTTTTATGGTTTTACTATACATTGAAAAAGCAGAAATAAGAGCAGGAACAAAAAATATAGATAAGATCAACGCGATAACTGTTCCTATAGCAGTAAAAATTCCAAAATCTTTAATCATAGTGAGATATGATCCGAAAACAAACGAAAGGAAACCTATTGCTGTTGTAACAGATGCAAGAATTACAGGAATAATTATATATGTAAGAGCACTTATTAATGCCTGTTTTCTGTCGACCAATTTATTTAAACTTATACTATTTAAAACATGAATTGTATATGCACTGCCAACAGCAAGCAATACAACGGGTATAATATTTGAGATAATGGTAAGTTCATATCCTGCCATTACAAGAATTCCCAGTGTCCATATAATTGCAATAGCTGTATTCATTAATGGCAGTAAAACTCCCTTTAATGATCTGAAGCTAAGGAATAAAACAAGTGCGATAATTATAAAAACAATCGGTATAAGCCATATAATATCAGAAAGTATTAAATTCGAAATATCATCAAGCATCATGGGCATACCACCAAAATGAGTTGTTTCAGGTAAATTCAGTGTAAGTATTTTGGTTCGAATTTCATTCGCAACACTTTTGTTATCGACATCCTGAAACAAAGTAAAAACAATTACGGTGGATGTTCCATCTTCCGATACAATGGAGCCTTTGTAAAGATCTTTCGAGAAAATATACTTTTTTAAACTATCTAATTCTTCCTGTGTTTGAGGTAAATTATATTCATCAACTAATTTGCCTACTTCAATTCCTTCTTCGGTACTTTTTATATCGATAATATTGGTGAGACTGGTTACTGTTGAAACCCCTTGAATATACTTTAGTGTATCAGTAATCTGTCTGATATGTTCCAGTACTTCTTTATCAAAAACATTGTTGGTTTCCAAAACAATCAGACCCATATTATTGCCACCAAATTCTTCTCCAATTTGTTTATAAAGCGAAGCTGCCGGATCACTATCGGGTAGTGAACTAAAAATATCTGAATTGATGCTTATATTCTTCATTTGGTATCCAAAGAAAATGGTTAACAATAGAACAGTTGTTACAATTAACCAGCGGAATTTTATTATTGATTTTGCTATTTTTTCCATTTTTAAAATTTAATCAATTTGTACAATATTAGTTTTATAGTCAGTTTATGAGAAAAAAATTATTTGGCTAATCCTTTTATTAAAATACCAATAAGATCATCAAAATAGGTCGAATATATTGAATACTTATCTTGTAAAAAGAATGGAATCTCTAATCCTTTTAGAATCATTATCAATATTTCGAGTAAAACTTCCAAATTCATATTCTTATCGAAATATCCTTCGTTCATTCCTTGCATCAGAATAACTCTTAAATTATCAATTTCCCATTTGTCGGCATCTTTCCTTACATCGTCAATAAACCTGTAATTAAGGTAAAAATCTTCTTTAAGTGTTTCGTGATAGTTTGCAGCTTTATTAATCAACTCCATTCTCAGAATAAGATAACTTTTAAGTTTTCCGATTGCATTAAGTTCCGGGTTATTTATAATAACAATTAGCTGTTCTTGTATAGAAATCATTTCTCTTTTTATCACTTCCTTAAACAAATCTTCTTTGCTTGCAAAGTGATAATATAAAGACCCTTTTGCTTTACGGGCTGTTTTGGCAATCTCATCCATGGATGTTTTTTGAAAGCCAAAACGACTAAACAGTTTGTTGGCAACTGTTACAATGGTTTCTTTTGTTTGGTCTATTTGCATTGTTATACTGTTTGTACTAAAATAGTTTAAACGTACAAAAATAGAATATTTTTTTTACTTGATATAATTTACTTGAAGAAAAGTTAAAAACAATTATCAATCTATTTACATCATCCTAAAAGAATGTTTAAATGAAGAATTCAAATTTTTTTAATTTAAATAAAAACGAACAATTACAGTAAAGTGTTTTTTACATTAGTGATTCAGAACAATAGGATGGGATTTAAAATTAATGTAATTGGTTTAAACTATACTTATAAGATTATGCAATAATTAAAAATAGTGAAGTTAATTGGCAAAAAAATCTGACAAAAAAAGACAGATAAAATAGATTGTTAATGCAATTATTATTTATAAGTATTAATTTTAATTTGTTCAAAAACAGATGTTTGCATGTAATTGTATTGTTTATATATAATAATCTTATATATAAATTTGTTATGTATAAGATTCTTATATATGTTTGTAATGTAATTACAATTTCAAAATAATAGCTATTATGATTTCAAATGATTTATTAAAAGGAACTTTAAAAACAATTGTTCTTAAATTATTGTCGGAGAATCCAAGAATGTATGGATATGAAATTACTCAAAAGGTTGAAGAATTGTCGAAAGGCAGTATAAAACTTACTTTTGGTGCATTGTATCCTGTTTTGCATAAACTGGAGACCGAAGGTTATGTTCATACCGAAAAGGTTACTGTCGGAAATAGAGTTCGTATATACTATATGCTCACAAAAAATGGACAAAGTTGGGCTAGTAGTAAACTCGACGAATATATTGAATTCGTAAATGTGATGAATTATATTCTGAATCCGAATCAATCGATAGTATGAAAATGTTAAGCTCTGAAAACATCGATTTTATTTATCATGATGTTCAGGAAAAAGGAATAACCATGGACGTTTTATTGGATGAAATGGTTGACCATATTTGCTGTTCAATTGAACCTGAAATTGATAAAGGTATTTCATTCGAAGCTGCTTACAATAATTTGATGGACACTATTGAAAGTTCAACATTTAAAAATGTTCAACATCAAACGTTATTATCAATTAATTTAAAATTTCAAAATATGAAAAAAGTAATGATAGTTTTAGGCAGCCTGGGTGCGTTGCTATTATGGTCGGGTTCAATATTAAAAATGTTGCACTTACCCTATGCATCAATAATTTTATTATTGGGAGCAGTAATTACTGTTCTAGGTTTTTTACCCTTGTTTTTTTATACTTCGTACAAAGAACAAACTGAAAAAAAGAATTTTTTACTTCCTGTTACAAGTTATTTAACGCTTTCTTTTTTAATAATTGGATTACTCTTTAAAGTAATGCACTGGCCAGGTGCTGCAATCGCATTACTTATAGGGGAATTTCTACTCGTTTTGTTATTTCTTCCATTATATCTGGTAAATGCTTACAAAAAAGCAAGCGAAACAAAAGTAAAAGTGGGATACGTTTTATTGATAGTGCTCATTGGCTTTGGAATCATTTTTATGGTTTCATCCACACGCCTGTCAAAAAATATTGTTGATAGATATGATTCTATTAATAGCAATGCAATGTATGTTATCCAAAAATTTACAAACCAAAATGACTCATTAATGAAGGTGTTTAAAATGAATGAGTCCTATGTTGAAATACAATCCCAAGTTGATAAATTAAGAGAACTTTCATATAATTTGGATTTGCATATTGAAAAAATAAAAACTGAACTGAAAAATTACAGTAATGTGAATACAGATGGAACCATTAAATTTAAAGATGATTCAAGAGCCTTTAGCAAAGCTATGTATAATGATGGCAATGCCATTAAATTAGAACAAGATTTTAATAAGTACAGAGATTTTGTACTTGAATTATCTGATAATGACTTCCAAAAAGAAACTTTAAATGCATTGCTCGATTTTCAAATGTTTACAGGGCTTACTTACGATCAGGGATTCAAACGAACCTCATTAATTGAAGGCTTAGCTATGCTTTCCAGTATGCAAAAGAATATTAAAATTTCAGAGTACAAAATACTATATTCTCTTAAATAGGTAAATAATAATTTAGCAGAAATAAATATTTTTAAACAGTTTTGGTGGCTATGTCGTTAAAACTGTTTAAAAATTGAAATAGAAACATATCTAAATACCGCACTTTTTAGTATCGAGTATTTTTATCTTGTTTTATCCAAAATAATTGTATTAAATTTTTCTACTTCTTCCATCAATGGGCTGTGTGCTGATTTTTCAAATGTAAAAAAATCCTTTTCTGTTGCATTTAGCTGATCATAAAAGTCTTTTGCAACAGAATAAGGGGTTTGATAATCAAATTTTCCCTGAAAAATATAAACAGGTATCTGCATGCTATCAATTTCATTAAATAGGTTTTTATTTATTACCTCAAGCCATAGGTGTTCAAGTGAGTAAAGGCTGGCGGGCATAAACATTATTTTTTCTCTAAAAGTGTATTCTTTTAAATTAAGAACCATTTTAACTACTGGCCACATTCCTTTCATTTCATGTGTTACTCCACCACCATATTGAGTTACATAATTTCGTTCAATCATTAAAAAATCTTTCCATGCATTAATATCTGACAATGAATCGGGGAAAGAAATCTTGGATAGACCGTTTATAGCTTTCTCATCATTATTTAGTTGTGCTTGCTCTTTTACCCATTCATAAGAAATATGCTCTCCTTTGTATTGATGACAAACTTGGCCAACACCAAAATAAGCATGAAAAAGCTCTGGATAATGAAAGGCGGTTAAAATACCTAAAAACGAACCCCACGAATGACCCATTATATATATTTTCCCCTGATTAAATCGTTTAGCAAGGTATTCACTTAACTCCCGGGTATCAGAAATAAATTGATTCAGGTTCATGCTTTCATCAGGAATCTCTTTTGAATAGGATTTTCCTGCCCCACGTTGTTCCCAATATACCATCACAAAATCATTTTCGAGAGCAAGGTTTGTAGCTTTCATAAATGCATACTCAGGACTACCTGGTCCGCCATGCAGAAAAAGCATTACAGGCTTGGTAATATCGGTTCCACGAATAATCAGGTATTGTTCCTGGCCACCTAGTACAATTTTCTCTATAGTAGAAATGCTTCCTGGTATTGTGTTTCCGTTAGCGTCAGTTATAGGATCTGCTTTACCCGGACTTTTAATCCATAAAGTAAAAGCGAGTATTAAAATAATGAGAAAAATTCCGCCCAAAAGGTAAAGGAATAATTTGCTGATTCGTTTTAGAATAGTTTTCATATTGATTTAATGAGATTTATGGTGCTGGGTATCAAATATAACAAAATAATTAGAGGCTACCAAAAAGCGAAAATCCTCCCTTGGCTGCTGCAATTAAATAACTGTAAGTAATCATAGTGTTTTTTGCTTGAAAAAGAATGCTATTTTGTGTTTAAAACAAAACATATTAAAAATATTTAATAATATTTGTATATTGCATTGCCTTTTTTATTAATTAATGCTATTAATTAATAAGTTCTGATTAAGTTACACCATAACCAATAAAAAAATGAATATAGTCGATCATATAATCAATAGTTATAAGGAAAATAAAAGTGCTGCATCGTATAAAAAGTTCTTGCTTAAACTTCATCTTGCCAGAATTTTTTACAAAGAAGGACAAAAAGCAATAAGTGAATTGTGTGACGAAACAAATAACAGTATTCCTTCACTTACAGCCGTTTTAAATGAACTAACCGAGGCTGGATGGGTTCAGAATTTCGGCAGCGGCGAATCAAAAGGAGGACGTAAGCCGGCTCTGTTTGGCCTTAATCCTGATGCTGGGTATATTATGGCTATTGAGATAAGTCGTGATTACTGCCGCTTATCTATATTTAACATGCTTAACCAGAGTCTTGGAGAACTAGTTGAAATTGATAAGGGGCTTGATACTGCTGCAGATATTTTACTTTTATTAAAAAAGGAATCATCCAAGCTGCTTAAAAGCCGAAAAATTAAAAATGAGCAGATAATTGGTTACGGAATCACTATTCCTGGATTGATTGATATTCGCAAAGGAATTAGTTATAGTTATCCGCAACTTGGATCAGGTAATTTGAATACTATGTTTACCAGGCTTTTTGGTCGACCTGCTTTTGTAGAGCACGATACAAAGTCCATGGTTTTGGGAGAATCCTGGTTTGGTCTTGCACAAAGAATGTCAAATGTTCTGTTTTTAAACATTGGTTCTGGTATTGGTATGGGAATAATAATTAATGGCAACTTGTATCATGGACATTCAGGATTTTCTGGAGAGTTTGGTCATATTCAAATGATTCAGGGAGGTGAGTTATGCTATTGTGGAAAGAATGGTTGTTTGGAAACAGTTGCATCCGGAACCACGATAGTTAGAAAAGCTATAGCTGAAATAGAAAAAGGGAAATCCTCAATAATTAGCAATCAGGTTAATAATGTTATGCAAGATATTAAATTAATAACAATAATTACCGCAGCCAAACAAGGAGATCAGTTTGCATTGGAATTGCTTGAAGAAGCCAGCGAATATATTGCACGCGGAATATCAACAATATTGCATCTTTTTAATCCTGAAGCAGTAATAATTGGCGGCGAAATGGCCGAAGCAGAGGATTTAATTCTAAATACCATTCGACAGAAACTTAATAAGTATGCAATGTTCCAATTAAAGAAGGATACACAAATAATCCTTTCTGTACTTCATCAAAAATCAGGCTTACTTGGAGCCATTCCTGTTGTAATGTCGAATATATTTGTTGTTCCAAAGGATTTAGAACAACATTAATAAGTAAAAAAATTAAAATCACAAACAATATGATTTGTAGTTATTAAAAAATATTAATAACTTTCGGAAATCTTAACACAGGTTAATTAACTTAAAGAATGATTGATATTGTAATTAAAAATTATTTTCCCAATGCTACCAGTTATAATGTAAAACCTTTTGGAAATGGGCATATTAATGATACTTACAAAGTTGAGTTTGAAAACCCTTCGTCTACCTATTTATTGCAACGAATAAATACATCTGTCTTTAAAAATCCTGAAATAATAATTGAAAATCATTTAAGGTTACAAAATGAATTTTCGAAGAATAATCATTCTCTTGCAATTGCCCAATTAATGCCCGATAATAATGGTAAATATCTTTATATAGATAATTCTGGGGGAGCATGGCGATTAACAACTTTCTTTAAGGATTCATATTCTATTGAGGTTGTTGATGAGAATTGGCAAGCTTATCAGTCGGGAGTCGGTTATGGCTGGTTTGTAAAAGAAAGTCAATTTCTTAATACAAGTGATTTTCAGGAACCCATTAAAGATTTTCATCGATTAACATTTCGATTAAATCAACTTGATGAGGCTATTACAAATAATATTGCTGGTAGATTAAAATCAGTCGAACCAATAGTACGGTTTTTTAAGAATATGGAAAAATCGCTGGTGCAAATTGAACGATTAATTGATAAAGGAGACCTTCCATTACGCATTGTTCATAACGACACAAAATTGAATAATATACTTTTTAGAAATAATACTGTAGTGGCTGTTATTGATCTTGATACTGCTGGTCCGGGTAGTATTATTAATGACTATGGAGATGCCTTACGTACTTCGGCTAATAATGCTGCCGAAGATGAAAAGAAACTAGAAAAGGTTTCATTTAACCTGAATGCTTTTAGAG
Source organism: Bacteroidetes bacterium GWF2_33_16 (assembly GCA_001768565.1). Taxonomy (GTDB): domain Bacteria; phylum Bacteroidota; class Bacteroidia; order Bacteroidales; family UBA12077; genus UBA12077. Next base: position 315,784 of record MEOE01000023.1, on the reverse strand, counting down.
CATTTTCAACGGGATATATACAACAAGTTAAAACTGTATTAACTGAAAAAGAAAAGATTTATTTATACAGGGCTCCTGTTTTTATGACATATATTATGGGTATACGTTTTTTGGCTGATTACTTGAATGGAGATATTTATTATAAAACCGCTTATAGTGAGCATAATCTGGATCGCTGTAAGGTGCAGAAAAAGCTTATTGAAAGTATGGAGTCGCACGAAGACATTAGCAAAAGAATAATTCTCGAATGTTTAAAAGCAAATTAGAGATTAGAAAAAGGATATCACAATTTATAATGGTAAAAACCAAGAATACATAAATAACTAAAGACATGACAACACGAAAACTAAGGTTTACTAAAGTTGCAATTCTCGTTGTAATTATAATGAGTATAGGGATTATTGCATGCAATACTGCTTCAAAAGATAAAACGCTTTTTACAGCTGTTGAAGCTTTTCCTGTTCCCGAAAGATTGGCAGGACAAACACATGTACTTGAACTTAGAGCTGAACCAATGGATACTGTTCGTATAGCAATAATTGGCCTTGGAATGCGTGGGCAGGGTGCCGTTTACCGATTGAGTTATATCGAAGGTACTAAAATAGTCGCCTTGGCTGATGTTGTTCCAGCAAATGTCGAAGAAGCCCAAAAGACTCTTAAAGAATTGGGTAGATCTGAGGCTGTTGGATATACAGGAGCAGAAGATTGGAAAACAATTTGCGAGAGAAATGATATTGATCTGGTTTATGTTTGTACACATTGGGATTTACATACTCCTATTGCAGTTTATGCTATGGAAAAGGGAAAACATGCAGCAATAGAAGTGCCAGCTGCTCTAACCATTGATGAAGCATGGCAATTGGTGAATACCGCTGAAAAAACCCGACGACATATGATAATGCTTGAGAACTGCAATTACGATTTCTTCGAGATGGCTACTCTTAATATGGCTCAAAAAGGTTTGTTCGGAGAGATAGTTCATGCCGAGGGCGCTTATATTCATGATTTAAGATGGCTCTTGTTTGATGAAGAAAAAGGGTACTGGGATATGTGGAGATTAAAACACAACCAGAAGGAAGATGGTTGCTTGTACCCAACACATGGATTAGGTCCGGTTGCTCATGCTCTGAATATTCATCGTGGCGACAAAATGGATTACCTGGTTTCAGTTTCGAGTAATCAATTTGGATTAACCGAGTATGCAAAAGAAAAATTTGGTGAAGATTCGGATTATGCAAAAGCTGAATACAAGAAAGGCGACATGAGCTCAACAATCATAAAAACAAGCAAAGGAAAAACTATTTTAATACAGCACAATACAACCAATCCACGCCCATATAGCCGTATACATATGTTAAGTGGTACCAAGGGTTTTGCACAGAAGTGGCCACGAACAGGTATTTCACTCGAACCTGATGGTCACAGATATCTTTCAGATAAAGCTTTGGATTCTTTGCTAAAAGTTTATGAACATCCTATTATAACTGAGGTTGGGGGAAAAGCCAAACAAGTTGGTGGTCACGGTGGAATGGATTTTATAATGGATTACCGCTTAATTTATTGCTTGCAAAATGGTCTTCCATTGGATATGGATGTGTATGATGCTGCCGAATGGTCTGCAATTATCGAGCTTTCGCGCGTTTCAGTTGAAAACCAGGGAATGCCAGTTCAGGTGCCAGATTTTACTCGCGGAGCATGGAGAGAGTTGAAAACAGTAACCTATTTTAAAAACGAATAGATTATAAAGATTGTTAATCAAAAGGAGTTAAGCGGATTGTAGTTTGAAATTACAATCCGTTTTATTAGTTGCAAAAATTATTTTAGCATATCTAATGTATTCAATAGCTTTCCGTCTGTTATTGCTGGCTTAAGATTTAAAAGTTTTGTCAGTAATGGATATAAATCTACACCCTCAATTTGTTTATGTAAGTAGCCATTCTTGAAATCAGGACCTATTGCATAAAATATTCCAAGCATATCTGGTTCGTTATTATCGTATCCATGTGCTCCACCCTTAAATGACTTATTCTTGCTGTTCCAACCTATAACCCAATTAATGTCTGCTAAAACAAGAATATCCATTGTTCGTGGATTTTTTCCATAATGCAATCGTTCAGGAACTTCGGATGTTTTCCAAGATTTCAGGTTTTTAACTGTTGAAAGGGCTGTTAAAATTGAATCTTCACAGTTTGCAGCAGTTTTTATTATTACCGATGGATTTCCTCCATGTGATCTGCTTACCCATTCTTTTTTAATATATTTGGACAAATCAATAACTCTTTCGCTTGATGTTTCTGCCATACCATGATCAGAAACAATGATAAAATTGATTTTATTACCAATTGGCAAAGCATTTATTTTTTTTATGAAAACACCAACTAAACTATCAAGATAAGTAACCATTGTATTTACTTGAGGAGCCCCCGGGCCAAACTTATGAGCTATAGCATCCGGTTCATCAAAATAAAACATAATAAGATGAGGCCGCTTATCTTCGGGTTTTTGTAACCATGCAATCACAGTATCAATGCGGTTTTCGAAAGATACATTTCCATCGTACTTTTTCCAGTATGTTGGTTGAATACCTTGAATCGGAGCCTCTGAGCCAACCCAATAGAAAGAAGCACTTATCATGCCTTGTTTCTCGGCAGTTACCCAAATGGGTTCACCCCCATAAAAGCGGCCATCTTCGACTGAAACTCTATCACCAATTCGATAAACAGCTTTAAGCGAATCATCATAAAAGTTGTTTGAAACAATTCCATGATTGTCGGGGTAAAGACCTGTTGCTAAACTGTAATGATTCGGAAAAGTTAATGTCGGAAAGGCAGGTTTAAATGATTGTGCTTTAACACCTATAGTGGCAATAGAATCCAAAACAGGAGTTGATGTTATAGTTGTATAATCCCATCGAAAGGCATCCATTGACAACACAACAACGTACTTATCTTCTGATTGTGCCTGAGTTGTTTTTATTGATAATTCAAAAACTGTAACTATGGTAAGTATTATTAAGATTTTTATATATCGAGGATTAATCATAAAGCAAAGATAAAGTTTGAAAACTGGTTTTTTTTTGTTATTCTGCTGTATTGTGCAATCCGCATTCTTTTTTATCGGGATTTTCCCACCACCATCGCCCAGCCCGAACATCTTCGCCTGATTTAATTGCACGAGTGCATGGTTGACAACCAATACTTGGAAATCCTTTATCATGTAAATCGTTATAAGGAATATTATGTTTTCGGATATAATCCCAAACCTGATTTTCAGTCCAATCAATCAGAGGATTTATTTTTAGTAAACTGTTATTTTCATCCCACTCAACCAGTTGGTTTGATGTTCGTGTTATTGATTGCTCTCGACGTAAACCACAAATCCATACATCCAATCCTTTAAAAGCTCTTTTTAGTGGTTCAATTTTACGGATATGGCAACACTGTTTTCGGTTGTCTATGCTTTCGTAAAATAGGTTGATTCCTTTTTCGTGAACCATATTTTCAACCTGTTGGTAATCAGGGAAGAAAATTTCTATTTTAATTTTATAACGAGAATTGGTTTTTTCAATCAGTTTATAGGTTTCTGGAAACATTCGACCAGTATCGAGTGTAAAGATGCGTGTATTTTTATCAATCTCGCAAATCATATTGGTTAAAACCTGGTCTTCAGCTCCCAAACTCGATGAAAATGCCATGTTCTTTCCATACTCCTTAATAAAATACCAGAGTACTTTTTCGGGTGTAAATCCCTTTAATTGCTCATTTAATTTTGCTGCCAATACTTGCTTTTCCATAAAATGGATTTGATTTAGTTGGTAAAGGTAAAAAAATTGTAATATACATGAATGTTAATATTATCTATTTGGATAATATAAAAATCAAATTTTGTTTTCGGGATATTGTAATTCTTTTGTCTTGTATAATTGTCTCTGTTGGCCTGTTTAAGCAAGAGAAGCCTTCATTTGTATTTTCCCTAAATTTGTTTACCTTAGTTGTTTGCTTTAATTAAAACCTAAGCACATGATAAAAGAGAACTTTGTAAAGTACATCGAAAACAGTTTGAAAGAAAACTGGGATCTTCCGGCTCTGTCCGATTATCAGGGTTCGGTTTATAAGTATAGTGATGTGGCACGTAAAATTGCCCGAATACACATCATGTTCGAAGAATGTAATGTAAAAAAGGGCGATAGAATATCGCTAATTGGCAAAAACTCTGCCAATTGGGCTATGACCTATCTGGCTATAGTCAGCTATGGAGCTGTAGCAGTTCCAATATTACCCGATTTTCATCCTACTGATGTGCATCATATTGTAAATCATTCTGATTCTGTGGTGCTTTTTGCAGGTGATGTAGTTTGGGAAAACCTCGATGAATCGGCAATGCCTAATCTAAGAGCAATTTTTGGATTAGTTGACTTTACGGTTCTTGTCGAAGGGAAAAACGAAAAGATAAAAAAGATATACGAAAATCTCGATAAAACTTATGAGCAGAAATATCCGGGAGGAATAACTGCTGATAAATTAAAATTTGATGAAATATCGAATAATGAAGTAGGGGTATTAAACTATACATCAGGTACAACAGGATTCTCTAAAGGAGTTATTATTCCTTTAAATAGTCTGGCGGTTAATGTTCGATTTGCAAGAAATAACCTGCCTTTGGATCCTGGAAATAATGTTGTTTCTTTCTTGCCTCTTGCACATACATATGGTTGTGCATTCGAATTTCTGTGGCCCTTTTCTATTGGTTGCCATATTCATTTTTTAACCCGTACTCCATCACCAAAAATTATTATACAGGCATTTCATGAGATAAGGCCCGAAGTTGTAATTGCAGTTCCATTAATAATTGAAAAAATATATAAAAAGCAATTGTTGCCAATATTGGGCAAATTCTCAATGAAAATGATGATGAGTATTCCAATTATTGACAAAGCGATTTTTAATAAGATAAATAAAAAGCTTACCGATGTTTTTGGTGGCAACTTTAAGGAGGTTGTTATTGGAGGGGCAGCATTAAATCAGGAAGTAGAGTTGTTTTTAAAGAAAATAGGTTTCCGATTTACTATTGGTTATGGAATGACCGAATGTGGTCCTCTAATAAGCTATGCAAACTGGGATAAAGCAAAATTGGGTTCTGCAGGTAAGTTGGTAGATGCGCTTGAAATTAAGATTGATTCAGAAGATCCATGTAATATTGTTGGCGAAATTATGGTTCGCGGAGAAAATGTAATGCTTGGGTATTATAAAAACCCTGAAGCTACAGAACAAGCACTCGATTCTGAAGGATGGTTGCATACAGGTGATCTAGGAGTAATTGATAAAGAAAATTATGTGTATATAAGAGGCCGAAGTAAAAGCGTGGTGCTGGGTCCATCTGGGGAAAATATTTATCCGGAAGAGATCGAAGCCAAATTAAATAATATGCCTTATGTTATGGAATCAGTGGTTCTTGATTACAAAAATAAACTCGTTGCCCTTGTTTATCCTGATTACGATTTAGTTGATGCTGAGAAAATAGATGAAAAAGGACTTCTTCAAATTATGGAGGAAACAAAAAGAGAGGTAAATAAAACGCTGGCTAAGTATATGCAGATATCAAAAATAAAAATACATCCTGAAGAGTTTGAAAAAACTCCTAAGAAGAGTATCAAGCGGTTCTTATATTCTGTAGAAGACTAAAACCCATTACACAAAAAAAAGTATACACAGAGAAAACAAATCAGGAGCCTGAACAATTTTCAGGCTCTTTGTGTTTATTATAAAAACAGAATTATGTCATTTACATTGCAAATAGGAGCAAATGCTCCGGATTTCAAATTGCCCGCTACCGATGGTAAAACATATCAATTATCAGATTTTACCGATAAGGTTTTGGTTGTCTTTTTTACTTGTAATCACTGTCCTTATGTTATAGGTTCTGATGAAGTAACACGTAAAACTGTCGAAAAATATACTCCCAGGGGAGCTCGGTTTGTTGGAATTAATTCGAACAGCAAGAATACATACGAAGAAGATAGTTTTCCGAATATGGTAAACCGAATGAAAGAGCATAATTTTCCATGGCTATATTTATATGACGAATCGCAGGAAGTAGCCATGGCTTATGGAGCTTTGCGTACTCCTCATTTTTATGTTTTTGATAAAGACCGTAAGCTGATTTATACTGGCAGGGCTGTTGATAATCCAAAAGATACTTCAAAAATGACGGTTAACGATTTGGAAAGAGCGTTGAACGAGCATTTGTCTGGTAAACCTGTTTCTGTTTCAGTTACAAACCCAATTGGTTGTAATGTGAAATGGGATGGCAAAGATAAACACTGGATGCCAGCTGATGCGTGTGATTTGATTTAGATAAAAGTATTGAGTATCAAGATAGGATTAAATCGCGCAGAGAATGAATTGTCCTTTTTAATATCAAGACTGTTTTATTGATTCTTATTAATGTTTTAAAAACTAATTGAGCTGTATTTTTTCTTCTTTTGATTCAGGTGTTTTAATGTCATTTATATATTGATCTATTCTCGAAAGGTTGGTCATGATTTCGATATTATGAATTTTATCTGTCGAGATAGAATAAAATATTTCAACAAAAAAATCTTCAAGTGAATATAAATTTTGCAGAAAATCTCCCTTACGAATCTGGGTTAAATGTTTCCCTTTATTCATTACCAAGAAACCCTTTTCGGCAAGAGTCATCTTCGAGAAATTATCTCTAGTTATTGTTTTCATAATTCCCTCATTTTGTTTTTAACTAAACAAAATACAAGCCTCAATGGTTCAGAACACAAGATTTTTTTTAGTGCTGTATTTTAATGCCTTCAAGCCCTGCAAGAATAGAATATGCTTCCTGGGCAGTTTCGCCACAAAACAATTTTTCGGGTTTAAAACCATCGCAAACCTTTGGACGGTCAGGTGATGTAAAAATAGTGCATTTCAGATCATCAGAAAGGTGAATGCATCGAACTCCTGCTTGCTTACCATTTGGCATTCCCGGAATAGGAGATGAGATCGAAAGATAAATACAACAGGCAGCACAGCCATCGCGACACTCCATAAAGCAGGGTTTATTTATTATTAATTCGCTTGACAAAGTTATATTCATAAAGGATTATTACCAAGTTTGTTGGTTGCGTTTTGTAAATTTGTATTGTAATTTATAATTGTTTAATCAAACAAGTCGATATGAAATTTTCAAAAGTGTTGGTTCATGGAGTCCTTATTAAACGCTACATGCGTTTTTTAGCTGATGTAAAACTCGATTCGGGAGAAATAGTCACTGCGCATTGTACTAACTCAGGCACAATGAAAAGCTGTATTGAAACGGGTGCAGAGGTTTATTTGACGCCTGTTGATGATCCAAACCGCAAGACCAAATTTACCTGGGAAATGATTAAAATTAATGGCGACTGGGTTGGTATTAATACATCAAATCCTAATAAACTGGCATTCGAAGCAGTAAAAAATGGAGAAATAGAAAAGTTAAAAGGTTATACCGAAGTTCAGCGCGAGGTTACATTTGGTGATAGTAGATTTGATGTGATGGCTAAAAACTTAAAGGAAACCTGTTTTATCGAAGTTAAAAATGTTACGTTAAAAGAGGGTAACTATGCTCTTTTCCCCGATGCAGTTACAAGTCGTGGCAAAAAACATCTCGAAACTCTTGTAAAAGTTAAAGAACAAGGAATGAGAGCCGTTATGTTATATATTATTCAACGAACTGATGTGGAAGTTTTTAGTACTGCTAAACAAATTGATCCCGAATATTCTAAAGCACTCAAAATGGCTTATGATAAAGGAGTAGAAATTATCCCTTTGCAAGTAAAAGTGACTCCTGAAAAAATTGAAATTAGCAAAGAATTGCCTTTTGAGCTTTAATTTCTATAGTAACGCGAGTTCATTATAAAATTATTACCATATAATATAGAACCATACTTGAGTAGTGGCATTAAATCAGATATAAATTATGAAGTACTCTTTATGTTTTTTTTCTCCGTAGGAGAATAATATCAATAAAATAATAAACTGTCAATAAATTTTTCCCGAAGGGAATTAACAATCATACAATTACTTTCTTGTTTATGCCCGAAGGGCAATGCCGCACGTTCTTATCATATTTTACAATAGTTCGATTAAACTATCATCTCAATGAGACTAGGTTTTATAAAAAGTGAAATCTTAGTCCCGCACTTGGAAGTATATAATAAAAATCATCGGTTAAACATTTATTATATTTTCCATCAATAAAAATGGTTGTATTTAATGATGATTTATTTGAGGTTTTTATTCCAAAAATTCTTTGCTCAACACCAATCCGTGCAACAGCATCGGGATAAAAGCCACTCTTACCCAATAATTTTCGGTCGCCACCTTCAACACCAATTCCAAAATATGGATTTAAAAAAATCGGGATATAAAATTTAAAGTCAATACCATATCTTATACCACTAGATTCCCATATTTCACTTTCCTTAATCATGCTTTGGGATAAAATACCCTCTTTTCCTACCCAAACTCCAATTGATAATTTTTTAATGATCGAAAAATTGTTTGTGCAAAATTTGCTTAATCGGTAAAACTGGACATCAATACCAGTTGGTTCCATTAAAATAATACCTCCACCAACTCTCCAGCGGGCTGTCGTCTGATTTTTTTCTTGTAGCCAGTTGGTTCTCTTCTGTTGCGAATATGCATTAATACAAATAAATATAAATAAGACAAGCAAACTAATTTGCAAAAAATGTTTCATTCTTTTCATATGGTTTATTTAAATGGCAATATTTTACACTAAAATAGCTTTCAAATATATAAAAACTTACTCTTGCAATCAGGGACTTGAGAATTTGATGTTTAATTAATCAGAAGAAAATGAATTGTCATAAGTCATTCTAATTTTTAAAAGAAAAAAGGATCTAAATAACAATTAAAAGAAGGAATTTCTTCATAATTTTACATAGGTTTATTATACTATTTTGTACTAAAAGTATAAAATAAAACTAAAAATGTCAATCAATAAATTTATAAGAAATGACAAAAAAAGAAAGTATAAGCAATTTTTTAGCTCCTAAGAAGCTTGCTATTGCTGGAGTATCGAGAAACACGAAAAAGTTTGGTTATGCAGTGTTTAATGAACTGAGACAAAAAGGCTTCGATATTTGTCCTATAAATCCTAAAGCCGATGAAATTGATGGAGTTAAATGTTACAAGTCGGTTTCTGAAATACCCGCTGGTTATGATAAATTATTTATTGTTACACCTAAGAACGATACCGATATTATGTTAAAACAAGCAGTTGATAAAGGAATAAAACATGTTTGGGTGCAACAAATGTCGAATACAACCGAAACGGCAAAAATTGCTGAGAGTGGTGGTATCGAGCTAATAGAAAAAGAATGTATTTTTATGTTTGCCGAACCGGTTACAAGCATACACAAGTTTCATCATTTTTTATGGAAAGTATTTGGCCAATTACCAAAATAGGTTCAGTATTTCCCATATGATTAGTTTTTTGTATGTTTGTGATCTGAAAAAAAATTGAAAATCATGAAAAAACTTTTGTTTTTATTAATTTCTATGTTGTTTTTATTCTCTTGCTCTGATGATGCATTAACTTATGAAGAGCAATTAGCAAAAGATATTGAGAAAATCGAGAAATATCTTAAAGAGAATAATCTTGTTGCCCAATCTACAAAGTCCGGATTGCACTATATTATTGAGGTTGAAGGTAACGGGGTTTACCCAACTTCTACATCAAATATTAAGGTGAATTATACAGGAAAATTGTTAAATGGCGTAGTTTTCGATAGCCAAACGAGTTTTTTCTTCTACTTAAATGGAGTAATTAAGGGTTGGCAAGAAGGGATTCCTAAATTTAGTATTGGGGGTAAAGGCAAGTTGTTTGTTCCATCAGGATTGGGTTATGGAGTTTATCCCAGTGGTGATATTCCTGCCAATTCGGTTTTGATTTTTGATATTGAAATTGTAAACCTTTTCTAAAATAGAAAAAACCCTAATAAATAAATTAGGGTTTTTTACTATATAGCTTATTATTCTGTAATTCCCCAAGGATAAGAATCTCTCTCAACACAGAACTCTCCTGTGGTTGATGCAGTTAAATCAATTGTAAATATCAATCTTTCCTGATCTCCGATATAGGGCTCCTCAAAAATAATGAAGTACTGTTTTTTCGGAACATCATAAACCTCAATAGAAATATTATACAGGCAATTACAGTTACAACCAGCCATTTCTTCTGATTCTGCAATTATAATTGTGTTGTTCGAGATATCAAACGTACAATTAATATCGCCAGGACAGCAATTAAATCCTGCATTATTATGTTGAAAAGTTAGTAATTTATTCAAAGGATCATAACTATATTCTATACACGACTCATTATTTTCGGTATATGCGGATTTAGAGCCTAGGCAATCGGATTGATAAACTAATTTCCCTGTTAATTCAGACTCTTCAGAAGAATCATCATTGCAACTATAAGCAATAGCTAAAGATAAAATTGCTAAATAGATAAAGGACTTCATAAAAATAACTGGTTGGTTTATAGCACTAAGATGTGTGAGTTTTTAAATTGGTTGCTTTTTATTTACATCATATTAAAGGTGTATTTAAAAAAAGAAATCAATTGAAACAAAATAAAGTTTCGTAGCTAATAAATTTTTAGTATTTTCAAATTCTCTTTTTTAACCCAAATAAACCAAAAACATATGAAGAAAAATTTCCTTGCATTTTTTATTATATTATGTATAATAACAATTGCCTGCAAAAAGCAAAAACATTCAGAAATTACCTATTCTGAAGAAATGGCTAAAATAGTTAGTCAGGTTACTAATGGTGATATAAGGGACACAGACAAGATTCAGGTTAAGTTTGTAAACCCAATGGTTTCTTCTGAAGATTTAAACAAACCATTAGAAAAAAGCATTTTTAAATTTTCACCCAAAATTAAGGGAAAAACCTATTGGGGCGATTTAAAAACGCTGATCTTCGAACCCAGCGAACCGTTACAATATAGAAAGTCATATACAGGCGAATTAGATTTAGGAAAAATATCAGATGAGCTAAAAGAAAAAAAACTTGAGATATTAAAATTTAGTTTTTCAATCAGGGGTCGCGAATTAAAAGATTTTACAGGCGAACTGGTTCTGAAGAATAGAAACAATCCAAAATTATTAAATTATCGTGGGAAAATATCATTTACTGAGAAGGTAGAGCTTGAGGTGATTAAAGATGCTACATTGCTGAAAAAAGGATCCAAAAAATATGAGTTAAACTGGACATCCGAAACCGATGGGTATACATTTTCCTTTATAAGCGAAGATCTTACGCGTGATAATTCTACTCAAAGCTTTTCTATTTCTATTGATAAAAATAAGCTTAATCTTTTAGATGATTTTGAAAAGGATTTTCAAGTAACTCCGATTGCCCAGATGAAAGTGGTTAAGGTGAACAAGCAGGAAGAAGGGCGTGTTCCAAAAATTTATGTTGAGTTTTCTGATGAGTTTGATCCGGAACAAAATCTGAATGGGCTAATAAACGTAGAGCCAAAAGCGGAGTTAAAAATTCAACGATTAGGAAATACTGTAATTCTTGATGGTAATTTTAGTTTTGGTACCAATTATTCAGTAATTGTTGAAGCAGGTGTAAGGAGCCGCTGGGGAACTGAAACCACAAGCTCATACAAAGAAAATATTCGTTTCTCAGATATTAAACCTCAGGTTGAGTTTGCATCTGATGGAATAATTCTTCCTTCCGAAAACAAGAACAAGGTGCAATTCTATACAAGTAACTTAAAAAGAGTACATATAGAAGTAAAAAAGGTTTATGAAGAAAGTCTTGCCGAATTTATACAAACAGAGCAGTTAAATAGTTTAAAGGATCGTAAAACCAGTTTTAATGGTTCGTATATAAATAGATTGGGTGTTATTGTTCATAACGAAACTTTTGAGATAAGTGATCATAAAAATAACTGGCTGTTAAGCGAAATAGACCTTTCGGGCGTTATTAAGGAAAATGATAAAGGACTATATCTTATTCGTTTGAACTTCAATCCGAGAGATGTTTTGGTTGATATTAATGAGGAGAAATTAAAGTATATTGAAGAATATGGACAAGTATATAAACCAATCTTTTTAAGCAATATTGGTTTGACCTGTAAGAGAGCTGGTGATTTTTATTATGTTATTGCTACTGATATTAATACTTCTAAGCCTCTACGAGGAGTTAATGTTCAGCTTAAAAGGATGTATAATAACTATGATCCTATTTTGGCTTCTGGTGTTACAGATAGCGAAGGATTGGTTAAATTTTTCAGCGATGGATATTATTACAGTACTTATATCGAAGCAGAAAAAGATGGACAAAGAAGTGTTATAAAATTTAACGAAATGGAATGGAATATTTCCGGTTTCGATATTGGTGGTATTGATGAATATAAACAAGGTACAAAGGCATATGTATACACCGAACGTGGTGTTTATAGACCTGGCGACGAAATGAATATATCTGTTATTGTAAGAAATCAGAGTAATAGCTTTCCCGATAATCATCCTCTCACTATGCAACTTTATAATCCCGAAGGGAAAAAAGTATACGAAATTACCAATAGGGAGAACAAAGAGGGCTTTTTTAATTTTACTTTTCAAACCAAAGATTCTGACCCAACAGGAAATTGGAACGCCAGTTTTGATATAGGGAATAAAGAGTTTAGTCATACTATAAAAATTGAAACAATTGTTCCATATCGCTTAAAGGTAAAAGTAGAACCCGAAAACATAGTTATTTCCTGGAGCGATAATGTACTCAAACTAGATGTTATAAGTAGTTATCTTTTTGGTAATCCAGCATCAAATCTGCCGGTTGAAGTTGATGCAGAAATAACAGAAGTAAATAAAAGATTCCCAAAATATGAGAAATTCGTATTTAATAATCCTTGTCTTGACTTTAGCACTATTCAAAAAGACTTATTTAAAGGTAGTTTAGATGAGAATGGAGTAAAACATATCGAATGGGAATTGCCTTCATTCCATGGTGTTCCATCTGCATTAAATATTAAAGTCACTGCAAAAGTATTAGAAAAAGGAGGAAGACCTAACATTAATTGGGCAAATATACCTGTTGAACCATACGAACATTATGTTGGACTTCAGCCATTAAAATATTATTATGTGGCTACAGGAACCGATACCGAAATTCCGGTAATTTTTGTAAACAACTCGGGCGAGCCTGTTGCAGGAAAATCACTTAAATATAGAATATATCTAAATTCAGAATATTGGTGGTATCAGTACGATAATGATAGAAATCTACGGTTTAAAACCGATAGAAATACAAGCCTTATTAAAGAAGGAACTATTGTAACAACTAAAACACATTATAAGCTACAATTTCTTCCTATTGAAAAAGGAAATTACTTTGTTGAGGTAACTGACGAAAATGGCACAGGTCATTCTTCTGGTATTTTTATAAGTGCATATCCTTATGGAGGAGTTGCTTCAGGAGATAAAAATGCAGGGACTCTTGCATTAAGCGCCGATAAGGAAAAATACTATGTAGGAGATATTGCCGATATTCAGTTTCCAACACCCAAAGAAGGAACTATTTTGGTAACTATTGAAAAGGAAAACGAAATTATTGAGCAAAAATGGTATTATCCTGATGGGAATAACGAAAAAACAATTCGTATTCCTATTACAAAAGAAATGGTTCCTAATGCATATGTTTCAATCTCTTTACTGCAACCACATGCACAAACAGTTAACGACCGACCAATACGGATGTTTGGTATTTTACCATTGTTGGTCGAGGATCGCGAAACTAAACACGAAATTGAAATTATTACTTCGGAGCAATTTAGACCGAAAGAACCTTTTGAAATAACGATTCAAACAAAGGATCAGAAACAAACCCAGTTTACTATTGCTGTTGTTGATGAGGGTTTACTGGATATAACCCAGTTTAAAACACCCGATCCATGGAAACATTTTTTTAGAAAGACGAGATTAAAAGTACTAACTTACGATATTTTCTCACATGTTATTTCTGCATTAAAGGGTGATGTTTTTAAAACATTCTCTATTGGTGGCGATATGGATTATCGTGAGTCGCAGCAACAGCCGGAAAAAGGCAAGAAACGATTCAAGCCTGTTTGTATGTTTAAAGGTCCGATAAAAACCGATGCCAACGGGAAAGCGGTTGTACAGTTCGAAATGCCTAATTATGTTGGATCGGTTCGCGTAATGGTTATCGGTGCTCGAGGAAATTCGTATGCACGCGCTGAAAAGGCTGTTACCGTAAAATCAGAACTTATGCTACTTGGAACATTACCAAGAGTAATTGGCCCTGGAGAGAAATTCACAATTCCGGTGAGCGTTTTTGCAATGAAAGATAAAATAGGAAAAGTAAATGTCTCTATTACAACAGAAGGACCTTTGACCGTTGATGGTGCAAAAACTCAAACCTTGAACTTCAATAAAGCAACCGATCAGGATTGTTTCTTTAACATTGTTGTTAAACCAGAAGCGGGACAATCTAAAGTCGTAATAAATGCTTCATCAGATCAATACAACGCAAGTTATGAAGTTGATTTGATGGTTAGGCCTACATCACCAAGAATTTATGGATTAAATGAAAGTGTGGTTGAACCAGGTAAAAATATTTCTATTGCTATTCCTGAAAATGGAATTAAAGGAACGAATAATGCAACATTAACCATTTCGAATTTTCCAAGTATTAATTTTTCGCATCGTTTACGATGGTTAATTAATTATCCTTATGGATGCATAGAGCAAACAACCTCAGCCGTATTGCCACAGCTTTATCTGAAAAAATTTATGAAATATCCTGATGCTTTTTCAGAAGATATTGATCAACAGATAAATAATGGTTTGGAGCGGCTAAGAAAGTTTCAGCAATACTCTGGAGGATTTTCTTATTGGCCTTATGGAAACGATGTTTCTGAATGGGGAACACTGTATGCTGGTCATTTTATGGTCGAAGCAAAAAAATTGGGTTATCATGTGGTTGGCGATTTATATGATAATTGGCTTAATTACAATAAACAACAAGCACGTAGAAATACAGGCGACCTGATGTATCGTGTTTACAGGGTTTACATACTGGCTTTGTCAGGTAATCCTGTAATGAATGAAATGAACCAGTTAAAAGAGAGCAAGCTAAAAGAAATGGATAACACTCAAAAATGGTTGTTGGCTGCTACATATAAATTAGCCGGTTTACCAGAAAAGGTAGATGAAATTATTAAAGATGTAAATCTAGAAACAAAAGATTATGCTGAGTTTTCTGGAACATATGGATCTGGACTACGCGATAAAGCAATGATTTTAGATGCGTTGGTTGTATTAGAGAAATATGATTTGGCCGATCAGCTTACACGTGATATAGCAAAACATTTGTCTGCAACCTCATGGTATTCAACACAAACAATTGGTTACTCATTGCTTGCCATGGGTAAATATATAAATGTGTTGAATAATCAATCAGGTAGTTTAAAGATTAAAGGCTCGGTAAAGCTGCCAAACGGAGAAACAGTGACCTTCGATAGCGATAAATCATTTAGTCTTGAATTAAACGAGGGCTTCGGAAAATCACTTCAGGTGATTTTAGAAAGCGAAAGTAGTGTTAAAAAAGCATATACAACGCTTACATGGAATGGCGTACCTTTAGAAAGTAATCTTCAGGATAAATCAGAGAACTTAAGTGTTAAAGTAAACTGGTACGACGATAAAGGAAATCCTCTAAATATTAACGAGATAAAACAGGGAACAACCTTTTGGGGACATTTCTCTGTTAGAAATGAAAGCAGTCTGAAACAAGTCGATGAGATTGCTTTAGTGCAAATTTTACCTTCGGGATGGGAAATTGAAAATACCCGTTTGCTTGAAGAGTCAACCCCTAATTGGGCAACTGGACTTAAACTTAATCATGAGGATTATCTTGATATTCGCGATGACCGTATCATGTGGTTTTTCGATTTACATCAATACGATCCTCTTAATAACGAGATTGACTTTATGGTAAAATTAAATGCAGTTACTGTTGGTGAGTTTGAATTGCCAGGAACACTGGTTGAAGCAATGTATAATGGTAGCTTTAAGGCTACAAAAGCAGGAGTAAAAGTTAGAGTTGTTAAGCCATAAGTCAGGGTTTTCATGAAGAAAGCAATTAAATGGATGGGTTTGGGAATAGTGATTGGTTTATTAACATACCTCATTTTTCCCTTGCCCAACCCTCTTTTTAATACAGATTATAGTTTAATTATTAAAGATGAAAGTGGCAAAATGCTGCGAGTTTTTTTAAATAAAAACGAGCAATGGTGTTTGCCTCTGGAAGATTCTATACCCGTACCAGAAAAGCTTAAAACAGCCGTTATTACTTACGAAGATCAGTATTTTTACTGGCATCCGGGTGTAAATCCTGTTTCCTTAGTAAGAGCTATTTATCAGAATATATCTGAAAAACGAATTGTAAGTGGAGCAAGTACTATAAGCATGCAGGTTGCGCGTTTACGAAAAAGAGAAAGTCGATCCTATAGTCAGAAAATAAAAGAGATGTTTCTGGCTCTGAAAATCAATTTGTACTATTCTAAAGATGAAATTCTCGACCTGTATTTACATCATGCACCCTATGGAGGAAATATTATTGGTTACAGAACTGCTTCAAAAAGATACTTCGATAAAGATCCCCGTGAATTAAGCTGGGGCGAAGCAGCCACATTAGCTGTATTGCCGAATGCTCCCGGAATGGTTTCTCCATCGGCAAATAAAAAACAGTTGCAAATTAAGCGTGATCAGCTTTTACAAAAGTTATTTAATAAAAAAGTAATCGATAAAGAGACCTATGATCTTGCTTTATTAGAACCTCTCCCCGATAGAGAATATCGATTTAAAATTGTTGCGCCTCATCTATCTCAAACGATTAAAAATAGTAACCCAAAAGGGAAAATAATTACAACTACCATTGATTTTGAATTACAGGATTATCTGGAGCAAGTTACTAAGCAATATGTGGCTTTTCAGAGACGCCAAGGTATTAAAAACGGGGCAGTTTTGGTAGTGGAAACTAAAACTGGCAAGGTAAAAGCATATGTTGGTTCACAAGGTTTTTTCGATGCTGAAGGATTAGGTCAGGTAGATGGAGTAATGGCTTCACGATCATCAGGATCATTATTAAAACCATTTCTTTATGCTCTTGCTATTGATGAGGGAATAATTATTCCACAAACCCTCGTTAAAGATGTGCCTTCGTACTTCGATGCATTTTCGCCAAATAATGCGGATGAGAAATTTAACGGTATTGTTACTGCCAAAGATGCTCTTATTCGCTCGTTAAATGTACCTGCTGTGCGTCTTTTAAATACTTATGGCGTATATCGGTTTTATTCCTTTTTACAAAATGCAGGAGTATCCACATTATTCCGAACAGCCGAAGATTATGGATTACCTTTGATAATTGGTGGTGCTGAAATAAATGCATGGGACATAAGCATGCTATTTAGAGGAATGGCTAACCGAGGATCGTTTTCACCCAATTATTATTTAGTAGCAGATTCGGTTACAGTGAATGATAAAAGCCCGCAGTTAATTAGTTCGGGCGCTTGTTACTTAACACTTGAAATGCTGAATGAACTTAAACGACCCGGGGCCGAATACTACTGGGATCAATATCAAAATCAAAAACCATTAGCCTGGAAAACAGGGACGAGCTATGGACATAAAGATGCATGGGCAGTTGGTGTATCGCCACAATGGACTATTGCTGTTTGGATTGGAAATTTCGATGGCGAAGGAAACAAAAATCTCTCCGGACCAGGAAGTGCCGGTCCTCTTCTTTTTGATGTTTTCAATTATTTGAAAGGCGACCCAACACAAAAATGGTTTGAAAAAATCGAAATGGATTTTAAAGAAGTCTGCATTTGCAAGGAAACAGGGTTTTTAGCTGGCGATTATTGTGATGATAAGGATACTGTGGAGGTGCCAATATATATGAATCCATTGCGATTATGTCCATTTCATTACAATGTTTTTTTAGATACAGAAGAGAAGTATGCTGTTTGTTCATACTGTTGGGAGCCTGGTTACCATGAAAAACACTATTTACTTTATCCAGCCGATGTAACTTATTATTTACGCCTTCGAGGTCAAATAATCGAAAAAATACCAGAGCATAATCCATTATGTGATAAGCGATCAGGTATCAATCCTCTCGAATTTCTTTATCCAACAGATTCAGCATTAATACAAATTCCACGCGATTTTGATGGTCAATACCAAAAGATAATTTCTAAAATTGCACATCAAACACCAACGAAAAATGTATTTTGGTATCTCGACGATTTTTACCTTGGTAGTACAAAAGAAAATCACTCCAAAGCCATCGAACTAAGCAAAGGCTGGCACGAAATTATTGTTATCGACGAAGATGGATATAAAGATAAAGTGAAAGTTTTTGTACGAAAATAGAAAAGCTCCCTTATTATAGAACCAGCCTTTTCTAATATTGGTTATGGGTTTTTTCATGATTCGTAATTGGGTAATCTTACAACAAAAAAATCCTAAAATGCTATGCATTAAAGGATTTATGTTGAGGTCGGTGGCGGATTCGAACCGCCGTAAACGGTTTTGCAGACCGCTGCCTAGCCACTCGGCCAACTGACCATAACGGACTGCAAAAATAGAAAAATTCTTAAATAATTCCTATTCTTTATTAAAATTCAACAGATGATTTTCTTAAAAACCTTATTATGCTTGCTTTATCGTGCTTTTTTTATACAAGTATTCAATTCGCAACATTAATAATAAAAGCAATCCAACACTGATTATAGCTCTTACCGAATATACAGTTGCCAATATTCCTTTACTCGATATAAGCGCAAAAATGGGCGCTAACATCATGCCTATCCATACAATGAACGGCTCCGTATTTTCTTTTGATTTTATTAATCTCTTAATTACCGGGAAATAAGCAATTACCAAAATTAACTGAATTAAGAGATTTGTTGCAATATGGTTTTTAGAAATAACCCAGAAAACAATAATTAAAAGAACTGCAATTAAACAAGCTGTGTCGAACTTATTAAACCGAGTGCTTTTATCTCCATAAATAAAAATGAAAACGGATACTGTCGATACTAAAAAAATGTCGGTTGTATTTAGGATGTTATCCCAAAAACTATATTCGCCATCTGCCATGTATGTTATAAGACTCAACGCTACAGCAAGGGTGAAGAATAGCCACATGGCCAATGCTGGCTTAATTTCTTGTTTGTATGTTAGGCTACAGTATCTATATCCTATGAAGATATTGATAAGGGTAACTGATATTATTGATATTTCTTTCATGTAATTCAATTGTTGGATCAAGACACTCTTTTAAATTCTGTACAATTTTAGTAATTTCTTTTTTAGTAATAATAAATGGGGGAAAAATATTTAGAACATTAAATTTTATTGAAAAACCGATTATTATGCCTTTATTTAGCAGTTTTTTTGCAATGTTTTCAGCACAATGAGCATTGCTTAACTCAATGGCAATCATTAGTCCTTTACCTCTTATTTCAACCACATATTCGCTCGTGCGCAACTCTTTTTTTAATAATTCTAAAAAGAATGCACCTTGTTCTGCTGCTCTCTTGATCATTTTTTCTTTTTCGAGAATTTGAACAAGCCTTTCTGCAACACGGCATCCTAATGGATCATTCTGATGTGATTGATAATAGCTGAATTTTTGATTCTCTATCTCGTTGGCAATTTTTGTACTTACCAAAACAGAACTAACCGGATATCCATTTCCTAGCGATTTGCCTAAAACAACAATATCTGGCTGAATATTATAATGCTCGAAACCAAACCATTTTCCTGTACGACCTAATCCGGTAGTTACTTCATCAAGAATCACTATTCCATTTTTAGCTCTAACTTCTGCAATTAATGTATTAATGAGCTTTTGGGGTATTTCAATAACATTACGCGAGAAACAAAATGGATCAAATATCAATGTAGCATTTTCTGCTATTTTATTTTTAAGTACTTGACAATCTAACGAACATTTACTCGAATCGCATTTATAGCATTTCCAAATATCTATTTTATTTTCAATTCCAGTTGCTTGTCCATAAGCCGAGACATAATTGTCTACAAATGTTATTAATGATTTGTTTGTATTTATTAAACCGGCCAGCGTTATTGCAAATTCAATAGCCTCGCTTCCTGTATTTAAAAAAAATATTTTGCCTTCGAAACCGACTATTTTAAGAATTCTTTCTGCTACTTTATCTATATAGGAAGGAAGTACTCGCTTGTTTATATGTATGAGTTTTGCGATTTGTTTACTTATAGTTTTTATGAGTTCACGATTACTATGCCCTAAAGATGTACACCATATTCCAGATTCAAGATCAATGAATCTTTTTCCCGATTTCTCATAATAATAGATTCCTTTTGCGTTTGTTATTTCAACATCAGAAAGCAACGGAACCGTATTTAGTATGTAATTCATTTTAGTTAATTGATTTTATTACAGAAATAATTTTATGAATCCCTTCAGCTATTTTGAGTTCATCGCAGTGGGCAATGGAAATTCTGAAGCTTAGTTTGTTGAGTTTTGAAAATGAAAAATTCGAACCTTTGGATACAACTACTCCATTTTTACGCAATAGAGTTACTAGTTTGCTCTCACTTATCGGATTATTTTTTAGCTCAAACCAAATAGTATAGCCGCCATTTGGTTTATAATAATCGATTAGATCCAAAGGACAATGTTCGCGTAATTCTTTTAAAGCAATCATCATTCTTTTTTTATAAACCCGTTGTATGCGTTTAATTTGTTTGTCGTAATATCCTTCACGACAAAATTGATTAATTACTCCCTGATCAAAACAATTACCAGATGTTTCGCCAATTTTTTTAAGCAGACTCATGTCCTGAATGCACTTTTCGTCAGCGGCAATCCACCCTATTCGTAATCCTGGAAATAATACTTTGGAAAAAGTTCCCATATAAAGAACGATGTTGTGTTTGTCTATGGATTTAATTGGTAAAATATTCTTACCAAAATATTTCATTTCTTCTTCGAACCCATCTTCTACAATTGGAATTTTGTACAATTCACATATCTCTATAAGCTTTTCTCTATGATCTTGGCTAGTTGTAATACCTGTGGGGTTTTGAAAATTGGGCATGGTATATAAAAAAGCAATATTTTCTTTATCCGCAATTTTTTTTAATGCTATTAAATCTATTCCATCTGAACTCATTGGTATTTCAATGACATTATCATTGTAATAATGAAATAATGGAAGAGCCGAAGAGTAAGATGGTTTTTCAATAAGTATTTTCTTATCTGAATGCACCAGGTATTTAAGAATTAATTCCAATCCATTCTGAATGCCATTTGTAATAAGGATTTGAGAAGTAGTAACCTGTATGCCATGCTTTCTTAAATAATTGGCAATAAACTCACGCAATGGGTAATAACCTTTAATGTCTCCATATCCAAGCAAATCTCTACCGTGTTTTCGGAGTACTGAATAAAAACATTTTTGAAATTCTTCTACTGGATATAACTTGGGATCTGGGTATAACGATAAAAAATTAATCTCATTAGCATTGGCTGCTTCAGTAAATGATTCTGATAGTAGTTTTTCAATATTAATCAACTTTTTGTTGGCTGCTAAGTCCCAGTTTATTAAGTTTTTTGTTGATTTTTCTGGGATTTCAGCGAGTGTAACCCTATCCCTGACTATTGAGTAAGATCCTGGACTGCTTTCGATATAACCCAATGCCCACAATTCTTCATAAGCTTTATAAACAGTTGCGCGATTAACACCAAGCTGTGCTGCAAATGACCGGGTTGAAGGTAATTTCTCCCCAGGTTTTAATACTCCATTATCAATTAATCGCTTTATCTCGCTAATTACCTGATGGTATAAAGGATTAACATTGTTGTGGGTTAGGTCGATAAGTATCATGTCGTTTTTTTTCAAAAATACTACTTAAATGGATTATATACAAAAGCCAAAATATAACTAATGTGACCAGGCCAAAAATTTGTTTTAAAAAAAAGTACCAGATTGCTCTGGTACTCCTTTGGGTGGTTAATAAATTAAAACAGAAAGTTTAGCATTTATTGTTTAATAAATCTTTCAACAATAGGACCGTCTTCGCCAATCATATAAATCATATAAATACCATTTGGTAAGTCAGCAACATTTATTGTTTTTTCTCTTTCAGAAAAGTAGATCTCTTTTACTACTGATCCAGCTGAGTTAATAACTTTAACGTCTGCATTATCCATTGGTATAATTACATGTAATTCGTTATTTGTTGGATTTGGATATAATTTAATCTCTTTTAAGAAGTTAGCCTCTTCTGATATTTTATTTAATTCAACTAAATCATTTCCAGTATTTATAGCTGTACGAACTGTTGATGCAGAAATTTTTACGTTGTCAATATAAACGTCATCATTATTATCACTTCCATCGCACATGAAACGTATCTTCATTCCTGTTGGGAAAGTATAATTTGCTTCATCAATTGTTACAGTTGCAGAATAGAATGTGCTGTTATTAAAATCAGTTCCTCTTTTATATGTTGCAACAGTATACCATGTTGAACCATTGTAGTATTGTACCCAAAAATCTTCACCTGTTTCCATACTATATGCATAGAAATAGAAGTCAACTTTTATTTGAACATAACCTGGCGTATGAACATCAATACCATTTGTTAAATAGAATGACGATGCTGTACCGGAGTTATCTTGAATATTTGCAGCATTATAGCCTCCGTAAGCTCTTGTTCCGCTTGTATATAGGGAGCAATCACCTCCGCCGTCAGTCCAAGGACCAAAACCGCTTTCAAAATCAGTATATAGTAATTCAACAGTAGACCCGCCTCCAGATGTGGTTATTGTTGCAGTTGCCTGATCAGTTCCTGTTGCACCAAGATTGTCGGTAACAGTTAAAGTTACAGTATATGTACCTGCAGTTGTATAAGTATGTGTAGAATTTGCAGTTGTACTTGTGCTTCCGTCACCAAAATTCCATAAATAACTTACAATCGATCCATCAGAATCCGCTGAACCTGCACTACTAAATGTAACAGTAGTTCCGGTTACACCAGTATAAGGGCCATTAGCCTCAGCTGTTGGAGCTATATTTGTTGATCCTGTTGTAATATTTACAGTATAATCTTCAACTTCTCCATAACTAAATGTTTCGCAAGCAGATGTTTGAGCTGCATTGTATTTCATAGAAACTCTCATGCGGGTTGTTTTTGCAGTAGTTCCAGCTGGAATAGTAGCTGTTCCTGTTTCTACTGTATTTGTTAATGCACCACCGTCGAAAATTTGTTCGCCAGTATCAACAAAATCTCCATCAGCATTTAAGTCAACCCAAATCTTCCAGTATTCGTTGTATGTTGTGCTTGCAAATCCAGGAGTAAGCGTTACTGCATAACCTGTTCCTGCAGCCATTGTAATTGTTTTACTTGTAAAATCAGTATAGCCGGCAGCAGTTGATGTATTTGTAAATGTACCAACCTTAACACCAGCAATCCACTCATAACTATAGTTACTTCCTAATGATGTACAATATACAATTGGAGGAGTTCCTGTTGTAGTAAAGCTGGTTTCTGTGCCATAACTTGTTCCTTTTGAATTGGTTGCATAAGCACGAACATAATATTTTGTTCCTGCAGTTAAACCACTCATGGTTAAGCTATAAGATCCAGTTGTTGTTACAGGAGATGTAGAAACTACAGTACCTGTAGCTGTTGTTGGAGCAGTTGTTTTCGCAAAAACTAATCCGCTTGCAGTAATAGTTGCACCACCATTTGATGTAATATTTCCACCACAAATAGCTGAATTATCAGTAATAGAAGTAACAGAATTAGTTGTAACAGATGGAGCAGTTGTTCCATCGCTAACATATGTCATATAACAAACAGAGCAGGCAACACGAGCAGAAGTAGCATCAATTCTCATATAGCCACCCTCACCCCATGAGCCACCCCAAGAGTTTCTTAAAATCCAGTAATCACCATAAGTTGCATCGTAACCCCAACCAACTAAAGCAATAGCATGGTTTGTAGGTGTGTTATAGCATGGACTAGTTGAGCAAGCTGTGCTGGCATCAGAAAAAATACCACCTGAATAATTTGAAAAAGCTGTAGTAACATAAACTGCAGCATCAACAACTCCATAAGTCATAATTGCTGTTTTAATAGCATCAATATCAGAGCATGTTACACGACTCCAGCTTGCAAACTTAGTTTTTGGGGCGTTTGTTGCTGCTGATGGACATGATTGGTTGGCTGTTGTAACATATGGGAAATATACATCATCAACAGTTCCTATATCAACTAAAGCTTGTAATTCCATATAATCATAGTCAGCACCATTGCAACCGCTAAAATGACTGCTATAAGCAGGCATTGTGCTTAAACACCATGCAATATATGATTCTGAAAAATCAGCTGTATTACTATCATATTTGCCAGTTGCAAAGTTGTATGTTCCTTCTGCTGCTGCTGTAGCGCCAAAAGCATAACATGAACCACAACTTCCTTGGTCACGTGGGGCTCCAATATAAGTATGTCCATTATAGCTTCTCCAGTCAAATGAGGTTGGGAGAGCTTTTGCTACTTCGAAATTTGGATCAACCTCAGCATCGGCATGAAAATCTGATAAGCTTCTGTTCTCATTTGTAATTAATGGCTCGCCCATCATATCCATAAGATCAAGTAATGGAATGCGTTCTTCAATACCTTTATTTGAGCGAACACAAACAGCAGTTTCGGTAATGTATCCATTTTCTTTTACGACTTCTGTTTCAATGTCGTAACCATACTTAGCTGCAAAAGAATATTCCTGAGCAACCTTACCTTTAAAGAAATCCCATGCATTTTCAATTCTACCGTCTGGTAAATGAACCATTCCAACTTCGCCAGCCCCTTTTGCAGAGCTAATTTCGTAGCGGTAACCTAACATATCGCAATATTTAGCAGCTGGGTTTACATACCCTTTTTGTGCAAATACTGAAATAGCCAGTAAAAGTGTTAAAATAAAAGTTAATAGAGTAAATTTTTTCATAGTGCAAAGAGTTATAGGTTAAGAGTAAATTTTGCAAAATTTACAACCAATTCGTAAAATATAAATTTGTTATCGACAGACAGCAAAAATCTACCCCCAAAAATCAATTTGCTCAGAAAGTTGAAAACAACTCATTATTTTTTATCGTTAGGATTATTTACTTATATTGAAAATTATTTATAAATTGCCGCGTGATTTATTGGCCCTAACAAGGGGACTGGCCTAACATTAAGAATCTTATGAAACTAAAATGTGTTATTGTTGATGACGAACCATTGGCTTTAACAATATTGGAAGGGTATCTTAAAAAAATACCTTATATAGAAGTGCTAGCAAAATTTGAAAGTGCAATCCCTGTTTATGAATTTTTACAAAAAACAGAGGTTGATTTACTTTTTTTAGATATTGAAATGCCTAATCTTTCTGGAGTCGATTTTATCAGAAGCCTTCCAACGCACCCTTCAGTTATTTTTACTACGGCAAATAAGAATTATGCTATTGAAGGTTTTAACTTGAATATAGATGATTATTTGCTTAAACCTTTAACCTTCGAAAGATTATTAGTTGCTATTAATCGTATTGCCGAAAAGTTTGCAAAAAAAGAAGATATTGAATATCAAGAGGGGAATACTGAGTTTTTGTATCTCAAGGAAAATAAGAAAATGGTAAAAGTTTATTTTGATGATCTTCTTTACCTTGAAAGCAATAAGGATTACGTGAAAGTTGTAACATCATGCAAAACTGTTATTACCAAACAACAATTAAGCTTTTTTGAAACAAAGTTGAATACAAAAGATTTTTTGCGAATTCATAGATCATTTATTATTGCTATTAAAAAAATTGATGCTTTCAGCCATTCATCAATTGATATAGGTAAAACAGAGTTGCCAATTGGAAGATCATATAAAGATTCTGTGTTTGAAGTATTAAGCAAACTAAGTAATCAAGATATTCTTGACCCTGAATAATGGACTTAAATCCAAAGAAATATATCGCTTTAACTTTAGTTTTTCTATGCTGTTTAATTCTCCAATTATCTGCTCAGGAAAAAGGATTGATTTTATCGAAGTATTATTCGCCAAAAGAATATAAAAGCGGAACCCAAAATTGGGCTATAACTCAGGACAAGAGAGGTGTTTTGTATTTTGGTAATTCAGCCGGTATATTGGAATATGATGGTGTTAACTGGAACCAAATACCTGTTTCAAATTTTTCTTCGGTACGCTGTTTATCTATTGATAAAAATAACGTTTTATATATTGGTGCATTTGGCCAGATGGGTTATTTGGCTCCCGATAATTATGGCAAACAAACCTATTTTTCTCTTAATAGTTTGGTAGACTCCGAATATTCAGATTTTGGTGAAATCTGGGATATTAACACATTTACTGATACCGTTTTCTTTTTAAGTGACAAATTTCTTTTTAGATATTGTAAAGGCAAGTTCGATTATTGGAAAAGCGAAAACGAACGTTTTTACTTAAGTTTTAAAGTAAACAATTCGTATTATGTTCAGGAAATGGGTAATGGCCTATTAAAATTTGAAAACAATTCATTAAAACTTATTTCGCAGGGAGATTTCTTCGCTGATAAGCGTATTCATGCAATCTTTCAACAGGATAACAAATTAATTATCTGTACACGTACAGAAGGTTTTTATTTGTATGATTTTTCAGGTGAAAAAATTAATATTACCCCTTTTAATAAGATATCACCCAAGGCTAAAATACTGAACGATTTTTTTATTAAACATGCATTTTATCATGGCATTGAATTATCAAAAAATAAATATGCTTTAAGTACTGTACTCGGAGATATTCTCATTGTTGATAATAACTGGAATGTGATTGATGTTATAAACCATGAATCTATAGGAATAAAAAGTGCTAATCATTTTTTATTTTATCAGGAAAATCATTCCTTATGGCTGGCTTTAGCTAATGGAATTAGTCAAATAGAAATTAATTCGCCCTACAGATACTGGAATGATGAAAAAGGGATTAATGGCACATTGGCTGATGTTGCAAGTATTGATAATAAAATATACGTTGCCACCGGCTCAGGAGTATTCTATACAAATCGTGAATTTGACTCACTTAATTTTACATTAAATAATTTTTATCCTGTTGATGGTACTTTTGAGCAATCATGGAGCTTCCTGTATTTTCATCCACCATTATTCTTGAAAAATCAAGAAGTGTTTTCAGGATTTATTCCTACAAAAAAATCACTATTACTTGTATCTACAGGTAGAGGTCTTTTTCAGATTGAGGGAAGTAAGTCAAAACAAATTTCCAATTATAAAGGAGTTTTTAGAACCTATCAATATCGAAAAGATCCTTCAAAACTTTTTGTTGGATTTAGTACGGGTGTTGGATTATTAAACTTCAAAGATGGCGAATGGCAGGATCTTGGTACTAAATATGGTATTTATGATAACATTCGTGAGATTTGCGAAGATTCACTCGGAAATATTTGGTTAAGCGCTAGCTATAAAGGAGTTTATAAAATATCAGATCCCTTGAACGAAAAAAGTACTGCTTTTAAAACGAAATTATTTGATACAACCCATGGATTACCATATATTAATGCAATAAGCATATATGAATATAAAAACCAGGTTCTTTTCTTTTCAGGCAACAAAGATTTTAAGTTTAATTATTCAACAAACCTTTTTGAGGAGTTTAAATACGATGATGAAGAGATTCTGGAAGATAGTAATACCATCAAGCAAGATTCGCTTTTCGAATATAGATTAAAAGATGAACAACTTACTGAATATTATATTACAACTACCGATGATACAGTTTTATGGTTTGGTACTACCCGCGGAACATTTACTTACAAAGGCAAAACGAATAGAGATTATTTTGATCTTCCCCCTGCATTGGTTAGAAAAGTTGTAACTGGCGACTCTATTCTCTATTATGGAACAAACTATAAAATAAACAAATCCTTATCTGATTCGGGATTACATCACAATTACTTAAATACGAGTTCAAACGTTAATTTAGGTGCAGCATTGAACTACAAGAATAACTCGTTAACATTTCACTTTGCCTGGCCATTTTTTGAAGATGAATCTAAGAATTTGTATAGTTGTTTCCTCGATGGTTATGATAAAGATTGGTCGATTTGGAGTACCGAAACAAAAAGGGTTTATACTAACCTGCCCGAAGGAAAATATGTATTTGAAGTTAAAGCAAGAAATATTTATAATATTGAAAGTAGTATTGCAAGTTATGAATTTGAGATTTTGCCTCCTTGGTATCGTAGCATTTGGGCCTATATTGGATATATCATTATTGCAACCCTTTTTATTGTTCTGATTGTTAAAATATATACCTATAGATTAATCAAGGAAAAAGAAAATCTGGAAAGAATTGTAAAGGAGCGAACCCAGGAAATACTGATGCAAAACGAAGAAATAATGGTTCAGGCAGAACACCTAAAAGATGCCAATGAATGGATTAGTGCCAAAAATATTGAACTTGAAAATCAGAAAGAAGAAATACAGAAAAAGAAAGACCAACTGGAGATTAGTAATGCAACAAAAAATAAGTTCTTTCGAATTATTGCTCACGATTTACGTAATCCAATAAGTACTTTCTTAAACTCCACTACCTATATTTTGACTGATATTGAGGATTTTAGTAAAGAAAAAACCAAAAAATTCATATCTGATCTTAACAAACTATCTCAAACAACCTATAACTTGCTTGAGAATTTATTAGATTGGTCGACCTCGCAAATGGGCGAAATAAAATTTAATCCCAGAACAATAGATATTGTTGGCGTATTAAAGGAAAATATTGAATTGATAAAAAACAAACTAGACTCAAAAAACATTTCTCTTTACATAGATGTTCCATCGAAATTAGATGTTTTTGCTGATGAAAATATGATTAATACTGTTGTTCGTAATTTAATCTCTAACGCCGCTAAGTTTACTAACGAAAATGGAGAAATTAGAATCAGTTGCAATGCTGAAGATAAAATTTGTACTGTAAGTGTTTCAGATAACGGAATAGGTATTAGCAAAGAACATCTTGATAAGCTTTTCAGAATAGATCAACATCATACAACTCCTGGCACACAAAACGAAAAAGGATCTGGTCTTGGTTTAATCCTATGCAAAGAGTTTATCCAGCAAAATGGAGGAACTATAAAGGTTACCAGCGAGCCTAGTAAAGGAAGTACTTTTAGCTTTTCATTGAATATTGACTAAACAAATCGTTATAGAAAATAAATATCCCCATTATTATTAACTTTTTAAATACTTTAACATATATTAACTGTTATTAGAACAATATTTTTTTGCCTTTTAAGTACTTAAAGGAAACAAATACCAAATAAATATGGCCGAAAAAAACGAAATTAAAAGCTGGGTTAGAGATTCAATTACGTTTAAATCTATAATTATTGGATTTCTCATTCTGGTGTTGCTCATTCCTGCAGGAATGATTAAAGATCTGATAAAGGAACGTAATACGTTACGTAATTCAGTTGTTTCAGAAATAAGTCAAAAATGGGGTAACCCTCAAACTATTTCTGGCCCTGTTTTAACGATTCCTTTCAAAAAATTTTACAAAAATGAAAACAAGATTATTGAAGAAATTCATTATGCTCATTTTTTACCCGAGAATCTTACTATTGAAGGAAAACTAATTCCTGAAATCAGAAATCGAGGAATCTATGAAGTTGTAGTTTATAGTAGTTTACTAAATTTTAATGGGGTTTTTATAAAACCAGATTTTGGAGAATGGAAGATTAAAGATTCAGATATTCTGTGGGAAGATGCAAGTATTTCGATTGGCATTCCTGATATGAGAGGAATTAAAGATGCCCTGAAAATAAAATTTGGTAATACGGAATATGATGTAAACCCTGGGATTAATTATTTGAACTATACTGGTGTATCAACTAAAATAAAAATTGTTGAATCAGATATGTTTGAGTTTTCTTTCAATCTGAATTTAAATGGTAGTGATGTAATAAATTTTATTCCTGTTGGCAAAGAAACGCATGTTGAAATAAATTCGGGATGGAAAAACCCAAGCTTCGAAGGTTCCTTTCTTCCCTACGAAAGAGTAATAAACGAAAACGGTTTTAAAGCCAAATGGAAAGCTCTTCATTTAAACAGATCATTTCCCCAAAAATGGATTGATAATGAATATTCTACTGGGAAGGCCGCTTTTGGGGTTAATTTGCTATTACCCGTAGATCACTATCAAAAATCTTTACGATCTGCAAAATATGCTATAATGTTTATTGCTCTCACTTTTCTGGTGTTTTTCTTTACCGAAATATTAAACAAAAAGCGAATACATCCAATACAGTACTTATTGGTTGGATTGGGATTAAGTATTTTTTATTCTTTGCTAGTTTCGCTCTCTGAACAGATAAACTATAATCTGGCTTACCTTATAGCCAGCTTATCTATAATTACTTTAATTACAGGATATTCTTATAGTATTTTTAAAAATATAAAACTAGCTGTAATTGTTTGTTTTGTTTTAATTATTCTATATACGTTTTTATTTACAATTCTTCAACTGCAGGACTATTCTTTATTAATCGGAAGTATAGGATTATTTGTAACACTTGCAATTATTATGTACTTGTCACGTAAAGTTAATTGGTATAATAGCATAGAAGAATAGATTGGTATAATAATATCTTCAAGGTTTTTAAAACCTTGAAGATATTAATCATTCTCTAATTCTTCCTTAATTAGTGCATTTTTAAATGTTGCAAATTGATGGAAGTAATTAAAAGACCTAATACTCATTTTTGAGAGGTGCTTTATTTTGAAACGTAATGACTTTCTTTTCGTTACAAATTTAATTCTAAGGATTTCAGGTATTTAAAATATAACTACCGAAAAACTACCCAACCTCGATCTTTCGAAATAGCTCTTATTGCCGTAGTAATTTGCATATACTCTTTTTGAATAGTATTTATTTCTTCATTTGAAAGATTCTTATCAGCCAAATCTTTTAATTTTTCTGAGATATCTTGTTGGGCTATTTCTAGAATTTTTCTCTTATAGGCAACAATAGTTTCCGGAACCATCTGCTTTAATTTCATTTCTTCTGTTTCAATTAAAACACCACCCTTTTTAAAAATTTTGCTAATTGTATATCCCGGACTTAATAAATCGGCAGCCAATTTGCTAATATGTTGATCTGTATGGTATATAAACTGTTTGCTTTCGGGCAATTCCTTTTTTGCCATTCCATCAAGATATTCTTGAAAAATCTGTTTGTAAATTAGATTTTTAAATTCAAGATCATCATTTAGTATTTCACTTATAATATATTCGGCAACTTTTACTTCACGTGGCTCATCGTATTTGTCTTCCTGGTATGTATAAAGAACCAGTGGTCCGTAATGCAATAGCAATCGAATTAATTCTCTTTCCTGATGTTCGGCGTAATATCCTTCTATAAATGATGGTACCGACGGAGATGCTGTTTTATAAACCTCATCAGGCGAAATCGATTTTGTTTCCGCATCAGTCGATTTTCTCCTTATCTTATTGCTTTCCGAATATAGTATTTTCTCGTCAATATCAAGAATCCGACTACACTCTTTAATATATACAGTACGGGTAATACCATCTGGAATTACAGAGATCGATCTAACAATATCGGTTATAAGACTTGCTTTTTTTACTGGATCATTCTTGGCATCTTTTGAAAGAAGTCGTGTTTTAAATTTTATAAAATCTTCTTCGTTTTTTGTAATAAAATCAATAAGCTCCGATGCACTATGCGATTTGGCAAACGAATCGGGATCTTCACCATCAGGCAATAGCAAAACACGAACATTTAAGCCTTGTTCAAGCACCAGATCAATTCCTCTCAACGATGCTTTAATCCCTGCTGCATCGCCATCGTAAATTATGGTTACATTCGGTGTAAATCGTTTTATAAGCCTTATCTGATCAATAGTTAATGATGTTCCAGATGAAGCCACAACATTTTCAATCCCTGATTGGTGCATTGAGATTACATCGGTATATCCTTCCACAAGGTAGCATTTATCTGCTTGGGTAATAGCTGTTTTTGCCTGAAACATACCATATAAAACCTTGCTTTTGTGATATATCTCTGACTCTGGTGAGTTCAGGTATTTGGCTGTTTTCTCGTCTTTTTTTAGAACCCTGCCACCAAAACCAATAACATTACCCGATAGACCATGAATGGGGAACATCACTCTTCCTCTGAACCGATCATATTTATCGTCATCCTTAACAATAGTAAAACCAGCCTTTTCTAGAAATTCAAGCTTGTATCCATTTTCAATAGCCGCTTTTGTAAAGGCATCGCGAATATCGAGACTAAATCCTAACTCAAATTTCTGAATAATCTCATCACGAAAACCTCTTTCTTTAAAATAACTTAGTCCAATTGCACGACCATCGGTATGCTTATGGAGTTTATCCTGATAATAAGTATTTGCGTATTTAGATACAACCAGAAGACTATCTCGTTCATTCTGTTGTTGGATTTCTTCGGCAGTAAGTTCTTTCTCTACTACATCAATATTATATTTTTTGGCAAGATATTTTAATGCTTCGGGATAACCTAAATGCTCATGCTCCATAATAAAATTAACAGCATTTCCACCCTTGCCACATCCAAAGCATTTATAGATTCCCTTAACTGCCGAAACTGTAAATGAAGGTGTCTTTTCGTTGTGGAATGGACATAAACCAAGATAATTTACACCACGTTTCTTTAAACTAACAAAATCCTGAATAACATCAATTATTTCAGCTGTATCTATAATGCGTTGTATTGTATTATGGTCTATCATTTAGTTTAATTGTCAGAATATCTGATGGTTGATGTTTTTATGTGCAATGGCTAAAATACTAAAAATTAAGGCAAAATTTTTAATAAATTTGAATTATAGTTTTTGAATCCACGTTTAAAAAACAAACTTATGAAAAAACTTGTAGTATTAACCGGATCAGGAATAAGTGCAGAAAGTGGTATTCCAACTTTTCGAGATATGGGAGGCTTGTGGGAGCAATATAATTTTATTGACGTGGCGAGTCCTGAAGCGTGGCAAAAAGATAAAGAGTTAGTTTTGAGATTTTATAACGAACGTAGAAAAAAATTGTTAGAATCTGAACCTAATATAGGTCATTATGGTTTGGTAGAGCTTGAGCAATTTTTTGATGTTCAAATTATTACCCAGAATGTTGATGATTTGCACGAAAGAGCAGGTAGTAAAAAAATCTTGCATTTACATGGAGAAATCAGAAAATCGAGAAGCACTGTTGATCCAAATCTTATTTATGATATTAAAGGATGGGAACTTAAGTTGGGCGATAAATGCGAGAAGGAATCTCAGTTAAGGCCACATGTGGTTTGGTTTGGCGAGGCTGTACCTGAAATTGCAAATGCATCTTTATTGTGTAGTAAAGCAGATGTTTTTGTGGTTATTGGAACCTCTATGAATGTATATCCTGCAGCTGGTTTAGTCGATTATGTTCCCCAAAATTCACCAATTTATATTGTCGATCCAGGCGATATAAACGTTTCAATTAGAAAACCAGTAATATGTATAAAACAAAAGGCAACTACTGGAGTGCCTCTTCTGATTAATGAATTGAAAAACAAATATTGTTCTATCTATTAATAAGTATTTTCTTAGTTATTACACGAGTATCATCTACCACTAAAGAACAAAAATATAATCCTTTTTCAAGATCGCTAACTAAAACCTTCTCAGTACCTTGTCTGTCTGTTAATTCTTTTGTGATTACAACTTTTCCAAGTGTATTGTATACCTGTAATTTTGCATTTTTAATAAATGTAGTTGAATAATCAAAATAAAAGTATTCTGTAACTGGATTTGGATAAACTTTTAGCTCCTGCATTGATTGCAACTTAATAGCGAGTGAATCTGAAGAATAATGATTCTGCTGTGCAAAAAGAACAAGAGAACTAAAAATAACGAATATAGTGAGTAAATATTTTTTCATTTTAGTCAATTTTAAAGCAATATAACAAAATTTATACCTAAATATACGAATTCTTTTTGTTAAAGTTTGTGAATAATAGTTAAATAGGAGAAAACCATTAATCTTTTTAAACTCCTAATTTCAATTTGGAAAAGTTCTTTTTGGAGAAATGATGGAATTAATGTTCTTTTAACCTGTTTTTTCAGAAAATTGTGTTTTATTAATTAGTCATTTGTAAAACAGTTAATTATTAATCTATAACATAAACTAAAAAAGTATTATGAAAAAAGTGTTAATCCTTTTTATTGCTTGTATTTCTTTATTTGAACTAAAAGCTCAAAAGAAACTACCAAAAATTGATATTCAAAATCTTAAGGGACAAATTGTATCAACCCAATCATTTGTAAGTAGTGATATGCCTGTTGTAATTAGTTTTTGGGCTACCTGGTGTAAGCCTTGTTTGGTAGAGATGCAAACTATTTCAGATGTTTTTGACGATTGGCAAAAAGAAAAAGCATTTAAGTTTATTGCTGTTTCTACTGATGATTCAAGATCAAGTTCGAAGGTGAAATCATTGGTTGCAGGAAAAGGCTGGCCCTTTGATTTTTATCTCGACCCAAACCAGGATTTAAAAAGAGCATTGAATATTAATATGGTTCCTTTTTTAATAATTATTAACAAAGAAGGAGAAATAGTTTACGAGCATTCAGGATATACTGTGGGCGACGAAGAATTCTTGTTTAAAAAGCTAAAAGATTTATAAACTCATTACAAATTTATTAATCCTTACAAAATGAAAAAAGCATTTTTAATTTTGATATTACTTACTCTTTACTATCAAGTCTCATTTGGTCAAATACTTAATGGTGATTTAACAGGTAGCTTTGAGTCAAATAATATCTATTATTTTAACGACATAACTACAAATGCTCTTCAACCTGAAAATCCTTTTGGATCGAATAATTATTTAAAACTAGATTACAGAAAAGGACTTTTCTCGGCAGGCATCCAGTACGAAGCCTATTTAGCACCATTGGTTGGTTATAATCCTCTTTTAGAGGGCAATGAGTTTGTTTTCAAATATATTCAGTTTGCAAATAATTATTTAAATATTACTGCAGGCAATTTCTATGAGCAGTTTGGAAGTGGATTAATATTTAGGTCTTTCGAAGAGAGAGCAATTGGACTAAATACAGCAATGGATGGTGTAAGAATTAATTTTAAACCTGTTTCGTACATTAATCTTAAAGCATTTTGGGGTAAGCAACGTAAATATCTTAAGAATGGAAGCGGTGTTGTTCGTGGTATAGATGGCGAAATCGATATCATGAATGCAATACATCAAGACCAAAACAGTACTATTTTATTAATGGGTGGAAGTTGGGTTAGCAGGTTTCAAACTTATACCGGAATAGTTGAGGATTATCCTTCAACAGTAGATGCGTGGTCGGCAAGAATGCAGTTTGAACATGGTTTCTTTAGTTTTTATTCAGAATTTGTAGAAAAAACTAACGAACCTACAATAAATAATCAGAACTCACAGGAAATAGGGAATGCACTATTAATATCTCCTTCGTTTATTGGCAATAATATTGGTGTTAATATAAATTTCAGGTGTTTAAAAAACATGGAATTCAGGTCAGAAAGAGAAGCTGTTAGTCATACTCTGTTATTAAATTACTTGCCTGCACTTACTCGTCAGCATAAATATGCACTGGCAAACCTGCATCCCTATGGGGCAATGGCCAGAGGCGAAATAGGTGGGCAAATAGATGTATTTTATCGGTTTAACAAAGATTCATTTCTGGGCGGAAAATATGGCATGAATATTTCTGCAAACTTTTCGTATTATCAGAATCTGGATTATAGAAATGAAGAATATCAGAAATTCCTTTCGTTTGGTGATAAAAAATTATTTCAGGATTTTAATGTGGAGTTAGAGAAAAAAGTATCATCTGTGTTAAAAATAAACCTATCGTATATAGATATGCAATATAATAAGGGAGCTATTGTGTCTGGTGGTAATGATTTTATAAATTCCAAGATTGCGGTTGTTGATGTTCAGTATAAGTTAAACTCACGTTCTTCAGTTCGATCTGAGATACAGCATTTGTGGACAAAGCAAGATGAGAAAAACTGGGTTTATGGATTAGTAGAATATAGTTTTGCCCCTAAATTTTCTGTATTTGCCTCAGATATGTTCAACTATGGCTATACAAATATCCATTACCTTAGTGGAGGTTTTGCATTTACACATGAAGTTACCAAGTTTATGATATCTGCAGGACGCCATAAAGAAGGACTAGAATGTGTTGGAGGAATATGTAATCAGGTAGAGGCTTATACAGGCATAAATTTTTCGATTACCACATCTTTTTAAAAGAAAAAACCGATCTTTTTGATCGGTTTTTATTTTTATAATACTTCATAATCCTTGGCCCCATTAGAGACACAAGATTGTGCATTTATTACTTTGTTATTTGATGAAACTACAAAGGCAACTATTTTACAGTTATTTTTTATATAACCTGTTGCATCAATAGTAATAGTTTTTAAAAACTCATTATCTTTTACAGTAGATGTTCCTGGGATTGCATCTCCAAAAAAATCTGTCTCGAATTTACGTAAAACGTTATTGTGAATATAACCAACAATTGGGTCACCTCTTCCATCACTATAATAATTAGTTTGATTATAAATTAGTTGGCCTTCTACCAGGCACACAACCAATTTAAGATCTTCAGAATAAGTTCTGCCAAATTTAACTTTTACATTAGCAATTATATTATCTCCTGAAATTTCTGAATTAATTGCTAATCCCATACCTGCACTTTTATCGAGGGCTTTATTTAATCCAGCAAATTCTTCTGGATAAGGCCAGCTATAATCTCTGTCAATAATTGCTGTTGGATAGCCTGCTACTTCGAATACGGTTGCAAGTGTTCCAATTGATGTAAAATAATAAGGATCGTTACTTCCATGGATTGCTATTGGAATAATTCTGCTTTCTTCACTTAATGCATCAATAATTGCATCATGTACCCTGGGGCAATATCCACACCATGTTGCTGTATAATTTTCAATCAATACATTTCTTGTAAAAATAGGTACTTCATTAACTTCGAATGCAAGATCATTGCTTACACCTGTTTTATATTCGGCCCTACAAAAATAAGATCCAACAACGTTTGATTTAAAAACATTTCCTTCCAACGTTTCTCCGTTTACTCTAAAGATTGCTTTAGATGTAACATCTTCGCCATCACTAGTTTTTAAGGTGAAAGTAATTGTTTCAGTTTCATCGGCTAATATATATTCTTTATCAGCTTCAAGTGTAACTTTAATAATCGTAGAGTCTTCTTCGCAAGAAAAGAAGATCAATAATGTTAATAGAAAAAATAGGTGTTTCGTTAGAGCGTTCATAAGTTAAATTTTAAAGGTTAAGGTTGAATTAAATCGGTACGAATTTAAAATTTAATTGATACTATTACAATGGCATAAGTTATATAAAGAGCTATATGTCTGTTTTGCAGAGATATAAACTCGTAATATTAACTAATTTAAAATTAATCTATTTTTTTTGAGTAATTTTAGGATAGTTTTAAAAGTACAAAATGAGGAAATATTATCTGGTGTTAGTTTTTACTTTTTTATATCCTGTTTTATTTGCCCAAACATTTGGGGGTGGATTTTTGGCGGGACTATCAATGTCGCAGTTAGATGGCGATGCCTGGGGTGGCTTTAACAAGGCTGGCTTAGCGGGTGGAATTTATACCTATACAACAATAAGTAATCGGGTTGATGTTCAGCTTGAATTACGCTATGTGCAAAAGGGGAGTCATTCAGAGAGCAAGAGTCTCAATTTTTATAGTTCTAAACTAAATTATATTGAATTGCCATTGTTTCTGAGATATAAGGTATATTCAAAATTTTCTGCCGATATTGGTCTTGCATTTGGGTATTTACAGAAATCCTTAGAGGATAAGGATGGTGGAGGAGACCTGCCAGCTGATCCTTCATTTAAAGAAATGGAATTTTCTGGCCTAATTGGTGTTAATTATAATGTTTTAGATTGGTTGCTTTTTAATGCCAGGTTCAATTACTCAATTCTCCCTGTTCGTGAACATCCTGGTGGACAAAGCTTTTATTTGAACCAAGGACAGTACAATAGCGTTATTACAATATGCCTTTATTTTCAATTGGCAAATTTTGGAACAAAATGAAAAAACAAAAAGTAGTTATTGCAGTTACAGGAGCCAGTGGATCAATATATGCCAAATTACTGTTGGACAAGTTGACAACTATCTCTAATCAATTACAAGATATTGGAATTGTTTTTTCAAAAAATGCAGAAGAAATATGGGAATATGAATTAGGAACGAAATCCTATAAAGAGTATTCATTTAAAATTTATACTGCCAATGATTTTTATGCTCCTTTTGCATCGGGCTCGGCACAATATGAAACAATGATTATTTGTCCTTGTTCAATGGGTACCTTGGGCAGAATAGCGAATGGAATTTCAGATGATTTAATTACACGGGCTGCTGATGTAATGTTGAAAGAAAGAAAAAAACTCATTTTGGTTCCTCGTGAGCTACCATATAGCCTTATTCATATTAATAACATGAAAACCATAACCGAAGCAGGAGGAATTATTTGCCCGGCAACACCATCTTTTTATACCAAACCTTTAACTATCGATGATGTTGTTAATACTGTTGTAAATCGAATACTTGATCTGGCAGGATTTGAAATTGAGACGAAAAGATGGGGTGAAAAAGATTAGTTATTAATCCAGGACTAATATAATTGCAAATTCTACGCTACTGCCAGTGTGGCAATGCTTACCTTTGTATTTTTAATTTCCAGAATAGCATTTGCGCAGGCTTCTAAGGTAGATCCCGTTGTAACTACATCGTCTACTAACAAAATGTGCTTTCCTTCAATTTTTGATGGATCAATAATCTTAAATATGTTCTCTACATTTTGCCATCGTTCAAATCTCGTTTTGCGGGTTTGCGTTGCTGTCGAAACCGAACGAACAAGTGTGGTTGTGTCCGCATCTTTTTTAAGCGAATTTGCTAAACCCATTGCAATCCAATCACTTTGGTTATAACCTCGTTTTTTTTGCTTCTTTGGATGCAAAGGAACTGGAATAATTATATCTATTTCTTTAAATGGACTTTCTATTAACTGCAATCCAAATGCCCTTCCCATAACAAATCCGATTTCTTTTTTTCCATGATATTTAAAATGATGCATCAAATCCTGGTATTGACTTCCTTTATTAAAATAAAAAAAAGCAGTTGCATATTCAATTTTTGCTCTACCCCAGAAAAGCTGTGCAACTGGATTTTCTATATCGTTGTGAAAATTGGTTTTAGGCAGATGGTATAAACATTTCGTACAAATAAGTTTTTCCTGAACAAAAAGATGCTTGCTACAAACAACACATAGTTCCGGAAAAAATAGTCCAAAAAAATCAGTAAAGTATTTTACGATAGTTTTCATTCTAAAAGTTTTCTGTTTTATAAACTGGATTCGTGAATTCTTTAAATGCGTTGTTACTGAAATTTTTATGTCAGGAAGACTCCGGGGCATAAATTGTCACAAAAACATTATTTTTACTGAACTTAAATGATGATTTCAATTTATTACTTATTCTAATCCTTCCCATTCTTTATAAAATCTATCAAGATAATCTTGCATAAATGGATGTCGTGAATCTGCTATTTTCTTTGCCGTTTCGGTATTCATTCTGTCTTTTAATAAAAGCAACTTTTCATAAAAATGGTTTATGGTTGTTCCATTCGATTTTTTATATTGATCAAATTTCATTTGAGCTATTGGCTTTATTGTTGGATTATGCATTTCATTTCCCTTATAACCCCCAAATGCAAATGTGCGTGCAATACCAATAGCACCCATGGCATCAATACGATCGGCATCTTGAACAATCAATCCCTCAATCGAAATCATTTTATTTTTTTCACTCTCACCCTTATATGAAATATTCTGAATTATATGCAAAACATCCATAATTGCGGTTGAATCAACATGCTGAGATTTTAACCAATTTGAAACTACTTCGATTCCCTCATTTTCATTGGTATTGAATTTCCAATCGGCAACATCGTGTAAAAGGGCTGCAAGCTCAATTACAAAAAGATTTCCTCCTTCAATTTTCTGAATTCTTTTCGAAAGTGTTAGAACTCTATAAATATGCCACCAGTCGTGGCCAGAACTGTCTCCTTTAAGTTTGTCTTTTACAAATTCAATTGTATTTGAAATGACTTTTTGATTATCCATAATAGAAGAATAAAAAAACCCGCAGTTGCGGGTTATAAAAATATATAAAAGAAATTTATTCTCTTAATTTTTCTTCTCTTTGCCAAATAACTTCTCTTCCAAGTAATGAAATACCAATAAATCCTTTTACCAACAATGTATTTTCGTCACCATCTTTAAAACGGATAAAGCATTTGTAAGTTTTACCATTTTTGGGATCATAAATTGTTCCATCAACCCATTCCTTGTCTTTGGCATCATATTCAAATGATTTGAGAATTTGTAAACCAAGAACAGGTCTTTTTTTCAATTGCTCATCTGAATTGTTTTTGTCAAGTTTTGCTGTACCATCTGGCTCGTTAGGTGTTTTTAACCATTTAATATCACCATAATATTTTCCATCTTTGGCTTTAAAAATTTTTACTTGCGAATCGCCATCCTGAGTTAACCAATACCCAAGAAATTTATCTGCATCCTGTGCAAAAAGGCATGATGTGGAAAAGAATAAAACAAGTGCAAAAAGAGTAAAGAATTTTGTTTTCATGTTTCTCTTAATTTAGTTTGTAATGAGGAGCAATTTACAGAATTTTTATAAATAGTAATACATGTAAATAATTAAATTTAGAAAGATAACGTGTTAACATTACTATATTAATATTCTTGAATTAAAAGGACTCATAGCTCGAATATATACAGAGACTATTGCTTAACAATTCCATAAAAAAGAATTTGCAGGGTTTGATCAAGATGTTTTTCCAATTGTTCCAGAGGAATTGTATTTTTTATTAGCAGTGCTGTTTCGAGTCCCTTTAATGCTGTTGCCAAGGCCATGGACGATATTTTTGTTTCCTTTAAATCAAAAATCCCTGAATCTATTCCCTGCTGCAATAAAACCTGAATTATCTGCTGCTCTTCGCGGTCGTACTTTTCCCTTATCCTTTCTGTAAAAGCAAGATTTCCAAGATAATCATTTTTTAATGCATCGTAAAAATTTACCATCTCTTTGAGAAACTTCATTCGGATAAGAACATAGTTTCTAATTTTCTCTTTAGGATTGTCGTGGCTATTAACTACTCTTCTTTCAAGCTCAATGCGAAGAAGATCGGCTTCTTTCTTTACAACTGCCTCAAAAACTTCTTCCTTGCTTTTAAAATAATAATACAACGAACTTTTACCCATACCCGAAGCTTTGGCTATATCATCCATGGTTGCCTTTTTAAAGCCATACTTGCTAAATACCTGTGATGCCTGACTTAGAATTTTTAAGCTTATAGCTTTTTGTTTTTGCTTAATATGCTCTTTTTCCATTTTTCGAATAGTAAAACATTTTGGTCTAAAATTACGCTGTGAAAAAACCGTTTCAAAATTATTCGACAATAATTTTTCAAAATACGGCAAAACAGCTATAAAAAAAATCCGAAAGACTTATGTATTCCGGATTTTTAATATGAAGATTAAAAAATTTATGCTAGAGTATAATCCAGCTGTTTCTTTTCCAAATCGGCACGAACAATTTTTATTCGAACCGGATCACCTAACTGGAATACCTTTTTATTGGTTCGGCCAATAATTGAATAATTATCTTCATCAAAGAAATAATAATCATCATCGAGTTCACGTATGTGAACTAGTCCTTCACATTTGCTTTCGTTTAGCTCAACATAAAATCCCCACTCGGTAACACCCGAAATAATTCCATCAAAATCTTCACCCACATGGTCTTTCATAAACTCAACCTGCTTGTATTTAATCGATGAACGTTCTGCTTCGGCAGCACGACGTTCCATTTCTGAAGCATACTCACACATTTTTTCGTATTTATCCTTTTCTTTGCTCTTTGCTCCATTCATGTAATCGGTTAATAATCGGTGTACCATCATATCAGGGTAACGGCGGATAGGAGAGGTAAAGTGCGAATAGAAATCAAACGACAATCCGTAATGCCCGATATTTTTTGTTGAATAAACTGCTTTGGCCATCGCTCTAATAGCTAATGTTTCGATTACATTTTGTTCTTTCTTACCTTGAACTTCATCAAGTAAATTATTAATCGAAGTGGTTATATTTTTATGGCCTGTTGGATTAATTGAATATCCAAATCGCTGAATAAACCGTGCAAAATTCATCAGCTTATCAGGATTTGGTTTGTCATGAATCCTGTAAACAAATGTTTTAGCATTCTCTCCCTTTTTAACATCTCCAATAGATGCCGCAACATGCTTGTTGGCAAGTAACATAAACTCTTCAATAAGCTTATTTGAATCTTTACTTTCTTTAAAAAATACTCCCAGAGGTTTTCCTTTCTCATCTATATTGAATTTTACTTCAACTCTCTCAAAATCTATTGATCCATTTTTGAATCTTTTCTTTCTGAGTTTTTGTGCGAGGCCATTTAAAATGAGTATTTCATCCTTTAACTCACCATCACCTCCTTCAATAAGTTCTTGCGCTTCCTCATACGAAAAACGTTTGTCCGATTTAATAACTGTTCTGCCAATCCACTGATCCCATATGTCTCCATTGTCGTCCATTTCAAAAACGATACTATAACAAAGCTTTTCTTCATTTGGACGCAAACTACAAACGTTGTTCGACAGTTTTTCCGGTAGCATTGGAACAACACGATCAACTAAATAAACGGATGTACCTCTATTATAAGCCTCCTGATCTAGAATTGTACCTTTTCCTACATAATGTGTAACATCAGCAATATGAACGCCTATTTCCCAATTTCCGTTTTTAAGTTTTTGTAATGATAATGCATCATCAAAATCTTTTGCATCAGCCGGGTCAATAGTAAATGTTGTAATATTTCGAAAGTCGCGACGCGATTTATAATCCGAATCGGTAATTATATCAGGAATCTTTTCAGCTTCTTGCTCAACCAATGGATCAAACTTGTAAGGTAAGTCAAACTCAGCCAGTATAGCATGCATCTCTGTTTCATTCTCGCCGGGTTTACCTAACACTTCAATAACTTCACCAAATGGATTCCGGTATTCTGCCGGCCAGTCGGTAATTCGGGCAACTACTTTATCGCCATTCTGAGCGTTATTTAGCTTACCCAGAGGTACAAAAACATCGTATGGCATTTGACGGCTATTTGCAATAATAAATGCATAGGTTTTTGAAATATCTATAACTCCTACAATATTTTCTTTTGATCGTTTAATAATTTCAACAACTTCGCCTTCGGGCTGTTTGCCTCTTTTTCGTGCATACAAATAAACCTTAACAATATCT
Organism: Bacteroidetes bacterium GWF2_33_16; assembly: GCA_001768565.1. Taxonomy (GTDB): domain Bacteria; phylum Bacteroidota; class Bacteroidia; order Bacteroidales; family UBA12077; genus UBA12077. The sequence continues at coordinate 272,143 of MEOE01000023.1, read as the reverse complement.
CCATTTAAGGCATGATTTAAATTAGATTGATTTACAAAGATATCTTCACCTCCGTCTTCTTCTTCTGGAATTATAAATCCTGATCCTTTTAGTGTAAGCATAACCTTGCCGGTTACATACCCACCTTGAGATACAAATTTGTATTTTCCTCTCGATATTTCGGTAATTGCACCGTAATCTCTCAATTCGGTTAATATGTTAACAATTAGGTTTCGTACTGTTTCGTCTTTTACCTCGAGTTTGCTTGCAACCTGCTTGTAATTAAATATTTTCGATGGATTATTTGAAAAATACGCGAGTATTTTACTGCTTAATATTTTCTTATTTAATTTGTCTTGCGACTTTTTTCCTTTTTTTGATTTTTTGTCTTTTTTCATTTTGATAATTTTAAATAAGCAAGTTACAATCTTTTTGTAACCAAATCATTAACTTGCTTTTATTTCCTGGTTAAATTTTTCTACTGCAAAACGTATTGATTCTTTTATGGTGATAAATTCAAAACCAAGGGTTTCTTTTATTTTATTATTCGTGTAGTTTGTACTATTCAAACTTGACTTAACAATGCTTTTTGTAATCTCTTGCTTTTTTATTCCAACCGCACTTAAAAGAGAATCTATATAATAAGCCAGATTCATTAATTTTTTACCGGCATTAAAACGTGGGCTCTTAACTCCATATGCTTCAGTTATTTCAGTAAAAAGATCTTTATAACTATGGTTTTCGGAGTTCAGAATAAACCTTTCGCCGGAGATATTGCTCTCGGTTAATTGTATCATTGCACTGGTTACATCTCTAACATCAACAAAACCTGTTTTTCCAAGTGTATAAAAAAGCATTCCTTTACTTGCTTTTTTAAATATCTCTCCACTACCTGTTTCCCAAAATCCAGGACCTAAAATAATGGATGGATTTACAATTACTGCATTCAATCCTTCCTGAACACCTCGCCAAACTTCCATCTCAGACTTAAACTTGCTAATTGAGTATAGGGAGTGGTTATCGGCAGGTATCCACATTTCTTTTTCAGAAACCAGATCCCCATTATCGGTACTTCCTATTGCAGCTACCGAACTTACATAACAAAGTTTTTCGATTTGTTTTTCAATACAAAGGTTTACAATGTTTTCGGTTCCTTCAATATTTGTTTTTAGTAATGCAGATTTATTTTTATTGTTGAAGGAAACAACCGCTGCACAATGGTAAACAATGGAAATATTTTCGAAAGCTTCTTCAAGAGAAACTATATCCAAAATATCTCCTTTAATCCATTCGATAGTATCGATTAGATTATTTTCGTTATTTGAATAATATGAGAATACTTTGCGAACTTTTTCAATGCTAGCTTTATCACGAATTAAAGCTCTAACAAAGCTTCCTTTAGAAACTAATTCATAAAGAAGATGTGATCCAACCAATCCGGTTCCACCGGTAACTAAAATCTTTTTATTGTTCATGATGTTTCTCTGATTCTATAGTACCCCAAATTAGTTTTTTCCCAAATCCAAGGCGGTTATCAGTAAATTTTAAAAAGCTTAGATCTACTACCCAAAGAGTTGTTTTCATTAGCATAGCTATCGGAAAGCGAGTTAAATATTTCTTTTTTACTTTATCAAGTAGATTATCTTTTGGTTCAAAAATTTTTCCTTGAAATTGAACCCCCTGAATTTTACCAATAACAGTTGTTTCTAAAACGATTGAGCCAGCAACAATATCTTGTTTTTGTAAGTCTTTAACATGTTTCGTTTCGTAATCGGATGTAAAAATCAGTATATTATCCTCTTCGCTATACACATAAAAACAGTTGGCGCAATAAGGTGTGTTCTGATAGGTGGTGGCTAGCGTTAAAACGTGATGTTTCTTAATAAATTCGACTATTCTTTTGTCAACTTGGGTCATATTAAATAGTAAACAGTTTTGTCTATGTTTTGTTTAACAAAGCTAAGCATAAAATAATAATTGAAAATTATTATTTAGTGATTTAATATTTATTATAAAAAAACAACAATATTATTACACTTTGTAATTTACAATTTGTAAATTGCGATTTGTAAATTATATCTTAATCGTATATTATTATGAACCCATTTATTACTTCTGGTTATGCAGGTGTTGAGTATTTCTGTAACCGCGAGAAAGAAACCAAATTATTATTGGAAAATATAGATAACAATTTGTCAACAAGCATAATAGCCTTACGGCGTATTGGGAAAACCGGCTTGGTAAAACATGTAATTTCTAAATTACCGAATGAAATAATTACGGTTTATTTAGATATTTTCCCTACAGAAAACCTAAACGATTTTACTGAAAAGCTTGCAACAGCTATAATTAGAGAAATGCCAGCTAGTCATAAATTTGGGAAAGCAGTTATGAAATTTATTCAATCCTTACGTCCAACATTAAGCTTTGATCCACTAAGCGGATTACCTCAGGTTGAATTAAAAAACCAACAAGATAAAACCAAAGAGAATATTCATTCACTATTTTCTTTTTTACAAAATCTTAATAGAAAAGTTGTTATAATTATTGATGAGTTTCAACAAATTACTAATTATCCTGAAAAAAATACACATGCTTTTTTAAGAACAATTATGCAACAACTAGATAATGTTGTTTTTATATTTACCGGAAGTCATCAACATTTAATGAAGAATTTATTTGCTAATCCATCAAAGCCATTTTATAGAAGTACACAACTTATTTCAATTGAAAAAATTGATAGATCAGATTACAGAAAATTTATTGCTTTAAAATTTACTAATGGCAAAAAACAAATTTCTGATGAGGTTATTAATCAAATTTTGGATTGGACCGAAGATTATACTTATTATGTTCAGTTACTTTGCAATAAAGTATATTCTTCATCTAATAAGATAGTTGATGAACAAACATGGAAAAATCAAGCTTTTGAATTATTGAAAGAACAACAAATAATCTTTCTTGGGTATCGAGATTTATTAACCAAGCATCAATGGAATTTATTAAAAGCAATAGCAAAAGAAGGAAATGTAAGTTCACCAACATCAAAGGAATTTATTAGTAAGCATTCATTAGGAAGCCCAGCTACAGTGTTAAGGTCTCTTAAAGCGCTTCAAGATAAAGAATTAATATATATGACCCTATTTTTAAATGGCACTAAACAATATTCAGTTTATGATGTTTTTCTTAAGCAATGGTTAAATACGATTTAAATTTAACTTTGTAAATAGTGTAAATCTTCCTAAATTCGCAGAATCAAAAAAACAAAAGATTATGTTTTCAGGTATAGTAGAAGAAGCTGCAAAGGTTGTAAATCTTGAAAGAGATAAAGGCAACTTGCATATTACAATGGAGTGCTCATTTGCTGATCAGTTAAAAATTGATCAGAGTGTTTGTCACAATGGTGTTTGCTTAACAGTTGTAAAAGTTGATAAATCAAAGAAACATTTTACAGTAACAGCTATTCAGGAAACACTTGAAAAATCAAATCTGGGTTTGCTCCAACTTGGCGATAAAGTTAATCTGGAACGTAGCATGCGTATTGATAGTTTGCTCGATGGGCACATGGTTCAAGGACATGTTGATCAAACTGCTGTTTGTACCGAAGTTAAAGAGGCCGACGGAAGCTGGTACTTTACATTTGAGTATAATCCATCGAAAGAAGATTATATTACTGTCGAGAAGGGATCAATTTCTGTTAACGGAGTAAGTCTTACGGTTGTAAATTCAAAAGATAAATCATTTCAGGTCGCTATAATTCCATTTACTTATGATATTACAAATTTTCATCAGTTTAAGGTAGGAACGGTGGTAAATCTCGAATTCGATATTATTGGTAAATATGTGGCAAAAATTGTGAGGCAACAATTGGGCAAGTAACATATTTCTAAAAATTTGTAAAAGCCTCATAAAAAATGGGGCTTTTTTGGTTAATATTTTTTGATAAAATTAATGGGCTAAAGCCCGGTAAATGATCTATTTTATAACCCCAGCTTTAAGGCTGAAGTTATAAAAGTCAGGCTTATAATGAACTTTAGTCCATTATTTAAGAAATTGATTGTTTTTTTTTAATCAGAAATCTATCTTTGTACGTTTTAAATAATTGTAGTTCATAAAAATAAGTTAAAATAATGAGTTCAAAGTTTCCGGAATATAAACAGTTTGATTTATCACAGATAAATAAAGATATCCTTGCGCGTTGGGAGAAGAATGATACATTTCATAAAAGCATAAGTACCCGAAAAGGAAATCCAACCTTTGTGTTTTACGAAGGACCCCCTTCGGCAAATGGCATTCCTGGTATTCATCACGTTATGGCACGCGCTATAAAAGATATTTTTTGCCGTTATAAAACAATGCAGGGTTTCTTGGTTCACAGAAAGGCTGGTTGGGATACTCATGGTTTACCTATTGAACTTAGTGTAGAAAAAACACTTGGAATTACAAAAGAAGATATTGGTAAAAAAATATCTATCGATGATTACAATAATGCCTGTCGTAAAGAGGTAATGAAATATACCGATTTGTGGGAAGATCTTACTCACAAAATGGGCTATTGGGTTAATATGGACGATCCGTATATTACATACGATAATCGCTATATTGAAACTTTGTGGTTTCTTCTGAAACAACTTTACGAAAAAGGATTGTTATACAAAGGATACACTATACAACCCTATTCACCTGCTGCAGGAACAGGATTAAGCACACATGAGCTTAATCAGCCGGGTTGTTACAAAGATGTTAAAGATACAACCTGTGTTGCTCAGTTTAAGGTAATCCGAAACCAAAAATCAGAGTTTCTTTTTAAAGAGGCCGATACAGATATATTCATATTAGCCTGGACAACAACTCCCTGGACACTGCCATCGAATACTGCTCTTGCTGTTGGCGAAAACATTAAATATGTTAAAGTAAGATCATTTAATCAATATACCGGAATACCAATTACTGTTATTCTTGCAAAAGATTTGTTGTATTCTTATTTTGATAAGAAATCAGAAGAGCTTGGTCTTGATGAGTATAAAGAAGGTGATAAAAAAATTCCATTTAAAGTACTTGATGAATTTAGCGGGAAAGATCTTAAAGATATTGTTTATGAACAATTAATTGACTGGGTTAAGCCAGAGCGCGAAGCTTTCAGAGTTATAAGCGGCGATTTTGTTACTACCGAAGATGGTACTGGAGTTGTTCATATTGCACCAACTTTTGGTGCCGACGACGACCGTGTGGCAAAACAAAGCAATATTCCACCATTGGTTGTTTATGACAAAGAAGGAATAATGCATCCTCTTGTTGAAAAGAGAGGACGAATGTATCTTATCGAAGATCTGGATCCCGAATTTGTTGCTAAAAATGTAAATAAGGAAACTTACAGCCTTTTTGCCGGACGATTTGTAAAAAATGAGTACGATCCTTCATTAACAGAAAATGATGCTACAATTGATGTAGATATTTCTGTAATGCTTAAAAAAGAAAATAAAGCATTCAAGATTGAAAAACATGTTCACAATTATCCTCATTGCTGGAGAACGGATAAGCCAATATTATATTATCCACTCGATTCGTGGTTTATAAAAACGACTGCTCTAAAAGATCGGATGATTGAGCTTAATAAAACCATCAACTGGAAACCAGAATCAACCGGAACAGGACGTTTTGGAAAATGGCTCGAAAATCTTCAGGATTGGAATCTTTCACGCTCGCGTTATTGGGGAACACCACTGCCGATTTGGGTTACAGAAGATCGCAGTGAATTAAAATGCATTGGCTCAGTTGAAGAATTATATTACGAAATAGAGAAATCGGTTAAAGCTGGATTTATGAAAGAGAATCCGTATGCTGGTTTCGAGCTTGGAAACAATTCGAAAGAAAACTACAATAAAATTGATCTTCACAGACCATATGTTGATGGTATAATTCTGGTTTCAGCTGATGGAAAGAAAATGGTTCGCGAGCTTGATCTTATCGATGTATGGTTCGATTCAGGTGCGATGCCTTATGCTCAAATTCATTATCCATTCGAAAACAAAGATACCTTCAACGAAGTTTACCCTGCGGATTTTATAGCTGAAGGTGTTGACCAGACGCGAGGTTGGTTCTTTACGCTGCACGCAATAGCTACAATGCTATTTGATTCTGTTGCATTTAAAAATATTATCTCGAATGGTTTGGTACTTGATAAGAATGGCAATAAAATGTCGAAAAGACTTGGAAATGCTGTTGATCCATTCGAAACGATAGAAAAACATGGATCCGATCCATTACGCTGGTATATGATTACTAATTCTCAACCATGGGATAATTTAAAGTTTGACCATAGTGGTTTGGATGAAGTAAAACGTAAATTCTTTGGTACACTTTATAATACGTATTCGTTTTTTACTCTATATGCCAATGTAGATGGCTTTAAATATAGCGAAGAAGAAATACCTGTTAATGAGCGACCAGAAATTGACCAATGGATTATCTCTTTGCTAAATACTTTAGTTAAGGAAGTTCAGAATGATTATGAAAACTATGAACCTACTCGAGCCGGAAGAGCAATTCAGGATTTTGTTACTGAGAATTTGAGTAACTGGTATGTTCGGTTAAACCGAAAACGATATTGGGGAGGCGAATACTCGAAAGATAAAATTGCTGCCTATCAAACCTTATATACTTGTTTAGAAACAGTTGCAAGATTAATGGCTCCAATTGCTCCATTTTTTGCCGACCGAATTTTTATTGATTTAAATAGTGTAACAGGAAAAGATAAAACAGAATCAGTACATATTTCCACCTTTCCAACATACAACGAGCAGTATATTGATAAAGTGCTTGAGGAAAGAATGGATATTGCTCAACGTGTTTCTTCAATGATTTTGGCATTGCGACGAAAAGTAAATATCAAAGTTCGTCAACCTTTGAGCAAATTAATTATCCCTGTTTTGGATAAATCATTACAAGAGAATTTCGAAATGGTTCGTAATCTGGTGTTAGCAGAGGTTAATGTTAAAGAAGTTGAATATATAACCGACACAACAGGTATTCTGGTTAAAAAGATTAAACCTAATTTTAAAACACTTGGGCCTAAATATGGAAAGCTGATGAAAGAGGTTTCACAAGCGGTTACGAAAATGACTCAGGAAGACATTGTTGCTTTAGAACGCAGTGGTGCCTTCGGAATAGTTGCTGGATCAGAGAAGATTAATCTATCATTGGAAGATGTTGAAATAACATCGGAAGATATTCCAGGATGGCTTGTGGCTAACGATGGCAAACTTACAGTTGCTCTTGATATTAACATATCAGAAGATCTTAAATACGAAGGTATTGCACGTGAATTCATTAACCGTATTCAGAATATACGAAAAGACAGTAATTTTGATGTTACCGATAAAATTGAAATACAAATACAAAGGCACGACTTAATAAATACTGCAATTGAAAAACATAAAGAATATATTGGAACACAAACACTCGCAAAATCAATAGATTTAGTCGATAAGTTCGAGCAAAATACAGTGCATTACATTGAAATTGATGAGGATATAAAAACCAATATCAAAATAACGAAGTTATAATTGTATTTGCTTTTTTAAATTAAAAAATTTGTTATCTTTAACTCAATTATAAAAAAGAAGAGATATGGCAGAAAAGACAAGATATTCAGATGATGAGCTGCTAGAGTTTAAAGAGCTTATTATACATAAACTCGATAAAGCATTTCAGGATTATGATCTTTTAAGAAAGACAATAACTCACAGCGAAAGCAACGATACCGAAGATACTTCGCCTACTTTTAAAGTATTGGAAGAAGGAGCTGCAACCTTATCAAAAGAAGAAGCCGGACGATTAGCACAACGCCAGTTAAAGTTTATACAGCATTTAAAAGCTGCACTTATTAGAATAGAAAACAAAACATATGGCATTTGTCGCGAAACAGGCAAGCTTATTTCTAAAGAAAGACTTAGAGCTGTTCCTCATGCAACCCTAAGTATTGAAGCAAAACAAAATCAAAAGTAGATATTTTTACATAGCATTATACTAAATTAAATGATTGAATCGTAAAAGATTCAATCATTTTTTTAATAGATTTGTGACCTAAAAAGTAGAATATGAAATCGATTACAAGAAACTCCATCTTACTTATTTTTATTGTTTTATTAATCGACCAAACACTAAAAATATGGATTAAAACCAATATGACACTGGGTCAGGAATTTAGGGTTTTGGGAGATTGGTTTATAATACACTTTACTGAGAATAATGGAATGGCATTTGGATTAGAGTTTTGGGGAACAAGTGGTAAAATTTTTCTTACTCTTTTTCGAATTGTAGCCGTTATCGGTATAGGTTGGTATTTAAAACATCTGATAAAAGAAAAAGCACCCAATATGTTGGTCTTAAGTATTGCTCTCATTATGGCTGGAGCAATGGGTAATATTATCGATAGCGTTTTTTATGGAGTAATTTTTGATGAAAGTTTCTATCAAACAGCCACATTTTTACCTTTAGATGGAGGGTATTCAACCTGGTTGCAAGGAAGAGTAGTTGATATGTTCTATTTTCCAGTTGTTAAAGGCCAGTATCCTGATTGGTTTCCTTTTTTCGCTAAACAGACTTTTGTTTTTTTCAGACCTGTTTTTAATATTGCAGATTCTGCAATAACAATTGGCGTTGCATACATTTTAATCTTCGAAAGATCTTTTTTTAAACATAATTAAGTCTCATCTTAATTATCGTATGAGATCCTTTTATAAATGATATGATAGGTCGTTGTTAAAAAATTTCCAATTTTCGAAAAATTGTTGTTAATTGGTATTAAATTTCAAAAACTACCAATATGTATCATATTATTGTTCCTATCGACTTTTCAGAAGAATCATTAAAAGGTCTTGAGCTGGCGATTTTATTTGCCAAAAAAATTGAATGTGAAATGCAAATGGTATATGTTCGGAAAAAAAGTGGCGACTACAATGCCGGATCAAAGGAAGAGAAGAAATATGCCGAAAAGCGATTTAAAGAAATTGTTAAAGAGTATCAACCATTGCTTCCAAAAGAAATAAAGTTAGACTATATTATCAAGTCGGGAAAGATTTACAAAGAGGTAGTAAGTCAGGCTGAATCTTTTGAAAACTCTTTTATTGTTACTTCAACTCATGGAGCATCGGGTTTTGAGCAATTCTTTATTGGAAGTAATGCGTTAAAAATTATTTCTGCCACAATAAGACCAGTTATTACATTACAGGGAAATAAGCCACCGCGATTAATAAGTAAAATAGTGTTGCCTCTTGATATTACTTCAGATACACGCCAAAAGCTACCATTTACTGCCGAAATTGCAAAATGGTTTAATGCAGAGGTTCATGTTGTTACTTTAACTACTTACAAAGCTGATGATATAGTTAAAAAACTGAATTCTTATTCAGCACAGGTTTGTGATTATCTCAAAGAGAGAGGAATTAATTACACTACTGAAATGCTGGTTGGAGCGAACCTTACTGATATTACAATTGAATATGCTCAAAAAGTCCATGCCGGATTAATCTCAATTATGACAGAGCAATCGGTAGATGTTTCGAATCTTATACTTGGTAGTTATGCCCAGCAAATGCTTAATAAATCGTCTATTCCGGTTATGAGTATGAATCCAAAAGAGCTGCATGTTTCAGGAGCATTTAGTACAAACGGATAATACAGATAATTTCACTTTTTATACTTAACTATAAAACAATCGAGGTATTCGGTTGCCAGTTTCGATTTTAGTTTTTGAAGATGGATTTCGTTTACTGAATTACCTACAATAACTCTGTAAACCCGTTGCCCATTAACTTCGGCTGTTTCAACAAAAACCTCTTCGCTATATTTTGATTTTAGGCGTTCGGCTAAACGGAATACATTCTCATCGTTTTTAAAACTGCCAATCTGAACTCCTTTGCCAGCTGGGATAGCAACAGAAACATCTATTTTATAATACCGGGGTTCGTTTGTTTTTACAGCAATATCTGGCACTATATCAGGCATATCTTCGGTAGAAGCAATTACAACAATTTTAACTTTTACAACTCCTTTTTCAATAAAACCCAGTTCTTTGGCCGCAGATTGTGAAAGGTCAATAATACGCCCCACAATAAAAGGACCTCGGTCGTTAATGCGAACAACTACAAATTTATTATTCTCAAGGTTTGTAACTTTTACAATACTTCCAAATGGTAAGGTAGGATGTGCAGCTGTTTTTTTATCGTGAAAATAGATTTCTCCGTTTGATGTAGTTCGTCCTTCAAATTTGTTAGCGTAGAAACTTGCAATTCCGGTTTGTTCAAATCCCTTTTGTTGTCCAAAAGAGAGTGCTGCAAGTAAAACAAAAAATCCACAAATAAATACTCCGATTGTTTTATATATTTTTTTCATCTTCATTTTCTAAAGGAGTTATTTTCCAATATTCGTTTTCAGGATCATCTTCATCCTTTTCATCTTCAAGCTCCCAACTGTATTTTTTGGGTCTGGGCCCCTGATCTTTATAATAAATAGCAAGAACAATACCACAAATTGCCCCCATTAAATGCGACTCCCATGATATCTGGGGTTGAATGGGGAAAATCCCCCAAATCATACTCCCATAAAGGAAAACTACAAGCAGTGAAATAGCCATAAGACGCATATTCTTGCTAAACACGCCACTAAAAAAAAGGAATGAAGCTAATGCGTAAACCAATCCACTGGCACCTATATGATAAGCATGGCGTGCCCCAAACCAAATCCAGATATTAGTAATAATGTATACTAAAAAGAAAACCCTAAATGCTATTTTATTGTAAAAATAGAAAAGTCCGGTACCCAGAATAAGTAAAGGTCCACTATTAGAAATTAAATGTCCAAAATCGGCATGTATTAATGGTGCAGTTATTATCCCAATAAGTCCTGTTTTTTTTAATGGAAAAATTCCAAGATAAGTAAAATCGAGAGATAAACTAGTTTCAAAAATCTTAACAAACCAGATAATTAAAATAAAAATACCAGGAGAAATTAAGCTTAACAAAAATCGTTTTCGTTCTATGCTCATAATCCGTTTTTGTTTAGGTAAATATCAGCATTTTTAGCAATAAAAAAAACCCGGATGCCCGGGTTTAAAAAGTAAGTCTTTATTATTTAATAATTATTTTTCTACTAAATTGCTCTCCAGATGATGTTTTAACAGAAATAAAATAAATGCCTTTTGGTTGCTCTGTAAGATCTATTATTTCTTTGGTATTTTCACTAACCATAACCTCTTTTCTAAAGATTGATTTTCCCAAAATATCAAAAACATCAATCAAAGCAAGTCCATTTTTAATAAGTCCCATGTCAATATTAATTAAGCCCTGTGATGGATTAGGATATATAGAAATAGACTCTTGGATGATATCGTTTATTGATGAAATAATAGACATGGTTAGATTTAGAATTTTATTTTCACTAACAATATCAACATTACCCAAAAGATCAACAAATCCAGATTTTGTCAAGGTGTAGTTTATTCCTGATTTTGGCTCAACTTGAATAAAAATAGCAACTCCATTAGTGTTTGTTATTTGTTCCTGTGTATTGAAACTAATATTTACACCTTCCAGAGGCCCTGAATTTGCATTACTTGTAACCTGAAAAGTAACCGTATATGTTTCTAAAACTAAAACTACATGAATGGAATAATTTGTGTCTACATCAATAGAATCAATATATGGAAGGTATTTTTCTTTTGAAACAGTAAATTTCTTATTTAATTCATATGCAATGGAGTCAAAAGAATATTTGCCGCTTGTATCGGTTTGTCCTTCCATATTATCGAATAGAATAGTTGCGCCGCTTATTGGATTTGTTCCATTAGTAACAGTAAAATCTATTGTGTAATATACTACCCCTTCTACAAGAGATATTTCTTTTGTAATATTTGATGTAACATCAATATTCCCAAATACATTGTTGTAGCCGGTTTTTCTTATTTCATAAGGTAATTGTGAGCCACCATTCACTTCATCAAATATTACTTCTCCAATAGCATTGGTATATTTTTCTTGCGAATTAAACTTCACAAGTGCATTTTCAACAGGAATACCTGCTGTTGTAACAATAAATTTTACTGAAAACAAATCTATACGAGTAATTTCTGCTTTCCATCCTGGTTTTACAACTGATTCGTCTGAATAGAATTTGAATGTTAATGCTCCTGCTGAGTTTGTAGCAATATATTCTGAAGGAGGATTGTAACTGCAAAACTCACCTATTATTTTTTCAACATTAGTAATAGTATCATCATAGATTGTTAATTTATCCCAGCAGCCACCAGTACTTTTTTGTTCTACATCAAAACTAATGAATTTTACTTTTAATAAACCCACTTTTTCATATGGCACGAAAGTAATTGTATAGTTTTCGTCATTCTTATAATCATTTATACTTCCTCCAGAATCGTAAAATAAGGCAGAATCATAAATACTTATTCTACCTCCATCAGAAATGTTATGTTCGGGTATTTCTCCAATAATAATTGTTTCGGTTTTCGATTTTGTATAAAAATCAAACTGATTATCAACTAAGGAAAATTTAAGTTCAACAGGCGTTTCTTTATTTTCAAGAGCCGATACGGTTATTGTTAATTCAAGGGTGTCAGTTTCTCCTGCAATCAATATGAATTCATTGGTTGTGTTTTGATTTATTGTTACCAGTGTGCTTCCACTAACATATTCAAGCAAACCAGTTAATCCAGAGATATCAGCATGACCTGTGTTTTGCACAATCCACTTAAGAGTTACCGTTTCTCCCGGATCAACAATTCCATTGGCATTAAAACCAGAATCATCAATAATTAGATTTCCAATTATAAGGTTTGGAGCATTAATAAGATAACTAGCTTTTGAGTTCCATATATATGGGTTTGAACTTGCATCGCTACCTGTAATCTGGAAGTTAAATTGCAACAGATGTTGATCCTGAATAGTGTTTTTAAGTACGAATTGATATGCATTTTCAATTAACGAAACGGTATCCTTAAGAATCGTTCCATAGTTTTCTATCGAATCTATTGGGGTAATTACAGAGTCACTTGTTTGTAACTTAGCAACAACAGCAAAAGCATCGTAAATTGTAGATACATTTTTTAATTGAACGTTTAATGAAATGTTTTCTCCATATTCTAAGATCCCATTATTATTCCCTGTAATATCAATTGCATTAACCAAGTCTTTAATTATATAAGGCGTAGTTGATGGGATAATACTTATCTCTTCAATAACCGGAATCCTATTTTGTTTTGTAATAACCAGGTTTGCGATTCCAACTTCAGGTAGTGCACTAAAAGATAATACTACCAGTCCGTCAGATCCGGCCATTTTTGCATCAAGTAATACTCCATTGAATGATAATGCTACGAAAGCGTCTTCTTCAGTAATTACTTCATAGTTTGGTGAACCAACTATAATCTCGTTGTTGTAAGATGAAGATAATATTGTAGGGACTTTTACAAATGGGGTTAATGAAGGATCACCCATTAGATGGTAGATTTCCCAATAATATGCTTTTCGAGTCGAAGAAGATGCTTCTACAGCCAAATTACCAGCAACATTAATTTGTCCCTGCGTAATAAACCAATCATTTTTTGCTTCATTATTTAGATGGAAGAATCGGTCATATGCACCAAGTCCACTTCCTTCATAAGTTGGGTTAGCCGAAATAGGTGCTACACCAATAGCCCAGTAAAAATCTTCATCCCAATAAGAAAGATTTGATGCACCAATATAACCTACAGCACCTTTATTGGCCGCTCTCAATAATTCCTCTCCAAAACAATTGCCTCCAAACGATAGCGACTCACAACAATTTCCTATCATTAATGGATATTTGTTTGCATTAGTCATTGATGCAACATTGTCAATGGAAAACGTTGGATCTGACCAGCCAGAGCTGCTGCAATGTGCAGTATAATTTGCGAGTGCAACACCATTCGAAATGTTTGTTCTTATTGTTTCGTCGGCACTTGCTGATGTGGGGTATAAATAAGAAATAGAGTTTATTCCATTGGCACTATTTGTATAATAGGTGTTGGTATAATTTACAAATCCGTTTCCATATGTTGGTGCATAAGATGCATCTGCTCCGGCAATTATAACAACATTGTTAAGGTACGAGGGATCAGGCATTAAATATTTCTCAACTTGTAATGTTTTATCAATTTGAGGCTGAAGTTGCTCAATAGTTGTTGCTGAGAATCTTCCACCAAATACTTCAGGTAACTTATCTCCTGTGTATTCATAATAATATAGATCAGAACTATGGCTGGATACATACGAGGCAGGAACTTGAGCCACATCACCAACTAGTAGAACGAAGGTAGGCGAAATACCATTTGAAGGATTATCATATAAGTCCTTTAAGTAAGCTTTTATTGTAGTTGCTGTATTGCCAACTAACGGATTATTTGTATAAGCAGAAATTACATCAAATCCTTTTAGTTTTTTCCATTCAATAAATGGTTGCAATGTAGTTTCGAACATCGGATCTGAAACAATTACATACTTAACCGGACCCTGTATTAATGCTTTTGTATCGGAAATCTCGTTTATAGTTTGTATTGGTAAGTTTTCGAAATAGGATGATTTTAATCTATCATCTATCTTAATGTTGCTTTTATTGTCGGGAACAAATTGTACTTCTATCTCAAAATCGTATTTAACCAACAAAGTATTTGTAACTGGATTATATTCGAAAGGCGATATCTGAATAAAACCAAGGTGCTTGTCTCTCAAATAACCACGATCTTCGAAAGTAATAAATTCGTTCTTGTAAAATCTATTTCGTGAATATATGTCTTTGTTAATTTTGAAAGGAATTTTTTCTGGATCATCGCTTTTTGACATGGATTCCTGGGCTGGAATTATCTTTTCAGTAATGCTATAATTCGCAAGTTGTATTTGTTTCTCTTTATAATTAATAACCGCAAGTTTAACAGTTTGATTAGCAGGAATTTCTATTAGCTTGCCAAATAAAGGTAAATCAGGGTTTCCTGATGAATAAGTTTTACTCATTCCATCAGCTGTAATTTCTCCGAATACTCCTTCTTTTGTTAATCTTTCTATAACAATAATATCTGAAATACTTTCTTTAATTATAAATCTGTCAAGAGATGTAATCTTTTCTTGTTGTAAAGATTGAAGCGCGGTTTTCTCCTGAATCTTAATTTTGGTCTGTTTCTGAGAATAGCTCTGGGTAAAAGCAATTCCAAAAACTAAAAGAGATATGAATAATTTCTTCATAATAAATATGAATGTTACTAATTAGAGTTTTGCAAGATATTAAAGTTTATACGAATAAAATCTCTTTTTGTT
Source organism: Bacteroidetes bacterium GWF2_33_16 (assembly GCA_001768565.1). GTDB lineage: Bacteria > Bacteroidota > Bacteroidia > Bacteroidales > UBA12077 > UBA12077. The sequence continues at coordinate 256,823 of MEOE01000023.1, read as the reverse complement.
CATTTTTATTATTGATAAATAGTAAAGATTAGGTGTTAATTTTTCCAATCTTAGCCTCAATAGAGGAGATCTTTTGTTCCAGACAATTTGATTTTCCTTTTCGAATATCAAATTTTACAGAAGAATATACTCTTTCAGAGAATGGTTCTAAAACATTATAAGACTCTTGTATTACCTGCAATGCTTCAGAAAGAGTTTCTGTTTCTACAATAGTTCCCATAGCAGTTAGTTTGTAATTATAACCTTTATTTTTAATCTTTAGGATAATTTTACTCACATATTCACTTACACTTGCTCCTTTATCGGTTGGGAACATAGCAAACTCCAGTAATACAGACATAGCTTATTTTCGTTTTGTTAAATCAATAGCAATTTCAACATCCCAGTTGGATCTTATTTTTGCAGGTTTCTCAAAATAAAGCACTTCCTCTGGTTGAATGTGTTTTAAATAGTTACCAGTATCCCATACCTTATTATTATTTTCGTCGAAAATTAATTTTACCAAAAATTCTTTTGGTGGAAGAAAACTAAATTCAACTTCCTGATTTTCATTAATATATTTTTCTCTAATTACATCTTCTGAGTTTTTACTTGAAGTAATTAGCTGTACTATAACATTTTTATTGTTCTCTATTCCATTAATTTTTATTAGCAATTTTCCATAAAAATCAAGTTTTTGGGTTCTGAATTTTGTAATAAGAGTATCATTCGTATTACCATAAATATCTTTAATGGCTGATGGCAGAATTTCGAAACGATAATTTGTGTTTTCTTGCCAGTTTGCTGATAATGAATATTTTCTCAACTTAGCTTTATCTAAATTAAGGTTGAAGGGAACTATTGTTTCAACCGAATCAGTTATTGAAAATAACGCTAGGTTCGTCGTATCAATATATTGAATAGGGTTTCCCAGGTTTATGGTAATAGTGTTATTTAGGTCAAGAGTTGATTTATCTTTTATATTTAGGTCTATTTTAAAATCAGATTCGATTTCGTCTTTTTTTGATTTTTTTACTTCAAGATATTGCATTTTAAGTGTATCTGTTTTCCAATAATATTGCTTGGTTGAATCAAGTTTTTGGTATGATACTAAACAAGATATTTCTTTCTCATTAAAATCTAACGTATCTGTTAACCAATATATAAAAGTATCTTTTTGGGTACTAACCTCCTTAATATATTGAGCATTGGAATTATCAAGAACTTCGAAAATTAAACTATCCTTTACAGGTCGATTAAATATAAATTCTAATTTATATTTTTCATCACGTTTATAATTCAGTAGATATTGTGTTTCAAAATCTTCGGCAAACATCAATAGAGTATAGCTTTTTATTGGATAACCCACATACGAGTGCTCGATAATTGTATCAATTTCTGGTTTTTTTGCTTGCTTTTTCAAAACAAGGTCGTCTTTTTCTGACGAATTCTTAGTATTATTATCTTGTATTTTAAAAATAGTATCAATATGATTAATGGTTTCCGGAGCGAATGTTATAATAGAATCACTGAAAGCAATTTCCTCGCTACTGTTATCAAAGAGATAGTTATTATTAGCATCTTTTAATGCGAAAATTTTAAATTTATCGTTCCGTATATTATTGATTCTAAAAGTACCTTCCTTATCTGTTTTAGAAATATATTCAGGAATTTGCTTGTAAGGCACTGAATCAGTAAGTTCTGAGTATAACATAACAAAAACATCTTCAACAGAAACAAGATCGAATGCATTCAAAATTTTTCCTTTAATAGACAATGAATCGATATAACTGCCAGTAGAAAAAACATATTGAAAGTTTAAGTATGGATTGCCCTCATTAAAATCTTGCAATGCATTTCCAAAATATAAATTGTAGGTGGTTGAATCCTTTAAAAAAGAATCGAAATTAATATTTAATGTTTTTCCCTTAACCCTGATCATGGGTTTCTCTTCCATTGGTGGCGAAATAATGAGACTTTTATTAAGGTCTTTTAATTGAATGTACTCGTCAAAAGTTATACTTACATTTTTATTTTTAAAGTTGGTTGAAAAGTTTTCAGGTTTGCTTAATTTAATAACCGGTGGCTCAGAGTCTTTCGATCCACCAGTTGGTGTAACAACTTGAGCACAACCCATAGCAATAAATATAATCCCTATATAACAAAACGAAATGGCTTTTATTCTGAACATCAATTTTAATTTTAAAAGTACAAGGTACAAACTTATAAAGTTTATTTAAATAATTGAGAATAAGATTTGCAAAATAGATACCATAAATACCTTCATTTTAAATTTTATAACATTATGATGATAGGAAGTTAAGGATAAGCCAAAGATTTTTTTTTACATTTGTACTTTACAACTAAAAAAAACTCCATGATTTTAGATTATATTACCTGGAATGTTGATCCCGAACTTATTGGGTTTTGGATAATAAGCATTAGATATTACGGTGTATTGTTTGCTGCATCTTTCTTTTTTGGATATTTGATTATGCAAAAAATGTTCAAAAAAGAAAACTTACCAATAGAGTTACTTGATAATCTTACAATTTATATGGCAATTGGAACAGTTTTAGGTGCCCGGCTGGGACATTGTTTTTTTTATCAGCCCGAGTATTATCTTAGAAATCCATGGGAAATATTGTTTATATGGCACGGCGGATTAGCCAGTCATGGTGCTGCAATTGGAATATTGATTGCACTGTATTATTTTGGTAAGAAAAATAAAAAGCCCTATTTGTGGATACTTGATCGTATAGTTATTGTTGTTGCTCTTGCCGGATTTTTTATAAGAATGGGTAATTTAATGAACTCCGAAATTTATGGAATCGAAACAAGCCTTCCATGGGGTTTTATATTTGTTCGTGATGGCCAAATTGTACCAAAGCACCCTACGCAGATATATGAAGCATTATCTTATCTTATAATTTTTGTTGTTTTATTGCTTATTTATAGCAAAAAAGGAAAACAGCTAAAGCAGGGTTTACTATTTGGGATTTTCTTAATATCGTTGTTTACTGTGCGATTTTTCATCGAATTTATAAAAGAGGTTCAGGTTGATTTTGAAACTGGGATGTCTCTGAATATGGGTCAGTGGTTGAGTATACCATTTATCCTTGTGGGTATTTTTCTTCTATTTCGAAGTTTTTGGCAACCACAGATTAAATAATAACCTAACGCGCAGCAATGCGCGTTTTTTATTAAATTAGTTTTGAATTCGCTTTCTTTAAATAAATGTTAATTAAATTTTTGTAATTCTTAAAATTCTATTAACCAGAAAAAAGTTTTAAATTTAAAACTCATTAATTCTTAGCATTTTTAATTAAAGAGTAAGCTCATGATTAATCAAATCATAAATTTTAGTATTCGAAATAAGCTAATTATTATTTTGTTTACTCTAACAATTGCTGCCTTTGGTATATTTGCAGTTCTTAAAATTCCGGTTGGTGCAGTTCCTGATATTACCAATAACCAGGTTCAGGTAATTACCGTTTCATCGAATCTTTCGACTCAGGATGTTGAACAGTTTATTACATATCCAGTTGAGTTAGAGATGGCAAATTTGCCAGGTGTTAAGGAAATAAGATCTATTTCAAAGTTTGGATTATCCGTGGTAACGATTGTTTTTGATGATGATCTGGGTACTTATTTACCACGCCAACTTATTGCAGAGAAAATAAAAACTGCTGCTGCTAATATTCCGGAAGGTTTTGGAACTCCCGAAATGGGACCAATAACCACTGGTTTAGGTGAAGTTTACCAATATATTCTTGACACAAAACCAGGGTACGCAAATCGATATTCACCCATGGAGCTTAGAACCATTCAGGATTGGATTGTAAAAAGACAACTTTCTGGGATTACAGGTGTTGTTGAAGTTAATACCTGGGGTGGATTTTTAAAACAATACGAAATAGCAATTAACCCAGAACAACTAAAAGCCTTAAATATTACTTTACTCGAAGTTTTTAATGCACTAAATAGTAATAATAGTGTAGCAGGAGGAGCCTATATTGAAAAGCAAAATAAGAGTTACTTTATTCGTGGTGATGGAATGGTGAAATCTATTGAAGAAATAGGCTCTATTGTAGTAAAAAACAAGAATGGTATTCCTGTTCTTTTACAAGATATTGCAGCTATACACTTTGGATATGCTAATCGATTTGGTGCTATTACTGCTAATGGCGAAGGAGAAAAAGTTCTTGGTCAGATTATGATGCTTAAAGATGCCAATTCAAAAAAGGTTATAAATGAAGTTAAGAAGCGCGTTGATGAAGTTCAGAAAAGCCTCCCTGAAGGGGTTTTTATAAATCCAATTATTGAAAGAAGCGAACTGATTTCGAAAACTTCATTTACAGTTGCCGAAAACCTGATTTTAGGTTGTTTAATAGTAATGTTTATTGTAGTTATTCTTCTCGGAAATATTCGCTCAGCATTGGTTATAGCATCAATAATTCCGCTTGCTTTATTATTTACTATTTCGTTAATGTATATTTTTGGTGTCGATGCAAACCTAATGAGCTTGGGAGCACTCGATTTTGGGATTATTATTGACGGAGCCGTAATTATTGTCGAATATATAGCCATAAAAATAACCACAAGCAAAGATGAATACGAAAGCGCTGATGATGATCAGCGGCAGTCGCTTATGGATAAAATTACATTCGATGGGGCATCAAAAATGATTAATTCTGCAATATTTGGTCAGATTATTATTTTGGTTGTATTAATCCCAATTTTTACATTGAGTGGAGTTGAAGGGAAAATGTTCAGGCCAATGGCAACCTCTTTTAGTTTTGCAATTTTAGGAGCAATGATACTGGGATTAACATGGCTTCCGGTAGCTTCTTCATTGTTTTTAAAACCTGAGAAAGAAAATAAAAAGAGTCTTTCGAAATGGATCATGAATATTGCATATAGGTCATATTGTCCCGTAATAAAATGGTCTTACGATCATAAAAATATAATATTTGCAATGGCCATTGCTTCTCTTATTCTAACAGGATATTTATTTGGTCGGATGGGGGGAGAGTTTGTTCCAACACTTGATGAAGGTGATTTTGTAATTCAACCTGTTTTAAAAACTGGGACATCGCTTTCAAAAACGGTTGAGTTAACTACACAAATGGAAAAAATCCTGAAAGAAACATTTCCTGAAGTCGATCAGATTGTATGTCGTATTGGTGCTGCCGAAGTTCCTACCGACCCTATGTCGATGGAAGAAATTGATATGATTATAAAACTCAAGCCCAAAAAAGAATGGGTTTCTGCTAAATCAAAAGAAGAGCTGGCAGACAAGTTTAAGGAAGCACTTTTGGTTATTCCTGGTATCGATTATGAATTTACCCAACCGATAGAGATGAGGTTTAATGAATTAATAACTGGAGTACGATCAGATATAGCAGTTAAAATTTTTGGTGAAGACCTGGATTATTTAAATGACAAAGCAATTGAAATAAAAAAACTAATTGATAAAATTCCAGGCGCAGCCGATGTAATACTAGAAAAAACAGCCGGACTACCTCAAATAAGTGTTACGTATCAGCGCCAAAAGATTGCTGCTTATGGATTGAATATTGAAGAACTAAATCAACAATTAACAATGGCTTTTGGCGGAGAAATGGCAGGAAGTGTTTTCGAAGGTGAAAAACGATTTGATATGGTTGTTCGTTTTCAGGAACCTTTTCGCAAAGATATTGATCATATAAAGGGATTACAAATTGGATTGCACAATGGAAATCAGGTGCCATTGACAGAGCTGGCAGATATTTTCTATACAACCGGACCAGCCAAGATTTCAAGAGAAAATACACATCGCAGAGTTGTGGTAAGTGTTAATGTTCGTAATCGTGATTTGGAATCGGTTATAAAAGATATTCAGGCTTCGATAGGTGAAAATGTAAAGTTAAATCCTGGAACCTACATAACCTATGGAGGACAATTTGAAAACCTACAAAACGCAACACGAAGATTAATGCTCGCAGTACCAGTAGCTCTTTTATTGATTTTTATATTCCTTCATTTTGCCTTTAAATCGATTAAAGATGCAGTACTTATTTTTACAGCAGTTCCTTTATCAGCTGTTGGGGGAGTTTTGTTTTTATGGATTCGGGGAATGCCATTTAGTGTGTCTGCAGGTATTGGTTTTATTGCTCTTTTTGGAGTAGCCGTATTAAATGGAATTGTTCTTATTGAACATTTAAAGGATTTAAAAGAATCAGGAATGACCGATATGCGCGAATTGATTTTAAAAGCAACCCGAGAAAGACTTCGCCCGGTAATGCTAACTGCCGCAGCAGCAGCATTAGGATTTCTGCCAATGGCTATTTCTACATCTTCAGGTGCAGAGGTTCAACGACCTTTAGCTACTGTAGTAATTGGTGGCCTTGTGACATCAACAATGCTAACAATGATTGCTCTTCCATTGTTATTTATGGTTTTTAATACAAAACATAAGTTCAAGCTATCAAGGTTTTCGAAAATGATTAAAACTATTTTATTATTAGGTATTGTCGGAGCTTCAAGTTCTTTGTATGCACAAGAAGGTAATTCTGAAACACAAAATATTACTATTGATCAGGCAGTAGAAATGGCTTTAACGAATAATCCTGTTTTAAAAAATGCCGGATTATCAATTCAAAGTGCTAAAAAAGGCAAACAAGCGATTTTAAATTTTGCCCCAACTGAGTTTTCATATCAAAAAGGGCAAATGAATTCCAAACTAATAGATCATTCATGGGAGATTAATCAGAATTTTGGATCATTACTAACACATTATCAAACTTCAAAATTTGTAAACCAGAATATTGCCTTAAGCCATACTGAATTTGAAATTGCTAAAAAGGAAATAACGGTACAAACAAAAATTGCCTGGTTCAATTGGATTCATCTAATTAATCAGTTTAAAATAAAGCAGGAGCAAGTTAGCCTTTTTAGTGAGTTTGTTAGAATTGCGCAATTAAAATATAAAATGGGTGAGACGAACCTCTTGGAACAAACCTTAGCCGAAACGGAGTTTGCTAAATCGAAAAATGAATTACAGAAAATAAATGAGCAACTTTTAATTGCAGAGAATAATCTAAAGCAAATTATGAACTCAGAAGGAGATTTTTTGCCTGCTTCCGATTCTATGTATATTTATCAGCTCCCTGCAGTGCAGAAAGACAGCGAAAGATTTGATAATTCAATAATAACAGACTTTTACCAGAATAAATATAACCTCGAAAACACAAAATACAATTTGGAGCGATCAAAATATTTTCCTGAGATTTCAGCTGGATATTTTAGTCAACAGATTGATCAGGTTTCAGGTTTTACAGGATGGAGCATTGGCATATCTGTTCCATTGTGGTTTTTACCACAAAATTCATCTGTACAACAAGCAAAAATTGAGAAGGAAAAAGCTTTCAATACATTAGAGTACCAACGGTTTAATCTTTCAAAAGAAATAGAAAATCTTGTGATTCAACTCGATCAATTACAAAATGATCTTATTTATTATTATGAAAATGCATTGAAGAAAGCTGAAGTGCTATCGCAAACAGCTCAAATCCAATTTGAAAAAGAAGAGATAGAATATTTCGAATTTTTGCAAAGTATTAAAACGGCTCAAGATATAAAATCAGAGTATTTAACAACACTTTACAATTATAATAAAACAGCTATTGAACTTGAATTTTATACTAAATAATTTTTGTTTATGAGAAAAGTAATGACTATTCTGTTTGTATTAGCAATAATTTCGGCCTGTACAAATAAAAAAACAGAAACTATAGTTGCTCAACCCGAAGAAATTCCAGATTACATCATTAAATTATCGCAAGAACAAATTGATGAGTCAGGAATAAAAGCAGGAAAAATTGAAAAGAGAAAACTGTCAGAATCATTGGAATGTTCCGGTAATATTGATGTTTTGCCAAAAGATAGAGCTACAATTTCGCCAGTAATTTCTGGATTTGTGAATGATGTTTTTGTAAATGAAGGTGATTATGTCAAAGCCGGAGCAATTCTAGTTTCACTTTCGCATCCCGACTTTATTGCATTACAACAACAATATTTAGAGAATAAAAGCCAGGTAAATTATTTTGAACAAGAGTTTAAAAGGCAGGGCGAATTAACTGTTGAAAATGCAGCATCAATAAAGAATATGCAAAAAGCTCAAGCTGAATATTGGACAGCACAGGCTGCTTACAAATCGGCAAAAACAAATCTCGAATTATTGGGTATTGATCCAGCAATTATTGACAAGGGTGATTTTATTAAAGAATTTAAAGTTAAAGCACCTATTGCCGGATATGTATCAAATTTAAGGATAAATAAGGGAAGGATAATTGAACCCGCTGATGCTATATGTGAAGTAATAAATTTTTCGTTAGTTATGATAAACCTTAATATTTATGAAAAAGATCTTAATAAACTTAAAACAGGACAAAGAGTTGTATTTTTTATGGTTAATGATAATAAAAATAAATTTATTACAACTATTCAAAACATTGGTGTACAGATTGATAATACTGACAGAGTAGTGAAAGCTATTTGCAAATATAATAATGTCAAGGGTGAATTGCACCCAGGAATGTATATTGGCGCATCTATTCTGTTAAACGAAAAAGAAGTATTTTGTTTACCCAGTTCGGCTGTTGCTGAACATAAAGATAAATCTTATATTTTTGTTAAAAAGGAGATGGGTTTTGAAAAACAATTGATAAAAACAGGACTTGTAAAAGATGAATATATTGAAATAATTAATCCATCAGCTGATCTTCTAAGCTCGGAAATCGTTGTCGATGGAACATATTTTCTTATGACAGAGACTGATACAGAAGAGTAAATACTATTTTACTAAATAATGCGTTTAATTAATGTGTCTAAAAATTCGAACAAATTAAAAATAAAGACTAATTTTGCAAGCTAAATTGTATACATAAATTTTTTATAAATCATGGAAGATCAAAACAAAAACCAAAATCCTGAAAATACTCAACAACAAAATAAACAGGTAGTTAATCAGCCAAAAAAATCAAATAGCGGATTAATTTTCTTATTGTTTTTACTTGTAATATTACTTGGTGTTGTAACCTGGTTATATATTAATCAGCGCAATACTACTGAAGAAATTCAAACAGTACTAACAGCAGAAAAAGATTCTTTGCAAACGCATTTGGAGCAATTAAAAGCTGAGTACGACGAATTAATGACTGATAACGACTCAATAAACGAACAATTAAATTTAGAGAAGAAAAAAATTGATAATTTAATTGCAGAGTTAAAAACTACAAAAGCAACCAATTTTACAAAGATTAAACAACTGGAAGCTGAATTAGGAACGTTGCGTGAAGTTGCTCAAAGCTATGTTCGCCAGATTGATTCGTTAAATACAATGAATCAGGCTTTGGTTGCAGAAAACATTAAGGTTAAAAACGAAATAACAGTTTTTCAAACCGAGAAAAAAGAGCTGGAAGAAAAAAATAAAGATCTTACAGGCAAAGTTGAATTTGCAAGTGTTTTACGTACTGAGAATTTAAAAGCTATTTGTATTAATAAGCGTGGTAAAGAAAATAATAAGATCAACAAAATTGAAAAAATTAAAATTGATTTTACTATTAAAGAAAATGTATTGGCAAAACAAGGCGAACGTGATATTTTTGTTCGTATAGCAGGACCAGATGATTATATTCTTGCTAAATCAGAAGATGATTTGTTCGAATTCGAAGGCAAACAAATTGTTTTCTCGGCCAAACGTCCGATTGATTTTATAGGTAACGATCTTGAAGTTACAATTTATTGGGACAATAATGGTGCATTAATACCTGGAAAATACGAAGTATATCTATTTGGCGATGGAGCACAAATTGGCACTGCAACATTTGATATTCAGGAGTCGGGTTGGTTTTGATCTTGAATAAAGGAAAATAGGGAAAGGAGCTGAAAGGCTCCTTTTTCATTTTCTGTATTTTGTGTTACTAAATCGTTATCTTCTCCTCCACGATGCTTTAACCAATTGTTGTTGCTTAATTGCATACCATAATATGATAACTCCAACAATAATATTTAAAGCAATAGAAATATGTGATCCTTCTATACCAAAACTGCCTCCGGTGACCCATTCTGGTCCACTTATTAAAGGTTTAATAAATCCACCATGAGCCATTCCCGAGTTATTCATTCCGAAAACTGCAGTTTGAAAATAATTCCAACTGAAATGAATTGCCCAAACCATCCAAATCCGGCGTGTAAGAATAAATGGAGCTAAAATGATTAGATGTTCAAAGCTAATTGAAAAAGAGCTTAAAATGGTAGCATTATCGTTACCAAGGTGCATTATTCCAAATAATAAAGAAACGAAAATTGTTGATGTGATAGTTCCTGCAAATTCTTCAATTAATCGAAAAATGATAATGGTAAATATCATCTCTTCAACAAAAGAACCTATCCCATATCGGAAAATACGCTCAAATAAAACAAAAGGAGAATTGAAATTAGCAATTTTATACATCCCAAAAAGTGCTAATAAAGCGACAATAATAACAACAAGTCCACCACCAATTCCAATACCTTGTGCAAATTCAACATACCATTTTTCATGATTTAATTCAAAAGCAGGTCTGTTTTCAATTTTTTTTGTATAATACCGGTAGGCAAGAAAAATTAAAACAATTGATATAATAGTTTCTGTATAGTGAATTAAAATTTCAATATTTCCCTCAAGATTATCTAATACAACATATGAGAATACGGCACGTAAAACCAAGATTGGGGCAATAAAAAGGATTACTATAATCATCCTGCTTAATGGAAACTGAACTATTCTTGATAATTTCGATTTTGTCTCTTTTTGAGTGAATAACTGATTTGCTTTTATTATTGTTTTCATAATTATTATTATTAGTTTCTGAGTACAAATTTGGGTGATAACAAGATATAAAAAAATTAAACCTTATGAAGTATCAATAAATTATGACAAACAAATAAAAAAGTAGTAAAACATCGGTTCGCATGTTTAATTTGGAGTATTTGTATTTCATTTTGTTACTTTGACAAATAATTGATATTATTATGAATAAGATTTTCGGCATTCTAAATCACCGCATTGCATACCATTTCTATTTCTGGAGTCTACTTTATGCCGTTTTCATTTTTTTTGGATCGAGAAATCAATCTATAAACTATGGTATACGAATGAGTTTTGCTTTTATTTTCCCATGGATGCTTGCATCTTATTCCCATTTTTATATTCACACCCGTTTTTTCAACAAACGTAAATATTTAATTTATTCCGGATTAATAATACTTATCATATTGCTTTTTGGCTATTTATCAGAATTATCAGTTAATAAAATCCTTTATGAAAGTGTTTTTGAAAGATCAGGATATACTGATGTTTTAATAATACTGACTATAACAACAAGCTTACGATATTTTCGAAGAGGAATAAATCAACAATACATGATGCAGGAAATGGAAGCCAAACAATTAAAGGCGGAATTGAATTTGTTAAAAAGCCAGGTAAACCCTCATTTTTTATTTAATACACTTAACAACCTTTTTTCTATTGCTCAAAAAAATAATGATAACGAAACAGCAAATGGATTGCTTAAATTATCTCAATTAATGCGATACATGATATATGAAAGTAATGTGGAACTAGTGAGTTTAGAAAAAGAAATTACATATATCAGAAACTTTATAGAGCTTCAAAAACTTCGTTTCGAAAATCAGGATTTATTAAAAGTAAACCTTCAAATAACAGATAACTTTAAATCAATATTCATTTGCCCAATGATTCTTATTCCGTTTATCGAAAATGCATTTAAACATGGTTTAAGTGTCGATAGTCACAATTATATTGATATCTCGCTTACAATTGATAATCGCATGCTTAACCTGATTGTTAAAAATCCTATTGGCAATTTAAATAGCAGAAATGATAAAAGGAATTCGGGAATTGGTCTTGATAATGTTAAAAGAAGACTTAACTTAGTTTATCCAAAAAGACATAATTTAATAATTAATTCGGATGATCATTTCTTTTTTGTGGATTTAAAAATTGAATTATAATATTTCTATGAACTGCATAGCAATTGATGATGAACCTAGAGCTCTGGATGTTATAAAAAATTATGCATCGAAAGTTCCGTTTATGACATTAAAAGAAACCTTTACGAATTCGCTCAAGGCAATTGAATACCTGCAAAAGAATAAAATTGATTTGATTTTTCTTGATATCGAAATGCCTAATTTATCAGGTTTAGATTTTCTTAGAACACTAGAAGCACAACCCATGGTGGTTTTTACAACTGCTTATTCTGAGTATGCCGTTGATAGCTTCGAGTTTAATGTTGTTGATTACCTGCTTAAGCCAATTGATTTTAACAGGTTTGTAAAATCTGTTAACAAGGCACTTAAACAATTCAATTTACAACATCACGAAAAAAATGAAATTGAATTGTCGCAAAAAGAAAGTAAAAAATCCGATCCTTTTATTCTGGTAAAAAGTGGCACCAAAATACATAAGCTCTTAAAAGATGATATTTTATATATCCAGAGCGATAGTAACTATGTTTACTTTTTTACTCAGGTAGAACGAATCATTTCAGTTTTTACTATGAAAGAAGTGCTTGATCTGATATCTGACGAAAGGTTTATAAGGATTCATAAGTCATATATAATTAATTTAAATCAAATAGATTTAATTGAAAAACATCAGATAACTATTGGGCAAAATAAGATTCCAATTGGTTATAGCTACAGGGAACATTTCTTTAATAGAATCAATTCAAAATAAAAAAGTTCGTTTTATTAATTCATTGTTTTTGCGGTTACGTTCAAAATAATTCCAGAGAAGCACAATAATTATAGAAAATGGGTTTGAATAATGAATTCTCACCAATCTCAAGACTTGTAAAATGTAATCCTGCCATTTGGTGCACAAAGTTAATAATAGTATAAAACCAATAGGGTAAAATTATTCTTGTTAATCTTATTGTTGTAGAGCAATTTTGGCAGAGCAAGAAGTTAGTTGATTTACCCGGGTTAGTAAATCACATCCCCTGAAATTAAACCTTCATGTTTATCCCCGATTTGCCCGGTTGGTTTGGCGATCTTGCTCTGCTTTTTTAGGTAAAATAGGGTTAATTTTTAAAAGAGTAAAGACGCCAAACTTGGCGTCTTTACTCTTTTTTCTGATAGCTAAAAGCTAGTAGCTATTTATAAAAGTATCGAGTTAAACAGCAACTTATACGTTCCGGGTGTTGAGGCTCTGAATTGCGGACTGAAACTAAACAAAACAACTTGTCCTTTGCCTTTTTTCAACCAAACAATGGAAGTTGCGTTACCAATCTTTTCTTCATTTTCGGCATAACCACTAAGTAATATATCCTTTTCTGGAAATGTCCCTATTACTCTTCGGTCAACATCAAAGCTAGGCTGCCAGGTTCTGAAAATGGGTCCTTCGCGATGAAAAACACCTATTTCACTTGGTAATCCATACGTTATAGGATGTTTTATAAGATCAATTCTTAATAATGATCCGGGGCATTGAAAACCTGATTTTTGAATTTGCTCCGAAACATTTTTAACAGGAAATTCAAACTGCTCAGTTGTTTTCTCGTCAATTGCATAGGATTGAAGCCCTGAGAAAAGCTCTGTTGCATCGCTCCAGGCAATAGCCTTGCCTCCGTTATTGATATATTTCAGTAATTTTTCATGTCCTTTTTTACCCATTCCTTTTAAGTATTCTGGCGGATAAGACATAAAATATTGCTCGTTTTGTCTTGAGTATTTACCATCCAGTAAAACTGATTTTTGTTCATCAGGAATAATTATCAGATCAAAGGTTTTTTCCAAATCTGCTGTTTCAATATCTGCAGGTCGTAAAACCTTAAACGGAATACCATACGAGTCAAGCACAAACCTTGTCCATCCAGCATCCATAGCATGAAACCAGCTTTCAACAAATGCTATTCGTGGCATGGTAACAGCCTTCTTTTTCGCATTAAAATCGCCAGTAATATAAGTTGGATCTACAGTTAACACATCAAAAACTTTATTCATATTACTACCTTTGTAAATAATAAAACTGCCTGCCGGAACCAATGTGTTGTTATACAAATAATCTTCGGTAATTTGTTCGGTTTTAAGACCAGCATTAAGAGCAGTAAATGCAGCTTTGTAACTGTTATTGTTTGACGATGTTAAAAGAATTGATGTGTAATTTTCATTCTTTGTGTTAAACCATGTAAATGGAATTGAAACTGGTTTGTATGCCTCTTTAAGCTGAACAAAATTTTTATTTATTTCTTTTACTTTGACTCCCCGATGCAAAGGCAACGACCACGAAGTAATATCGTATGGTTCAATTAAAAGTCCATCGGGAGTATAATGGCGAGCAGGAAATTCCTGCGATTCGAGCATTTCTTTTATAAACGATCTGAATGGCTGATTTAATGGTACAATAATATCACCTTTATAATAGCTTGTGTTGTTAATCTGAACATCCTTATCGAGTTCAAAAACATTTACTCCTTGTTCGTCTAAAAGATTTACCAGGTTTACCAATTCGCTTTGATCGGCTTGATTCTTTGGGAAAATATAATAGTAAGGAGCTTCTGTAAGTCCTTTATTTACTTCTTTTTTACAAATATCATTTCTAAATTGGAGTATTTCTTTTTTATAAATAGATGATGTTTCGATATACGACATGGTAGAAACAATCTCATAATTCACAAGGTCACTTAAACGCCACCATCCACCAGTCCATGGCTCGGGCATGTTAATACTCTTCTTGTATTCTCCCATTCCTTTTCCGCCAACTCTTAATTCATTCGGTTCGATATAGATTGGGGTTGCATATTTTACACTTGCAGCTTCTGTTAGCATTCCAATTACGTTTTTCCATATACAAGTTTCAGTAGCTCCTGGCCAATAATCATCAAACAAATAGTTTTGCGAAACGCCAGTAAGTCCAGCATCAGTCATTTTGGTGATAGTGTTTGCGCCAAAAATTTTCATCCAGTTCCACAATCCAGCATCAATATTCTCTGCAATTGGATCGTGAGGAGGTGACACAAAATAGCGAGGTCCGTTCGATCCCATCTGGTGTTTTTCTACCATAACCTGAGGAAACCAATCTTTGTTAAAAATAGCCGCAATGGCTTTTGTGTCGTCTTGTGTTAAGGCAACAAAGTCGCGGTTATTATCATGACCAACATATTTATGATATAACCCTGGCAACGATGCTCCATCATATTTTGTTTCTTTGTATTTGTTGTAATTGTCAACAACCATGTTCATCCCATCCGGATTATGATTTGGCACTACCATATAAACTACATCATTGAGCCATTTGGTTAAATTTTTATCTGTTGATGTAACCATTTCGTAAGCAATAAGTGGGGCTGCCTGTGCTGGTGCAACTTCGTTCGAATGCATTGATAGAGTGAAAAGTGAGAAAACTTTGCCTTCGTTTACATATTCGTTAACCTGCGTAGTAGTAAGATTCGGATTTAATGCCAACTCACGATTAATAAACTTAAGTCTGTCGAGGTTATTAATATTTTCTGCTGATGAAATAAAAACAAGATACATTGGTTTTCCCATGGGCGACTTACCTATCTGAATCATTTTTACCATAGGCGATGATTCATCCAGTTTTAGTAAGTAGGCAGTTAAGCTTTCGTAGTTAAAAAGCATTTTGTCGGTTCCGGGCTTAAATCCAAAATAACTTTCGGGTGTTGGAATTGTGGTTTGTTGTGCCAGCAATGTATTATTGTTTAACAGAAGGAGCTGGGCAATCATACAAAAACTAATGATCCGCGTGAAAAAAAGTATTTGTTTCATAGGTATTGAGTATAAATTTTAGGATAAGGTAAATTTAGCAATTAGACTTATGGAACGCTTCAATCGTTTAATGATTGAAAATTGAACAATTTTTACATAAATGCTGTTTATCAGATAAATTTAGGAGATATAAATGAAAATTAAAATTCTTATAAGCATTATTTTTTTTATCGTAGTTGCTCAAAATAGCTATTCGCAGCATTATCCAATTTATAATTTTGAGCAGCTAGAGCCTTTGCTAAACCAGAAGGATGACACTACCTACGTAATTAATTTTTGGGCAACATGGTGCAAGCCCTGTGTTGAGGAAATGCCTGCCTTTAATCAATTGGATGCCAATTATAAAAATAAAAAAGTAGTTGTTATTTTGGTTAGCCTTGATTTTGGGAAAGACTATCAAACAAGAGTGAAAAATTTTGCTGAAAGACATTCGCTAAAACCTCGCATTGTAATTCTAGATGATCCTAACAGCAATTTCTGGATTGATAAAGTAAGTCCAGACTGGTCGGGAGCATTGCCTGCAACACTGATTTTTAACAAGAATATGCGATTGTTCTTTGAGCAATCATTTACATACGAAGAACTAGTGAAAGAGCTGAAGAGAGTAATCAGTTAATAATGTTTTAGATGCTTTGCGGCTCTGCGAGAAAATTAGAGAGGGGGAGATGAAGACAGAGTGAGATTGAGAGAGTAAGAAAACGAGGACATTAGTATTGGTAGTTATTATTAGTAGCAGTAGGCAGTAAACAGTATTATTAAAACAATTTACTAGAAACCAGCAACCAAATAAAATAAGTTAAACTAAATCCAAAATATCATGAAAAAAACAATTTTTATAATTTTAATTATGAGTATTAGCTTGTCCTCAATTTTTGCACAAGGATACAAATCAGGTGACAAAGCAGCCGACTTTAAATTGAAAGATGTGGATGGTAAAGAAATTTCTCTTTATAGTTATAAACCAGCAGAGAAAGGTGCAATTGTAATTTTTACATGCAATCATTGTCCGTATGCCATTGCTTACGAAGACAGGATTATTGAATTAGATAAAGAATTCAGAGCAAAAGGATATCCGGTAATTGCAATTAATCCAAACGATCCGGTATTGTCACCAGAAGATTCGTACGAGAAAATGATTGTACGCGCAAAAGAAAAAGAGTTTACATTCTCTTATCTGTTCGATTCAAACCAGGAAGTATATAAAATTTATGGAGCTAAACGAACACCTCATATCTATTTGTTAAAGAAAGAAGGAAAAGATTTTGTTGTTAAATATATTGGCGCAATAGATGATAATTACAAAGATGCCTCGGCTGTAACTCAGAAATACTTGGCCAATGCAGTAAATACATTACTTGATGGCAAGAATCCAGATACTGATTTTACAAAAGCGATTGGATGTACTATTAAGGACAAGAATTATGTTAAGGAATAGGTAAAAGCAAAAGAGTATTTTATTAAACGGGCAATAAAGCCCGTTTTTTTGTTCACATTTCTTTTAATATTCATCCGAAGTTAAGTAATTTAGTATCGATGCAATCTTTTTTTTCCATATATCTCTTACCCTTATCGCTCATTATAATAATGATGGGAATGGGCTTGTCGCTTGAGAAAAGGGACTTTGTAAGTATTTTCAAATATCCGAAAGCAATTTTAACAGGTATTTTATGCCAGGCAATTATTCTCCCACTTATTGCTTTTTTATTGGTTGGTTTTTCGAATCTCGATCCGGTTTTTAAAGTCGGATTTATTCTTATCACGGCTTGTGCAGGAGGATCTGCAACAAACATTATTACTCATATGCTGCGTGGCAATCTTGCTCTATCGGTAGCGCTTACTGCTATTAACAGTATTATTATTTTGGTAACATTACCTCTTGTTGTAAACCTTGGCTTAATAATCTTTATTGGGGTAGAGAGAGAAATCCATTTACCTGTTTTCGGTACTATATTAAATATTGTTTTAACCATATTAATTCCAACACTTGTTGGTATGATTATTCGTTACAATTATTATCGATTTGCTGTTAAGGCTGAAAAACCGCTAAAGATTATTTTACCTTTAATTTTATTAATTGTATTTGTTGTAATTATTTTCTTCGATAAAAAAGGAATGGACACTCATATAAGCGATTATTATTTTCTTGCACCCTGGGTTGTTGGATTAAATTTTATATCAATGGTTACAGTTTATTTTATTGCACGAAGATTGCGACTGGGTGGTAAAAACAATATAACAATAAGTATTGAGGTTGGTCTAAAAAATAGTATTGTAGGTATTTATGTTGCTCAAAGTTTATTGAACAATTATGATATGTCGATGGTTTCAGTAGTTTATGGTTCATTAACATTTTTTAGCACTATATTATTTGCATATTTAGAGAAGAGAATAGAACTTTGGGGTTTTAGATACAGAAAATTATTTGCTCGGTAAATGAAATTTTTAAAAAAAGCAGTAACTTACGCCCTTGAAATTATATCTAAAAGGGGATAAAAACAAGAAGAATAAATAAAACAATTATATCAATGAAAACACTAAAAAATCAGTTTAAAAAATTCAGTATACTTTTATTATCAGGTATTTTGGTTACATCTTTAATCAATTGTACTGGTAAAAAGGGAGAACCAATTGAAGGTTCTGATTCGAAATTAGATAAAGCAAGTATTGAAAAAACTGTTCGTGAGGTGGTTTATCCATTGCCAACATCGTTCGAGGTAATTAATATGATTAATAAAATCGAAGCCAGTTATATTATTGGGTTAACCAATCCATTGGCCAATGTGGATAAGTATTTTACCGATAAATCACAAGCACTTAACCTAGGTGTTTATAGTGCAGATCTTAGTTATGCCAGTACATATAATATGAAACAGGAAGTAATGAATTTTATGGATGTTTCAGAAAAACTAGTAAAAGAACTTGGCATTACAGGCGCTTTTAGTTCTGATTTTATCGAAGAAGTTGAACTAAATATCGACAATAAAGATTTGCTTGTTGAATTAATTACTGAGTCTTTTTACGATACATATGAATATCTTGTTAAAAATAATAAAGAAGATTTATCATTGTTAGTTTTAACTGGAAGTTGGGTTGAGGCAATGTATATCTCCTGCAATATTTCAAATACTGTTTATAGTAATCCTGAATTGGTTAAAGTTATTATGCACCAAAAATCAGCTTTATATAAGCTTATCGAATTATTGGCTCCGCACAATAGTCACGAAACAATTCAATCATTACTTAACGATTTAAATCCAATAAAATTGGTTTATGATAGTATTGATGAAAAAGGCATTACACAGAAGCAAATGGAAGATATTATTACTCAAACCGAAGCTCTTCGTGAAAAAATAATTGCATAGTACTACTTAAAATATTTTAAAAAAGCTCATACTGTAAGGTATGAGCTTTTTTATTGAATTAATTTTTGTAAAAATTTGCACTAATAGGCCAAATTGAGCTATTTTTATATATTGAGGTATTGGATATTTTTCTATTACCAGATTTAGTAAGATTAGAAATTTAGTTTTATGAGCGAATCCGTATTAAATGCTCTTATTCATTTATTTGCCATTGTTGCAAATGTAAATCCAGATGGCATTACTGCAAAAGGGAGAAGAATTGTTGAGTTATACCTTCATCGGTATTTAAATGCCGATCTGGTTAAAGAATATTTGCGCTTATTCGATAATTACTACGAATTTTACAATAGAGAATTGCGCTCAGATGAGAATATAGATATTTCAGAAAATGTTTCTTTAATCTCATTTCAGATATCCAATGTTTGCAGCCAGATAAAAAAAGGCCTCTTAAGAAATGAAAGAGTAATTGTTTTTTTGCAGTTACTCGAATTTGTTCACGAAGATCAGGTAGTAACTGACCAGGAGCTTGAATTTATTAAAACAGTGGCCAAGGTATTTAATCTTTCCGATAGCGAATCGGCTAATTTTAAGTCGTTTATTTTTGATGGTAACCCGGATAATCTCGAAGCAGAAAAAGTATTGGTTATTGATAACCAAATAAGAGAATGGTCTGATAGTCTGGCTTGGGTTATGAAAAAAAAGGTTTCTCCCGATCAGGGGCATAAATTTTTATATAGAAAAAATCTCTATGGGAAAATAGTTGTATTTTATATTCAATCAATTAAATCTTTTATATTCAGGTATTTTGGCGAACTTAATTTGTATATCGAAGGGCAGAAAATAATTTCCGGAAGACCCTATTTCTTTAATAATGGATCAATTATTAAAGGTCCCAATATTGATTCAATTTATTATAACGATGTTGCTTCGAAATTTATAAGTCTGGCATACGATCAACGATTGGTATTTTCGGCCACGGATCTCGAATTTAAGTTCAGAAACAGTAAAAATGGAATACAGAAATTTAATTTCTCTGAAGAATCTGGTCAGTTTATTGGGATAATGGGAGGTAGCGGAGTAGGTAAATCAACTCTGCTAAACTTGCTTAGTGGCAAGCTATATCCTACAAAAGGGAAGGTTAAAATTAATAATTACAATGTTCATTATCATCAAAAAATAATAACAGGAATCATAGGTTTTGTTCCTCAGGACGATTTATTATTCGATGAGCTTACAGTATATCAAAATCTATATTATAATGCCCGTCTATGTTTTAGCGATTATAACGAATATCAGATAAAAGAAAAAGTAAATTCAGTTTTAATTGATCTTGATTTATACGATGCCCGAAATCTGCAGGTTGGTAATCCATTGAAAAAGTTTATAAGCGGAGGACAGCGTAAAAGACTTAATATTGGATTGGAGTTAATGCGTGAACCCTTAATTTTGTTTGTTGATGAGCCAACATCTGGATTGTCATCAATGGATTCGGAAAATGTTATGAATCTTTTAAAGGAACAAACTCTTAAAGGCAGACTTGTAATTGCAAATATTCACCAACCATCATCTGATATTTTTAAACTATTTGATAAATTATGGGTTTTTGATAAAGGGGGATATCCAATATATCAAGGTAATCCGGTTGATGCTATTGTTTACTTTAAAACCATTACTTCTCTTGTAAATGCTGCCGAAAGCGAATGTGCTTGTTGCGGGACAATTAATCCTGATCAAATTCTACAAATTGTTGAAGCCAAAGAGATTGATGAATATGGAAAAGAAACACGTGTTCGAAGAACAAAACCTGAGGCTTGGTATTACAGGTATTTAGAAAATATTGAAAAGGATATTCCTGTAAAACATTCTGAAGAAAAGCTACCCGATTCTGAGTTTAAAGTACCCGATTTTTTAAGACAATTCGGTGTATTCAGCATGCGTAATTTAATTTCGAAATTAGAGAATAAGCAATACTTGCTTATAAATTTATTCGAGGCTCCTTTACTTGCATTTATTCTTGGTTTCTTTACCAAGTATTTAACACCCACAGGATATGTATTTGCAGATAATAAAAACCTTCCGGTATTTTTGTTTATGTCTGTTGTGGTCGCAATTTTCCTTGGATTAACAGTTAGTGCAGAGGAAATTATTAAAGATAGAAAAATTCTTGAGCGTGAATCGTTTCTTCAATTAAGCTGGTTTAGTTATATTAATTCTAAACTTGTCTTTTTATTTGGGTTGTCGGCCCTGCAAACTCTTTTGTATACAATAGTAGGCAATAGCATTCTGGAGATTCATGGAATGCTTATTCCCTTTTGGTTAGTTCTTTTTTCAGCATCTTGTTTAGGAAATATTATTGGTTTAAATATATCGTCCGGATTAGATTCTGTTATTGCTATTTATGTACTTATTCCATTAATTCTGGTTCCTCAGTTGCTTTTGGGTGGAGCCATGATTCCTTTTGACGACTTACACAAAAGTTTAACCTCGCGCATATATGTTCCATTAATAGGTAACATTATGCCTACCCGATGGGCTTATGAAGCTTTGGCTGTGGAGCAGTTTAAGAATAACAAATTCGAGAAGAACTTTTTTAAAGATGAACAAATAATAAGTAACAACGATTATCGTATAGCTTTTTTACTACCTCAACTCGAAAATAAATTAGAAATGATTGGCCGCAAGCGATTCGAGAATATAGATTCTGCAACCGTTACTAAAGACATCAAGTTAATTAGAAATGAATTTGAGTATCTTACAAATAGTGCTGGTGTTCCTCCGTTTGATAACATACTTCTTTTAGATTATGAAAATTTTACAGAAGAAGTAGCAGAAGCAACGTATGGATATATATATTTTCTAAAAATGACCTTTTCTGAAGAACAGAAGCAAGCCAACGACCGTAAAGAACAAAGGTATAATGACCTTATTCAGCAATTGGGAAATGATGAGTTTGTTAAGTTTAGACAAAGGTATTATAATAAAAAGCTTGCAGATCTGGTTTTAAATAGAAACGAATTGTTTAAGGTTTATCAAACAGAGTCAAGGTTAATTCAGAAAAAAGATCCGATTTTTATGGAGCCAACTTCTGATTATGGGCGCTCTCATTTTTATTCGCCGGTTAAAATTATTCTGGGTCTGAAAATTGACACTTTGTGGTTTAATCTACTTATGATGTGGTTTGGTATTGGTCTATTATATTTAACGCTTTTTATTGATTTGTTGCGAGTTACAATAAAGTATTTTCAACATTTAAATCTTAAAGAAAAACGAAAGGAAACTAACTTGTTTTAAATTTGTTATATCATTAAATGATAATTATTTTATTATTAATTTTAGATAGAAATATAATCAACTTATTCTTAGCCATGAATTGTAAGATTTAACCGAATATTAGTATTAATGAGCTTATTAATTGAAAAAACAAACGATACCCCTTTCGTCCACTTAGAAGATGGACATATTGAAATTAATGGGCGATCGATGCCGGAAAATGTGTTAATTTTTTTCGACCCAATAACAAATTGGATCAAAAAATATATTGAAAATCCTGCTGCTTTTACTAAAATAGATTTGTATTTGACCTATGCAAACAGTTGCTCTATGAAAATTATTAGCGACTTGCTACGAACGCTGGATCAGAAATTCAGAAAGGGTTTCGATATGAAGATTTACTGGACCTACGAACAAAATGACGAATCGGCAAAGGAAACAGGTTTTGAATTAGAATCAATGCTTAAAATACCATTCGAATTTATAGAAATTGAAACCGAAATAAGAAATAAAAAACGAATTCTGGTTAAAAACCTACTTACCGGAAAAACTGGAGAGATTTCTATTCGTTATTGGGAAACTATAAAAGGAAATGGACACGATAAGGATTTTGAAGTGCTTGAAAGCTAACCTGATCTTCTTAAATAGCGGTGTATAACCGTTTTTTTTATTTTACATGCATCAATTAAAAACTAATTTCGTCTCTTAGACAATTGGGATATCTTAAAAAATTACAATATTTCAAAAATGATTTAATAATTCATTGGAAATCATAAATAATAATTATCATATGTTTAAAAATTATTTTATACTTTCTCTTCGATATATATCGAAGAATTTCCTTTTTGTTGGAATTAATATTCTTGGATTAGCCATTGCCTTGGCTCTATGTATTACAGCATACTTAAATACAAAGTATGATTCCGATTGGGATAAAACGCATGCAAACTATAATCAAATTTATAAGATAAACATAACCCGCGATATGCAAAGCCGTGAGCAGGAATATGGAATTACCCCATTTGCTCTGGCCCAATTAATTAAACAAGACATATCAGGTATTGATCAGGTTTGTCGATATATTACTTCGTTTTCACCCATAAAATACGATGATAAAATATTCAGTAAACGAATAGGTTATGCTGATCCAAATTATTTTGAGGTTTTTTCGGTTGATATGGTAAAGGGGAGCAAAGATGCAATACGCGATAAAGGTAAGATTCTAATAAATGAAAACCTGGCATCAATTTATTTTGGCAATGAAGATCCTATTGGAAAAGTGATAACAATATTTAATGATCAAGGTCAGGAAACAGCATTTATTGTAGGAGGTATTTTTAAAACCTTGCCTTTAAATACAATATTTTTTCACGAAGCCATTACTCAAATTGATAATTATAGAGATATGTGGCAAATTGATGATCAGAAATGGGATAACTGGGTTGCAGCTACATTTTTACTAGTAAAGGATCAAAATAAAATCTCACAAATTAACGAACTACTAAGCAAATTTATTCCTGTTCAGAACGATGCACGCCAAGATTGGAAGATCACAAGGTTTTTTACCAAATCGTTAAAAGATGTTGCCGAAGATCGCGAAGTATGGGCAATGTGGTTGCGCCCAAGTTTTCATCCGGCAGCAGTAATTGCACCTCCAATTATGGCAATATTTATATTGATAATTGCAGCATTTAACTTTATGAACTCAGCTATTTCATTTGCAGGAAAGCGGTTAAAGGAAATTGGTCTTCGAAAAGTCTTTGGCGGATTAAGGCGGCATATTATTATACAGTTTATTAGCGAGAACCTTATAATAAGCTTAATTGCCGTTATTCTGGGTGTTGCTTTTGCAGGGTTCCTTGTGCCTGCCTATTCATCAATGTGGGAATATATGGATCTGGTAATGGATTTTAAGCAAACCCCTTCGCTTATTGTGTTTGTTTTTCTTTTATGGATTGTTACAGCACTTCTGGCTGGTGCATACCCTGCGTTTTATGTTAGTCGTTTTAATCCTGTAAAAATATTTCGCGAAAAGCTAAAGTTAAGTGGTAGAAATGCATTATCAAAAATTTTACTTGTAGTACAATTCTCAATCTCGGTTATGGCAATTGTTTCGGGAGTTATTTTTACCCAGAATGCTATTTTTCAGGATGAGGCTGAGTTTGGTTACGATAAAGACAACATTATTATTCTATCAGTTAATAATAAAAATGATTATAAACCATTTGAACAGGTAATACGGAGTAATCCCAAAATTGAAATGTATGCCGGAACAAGTTATCATATTGGTTATGGAAATTATAACCGATCAATTAAATACCTCGATCAACAGGTCGAAACAAATATTATGCATATCGGATATGATTACCTCAAAACAATGGGTGTTAAAGTTTTACAAGGAAGAAATTTCGGTTTAGAAAATCAATCGGCCGATATTGAGGGTCAATCAGTAATTGTAAATGAAAAATTTGTAAATGATTTTGGATTGGAAGAACCTGTTGGTAAAACAGTTTATATGAATGACACATTGGCCTTGCAGATTATTGGCGTTTCAAAAGATATTTATTTGTATGGTTTTTGGGCGCCTGTTGAACCATTAATATTTAGACTCGATCCTGAAGATGAGTACAGGCAGATTGCTGTTCGTGCATCAAAAGAAAACTTAAATGATATAAATGAGTATCTTAAGAAAGAGTGGGCAGCGATTATTCCTAATTATCCTTACAATGGAAGATTTCAGGTTGAGTTATTGAATGAAGCGAAACAGATAAATAAAAACATTAAAATAATGTTCGTTTTTCTGGCTATTTGTGCATTGTTGTCATCAGTAATAGGTCTTTATACATTAGTTAGTCTTAGTATTTTAAACCGAACAAAAGAAATTGGAATACGAAAAGTGATGGGAGCAGGTATTGGCAATATCTCACAAAATATTTCGAAGCCATTTATAATAATCCTCGGTATTGCAGCGCTCATAGGATGCGGATTGGGTTATTATAGTTCCGATATGCTTATGGCTAGCATTTGGAAGGAATATGTTTCAGCCAATGCATATAGTTTTATTATTCCAATAATTATACTTTTTATTTCGGCATTATTAACTATTAGCTGGAGAATATACAAAGCAGCAATTCAAAATCCGGTAAATTCGTTGCGATACGAATAATAAGCTGTAAAATAATTTGGGTTCTAAATCCCTAATATAAGAGTTTGTATAACCCTGGTCTTAAGGCTGGGGTTATTTATTAACTAAAAAATGGACTTCAGTCCATTATAATCTGTGCAATTATTCTTAATATTGGGTATTTGAATCAAATTACAAACAACTCTTATGCTTTCAATTTGTATCCCTATATATAATTACAATGTTGTAAAACTAGTTGGTGATTTGCACAAACAGGCATCAGGGTTAAGTGTTGCGTTTGAAATTATTTTAATTGATGATTTCTCTGATATCCATTTTAAACTTCAGAACGAATCAATTTCTAGATTGGATAATGTAAAGTATGTTGAATTGCAGAAAAACATTGGAAGATCAAAAATTCGTAATTTATTTCTAGATTATGCCTTGTTCGACAACATGCTTTTTCTCGATTGCGACGCAGCGATTGTTTCCGAATCATTTGTTTTAGATTATATTACATCAATATCTATCGATTACCCTATTATTTGTGGCGGATTATTTTATTCGAACAAGAGACCTGAAAAAGATTTTTTATTACGATGGAAATACGGACACGCCAATGAAGTTGTTTCTCCTGAAAAAAGAGCGAAAAATCCATACAAATCGTTTAAAACAATTAACTTTCTTATTAGAAGAGATGTTTTTAAGTCGGTAAAGTTTGATGAGCGAATAGCTGGTTATGGGCACGAAGATACTTGGTTTGGGTTTCAGCTTAAGAAATCCGGTGTTCAAATAAAACATATCAATAATCCTGTTTTACATACTCAGCTCGAAACCAATGAACAATTTATTATAAAAACAGAGCAATCAATTGAAAGCTTGTTATATATTAGAGATATTTCCAAAGATTCAGATTTTGAAAAGGAAATTGCTTTATTAAAAACCTTTAATGCACTTACAAAATTCAGGATTTTGTTTGTTGTAAAAGTGTTTTTTTGGATTTTTAAGCCCATGATTAGAGCCTTATTACTATCGGGTTTTATTAGCATTAATTTATTTGCTTTTTATAAACTTGGTTTGCTAATAAGTAAACCTATTAAGTAGGAACAATAAAATTGAAAGATTCAAAAAGCAATATTGTTTACTTCTCAATTGGATTAGTAATTTTTCTTTTAACCTTTCCTTCGTTTGTTATTACACATTATAACGGACTCGATGCTTCGTACTTTTGGGCATTAAACTATTTTTTTGCCGATTATAAGGAAACCTTTGGCACATTAATTTATCCCTTTGGTCCGCTTGGATTTTTAAAAAGCCCCTTCTTTATTGGGGCTAATTATCAAACCGGAATCATCTTCTACTCACTTGTACGAGGTTTGCTTGTTTCGTTTTTATTGATTTTGTCACGAAAAAACAAACTAAAAGTTACATATGCTGCTGGAGTAATCCTTCTAATCTTGTTTTTTTCAACATTCGATAATTCAATTATAGGATTGGTTCTGGCTGGTATTTTACTACACCAAAAAACAAATAAAATTTGGTATTTATTAGTCTCCGTTATAATTTCGGTTACGGCTGTTTTTATTAAATCATCACTGGGTTTGAGCTGTTTTTCTATTATTTTAGTTTATTCAGCATACCAATTTCTATATAAAAAGTATTATCTATTACCAGTTTGGTTTTTAACGCTTAGTGTTATTGGAGTGATACTGATTGGTAGTTTTTATGGGCTTTTTCATTTTCTGTTTTCCACGGTCAAGATGATTTCAGGATATTCATCTGCTTTAAGTCTTTTTCCTGATAATAACTGGTTTTTTCTAAGCCTGAGCCTCATTCTATTTGCAACCATACCATTTATTCTTCGAAAAAAAGAAACCTATTTGCTTTATGCATTAATGGCGTTTGCAAGTTTTGCCGCATGGAAACATGCGATCGTACGCGAAGATATTTTTCATAATCGGATATTCCTCGATTTTCTGATCATCTTTTTTGGTTTTTTATTGATTATTACTCAAGAGAAAAAGCGATGGGTTTTTATTCCAATGCTTTTATCAATTTTATTTTTTGCATTGAATATGAGAAATATTCCGGGATATGACAAGCCTATTCATTTCTCCAATAGTCCAGTGAATTTTTACAAAAGTATAATCAATTTTAAAACTAGTAGGCTGAAAGGTGAAAATTCAGTTAATGAATCATTAAAAGTAGCAATTCTGGATAATTCAACAAGAAGTATAATAGGCGATAAATCGATCGATATTTTTCCGTGGGAACTTAGTTATATTCCTTCAAATTCACTGAACTGGAAACCACGAGCAACTTTACAGGCAGGAGCATATAGTTTATGGATTGATAGTATTTCGGCTAGCGCATTTTTACTAACAACAGGCCCGGAGTATGTTTTATTTCATTTTAATGATTGTCCGAATTACACAAAATTGGGGTCATTGGATGGTCGATATATATTGAACGACGAACCATTATCAATTTTAAACCTGCTTTCGAATTATAAAATTGTACAAAGTACCACCGAATATGCTTTGCTTGCCAAACGACCAGAATCGGTTTTCTCTGAACCGAAATTAATAAAAAGAGAATCGAGAAAATGGAAGGAATGGATAGGCGTTCCTCATAGCGAGAATGGAATTCTTCGGGTTAAATTTTACTATTCAGAAAAATTGTTGGCTAAAATTAAATCGTTTTTATATAAAGGAGAATTCTTTCAGATTGAGTATAAATTTACTGATGGAACAATTTATTTGTACCGTTTTAATCCCGAAACAGCTATTTCGGGCCTGTGGATAAATCCATTTATTATCGATATAAATAAACCTGAACTAAATAAAAATGTTGAGTTTATTCGACTCTCATCCAATGGACAAGATTTATTAGACCAGCAGATTAATCTTGAATGGAATGTAATCGAATGTACAGATTCGACTGACTTATCTTATTTAGAGAATCTTCAAGCTCCTATAAAAGAACCTATTATTTATTCAAAAAATGATTTTGAAAGCAAACCAGATTGTTGGAGCTGGAATTCCGAAAACCATGATTCTCTCAAGGTTTATTCTGGGAAATTTTCAAACAGAATTAAAAGAAATGGCTTCTCTGCATCATATGTAATACCGGTAGATAGTATAAATTCTGAAACAGGATATATTGAGTTTTTTGCATCATGTCAGGCTTTCTTAAATAAAAAATCCAATTCATTAGTTGTTCTTTCAATCGAAAAAGATGGAAAACCTGCTTTCTGGACGAGCAAATCTCTTGATAAATTATTTTCTGACAGTTGGAATGAAAATCAATTCAGGATATTTTTGAATATTGATCAGTACAACGGACATATACTGAGTTTTTATATCTGGAACCCAGATGGAGATACTTGCTGGATCGATGATTTGATAGTTTCAATTAATAATTAAGTGAGTCTTGGTTTAATCTAAATTTAGTTACGATAGTCAAAGAACATAATTCTGTACAATGAAAAAAATAATCACTTTAATAATTTGCATTTCACTTTTAGCATCGTGTTCAACTCCAAAATCAATCGATAAACTTGCCGATGATATAGTTATAGGATTAATTTATTATGAGGCAGAAAATAATACCCAGTCATATGAAAACCTTCGTTATTTAACAAAGAACTATACAAAACGGCTGGCTTGTTATCCGCAAAGTATCGAAGCAGCAAAGTGGACCCAATCAATAATGGAGGATTTAAATTTCGACAAGGTATTTTTGCAGGAAGCTACGGTTATGAACTGGAAACGTGGATCGCAGGAAATTGGGAATATAAAAATTAAAGATCAATTAATTCCGGTTAATGTATGTGCATTGGGTCGTGGTATAGCAACTCCTGAAAATGGAATTGAAGCTACTGTTATTGAGGTAAATGGTTTGGATGCTCTTGCTCAATTACAAACAAACTATGTGGAAGGGAAAATAGTATTTTTAAATCAAGCCATGAATCCGAATCTTCAAAATCCTTTTCAGGCATATGGCGAAGCAGCTGGTCAACGTTTTATGGGACCAATAATAGCAGCAGAAAAAGGAGCTGTGGGTGTAGTTATACGTTCATTAACTTGTGCAACTGACACTTTTCCTCATACCGGTGTAACTCGTAAAGTTGAAGGAGAACCTACGGTTCCGGCAGTTGCGATTGCCACACAACATGCAAATCTTCTTAGCGAATATTTAAAGCAAAATCCAGACCTCAAATTCTATTTTAAAACAGATTGTGAAAACCTACCTGATACAATTACCTATAATACAATAGGAGAAATGACAGGCACGGAGTTTCCTAACGAATATATTATTATTGGTGGTCATCTCGATGCATGGGATAACAGCCCCGGAGCTCACGACGACGGTGGAGGATGTATGCAGGCAATTGAGGTATTGCGGATTTTTAAAGAGTTGGGAATAAGACCAAAGAGATCTATTCGTGCAGTAATGTATATGGATGAAGAAATATCGCAAGGTGGTGGACGTGCTTATGCAGAACAAGCAAAACTTAATGGAGAAATACATATTGCTGCAATAGAAAGTGATCGCGGTGTCGACACACCTCTTGGTTTTTCAATCGATGCATCATCTGATAAATTGCTTAAGATTACAGGATGGAAAGAGCTATTTATACCATATAATGTGGATGTTTTTATTGCAGGTGGTGGCGGTGTTGATATTGCTCCATTAAAAGATCACGGAGCAGTACTTATGGGTTTACTTACCGATCCAAAACATTATTTCGACTACCATCATTCTGCAAATGATACATTCGACAAAGTTAAACCCTCCGATATGCAAAAAGGTGCTGCAACAATAGCATCTTTGGTTTACTTAATTGATAAGTATGGTTTAGAATAAAAACTACATCTATTATTTCTTTTAATTATAGATTTTATTATCACTCGAAAATCAGTAAATTCGGCTTATAATTTGCTGTGATGTTCGATTGTATATATTCAATGTGTATTTAAATGAAAAAGCTTTTTAAAATTTTAACTTACTTTATTATTATTGTTATTGCATTAGCTATTGTGTTAACCATTGTTGCAAAATTATTGGAAGATGATATTACAGATATGGTTTTGAAGAAGCTAAGCGAAAATATTGAAGCTCCTGTTATTGTGGACAATGTATCGTTCAATTTACTTCGAAAATTCCCTTTAGCAACTATTGAATTAAATCATGTTCTTTTAAGTGCACACAAATCTAAGGTCGATTCTGGTTCTTTTAATTTAGATACAATTATTAGCATTAGTAAATTATATATTTCGGTAAAATCAAAGCCTTTATTTAAAGGGATAGTAGAAGTAATGAAAGTGGACGTGGATGGGGCAAATATTAATTATTTGGTTGATACAAATGGTGTTTCAAATATTGATTTCCTAATAGCACCAAATGAAACAGAATTAGAGGATACAACTCCATCTAAGCCAATAGACTTAACCTTAACCGATCTTTCTTTAAAGAATATTGATTTGAATTTTGTTGATCAAAAAATGAAAGCAGCAGCTAATGTATTTATTCCGGAATTAAAGATAAAAGGAAAGCTTAAAGGAGAAGATATAATAGCATCGGCAAAAGGAAAAGTTAGTTTATCAAATTGTATATATGGAGCAACGAATTTGCATTTAATGAAAAAAACAAATATTGATTTTGATGCAGATTATGATAATGATTTAATTACTATTAAAGAACTAGACATAAACACTGATGGTGCTAAATTAAACATCGTTGGAAATGCAATTTTAGGAAATCAAATTAAAACGAATGTAAACATAATCGGAACCGAATTAATTTTAGGCGAGCTTATAAAATATGTGCCTGAAGAAATGCTTAAGGAGTTTGGAGTGCAGCATGTTTCAGGAAACTTAAATCTGAATGCAACAATTAACGGGTTTTATTCTGAATCAGAAATGCCAAAAGTGGATTTAAAGGTGGATTTGGTAAATGGAAATATTAAAATAAAGGATTATCCGAATTTAAAAAACATCGCATTTAAAGGCGATGTTACTAATGGTATTCTTAAAAACAATCAATCATCTCAAGCCAGTTTTAGCTTATTTCATTTTGAAACAGAAAAGAGTCAGTTTGATTTTGCTTTTTCGGTATTAGACATTGATCATCCAAAATATAATGTTGAAGCCGATTTGAATATTGATATAAATGAGTTTAGAAAATTTATGCCCGACTCCATTATTCAAAATATTGATGGAGATATTAAAGCAAGCATTTTTACGAAGGGAGAATTTCCCGATTCCATTACAGACGATTTTGTGGATTACATTATGGCAAACAGTAGAGCAAATATTCAGTTTAAAGATATTAATGTAGATATGGCTTCGTCAATGTCTATTAAGAATTTTTCAACTCTCTTCGCATATAAGCCTAATAATTTTACGATTAGCAATTTAAATATTGATATTCCTACATATCATTTCGAGCTTCGAAATACTTCGTTCAATACGGATTTTTATGGAAGTATAAATAATACATCAGAATTGAAATTAAATATAAAAGATTATCATATTGAAACAAAGGGAGCAAAAATTTCGGGATTTCTTAAAGTGGAAAATCTTAAAAGGCCAAGTTATGAAACCGAAACTAAAATCAAAATTAATCTTGAAGAAACAATATCAATAATGCCTGCTAATTTGTTAAAACAATTAACAGGAAATGTTGCAGTTGATATTCATTCAAAGGCTACTTTCGATCTCGATTCAATAGCAGATCAGGCAATATATGCTGCATTTAATAATAGCATAGTAAATGTTGATTTGAATAATGTAACTGCTATCATGGCAGATAATCCTTTATACAAAATTGAAAATTTAAATGGCCAAATTAAAACTGACCCCCAAGAAATTACTATTAATCATATGAATGGTTTGGTGGGTGGAATAGAATTTGGGATCGATTCTACAATAATTGAAAATTTATACAAATCAGTAATTAAAAATGAGCCAGAGAAACTAGTTGTAAATACACGCTTAAGTTTAGGCGATTTGGATTACGCTATGCTTGCTTTATTTATGGCAACAGATTCAACTCAATCTGAAACAAAATTAGCAGAGCCACAAAATGAAAGGGCAGAACTGTACACAAAAAACTTTACAATGCTTATAAAGGGAGTGTTAAAAGTGAATAGTGTTACTTATGATAAAGTTCTAATTAAAGATATTTCAAGTTTGTTTAACGTTCAGGATAGTGTGTATATCATTGATCAATTTAAATTTAAAGCATTTGATGGTAATATGAACAGTTCCATAAGATATACGATTAGGCCTGAGAACAAAGCGATAGTAGAAACACACCATGTTATTCAGAAAATGGATGTGAAAAAGCTTTTAGTTGGTTTTAATAATTTTGAAGATTATTATGAACCATCTATTAAGGCAGAAAATATAAGTGGGTTGTTTTCAACTGATTTATTTTCCCGTATTGTTATGGAAAAAGACTCTTTAGTTCAAAAAGATATTCGCGTAAAAGGGGATTTAAAACTTGAAAATGGTGGAGTGTATAATTTTGAGCCTGCAACAAATATGTCAAAATTTACCGGTATTGATGAGTTAGATAATATTAAATTTAAGACACTAGAAAGCAATATTTTTATCTTTAAAAACGCTATATATGTGCCAGAAACATTTATTTCAAGTAATGCTGTTGATATTACTGCATATGGAATGCAAAGCTTTGGCGAGGACTATGAATATCATTTAAAGATAAAATTAAGTGATTTATTATTCGGGAAATCGAAAAAGTTAAAAAGAAAGCAGTCCAAATCAGGTGATGAAGCTATTGAAGATGACCGAAATAAGAGAGAAATAGTAACTTATAGTATTGATGGAAAAAATAAAAATGGTTTTGATAATTCGACTTTACAGAGTGCGATGAAAAATAAAATAGTAATGCAAGAAAAGATGTTAAATTTTAGATTTAATCCTAGATTGGTTAACTTTGAAACAAATGTTTATTCGAAAAATCTGAAATAATTAATACTTAATATTATGAAAAAGAGCATATTAATACTTTTAGCGATTGTTACCGGAGTAATATTTGCTATGAATACAGGTTGCGAAGAAGATCCTAAAGAAGCTTGCGAGCAAGATGCATTTTGCGAAGGAGAGCCAGAAGTTACACTTTGTTGTACCGATGGAGAAGATTGTTATTGGACATATGATGGTAAAGAATATGCAGATACAGATGCGGGACGTGATTTATTGTATGATGATTTAGGTTGCGCTAGTGTTGGTAAATTTAAGCAGGAATCGGATCGATATGATTACATTATGAATAGACTTTTAGAAATGAGAGACAGAGTTATAGAGGCGAGTAAGCGATAAAGAAATAATACAAAGAAAAGCCGTTAAGTATTACTTAGCGGCTTTTTTATAAAAGATTTGTTATATTATCTAATTAGTTCTTTGAAGAAAAAAAGGACTTTTTTTTTAGCTGTTTCTTTAGTTTTGATTCTAAATCATCTGCACGTAAGTTCATAGCAATTATTGTTCCTTCTCCATCAATTAAAAAACAAGCAGGTATACTTTTGATATTATAAAGAACAGCAGCTTCATTTTTCCAACCTTTTAAATCGCTAACATGATAAGTCCACTCGAGAGAATCATCAAGGATAGCTTTTTCCCACATTGCCTGGTGAAAATCTAAGGAAACACTCAAAATGGTAAACCCTTTACCATTTTTAAAGCTTTCGTCTTTAAATTTTTTATAAACTTCTACAATATTTGGATTTTCTTTTCTGCATGGTTTACACCACGATGCCCAAAAATCAATTAATACCACTTTCCCTTTTAAATCAGACAAACGAAATTCTTCGCCCGTTATTAAGTTTTGAATAATTTCGGGTGCCTTATCTCCAACTTTTAATTCCTGACTCTGACTATATATATTAATTGAAAGAAAGCTAAAGAGTATAATTAGTTTAATTTTCATAATAAATTTATTTTAGATTTATTATGCTGCTAAGATACATATTATTAATAAACACAATAATTGTAAGTTTGTTTTGATATAACAAAAAAGAAGCCATCTTTTTGGGATAGCTTCTTTGTCACTCTGAGCTTATCGAAGAGTGTAATTATGCAATCTGTCTATCCTTCGATAAGCTCAGGATGACAGGTTAGTTTATCGTTGGCAAGAATCCATATTTTTCGCCGTACATGAGCATTTGTTCGGTGTAATTATCTGGATATTCCACTTTCACATCGATTATTTCGTTATTGTCAATTACAGGAACTAAATAGGGATTCATAAATCCGCCAAATACAGCGCGATTTAATTTAGCATAACGTTCGAGTAATTCTCTGTGTAATTCAGGATCGATTTTAACACCATAACTTTCAACCATTGCTTCACCGGCAGCATAATCACCTTCCGATTTTATTCGTTGTATTTCGGCTAACAAATTACCGAAAAGAACACGCAGTTTTTCGTAATCATTTATTCTGATAAATGTTTTACCATCTTTTTGGTACATTTCGATAACATTTACGTCTTTACCTTTTTCATATACCCATTTCGAAATCATCTGGCGACCTCGCATGTGAGCTTGTTCAATATTTTTACCTGGCTGAACACGAGCCAATTGAGTCATCAAACCATTTAAAATATATGAATCGTACTGTGCTTTAAAAGCTTCTGAATCAGGAAGTAATCCAAGTTCAACTAATTTTCCATCAGGTAAATAATACAAGCCAAATAAATCGGCACGCGATTCTTCTAGAGGTGTTTGGTAACCTTTTAATGCTCCGGGATCGGTTCCTGGCAATAACTGTCCGCTGCCATGACCAACAACTTCGTGCAAATCGGTATGAAGCATTCCGGTAACATCGCTGTATTTTTTCATTCTTTCTCTTACTTCTTCATTTTCGACAAACTCATCGAGATAGCCTGATTTTCCAACCTGATCGTAAGCAAATCCTATATTTTTTAAAGAAACAGATTTTGAACCATGATTTTTTCTGATCCAATCGGCATTCGGAAGATTAATTCCAAGTGGTGCAGCAGGATAACTCGATCCACCCAACTGAACAACATCAATCACTTTAGCCGAAACACCAGTTACTTTTTCTTTTTTAAATTTTTTATCTACAGGAGAATTATCTTCGAACCACTGTGCCTGTTGACCAATAATTTGTGTTAACTCAGTTGCTTTTTCGTTTTTTACATTAACTACAGATTCCCATGCAGCTTTTGTAGCGATTGGATCGTCATAAACTTCGATAAATCCGTTAACATAATCAATTTTTACATCGGTATTTCCTGCCCAAAGAACATTGTACTCGTCCCATATTTGTAAATCACCTGTTTTATAATATTCAATCAACAATTCAAATTCTTTAGCCTGTGTTTCATTTTCGGCAACTGTTTTGGCTTTATCTAACCAGTAAATAATTTTAGCGATTGCAGCACCATACATTCCATCTACTTTCCAGCTAACTTCTTTTACAATTCCATTCTCTTTTATCACTTTGGTATTTAAACCATAGCTAATAGGCGTGGTATCTTTGCTATCGATTTGTTTATCGTAATATGCATTCACTTCGTCCAAAGTAACTCCTTCGTAAAAATTACTTGCTGATGCTGAAATAATATCGGTTCCTTTTTCCGATGCTACTTTTTTAGCATATAAATTCGGATCGAATAGTATTGGAGTAATAAAAGTTAAAAATTGTTCAACTTTTTGATCTGTATTTAATGGAAGTTTTGATGTGTCGGAATTTAGAATGAGTTGTTTAAAATATTCGGAACTAAATCCGGGAGTAAACTTATCGGTTGAATAATGATGATGAATACCATTCGAAAACCATACTTTTTTGGTATAGTTCATGAAACTAATGAAATCATCTGTTGTTCTTTCACCTGTGTATGTTGATACAATTGCATCCAGTGTTTTTCTAACAAGCAAATTGTATTTGAAATTTTGATCGAAAGTAATATCGCGGCCACATTTAGCAGCTTCGCTCAAATAATACAATAGTTTTTTCTGGCGCAAATCTAAACTTTCAAAATCAGGAATCTGGTAACGCAGAATCTGTGTATCGTCGAAACGATCGACCTGAAACTTGAATTCATTTTTGGTTACAGCTGGTTTTTCTGTACAGCTTGATAATAATAAAGCAATCATTACTAAATAAATTAGAGAATGTAGTTTGAAATATTTTTTCATGGCTTAAATTAATATTTTGAAAATTAATAACTACAATTTTGACGAAATCTTATCAATAAAGTTTAATACCAAAGGTTCTTTGGGATTAAAATGGTTGGAAAAAGGTTTATAAGTGGTGATTGTAAACCTTATATTACCCTAAGACCTATGATGAAACAGTAATATTAACTAAGTAATTGGTTAAATTATTGAACAATAACATGGAAAGTATCAACTCTAGCAATGGAGTCCTGTACCCTAGGATTTCTATCTATAAGGATATTAAATAAAGTATAATTACCAGAATCTAACTTCCCTAGTGAAACCGTATCAATCTCTGGAAAACAAGCTAACCCCATCCCGCTAATGAATGTTCTGATATAGTTTATTTGAAAGCCATTTATCTCAATTGTTTTTAATAATTCATATTGACAAATTGAGTCAATTATGAAAACCTCATCAGAACTGGAAGGGTTTAAAGGTAAAAATCTTACGGTATCTCCTTTTAACTTAGAATCACTAATTTGATTGAGCTCCTCTTTAGAGCAGGAAATCATAATTAAAGCAATTATGATTACTTGAATACTAATAACATAATTTTTTCTATTCATAATATTTATTTTAGTTTAGATGATTTTCCTATTCAAATAGTTGCTTCAATATATAATTCTCAAATATTATTTGTATTTCAATAAATGTTTATAAATATGTTAGAAATACAATCAATCATTAAAATCAAAATACTATACTGTTCAATTTTCGTCATTTATTGACCGATATTGGGCGAAATTTTAAAGTTAAAATGAATATTGTAAATATGTATAAATTTGATTGATTGAACTTTATGCACAAGGGCATGTGATTTGAATAATTAAATAGTGGTATCAAAACCAATAAAAATTTATTATTTAATAACAATATTTTAACTTAGTAAAATATGATTTCAAATTACTTTTTAATAGCTTTTAGAAATCTTATCCGCCACAAGTGGAACAGTATTTTTAACATACTTGGCCTTTCTATTGCAATTGCATGTTGCGTTTACATTTTTTATCTGTTACATTTCGAATTTACGTATGATGGCTACCATAAAGATATTGACAGACTATACAGGCTGGTTCAATTTGAAAAGAGTGCATCAAGAGAAACAAATTTTGCATGTGTTCCAATAATTAATGGATATTATATTAAAACAAATTTTGAAGAGGTTGAGAATCTTGCCAGGATTCTACCAACAAGACCAACAATTGTAAAATATAAGGATATTGAATTTATCGAGAGGTATTATTTTGTAGAAAATGATATTTTTAAAATCTTCTCAATACCATTTATTAAAGGAAATCCTGACAATGCTCTTGAACAACCTTACACTGTTGTGATAACAAAAACTATTGCCGATAAATACTTTGGTAAGGATGATCCAATGGGTCAATTGATGAAAATTGATACAGCTTTTTTTGAAGTAACCGGAGTTATAAAAGATTATACATGGAATACAAGGCTTAAGATTGATATTATGTTGTCATTAGCAACTAACAATCCTGATGCAGCGACCGATCATAGGGTACTTGGATATGTTCAGACTTTTATAAAACTTAAAAAGGGGACTGATCCAAATCTATTTGGGCAAAAAATTAGTAACGTTCCTCATATTGTAAGCGCTGAAGAACTTGAAAAGCAAGGTGAAATCAATAAAATCGGGATGCAGCCACTTAGAAGTATACATTTAGATAATTCCGTTGAATTCACTTGGGATACGGAAAAGCCGGCAAATATGAGTTTTATTTATATTTTACTGGCAACAGGGATTTTTATTCTGGTTATTGCCAGTCTTAATTTTATAAATCTTTCGACTGCCAAATACATGACACGCATGAAAGAGGTTGCCATACGTAAAACAGTTGGTTCAACACGTAATCAATTAATCAGGCAGTTTTTGGGAGAAAGCCTTCTAATTGTATTTATTTCTCATATTATTGGGATGTTTTTGATTGAATTTTTTCTTCCGAAATTAAACCAGGTAACACAAGTAAATTTTACAATTGATTATTCTTTTTGGTTGCTTTGGGTGCTTCTTGTTGGGATTATTGTTGTAATAGGAGTTCTTGCTGGCAGTTATCCTGCATTTGTTTTGTCTTCATTTAAACCAGTTCATCTCTATGCACGGGCAACTTTCTCGGGCAAGGGTAACTCATTAAGGAAAATTCTTGTAGTAGTCCAGTTCAGTCTTACAATAGCTTTAATACTGGGTACCGTTTTTATATACAGGCAAGTGATTTATATGAAAAATGCACCATTGGGTTTTTCGAAAGAAAACAAACTTGTTATAGAGTTTCCGCAGGAGAAAGTTACGTTGAATAATTATGAGTCAATTAAGCAACAGTTCGAACAACATAATGATATCAAAGCAAGTACCATCTCATCCAGTGTTCCGGGAAAATGGTGTTATAAATGGAGATTATGGCCTGCTGGTGAAGAAAAGGAAAATGCTCAATCGATAAATTGTTTTGAAGCCGATGAAGATTTTCTTGATGTATATGGTATTAAGATTATTGCAGGAAATCAACTCAAAGCAATAACAAATGAAACAGGCAGAGCAGCTTTAACAAACGAAGAAACACTTAAGGCTTTCAATTGGAATACAACTGATGTTGCATTAACAAAATCCATTATCCGACCAACCGAGAAAATTGTAGGTGTAATTAAAAATTATCATTTTCAGGGTTTACAAAGCAAAATAGAACCTATGATTATCTTTCCGACATGGGAAGATTGCAGGTATATTACACTTCAACTATCAGGCAAAGAAAGTACTGGGGATGTTTTATCCTTTTGCAGAGAAAAGTTTATGGAATTGTTTCCAGGCGCAGTATTCAATTACTTTTTTCTTGATGAGGACTTTGCTAAACAATACCAACCTGAAGAAAGAATAGCAAAATTGTTCATTATTTTCACTTTTATTGGTTTACTTATTGCCTGTATAGGATTGTTTGGATTATCATCATTTATATGTCAAAAGAAAGAAAAGGAGATTGGCATACGAAAGGTTAACGGAGCACGAATGGCAGATATTTTCATATTATTAACAAAGAGTTTTACCAGATGGATTATAATATCATTCTTTATTGCAGTTCCGATTGCTTACTATGCAATAAATTCATGGTTACAAAATTTTGCATACCATATTCAAATAAATTGGGGGATAATTTTTACAACCGGAATAATAACCTGGATTATTGCAATGCTTACAATAATCTACCAAACCTATCAGGCATCAATAAAAAACCCGGTGGAATCACTTAAGTACGAGTAATAAGTATTGCAGAAAAACGTCTTTAACATTTTAAAACAAAAGTGTAAAAACAGAGCCTTTATCAGGTTCTGTTTTTGCATTAATTTCACCGTCATGCATGCGCATTACCTGTTTCGAAAAACTCAATCCAACACCAGATCCTTCTTTCTTAGTAGTAAAGAAAGGAATAAAAATATCATCAATAATGGATTCATCTATTCCTTTTCCATTATCTGAAACTGAAATAGATATTTTTCCATTGGAATTAATCTGAGCTTTTAAACTTATAAACTTATTTCGATTCGATTCGAAGGATTCAATTGCATTTTTAATTAAATTTATAAGAACCTGCTCAACCAATTTTATATCTGCTGATAAAGATAAATTTTCAGGATATACCAAAATGTTAAATGTTATATTTCTTTGGGAAAGTTCAGTACCAAATAATTGTTCTAATTTTTGAAATAGCTCTGTAAGTGAGAATTCTGTTTTTTCAATATTCTTTATTGATGTCAACCTTTTATAGTTGCCTATAAAATGTATTAAGCCCTGGCTTCTTTCTTCAATTAAATTTGCATTTTTAAGTATATCCTTTAGAATTTCGGTGTCGATTTGATTAATCTGCTTTATTGAGTCATTTTCGGTAATGCATTTTTTAATGGCGTGAGTTAAGGTTGTAATTGGTGTAATAGAATTCATTAGTTCATGATTCAATACTCTGATTAATTTTTGCCATGCTATTATCTCGTTTTCATCAAGTTCAGATTTAACATCCTGTATTGTATATAGGTGAATTAATTCATCATTAATTTTAAAATCGGATAGACTAATAAGCAATTTCAAATAATGCTCCCCCACTTTAATCTTTCTGAGCGCTTTTTCCCCAGTTTGAATATTTTTAGTGATTATTTCAAGAGCAGGATTAAAATCACTTATGGTTTTAATCCTTTTAACCGATTCCACCTTAAAAAGCTGACTAACTATATTGTTTGAAAGAATAATACTGCCATTCTTTCTTGTAATAATTATTCCAACTGGAATAGTCTCAATAATAAACTTTAGGTACTGATATTGTTCTTCTTTCTTTATTCTGGCATCGCGAATCATATTACTTATATCATTAATAAGTCTTGTTAATTCGTTATTGTTTTCTTCTTTTGTCCTAAATTGAGATGATGACCCCTCATCACGAAGTGAATTGAAATAATTATATACCTCTCTATTAAAACTATTAAGCAGGTGAATTAATAAATAACCCTGAATTATTAAAAGCAATGAAATAACAACAATAGTATAAATTTTAATTGGCTCAATTACTTCGAAAGCAAACCAAATTGATGTTGCGATTATTAGTAGAATTCTAATTATTAAGTTAAAATACAGTTTTTTATAAACCATGTCGTTGAATTTTTGAATACAAGGTAGTTCTCGAAATATCAAGTAACTTTGAGGCTTTAGTTAGATTCCAGTTTGTATCATTAAGTACTTTGATCAGAATTTGTTTTTCAATATCATCTAAACGAAAAGAGTCAAACTCATTAATTGATTTTGCATTTTGCGGATTAACAAAAAAATCTTCTGGTTTTAGTACTGTTGTGCCGGAAAGAATTATGGCTCTTTCGATAACATGTTTAAGTTCTCGAATATTTCCCGGCCAGGAATGTTGTGTTAGTTTTTCCAGTGCATTTGCCGAAACTTTAAGATTTTGTTTACCATATTTTTTCTCATATTTTCTTAAGTAATGCTCAACAATAAGTGGTATATCTTCCTTTCTTTCTCTAATTGGCGGAACTTGTATTTGAATAGTATTTATTCGATAAAACAAATCCTCCCGAAATTGATTTTGAGCAGTAAGATCATTCAAGTTTTTATTTGTTGCCGATATTAACCGAAAATTTGTTTCTATTGGTGTGTTTGATCCTATTCTGGAGAATTTTCGATTTTCAATTACAGTAAGCAGTTTTGCCTGCTGATTGAATGATATATTTCCAATTTCATCCAGGAAAAGAGTCCCATTAGAAGCAATCTCAAATCTTCCAACACGTTCCATCTTTGCATCAGTAAACGAGCCTTTTTCATGTCCAAATAGTTCACTTTCCAATAAAGATTCGCTTAACGAAGATACATCAACACTAATAAAGGGATTTGTAGATTGATTTGATAGTTTATGAATTTGTCTTGCTATTAACTCTTTACCAGTACCGTTTTCTCCAATTATTAATACATTTGCATCAGTTGGGGCAACCTTTGCTACAATATCGAGAACTTCGGTTATTTTGGGTGACGTTCCAATTATTTCTTCGTTACATCTGTTAATTTCAGCACTTAGTCCTTTTTCTTTAATTTTTAAAACTTGTACTTCCAGTTTTGATTTTTTTAATTGAACTGCCGATTTTAAGGTTGCAATAAGTTTTGCGGGATTCCATGGTTTGGCTATAAAATCAGTTGCTCCCTCTTTTATTGCTTTAACTGCAAGTTCAATATCGGCGTATGCTGTTATAAGAATTATTACAGCAAGTGGATCGTTTTTGAGTATCTCTTTCATCCAAAAAAATCCTTCATCACCCTTGTTTATTCCAGCTTTAAAATTCATATCAAGCAGGACTACATCATATGCATTTGTCTTAATTAGACTGATTAATAAATTTGGATTTGTGAGTGTTTTTATCTCTTCGAAATCAAATTTTAATAATTGTTCGAGAGAGCTTAGAATACTGGGATTGTCATCAACGATTAGAATTCTACCAGATTTTGTGGGCATTTTTT
The DNA here is from genome assembly GCA_001768565.1 of Bacteroidetes bacterium GWF2_33_16. GTDB lineage: Bacteria > Bacteroidota > Bacteroidia > Bacteroidales > UBA12077 > UBA12077. Next base: position 214,017 of record MEOE01000023.1, on the reverse strand, counting down.
CTACAAGTTAAAAAAAATTGTTCAAATTTTATTATCTGAAAAAAAAATAGAGGTAAATTTTTGTTTAGTTGATCCAAAGTATTTTTAAAATATAAGTTTCTAGAGAGTTGAATGATGTGACATTTGCATCAGTATTAAAGAAAAGAATTGTGTTTATTAGCATCTTCAAATTATCCCATAAGCCACATTCTGTTTTTAAAACTGAAATTTGATGGATATAAAAAGTTACTTGATATAACTCTTTTTTCCATTGAAGCTTGGAAGACAAACATTTCTGGAACACCTTGAATAACCGATTTGTAATAGTTACTCTTTCCTGGATCAATATGCATAAATATTATGTTATTGCTATTAATATATTTGTTTATCAACTCCTGACCTTCTTTACTAAGGTATACTCTGTCGAGGAATGCAATATCTAACTCATTATCGCCAATGCTATAGTTTTTGTATAAATCAATATTCGTTGCGGGGGACCCATCTCCAGAATGGTAAATAATAAAACTATCTACTTCTATTAAATAGGCAAAATTTTCAATTTTACTATGCAAATCATAGTTTTCCCCAGTAATTGAATCTTTCTCAAAATATGAACCATGATTTAGTCTTAATATTTTGATTTTTATATTATTTACAGATAATGAAGTATCAAAAGGGATACTGGACAAAATAGGTCTCAGTCTTTTGGAAACTTTTAAATAATCTGCATCACTTTTTAATAATTGGTTGGCCTGATCAGGGCAGATCAAAATTGACTTCTGGTTATTCTTTAAGAAATTAATAATCATTGGCGGATTAAAGTGGTCGCTGTGCTTGTGAGTCACCAAAATTAGATCAACATTATCAAATGGAGGAAGCCCTTTTAGCATAAGGTTTGAAATTGAATCAGATGGTTGGTCGTTCCAATTTCCCCTTATGTTACCAAATAGTGCATCAATAAGTATTTTATGATTTGCAGTCTCAATTAGGAATCCTTCATTTGCAATATATGTTATAGTGCAACTATTGTTTGGTTTTTGAGAATAAGCAGATTGTGCATTAAGTACTAGTATTATTAATAAATTTAGAAATATTATTCTCATATTAATTGGTTATTTAATAGGATTATTAATTGTTTAATTCCCTGATAATTTGCATAATTTACATTTATAGTTTTTACAAAATTATTTAAATTCATTATTTTGTTTTGAATTCAATTTTTATCTTTTTTAATTCATTTGCTTTTATTAATGCTCCAATGCAAAATCCACTGCCGCCATGGCATGAATTGTAAGCGTGTCGAATAATGGGACAGATACTTCGTCCTGTTTAAGTAACAGAGGAATCTCAGTACAACCCATAATTATGCCTTCGGCACCCTGATTTATTAAGTCGTTACAGATTGAAACGAATATAACGCGAGATGTTGTTAAGAATAATCCTTTTATTAATTCGCTTAAAATAGTTTGCTGAATGAAGTTTCGATCATTAATTTCTGGAACAAGAACCTCAATTCCATTTTCTTTTAATCTGGATTTGTAGAAATCCATTTCCATAGTTTGTCTTGTACCAAGCAACCCAACTTGGTTTATATTTCTTTGTTTTATCTGGCTGGCGGTCGCCGTGGCAATATGTACAATAGGCACATCTAATTCCAATTCGAGTTTATCGACAAATTGATGGAGTGTATTTACGCACAGAACAATACAATCAGCACCCGAAAATGCTAATTTTATCGAAGCTTGATGAATAAGATTATAAACTCCTTCCTTGTTGTTGGTTTTATTGTACCTGTCAATTTCGGCATAGTTAACTGAATACAAAATGCATTTTGCAAATTCCAGTCCACCTAACCTTCGGTTTGTTTCTTCATTAATAATTCGGTAGTATTCAATACTCGAAATCCATCCTGTACCACCAACTAATCCTATTGTTTTCATGGTTAATTATAGTTGCAGTTGCTTTATTACTCAAATTGTCTTAATTCTTCAATAAATTTTGCAGAAATCCATCTATTATCACAAAATAGATAGTTACCGTCAGAAGTAACTATTGCTCCTACGTAGCCGTTAATTTGATCTATCTTTTTCGGCTCCATCCATTGTCCGTCTTTTGCTTTAAAACTAATATAGAGTGTTCCTCTTTGCAATGCGATTCTGTAAAATAATATATATGATTCATCAGGTGCAATGTAGGGCATCGATTCTCCATTATTCGAATTAATAGTTGGTCCAAGGTTAACTGGTTTTGTATATTCCCCATTCACAAATTTTGAATAGTAAATATCACTACCACCATAACTATTCTGATCGGTTCCTCCAAAGTAAAGTGTTCCAGAATTTGAAACAGAAACCTGCCAATGCAATACTAAACTGTTCACTAAAGCATTAACCGGCTTGGGTTCCGACCATCCATCTTTAGTTCTTTCTACAAACCAAATGTTTTCTTTAGTTCCACTTCCCGGACTTATTTTTCTTTTTGATGTAAAGAATAGTTTTTTGTTATCTGGAGTAATAAATGGAACATCATCATAAAAACTAATATCACTTTGACCACTGAATGAAGCATATGTGGGTTTAGTCCATTTATCATCCTGAATTTTTGTCATCATAATTGATGTTCCAGTTCCCCAATATATTTCCTTACCATCGGGCGATATTGTAATTGTGCCATGATCGAGAAATACAATTCCGGGGGCAAATCTTATGGCTTCATTTTCTGGAGGTACTTGCCCTAAATAGGGACCTTTTAGTTCTGGAAATTTTTGTGGATCAGCTTTTCCTCCAAGGTTGAGTATCAAACCTAGAGCATCTTTATTGCCGTTTTCTTCTGCAATATTGTATACTGATCTTCCATCATTAGTGCATGCATTTATATCTGCACCATTGTTAACAATAAATTCAATCATTTCTAATGCATCCGGATTACTTGCTAAACCATGCAGTGGAGTTAATCCATTAATGTTTGCAGAAAAATTTAAAGGAATATTTTTCGACTGGAGTAATTTTACAATTTCTATTGAACCACTGATTATTGCGTTACGCATTAAACTTTTATTACTAACTTCATTTTTAAATAAATCATTTCCACCTTTTTCTGCAATAAGCTTAAATAGTCTTACATGTCCTTTTTGAGCTGCAAAAGAAAGCAAAAATGCTAAATTTTCTTGTATTGTATCAAAGACAGCATTGTTATCAAGTAATAAGTCAATAGTTTTGTTATCACTATAAATTATTGCATTTTCTAATGGAGTTGCCCCATTTGCATCACGTGCATTTATATTTGCTCCTTTTTGAACTAATAATTCGGCAACATCAAAACATTTTATAGATGTACGTGCTATAACACCAAGAGGTGTATATTGAGATCTATCTTTACATTCAATATCAGCTCCCTTTGCAATTAATAATTCTGCTATAGCTCTTCTGTTTTTTAAAGCTGCTAAATGGAGTACAGAAACCTCGGTAATATTTTTTTTATTAATATCGGCGCCTTTCTCAATTAATAGCTTTGCTACTTCATCATTCTCGCATCGAATTGACTCATGGAGAGGTGAGTTTAATTGAGCATTCTGAGCATTTATTCCAGCTCCTTTAGAAAGGAGGAGGTCAGCAATAGGAACTGAACCATTCATTGCTGCAATGTTTAGAGGTGTGTTACCAGACACATCCTTACTATTCAATAAAGATGTGTCGTTTTCAATTAGTGATTTGACCTTTGCCAAATCATTATTCTTAACTGCATCAAAAATTTCTTGAGCCTGAATATTAATAGTAATAAGAAACAATGCTCCTACTAAAAAAAATGATTTTAAATTTTTCATGTGTTATTACTTTTTTAGTCATAAAAAATGCACATGATATTATGAAAAAATATTATTTCATCTGGAGTTTATAAATCATGAACATTTCAAATGATTCGTTAGAAAATTATAGATCAAATTATATTTCATTTTCTAACAGCTATTTATTATCAAATTAAAAAACAACAATTCAAGTGCCATGTGAGTTAATGCGTTATATACCAACAACTAACATTAAACTTGATTCATGTTAGTTGTGTTAATTTCGTACAACCAAGATCAGAAACGGACACATTTAAACCCTATATAATTATCTATATATTAATAAAATGTGTTTTTGCGACAATAAAATTGTTTTACATCCGATCAGTTTATTTTTGACCTACTGTTGAGCAAACGAAAAATGTTGCTGAACGGTTTGCCATCGGCCATCTCTTTTTTCCAGCACACCTGTCCATCTTGTATTTTCCCACACAGAAGGTTTTCCATCCCATTCATTTATATCATTTAACATACAAAAAAACCATGCAACATTACCATCTTGTGATAAATTGATTTTTAAATCCCAAACTTCAGTTTTTATTGCTTTAAATCGAGGATCGAGCCAGAATTTCTCGGCTTTTTTAAATTCGGTAAATCCTTTAACAACTCTATTATTAGGATGCACTTCGAGAAAGTTTTCATCTTTAGCTATAATACTATAAAGAATGCTTGTGTCTTTATTGTTTACAGCCCAACCAATTGAATTTTTTATGGCTTTTTCTACTGCATCCTTTTCCGAATCAATGTTTACTGTCGGATTTTCTTTTTTCAGTTGACATGAGAATAAACTCAAAATAAATACTAATAAGATAATTCTTGTTTTCATTTTTTTTAAAATTTAGTTATTAAATTATTTTGTAGCTGCAAATGAGTAGTGTTGCATTACGACTACCCATTTACCATTTCTTTTTTCTAATACACCAGTCCAAGCAACATTTTCCCAATTTGCTGGTTGGCCATCCCATTCGTTAATGTCGTTAAGAATACAGTAAAACCAGGCAGTATTGCCCGAATTAGATAATTGAATCTTTAGATCTTTTAGCTCATGGCTTATGGCCTTAAATTTCGGATTTGCCCAGAATGCAGTATCTCTTTTAACTTCTTCGAATCCAAATTTAACTCTCTTATAAGGTGTTACACTTATAAAGTCGGAGTCGTTTGCAATTGAATTAAAGAATCGGTCAAAATCTTTGTTTATGGCCCATCCGATTACAGAGTTAATAGTTTCGGTTATACTCTTTATCTCATATTCTTTATTTACTTCTTGTTTTTTATTGCATGAAGCTCCTATTATCAAAAAAACGGAAGAAATAAAAAAGATATGGCGCAGACCTGAAAAAAACTGTTTAATCATCATGATCACATTTTATTATTTAGTAAGTAAAATTAGTTGGGTTTACTATTTTTTAAGTCTTGACTTATAAGTTTGGATATTTTTTTAAGAAAGTTTTTAGTAATTTGTATAAAATTAAATTTGCTATGAAAGAGGTTGCATTAATTGGAATGGCCCAATCGCTATTTTTTTTAGTTATAGTTGTTCTTAAAAAGGAAAAACAACTAAAGGATTATCTATTAATGAGCTTTTTTTTATTTATTGGGGCAGAGCTTTTATATAGATTTCTTTTAAAAATAGATATCCAATTTTATAATAGCCCATTAGTTTTATTTGATATTATTTATTGGGCACTATTTGGTCCTGTGCTTTTATTATATTGTAAAAGTGTAATTGATAAAAATTTTAAGCTTAAAAAGAAGCATCTTATACATTTAATACTTTTAGTAATTAGCGTACTTTCTGTTTTAAAATATTTACTAAATAGAAGCAATTACAACACTTTTATTGAATATTATAATTTACAAACAGGAGTAACCAAATTTGGATTACTTATTTGGGAGTTTACGTCGGCTATTTATATATTTTTCGTGTTAATTATTCTTTTTAACCATAAAAAAAAGATTAAAAATTATTTTTCGAATTTAGAAAAGAAAGAATTAAACTGGCTTTTATTTCTAACATTAGGATTTGCAATTTATATATACTCCTCATATGTATATTGGATTTTAAAAGATATTTTTAATATTCATTTGGGATTCAGATTTATTGATATTTTGGGTTTACTTTTAACTGTTTATGTTTTTGGATTAGGGATTTTTGGATACAAACAAGAAGGAATATTCTTCGATAGCGAACTTTTAACTTTTCATAATGGAATAATAAAGCCCAGTAATCCCAAATACCAAAAAACAGGACTGACATTAGAAGAAAAAGAAAGTTTGAATATAAAACTTGTTGAAGTTATGAAAAAGGAGAAACCTTTTCTTGAAAGTGAGATTACAATTAAAGATCTAGCCTTACAAGTTGGTACATCAGTTCACAAGTTGTCACAGGTTATTAACGAAAAACATAAACGAAATTTCTTTGATTTTATCAACTTTTATAGGATCAATGAAGTTAAAAAGCTATTAGTAGATTCAACCATAGAGGATTCTAAAATCGAATTGATTGCATACGATTGTGGGTTTAGTTCAAAATCGGCTTTTTATTCAATTTTTAAGAAACATACCCTCCAAACCCCAACCGAATTTAGGCAAAAACAAAAAGTTGCAGTTTAGATTATCAATTTCTTTTTTATAGGGTATTTAATTAGTTTATTATCAATAGAAAAGAATCAAATAATTTAGAATGAAAAAAAATCTTGTCATTTTATTTATACTAGTATCGTTAGTAATTGATTTAATTGCTCAAAAAAAAGAATCTGAAGATACAAAATCGCTTATTAATGGGTTGTGGTTTAGTAACAATGCTTTTAAAGTAAACAGAATTATAAAAGGAATAGAAAAGCTAAATCCTGATTATGAAAGCTTAAAAAAGATAATCGAAGACCAGATCAAATTTCCTGCTAATGCTGATAAAGGATTTATTGAATGGGAGTATACACTCGACTCTTTGGATTACTATTGCATGTTGTTTATTCCCTCAAATTATGATTGTACAAAAAAATATCCAGTTACCTTTATTCTACATGGTGCTATTGCGAATGATAACCCCAAGTCCGTTAATACATATATAACATCAAAATCATACAATACCGATAGTCTCGATAGAATAATTGTTTATCCGGCATCATGGGTGCAAAGTTTGTGGTGGGAAGACAAACAGGTAAAAAATCTGGATTATATCATTCGTAGGTTAAAACAATCTTATAATATTGATGAAAACAATATTCACCTTGCTGGTATTTCTGATGGTGGTTCGGGCTGCTATTATCTGGCAAATAAAAACATTACTCCCTGGGCGAGTATTCGGCCTTATATTGGAAGTCCATTTGTTGCGATGGAGTATGGAAATCAACCCATATTTCTTAAAAACTTCTCGAATAAATCCTTTTTTATTGTAAATACCGAACATGATCGCTTGTATCCTTCATCATCAATGAATCCCTTAATTAATCAAATAAAGCAAAATGGCGTTGATCTCAACTATTTTGCCATGAAGGGTTTTGAGCATAACATTAAATGGCTGCCATTATTAGAAGATACAATAAAAACATTCATTAAAAAGAATCCTCGAAATTCTTATCCATCTAAATTATACTGGCAAACAAACAATAGTAAAGATTTTGGGAGAATCCATTGGGTTTCTATAAATAAATTAAGTTCCTCAAGTAAACCTGTTGAAATTAATTCATTGAATGAGGTTTTGCTCCCCTTCGGTAATGGTAAAAACAATCCTTCGGGTTATCTGGTTGTAAAAGTTGAAGGAAATACAATAATGGTCGAAACCAATAATGTTAAAGAATATACCTTGCTAATTTCTACTGACCAATTTGATTTTAGTCAACCTATAAAGGTATATACAAATAATATTTTGTCATTTGACGGAAAATTAGAAAAACGGGTAGATATACTTCTTAAGTGGCTGTCAAAAGATCTTGATCGCACCATGCTGTTTGGTAATGAATTAAAAATAAAATTATAATAGAAGGCTAAAATCCAAGCTTCTGATCCAGTTCCTTTAGAATATCATCTTTTAGTGGCACTTCTGATTCTTTTAGTGCATTATACCAATAATCTGAATTCTGTTTGTCAGCTAAACTTTGGTAAGATAAAACCAGGTAATAATAGGATAATCCAAATATGTGTGATTCAATTGTGGGAGTTCCTTCTAAAACTTTTTTAAAAATTGGAATACAATCGTTTATTGCTCCGCGAGTAAATAAATCCATTGCTGTTTCAAAAAGCACAATTTTTTGGTTATGTTCATTATCCAGAATTATTCCTTCAAAAGAGAAACAAGCATTATCGCAATTCTCAATTAAATCCAGAAATTTTATGTTATTATCGATAGGAGGGAAGTACAAAACAAAATTAAGTTCTTCTCCTTTTCTTTTAAAGATATGTTTCTGAGGGCAAATTGGAATATTCTCCGATTGAATTAGTTTATATTCCTGGAGGCCTTTTGAATTTTTTAAAACAATATTACTGTCGGCACAAAACCACCCACCTGTTTGTAACTGGTTGGTAATACTAAGGTAAATAATTGTTTTTTCAGGGGAGGTCTCAATCCTCTGGATCTTCAAATCAGGGTGACTTTGCTGCGCAGCTAAAGGATTCTCATAAACCTGACCAATTACTTTTAAAGATGACATAAAAAGCAAAATACATAAACTGACTTTAATCATGATGTTTTATTTTTTTGCTAATATACAAAATGCCCTCCGCTTAGAGGGCATTTTGTTTTTAGTAACAAATTATGTTATTCTTGTTTATTTCCGAATAATTTGAAATCAAGGCCTATAGCGATAAACAAATTGTCTTTGTCATACGATTCAATAACAGGAATCATTGTTCCCGATCCACCTAAATCATGATCAAAGTTTTTATCAAATGTTTGGTAAGTTGTATAACCAAAACCAAGGTTTAGTTCAATTGCAGGTGATATTTTGTAAGCTCCCCCAAAACCAATTGAGTTCGATGAGTTGGTATAACTTAAGTTTGATTGGTAAATCTCTTTAACACCAATTTGTGTATGTAAATATCCCAAACTAAATAATAGTTTTTCAGATACTTTGTATTCCATACCTAGCGCAAATTCCCACAAACCTTTGTTAATTAACTTATCGTTATCAACATATACATTATCTATTTTTTTACCATAGTTTGCTTGTTTATCGAAATACAAGTGGCCACCTAATGCAACTGAGAATTTATCGGTTAGTTTGTAATCAGCTCCAATAGCTAACATGGCAGGCATATCGCTATTTACTTTTTCTCCATCATTATACATATAAACTTTTTGCCCTGTTTCGTCCATTGCAATTGCAAATCCTTTGCCATCGGCAACACTATTTTCAAGTTCGATATTGGTTTCAAACTCGTATTTCATACCAATGTTAAGTTTGCTTTCCATAAGGCTTAAGTTTACTCCAATAATTGGAGCAAATCCCGATCCTTTTTGTTCAACATCTCCCTCTTGATCTGCTAATAGAACTGATGCAGCAGCAGCTTTTGTGTAATTTGGATGTACAAAACCATAAGCAGTTCCGATTGGAGTTGCAGTTGGTATACCTAATGCTGTTAATCCTCCTTCCAGAGCTAATCTTTGAGCATTAGTTATAACACCTAGTCCTTCGGCCTGTGCAAGTGTTAATGCTCCCGCTCCTCCTGTTACTAAGCCTCCCAAACCTGCATCAAGTGGTTGTAATGATGCTGCAGCACTTGTAAAATAATCTGCAGCAAGCATTTCACTTGGTTGGCCTGGATTTAAAGTGATGTCTTTTAAATGACCAACATATGTATTTTTTGCCGAAACATAACGCGCACCAGCATAAATCGAAATCATATCATTAATTGCATAAGTAACTCCTAATTGATAACCCCAGAATACAGAGGATCCTTCAAGATAGGCATCAAGACTATATGATGTAGCATCATATGGACTGTTTAACATTGGAACAAGATCAGATGCTGACATATCAAACATTGGTAATCCTTTTTCGAATGTAGCGCTTCCGCCACCACCAATAACATTAATACCCAAAGAAATTGCAATTTTACCTTTTTTATAGGCTGCATAAATGCTTGGGAATAATGGTGCAAATACAGAACCTTCAAAATCGGCTGTATTTAAATACTCATAATCAGAACTGATATATCTGTTTTGAACAAGAATCTGATCTGTTAGCGAAATATAAAAACCATCGGACAATTTGGCTAATCCGGCAGGATTAAAATAAACTGCATCGATACCTGTTGAAGCATCGCGGGCAAACATTCTTACCCAAGCTGCACTTTGGTTAGTATTGGTTACAATACCTCCGGCATTAGAGAATAATGGGAATACCATGATTCCAATAAATAATAATGCAAGTCTTTTCATGTGTAGAATTTTATTAGGTTACTATTTAAATAAAAAATCTCTTCTCAATCTTAAAATCTAAAAATTAGGAATATTTCATATCCTCTAAAATGAGATTTCAATGATTTAAAGGATTAAAGATAAATTTTATGTTGAATAAAAAGAAAATTTTTTCGACCATTTTTTGTTACACGAAAGCTCAAAGAAACTTATAATCAATCAATAAATTAATATACAGATATTTATAAAGCTACATATTTGCCAGTTTAATCAGGATTTTACAGACCGATTATTAAAATTGGTCGAAAAAACAGGTGGCATTGTTGCTCGGATGATCTTACAAAATGAATTAATTATGCCAATTCCATTGAGCTTTCCAATAAATTGCAACTGAGGCAGTACTAATATTGTTGTCAATTGAATAATTATCGGTAAAAACTAATCCTGGTCCTAATTCCAAACTAAATGAATGGTTTGTATTTCTTTTTTTAAAACTTTCATGTATCCATCCGGTAGTAAGCAGATAAGTAGAATAATCCCCAAAACCGAAACCTCCTTTAATTGCAATACCATTTAATTTTATCTTTTGCTTTTTGATTTTAAAATATTTGCCCAGATAGAAATTCCATCCTCCAAAAATTACACATGAATGCAAGTAATATGAATCTGTATAGGTATCATACCAATCTTCTTCTGTTATTTTTACAAAAGCTGGTCTGTAATAAGCACCAATCTCAAATGCACTTTTGGTACTAAGATGCAATCTAATAGGAACACCAATTACTCCTGCTCCCCCTAAAGCAACACCATAAGAGAAATTTCCTCCGTACTGATCCAGATTTATATCTTCTGTTTGTAAAACTTTCTCTATTTCTGCATATTTAAATGATAATAAATACCCTTCGTCTGTTCTTATTATTATTTGATCGTATTGAACTTCTTGAATTATTGTTCCAATAATAACGGATCCGTTTTTAAGATAAACAAAGTCTTTTTTATTCTGGGAAAAGGCACCCGAAGTGATTAATAGTATTATTAGGAACAATAGAATTTTTCTCATTGGATATTGTTTAAAATGTAATTTATAAAGTCAACAAATGCCTTATACATAATGGTTAATAACGAAAAAACGTTAGTTACTCAATGTGTTGGTTTAATTGGGCGTAAAGATAATATTTTATAAATACAGAAATATTGAAGACCTTTTTAATAAAAAAAATATTGTTTTTTGAAGGAACCTGTGTTAAAAAAAAGAGCCTGTTAGTTCAGGCTCTAAATGATATTTCTTATAAAGTTTTCTTTGGTTACTAAAAAAGTCCTGTTCTCAGCAATGGTTTATCTGCTGCTTTGGTTTTTTGTCGGCAACCAAATGCAATATTTAAACCAACTCTAAAATTAACCGAGGTGGTTTCATGTCCCCAAAGTGCGGCTGATGCATTATCTGCAATAACATAAAGCTGTAATGGAGCTCCTCCAAGCACCAAGCCAAGACCAATATTATTATATGAGCCATTCATAATAGAATAACTAATGGTTGTTGAAATCCATCTTACGGGTCGGGCATTGGCCGAAAAAGTATAAGCATTATTTAAATGATCATTTAAATAGTACCCACGATACAAGAAACTTAGATCGAATTTTTTCGAAACCAACCAGGATGCTCCAAAATAAACCTTGGTTCCTAATCCAGTAGTAAAGCTTGTAGCATTGTTTGAAATAGTGAAACTGTTTTCAAGTGAATCAATAATTAAATCAAATGGATCACCTATACTATCATTTATAACTTGCTCTCCTAAATCTACTCCTTTAAATGTAAAATCACCCTTTAGTTCAAGGTTTGTAACATCTGTATCCCATTTAATATATCCCAAATCAATAATACTTAGCGATAATGCAAGGTTATTAAATGGCTTATAATATACACCCAGATCAACACCTAAGCCCATATTATTATGTTGTAGTGCATAATCAATTGGATCAATATTATCAAGGCCAGATTCATCAAACCCATCAAACTCCCCTTCGGGTGTAGTTTTTGCTTCAAGTGGAATTGAGGTATTAACTACAGTATTGGCATTAATATAAATCGAATCACGTGAGGAGTAAAATCCCATTGATTTATTTTCTGTATTGGCTGCAACATGTCCAAACAGTACTTTTCCGCGAATACCAATAGTTAAGTCTTTTCCGAATTGCCTGGAAATTCCCAGGCCATACTCGCGCCACGAGAGCAAATTTACTCCCATGGTACTAAAATCAGCAGTTTGATTGAAGAATTTTTCGTTACCATAAAGAGCTAAAACCATAAGGTCTTTAGGATAATTAAACGAGGCATTTAGCTTTTCCGATAAGTTAAAAGTAAAATACATCTTTTTAACTCTGAATCCAAACGATAACAAATCGGTTTGGAAATCTTCAAAAAACATATTGTTATCATCTAGTTTTGCAATAAAATCAGCCTTATCATAATTAGCATCGGGGTGCAAAAATAGGATGAGCGAATCATTCGTAGGGTGTTTCTTTACAATATCAGTCAGACTGAATGCATTATTCCCTACACCCATCTGAATGGATGAAACAACAGGTAATCCAAGAAAGAAATTACAAGTTGGTTGAATCGCAGGATTCATAAAGCTGGATTGTGGAACCCTGTTTATATAATAAAGGGTTTGGCTGTCTTGTGCTTTTAGCGTGGTAAATAAACCAAGGTTTAAAACCAGTAAGCTAGCAATATATATATTCTTATTGATTCTCATGGCTTTAAATCTTTATAGGTCTTTTGAATTAATTTTAAAATCAACATCAACACTTATTTTAAAATCGAATGTATAGTAATCAAAGAATTTTACATTCACGTCAGAGTCATATTGTGGAGTTTTTAAACCCGCTTTTATTATTGCATATCTAACAGTTTCCAGATTCTTAATTTCTTCACTTGTGTATTGTACGAGCGAAGTTTTTGTTCCCGGATATTGTACTATATTATTGATATCCAAAATGCCAGCAGCAATGAGTGGTTGTTGTCCTGCACCAAACAAAGTATCAACTGGCGCATAAAGAGAATCAACAAAATAAACCTGTAGCTCAAGATCAATGGGTGTTCCGTTGTTTGCTGTAAGTAAAATATTGCCCTGCTTTATCATGTCTGCATCTTTACCTATATCAGCCAAGTCTAGTTCAATAGTATCCATAAGTGCAAAATCTGCTCTAAACCAAATGGGCAGAATAAATTCTATATCAATATCTAATTTACTGTCATCCGATACAAAGTTGTATGCAGCACCGGGTCCATCTGGGTTAGATGCTGCCGCTATTTTGTATTCGATGCTGGATGGCAGAAAAGCCATAAAGTCTGGTAAGTTTGTATTCGATGCATTTAATGCCCAGGTAAAGCTTTTTGTTTCTCCATATTCAGCTAAGGTAGGAAACTCGAATTGATAAGGATTAACTGTTGCATCCATAATTAATTGCAAGGAATCACCATCTGAGTTATAAGAAACAAATCGTTCAATATTTGCTTCAACAGGTACGCCAAAAGAGTTTCTAATATTAAAGTTTATTTGAGGATCGGCAAATCGGATTGTTCCATCGAACATTTCCGAATCGAATAAATCTAATTCAATTGAGCTTGCATCTCCCATAATCTCGTAATCGCCAATATATCCAAAAACAGCATCGAAATCGAGATTGGCAATGGTTGCAACAATTTCTATTTGATCGCCTGGATTAATTGTGTTGAGACCTTCGCGGTAAAGCTCAACAAGGAAGTCGACAGGTAAAAACGATGAATCGCTTCCTACAGAGTCATTTAATATGATTGTATATCCATCTAATGGGAATGTATTATTGGTTGTAAAAGTTCCGCTTGGATCATCTACAATAATTGTATCAGAGAAGAAATGTCCATCTTTTCGAATCGTTGGACATGAAATAATGATTTTGCCTGTATGACGAAATTCTGAGTTGATATTAAAAATCATATCTCCTGCATCCAGCTTTATGCTGTCAATCTTTTCGTTTCTACTAAATGAGAATGGGAAGTTTTCACTCTTTTCTATACTTACTGTATCCCAAAGGGGAGGAAAGAAGAATTCAGATTCAATAAAATACTCGAAAAAATCCTGATCAGGTACTTCAAGGATTGCTTCTGAAGAATATGCAAACAATGAATCGGAAAAAGAAAGATAAAGCAACCCATCTTCATAGGTATTTATAGTTACAGCACTATCAATATCTTGTACCAAATCGCTTATTGTTAATGTTCCATATGCTACTGGAGCAAAAAATCCAAATTCAACTTCGACATCAGTATTTAACTTGTCGAGCTGAAATTCGTCGTGCATACAGCGAGTAAATAGAAATGCAATTAAAATAATTGCCAATCCCTTTATTAGTCTTAAATACTTGAGTCGATTCATAATTTGCGTTTATTAATTCATTAAATGCTATCTAATTTACGGAATAATTATATAATAGGTTATAATTATTTCCAACAATTAAGTTAAAACTTGCACTGCCACTTTCAAAAAATCCAATTGTAAATTTCGTATTTCCTTTCAATGGGAACCCATTATATAAACTACCGTCATTATTAAACAAAAATATCTGGTTTGATGTTCTGGAAACTACTCCAATTTTTCTATCATCATATGAAAAATAAAAATATAATGGCGAATCAATTATTGTTTCATTGAACAAATAGCTAAAAATTAATGTGCCGTTTTGTTTATACACTTCAAGTGATTTATCATCAACAAAAATAAAATCCTTTGTTCCATCAGCGTCAATGTCTTGGAAATCAAAATAATGATTTCCAGAGAATTTTCTTAATGTGGTTTCTTCAACTTTACCATCAAAGTAAATCATTTTTACAGTGCCCGATGTATCTGTAGTTACTAGTCTTGGTTTGGGGCTTTCCAACTCAAGATTAAACGTATTATTTGATGATTTTATAAATTGATTTTTTATTTTAATTCTCTCTTCTCCTTTGCGGTTTAAAATATATATTCTATAACTATCGGCAAATACCAAATAATCGTTGGTATTAATTCTAAAATGCTCTATGGGCGTAGTAATTAGTTTGTCTGATTGCTGAAACTCCCAGCCATTTATGAGGCTACCATATATATCATAAGCATAAATATTCTTATTTTTGCATGGTATTAATAACCTATAATCACGGTTTTTTTCATAATCGAAAACAGCTAGCCCTGCAGTTGACGGCGATCTTAATTTTGTTGGATAACGTTCAACATAATTACCATTTCGGTCGATCAAATGAATCTGATTTTCGGTGCTGAATAGTATCTGTAGCTTACCATTCTTGTAATAATCTATTTGGTAAATATTGCTGGTTATTTTTTCATTTAGTTGAATTTTCCACAGTACTCTTCCAACTTTATTTATAAGGTAGATTTTATGATTTTTATCTTGTACAAATACTTCGTTTTCTTTTGAATAATGATTTGTTACCAGGCAAGGTTTAAAGTCAATAATAGTATCCAACCGACTTTCCCAAACAGTAATAGCCTCAGCTTTAATATCAGGAATATATTTTAGAAACAGGTTGTTGTAAATCATTTCGTTACTGCGACTAAATTGAACAGCAAAAGCCTGAAATTTTTTAAAATTCTCTGCATGTTCATTAAAATTCTTTTTTAAACTATCATTTAAAAACCCTGATATAAACTTTGGCGATCGCAATGTATTGCAATAAAAATAGAAATTCGAACGTGATGATAAAAACTCTGTAAATTGAGAAAACTTAATGTCAAATCCGAGTGTTTTTTTAAGTATGTTGGCATGAATAAACTTAAGCAATGCATCTTCGGAATTGCTAAAAACCAGATAATTATCTACAAAAGTGCAATATTGATGATCTAAATTTGAAAAAATTCCTCCGAAAAAGGCTTCAAAAATATCCTGAGCCGGGAATAAGTAAATAGTATACAGTGTTTCTTTATCAATTCTTTTCTCCTTAATATAATCTGATTTCTTTTTATTTTCAGCATCTGCAATTTTTGCCAACATCGACTCCAGAGCATTTTCGGCAATACTTTTGCCCTTAACCTGCATTACAATAAATGAGTTTTGTAAGTTATTCGAATCAGTAATATCAGTAATAACTAAACCAATTTCCTGATCGAGTAAACCCAAGAAATCTTTTTCAAGGTTTATGTCATATTTATTTTTGAATTGATCAATTAGCATTTTATCGGAGTTTTGTTTCCCCAATTTTTCAATATACTTTCTATAGCTATCAAGATACTTTTCAATATTACTAATCCCAAATGATAAGAATACGGATGTATTTGATGGCAAAATGCTATTCATCTTATGTTCTACGGGCTGTTGCTGAAGAAAGATATTTAAATAATTATTTAAAAGTGCGTTGCTAAAAGTAAATCCGTTTAATAAAACAGCATCTACTTTAATACTTAAATCAAGCTCTGCCCAGTCGCCCAGGTAATTAAAATCGCTAATTCGGGTCTTGTTTTCTTCATTTAATCCGACAGAGATTAACCCGGGTAAATGATTAAAATTAATATAAACATTGGCATCAACATTTTTGCCTTCGGTTTTAGCAACCTTCAAATAACCAGGGTCGTTTTTTAACGATTCTGACATTTCTGTCTGGCGAATTGCATTTTCTAGCAGAATTGACGATCGGCTTACAAGTAAAAGCCCTTTAACAAAAGAGAAGGATAACTCGTCTTTGAGTATTGACCCGGTTTTTAATTGGTAAATAACATTGTTTTCAAAATTTATTTTTTGTATTTGCTGTGTAAGACCTACTTTTTCAACAAAAATGTCTAACAAAACTTTCTTTTCTCTATTACTAATCAACGGAACAATAAACAGGCTTCCAACTCGGTTTGAACCTAACTTATGCAACGATACCAGTATTTCTCTGTTATTTAATGCGTCAAATATTGTAGGATAATGGTTTGCAAAATCATTTATAAATAAAATATCTGAATCAAATTTATTGAACGCAGGCAATTGAAGAAGTTCTGTCCATATTTCGTTAGTTGTTCGAAGTTGAGTTAATTTATTTATTACATCCTGACTTTTAATTATTATGGCTGCTTCGATTGGTACTGCCTGAATAGCATCAAAATTAGGCATTCGTTGGTTTTTAATGTATATATATCCAACAACCAATGATGCAATAATTGCCAATACGAGAATTATAACTGCAACTTTTCTAAACATGAACTTCTTTTATATTTTGATACCGATCAAATTTATTAAATTAATTGCAGAAGTAAAATTGATTTACTATTAAACCTATTACACATTTTAAAATCTATATTATAAATTTGTTAAATACTCCTAAATATTTCGTGTAATGAGAATTCTACTTACTTTCAGTTTGTTCTTAATAGGTTTTAGTTTGTCTGCTCAAACACTATTGGTATTAGATGCAGAAACACACGAATCGGTTGCAGATATGGCTATTTATAATAAACTTAGGAATGTTTCGGCATTAACAGATAGCAAGGGTCATGTTGCTATCGATGCCTTCTCGGATGACGAGACAATCTATTTTCAACATCCTTCTTATGAGAGTTTTAAATACACAAAAAAACAACTACTCGAACAAAAACTTGTTATTTATGTAGAGAAAAAAATTGTTGAACTGGAGGAGTTTGTTATATCTGCTTATCGGTGGGAGCAGGATAGAAAAGAAGTACCCAATAAAATATCTGTTATTTCTCAAAAGGAAATAGAATTTGATAATCCTCAAACATCGGCAGATTTATTAGCAAAAACGAATGAAGTATTCGTTCAAAAAAGTCAGCTTGGCGGTGGTAGCCCAATGATTCGTGGATTCTCAACAAACAAAATATTACTGGTTGTTGACGGTGTTAGAATGAATAATGCAATTTATCGCGAGGGAAACCTGCAAAATGTGTTATCGCTCGATGCTAATTCAATAGAAAATAGTGAGGTGATTTTTGGTCCGGGCTCTGTTACTTATGGTAGCGATGCATTAGGTGGAGTTATGGATTTTCATACAAAAAGAGTAAAGCTTGCCTCAGGTCGTGCTATTGAAATTACTGGAAATGCCCTAACAAGATACTCGTCAGTAAATAATGAAAAAACCGGTCACCTTGATTTTAATATTGGAGCTCCCAAACTTGGTTTTTTTACAAGTATTACTTACAGCGATTTTGGCGATCTTGAAATGGGTAATAAAAAATTTGATGAATATCAGCGTTTCGAATATGTAACTCAAATTAATGGAATTGATTCAGTGGTTTCAAATAGTAATCCAAATAAACAGGTCGAATCGGGTTACAATCAAGTAAATATTTTGCAAAAGATCCGGTTTAAACCATCAGAAAATATCGACTTTGTTTATGCATTTCATTATTCAAAACTCTCGGATGTGCCCCGTTACGACAAATTAATTGAATACAAAAGTGGTGCTCTACGTTATGGCGATTGGTATTATGGTCCTCAAAAATGGATGATGCATTCCTTAAATATGAACTATTCAAATTCAAATTTATTTTTTGATGACTTAAAAACAACACTTGCTTACCAGGATTACGAAGAAAGCCGTCACGACAGGAAGTTTCGAAGCGATGATTTGTTTGAACGTACAGAACAAGTTGGTGCATTTTCACTTAATCTTGATTTTGATAAAAATCTGAAACGTGATAATCAGTTTTTTTACGGCGTTGAGGCTGTTTATAACTCGGTAACATCAACCGCACAAGTGAAAGATATTTTAACTAACGTAAAATCCCCTGCCGATACTCGTTACCCCGATGGAATAAATAATTACACAACACTTGCAGCTTATTTAAGCTATAAAGAGAATTTTAGCAAAAAAATTACAACCATTGCAGGGGTACGTTTTAATTATGTTAATTTACATTCTACCCTTGTTGATACTTCTTTTTTCAACTTCCCGTTTAGCGAAATATCTGTTAAAAATAGTGCAATTAATGGTTCTGTAGGAATTGTATATAAGCCAGCAAAAAAATGGCAGTTTAATGTTAATATATCATCTGGGTTTCATGCTCCAAACATAGATGATATTGGCAAAATATTTGAATCTGAACCGGGAAATGTTGTTGTTCCGAATGAAAACCTGAAACCAGAATTTGCATATAATATCGATCTGGGTATTCAAAAAGAATTTACTGATATAGCCTCTTTTAGCATTACAGGATTTTACACTTGGTTAAATAATGCTATTGTTCGTCGCGATTTTACTTTTAATGGACAGGATTCCATTTTATACGAAGGTGAAATGAGTAAGGTATTAGCTATGGTAAATACTGATAATGCAACACTTTACGGATTTAATGCAACACTAAAATTAAATTTGCCGCTTAACCTCAATATTGAGTCAAATATCAACTATACTCAAGGTGAAGATCAGGATGGTGTTACTATGCGCCATGTAGGTCCTTTGTTTGGAAGTACGCGATTATCGTATTCAAAAAATAACCTGAAAGCAGCAATTTATGCTAACTATAATGGCGAAATAAGCTATAAAGATTTGCCACCAAGTGAGCAGGATAAACCTACTATTTATGCTAAAGATGAAAGTGGGAATCCATATTCACCTTCGTGGTTTACACTTAATTTCTTAGCATCTTATAATTTAAAATTCGGATTGGCTTTAAACCTTGGTATTGAAAATATTTTGGATGTTCGATACCGTCCATATTCATCGGGAATTGTATCTCCCGGACGAAATTTTATTGTAGGGCTAAGGGTTAAACTCTAAATTTTATTCATTTTTTTTATTTTTTGGTTCGAAGATTGTAATTGAAAATATTATTTTGGTATTTTTAAATAAATCTTTGAATTAAACTAAAATTTATGAGATACCTGGTTTTTATTGCATTACTTTCTATTTCCGCCGTTTCGCTTCAGGCGCAAGAGAACAGAAAAAACAGATTAAAATCTGCCGATGAAGATAAAGCCAAATATGAAAAAGATGTTTTTAATAAAGAGTTAGGAGAGAAATCTGAAAAGCAAGATCCGCAGCGTTTATATGATTTAATACCCGAAAATTTACCTGCATGGTTTTTTGATCCAATAATGGTTAACCCTATTCGCATTATTGGTATTTCTGATCCAGGCATGAAAAGAGAAGATGCCTATAGTCAGGCTTTGTTAAGAGCAAAAGCAATATATGCATTAATAAACCATAGCACTATAAGCAATATTGCCGATGATTATACAAGCCTTCATGAATCATCCAATCAATCAACATATCAAACAAAATTCCAGGATTTTACTCTTTCAAAATCACGAATTGCCTATAGTCAAAATAATATTGTAATACTTGATACTTTTTATACAAAATACAACGAAGGCATAGTAAAAATCGAGATTAAGAATGCAAATACGGAGAACTTTGATACTTTAGAAGTAAAGGGAGAACATCTTCAAATATTTACCGAAAGAGGAAGCCGAAAAGAAAAGATTGAGTTTTTTAATTTATCGGTTAACGATTATAAACAAATGAACGACTCAATAGAAAATGCATTTCAGTACAATTTTCGAAAAGTAAACAGAGATTTTGATATTGCATCTATTTATGGATCAAGAATGATCGATTTTCCCGAAAGATCCTTTAATTACCAATCAGATATAGATTTTGTAAAAGATAGTACTGATAATGATATTCAGTCTAATACATTAACATTGGGTTTGTGGAATGCATATTTGTGTGGTATACTGAATAATGTGACTCAACTATCTAAGCAATTAGCTAGTAGAGTGAAAAATTCAAACGATTTTTATACACTTAAAAACGAAGGTCTGATTCGAACAGTTGCCCGAAGTAAAGCCAGGTTCGAGATAAATAAATTTAAATTACTCCAAAATCAAATCTATATTGATTTGTATGGCGAAACAAGGAGGTAATATCTAATGGACATATTGTTCCTGGGCAATTTATTTTTCTAGTTTCTTAATTGCTTTTATTAGCTGCTCTCCAATACCAACCTGGTATCCTTCAGAAATATAATATACTTTATTCTCCATAACTACAATAAATAAGGGCAGATCAACATTATCAGATCTAAATGACTTTAAAAGCTTCAGATTTATATCGTTATATAAAATAGTCGATTCGGGCAAATTGTATGTTGATATTAAATTGTTGCCTACGTTTTCACTATTTTCTGCAAGAAGGATTCTAACTTTTGTGTTGTTAAAAACCGATGAAATTGCTCCAATATCTTTTAATGTATGTTTTGTGGGTTCTTTTTGTGCATCAATCCATCCAAAAATAGTTAGCTCGTTTTTATTAAATGTTATTGCTTTATTATCATGAGATACAATTGTTTTTGGAATTTCAAACTCAGCCAATTGCACTAAGGGCTCTGCATTCTTTCTTAGATTTATTATAATTTCCTTTGTTTCGTTATCATTCATATTGAAAAATTGCAGTTTAGTTAGAATACTTCCGTCGGTTTGTCTGTTTCCGGTTAATAATAAGTACGATCCGGCTTCAACCTTTAATTCTTTTGGCATTTCATTAAATGGAGTGTCCCAACCATAGTCGAGTGTGTTGTATTTGCCGTCTTCAAATTTTGATAATGCATAATGCACTCTGTATAATGGAGTAATTTCATTCTCAGAACTATTTTTAAGCGTAATTACCCCAAACGATTTTGCTGCAATTTTTTCATTATTTTCAAAATCAACATCTATCCAATTCTCTTTATAATATTGGGGTATTTTGGTTGCCGGTTCAAGTCGCGCCGGAATTCCAAAACTGCGGCAAGCAGCTACAAAAAACAGGTCGCGCGAATAGCTATCAGATACTTTTAACTCGTAAACCCCTGTTGCAGTAATAGGTATGTTGTAATAATTTGCTTTGTTATTTATGGTAATATTTGCATTAATCCAATCAACCAAATGGCTAATATCTTGTTTTGTTTTGCGAATAAATTCTTCGCCAAATGAAGTTTGTAAATAAGCTTTATAATCCACTAATTTTTCGTTTGCAATACGAGGATTTAAAACAAAATTAAGAAACATGTCTTTGTTCTTTTCTGGCAGATTTTCTGAGTATTTAAATGAATTTTGAAGATGAGATAACAGGATTTTTGATTCAGTATCACGAAGATCTTTTTGAGCAATTTGTTCGAGTAATGGAATAATAAATAAATTATTTACTTCATTTCCTTTAGTAATAAAATTAGCTATTTCGGAATAATTACCTCGACTCTTTTCAATAATATTCCATACTGTGGTTGTATCCAGCTTATTTTTTTTAGCAATGTCATTTGACACTTCCTTATTCATAAAGCTTGCGGCATATGCTTCACGAATTTCGTCTTCCTGTTTTAGGCGAAGCTTGTTTTCTGCATCACCATCAGCAGATAAAGTTCTTGGCTCTTTCGCTATAGGCGGAATGATATCAAAATTCTCTATATATTCTTTATTGTTATTAGGCTGTAATTTGAGAATAATGGTATCGGTTTGTTCTATTGTAATTTTTTTATATGCATAATTATCGCCATAATACGCCCACACAAGTAAATCACCAAAACCTGTCATTAAGGATGTTATCCCATTATTGTCAACCTGTTTTTTGGCAATTGGGTAAAACTCAGCATAATTATAAAGTTGAAACTCAACTGTAGCTTCCTTTACAATTTCATCATTCTGATCAATTATTTTGGCATAAATTGTTTTTACTGGAGCGTAATTGCTAAGCATATTTACTTTAGTATACCGATCTTCTTTAAGAATTATTTCTTCGGGACCATTATATTTTCCAAATACAGTCGAATTCACTAACATGGCTCTCATTGCTGGAGCCGAAAACCATGCAAGATCTAAATCAGATTCGGGTTCGCAAGCACCCAGGTAATGCCATGCTCCATCAACCCATACTTCTACCCAAGCATGATTATCATCTGTATGTGCCCATCGTGGTGTATAGCATTGGCGGGCAGGAATTCCGGTTGCGCGCATAGCTGTAACCGTAAAGGTCGATTCTTCGCCACAACGTCCAAAGGTCGATTTTATGGCTCCTAGAGGAGAAATAGTGCGCTCGTCGGTAGGTTGATAATTTACTTTCTCATGACACCAATGATTAACTTCCAGAATGGCTTGTTTCATATCCAATCCATTAAGTCTATTGCTTAGTTCGTTATAAAATACCGATCTTGCAGTATCCAAATTCTCGTTATTCACTCTGTATGGCAATACAAAATGACGAAAAATATCTTCAGGAATCTGTTTCCCCCACGAAAATGTTTCTCTTGCCTTTAGAGCTAATCGAACATTATTTAAATAGAATGTTCCATTATAATCTGCCAGATCGCTTAAAGGCATATAAGCATAAAGAAACATCAGTACTTCACGTTCTTCCATTGTTATATCTTGGTTAAATACTGCGAATAGGTCTTCATCACGTTCTTTTGCTAGCAACTTTGATTTTTCAAAATCGTACTCTACTGTTTCTAAGTAGTTTTTATCAGAGATAAAGTGCGATTGATCTGTGCAGCTGAGTGCTATTAATACAATAAGGATTAAAAGTGTATATTTCATAAATTAAAATCTATTAATAATCTCAATTATTTTTTTAACTCTTTCTGGATTTGTTACCATTCTCTCAAATTCGCTCATGCCCTTGGTTCCTCCCATATTTACTCCTTCTCTTTTGAACTTCATATTACTTTTTACAGGTACTCGTAATGATGCATGAAACTCCTTCGCTCCAGTTTTTTTATAAACTTCCTCAATATTAGATTCATCAATACCGCTTCCGGGCATAATTATAATTCTTTTATTGGCTCTATCAATTAAATCCTTTATTAAATCTAAACCATCAATTGCTTTGTTTGCTTGCCCCGATGTTAATAGCCTGTCGCAACCACATTCAATAATATCCTCAAGTGCTTTAAAGGGATCATTACATACATCAAAAGCTCTGTGGAAAGTTACATTTAAAGGTCTGGCAAGGTTTACCAAATATTTTGTTCTTCCAATATCAATTGATCCATCATTCATCAGAATTCCAAAAACAACTCCGTCAGCGCCAAGCTCCTTAGCAATTTTAATATCAGTACACATTATATCAAACTCATCATCTGAATAAATAAAATCTCCACCACGAGGACGAATAATAATATTAAGGTCAATTTCGAGCAATTTTCTTGCACGACTTATTGTTCCATACGAAGGTGTTGTTCCTCCTTCGTTTATATTATCGCAAAGTTCGACTCTGTGTGCTCCTCCTTGTTGAGCCTTTAAGCCTGATTCAACAGAGTTTGCGCAAATCTCAAGTATTGTTTTGTTCATTAATAACATATAATTGTTTGTATAAAAATAAGGAAGAAAACCTTACGCAGTTATTTATTTTACTCCTTTTTTCGCAATTAAGTAAAACAGCACTAAATTTGTTTTATACCTAAAATTTAAAATTTGGATTAATGAGATCAGTAATAATATCAGGCTTTTTGGTTTTTCTATTCTTTTATTTCCGGTAAAAATAGTTGCTCAACACTATAGCATAACTTCTTATCCTCAGTATAAGCTTATAAAACCAATTTCTCGACTTATTCCAAATTATTCAGGCGATTTGCAAACACAAACTGCAAGGCTACGAACCGATAAGCCAATAAGAGCTCTGGTGTTATATAAAGAAAATAGACCAGTTTCCAATATTGGTGTTTTATTTAAAAAAAATTCTTGTCAATTTAGCAACGATGTGTTTAATTAGTTGATTCAATTTTGTATCAATTAAATAAAGGAATTATTTGATTTGATTAATATAATTTATACATTTCATTCGTACTTTAAAATATAGAATAAATATGTTTGATAGAAAAATTCTTGATATTTATGCCTTTATAGTTGGCGCTTTTTTTGTAGTTTCTGGTGTAGGTAAAGTTATAGACACAACCTCATTTAGTCAGCTTATTACTCAATATGGATTTGGAGTATTTAAATTACTTTCTCCTCCAATAGTCTTAATAGAGATTCTTATTGGGCTTTTTCTCCTTTTTTCTATTAATCCAAAAAGATATTCTTTGATTTCCTTAATTCTATTGGTTGTGTTTACGATATCATTTGCTTATGCATATTTTAAAAATGGAGTAACTAACTGTGGTTGTTTTGGTACGCTGAAATATTCTTCTTTGCCACCAGTATTTTCATTTATCCGTAATTTTATATTGATATTCTTATCGTTTATTGTTTGGATAAAGTACCCAAAAGAAAAAATAGATACAGAAGATTGGAAAAAGTATTTTATCATTAGTGCGATGTGCCTGTCGATATTTATTTCTGGTTATACTTTTAAAGTACCTATTTTTAAAAAATCATCAAATATAAACGAGAGATATTTAAATAAGCATATTAAGGATACTGATTTATCTAAGTACGTAAAATCTTCAAAGGATAGCACTTATTTAGTGTTTTGTTTTTCATACAATTGTCCTCACTGCTTAAATTCTATTGAGAATCTGAAGCAATACGAAAAATCAAAGATAGTAGATAGGATTATTGCAATTGCTACTGGCGAAGAAATACATCAGCAGCTTTTTAATGAAAACTTCGAGATTGATTTTGGTATCAGAAATTTACCAGGTGATTCATTATTTAGTATTGTAAATGTTGTTCCAACAGCATTTTTTATAAAAAACGATACAATAAAATCTATCATCCCATCTGCATTGCCATCGCATGTAATATTTAGAAAGTTTTATTTGCATTCTAATACTCTCAAAAAATAAATTTAATTTAAAGGATTATGAAAAAACAATTAATAAAGTATGTATTACCATTTGGAATGGGATTATCTCTGATAATTATTACAGTATTTGGATTGTTATCAGTCTCTTTAACTAGTTGTAGTGAGAATTGTCCGGACAAGGATTTTCCATTATATTGTTCGTCAGCAAAGAAATGTTGTCCAGGAGATAAACCATATACTGATGGACATGGATCTTGTTATGGAACCCTTGAAGGATGCAGGGCGTCTGGTTATGCCTGCGAGCATTGCTGGGAAGAATAATATTGAAATAAAAAATCCGATTATCAGTCGGATTTTTTTTATTATCAGAACGGCTTAAAACCTATAATTTCACGAACATCTTTAATTGTTTTAGAGGCGCTGGCACGTGCTTTCTCAGCTCCCATTCTTGCAACCTTTCGCAAATATTCATCATTTGATGAGATCTCAATAATCCGCTCTCTGATTGGTGTGGTAAAATGTATTATATCTTCAGCTAACTGTTTTTTTAAATCGCCATAACGAATTTCGCAGTTATTATATTTCTCTCTGAAAAAACTCACTGTGTCTGGTTTCGATACTACTTCTAATAAGGAAAATATGTTTTTTATAGGTTCAGCCATTTCCTGGTTTTTAACTGTAGGTCCACTATCAGTTACAGCTCTCATTACTTTTTTCTGAATTTCCTTTGGATCGTCAAATAGATATATTCCATTTCCTTCAGATTTGCTCATTTTTCCGGTTCCATTCAATCCCGGTATTTTTATTAATTGTTCTCCAAAATTATATGCGCTAGGTTCATTAAAATAATTTACTCCATACATCTGATTAAACCGACGGGCAAATTTCCGTGTCATTTCAAGATGTTGCTCCTGATCTTTCCCAACAGGAACTTTATGAGCGTTATGCAATAAAATATCTGAAGCCATTAATACAGCATAGGTAAGTAATCCTGCATTAATATTTTCGGACTGTTGACGAGCTTTCTCTTTAAAAGTAGTAGTACGTTCCAGCTCTCCAAGATAGGCATTCATATTCAATAACAAATATAACTCTGCAACTTCGGGCACATCACTTTGAATGTATATAGTTGCAACCTCAGGATCTAGTCCTGCTGCCAGATATTCAGATAAAACCTGTCGTACATTTCCTTGTAAATCTTCTGGTTTTGGATGGGTGGTTAACGAATGATAATCGGCAATAAAGAAGAAACAATTATTTTCGTGCTGCATTTTTACAAAATTTTTTAATGCACCAAAATAATTTCCCAAATGCAAATTCCCTGTTGGTCTGATCCCACTTAATACCGTTTCCATATCAATTTTATTATATTTTAAGATTTACAAAAGTAAAAAATGTTACGAAATAAAAGCTACTAATCTGGTTAATTTACAATACCTATGATTTACATAAGTTTATTATACTAAATGGTACTTTTTTTAAAATGAAATTATAATTTTACAAATTATAACAAAAATGGTTTTTATGGGATTCTTAAAATTTTTGCTAATCTTTTTTATCGTAATCTATCTCTTAGGGATTATTGGCCGGTTCTTATTAAAATATTATGTAAAGAAATTTCAAAAGAATTTTGAGCAACAACAATCACAATATAAAAATCAAAATAAACAAGAGGGAGATATTACTATTCAGAAAACGCAAAGCTCTGGCAAAATTATAGATAAATCAGAAGGTGATTACATCGATTACGAAGAGGTAAAATAAAAAAACCGCCCTTTTAAAGAGCGGTAGTTTTATTAAGTAAATATTATTTGAGATCCATCTCCACCAGCCATATTGTAAAAATCACCAATGGTAATTATATCAATTACATGATCACTTAAATCTTCTTTTTTTAGTTTGAACATATCCACCGCGAGCTTACAGGCAAATATTTCACCACCTCCAGCTGTAATCATGTCCAGAAACTCATCAACCCGAGGAATATCGAGTTTTTCCATCTGTCCACGCATCATTGCCGATACACCAGCTTCAACTCCTGGTAAAACGCCTAAAAGGGTTGGGAAGGGGAGTCCTCCCGGCATTCGCATTGCAGGGTTTCCAACTGTGCCAGTATGTAACTTGTTCATATATTTCTTTGTAATAGCATCTAGGCCAAAGAATGTAAAAAATAGTTTCGCTTCCATTCCTTCCATAACAGCTCCATTAGCCATCACTAAAGCAGCATATACATCTTCTATTGTGCCTTTTGCACAAATAATAGCTACTTTTTTAACTTTTGTATCTTTTTTTTCTGTCATATTTTGTAGTTTTTAGATTAAACACAACTTGTAGGTTTCCTAATACCTGCAATTTTCGACGATATCTTTAAAGGGCCACCTGGAAATAATGCATAAAAACCTTTTATATCTACTATGCCCGAATTACCTACCTTACGGATTGTTAGAGAAGCTTCGTTTTCGCGAATAAATTTTAATACTGCAAAATGTTTGTCAGTTAATTCAATACCTTCTTCTTTTGCCATTTCTTTTGCAATTTCTTCATTCCATTTCGAGGGATCAACTAAATAACCATCATCGGTTACTTCTAATGATTTACCTGCATACGTTTTTTGTGCCATAATTTTATAATTTATTAATGAATACTAATATTTTTTTTTGATTGATTCGACATATTTTTTAATAATGTTAACATAAACCCTATACTCTGCTTTATTTCTGGGCTATTTAATTCTTTCATAATTTTCCATAGCGAGTACTTTTTCAGAGATTCTTTATTTGTTGTGTTATAAGCAACAACTGTATTATCAAATACTTGTGCCATTTGACCAATAAACTCGAAATAACCCTTTTGTTCAAATTCATGAAGCTTATTTGCAAAGTCAATTCCAGCTTCAGTAACAATTGGGCCAACATCTTTGGCCAAATCATTTAGACTCTCGAACATATCAATTAATTGCGAAAAATTATTTATGTTTCGAATAAACTTAAAGGATAATGCTTTAAGATCATCTATATTGATTTCTATGCCTTGTTTATCAAGTTCTTCAACCGCACTTGTAAAAGCATCTTTACCTATAATAGATAAGTCGCTAAATA
Source organism: Bacteroidetes bacterium GWF2_33_16 (assembly GCA_001768565.1). Lineage (GTDB taxonomy): Bacteria > Bacteroidota > Bacteroidia > Bacteroidales > UBA12077 > UBA12077. Next base: position 185,047 of record MEOE01000023.1, on the reverse strand, counting down.
AATCTTCGATAGCCTCATTCTTTAAACGCTGTTCGTTTACATACTGCAGCAGTAAATCTAGCTTTTCGTTAACCTGATTTATTTGTTCTTGGAGATTATCTGTTTTTACATCCATTTCTCTATTCTTTTAATTGATTACTTCTTTTTACCAGCCATCGACATTTCTGATTCTACTGGTAGTTCTTTTCCTTTTAGCAAAATATGCCAGTATATCCAACGGAATAATACTTTTCCGTAATGATTCATTTTAGTATTCTGTAACAATCCAAATGGACCAATACCAGGTAATGGATAATTTCCTGCAAGGGGTTCAGTTTCATAGTTAAAATCAATTATCGATCCTTTTCCAAATCCTGTTTCAATATAGCAATTAGCATGTCCATCAAAATGTGCCCTCATTTTACGGCCTTTTATTGCACACATCAAATTCTTAAACAATACTTCTGATGCAAAATGAACTACTGAACCTGCTTTCGATGTTGGAATGTTCGAAGCATCACCTAATACAAAAACATTTTCGTATTTTTCCGATCGCAATGTGTTTTTATCGGTTGGAATATAGTTCAAATCATCACCCATGCCACTACGTGCAATAAGCTCATCTCCTTTATTCACAGGAACAATTGTGAGAACATCAAAAGGAATTTCTTTACCATCGTACGACCTGATTACTTTTTCCTTGTTATCAACACTTTCTAAATAGAAATCAGGTATTACTGTAATATTTTTCTCCTGTAATAACTCACCCAGCATTTTCGTAGCTCGTGGTTTTGTAAAAGCACCAGAAAGAGGTGTAACATAAGTAATGTCAACTTTATCTCTAATTCCAACTTTGGTAAAAAACTCATCGGCCAAAAATACAAACTCAAGTGGCGCTACTGGGCACTTAAATGGTAATTCAGCAATGTTCATTACTAAACGACCGCCTTGCCATGTTTCAAAAAATTCCTTTAAAGCTAATGCTCCTTCAATTGTATAAAAATCAAAAATTTCTTTGTACCATAATTCTCCTTTTAATCCGGGAGTATCTTCAGGACTGGTTCGTGTTCCTGTTGCAATAATTAGAAAATCATACTGTAGTATTTGTCCTCCTTCCAAAAAAACCTTATTGTTTTCTGGATCAATTTTCTCTATTTCATTAAAAAGGAGTTTTACACCTGATGGAATAAAATCTGCCTTAGGTTTTATTACATCTTGTTCTTTATAAATACCAAAAGGAATAAAAAGAAATCCTGGCTGATAATAATGGGTTTTGTGCTTATCAACTAAAGTAATTTCCCATTCGTCTCGGCTTAGTTCTTTCCTAAGTTTATTCGCCATTATGGTTCCGCCTGTTCCAGCTCCTAAAATTAAAATCTTTTTCATTTTTGTAATATTTTATAGTATTTTTATCATAATTACTGTTACAAAAATAACAGATATAAACATATCGACATTATTATATATTATGATATATATCATTAATGATATATATCAGTTGAATTATAATCAGTATTTAATATGGATTTGTCTTTAAAAGTCACAAATTGCAAGGAATGTATTTATCGCTCATGGGCGTTTAAAAATCTTACCGACGAAGAATTACGATTAATTAATGATGAAAAAATTGAAAAGTACTTTAGAAAAGGAGACAATATTTGTTTAGAAGGTGAGCCTATATCTTCATTTATGTATCTTCAAAACGGCTTAGTAAAACTCTATAAAACTGAATTAAATGATCGCGAACATATTATAAGTATCGCTAAACCTAATGATTTTATAGGGTTACTAAGTATTTTTTCAAATGTTACTCATGTATATTCAGTTACAGCTATAGAAGATTCTGTTGTTTGTTTTGTTGATCTTGCAATTATTAAAAACCTGATTAAAACGAATGGGATTTTTGCTATTGATTTTTTTGAGAAAATAAGTAAAATTGCAGATTCCGTTATAAAAACCAGGGTAGATATTAATACACGTCAATTAAGAGGTCGAATAGCTTATATTTTGTTATTGTTTTCAAAACATATATACAATTCAACCAAATACAGCCTGCCTATTAGCAGAAAAGAAGTCGCTGAACTTATCGATATGAGCACAGAGAATGTAATCAGAGTACTATCAGAATTCAGAAAAGACAAGCTTATTCAAATTGAAGGAAAAAATATTGAGATATTAGATATTAAACGTTTAGAAAGAGTTTATGATCTTGGTTAATAATGATTTTTTAAATCTTTAATTTTTTGAGATAGTTTAGAGGCAAAAACAAATTCATTCAATTCTTTGTTTTCCGTATCAAAAATATCATCTTTTGTTCCTTCCCACCATTTATCACCTTTGTAAATAAAAATAACTTTATCGCCAATTTCCATAACGGAATTCATATCATGGGTATTAACAATAGTTGTCATATTGAATTCAATTGTAATTTCTTTTATCAAGTTATCAATTAGAAGAGCTGTTTTTGGATCAAGGCCAGAATTTGGTTCATCGCAAAACAAATATTTTGGATTTAGTGCTATTGCACGTGCAATGGCAACCCGTTTTTTCATCCCACCACTAAGTTCAGCTGGATACAATTGATTTGCATTAATAATATTTACCCTTTTTAAGCACTCATTTGTCCTTTCCCGTTTTTCTTCAAAACTCATTTCTGTAAACATGTCCAGCGGAAACATAACGTTTTCCTCAACTGTTGATGAATCAAATAATGCTCCTCCCTGGAATAGCATTCCTATTTCCTTTCGCATTTCCTTTTTTTCCTTAAAATTAAGATGATTGAAAATAGTGCCGTCAAATACTATTTCACCTTCATCTACATTGTGTAAACCAACAATCGATTTTAATAAAACAGTTTTTCCCGATCCACTCTGACCAATAACCAAATTGGCTTTGCCTTTGTCGAAAACAATATTAATATCATTCAATACCTTTGTATGTTCAAACGATTTTGATAAATTTTTTACTTCTATCATGATAGTAAAAGTTGGGTAAGAATTAAATTGAAAAGTAAAATAGATATACTGCTATGTACAACTGCTTTCGTGCTCGATTGTCCTACTTCGAGTGAGCCTCCAAATGAATAATACCCATGATAAGCAGAAATAGAAGTAATTAGAAATGAAAATACAGCACTTTTAATCAATGCATAAACTATATAATAAGGTATAAATGCATATTGTATTCCATAAATATAATCCTGGGAGGTCATAATGCCCGTGGTTACTCCTGCTACCCAACCACCAAATATCCCAATGAACATACTCAAAATGCATAAAAATGGACTAAAAAATACTGTTGCCACAATTTTAGGCAGTATTAAAAAACTTGCAGAGTTAACTCCCATAATTTCTAGTGCATCAATTTGTTCAGTAACCCTCATTGTTCCAATTTCTGAAGCAATATTTGACCCAATTTTACCTGCAAGAATCAATGCAACGATAGTTGAAGAGAATTCTAATAATAATGTATCTCTTGCAGTTAAACCAATAAGATACTTTGGATAAATAGGATTTTCAGTATTATAGGCTGTTTGAATGGTTATAACTGCTCCCATAAAAACAGAGATAATCACAACAATCCAAATTGAATTTAAACCAAGCTTATCAATTTCTTTTATCGTTTCTTTATAATAAAGCTTTAGTTTTTCTGGTCTTGAAAAAACCCTATAAAGTAATACGAGGTATTTTCCAATATGATTAATTAGGCTCATTGTATTTTTATTAAAGAATTTACAAATATACAAATATTGTTATAATAGCTGATTCGAAAAACAATTACAGAAATTTTTGTTTTTACTCAATTAATATATTCGCTTTTGTTATTTTAGTAGTTTAATTTAAAATAGAGAGATGAATAAAAACAATTTCTGTGTTATAATGGCAGGTGGGGTAGGAAGTAGATTCTGGCCTATTAGTCGAGCAAATAAACCAAAACAATTTTTGGATATACTTGGTACAGGTAGAACATTACTTCAAATGACATTTGATCGTTTTATACAGATTTGTCCTAAAGAAAATATTTATATCGTTACAAGTATTAATTATAAAGATATAATTAGGGAGCAATTACCTGAACTATCAGACAATCAAATATTATTAGAGCCTTCGCGCAGAAATACAGCTCCCTGCATTGCCTATGCAAATTATAAAATTCTTAAGATCAATCCCAATGCAAATATTGTGACCGCCCCTTCTGATCATTTAATTTTAAGAGAAAACGAATTTGTCAGTGTTATTTCTCAGGGACTTGATTTTATAGCCAATAAAGATGCTTTACTTACTTTGGGGATTAAGCCAAGTAGGCCTGAAACAGGCTATGGCTACATTCAGTTTGATCAAAAACAAAAAGAGAAAAAAAACGCGAACATTTTTAAAGTAAAAACATTTACAGAAAAACCTAACAAAGAACTGGCCCAGGTATTTCTTGATAGTGGAGAGTTTTTTTGGAATTCGGGGATATTTATATGGTCGTTAAAATCAATAATGAAATCTTTTAGCACCAATTTACCAGAAGTTAGCAATTTATTTAAAGAAGGTTTTAATCTCTACAATACACCTGAAGAGGAAGCATTTATTGCAAAAGCATATTTTGAATGCCGCAATGTTTCAATTGACTATGGTATTATGGAAAAAGCTGACAACGTCTTTGTCTATTGCAGCAATTTTGGATGGGCAGATTTGGGAACATGGGGTTCGCTAAATGAACACCTGGCTCACGATAAGAATAAAAATTCAATTCGTGGGAATAATGTTTTTGCTTATGATCTTCATAATTGTATTATTAATATGCCTGACGATAAATTAGCAGTAGTACAAGGTTTAAAAGATTATATTATTGTTGAATCTGATGGAATACTGTTGGTATGTAAAAAAGAAGATGAACAGGAGATAAAACAATTTGTAAATGATATAAAATTAAAAAACGGAGATATATATTTATAAAAAAAGCGCCATTTGGCGCTTTTTTTATAATGCTTTAACTAAAATTCCCACAGATCGTGTTCTATTTCAAATAATTGTTGTTTAATCTTTTCGGCTTCCATAATGTTGTTAACACCTTGCATATATTCTACTATTTCTCTGTTGTTATAAACGTTTGATTCTCTAACTATATAGCTGTTAAAACGTCTTTGCCAGAAAACATCATCAAAGCTGATTCTTTGAGCATCATTATTTCTATTAAAGATCTCTTGTTTTGCAAATAATGGACGTGCTTCATCAAAATAAACCCAAAAAGTTCTTAGTTTTTCTGTTTGCCCAGTTTCTGGATCCATATAAGTTCTAATAGGGCAAATACCAAGTATTCGAACTCTCATCATTGAATGCTGTTTGTCGAAATACCATTGTTCTTTTATTTCGTATTTTGTTACTTGTTCAAACTTAATCTCTCCCTCAATAATTCTGGTAACTAAATCTCCTGTTTCCGGATCAGCTACCTGCTGAGTGTCTGGCAATGCATCAAACAAGTCATATACTTCATCACGAGTTAATAATTGTCTAAATTCATCATCGCGATAAACGGTTAAACCTTCATTATTTATTCCATATATTAATAAACTAATTAAACTTTTACGATCATCAACATCAATAATTGGAAAATATAGGTGATGATTCATTTTTTCGCGACAATCAATAATCTGCCATATTTTTTTTGACCACATTATATCAGCTTCTCTTAGAACAGGAAATGGAACAGGTTTTTTTCCTGGAACATTTTCCTTTAAGTAGATATTGTCATTTACATTTTGTGCGTAAGATTGTTGCTCACTAAATAATGTAAGCAGTAAACTTGTAACAATCAGAACAACAAAAAACCTTTTCATATATATTGTTTTTTAGTTAAATTATTTCAAATACTATAGGAGGCAAATTTCTAACACTTCCATCTGGACCAACAGCTTTAACGTCCTCAATATTTACCCTTTGTCCTCTTCTTATATCTTTAAGTAAATTATATTGTGCCTGAGTAAATTTATTTCCAGTTGTTTTCTGTTGAATAGTATATCCTCCTTTATCGGTTGTCGATACACTAAATTCAATAATCTTAAACTCTAGTTCAAAATCAAAATTCTCCATTACAGCAAAAACACCAGCTTGTGCATTAAGTATATTCTTTTCAATCTTCCCTCCCTGCTTATTAGCAACTTTTACTACTGGATCTGGTAAAGGTTTAACTCTAAAATCTACAGTACCCATAGATCTTCTTTGTCCATCAATTATTGCTGTTACTGATACCAAGCTATTACCTGGACGAATGGCATTTACTATATACTCACCATCACCAGTTTTTCTTAATTTGGCATTAGTTATTGATGGTTCAATTTTATCGCCAGAAATACCAGGTACAGAAATTTTAACAGGATTATCTACCCCCACATAAAATACATTCATTTTAACCGGAGATACTACAAGGTTTGGTTCTGCAACCGTGAAGGATTGCTTAAATGATTTTTTAATATAGCTACCATCAGGACCTAAAACCTTAATAATTCCTCCCCAATCGGTTTTACCAATTCGCGAACCCATAACATCATAGCGACCTTTGCCATTAACTATATCAAGGGAGTCATATCTTCCAACCATTCTGTAGTCAAAAGATCCATCTTCAAGCTTTATTGAATCATATTGACCAATATAAACGATAGGAGGCGATGTTGTATCAAGAGCTGATAAGAAAACATCTGCTTTATAAGGATTCCCTCTTAAAATATAGCTTGAATTTGGTATAACTGTAGCTTCAAGCTTATTGACCTTTAATGAACCAGCATCAATTTGTTCGAGTAAATATTGAACTATCTCTGATTCAGAATTACGCACGTCTGCCTGAAATTTTGATAATAGTGGCATAACTGCCGCCAAAGGCATGGATTCGAAATACTTAACTTCCCATTCTCTTTGCGTCCCATCAGGTGCAGGAGGCGGATTCTCTGTTCCCAGGCTACTTTCTAATGAATGCAATAAACGAGTGTTTTTTTCGTCTACCAGCGATATTAGGTATTCTTTATATTCTTTTATTTTTTCTCTTAAGTCATAAGCCTTACCATCATTATTGCCTCCAATAAGAATATTAGATGCAATATCAACCTTATCTTTACCGACAAGTTTTTCGTTTTCTATATCTCCGTCTTCTGTTATTGCAGTTTTACTTTCACCTTTTTCTCTAGCTTGTCCATTAGCTATTACAATATCTCTTTTAACTTGCTGGATATATTCATAGAGTTCATCAGAACGTTTGTGCACCTCATCAGCCTTCTCTTTCCATGGTTTTACCTTTGTCTCATTTAAGGCAAATTGTTCATTAAAATTATCATAAAGAATTCCATTTTTTTCTGAAAAGTTGGCTGTAGTTTTTCTAATACCTTCGTCAACTACACCAAAGGCTTCCAGAACCTCAGCAGAAACGTTTAATGCTAACATTGCTGTTAACACCAAATACATCATACCGATCATTTTTTGCCTGGGAGTTTCTTTACCGTGACCCATATTCGTTTAGTTTATCTAGTATAATTAACTAATATTCATAGCAGAAAGCATATTGCCATAAACATTATTTAAAGCTGAAAGATTCTTATTAAGTTTTGCCAATTCATTTTTATAAATAGTAGTTTCATCAGCAGAACTTTTAAGGTTATTAATAATTTGTTCCATATCACCGGTTAGTAATTGCGAATTTTTAACCTGCTCATTGGTATTTTTTAATTGTAGTTCATAAACCGAATTAAGTGCTGAGAGATTTTTATTAATAAGCTCAAGTTTTTCATTATAAGTTTGATTTCCACTAGCAATAGCAGTAATATTTGCTTGAATTTTTTCTTCTGTTGCTTTATAGTTTTCAATAAATCCTTGGCTTGTACTAACAAATTGTTCAGCAATATTTTTACCAGAATCTTTAATAAGTTCTGCAGAGTTGTTGTAAGATCCAATAAGTGCATCAACCGATCCAGTTAATTTTTGTGATGCATTACTATAGGATTCAGCCATAGAAGATACAGATTCTGAAGCAGTTTGTAAATTATCAACAAACTGATTAGTAGCTTTTGCTGCATCAGAAACATTTATTAGGTTTTGTGTTGTCTGGTTTAGGTTTTTTAATCCTTTACCCAGTTTTTCAAATAGCTCTGGTGTTATTTCAGCATTTTGTAACATCTCATCAAGTTTTCCAAAACTACCTCCACTACTAGTTTCTTTAATCTTTCCTGATGAAGCATGCTTAAAATCATCTTCTTCACTGATGCCTGCCAATTCTGGATAAACTAAGGTCCAGTCTACGTCTTCATGAATAGGTTCGAAGGCTGAAAAGAAGAATATAACTACTTCTGTACCCATACCTACAATTAACATCAGTGTGGCAAGAGGCCAGTGATTGATTTTAAACAAAGCACCAAGAATAACAACTGCTGCTCCCCAGCCATAAAGTTTTGCCATAAACTTTTTCCACTGAGATGTCTGGGTTAATTCTGATATGTTAATCATAGCACAAACCGTTTAAATTTATAAAATATTAATTATTAGATCCTAAATATGATCTAACGCATCTAAAACCAATGTATGATTTTGCAGAATCCTGGAATTCATAAGATCTGGTACCATTCTGTAAAAAGTAACCTATATCTTTCCATGATCCTCCACGAATAACTTTTCGTTTCATTGATACTGCATCATCAGGTAATGCTTCATATCTGTAATCTGGATTCATATCGTGCATAAAAGTAAATGCTGATTCATCAAAAGCATTAGCAGTCCATTCAGCAACATTTCCTGACATATCAAACAAACCATATTCGTTTGGTGAATAACTTCCAACTGCTACAGCTATAAGGCCACCATCATCAACATAATTACCACGCAATGGCTTGAAGTTGGCAAGAAAACAACCTTCTTTATTTCTAGTATACATACCTCCCCATGGATACATTGCAAGATCTAAATTGCCTCTTGATGCATATTCCCATTCAGCTTCACTTGGTAATCTGAAATCCTGAACAAATCCATCACCAGCTTTGAGTAAAAATTCATTTAAATACTGTGTTCTCCAAACGGTAAATGCTCTGGCTTGTTTCCAGCTAATTCCTACAACAGGGTAGTTGTCGTATGAGGGATGCCAAAAATACATATTTGTATAGGGCTCGTTGAACGAGTAAGTGAAGTCACTAATCCAGCAGAGAGTGTCGGGGTAAATATTAATGACATCACGAATAACAAATGCAGATCTGTCTTCTACATCCATTATTTCTCCCTGTGCATTTATTGCTGTTCCTGAATATTCTTTAGTGTCGAAATTATATCGGTTAGACTTTTTTGCAGCTTGCTGCATATCAACTCTGTAGTATTCGAACATTAACTTACGAGTGTCAAATTCTTTCCTTCTATAAAATCTCTCATGTTCAGCTAAATATAATTCGTTAAGAATTTCTACATGTTCTTCGTTTTGCATATCAATTTCAGTTTCCCAATTAAGAATTGGTGGATCAATTGGATTTCCAAATTGGTCTTCAGCAATAACAAAATCTTCAATTTGTTCACCGAGTTTTCTTCTCATAATTGAATCTCTCACATAATATACGAATTGTCGGTATTCATTATTTGTTATTTCTGTTTCATCCATCCAAAAAGCATCAACGGAAACAGTTTTGGAGTAGGAGGTCATAGCCCAAGAAACATCCTGATCACTAGGTCCCATATTGAAGCTTCCAATTGGAATAAAAGCCATTCCATACGGTTGTGACTCGAACCATCCTTTTCTACCTTGAACTCCCGTTAATTCGCCCTCGTTGTATTGACTACAACCAAAAGTGGCTCCCAAAAGAATAACTAGAACAAGTATTTTTTTCATAATATTTAAAAAATTTATGTTGCAAAATAATAATAATTCTTCAAATTGTCTTTATAATATTCTATAAAAATCTAATGCTTTTATATTTTTCAGGTGTTTTTTCTTTTTTAACATCAAAACTAAATCCCATCATAATTTCGTGTGAACCACTATTATATCCCATAATATCTGATGTTACAAAATCGTACGAATATCCAATTTTTACCCAATTGAACAATTCGATACCTAATACACCAATAATAGCATTATCTGTTCTCCAAGAAACGCCACCCCATATCTTTTTATTGTATTCGAGTAAAGCATTTATACTTAATTGTGAATACGTACCATCTGATTGAACAAGAACAGATGGCTTAAATTCGAGTAATGGATTTGATAAAGCCATATTATAACCGGCATTAACATAATAATGTCGTTGTAAAGCAGGTTTTCCTTGTTGTAAATCAAATTCTGCTTCATTTAAATGGGTACTGGCAATACCAAGATAAAGGTCGTTAGTTTTGTAAAATAGACCAAAACCTAAATCAACCATAGCCATCCCTTTTTGGTTTTTTGGAATAGCAGGATCATCTTGTCCATCGGCATCAGGGTATTTCCATTCTCCTGATATATCTGTATTTACAATTCCTCCTTTTATACCAATGCCTAAAACTCCACTTCCAATATTTACTTTATATGCTAATGAAATATTGATTTCAGTGTCATTATTAAATCCTATAATATCATTTTTTATTGATATCCCTGCACCAAGCGGTAATTTAAATAAAGTAAATGCTGCATCGGCATTAAAGACACTGATCTGTGGTGTTCCTTTGTCCATAAAACCAACCCATTGTTGTCTGGTTAGGGCAAATACGTTAATTTTATCATCACTGCCTGCAAATCCCGGGTTTATTGAGAGTTGTGTAAACATGAATTGACTAAATTGGGGATCTTGCTGTGCTTTTAAAAACACAGACACCATTAATAAAATGGTGACAAGAAAAAGCCGAATCTTCATATTTGTTCTATAATTTCTCAATAATTTACTGATTACTAAAGGTAAAATAACTAAAAATTATATTTCTATACAAGTTTTACTAACAATAAAATGTTAATAAGCTTGGTAAAGATATAACTTTATACTTATTAAAATTAATAAAGTTACTTTTGATAAAAAATATTCTTGGAATTTTTTTTAGCCAAGAATTGAGGATTGATATTTTAAGCAGGATTAAATCTTTGAAATGCAATAAGCCATCTTTCTGGTAATTCGCCTGAGATAGCTTTTTGGTAATCTTCAAAAGTACATGAAATAATAGTATTTTTAGTAGGTTTTTCTAGCAATGATGGTATTTCCATCCACCAGCGATCAGATTGTTCGCTTTTGTAAAAAATAAGTTCGTTTTGCGCAGTATTAATTGCTACCAAGAATTTTTTAAAATGGACTCCTTTATTTAAAGGGTGTTCATTAATCTGTTGGTAAAATCCTTCAATGTAATACCATATAATCTGTGCAATTAATCTTGATGTTTGTTTGTTTTGATCAAAATCTGGATTATAGTCATAAATTCCAAAGGAAGATAATCTATTAGAACTCCCTGTGTATCTTGCAATTTGACAAATTTCCTCACCATAAAATCCATTTGGTGAAGCATCGTTTTGTGCTGGAGCATCTGGTTGCCTGATTGAGGCAATATTAAGTCCTACAAAATCAGCATCACGCATTAAGGGTTCAACTTCTTTTAAATTTGATCGAATAAAACCAAGTCTATATGCTCCAAAGTAGTTCTCTGACAAAAATTGAAGTGTTCTTGTGTTTACATAATAGGACTGAAATCCAATATTTGAGAAATTTTCCAATGCATTATTTTCATTAACTAAAATATTCCATAATGCAGAAGGGGTATTGGTCTCCTTGTTTTCAAGTGCAGCAATTTTTGAATCGATTGATACAATGTTTGCTCGAAAAGCGAGTTTTTTGTATGCCAAATATTGTGAATACAAAACATCCTCAGAATTACCTAGTATTATGGGAATAATTTTTGATGAAATTAATTCAATTATAACATCTCTTAATCCAATAATTGTATCTGCTTTTGTTTTGCATGGTTTTAAATTGCCAAGGTCGTATAATTTTGTTTTGCGATTAGCGCAAAGACTATAAAGCTCTTCTCTTACTTCTGAGTATTCGTCTAAATATATATCATGCAAACTATTATTAGAAACACCTATTAACGCTAGATCAAATTTAGTAATATCTTCTATTGGTTGGTTTTTTGAATGAATCGAAACAACTGATAAAAGTTGAGCGCTAGAATGAATATAATTTCTAGATGTATTATATATTTCAACCGGACTAAAATAGTCATTAAGATTCATTTCTATTTAGGTTTCTTTTTTGAGGCAACTTTCTTTGCTGTCGGTTTTTTAGCTGCTGATTTTTTTATTGTAGTTTTTTCTTTTGGTCTTTTCTTATTTTTCTGAGTTTCTGTTTTACTAGAACTCTCGATAATGGATTTGCATTCTTTGTAATTTAAATTCTCAGGAGTGCTTCCCTTTGGGATTTTATAATTTTGTTTTTTATAGGCGATATAAGGTCCCCATCGACCATTTAAAATTTGTAAATCAGTATCTTCAGCAAAAGTTTTGATTACTTTTTGACTGTCTTTCTTCCTTTTTTCTTCGATTAGTTCAATGGCTCTATCGGCTTCTATTTTATAAGGGTCGTCTTCTTTCTTTAAGGAGTAGAACATTGAGTTATGTCTTATATAGGGACCAAATCGTCCAATTGAAACAATCATTTCTTTCTCTTCAAAGAATCCAATTTTACGTGGAAGTTTAAATAATTCAAGGGCTTCTTCTAATGTAATTGTTTCAATATGCTGCCCACGTTGTAATGAAGCGAATTTGGGTTTTTCTACATCATCTTTAAGACCTATTTGCGCCATAGGTCCATAAGGGCCCAATTTTACAGTTACTTGTTTTCCAGAATCAGGATCTGTTCCAATAATCCTTTCACCTACACTGCGGGCAGATGTTTCAAGTGTTTCTTCAACTTTTTTATGAAATGGTTTATAGAATTTATCTATCATTTTATTCCATAGAATTTTCCCATTGGCAATTTCGTCAAATTCTTCTTCGACTGTAGCAGTAAAATTGTAACTTATAATCTCGTCAAAGTGATCGACTAAGAAGTCATTTACAACGATGCCAATGTCGTTTGGAAAAAGTTTAGACTTTTCTGCCCCCGAAATCTCTGTTTTAATCTCAGTTGTTATTTTATTATTTTGCAGACCTATTATGGTGTATTGTCTTTCTACTCCAGGACGATCTTCCTTTATTACATAACCACGGTTTTGAATAGTTGAAATAGTAGGGGCAAAAGTTGAGGGTCGCCCAATGCCTAGTTCTTCCAGTTTTTTTACTAAGCTTGCCTCGGTATATCTGGCTGGGTAATGAGTAAATCGCTGCGTTGCAATAATTGATTTGTATTTTAGTAAATCGTTGGGCTCTACTTGAGGGAGCAAGCCTAGTTCTTCATCTGTTTCGTCATCAGACGACTCCATGTAAACTTTTAGAAATCCATCAAATTTCAATACTTCGCCAGTTGAAACAAACTGTCTTGGGTCATTTGAAATGTCGATTGAAATGGTTGTTTTTTCTAATATTGCATCACTCATCTGAGATGCCAGAGTTCTTTTCCAGATTAACTCGTACAATTTTCTTTCGGTATCTGATCCAGTTACTTTAGGAGTATTCATAAAGGTGGGGCGAATTGCCTCGTGAGCTTCTTGTGCACCTTTGGTTTTTGTTTTAAAATTTCTTGTTTGTAAGTATTTTTCTCCAAACTCCGAAATAATAACATTTTTTGCAGCCCCTATAGCCATGGTCGATAGGTTCACCGAATCGGTTCTCATATAAGTTATTTTCCCTGCCTCATATAATCGTTGAGCAATTGCCATGGTTTGTGCAACTGAAAATCCAAGCTTGCGACTCGCTTCTTGCTGCAGTGTTGATGTTGTAAAGGGTGGTGCGGGTGATTTTTTTCCTGGTTTCTTTATTACATCAGCAATTTTATAATCAGCAGTTTTGCATTTTTCAAGAAAACTTTCGGTGTCTTTTTGTATTTTAATCCTATCATTTAGTTCAGCTTTTAAATCATCTCCTTTTGGTGTTTTAAACTGAGCAGAAATTTTAAAAGAAGATTCACTTTTAAAAGACATTATTTCTCTTTCTCTTTCTACTAATATACGAACTGCAACAGATTGCACTCTACCAGCAGATAGTGATGGTTTTACTTTTTTCCAGAGAATAGGTGATAGTTCGAAACCTACTAATCGATCAAGTATCCTCCTTGCTTGTTGAGCATTTACAAGGTTTTCATCTATATTTCGCGGATTTTTTATAGCATTCTGGATAGCATCTTTTGTAATTTCATGAAAAACAATTCGTCTTGTTTTTTCTTTATCAAGGTTTAATTCCTTATACAGATGCCACGCAATGGCTTCACCTTCTCTGTCTTCATCGGAGGCAAGCCAAACAAATTTTGCTTTTTTTGCTGAATCTTTTAACTCTTTAACAACATTTTTTTTATCATCTGAAACAATATAATCAGGCTGGTAATTGTTTTCTATATCAATACCTAAATTCTTTTTACTTAAATCTCTTATGTGTCCGAAGCTTGATTTAACAGTGAAATCTTTTCCTAAAAACTTTTCAATAGTTTTTGCTTTGGCCGGAGATTCAACGATTACTAAATTATCAGTCATGAATTATTTGGGTTTGTAGAATTTTCAAAATTGCGACAAAATTAATACAATTCATATTTTATGTTCAAAATTTTGATTTAAATATTATTTATTATTTTTACAACCATTAGAAAATATGCTATATGAGTAAAATAAAATACACACCAAAATTCTATACTCGGTTGTTTTGGGGTATAATAATTATACCAATCATAACGCTGGTAGTCATTTTTACCTTGATCTCAGCCGGTAAGCTTGGAGAGATGCCAAAGTTTGAGGATCTTGAAAATCCAAAAAACAATCTTGCTTCAGAAGTTATTTCTGAAGATGGCAAATTATTAGGTAGTTTCTATTACGAAAACAGATCGTATGTTGATTATAATGAGCTTTCTCCGCATTTAATAAATGCTTTAATTGCAACAGAGGATGTTCGCTTTTATAAACATGCAGGTATAGATTTACGAGGTTTAGCCCGAGTTTTTGTTTATACTATCATTCTGGGAGATAGAAGTTCTGGAGGAGGAAGTACTATAACTCAACAACTTTCGAAGAATTTATTCCCCAGAGACACAACAACCTATAATTTTTTTGTTGCAAGAAAGTTACATTTGGGTGTTGCCAAATTTAAGGAATGGGTTACATCAGTTCGTTTGGAAAGGAATTATACCAAAGAAGAAATTATGATGATGTATTTCAATACTGTTCCCTTTGGAGGTCATTCTTATGGTATCAAATCAGCTGCTAAAACGTATTTTAATGTGTCACCCGATTCCTTGAGAATTCAAGATGCTGCATTGCTAGTTGGTTTATTAAAAGCACCAACCTTTTTTAGTCCAGTTAGGAATCCCGAGCGATCTCTTTTAAGAAGAAATATAGTTTTGTCGCAAATGAATAAATACGGGTATATTAGTGCTGCCGAATTTGATTCATTAAGTCTTATGCCCCTTGAACTGGATTATCAGGTTCAGGATCATAATGTTGGATTAGCAACCTATTTGAGAGAATATATTAGACTTACCGTTAATGCATCAACACCAAATCGACGAAATTATTTTCTTTATGAGGATTATCAGAAGGATTCGATACGCTGGATTAATGACCCATTATTTGGTTGGTGTAATAAAAACCGGAAGCCAGATAGTACATCATATAACTTATATAGAGATGGACTAAAAATATATACAACGATTCATTCCAAAATGCAGCAATATGCCGAGGAAGCAATGGTTGAGCACATGGGCGGTGAGTTGCAGAATGATTTTACCAATGAGCAAAAGGGCAATCCAAATGCACCTTATTACGAGAAATTAACAAAAGCAGAATACCGCGATATTATAGAATTAGCTATGCGAAGAACCGATCGTTACCGCTCACTTAGAAGGAGTGGTTTAAGCTCAGATTCTATTCTACTTTCTTTTAATACGCCTGTTCCAATGACTGTTTTTTCATGGAAAGGTGAGCGTGATACCATTATGACCCCATTAGATTCTTTAATTTATTATAAGTTTTATCTTAGGGGAGGTTTTGTAGCTATTGATCCTCACAATGGTTATATAAAAGCGTATGTTGGAGGCCCCGATTTCAAACATTTTAAATACGATATGGTTTCGTATGGCAAAAGACAGGTGGGATCAACCATTAAACCATTCCTTTACACATTGGCAATGCAGGAAGGATATTCGCCTTGTTATACGGTACCCAATGTTCCAACAACTTTTATTCTTAATGATACAACCTGGACACCAAAAAATTCAGGTCCCTCGGATAAAGACGGGCAAATGGTAACTTTAAAGTGGGGATTGGCCAATTCGGTTAATTACATTTCTGCCTGGTTAATAAAGCAATTTAATCCTGAATCGGTAATTGATGTGATGAAAAAAATGGGAGTAAAAAGTTTTATTGATCCTGTACCATCTATTTTCTTGGGAACATCAGATATTACTTTGCTTGAGGTTGTAAGTGCATATACCACATTTTCAAATAAGGGTGTACACTCTGAACCAATGTGTGTTACACGTATTGAAGACAAGAATGGAAATGTATTAGCACGGTTTACATCATCAAAAAACGAGGCTATTAGTGAGCAAACAGCATATTTAATGACTGAGCTTTTACAAGGAGTTGTAAAGGATGGTACGGCAAGCAGATTGAGGTGGCGATATGAGTTGATGAACGATATAGGAGGGAAAACAGGAACAACACAAAATCATTCCGATGGCTGGTTTGTTGGTGTTACTCCAAATCTTGTTTCAGGAGCATGGGTTGGTGGCGAAGATCGTAGCATTCATTTTGCCGGAATAGGTTTAGGGCAAGGCGGCAATACTGCATTGCCAATATTTGCTCTATTTATGACAAAAGTTTATAACGATTCAACTTTATATGTTACACGAGATGACGTTTTTGAAAAACCTCTTAAGTTTGATATTAATTTAAATTGTCCATCATTACAAGAGGATAAAAATACCAGTGAAAATGATGATAATTTCTTTTAATACTGAGCAATATTAGGAATAGAGCTAATAAGATTTTTTGTATATTCAGAGACAGGTGAACTATAGAGTTTGTCTGTCTCGTTTATTTCAATCAATTCCCCATTTTTCAAAACCATTATTCTATCTGACATATATTTCACAATCGCCAAATCGTGGGATATAAATATATAGGTTAGATTAAATTCTTCTTTAAAATCATTGAGTAAATTAAGTATTTCAGCCTGAACTGATACGTCTAATGCCGAAACAGACTCATCACAAATAATAAATTCTGGTTTAACTGCTAATGCACGTGCAATAACTATTCTTTGTCGCTGTCCTCCAGAAAACTCATGCGGATATTTATTAAATGAATTGGGTGAGAGCCTAACTTTCTCTAAAAGTCTTTTTGTTTCTTTTTCTCGCTCACGAAACGATGAGTAAATCCCATGAACAATCATAGGTTCCATTATAGCCTCTCCAGCGGTAATTTTTGGATTTAGCGATGAATAAGGATCTTGAAAAATGATTTGTACTTTCTTATGAAACTCCTTTAGTTCTTTTTTTGAAAGATTCTGTAAAGAAACTCCATTGTATTCTATTAAACCTGAATTGTAATTAATTAGTTGAGTAATAATTCTGCTTAATGTAGATTTTCCACTTCCTGATTCTCCCACCAAACCTAATGTTTCGCCTTTAAATACTTCAAAACTAATATCATCTACAGCTATCAACTCTTTATTTGTTTTTCCAAAAAAACTGGTTTCAATAATAAATCTCTTTGTTAAGTTCTGAACCCTTAGCAATGGGTCTTTTTGAATTAAATTTTCCACTATAACAGGTTTCTCTTTTTTTTCTCGTGGAGGATTAGTAAAGTCAGATAAAATGTGCAATCTGTAAGGTTTTAACTTTAGGTTTGGGCGGCATTTTAATAACCCTTTTGTATAAGCATGATTTGGATTTTTTATTATTTGATCAGCTTGGCCAAACTCTACTAATTCTCCTCTGTACATTACCATAATGTTATCAGCCATTTGTGAAATAATACCCAGATCGTGTGAAATAAAAATTATACTCATCTGGTATTTTTCCTGAATCTGTTTTAATAAATCGAGAATCGATTTTTGAACCGTTACATCTAATGCAGTAGTTGGCTCATCAGCAATTAGAATAGCGGGTTTAAGAGCTATGGCCATAGCAATCATTACTCTTTGTTTCTGTCCTCCTGATAATTGATGTGGATAACTATTGTATATTCTTAATGGATCGGGAAGCATAACTTCCTCGAATAGTTCAATTACCTTTGATTTGGATACTGAATTTTTATTTGTTTGATGAATGTAAAAAACCTCTTCAACCTGTTTGCCACATTTAATTGACGGATTTAAAGATGTCATGGGTTCCTGAAATATCATAGAAATATTACATCCCCGAAAATTTAATATCTCATTTTCTTCCAGATTCAATAGGTTGGTTTCAAGTCCATTGTTCGTAAAAAGAATATTATCTGCTGATAGCTTCGCATTTGACGGCAAAAGCTTCAAAACCGAAAGTACTGTCAATGATTTTCCCGATCCAGATTCTCCAACTATACCAAGAGTTTGTCCTTGATCTAGTGTAAAAGATATGTTTTTTAAAACCTGGGTTGGTTGGTTATTGTTATAGAATGACAACGAAAGATTTTTTACATCCAGTATTTTCAATGTTTTCACTTTTTAAATAGTGATCTGAATAACTCATCAACTCTGCCTACTTTAACAATATCAATCTTGAATCTTTTAAGATCTACACCTTTGGAGTTATATCGAGAAATAAAGATTTTCATAAAACCCAGTTTTTCAGCTTCGCTTATACGTTGTTCAATTCTGCTTACAGGTCGTATTTCTCCAGTTAGGCCAACTTCAGCGGCAAAGCAAATGTTTTTATCGATAGGTATATCAAGATTTGAAGAAAGTACAGAAGCAATTACTGCTAAATCAGTAGCAGGGTCATCTACTTTAATGCCACCTGCAATATTTATAAAAACATCTTTCTGACTTAACTTGAATCCAGCTCTTTTTTCAAGAACAGCTAATAACATACCTAATCTTCTATTGTCAAATCCTGTTGATGATCGTTGAGGTGTTCCATAAACAGCAGAGCTAACAAGTGCTTGTATTTCAATTAATAGTGGTCGAGCTCCATTTATGGTTGAAGCAATTGATGTTCCGCTTAAAACTTCATCTGTTTGTGCAATTAATACTTCAGAAGGATTGGGTACTTCTCTTAATCCTTCGTTGCCCATTTCAAAAATCCCTAATTCAGAAGTTGATCCAAATCGGTTTTTTGTAGTACGCAAAATACGGTAAAGGTTATTTTGGTCGCCTTCAAATTGAAGCACTGTATCAACAACGTGTTCGAGAACTTTAGGTCCTGCAAGACTTCCTTCCTTTGTTATATGCCCAATTAAGAAAACAGGTGTGTGTGTTGTTTTGGCAAATTTCAATAAAGTAGCTGCTGTTTCTCGAATTTGGGATACTGTTCCGGCCGATGATTCTAATTTGTCAGAGTAAAGAGTTTGAATAGAATCGATAATTAAAATGTCGGGTTGAAGGTTTTGCGTATGAATAAGTATGTTTTCCAGAAGTGTTTCACCAAGAATAAAACAATTTTCATTTTTAAACTTGATTCTTTCAGCCCTCATCTTAATTTGTTGTGGACTTTCTTCGCCACTAATGTAAAGTGTTTTTAAATGGTTTAATTTTAGGGCGACTTGTAATGCCAATGTCGATTTTCCTATTCCTGGCTCACCTCCAATTAAAATTACCGATCCAGGAACTAATCCTCCACCTAGAATTCGATCAAGTTCGGCAATGTGAGTTAAAATGCGACCTTCGTTTTTTGATACTATTTCCGAAATTTTAAGAGGATGTAACTTATCAGAATCAGTAAAAACAATACTTTTATTAGATTCTTTGGCTAATTTTTGTTCAACGTATGAATTCCACTCTCCACAAGAATAGCATTTGCCAATCCATTTAGCAGATTCGGCGCCACAATTCTGACATACATATACTGTTTTTACTTTAGCCATAAAACAAGTTTATTTTTTTAGCTTTTCAATAATTGATGTAGTTGAATAGCCATCTATAAAATCAATCGTAACAATTTTTCCACCTTTTGCTTTAACAATATCGTAACCAACAATATTTTCGGGCTTATAATCGCTACCCTTAATTAAAATATCTGGCTGAATTTTTTGAATTAAATCATAGGGTGTATTCTCATCAAACAGAACTACTGCATTGACAAATTGCAATGCGGCTAATGTAATTGCACGAGCATATTCGTCCTGAACAGGTCGGTTTTCGCCTTTTATTCTACTAACAGAATTGTCGGTATTTAGACCTATAATTAAAATATCGCCATAGCTTGCAGCTTGGGCAAGGTATTCTATATGGCCTCTGTGAATAATATCAAAGCATCCGTTAGTAAAAACGATTTTATAGTTCTTAAAATTCCAGAATGCCAGATGTGAATCGATATTATTAAAATCAATAATTTTTGATTTTATAAAGCTTAATTTATCCATAATAAAAAATTAACAGGAGTAAATTTAACTAATTATTTTTCTTTTGCGGCGAGAATTAATAAACAACATTAAAATTGATATAGTTCCAAGGATTAAAACTAAAAAAACTTGTGATTCGTGTTGGATAGTAGCAAACACCAATCCATCAGTTTTAGAAATGTCGTATAATGTAAGCCCTGATGCTATTATCCAATGAAAAGCTCCGATTCCTCCCTGCACTGGAGCAGCCATACCTAATCCACCAATTACAAGCAAGAATACGCCATCAATAGGCTTCAAATTTTGTGTTGCAGGAATAGCAAAAACAACAACATAGGTCATTAGGAAATACATTGCCCAAATAATTACAGTATGTAAAAGAAATGCCCACCTATTTTGCATTTTAGTTACCGTTTTTATTCCTGTAAAAACACCCCGTAATAGCTTTCGGAATTTATGAATTATCAATACACGTTTTAATCTTCGACGGAAATAATAATATCCTATGATAATTGCAGCAATTAGTAGAACAATTAAAATCCAGTAATAAAATGGAAAATCAACTATATTGATGAATTTGTTATATAAAGGGATAAAAACATTATCTTTAATGAAACTTCCGAAATATTCTATTTTTGCCAGAAAAATAACAAAAAGGAAAATCAAAAGCACCAGCATATCTACAGCTCGTTCAATAATCACAGTGCCAATTAGAGAATCTATTGGGATTTTGTCTGTTTTGGTAAGTGACCCACAACGTGTAATTTCTCCGATTCGAGGAAATGCCAGGTTTGCAAGGTAACCTATCATTAAGGCATAAAAAACATTTTTAAGTGGGGGGGTGTAATTAAGTGGTTCGATTAATAATTTCCATCGATACGCACGACTGAGGTAAGCGAAGAAGGCAAAAATTAACGATAATCCAACCCATGTATAGTTAGCGTTTTTTAAATCATTTACCAAGCTTTCGAAATTAATTCCCTTAAATGCAAAATAAAGGAGAATTAAACCGATAGTTAAAAAGATAAAAAAATTGATAATCTTAAAAACGCTTCTTTTCAAAGGGTTTTATATTAGTTTGTTTGTGGCTGTATCAGGAAATATTAAGCAGGGCTTAAAACTTTTCGCTTCTTCAAAATCCAGAGAACCATAAGAAATAATAATAATTACATCGCCGACAGTAGCTTTTCGGGCAGCAGGACCATTAAGGCAAATTTCACCAGCTCCTCTTTTTCCTTTAATTACGTATGTTTCGAGTCGCTCACCATTATTTAAATTAACTATTTGAACTTTCTCATTCTCAATTATATTGGATGCGTCCATTAAATCCTGATCTATGGTTATGCTTCCAACATAATGCAAGTTAGCTTCGGTAACTGTTACTTTGTGTATTTTTGATTTAACAACTTCGATATTCATTTTGATACAATTAATCTTACAAATTTACGAATTAAATCTAATATTATCTATAAGTCTTATATTTCCAACATGCACTGCAATACACCCAACCTTACCCGTTTTTTGTTCCCATTTATTTATGGGCTGCAGATTTGTTTCGTCAACAATTTCGAAATATTCAACTTTTAAGAAGGAATCATTATTAATAGTACAAACAACCCAGTTTTTTGTTTCATCTACACTTAGATTTTTTGCTTTTTGTTGAGCCTCCTGAAGGGTTTTGAAAATTAATGGAACATGTTTTCTTTCTTCAATGGATAAAAGCATATTTCTAGAGCTCATAGCCAATCCGTCTGTTTCACGTAAGATTGGACAAGAAATAATTTCTACCGGGAAATCTAGTTTTTTGGTAATGTGCTTGATGATAGCTACTTGCTGAAAATCTTTCTCTCCAAAATAAGCAAAATCAGGATTTACTATCTCAAATAGTTTGCTTACTATTAATGCTACACCTTGAAAATGACCCGGTCTGAATTTGCCTTCCATAACTTTGTCGAGATTTCCAAAGTCAAATTCGCGAGTATCCTTTACGGGATACATTTCGTGTTCGGAAGGAGTGAAAAGAAAATCGCAAGAAACAGATTCGAGTTTTTTTATATCCTCATCCAATATTCTGGGATATCTTTGATAATCTTTTTTGTCGTTAAACTGAGTTGGGTTTACAAAAATACTAACAACAGTAATATCGTTTTGATCATTAGAATATCTCATAAGAGAAAGATGACCTTCGTGAAGAGCCCCCATAGTGGGTACAAATCCTATTGTTTTGCCAAGCTGACGCAATAAATTTAGCTCTTGTATTAAATCCGATCTATTTGAAACTATCTTCATAACCTTTAAAATTGCACAAATATAAGATATAAAGGTAATATGTATGAGAGTTTTAAAAAAGAAAGAATAAAAATATTTATTGTCAACAAGATTATATGCAAGAAGTAATTTGTTGATGATTAACAATATTTTTACTAATTTTGCAAAGATTTAAAATTAATTCAACATTCCAAAAAATGGAAAATAAAAAAGTTTTATTTATCTCGCAAGAAATTACCCCTTATCTACCCGAATCAGAAATGTCGTTGATTGGAAGGAATCTTCCACAGGGTATTCAGGAAAGTGGGAAAGAGATTAGAACTTTCATGCCCAAATTCGGATGTATAAATGAGAGACGCAACCAATTGCATGAGGTTATACGTCTTTCTGGTATGAATTTAATTATCGATGATACCGATCATCCTTTAATTATTAAGGTTGCATCGATACAATCGGCAAGAATGCAGGTTTATTTTATTGATAATGAGGATTATTTTCAGCGAAAATCTACATCTAAAGACGAAAACGGAAAAGAATTTGCTGATAACGACGAACGAATTATATTTTTTGCAAGAGGAGTAATAGAAACAGTACGTAAGCTTAGATGGACACCTGATATTATTCATTGTCATGGATGGTTTACAAGCCTTGTTCCTCTTTATATTAAAAAAGCATATAGCGACGATCCATTATTCGCAAATTCAAAAATAGTATATTCTGTTTATAAAGATGATTTTAAGAATTCGTTGCACAAAGATTTTAAAGACAAGGTTCTTTTTGAGAGCATTACAAAATCTGATGTTAAGATTTTAAAAGAACCTACTTTTTTAAATTTGAATAAACTGGCTGTCGAAATGTCTGATGCAGTTATTGTTGGAAGTAAAAAAATAAATTCAGAGCTACATGAATATATTAAAACCCTAAAAAAACCGTTTATTGAACATCGCGATACAGAAGATTATATTGAAGCATACTCACAATTATACGATAAAATCCTTTAAAATAAGATGAATACAAAATTTCAATTTTTAACCAGAAGTTCTTTCTTACATTTTTTGGTAGTTATTTCTCTTGCATCTATTTCTATTTTTTATTCATGCACAGAAGAAGCTAGTTTACTTGGAGCCGATTTAATTCCCGAAAATGATAAAATAGGATATATTTATGATGATACAACATTGTCGTTTAGTAGTTATTTAGTTAACCAAACTAGATTTTATTCAAAAAACTATTCAACTTACTATCTTGGTTTAGTAAATAGCACTTATTACGGATCAACCGAAGGCAGAATTGCATCCCAATTTGAGCCTGTAAACTATGTTTGGGTTTATGATAGTGCTGTAATTGATTCTATAGTACTATTTCTTCAGGTAGATACCACTTTTGGAATAAAAGATATCAATTTCCCGATTAATATTTACGAACTTGATTCAGCTATTTCTGAAGACCCAATATATTATTCAGATTATAATATGGATAATATGTATTCCATAGCCAACAAATTAAATACCGGATATAGAATACAAGGAGATACCCTTCTAGCTTTTCCATTAGATATAGATATAGCAAATCGCATAGCTGCTGATTCATCAGCTCATAAAGATGACTCACTTTTTTTAGATACATTCAAAGGAATTTCTATTATACCTGAGAATGTTCTAACTAATGGAGGCCAATTGTTTAATGTTAATATTTCAAATGCCCAAACGAAATTAGTTATTTATTATAATGATACATTGTCGTTTCCTTATTATTTAAATAAAGGTGAAAGGTTTGGTACATATAAGAATAACCCTGAAAATTCGATACTACAGGCCTTTATGGAAAATGATTCAACTGAGATAGATTCTCTGCTATTTGTACAAGGTCTTGGAGGAGTTACATCTAAATTGATTCTTTCTAATTATATGGATTTGATTAATAAGGCTAATTACTCAATACTAAAAGCCGAGCTTATTATGCCGATATTCGATACCGGAGAACCTGAGGAATATCCATTTCCTGATCAGTTATATTTTACTCATCTTGTTGCAGATTCGATTTATTCTCAAATTGTTGATGCTTCAAGTGGAAAATTATTTGATGGGAAATTAAATGCTACAGATTATCAATATAGCTTTGATATTTCGTTATATCTTAAATCTCTATTAAATGGCCAGTCTACTGATTCATGTTTAGTTTTAAAAATACCTGCTAATACCTCAGAAGCAAATCGTGTAATTTTAAAAGCTGGTGAAAATATTAAACTTAAGGTTACATATTCAAAACATTAATATTTTATGTGTGGAATAGTTGGATATATAGGAGAAAAACAAGCATACCCGATTTTAATTAGCGGTCTCAAAAGACTTGAATATCGAGGTTATGATTCTGCAGGGGTATCAATATTTAACAAAAAAGTAAAAGTTTTTAAGAAAAAGGGAAAAGTATCAGATCTTGATGATTTTGCATCAAAGCAGGATACAGCCGGAACTGTGGGAATAGGTCATACTCGTTGGGCCACACATGGTGAACCTAACGATTTAAATGCTCATCCACACGAGTCTATGAATGGTCATTTTATATTAATTCATAATGGAATAATTGAAAACTACAGTAAATTAAAAGAAAAGTTAATTGATCGTGGTTATAATTTTATTTCAGAAACAGATACAGAGGTACTAGCTAATCTTATTGAATATATTTATCTAAAAGGAAAAGTAAGTGCTGAGATTGCAGTTCGATTAGCTCTTTCAAAAGTTATTGGTGCATTTGGCCTAGCTATAATTTGTAGAGAAGAACCAGACAAACTTATTGCTGCCAGAAGAGGTAGTCCTTTAGTAATAGGAGTAGGCGATGGTGAATATTTTATTGCTTCAGATGCAACACCAATTGTTGAACATACAAAAAGTGTAATCTATTTAAATGACGATGATGTTGCTATTTTGAGTCGTGATGGATTAAGTTTAAAAACGATAAAAAATGATAGCCTTACACCAAAAGTTCAAATAATTGATTTAGATATTGGTGAGATTGAAAAGAATGGCTTTGATCATTTTATGATGAAAGAGATTTTTGAGCAACCAAAATCTATTTTAGACACTTTTAGAGGAAGAGTTTCTTTAGATAAAATGGAGATTTTTCTTGGTGGATTATATAATGTAATGCCCAAACTTATTGAAGCAAAACGGATTATTATTATAGGTTGCGGAACATCATGGCACGCTGGATTAGTTGGTGAATATTTAATCGAAGACCTTGCAAGAATTCCTGTTGAGGTTGAATATGCATCAGAGTTTCGTTATAGAAACCCAATAATAACACCCGACGATATTGTTATTGCAATAAGTCAGAGTGGAGAAACTGCTGATACTTTGGCTGCAATAAAGCTTGCAAAGCAAGCCGGAGCAACAGTTTTGGGTATTTGTAATGTTGTGGGCTCAAGTATTCCGCGCGAAACACATGCTGGTGTATATACACATGCAGGACCAGAAATAGGTGTTGCATCAACAAAAGCTTTTACAGCTCAGGTAACAGTTTTAGCCATGATAGCTATTGTCTTGGGGTATGAAAGAAAGGTTCTTTCTAAAAAGAACTATGATGAGCTAATTAAGGA
The DNA here is from genome assembly GCA_001768565.1 of Bacteroidetes bacterium GWF2_33_16. GTDB lineage: Bacteria > Bacteroidota > Bacteroidia > Bacteroidales > UBA12077 > UBA12077. The sequence continues at coordinate 158,620 of MEOE01000023.1, read as the reverse complement.
GCTTCATGCCATTCCAACAAAAATCGAAAAAATTTTAAAAAGCAACAATAACTATCTTAAGGTTAGTAAATTATATAAAGATGCTACCAATTTTCTTTATTTAGGAAGAGGATATTTGTTTCCTGTAGCACTGGAAGGAGCATTAAAGTTAAAAGAAATATCTTATATTCATGCAGAGGGTTATCCTGCAGCTGAAATGAAACATGGACCTATTGCACTAATTGACGAAAAGATGCCCGTGGTAGTTTTAGCAATCAAAGATAAGACCTACGAAAAGATTGTTTCTAATATTCAAGAAGTAAAAGCCCGAAAAGGAATTGTTATTGCAGTTGTTAGTGAAGGTGATACAATAATAAAAAAGTTAGCCGACCATGTACTGGAAATACCAGAAACAAAAGATGAATTATGTGCCTTATTAGCTGTAATTCCTTTGCAAATATTATCATATCATATTGCTGTATTGCGCAATTGTAATGTTGATCAACCAAGAAATCTTGCAAAATCGGTTACAGTAGAATAAAAAAAATACCTTTATAAAGAAAAACCCCAACTATCTGTCGGGGTTTTTTTGTTTATCGTTTATGGTATTGCTGGTTATAATACTTTTCGTAATCCCCACTAAGAATATGATTTAACCAATCCTCGTTATTTAAATACCAATCCACTGTTTTTTCAAGCCCTTCGGCAAATTGCAACGATGGTTTCCAGCCAAGTTCTTTTTGTATTTTCGATGAATCTATTGCATATCGTAAATCATGACCTGCACGATCTTTTACAAAGGTAATTAGCTGAGCCGATTCTCCCTTTGCGCGACCTAGTTTTTTATCCATTATCTCACATAATGTATAAATAAGATCTATATTTTTCCATTCGTTGTTGCCACCAATATTGTATGTTTCTCCAACCCGACCTTGATGAAAAATTAAATCAATGGCGTTCGCATGGTCAATAACATATAACCAATCGCGAATATTCTCTCCTTTGCCATATACTGGGATTGGTCTTTTGTTTTTTATATTATTAATTGACAAAGGAATAAGCTTTTCTGGGAACTGGTTCGGTCCGTAATTATTGGAACAATTCGAAATTACAATAGGTAATTTATATGTATGATAATATGCTCTAACCAAATGATCGGAACTAGCTTTAGATGCTGAATAAGGACTTCTTGGGTCGTAGGATGTCTCTTCAGTAAAAAGACCTTCGTCTCCTAGTGATCCATAAACTTCATCTGTTGAAATATGATAGAATCTTTTGTTTTCGAGATCTTGATTCCATGATTTCCTGGCTGCATTTAGGAGGTTTACTGTTCCAACAATGTTGGTCATAATAAATTGGTTAGGGTCAGATATTGACCTGTCGACATGGGATTCGGCAGCCAAATGTATTACTCCATCAAAATTATGCTTGGCAAAAAGTTCATCAATGAATTTTTCATTGGTTATATCACCCCTTTCAAAAGCATAGTTTGGTGCATTTTCAATATCTTTTAGGTTTTCGAGATTACCTGCATATGTGAGTGAATCAAGATTAATGATATTATACTCAGGATATTTGTTCACAAACAAACGTACCACATGCGAACCAATAAATCCGGCACCTCCGGTAATTAAAATTTTCATATTAATAAGTAATAAAATCTATAATAAAAATTATACGCATAAATTATTAAAAAACAATCAGATAATTAAAAATCCATTTTACGGTTTATATAATCCTCATAGTTTTTAACTAAAGGAACATACTTCTGCTCAACTATTGGTGATGAAATCATATAATCGGCGGTTGACCTGTTACAAGCCGTGGGAACATTGTAAAGAACTGCAATTCGAAGTAGAGCTTTTACATCTACATCGTGAGGTTGAGGTTGCATCGGATCCCAAAGGAAAATAAGCATATCAATTTTGCCTTCAGCTATTAGTGCACCCAATTGCTGATCTCCACCAAGTGGTCCCGATTTAAGTCGAGTTAAACTGAAATCTTTTAGCTTCTCAGCAGGTAGATTCTGTTCCATAACCTCTTGTACAAGCCTGCCTGTTGTTCCGGTACAAATTAACTTATGCTTATGTAGTTTGTCGAAGTTATTTTTAACCCATTCAGCCAAATCTTTTTTACGATTATCGTGTGCAACAAGCCCTATATTCTTTATATCATCCATCCAATAAACATTTACTTAAGATTTCTGATGTTTTTTTCCCATTCCCAAGCTGATTTCAATGTATCTTCAAGGCTGATTTCAGCTTTCCAGCCAAGTTCTTCATTGGCAAGTTTTGTGTCGGCATAAACAGCCTCAGTATCACCTTCGCGGCGACCAACAATTTTATAATTGAGATCACGGCCAGTAGCTTTTTTAAATGAATTTACAATTTCCAGTACTGAGGAGCCTTTGCCGGTTCCGAGATTGAAAATCTCAAAATTGCTTTTAGTTTTTTCTGCCAGCATTCTTTTTACTGAAACAACATGAGCTTTTGCCAAATCAACCACATTAATATAATCACGAATAGCTGTTCCGTCATGTGTATTGTAATCGTTACCAAATACCTTAAGTTCATCACGTATTCCCGAAGCAGTTTGTGTAATAAATGGAACCAGATTATTAGGTACACCAATTGGTAATTCGCCAATCAATGCTGATGGATGTGCTCCAATGGGATTAAAATACCTTAGAGCAATTGCTTTTAATAACTCATGTGCTTTAATAGTGTCTGAAATAATTTCCTCTGCTATTTGTTTTGTATTTCCATAAGGCGATGTAGAAAGTTTTATTGGTGCTTTCTCTGTTACAGGTAATTCATCTGGTTCGCCATAAACAGTGCACGAGGATGAAAAAACCAAATTATGAACATTAAAATCAACCATTCCTTGTAATAGGTTCATTAACGAAATTAAGTTGTTTTGGTAGTACATTAATGGTTTTTCAACTGATTCACCAACCGCTTTGTATGCTGCGAAATGAATAATTGCACCTACTTTACGATATATCTTAAAAAAATTATGAACTCTTTCTTTATCACATAAATCAAATTGTTCAAAATAAGGCCGACGACCGGTGATTTTTGCTATTCCGTCAAGAACTGATTTTTCCGAATTGGATAGATTGTCGATTATAACCACATCGAAACCTTCGTTCATTAACTCAACTACTGTATGAGATCCAATATAACCTGTTCCGCCAGTAACTAAAATTAATTTATGCATTATTCCTTTTTTAGAGTTGTAAATTTAATCATATTAATTATTTGTAAAAGAATTTTAGGAATCTTTGTCAAAAATGCCCGCTTATCTAATATAGATGAACAAATAATTTTCTATATATTTGTTTCAGCGAAAAAATATGGATATAAAAGATTATATTAAGGATTTACTTCTAAAGCATGAAGGTTTGGTAATTCCAGACTTAGGCGGATTTGTATCGGAATACGAACCCGCTGCTTTTGATGTGAATGAAAGCAAATTCTTACCACCAACCAAAAAACTCTATTTTAAACCTGAGTTTTCTTTTGAGGACTCTGTTTTTGCTGATTATATAGCGAAAAAGGAAAACATTAACCTTGAGGATGCAAAAAAGAAAATAAGCGAGTTTGCTATTCATGTTAAAAAGGAGTTTAAAAAGGGTCTATCGATTGATATTAAAGATGTTGGTGTTTTATCCCAAACTAAAAAGGGGGTAATTCTTTTTGAGCAAGATAAAAACTTAAATTTATTAACCGAGTCATTTGGACTTAAGTCAGTGAAAATTAAACCGCTGTCTGAAAAAACAATATCAAAACAATTATTTACCGAAAAGAAACCAAGAAAATCTTTTAAAAAACCAATTCTACTTGTTTCTGCAGTTATTGTAATTATTGCGCTTGTTTTTCTTGCGGGGATAATCACAGAAGGATTCTCCGAATTTAGTTTCTTCTCAAGTATATTTAGCTCAAAAAAAGGATATGATAATCAGCAAGAGGTTTTATCAACAAAATCTATTGAGTATCTAGATAGTATTGCAAAAGCTGACAGTATAAAGGCAAGTATAAACAAAATCCTCGATGTAACAACCGTAAAAAAAGACGCCTTGTTTTATACAGAACAGAAAAAGGAGCAGGAGTTTGCAAAAACCGTATATGTGAAGTTTGATATTATTGCCGGAAGCTTTCAGAGCTTAAATAAAGCGGAAATATTTTGTAAAGAGCTAAATAAAAAAGGATACAAAACTGAAATTATTGAATCAGACAGTAAATTATTCAGAATTTCCATTGCCACATTCACTTCTGAAGAACAGGCATTAAAGGAGTTATATAGATTAAGAGCCAGCTCAGAGATTAAGCAAGTTTGGATATTAAAATCCAATTAATTTTTCAACCAAATCATCTCCATTTTTGACATCAATCCAAAGTGTTTGAATACCAAGCGATTTCGCAGTTTTAATATTTGCTTCTGAATCGTCGATAAAAAGTGTTTCGTCAGGAACTAACCTGCTTTTCTTTATTACATACTTAAAAATATCTGAATCGGGTTTTCTCATCCCCAATTCAAAGGAGTAATAGGCTTTTTCGAACAAAGTACTGAAATGAAAACCAAATTTGGTTTTAAAATCAGAAATATAGTTGTCAAAGTGTATTTTATTGGTATTGCTTAATAAAAAAGTCCTGTATTTTTGGTTTGCAATTTTAATAAGATTAATTCTTTCTTCAGGGAAATCAAGCAACATAGCACTCCAGGCTGAATCAATTTGCTCGTCGGAAACAGATGTTTGTAAATGTTTTCTTATCTCGCCGCGAAATTGATCAGGATTTATAAGTCCTTTTTCCAGTAAATCGAAAATATCAGTCTGACTTAAGAGCGAATAACTTTTTTCGAAGTCGAGAAATCCTAATTTCTTCATTTCGCTGGCGGTTCTCATGGTATCGAGATTAATAATTACTTCACCTAAATCGAAAATGATATTTTTAATACGATCTTTATACATTGATTTTTCAAAATTTAAAGAGCAAAAATAGAAAACATTTACAGAATAGCTGATCTTTTTATAATTTTACATTAGTATCTTTACAAATTAATTGGACTGAAGTCCAATTATCAGTTATATTTATAGAGGCTGTCCAAAAAGACTCTTTTTTAATGTCTACACTTCGACAAGCTGGGCGTGACATGTTGAATTTCAATTTGTTGTCATATTGAGCCAGTCGAAATATGAACAACCAAAACACTTTTTGGACAGCCCCTAATCAAAACTAAAAGTAAGTGAGCCCATTATATTTACTTGATTATAATGGATAATTTTATCAAAAATCATTTTAATGAGAATAAACAACGAGAATTATCATACTATTTGGGTAAAAGAGAATGACTCAAAAACCATTCAGATTATTGATCAGCGGTATCTCCCTTTTGAATTTAGAATAGCAGAGTTAAGATCGGAAGAGGATATTTTTGTTGCAATTAAGGAAATGTGGTTGCGAGGAGCTCCTCTAATTGGTGTTGCTGGAGCATACGGAATGTATCTTGGATTACTAGGGTTGGGTTCACAAGAAATGATGGATGAAAGAATAACAAAAATAGCATCATATTTAAAATCAGCTCGACCTACAGCAGTAAACCTTCAATTTGCTATCGATTTGGTAACTGAAGAGATTAAAAAAGAAAAATCACTTGATAAAAAGATTAAAATGGCTTTTGAGACAGCCAATAATCTTAAAAATAAAGAATTAGAGAATTGCTTTAAGATTGGTGAATTTAGTTTGCCTTTTATTGAAAAAATAAGCAAATCGAAGAAAGGTGGGGTAGTAAATATCTTGACTCATTGTAATGCAGGATGGTTAGCTTGTATTGATTATGGAACAGCTACGGCTCCAATTTATTTGGCACATAAAAAGGGAATTAAAATACATGTTTGGGTTGATGAAACCAGGCCAAGGAATCAGGGAGCAAGACTTACAGCTTTCGAACTCGGTCAGGAAGGAATTCCTCATACTGTAATTGCTGATAATACAGGCGGTTTGTTAATGCAAAAAGGAATGGTTGACATGGTTATTGTTGGTAGCGATAGAACTTCGGTTAATGGTGATGTAGCCAACAAAATTGGCACATATTTAAAGGCTTTAGCAGCATACGATAACAACATTCCTTTTTATGTTGCGCTTCCATTGTCGACAATTGATTGGGATATTGAAGATGGAATTGCTGGAATACCAATTGAAATACGCGATGAGAGTGAGGTGCGATATGTTGAGGGATGGGATGGAGAAAAAATTAGCAAACTGTTAATTATGCCAGAAAATAGTTCTACCTTGAATTATGGATTCGATATTACTCCTGCAAAATATGTAACTGCTCTTATTACTGAAAAAGGAGTATGCAAAGCAACTAAAAAGGATTTATCAAAACTTAAGTAATAATGCATAACGAAGGATATATTAAGTTTGATTTGCAGTGGGAAAAAGCAAATTTTATTTTCCCAGATAAGTTGTTTTTAGAAATGAATCTCTTCCGAAAGCGATTATTCGATCTAGGATTAATTGGAATGTACTCCGACGGAATAGGATTTGGCAACGTAAGTATTAGGATTGGCGATACAAATCTATTTATTATTTCCGGATCGGCAACTGGAAGTATTCCTAATCTTTCAAAAGAAAATTATTCGCTTGTTACAGGTTTTGATATTGATAAGAACACTATTTATTGTCAAGGGAATACTGCGGCATCATCAGAATCAATGAGTCATGCAGCACTATACAAATCAAACCAAAAAATTAATGCAGTTGTACATGTTCATCATAAAAAATTATGGGAAAAATATTTGAATAATCTGCCCACAACACCTAAAAATGCTGAATATGGAACCACTGAGATGGCCAATGAAATTAAAAAATTAGCAAATGCATCTGAAGGAGTTATCATAATGGGTGGACACGAAGAAGGAATTGTGAGTTTTGGAACGACCCTCGAAGAGGCCACAAATAGAATAATAAAACTATACAACACATTATAAAATGATAAAAGTAGGAATTATTGGAGGATCGGGACTAGAGAATCCCGATATATTAAAATCACCACAAATAAGAAATATTAATACTCCATATGGTGATCCAAGTTCGGATTTAACTATTGGTCAGATAGGAAAAATTGAAGTAGCAATACTTTCGCGGCACGGGAGAAAACATACCATTCCACCAACACAGGTAAACAACAGGGCTAATATATGGGCTTTGAAAGATTTGGGTTGTAATTATATTCTGGCGACTACAGCCTGTGGGAGCCTACGAGATGAAATTAACCGGGGCAACCTTGTAATACTTGATCAGTTTATTGATTTTACAAAGCTTAGAAAAACAAGTTTCTATGAAGAGTTTGAGCCAGGCGATATGAAGCACACTGTAATGGCCGATCCATTTAACATAGAGCTTAGACAAAAATTAATTCAATCGGCAATAGAACTTAACCTGCAATTTCATAAAAAAGGAACAGTCGTTACTATTGAAGGACCAAGATTTTCTACTCGTGCTGAATCGAATATGTTCAGAATGTGGGGTGCCGATGTTATTAACATGTCGACAGCACCCGAAGTTATATTAGCCAATGAAATAGGAATACCATATGCCGCCATTGCCATGAGTACCGATTACGATTGCTGGAAAACAGACGAAGAACCGGTTAGTTGGAAAGAAATAATTGAAATTTTTAATCAGAATGTTCATAATGTGATTGGGTTGCTAAAAACAACACTGGATAAACTTGGGAATATAAAGTCTTAGAACCTAGGATAATGGGTGTTCTTTTTGACTTTTCGATAGAAATAATTATATGAATGAACAAGCGCAATCTTAGAGTATTCCAATTATTTAAAAAATGAGGACAAAAAATAGTTGGAATTTTTCTAAAACTATTGCTTAATTAATAACATTTCGTTAATATTGCAATCCGAATTTTATTGAATATTAAAAACGATAAAATTTACTGGGCCTATAGCTCAGCTGGTTAGAGCACCTGACTCATAATCAGGTGGTCCCTGGTTCGAGCCCAGGTGGGCCCACTGGCAATAAAAGCAAACCCTTGTAGACTAAACAACTACAAGGGTTCTTTTTTCAAATTACTGGAATTGGATGCAATAAAATTAATTCAATCATTTAGTTATTTGTATCAAAGGATATTCTCCTAATCGGCCCCATATTGTAGAATGTTTTTCCTCACTCCTTTTTAAAATATTTAATAACTGTTTACCCCCAAAAAATTTATGTATATATAAATTTAGAAAATACTTATTTGTGCTTCGCCAGCAATAAATTTCAATTTTATCACTAAACTTAAAACTCTTTTTAAACCACCTTAGACTATGCGGATAAAAATATAATCGTGGTTTTTTATTAAAAAGTCTAACATAGAATTTCCCAGCAAAATGTCTTAAAATTCTATAAACCTGAACTGGGAAGAGACTTAAATTCATAAACCAACTATGATAGAATAAACTATAAATAATTACTATTCTAGAGGATGGTTTAGCAACTCTATACATTTCATTAACCGCTGTTTTTTGCTCACTCTTTGGTACATGATACAAAGTATGTTGACAAAGGACAGAATCACAGCAATTATCTTTCAATGGAATATTAGTAATATCGGCACAAATATAAATCCCTTTTCGATGCTTATAGTTTTGCTTTGCTTGGATTAAGGCATTTACAGAAATATCTGCACAAATTCTGTATTCAAAATTCTCTGATAAATTAATATACTCTGTAAGGCCTATTGGTCCAGAAGCAATATCAAGCAAGTACTTACCTGAAGCATTAAGGTATCTCTTAGCTTTACAGAATGAGCTTTTTATGTAATCTTCCGAAACTTCTCTAAAATCAACCCATTTTTTAGAATCCTCATAAATTTTATAACTATTTTTAGAAATATAGTTTATTTCATTATAATATCTAAAGACACGATCCTTATCAAAAGACATATGAGCCATATCATTTCCATCAGAATTTATTGGAAATGCGTAAATAGGTAATAATAAAATTATTCCATTAAATACTGGGTAAAAATAAGAATGACTTTCATTAATAAAACCTTCACTTATTTCATCAACATTAATTAGATCGTTGTTATATCCTTTTAAAAATTCGATTGTATGTTCTTTTGGAAGGTATTTTAAATTTTCTTTTTTTATAGGACATTGAAGAATGTTATAATCAAAATCAAGCATACTTTTTATTGTAAAAATATTATAATTAAACCATCCTCCCAATACCTTTTCTCATTTTTATCTATTTTACATTTGTTTCCGGAAAATGCTTTAAATATTTCTATGCATTATGAAAAAACGCGAAAAAATAATTCCTTACTTGTTATTAGTCAGTCGATATTACCCCCTATCGTGTGAAATTTATAAAAGACTGTAAAACTAAACATTGCCCTGGTGGGCCCACTAAATTCAGAAAGAGCCGCAAGAAATTGTGGCTCTTTTGTTTTTAAAAATACCCACTTGGGAGAGAAGTCCTGCCTGCCGGCAGAAGCCCAGGCTGAAAGTCCTCGATTGCCAAGTGCACATCGGGATGGGCCCACTTAAATGGAAAAAGAGCCGCTGGTAATTGTGGCTCTTTTTGTATTTTAGTTTTTACCATCTGGGGAGAGAAATTAAGGATCAAAGATTCATGTTTTACTAAATGTTTTATAGATTCTCCTTAGATTCTTCAACTAAACCATTAATGACATCTATTATAGTCTCTTTAAAATTTGTTTCTCCGGTATTATACCCTACATGCTGTAATCTAATATTATGATTCCTATCAATTATTAAAAGCGAAGGCAATCCTAATTTTTGTAGTTTTAGTAGTTTATATATCTCACTCTTATGGTCGTATGCAAAATTAAATTTATAATTATGGTTATTAATGAATGATTGAAATTTTTCTGGAGTGTCTCCACCTAGATTTGCATTTATTACGAAAAAAACTACTTCAGGATTATCTATATATATATTTTGAATTTTGTCCAGTTCCTTTAACTCCTGAACACATGGCTTACACCACAATCCAAACATATCTAAAATTACAACCTTCCCTTTCAAAGAATTTGAATCAATAGTATCACCTGACATTGTGTAAATATTAAACTGTGGTAGTTGTTCATGCTTTGCTTGTGTTAAACTTTTTTCCAGATCAACTGGAACTTGCTTTAAGGCAAGAAAGACAATTAATAAGGATACTATTGAAAAGTAAAGGTATGATCTTATTTTTTGTTGTTTATGTAATAAACCAATAAAGGCCGAGATTAAGTATATTGGAACAAAATACCATAACTTCGGAAGCTCTTCAAGAACAACAAAGATAAATAACCCCAGATAAAATACTGAAATTGCAAATAATGAAACTAAGATGTTCCTTTTTTCATCTGAGTTAATAATACCCGCTACAAAAAAAAGGATGGCTCCTAGAAAAAGAAGTACCTGAAAGTTCATGGTAATCTTTAGCATTATTAATATCATTAATATGATAAGAATAATTCCACTTACGATTGGCTTAATGATTTTTTTCATTTCTTTTGATATTTTATTGATTATTAAATCAAAAGTGAAAATTAATTCTTTCATAAGAGTACGAATACCTGTTATTGTACTACTTTTTTCCCATTGACCGAAATTGATTTGGTGTTAAACCGGTATATTTTTTAAAGATTGAATGAAAAGTTGTTTTATTTGAATAACCACAGTTGTACATTATTTCCTTTATCGATTTTTCTGTAGATAAAATATCTTGTTTTACCATTTCAATCCTGAAATTATTAATATAATCAAAAAAATTCCTATTATATTTCTTGTTGATAATATGAGATAAATTTCTTTTAGATATAGATAACCTATTAGACAGATCCTGTAATGATAAATCAAATTCCAAATATGGCTTTTCCTCCTCCATATATCTACTAAGTTTATTTATATAAGAATTAAATATTTCATCAGGTATTTGATATTCATTTTGTTCTACTTTACGTTCATCTTCTTCTGCAAATCCTTTAAATAATCTTACTTGTTTTAATCCCAAATAATAAAAGCAATTTATTAGAATTAGCACTAATAAATAAATTACAAAAATTAACGAATTTGTTACGAATGCTGAATGAAATTTACTGTGAAAGAAAACCACAACAATAGTTATAAATTGCAAATAAATTATATATTCCATCCATCTTAAACTAATGTTATAAAAAGAAGAAGTGGTATTTTTAAGTAATCTTCTATATCTATATATTATTCTTAATGCAATTAATAAATAAGTAATAAAGTGAAGAATAACTAAGATTGTTGCAATATCAACGAATCCCTTAATCTCCCTCCTAAAAAATATCAAACAAAAAAAAGAAATAATTGCAGGTACAAATTGAATAAATACTTTCTTTATAGAAAGAGATTTGACAATCAGGCTTTTTGTATATAAATAGTAAATTGGGCCATATAAAAAACCAAAAAAAGGACCTAGCATAATGTAAGGGGTAATACTATATTTTTCATAAAAAAGATAACTAAAATGCAGAATTATCAATAAACATATTGCAATTAGGACTTTCAGAAAAACAGGTTTTGTAATTTTTATAAAAAGTATTGACCCTAGGAATGCTATTGATTGATAGATAATTAAAATACCCACTATATCTGTTATTGTTATACTCATCCCTAAAGAAAATTTAAATTACCTCCCCAAGATAGTAATTAATCAGATAACAGACATAAGGCATAAAAGAAAACAAGATTTTTTTATTAATTCGTTGACTTGTAATGTAATCGATTAAAACAATAGTATTAATTTATTGACAATTATTAAATTGATTAGCTTCTCAATAACAAAGGGGGCATTATTTCTTTTTCTTTTTTCTTATATAATCAAAGTCTATATATACACCACCTAAATCGCTGCCTTGATTTTGCAACCTTAATCTTTCTGCATCTTCTTTCAATCTTTCTTCTGCTCTTGCTTCTTCATTTATTATATTATTATCAATAGTAATATCTATTATTTGGAAAGAGTTACCTTCTTTCAGTATTAAAATCTTTAGATTACTTATTGAATCCTCTTCAGGCTGACTGGAATAATAGTCGTACAATTTATCAATGTTCTTCTGGTACTGATTAATCTCAGATATGTTTAATTGTATAATATTTATGGAATCTGAAACTAAATGAGAATTTACGAAATACTTATCTCCCTCATGTTTTATAGAACAATAATTAAAAATAGAATCCTTAATTTCGGGAAAGAGGAGGTAGTCGATCTTTTCATTTCTGTCAATTATTTCACCAATAATTGGATGCAATACAAAAAGACTATCCTGAGATTTGCATTGAAACCCTAATGATAAAATTAAATTTATAAGTATTATAAATCTTTTCATAAGTAGTAAGTTTAGTAAAAAATTTTTCAATATTTTAAGAAGGTATAATCAGTTGTATAGTTATTTACCACCAACGATTTATTGAGAATTTGTCAAATAGAAAACAACATGAAATTTATTAATTAAATATAAAAAAATCAATACTCTATATTGTTGGATCTGCTTTAATAGACGATTTATAACCTAAATGCGTGATAATAGGTTGGGCATTAATTTTGTGTTGTTTTATTATCTATATTTGCACATATATAAATACATAGCATATGGAATTTAAGCAACTAGAAATAACCCCAGAAGGAAATTGGTTTAAAAGGCTATATTATTCTCAGCAGGTCAGAAAATCTGTTATCTACATTCTTATAGGCGCTGTTCTGGGTTTAGTATTTACCTATTTTGCCGAAGGAATGCAAATAAATAACATGAATTCAAAAGACATTATATCAAATGTTTTTTTTGGTGCTTTTTTTGGATTTTTTATTACAAATAGTCCATGTGCCAGAAATAAATGTTGATTAGATCTTTCAATGAAGTTCTAAAATCCTCCACCACTTATAATAAATCCTGTCGTAAAAGGTACATTCTGCAGCTGAAATGGCTTAGCGATATATGGTTCTAGTACCATATAACCAAAAAGATTAATGCGTAAAGATACTCCAGCACTATAAACAGGTGTATGATAGTTTGGATTGGGATTCCAAAAATACCGAATATCACTATTTTTATTCCAGGGTACTGTATTATTGTACCACGATACTCCACCATCAAGGAAGAGGACAATATCAGAAAAAAACATACCTGATTTTATTAGCGCAAACCTTTTTGGTCCGGTAAATGGATATCGAATTTCTGCATTTACTACAAATATTTTGCTGCCGGTTAATCGGTTTATATCAAGCCTGTCCTCAACATACGATTCGTATGATTTGCTAAAAGCACTGTAATTATAGCCTCTAACAAGATAATCATTTCCAACATATATCGGATATAATAGATTCTGATCATCCCCATAACGACCATAATGCATTGCTCTAAAAGCAAATCCGAGTGGTTTCTTGAAATAATATTTTCGGTAATCAAGTGATAGCCCGGTTACTGTTATGGCATCTATCATTTGATCAATTTGGAAACGATAACGGTATCCATCCATTGGAGAAGTTAAACCAAAGGTAGTATTGTCGCCAACAAAAGCAATATATGCCCTTTCAATATCGTAGGATGGAGGAGCATCAACCTCTGTTTTTGTTTGCCCAATATTATAACCTCCCATAAAATAGTTATTTATACTATCGACTCTAAAACTATAATGCGAATACGAAACGCCCCCCTCAAGCCTTAGTTTTGATGATATAGGATATTGCGAGAACACCGAAAGGTTTTCTTCAAAAACCCTCATTAGTTGATATGAATCAACATATAGAGCAACAGAATCTTCGGTATAGTCAATTTTGGGAGTCCAATACATTGCTCTATAAGGGAAATGATAAAATGATGCACCCCAGAAAAGTCTTTTTTTCATATTCAGATATGCCAATTGCCCACCAAAGTCATACACTTCGCCATTTATCTGAAGCATAGCATAAATCTGATGATATTTAAGCATATCGCTAAATAATGCACTTACTCCTCCTGATGCATAAGTACCATAAGAGCTATATCCAACACCCACCCCTGACGAACCAATATACTCAAGTTCAAACTTTGCTTTGTAATTATTAAATTCAAATGAATCCTTTGGTTGCGATGGATGTACATCTAAATTATTTTGAACAATGTTTACAATTCTTGTTTTGCCTGGAGGTAAATATTCTGCATCGAAATTTGTAAGAATAGGATCTACTGGTATATTCAGAAAATCAGATGGTTTAGCTTTATAAATTGAATATTTTCCTTTTGCATAATGCGTATAAACTACTTCTCCTGATTCGCTCGAAACACTAAATGCTGGTGCCAGATCAGTAATTCCTGTAATACCAGTTGCTAGTTTTGTAAGTTTAAAGATTTCTCCTGTATGTAAATGATATTTGTATAAATTTCTGAATCCATCAGCATTTGATAGGAAATATAACGATGAGTCGGTTGGAGAATATTGTGGACTGTAAATATTTGCCTTAGGTAAAAAATCATAAACTAAAATCTGTGTTGTTTTTAGATTGTAAACACAAAGTTTATAAGTACCAAAAATATGTTTTTCGAGATCTGTATCTTTACCCCGATCGGAAATAAATGCAATTTCAGATCCATCGGTTGACCATGATGGTTGCAAATCAGAATAATAGTCGTTGGTTAGTTGGGTGATTTGTTCACTTTCCAGATTGTAAAGGTACAAATCGCTTTTTCCTTTAACCAAACCATTAAATAGAATATGTTTTCCGTCAGGCGACCATTCTGGATTACTTATATAATCAATGTTTTTGAGCGTAATCTCTTTTTCGGTTTTTATTCGGCTGTTCTCAATATCTACAACTAAGAGGACATTTGTTCCTTGAGAAAAAGTTGAAAATACATATTTTTTACCGTCAGGCGACCACGATCCAGCATCTTCAATATAATTAAAATCATCAATATGTGTTTTCTTAACTGTTGAGGTAAGTTTTCCAGTTATCTTTTTTGTTTCAGTATTTGCTAATAGAATGTCTATATTAATAACATCTCTATTTGAAAGGAAGATAACTTGTTTACCATCAGGGCTTATTACTGGTGAAAGATTTATTTCTCCACCATTTTTGTCGTTATACATTAAAGCACCATTAGGGGCAACAGTGTCGGTTAAAAACTCTGAGAATTGCGATTTTATAGAATTTTCCCATAATGTTGAAAGGCTATCAGTACTTATATTAAAAAGTAGTTTGGTAGCATGTTCAATTCCGTATTTTAACGAAACGTAATAATATGGTTGAATAATATCGTCGCCCCAAACACCTGATATAAAAGACATAAAAGCGTGACCATATCTATAAGGAAAATACTTATACATATTACGGGTCATTTTTTTAATTGATGGCACATCATCATTAATAACCGCATCACGCATCCACATTGCAGTGCGGTTATCCATTGGTCCAATTGATAAAAACTCTGCTGTTCCTTCAATAAACCACAATGGAATATTTCCTAATGATTGAAATGAGAGACTGTCGTTTTCACGTACAAGGTTATATTGAAATACGTGAACCATCTCATGCCCAAGCACATGGTCTGTTTCTTTATTTGATGCCATCACCGGAATAACAACACGGCTTCTGAATCCTTCTGTAACACCTCCGGTTCCAACCCCAATAGATCCTGAAATAACTGTTGTTTGTCTAAAATCAGTTGTATTATTATAAAGTATTATTGGGCTTTGAGACAAAGTATCGTTAAATATTGCCATATGCCGTAAATACCATCGTTCAGAAAGCTGCCCCAAACCATGAATCGCTGTATCATCATTCAGGTAATTGTATATTTCGAAATGAGGAGTTTTATAAACATCAAAATTGAATCGTTCGTACATGACCTTGTTTTGGCCAAATTGGGCAAATGAAATATTTCCAAAGAAAAAGGAAATTACGATAATTAGTAAGATTCGTTTCATAAGCATAAATCCTTTTGCAGTTATATTTCTGCTAAGTATTAAGAATTTTTTGTAGTAGTAAATCCTCAAATATTGTGCAATATAAAATAAAAAGGATGGAAAAATTAAAAATTACTAAAAAAAAGTAGTTTGGTTTTAGAAACCTTCGGATTATTATAACAAACCTAAATCTAGTAATGCTTCTTCACTCATCATGCTTCTGTCCCAAGGCGGATCAAAAACAAGATTAATTTTTGCTGATTTTACTCCCTTAATGTCATTTGTTTTTTGATGTACCTCATTCAATAGATCATCAGCCATAGGACAATTAGGTGCAGTAAGTGTCATTTTTATCTCCACATTGTTTTCTTCGTCGACATCTACTGCATAAATCAATCCTAAATCGTAAATGTTTACAGGGATTTCTGGGTCGTGAATTGTTTTTATCACTTTAACAATTTCTGCTTCTAATGCCAAAGGATTATTTTGTTCCATAGCTTTATTATTTTTTATTTTTTGAATGATAAGCTAATGCATACAACTTCATTTGTTTTACCATAGCTAATAATCCATTCGATCGTGTTGGTGAGAGATTCTGCTGCAATCCAATTTTATCAATAAAATATAGATTTACATTCATCACATCTTCGGGTTTCTGATTATTTAAAACCCTTATAAGCAAAGCAACAATGCCTTTTGTAATAATAGCATCACTATCAGCCGAAAATTTCAGCAATCCATTTTCAAAATCAGCATTAAGCCATACTTTCGACTGGCAACCTTCTATAAGGTATTGATTTGTTTTAAATTTTGGATCAATAGGGGGTAATTCGCGACTTAGTTCGATTAAATAATTGTATTTATCCATCCAGTCGTCGAAAATCGAAAACTCTTCAACTATTTCGTCTTGTTTTGCATCGATATTCATAAGAAATAAGTTTAAAGTGATCTAAAGTGACTAAAGTGATCTAAAGTAAATTAAAGTTAAATGTTTTTTCTTTATTGTTCGTTAAATTTTAGGCACTTTTCTACCCAAACATTTGTTTTACAATTAAAAGTGCATTATACAATTTATCAATTTCTTCTTTTGTATTGTAAAATGAAAAAGACGCACGCAATGTACCTTCAATATTAAATCTATTCATTACTGGTTCGGCACAATGATGTCCTGTTCTCACTGCTATACCCATTTTATCGATTACCATTCCGGCATCGTAGTGATGGATATTTTCAAGTATAAACGATATAAGACTTACTTTCTCTTTTGCAGTACCAATTATTTTTAATCCTTTTATTGTCTGGAGCTTTTCGGTTGCGTAATTGAGAAGCTCTTTTTCGTAGGTGGCAATTTCATCAAGTCCAATAGATTGAATATACTCAATTGCTTTAGCCATAGCAATTGCTCCAGTATAATTGGGAGTGCCCGCCTCAAACTTAAATGGAAGCTCGTTAAAACTGGTTTTTTCAAAGCTTACCTTTTTTATCATTTCTCCGCCTGCCATAAATGGAGGCATTTTATTTAACCATTTTTCCTTACCATAAAGTATACCAATTCCTGTTGGTCCATAAAGTTTGTGTCCTGAAAAAACGAAGAAATCACAGTCCAGTTCCTGAACATCTATTTTTCCATGTTGAATACTTTGAGCTCCATCTATTAAAACAGGAATATTATGTTTATGAGAAATTTCAATAATTCTTTTTATATCATTTACTGTACCTAATGCATTAGAAACCTGATTAACTGCTACAATTTTTGTTTTTGATGTAATTAGTTTTTCAAATTCATCGAGTAAAAGTTCACCATTATCATTTATTGGAATAACTTTTAGGTTTGCTTTTTTTCTTTCGCATAGCAATTGCCAGGGTACAATATTCGAATGATGCTCAAGTGTAGAGATAATAACCTCATCTTCGTCGGAAACATATCTGTCACCAAATGAATATGCAACTGTATTTATTGATTGTGTTGTACCACTTGTAAAAATAATTTCATGATCGTGTTTAGCATTAATAAATTTCTGAACTACTTTTCTAGCATCTTCAAAACGTTGGGTAAGTTGTTCACTTAAATAATGCACTCCACGGTGAATATTGCTATTCTCGTGAGAATATATTTTTAGTTCTTCATCGATGACCACCTGTGGTTTTTGTGTGGTTGCTCCATTATCGAAATAAACAAGAGGCTTGCCATAAATCTCTTGTTTTAAGATTGGAAAATCATTCCGTATTTTTTGAATATCTAAGCTCACCTGATTTGTATTTTAGGTATTACAACAATGCATTTGACATGAATTACATCTTGATAGTTCTCCACGCAAACGTTTTTCAACAAGATCGTTAATACGGTCTTTTAAAGCAGGAACTTTAATTTTCTGAATTACTTCGTGAGCAAAAGCATACATGAGTAATAATTTTGCTTCCTTTTTAGGGATTCCTCGAGCGCGCATATAAAACATTGCATTTTCATCAAGCTGTCCAACTGTGGCGCCATGACTACATTTTACATCGTCAGCATAAATCTCCAATTGTGGACGGGTTTTTATGTCGGCATCGTCGGTTAGTAGAATATTATTATTGGCCTGATAAGCCTGTGTTTTTTGAGCATCTTTACGCACGAGAATCTTCCCATTGAAGGCTCCTGTTGCAAAATCATCAAGAACACCTTTAAAAAGCTGATTGCTTATACAATTTGGTTTTGCGTGATCTATAAAAATATAATTGTCTATATGCTGGCCTTTGTCGGTTAGATATAGCCCGTAGGTATTATTCTCGCATCCTTCGCCATTTAATAACACCGATATATTATTACGAATAACACCGCCATGTAATGAAATAGTATTGTTAGTTACTTTACTATCTTTTTCCTGGTGAAAAAATAAATGTGATATTTGTTTTGAACCATTGTGCTCGTTCTGAATTCTTGAGTAATCGAAATGAGCATTTTGCCCAACAAAAAACTCAGCAACTGAATTTGTTAAAAAGTTTACTGCCGATAATGTGTGATCACAAACAACAACCGAAGCCTGACTGTTTTCCTCCAGAATATATAAATTTCTGTGAGAGGTAAAGCCTTCTTCTTCATCCATTAAAACATTAATAACCTGAATTGGTTTTTCAATTACCACCCCTTTTGGAACATATAAGAAAATACCATCTTTTACAAAGGCAGTATTCAAGGCTACAAGGCCTTCTTTTTCCATATCGGCATATTTGGCAAAGTGTCTTTCTACAAGTTCAGGGTAAACCTCCATTGCTTTTTGCAAACTGCCAATAATTGCACCACCAGGTAATTCCTGAAGTAGATTTTCACGATCGTAAAACCAACCATTAAGCAATAGTATTACTTTGGTATTTAAATCGGGTACATCACAACTGAAAATATCTTTTATCTCAAATTTGATATTTTTTGGAGATAAATAAGTTTTATAGCCATTATCAAATTCTTTCTTTACATCGGTATATTTATAGTTTTCGTTCTTCTTATCAGGAAATCCTAGTTTGCTGAACAATTCAATAGCTTTTTCTCTAATTTTATTTATATAATCAGGAGAGTCATTTTTGATAACAGAGAGGTTTTCCTGAAATAAATCGAGAAGTTTTATTTTTATGTCGGTATTTACAATTTCTGTACTCATTAATTTGCTTTTTTAATTCCGATAACAATATGTAACATATTAAACAGTAATACCTTTTTTAAGCCAGTCGTATCCCTTTTCTTCAAGCTCAAATGCCAGTTCTTTTCCTCCCGATCGTATAATTTTACCGTCATAAAGTACATGAACATAATCCGGAATAATATAATCAAGTAATCTTTGATAATGTGTAATAACTATGCTTGCGTTATGTGGCGATTTTAACTTATTAACTCCATTTGCAACAATCCTTAAAGCATCGATATCAAGACCTGAGTCGGTTTCGTCTAGAATAGCAAGTTTAGGTTCGAGCATTGCCATTTGAAAAATTTCATTTCGTTTTTTCTCTCCACCTGAGAATCCTTCATTAACCGAGCGGTTTGTTAAGTTGGTGTCTAACTCAACAAGTTCTTTTTTCTCACGCATATGTTTTAAGAAATCCGAAGAAGACAATGGTTCCAATCCTTTATGTTTACGTTGCTCGTTCAAAGCAGTTTTCATAAAGTTTACCATACTAACTCCTGGTATTTCTATAGGATATTGGAATCCAAGAAATATTCCTTCGCTGGCTCGCTCTTCAGGTGATAATTCAAATAAGTTGTGCCCCATATATGTCACTTTTCCCTCGGTTACAGTAAACATATCTCTACCAGCAAGAACTGATGCCAATGTGCTTTTTCCTGATCCATTTGGACCCATAATAGCATGCACTTCGCCTTCTTTTACTTCAAGGTTAATCCCTTTAAGAATTTCCTTACCTTCAATATTTGCGTGTAAATTTTTTATACTTAACATATAATATACTTTTTAAACTACTATAAATTCTACTTTGTTTTTTATCTTTTTCGAGCTATCGGGACGCAAACCTACCAGCTGGTAGGAAGAACCGATAAGCCTTTTTGCTTTTCTCCTAAGGATGCTGTAAATAATGTTCAACCTTTCATTTTCTTTCTTGTATTTTTTATCCCACACTACCTTCTAAACTTATCTGAAGTAGCTTTTGGGCTTCAACTGCAAATTCCATTGGCAGTTTATTCAAAACTTCTTTTGCATAACCATTTACGATTAATCCAATTGCATCCTCAGTTTTTATTCCTCGCTGGTTGCAATAGAATATCTGATCTTCACCAATTTTGGAAGTAGTTGCTTCGTGTTCAACAATTGAATCTTTATTGTCTACTTCAATATATGGGAATGTATGAGCACCACATTTGTCACCCAAAAGCAAGCTATCACATTGCGAGTAATTTCTTGAATTTGTAGCATTTTTTGTTACTTTAACCAGCCCACGGTAACTGTTATTGCTAAAACCGGCAGAAATACCCTTTGAAACGATAGTGCTTTTGGTGTTCTTACCAATGTGAATCATCTTTGTTCCTGTATCGGCTTGCTGATGGTTATTTGTTACTGCTACTGAATAAAACTCACCTACCGAATTGTTGCCTAAAAGAATACAGCTTGGATACTTCCATGTAACAGCAGATCCAGTTTCAACCTGTGTCCAAGATATTTTTGAGTTTTCACCCGCACATTTACCACGTTTTGTTACAAAATTATAGATTCCACCTAATCCGTTTTTATCACCTGGATACCAATTTTGAACAGTAGAATATTTAACAAAGGCATTGTTATTTGCAATTATTTCTACAATAGCGGCATGTAATTGATTTTCATCACGGCGCGGTGCTGTGCAGCCTTCAAGATAACTTACATAAGCATCGTCTTCTGCTACAATGAGCGTTCGTTCAAACTGACCAGTATTAGCAGCATTAATCCTGAAATATGTTGACAGTTCCATTGGACAACGAACACCTTTGGGAATATAACAAAAAGACCCATCGCTAAATACGGCTGAATTTAGTGCCGCAAAATAATTATCGGTATAAGGAACAACAGAACCCATGTATTTCTTTATTAAATCTGGATGTTCCTGTACAGCTTCACTAAACGAACAGAAAATAATTCCCAGATCGGCCAGAGATTCTTTAAAAGTAGTTTTAACCGAGATGCTATCCATAACCGCATCGACAGCAATTCCTGATAGGTGCTTTTGCTCGTCTAAAGATATACCCAGCTTGTCGAAAGTAGCTTTTAATTCAGGATCAATTTCGTCCAGGCTTTTTGGCCCTGATGCTTTTTGTTTTGGAGCTGAATAGTAAATAATGTCCTGGTAATTAATTTCAGGTATCTGAAGATGCGCCCATTCGGGCATTTTCATTTTCTGCCAGTAGCGAAAAGCCTTTAAACGAAATTCGAGCATAAATTCAGGTTCGTTTTTCTTTTGCGAAATTAGCCGAACCACATCCTCATTTAAGCCTTTAGCAATAGATTCGCTCTCAATGTCAGTAACAAATCCGTATTTATATTCGCTTTGGGTTACCTCGTGTAATATTTTATCTTGATCTTTTTCCATAACTTTGCGCAATTGCACTTTTAAAACGAATTAATGTTTTTAATAAGATTAATTCTAAATAGACTGCAAATATATTTAATTTCTAACAACAAATAAAGCAAGATTGTTTAATCTTATTTTTATATGATATATATCAATTTAAAATAAAAATGGACAAAAATAAATACCGCGAAATATCTGAATTAGGTGAGTTTGGTTTAATTAATCACCTTACCGAAGGAATTCAGATTAAACAAAAGAGTACTATAAAAGGAGTAGGAGATGATGCTGCAGTACTTGATTTTGGTAATAAACAAATTGTAGTTACTACCGATTTACTCCTCGAAGGAATTCATTTTAACCTGATTTATACTCCACTTAAACATTTGGGATATAAGGCAGTTGTAGTTAATCTTTCAGATGTTTATTCAATGAATGCTATTCCTAAACAAATTACTGTATCCATAGGTGTTTCTGGAAAATTTACTGTTGAGCATTTAGAAGATTTATATGAAGGGATAAAGCTTGCTTGCGATAAATACAATGTTGATTTAGTGGGTGGGGATACATCATCATCGTTAACAGGTATGATTATTAGCATTACAGCTATTGGCGAAGTGGAGAAAGAAAAAGTCACCTATCGCAGTACGGCAAAAAAGAACGATGTAGTTTGTGTAACTGGCAATTTAGGAGCAGCCTATATGGGTTTGCAGTTGCTCGAACGTGAAAAAGAAGTTTTTAAATCAACCAAAGGAGCACAACCAAATCTCGAAGGATACGATTATATATTGCAACGACAGTTAAAACCTGAAGCCCGAAAAGATATAATAGAGCTGTTGAATGAAATAAATGTTGTTCCCACAGCAATGATCGATATATCTGATGGATTATCATCTGAAATGTTACATATTTGTACTAAATCTGGAGTGGGATGTAAAATCTTCCAGGAAAAAATACCAATCGATTTAAATACTGAGCAAATGGCCCGTGAGTTTAACCTTGAGCCATTAATTGCAGCTCTAAATGGGGGTGAAGATTACGAATTGCTTTTTACAATTGATATTGCAGATTTCGAGAAAATTAAAGCCCAACCTTTAATTCATCCAATTGGTCATATTGCAGATATAGATCTTGGTGCTCTTTTAATAACTCAGAGTGGTCAATCTATTGAATTGCAAGCTCAGGGATGGAATCCTATGAAAGCGAAATAATACCAAATAAAAAAATCCGAAGGTTAGTCTTCGGATTTTTTTATATCTAAATGAAATTATTCGCCAGATCCACCATATCCTTTTATAATTCCTCGTTCTGATGATTTTATAAAATCAAGGATATAATCTTTCTCTTTGGAAGCAGGAATTTGTTCATTAATATATTTTAGTGCTTGAGCAACATTTTGTTCTTTTACAAAAATTTCACGATAAATGTCCTGAATCTGTCCTATTATTTCGTTAGAAAAACCTCTGCGACGCAACCCAATCGAATTAATACCGGCATATGCTAGTGGTTCATGTGCAACAGTAATATATGGAGGAACATCTTTTCGTACAAGCGATCCTCCTGAAATCATTACATGGCCACCAATATGAACAAACTGATGAATCTGAACATCTCCACTTATAATGGCAAAATCATCAATTACAATCTCTCCGGCAACATTTGTGCTGTTCGAAATAATAATGTTGTTTCCCAGGTTACAGTCATGACCGATATGTACATAAG
Source organism: Bacteroidetes bacterium GWF2_33_16 (assembly GCA_001768565.1). Classification (GTDB taxonomy): domain Bacteria; phylum Bacteroidota; class Bacteroidia; order Bacteroidales; family UBA12077; genus UBA12077. The sequence continues at coordinate 134,961 of MEOE01000023.1, read as the reverse complement.
CCATTAATAAGCAGTTATTGCCTACTATAGTTTTACCTTTTGAGGCGGTTCCACGGTTTACGGTTGAACATTCTCGCAGGGTAGTATTGTCACCAATTTCGGCAGTAGTTTCTTCGCCCTTAAATTTTAAATCTTGCGGAATAGCCGAAACAACAGCCCCAGGAAAGATTTTGCAATTTTTCCCAATGCGCGCACCTTCCATAATAGTTGCATTTGGTCCAATCCAAGTACCATCTCCAATTACAACGTTTTTATCAATCCATGCAAAAGCTTCGATTTTTACATCATTGCCAATTTTGGCATCTGGATGAATATATGCTAATGAACGATTCATATGTTATTCTTCTTTTACTTTTGATATTTGAGCCATTAATTCGCCTTCCATTACTAGCGTATCTCCTACAAATGCTTCTCCCCACATCAAAGCAATTCCTCTACGTATAGGTTGTATAAGTGACATTCTGAAAATGATGGTGTCGCCAGGAACTACTTTACGTTTAAAACGCACTTTATCTATTCGTAAAAAATAAGTAAGGTAATTTTCAGGATCTTCAACTGTATTTAAAACCAAAATGCCTCCAACCTGGGCCATAGCTTCAACCTGTAAAACACCAGGCATAACAGGTTCGTCGGGGAAATGTCCAACAAAGAAACCTTCATTCATGGTTACATTCTTCATTCCTACAATCGTTGTGCTATCCATTGATATAATCTTATCGATTAATAAAAATGGTGGACGATGAGGAAGAATGGTTTTTATCTGGTTAATATCATATAATGGTTTAATATTCTGATCGTAAGCAGGTATATTTGGCTTGGTTGAGTCTCGCTTAATGTTCTGTTTAATAATTTTTGCAAGTTGCGTATTTGCATAGTGTCCCGGGCGTGTTGCAATAAACTTACCTTTTATTCGCTTACCAATTAATGTAAAATCTCCAAGCATATCGAGCAACTTATGACGCGCAGGCTCATTAGTAAAATGTAATTCGAGATTACTTAATATGCCATTTGGTTTAACTTTTATATGCGGTTTATTAAATAAATCAGCTATACGATCAAGCTCAGCTTGTTCAACCGGATGCTCCATAATAACAATCGCATTCTCAAGATCACCACCTTTAATTAGGTTGTTTTTTAATAAAAACTCAAGCTCGTGAAAGAAAACAAAGGTTCTGCAAGGAGCAATTTCCTGAGTAAAATCTGATGATCTCTCGTCGTAAGATGCATACTGATGACCCAATACAATCGATTTATAATCGATAAGCACATTTACTGAGAAATGATCGTCGGGATAAGCAATTATTTCAATATTATTTTTTTCGTCGCGGTAAACAGTTTTTTCACGAATTACATAATAATCCTTTTCTGCATCTTGCTCTTCAATTCCAACTTTTGCAATGGCTTCAACATATAGTTTTGAGCTACCATCTAGAATTGGAGCCTCAGGACCATTCATTTCAATTAAAACGTTGTCGATTCCCAATCCTGTTAAAGCAGCCAATGCATGCTCAATAGTATGAATTTTAACTCCTTTATCTTCAATTGTTGTGCCTCTTGATGTTTCAACAACAAGATCAACATCGGCATTAATAATTGGTGATCCTGTTAAATCAACACGGCAAAATTTTATTCCGTGATTTACAGGGGCAGGTTTGTATGTTAAAGATACTTCGTATCCGGTATGTAATCCTTTGCCTTTAAGTGTTACAGGCTGGCTTATAGTTACTTGTTTATCGGTCATTCGGGTTATTATTCAGTTAAAAAAATTTTCGCAATTTACAAAATTCTATTATACGGGCGTGTTTTTTTTAAAATATTCTGTTCAATACCTCACAATATCAGTTACTTTTGATTATTCTTAAGTTCTTTTACCTCTCTCTCAAGATTTGCAAGTTGTCTAATTAATTCTGGCAATTTTCTGAACCCAATATATGATTTCTGATAATCCGTAATTTTATAAGCAGGAGCACCCATCACTATAAGATTTTCTTCTGTTATTGATTGGGCTATGCCAGATTGAGCTGCAGCTTTGACGCCATCGGCAATGGTAATGTGTGGAGCAAATCCAACCTGTCCGCCAAACATACAGTTTTTGCCTATTTTTGTTGATCCTGCAATGCCGCTCTGTGCTGCCATAACAGTATTTTCGCCAACTTCAACATTGTGTGCAATATGTGTAAGATTATCTAGTTTTACTCCTTTTCTTATAATTGTTGATCCCATGGTAGCACGGTCGATAGTTGCATTAGCACCAATCTCAACATAATCCTCGAGAATCACATTTCCAATTTGAGGTATTTTTTTATAGTTATTATCGGATTGAGGTGCAAAACCAAAACCATCGGCACCAATAACTGCACCGGCATGAATAGTACAGTTGTTGCCAATTACACAGTCTTCGTAAATTTTTACTCCTGCAAAAATAATTGATCCTTCTCCAATGCTTACATTATCACCAATAAATGCCTGAGGGTAGATTCTTGCATTTTTCCCAATTTCAACATTTTCACCTATATATGCAAATGATCCGATATAGATATTTTCTCCCAGTTTGGCTGTTTCAGAAACAACTGAATGTTCTTCAATCCCCGTTTTAAAAGATTTTCCCTGTTGAGCCAACTGCAAAAGCGATGCGAAAGCCTCATACGCATTTGGTACTTTAATTAGTGTTGGTTTTATTTCTTTTTCAATTTTAAAATCACTATTAATAAGTACTATAGATGCCTGTGTTGTATATAAATAACTATTGTATTTCGGATTTGATAAAAAAGCCAATGTTCCTGGCTGTGCTTCTTCAATTTTAGCAACATTATTGACCTTAACATCTGGATTGCCAACTATTTCTCCTTGTAAAAAATCGGCAATAATTTTTGCTGTGAATTCCATTCTTAAATAATTAAAGTATGAATTGTAAAAATAATACTAATCGAACATAATTAGATGATTTCTTTTGGATAACATAAAAAATATTTACGTACCGTTTTCGATAAAATAGACATATTTAACATATCTGATGCTTCTGTAATATCAATAAGGTTGCCATTTTTGTAGGCAATCAGAATTTTATCATCGAAAGCACTATATGCATTCTTGCTAATGTGATCAGTAAAAACAAAATAGTGTAACTCTTGTTCTGTAAATCCAAGTTTTTTTAATGCTATATCCGAATGTTTTTTAATGATTTTATCATTGAAAGGATCATTCTGAATTTCGATTTTATACAAATGTCTTGATAATAGATTTCCTGATAATAAGGACAAAACTCTGTCTTTCTCTTTCGCCCATGCTTTAATAAGGACAAAAATATCGTTATCGTCGAGTTTAGCAAAAATCTCTAGCATCTCTTTAATATCGGTATTTTTATTTGAATTACTGAAAAAGAAACGAATCTCATCAGTTAAATAAATGTTCTCTCCATAAGAAATTAGTTCTTTTACACGATTAAATATATTTAATAGGAGCTGCTCAGCAGAAACAACCGTTTTATGCAAATATACCTGCCAATACATAAGCCAACGAGCAATAAGAAATTTTTCAATAGAATAAATTCCTTTGGCCTCCACTACTAGCTCATCGTTAACAATACTCAACATTTTAATTATCCTGTCGGAGCTTACTACCCCTTCAGATACGCCAGTATAGAAACTATCACGACGCAAATAGTCGAGCCTGTCCATGTCGAGTTGGCTAGATACCAGTTGGTGAAGAAATTTTTTCCGATATTGATTGGTGAAAATCGAGATAGCTAGATCAAGCTTACCGTTATATTGAGTGTTTAATTCATTCATATATAAAAGTGATAGCTCTTCGTGACTATACTTCTCGACAATAGCCTGTTCTAACGTATGCGAGAACGGCCCATGACCAATGTCGTGTAACAGAATAGCAATACTTACAGCTTCTTCCTCCTCTTTCGATATTTCAAATCCTTTTGCCCTTAAAACAGAGAGGGCCGAATCAACAAGATGCACCGCACCAAGTGTATGCTGAAAACGAGTATGAACAGCGCCAGGGTAAACAAATTCTGTTAGTCCTAGTTGTTTTATTCTTCGTAATCGCTGAAAATAAGGGTGTTCAATAAGATCAAAAATAAGATCGGATGGGATGTTTATAAATCCATAAACAGGATCATTTACTATTTTACGTTTATTTAAACGGATATCTTTCACTAATTTTCAAGTAAATTATAAAAAACAAAAATAGAAGTTTTTAATTATAATAAGGAATTTAGGCTTCTGTAAATTTAAAAATCTAATTTTCAGTCGAATAATTTGGTGATTTTCAAGATTATTTCTATTTTTGCGCCTGAAAAAGTGATAGAAAAGGATTAGGGGACGATGTCCCCTATTTTATTACAGATATAAAAATGATAACAAAAGACGACATAATTGGCATAATTCAGGAGTTGGTTACTCAAAAAGATGCCTATATTGTAGATGTTAAGATAGGTGCATCTAACCAGATAACAATTGAACTTGATGGTGCAAAAGGTATATCTATAGATGATTGTGTCGAGGTTAGCAAGTTAATTGATAGCAAATTAAATCGCGATGAAGAAGATTATGAGCTCGAAGTTTCATCTGCGGGTTTGTCATCTGCATTTAAAGTAATTCAGCAATATTATAAGAATATCGGTCAAGAGATTGAAATTCTCGTAAAAAACGGAAAAAAACTAACCGGTATTCTTAAGAGTGTAAATGAAAACGGATTTATTCTAGAAATAACCAAACTTGAAAGAGTTGAAGGGGAAAAGAAAAAACAAAAAATAGTTGAAGAAATCCAATTATTGTTTACCGATGTAAAGTCAACGAAATTAGTAATACATTTTAAATAAAAGATAAAATTAATATACGATGGAAAATTTGAATTTGATCGACACGTTTTCTGAATTTAAGGAACTAAAGAATATCGATCGTGCAACAATGATGACCGTTTTGGAGGATGTTTTCCGTAATTTATTGTTAAAACGCTATGGTACTGATGAGAATTTCGATGTTATTATTAATATCGATAAAGGTGACTTTGAGATTTGGAGAAACCGTGAAATAGTTGAAGATGCTAATTTTGAAGATGAAAACCTTCAGATTCCATTATCACAGGCTAAGAAAATTGATGATGACTATGAGGTTGGTGAAGAAGTTACCGATGAGGTTAAACTAAAAGATTTTGGTCGCAGAGCCATTCTTGCATTACGTCAGAACTTAACAAACCGAATACTCGATCTGGAAAAAAATAATATCTATATTAAATACAAAGATAAAATTGGTGATATTATTACTGGTGAAGTATATCAAGTATGGAAAAAGGAAATCCTGGTTCTTGATGATGAAAATAATGAACTTATATTACCTAAAATAGAACAAATACCATCTGACTTTTTCAGAAAAGGTGATTCTATTAGAGCGGTTGTGGTTCGTGTTGAAATGAAAAATAATAATCCCTTAATTATTCTTTCAAGAACCTCACCTGTATTTCTTGAACGATTATTTGAACTTGAAGTACCTGAGATTTTCGATGGACTTATTACCATTAAAAAAATTGTTCGTATACCTGGAGAAAGAGCCAAAGTGGCTGTTGAATCATACGACGAACGTGTAGATCCGGTTGGAGCATGTGTTGGGGTTAAAGGATCTCGTATTCATGGTATTGTTCGCGAATTAAAAAATGAAAATATTGATGTAATTAATTTTACCAATAACACACAATTATTTATTCAGAGATCATTGAGTCCTGCAAAAATAATATCTATAAAATTAAATCAGGATGAAAAACGTGCTGATGTATATTTGGAGCCCGAAGAGGTTTCGTTAGCAATTGGTAAGGGAGGCTTAAATATTAAACTTGCCAGTCAACTTACAGGATATGAAATTGATGTATATCGTGAAACAGAAGTTGAAGATGATGAAGATGTTAGCATCGACGAATTCTCAGACGAAATCGAATCATGGGTTCTTGATGCTCTTAAAGCAATTGGTTGCGATACGGCTAAAAGTGTTTTGGAATTAACGAGAGAAGATTTGATTAAACGAACAGATCTCGAAGAAGAAACAATAGACGATATTATTCGCATTTTTAAAGCTGAATTTGAATAGCAGATATTTTTAATTTGAAAATTTTTCAGTTTTTTTGATATTTTTAAATGGTTTACAGATAAATTATGACAAGCGATAAAACAACAAGACTTAGTAAAGTAGCAAGAGAATTTAATGTGGGAATTTCGACCATAGTTGAGTTCTTGCATAAAAAAGGATTTGTACTGGATTCAAATCCAAATACAAAAGTGCCTGAAGAGCTTTACATTCTTCTTGTTAAAGAGTATAGCTCTGATGTGTCCGCAAAAAAAGAATCAGAAAAACTGAGTCTTTCAAAAATGCGTGAAAAGAGAGAAACAATATCTATTAACGATATTCACCCAGCAGCCGAAGAAGATGCTGATGACGATTCATCAATACCAGAGCAAGAAATTCTTATTAAGGATTTTAGTAGCAGGAGTGCTTCTTTAGTATCTGAAACTAAACCTGCCGCTGATAGAGTGAAAATTGTTGGTAAAATTGATCTTGAAAAGAAACCTGCGAAAGCTGAACCTGAAAAGAAAGAATCAAAACCTGAACCAATCGAAGAACAAAAACCAATTGAGGAGAAACCTGCTCAAAAAGAAAAAGAAGAAGTTGTTGAGGATAAAAAGACAGATCAAGCAAAAGATTCGGTTAAGGTTGTTGGTAAAATCGATCTGGATTCATTAAACCAAAAAACACGACCTGATAAGAAGACCAGAAAGCAGAAAGATGACGAGAAGGAACAAAAAGAATCTGTAAAAACTCCTGAAAAGAAAATTGAAAAACAAATTGTTGTTGAAGAACAAGCAAAACCTATTGAAAAAACTATAGAACCAGTTCAAGAATCTGTGGAGCCCAAACAAGTGTTTTTTAAATCCGAAGTTCAGAGACTTACTGGCCCGACGGTTGTTGGAAGAATAGTATTACCCGAGAAGGATAAAGATAAAAAACCAGTTGCGTCGTCAAATGATTTAAGAACAAAGAAGAAGAAACGTAAACGAATTCATAAAGAATTTAGCAAACCTGAAACTACTGAAAAGAAACCGGTTGTAACGGTAACTGAACAAAAAAAGGATCTGGATTCAGGAAGTAAGCTTAAGAAGAAGAAAAAGAGACAACTTCGCCCTGAAGTGAGCGATGTAGATGTTCAAAAGCAAATTAAGGACACTTTAGCTCGTTTAACAGGAAAAGGAAAATCGAAGGGTTCAAAACACCGTCGCGAAAAACGTGAGGCACTCAACCTAAAACAACAAGAAGATAGCATTAAGCTGGAAGCTGATAAGCAAATCCTGAAAGTTACAGAGTTTGTATCAGTTAACGAGTTGGCATCTATGATGGACGCTCCTGTAGTTGATGTTATTTCGGTTTGTATGAATCTGGGATTAATGGTTTCGATAAATCAACGACTGGATGCTGAAACAATGGCGTTGGTTGCTGATGAATTTAACTTTAAAGTTCAATTTATTAGTGTTGAGGTACAGGAAGCTATTAAGGAAGAAGAAGATACAGACGAGGAATTAGTATACCGCCCACCAATTGTTACCGTAATGGGACACGTTGACCATGGTAAAACATCGTTGCTTGACTTTGTGCGTAAAGCAAATGTTATAGCTGGTGAAGCTGGTGGTATTACACAACATATCGGTGCATATAGTGTTGGACTGGATAATGGAAAGACAATTACATTTCTAGATACTCCGGGTCACGAAGCATTTACTGCCATGCGTGCACGTGGAGCTCAAGTTACTGATATTGCTATTATTGTAGTTTCGGCAGATGATAATGTTATGCCCCAAACAGTAGAAGCAATTAATCATGCGAGTGCCGCAGGTGTTCCTATAATTTTCGCTATCAATAAAATAGATAAGGCAGGCGCAAATCCTGAAAAGATAAAGGAAGAGCTTGCAAATATGAATTACCTGGTCGAAGAGTGGGGTGGTAAATACCAATCACAGGATATCTCGGCTAAAAAAGGAACAAATGTAGATTTACTATTAGAAAAAATATTGCTCGAAGCCGAATTACTTGATTTAAAGGCTAATCCAAATAAACGAGCTCATGGTACAGTTATTGAATCAGAGCTTGATAAAGGTCGTGGTTATATCTCAACAGTTCTTGTTGAAGCAGGAACACTAAAAATTGGAGATGTAATAATTGCCGGAAGTTATTTTGGACACGTTAAGGCCATGTATAACGAACGTAGCAAAAGAATTGAAGGTGCAGGACCATCAACACCGGTTCAGATTTTAGGATTGAATGGTGCTCCACAAGCTGGTGATAAATTCAATGTAATGGAAAGCGATAAGGAAGCCAGAGACATTGCCAATAAGCGTGAGCAGTTGCAGCGAGAACAGAGTTTACGAACTCAAAAACATATTACTCTTGATGAAATTGGTCGTCGTATTGCTATTGGAAACTTCCAGGAGATTAACATTGTTGTTAAAGGTGATGTGGATGGTTCAATCGAAGCTCTATCTGATTCATTAATTAAATTGGGTACTAACGAGATACAGGTAAATATTATACATAAAGGTGTAGGTCAGATTTCTGAATCTGATGTTTTACTTGCTGCAGCATCAAATGCAATTATTATCGGATTCCAGGTTCGTCCTTCAATGAATGCTCGTAAGCTTGCCGAGAAAGAAGAAATTGATATACGATTGTACTCAATTATTTACGATGCAATTAACGAGGTTCGTGATGCTATGGAGGGTATGCTTTCGCCAGAAATGAAAGAAGAAATTGTAGCTACAGTGGAAGTGAGGGATGTATTCAAAATTAAGAAAGTTGGGTCTGTTGCTGGTTGTATGGTTCGCGAAGGTAAGATAAACAGAAACACTCGGGTACGAGTTATTCGTGATGGAATTGTAATTTATACCGGAAATCTTGGATCATTAAAACGATTTAAGGATGATGTTAAAGAAGTTCTTTCTGGTTATGAATGCGGATTAAATATTGATAACTTTAATGATATTAAGGTAGGAGATATAGTTGAGGGATACCAGGAGGTTGAGGTAAAGAAAAAACTTTAAGATCTATTATAGGAAACAAAAAACGGCTCGAAAATTTTCGAGCCGTTTTTTTATCTTAATAAATAAAATTATGCTTGTAATAATTTAGCATATGCCGTTGCATCTAATAATTCACTTATTTCAGCTGCATTTGTAATGGCAATTTTAACAAACCAACCATCGCCGTAAGGATCTTTGTTTACTACTTCGGGAGATTCTTCAAGTTTTGGATTAACTTCTAAAACCTCACCAGAAACAGGCATAAACATATCAGAAACAGTTTTAACAGCTTCTACTGTACCAAAAATTTCTTCTTTAGCTAGTTTTTCACCTACTGTTTCGATCTCAATAAAAACGATATCTCCAAGTTCTCCTTGTGCATAATCAGTAATACCAACATAAGCTTCGTTACCTTCAACACGAATCCATTCGTGATCTTTGGTGTACTTTAGATTTTGTGGAATATTCATAATAAGTTATTTTAAATTAAAATTCTCGTGAAAAAAATCAAGCCAAAAATAATCATTTTTTTATAAAAATCGATTATTGCGTTAAAGTAAATCGTAGGCTAAATCCAAAACTTGTGTTTGATGTTGGGTATGTTGTAGATATAAATGGTTCGCGGGCGGTTCTATCGTAAAATAAGCGCAGAGTTAAGCGATCGCTTAACTGATAATCGGCAGAAACACCTATAACAATTGTTTGTTCGCCTGCAGAGATATCATCTACTTCTTCGGCAATTTTCCTGAGAATAGTGAGATTATCGCGGATTTTCAGATTAGCTCGAATATTCAAATCGCTTTTAAAGTTTTCCTGTTGTTTGCCAAAATCAAAAATCAGATTAAAGTTATCGAATCGGTAACCTAAACTTACGCCCAACTCATCGCTATGCACTTCAGTTATTTGATTATTTGAAAAACTAAGCGTTATAGTTCTCGATTTTTTCATTTCAAAACGCGTAGTAAGATTATTAATCCAAGTCATATCAATATTAATAAGAGGAGCAAATTGCTCATTTATTGATACAGATGAGATGTTGAATTCTGGAATAAAATTAGATTGCTGATCTATTATATAACTATAACCATCTTCGTCTGGAGAGTATTCTAAATTATTAATAAACGTTCCAATATTATATGAAGATCTATAGGCATGACTTATATTAATTGATTTAAAATATCTCTTTAAAAGAGGAATATCTTTTAGTCTATCGAAGCGAATATTCCAGTTTGGTAATGGAATTTTTTGGAATATATCAAGAGCGATATTGTCTTTGCCAACAACTCCATAAGCAGCAAGGAAAGCTGGTATCATAACTTCTTGTGATAAACTCCCATATCCTGCCATATATCCTTGATCATTTGCATGTGGATCATTTGGGTTGTATGAGTAATTGCTATTGGGCGCTCTTGTTTCGGCTAATCGACGGGAAATATCGTTACGATAATTTTTAAAATCTTCATATGCTTGCGAATAATAATTATTTTCACCGGAGATATCTTCAAAAGCAGTAAGAATAGTTAAGTATGTCATAGAAAAGTTCCCAGTAATTTGTTCATTATAAGGTTCTGTTCCGTATTGTGCAGGCAAATAATAGCGATTATTGTTTTCTGAAATACTTCGATTGGCAGTAAGATCTATTTTAAGGCCTCGAACAGGTTCAAGCGTGGCTCTTATGTTAAGATTTTTGTTTTGGGTCATCAAATAAGGGTTGATCATTGTTGTATCGTAAGTATACCAGCCATTTTCAATTGCTTTTATTCCAAAATCATCATCTTGCCAACCAAAAACAAAAGGCCACCCGGGTGCAGATGATGCATCAAAAGCATTATTCATACCAAAAAGCTGCGTTTTCTCTGTATAGCCGGGCAATGTTGTTCCATCTGTAACAGTATAAGAAACAGATACATTTTTTACAGACATAATCAATAAAGCCATATTCTCAGCAATAAAAACCAATGGATTTTCTTTCTTTTCCAATTTTCCTTCGATGGTAATTTTTACTTCATTAATATCTAAATCAGTTTTAAAGCGTACTTTGTTTTTGGTTATAACCTCCAACTCTCCTTTAATCTCTTTGCCTGTTTTATCGATCACTTTAATAGTAACATCTTCGGTACCTAAATTATGATCAATTCCCTTTGCTCGATTTGCTTTTAAGTTTACCTTTTCTTCCTGATAACTTACAGTTTCAATTTTTTTATTCTTTTTTCGAGAAGCATCACTGCTGTATTTTTGATTGATTCTTTTCAGAAATCCTGCTTTATTATAAAGCGATAGTAAATTTGCCTGTCCATTTAGTTGATAGGTACGGGAGTTGCGAATTGTATTTCCAAGTTCGATCTCCGATGTTTTTAGTATAGGGCTGGCATCCCAATTGAATGTTCCATTATATCTTGCTGAGGCATTAATCCAATCGAGTAATGGAAGTTTGTTTATTGGTATATTATAAGTTAGAATTAAATTTTGGTTGTATTGGGTATTTCTTCCAAAATTTTTAATGTTACTCCAAACAGAATCACGCCAATGTTCATATGAATCTTTATCACGATCTTTATCGACCATTCCATAGGGCTCATCAATACGAGATGTGTTTTGAGCTGAATATTCAAGCTTTAACGATCGTGATAAGTCATATTTTAAGTCGTAATAGCGGTTCCAAATAAAATCTTTATTAAATGATGGCTCAATAATATTATTTGGATTATTGATATTTCGGGTTCTTAATTCTTGGTAATTGCGGTTTAAGTCAGTTCTAAATGAGAAGCTGGATGGTAAATAGTAAAAATTAAAATCCTTAATAATTGTAAAAGCTTTTTTATTTAGGACTTTCGATTTGCGGAAAGGAGTAATATTTGTTGGTCGCGCAATATAATTGTAATTTATTCCTCCACGATAATTCTTCTGTACAAAGTATTCAGTATTTATATCTCTCGAAAACAATTCGTTATAGGCATAACTTGCTGAAAAATTTGCCGGATCGTAAATTCTTGGTTTTTCGGAAATTCTATTCACTTTAACATTTGTAAAATTCAAACTTTTGCGCTGGGTATAATCCTGTGCAATATTTTTTATAGAGTCTCTTTCACTCTTGGATGTAGCATTGTCAAGAGCCACGCTTAATGGAACATCTGGTTCAAGAGGATTATATTCGGGATTAATGAATCCTTCGGAATAGCCTGCATAAACAGGAATACTCACTTTGGATTTCTCGTTAAAGAACTTGCCCAAATCGAGGTTAGTTGAAATATCATATTCGATAATTTCTTCTTTACTTCTTTCGTTAACCTTTTTTTCAATACTTCCAAATCCAGGTGTACTTATGCTTCCAGCCAGATTAACTGTACCAAAATCAGCCAGACGGGTTGATAATCTTGCTCTGGCTGCCCAACCGCCATCTTCTTTAAAGTCGGTTAACCGTAATTCGTTAATCCAAATTTCACCAGATTTTGGCATTCCGTCATCTGACGATATAATATTGTTTTGCTTGCTCGGATTACGAACACCAATCATAACAGTTCTTACATTGCTTAGGTTAGGGTTTCCACGAACAGATAATCGCTTTTTCCCTTTAAAAATTGAAAAAATTGAGCTTATTGCAATGCTTGAATTGGCTTTTTTTAGTTCATCGTTACGGGCTAATTTTAACTGAATAAGATCATCCAAAATAAGTTCAATCTCGTTTTCTTCTGGCCAGGCGGCATATCTGTCTTCATCACCATGATCGCTTACAACTAGTGGAATTTCGTACTCGTAATAATTATCTTTATAATCGGTGCCAAGGCGAATGAAAACACGCAAATCTTCATCTTTGAGTATTTCATTTTCGAGTTGCTCAGCATGAACAAACATCTTGAGCTTTTTATATTGCCTCATATCAAGGTTAAGCGATTTATAGGCAGCTCTGGCATCAGCATCATCAAGATTTTTTACCCGTAAAACCATTGATTGCTCATTTAATTGTCTTAGCTGAGGGTTGGTTGGGTCAATTACTCTATCGACTCCCGGAGGTAAAACATAGTTTGAGTTTTCTTCAATATTAATAGAAGAGATATCTATTGTTCCGTTTGAGTATTCAGGCGTTGTTAATGCTTCGTGACCTTCCATTAACGATAAGTTATATTTTCTCCATTCACCACGAACCAACTCGAGTTTTCCAAAACGTAAAATGATGCTGTCTTCAAAATCTTTTAAAAACATACGCATAAAACGGATTGATTTAAAATCTTGAATAGGTCCAACAATACGCTCTGGTTCGCGAATTGGAATTCGGAACTGATACCATTTTATTTTGACATTTTTGTCACCATTAGGCAAGTCCACATCATGACCCCACACTCTGTCAACAATATAGTTTTGACCAACTTCCATCATATCTGGTCTAATTTCAACCTTGTACTGAAAATAACTTTCGGTCTCACTTAACGTGTTGTCACTATTAATATCTTCATCGTCGGGCATATTGGTTGCCGAAGTTGGGTAGTCTTCAGGCGATTGAGCGTCCGTTGGAGAATTCCCTTCTTGATTATTAAAATTCTTATAACGATCCAATATACTTGCTTTTTGAGCATCGAAATCGCCACCTCTATAATAATGGTAATTATCATTTGAAGGATCTTCGCTAAATTTTTCTATTGCTTGTGTGCTCAATATCCCTTCTAAAGCAGTAAGATACCAGTTAAAGAAACTCTGTTCATCGGTATCTCTAAGTCCATCGAGACCGACATCCTGGTATTTACGTGCATTTGGTTGGGTATCATCAAATGCGCTAACCAACGATTGTTTTGATGGAACACGTCCCCATGCTGTAGTGTCAACATTCTCAACTGTAGCCGATTTTGGCAGACCATTTTCAAAGCTCTTTCTTGAATCCTGCAATATATCTTCAGAAATATTACCAAGGTTGAAATAAAGTTCTCCACCTTCCTGAATAGAATCGTAAACAAAAGGATCCATCAGCCAAAACTCAATATATTCAACATTTGATGCTTCAAAATCTTTTTGAGGCATATCTCGCATAATTCCACCCCAGCGTGTTTCCGGATTTCTTAAACTCCCATCTGCGTTTAAGCCAGACGAAAAAGGACTGTTTCCTAAATCGTAATTATACGGACCTCTTTCGTTCGGATAGTAGGCTAAGTTTAATACTTGAAGTGCCGCGGGAATCTGCGATTCAGGTTGTTTGTTTGGAAAGATCTCCTGTTCAAAAATTTCTCGTACAAAATGATTGGATTGTTGTTCGGCATCACTCTTAATATGTCCGGGAGTAGTTGAAGTATTTCTAAGGAATAGAGGGTCGATTTTATACCATGCTATCTTGGCGCGATTAAAACCTGAAACTAAACTGTCTGCATCGGCTTCAGGAAAAAGATCGGGCATACCTCTTGGAATACTTGATAAAACCCACGAATTATAACTTTTAATATCGAAAGAAGTTTCACTTCCCTCAAAATCATCAATATAAGCATTTCCTTCATCTTTTATTGCATCCGAATGTCCGGGAATCAATTGTGCAAACTCACCATCGAAATTGATTGATGATTTTTCTTTTGTTTCGAGAAATGGTAATTTGTCAATTAATGTTGTTAAAAGCTGCGATTCGGTTCGGTAAGAAGTATTTAAACCCCATATCGTATTAGAAATAGGCTCTTCGCCAATGGCAACCTTTGATGTTAATGGTTTTTCAGTAAGATTAATTAATGTACCTCCAATATTGAAATCATCTGTAATTCTGTAGTTTAGATGTGTGCCAATTAAAGTTTTAGATTGAATGCTATAGAGAGCATTGCTTTCGAGTGAAACCTGAATTGGAGTTCCTGATTCCAGCAATCCTGCATCAATAATTCGTACCCTACCCAAATTGTAATCTACTGTATATTCAATATTTTCAGTCAGCTTACGTCCTCCTGCAGTAACAATTACAGAGCCTTGGGGGATATTAATAGCATTTAAAGAAATTTCTGAACTTGCAGCAGAACGATATTCTCCGCGGAGTAAAAACTTATTCTTCTCTGCAACCAAGCGTGCATATGTAAGTGTAGTATCATACAGTTCCTGAAAAACATATTTGTTTGCAATAATGCTATCTGCAATTGTTTCACCAAAGGCTTTCCTTAGATTCTTGCCAAAGGGTTGCAAAACGGGGAAAATAACTCTTCCATTCGATGGATTTATGGTTATTCCTTCCATAAAATCAAAGCGTCCATCAGGAATTGCATCGAGCTGACTATTGAGATTATCAAGATTCATTACTTTAAGAAGAATCTTTTTATTTATCTTGCCTTCAGGAATATAGTTTATTGCATTTCCTGTTTTATCATCCTGATAAAGCACATCAAGAATGAAGTCTTCTTTATTAACCTGATATGCTCCAATAGCATAAATATTTTTCATCATAAGATCCCAGGTAGGTAGGCTAGGTGTAAGAGTTGTTCCTTTAAGGAGTTTTAGTAGTAGAACATTTTCCCCAGTTATACCATCAGTAGAAAATTCACCAACCTGATATCGTTGACCATTATAGAAATATTCATATGCAACAGCAAGTACCTCGTCAGAATTTAACGCTACATTCAACGAAATAAAACCAAGACGTTCATTAATTGTATATTCGTTTGATTTCAATTTTCGGGCATTCTCAATCTTTTCAAAGTCTTGTCCTGGTTGAAAATTGTAAACAGCCCATGGTTTTAATGCATTCTGAATTTGATTTATGTCGCGTATGCCACCTATTAAAGAGATTTTATTATATAATTCATTGGTTTCGTTTGCTGGTTGGGGTTGAAAAATTGTTGTTGGGTCAATAATATATGGTGATGCAAAAATGTTTTCCCTGTTTTCGGCTAAGTCTAAAAGAGCAAGTATATTTCTATTTTCTTCATAGTTATTATATTTATTTGTTACCCAAACTTCAACTCGGGAGATATTATATGGAGACATAATAACCGGAAGACTTTCAAGTATTTTATCATAATTATCTTTAAAATACTGCGACAGAAAAAAGTGTTTATTAGCTTCATATTCGTCAGCACGAACTTCGAATGTTTGTGATTGCGCTCCACCCTTAATATTTATTACTTTGGTTTCGCCTTTTTGCTGTGAAAAAACACCTGTAACTGTTAAATTACCAAATTGGAGTTCTGTTTTTACACCAAAAAGGCTCTGACTTCCAGTTATTAATGATCCAGGAAGGGGCAAGGTTACATTTCCGGCTTCAATACGTTTTATAATTTCGTCTTCCTTGCCAACATATTCAAGCTTTGTTTGGTTTTCAAAATCGAAAGTTGCTTCAGTATCGTAACGTATCCCCAATTTTATTTTATCACCCACCGAACCCTTAACCTCCATAGTGATTTTTTCTTTAAAATCGAAGGTTGTTGTTTTGCGAAGATTTTCAGATAAAATGGGATTCTCAACCTCATTAATATTAACAGCAAAAATGAGTTCTGCCGAACCCATTGGTACAATATTAATAACATTGCTACCAAATATCTTGTCAAATGTTTCGCCTCCTAATCTAAGCTGAGGAAATAAACCCGTTTGTGTTGCCGATGCATCACCTCTGGATCGTTGGCGCCAGTAATTTCTTAACGATTGCTCAAATTGATAATTGTTATATTCCTGAGCTGTCATTCTTGTAGAAGACCGATAATTAAGGGTTCCTATTTTTTGAGTTACTATATATTCATTTGTTTCAGGATCATATTCAACCGTTTCTATAATATTATCCGGATTACCAAGAAACAAAGGAGATGTTTTTTTCTTCTTAAAGAAATTGTATTCGTCCTGATCTTCAAATGGATATGGTAAGTCAATTGTGTCAGAAATGGGATTAGCGGCAGATAAAACATTATATGGTAATATTGACCGATTTATATAATAAAAATTTGCCTGGACAAATAAAGCCCAGGACAGAAAAAATACAATAAATAACAGGTATTTAACCGTTTTTTTTAACACAAAAGCCAACTCTTTAAATATTAAATTCTTTTAAGTGATTCCTTAATAAGTTCTTCAACTGTAAAGTCTCGGCGCTCCTTAAGTATATCGCTTAATAATTTATCAATTTTTGCCTTAGGAAATCCCAACATTACTAATGCAGATAACGCTTCCTCTTTAATAGTATTGTTTAATGAATGAACTATTTCTGAATCATCGGTTATTTTGCCAACCTTGTCGCGCAAATCAATGATTATTCTTTCTGCTGTTTTTGCTCCAATACCTTTTATACTCTTTAGTAAAACAACATTTCCGTGTAATATGGCAGACCGAATTTCTTCAGGTGATTGCGATGATAGCATCATTCTGGCAGTATTAGCGCCTACTCCTGAAACGGAAATCAATTGAAGAAAAATCTCTCGTTCAATTTTATCAGCAAAACCAAATAACAAATGAGCATCTTCTCTAATCACCTGATGAATAAAAACAGCACAGTTTTTTTTGTCATGTAACTTGGTGTAGGTACTAACTGAAATATGGATAAAGTAACCAATACCCGCATTTTCTAATACCAAATAAGTTGGAGTAAGGTCTTTGATTTCACCGTTTATATATTCGAACATAATAACAAATTTTTACAAACGCTAAAAATACATAAAAAACGGTGATGTAAATAATTTTGAGATTCAGAATGCAAGTTTTTAAGAATTTTATTTTGATGTTTCAGAATTCTTTCCTGATAGATTCTTAAATCCAAAAAATAGGGAATAATAAATTAAGATTTTTAAATGCTAATTATTAGCTAATGTAATATCTGGAGTTATTTTTCTGACGAAAACCTGCTTATACCCTAGCTCTTTAAGCTTTTGAAGATCTTCTTTTGCTTTTTGAACTGATTCATAAGCCCCAAAGGTGTAACGATAAAACTCATCTGCTCCTTTCGTAACTGAAATAACAGGTAGATCTTTAAAATAGCTTAAATCTATGGGAGCTTTAAGTGCCATTAATTGAATAGTGTAATTCGGAATAAATGGATTTGTTTTTATAAATGCAGATGTGTATCCAAGTTGATTTATTTTGTTTTTAAGTTCATTTGCTTCAGAGTAAGATTCTGTATACCCCACAATATATCTGTAGAATCCATCGGAGCTTAGAGTTATAACTAAACTTTGAAGATCTGTAAAACAATCAATGTTTAGAGGTTTCTTTAGCGCCATCAATTGAACCGAATATGATTTCTTGTCTGTATCTGCAAATTCAATGTTTACAACAGGTTTTGGTTTGGTTATTTCTTTTGGTTCTATAACCTCTGGTATTATTTCTTCTTTTATTTCAGGTTTTTGTTCTTCAAGTATTGGTTTTTCAATAGTAGCCTCAATAGTTACTGGTTCTGGTTCTTTAGTTTCTTCGACAGGAGGAGTTACTACTGCTAGTTCTTCTTTTATTTCTGGCTCTGGTTCAATTAAAGGTTCTATTATCGGTGTAATAATTTCAGCAACAGGCTCGGGCTCAGGTTTAATATCTTCAATAATTGTTAGATTAGCTTCTAATAAAAATTCGTTTTTCGAAAAATCCTTTGGTATAGAAAAATCCTTTGAAAATGTGTTAAATTTCTCGTTAACAATGGTTACCAAATAATCTCCAGGGGTAATATTGCAGGTAAAGTTGGTTTCTGAAGAGACTATACTATTAACCGTTTCGTTATTTTCTTTATTTAACAAAACAATTGTAAAGGGCGTTTGTATTTGAGCAAGTTCGGCTTCTCCAATTATTTTACCTCTTAATATTATTTCTTGGGTAACATTTATCTGATAAATATCTTTTTTCCCAATGGACGTATTGTCAAATCTTGAAAAATATCCAGTTTGAAGATTTTCTCCTGGAGTATAAAATAGGTCGTTACCAGTAGTATTTATTGGATACCTAATATTAACTACTTCCTGATCTCCATTCAAATCAATATAATAAATATCATAACCACCCATGCTATTATGACCCTGTGAACTAAAAAAAAGAAATTTTCCATCTGGAGTTATAAAGGGAGTTTCTTCATTAAAGGCTGTGTTAATTTTTGAGCCTAGATTTATTGCAGGGCCCCATTTGCCTTTTTCATCTTTGGTCGATTTATAAATATCTAAACCACCTAACCCTCCTGGTCGATCACTTGTAAAGTAAATCGTGTTTCCATCTTTCGATGGTGATGCATGCGTTTCGTTTGATTTAGTATTAAAAATCTTATCCATTTTTTTCGCATTCGCCCAACTAGACCCATCGTAAGCACTTTCAAACAAATCGTTATTTAAAGGATCGTCAGTAGCTAAGTATATAGTATTTCCATCATATGAAATACCAGTGGTTTTTAAATAATATTTTTTACTAATCTGATCGGTAACATTTTTAGGTTTGCTCCATTGTTCTCCAGATTTCTTGCTTACAAACAAATCAATATAATTTATTGTATATGATGTGTAAGCCATTGTGCTTCCATCTCCAGAAATTACGGCATTAAAATTTGAATTTTTATCATTAATAGATTCACCAAAGTTTTTTAATTTAATATTTTTTGGAGATTTTAGTTGTTTCTCTGCATTTGAACAGCTTTCTATATATTGATTTACCAGGCTAAAATACTGGTTGCTTGGATCGATCAGCTCTTTGTAGTTTTTATATGATGTTAAAGCATCAGTTAATTTGCCCGCATTTTGGTAAGCAAAACCTAAATACAAATGAGCTTCAATGGGTGCACGGGTTTCTGAAATTGATTTGCCATCAAAATCTTGAGCTACATCTTTTACTGCATCTTCCAAGTAGCCAATAGCCAATTGTTGCTGATCATCAGTTTTTAAGTAGGTTATTCCAATTTTAAACTTTACCAAGGCGCTTTCAGGAACCCTCTTTAGAATTTTTTGATAAATATCTAATGCTTTATCGAAATTTTTTTCTTCAAGAGCGTATTCTGCATCGGTTTCTAAATAAAAAATCTCATTCCAGTTTTGGGCATGTAATAACTCTCTTGCGAACAAGCCGAGTATCACAATAATGAGAATTTTTTTCATTTTAGCTATAAATAAAATAATTAATTACTATAACGATTTTGACATGAATAAGTTATAGTAAATTGATGAAATTAACAATTTCATTGAGGAATGGCCACAAAAAAAAGAGTTTTTTTTTAACACATGTCCGTTCTGCTAAAAACAGGAGTGTTGATATAATAACAAAGCCTTGATTAGTCAAGGCTTTGTTAGAAATTTATAAAATTTTAATAATAGCTTGATCCATCCCAGCAATGAGTGCAAAGTTTTTCTTTTGGCATCCCAATTGCTTTTACAAGATCATCCAATTGTTGGAACTTAAGACTTGTAAGATCAAGATTCTCTCGAATTTTATCTACCATAGCTGCATATTTACCGTTTGCTGTATCAGAGTATTCTTTCATATCAACGTTTTCTTTTCCTTCCAATTGTTTTACTGCGTTATGTGTTGCAAGATCAAGATTTGATCTCGATCTGCTAAAGTTTAAAAATTCGCAGGGATAGGTGAGAGGAGGACAGGCAATGCGCATATGAACTTCTTTTATGCCAGCTTTATGCAAATCATGTACATTATCTTTTAGTTGTGTACCTCTTACAATTGAATCATCAAGAAAAATACCTCTTTTATCTTTAATCACTGAGCTATTTGGTATTAATTTCATTTTGGCAACCAAATCTCTCATATGCTGACTTTGAGGCATAAAACTCCGAGGCCAGGTAGGTGTGTATTTCGAATAGGGTCGTTGATGCGGTATCTTCTTTTCATTGCTATAACCCATTGCATGACCAACACCCGAATCTGGAATGCCTGCAACAAAATCAGCATCGATAGAATCTTTTTTTGCCAATGCTTCTCCACATCGATAGCGGGTTTCGTCAACATTTATGTTCTCATAGAATGAAGGCGGATAACCATAATAAACCCAAAGAAACGAACAAATCTGCATTTTGTCGTTTGGTTTTCTAAGTTGCTGATATCCATCAGAAGTTATTTCAATGATTTCACCAGGACCAATATACTTATCTATTTCGTAGTTGAGATTTGGGAAAGCACATGTTTCGAAGGTGGCTGAGTATGCATATTCGTTTTTACCAATTATTATAGGTGTGCGTCCTAATTTATCGCGGGCAGCAATAATGCTGGTTTCAGTTAAAATAAGCATGGAACAGGATCCTTTAACACGATTATAAACATTTTCAATTCCTGATTTAAAGTCTTTCCCTTCGGCGATTAACATAGAAACCAACTCTGTAGGATTAATTGAACCCTGACTGGTTTCGGAAAACGTACGGTGTCTTTTTAATAATTCCTCTGCAAGCTCATCAATGTTTACAATTTTACTTACCGTGGCGACAGCAAATTTCCCCAAATGTGATGTTACCATAATTGGTTGTGCCTCGTTGTCACTAATAACCCCAATGCCAATTGTACCTGAAAAATAGGTTATGTCATTTTCAAATTTATTCCGGAAGTATCCATCTTCGAGACTATGAATAGCTCTCTGGAATCCTTTTTCTGCAGAAAAAAATGCCATTCCTGCGCGCTTTGTTCCTAGATGCGAATGATAATCGGTTCCATAAAAAACATCCGAAACACAATCTTTTTTCGAGATACTGCCAAAAAATCCACTCATAAGAAAAAAAGTATTTATTTAGTGGCAAAAGTAGCAGTTTTTTCTATTGCTGATATAGTAAGTTAATAAAAGGATGTTGATTGTTGAAATGTTTTAAAAGAGGTAAAATGAATATCTCTATATAATAGGATTTCAAATATTTAGATAAATTAGTAAAGAAAGATTTATAATAATTGAGAAATATTTTGTTTTTTATAAATCATCTGTTAACTTTGCAACCGCAATAAACAAGAAGTTGATATAAACTAAAGATATATTGCGGGGTGGAGCAGTTGGTAGCTCGTTGGGCTCATAACCCAAAGGTCGCATGTTCGAGTCATGTCCCCGCTACTAAAGAAGAGCCTGACACTTTTGTGTCAGGCTCTTCTATTTTACTTATTTTAATAAATGATAAAATCCCAATTATTTCGTTTATATAGTTTGTTAAATGATTATTTGAAAGTAATTTTAGCCCTGATTTCATTTAAGAAAACTTATATCTTTGCATAAATTATTTTTTATATATGGCAGATGGCTACAGAAAAGAAAAAACATATTGTTAATAAGCTGAAACATAAATATCGTTTAATAATTTATAACGACAATACCTTTGAAGAAGTCTGGTTCATGAGACTTTCGCGGTTAAATGTATTTACTATTGCAGGTACAGCGCTTATTTTTTTAATTGCCTCGGTAACAGTTCTTATAGCATTTACTCCAATCAGGGAGTTTATTCCTGGTTATCCTGATGGTAATATGCGCCGAAATATTATTAATAATGTTTATAAATTAGATTCGCTTGAGAATGCTATTGAAATTCGTGATCGATATTTTGCAAGTATAAATCGTATTATTAGGGGCGAAGTTCCACTTAGCTTCGAAAATGCACAGGATTCAATGGTTAGGTATCAGGATATTTCATTCACTAAATCGGAACATGATTCAATTTTGCGACAACAAATAGAAGAAGAGGAGTTGTTTAATCTGTCTGTTTTAACAAACCCTGGCAAAAAAACAGATTTTTCTACAATTCATTTTTTCCCACCCGTAAAAGGGATTATAACCAATTCGTTTAATCCCAATGAAAATCATTTTGGTACCGACATTGTAGCTGCTGCAAATAAGGTTGTTGTTGCAACCCTAAGCGGAACGGTCGTTTTAGCCAATTGGACTCTCGAAACAGGTTATGTAATACAAATTCAACACGATAATAATCTGATTTCAATATATAAACATAATTCTGAGCTATTGAAAAAGGCAGGTAATCATGTTTCGGCAGGTGAGGCAATTGCAATTATTGGAAATTCAGGTGAACTTACAAGTGGTCCACATCTTCATTTTGAATTGTGGCATAATGGCACCCCAATTAATCCCGAAGATTTTATTTCATTTTAAACAGTTATTAAGAGAGGTAATTATATTTAATGAAAAAACGGGTAGCAATTTTGGGTTCCACAGGTTCTATTGGCAAACAAACACTTGATGTTATTCGGGAATTTCCTGATAAATTTGAAGTAGAGGTACTTACTGCTAATAATAATATTGACTTACTTATTCAGCAAGCAAGAGAATTTGTACCCAATACATTGGTAATTGCCAATGAATCTAAATATTCCCAGTTAACAGATGCATTATCCGATTTGCCAATTAAGGTATATACTGGAGCAGATGCCATTTCGCAGGTGGTTGAAATGGATACAATTGATATTGTTCTTACTGCAATGGTTGGCTTTTCGGGGCTATTACCAACAATAAACGCCATAAAAGCAAAAAAGACAATTGCACTCGCAAATAAAGAAACGCTAGTTGTTGCGGGCGAACTAATCAGAAATCTTGCACTAGAAAATAAAACGAATATCTTCCCTGTTGATTCAGAACATTCTGCTATTTTCCAATGTCTGGTAGGCGAAAATCATAATGCTATCGAAAAAGTTTATCTTACAGCATCAGGTGGTCCTTTTCGTGGTAAAAATCTTGATTTTTTAAAAAATGTAACTCCCGCAATGGCACTAAAACACCCAAACTGGGATATGGGAGCTAAAATAACAATCGATTCAGCTACTCTAATGAACAAAGGTTTCGAGGCAATAGAAGCTCGTTGGCTTTTTGATCTTAAACCCGAGCAAATTGATATTATTGTACATCCGCAATCAATTGTTCATTCAATAGTTCAGTTTGAAGATGGGTCGATGAAAGCACAAATGGGATTACCTGATATGAAACTTCCAATACTGTATGCATTGAGTTTCCCGTTTAGATATAAAGCAGGTTTTCAGCGTTTTAATTTTATTGATTATCCTCAGCTATCATTTGAAAAACCTGATTTAGAGAATTTTAAAAATCTATCGTTGGCATTTTTAGCTATGGAAAAAGGGGGTAACATACCATGTATTTTAAATGCTGCAAACGAAATAGCAGTAAATGCATTTCTAAACGAAAAAATAGGATTTTTAGATATGACTGATGTAATTGTAAAAGCTATGGACAATGTATCTTATATAAAAAATCCTTCGCTTGATCAGTTAATTAATACCGATATTGAAACAAGAAGGTATAGTGAAACGTTAATAGTAAAAATAATTAAATAGTATAAAGGAGATTTTAATGGAAATTTTAGTTAAAACGGGGCAATTTTTATTAGCCATTTCTATATTGGTTGTATTGCATGAGCTTGGTCATTTTTTATTTGCAAAACTTTTTAAAACAAGGGTTGAGAAATTCTACTTATTTTTTAATCCAGGGTTTTCGCTATTCAAGAAACAAATTGGCGAAACAGAATATGGTATTGGTTGGCTTCCTCTTGGAGGATATGTGAAAATATCAGGAATGATTGATGAGTCGATGGATAAGGAACAAATGAAGCAACCTGCACAACCTTACGAATTTAGATCAAAACCAACATGGCAGCGATTGCTTATTATGCTTGGTGGTGTATTGGTGAATTTTGTTCTAGCACTAGTAATTTATTCTGCTATTCTCTATACATGGGGAGATCAGTTTTTGCCTACTAAAAATGTAAACAATGGAATTATGGTCGATTCGTTAGCTTATGAAATTGGCTTGCGAAATGGTGATAAAATAATTTCTGTTGATAATAAAGAAGTTAACGATTTTTATCAAATTATTCCTTTTATTGTTTTAAATGATGGTAAAACAATTCAAGTTGATCGTAACGGCGAAAAACGCGAAATACCTGTTCCTCAATCTTTAATACCACAATTACTAAAAGCTACAGATTTTATAGAAGTGCGTATTCCCTTTTATATTGCTGGCTTTTCTAAAGAATCAAAGGCCGATGAAGCAGGAATGCAGATTGGTGATCAGATTATTGGATTAAATGAATCATCAATAAAGTTTTTCGATGAGTTCAAAGATAGCTTGGCAAAATACAAAACACAAGAAGTAAAAGTTGCTCTATTAAGAGAAACTGACACCATTTATGTTACAACTGTTGTTCCTGATAATGGATTGCTTGGTATTGGACCTGATGGTACAATAACTAAGTTTTTCGAACTTGAACGCAATGAGTATACCTTTATTGAATCAATCCCAGCTGGTGTGAATAAAGGTCTCGAAACATTTAGCAGTTATTTAAAACAGCTTAAACTAATCTTCTCGCCTAAAACAGAAGCTTATAAATCTCTTGGTGGTTTTATTACTATTGGTAAGATTTTTCCAAGTACTTGGGATTGGAGAGCTTTTTGGAATCTTACAGCATTTCTGTCGATCATATTGGCCATTATGAATGTTTTACCTATTCCTGCGCTCGATGGAGGCCATGTTACATTTTTATTATACGAAATGATTACCGGACATAAACCTAGCGATAAATTCTTGGAATATGCCCAAATAACGGGGATGATAATTCTCTTGGCATTACTAATTTATGCCAACGGAAATGATATTGTAAGGCTATTTAATTAATTATTTAAATTTTTATAAATTTGTATAAATAATTAATATAACTGATTATGGAAAACTTAC
This sequence comes from Bacteroidetes bacterium GWF2_33_16, assembly GCA_001768565.1. Lineage (GTDB taxonomy): Bacteria > Bacteroidota > Bacteroidia > Bacteroidales > UBA12077 > UBA12077. The sequence continues at coordinate 109,327 of MEOE01000023.1, read as the reverse complement.
TCGTTATTCTTGGAATGTTTGGTGCTTGGGAAATAATTGCTATTGTTGCAGTTTTGCTGGTGCTTTTTGGTGGCAGAAAAATTCCTGAACTGATGAAAGGACTAGGGCAAGGAATTAAAGAATTTAAAAAGGCATCTCATGATGATCCTGAGAACGAAGAATTAAAAGATAAGAAATAAAAACAGTAAATAAATAATTAAAACCTGCTTATGCGTTCAATAACACAAAGCAGGTTTTTGTATTAATTTTTTTAGGTAAATATCTTTTAAATGTTATTTTTACTCCATTAATTTTAGTTCGAAAATAATATAGATTATGCGCAGGAGATTGTTTATAAGATTGATTTTATTGGGATTGATAGTTGTTTTTTCATTGGAGATTTCAAAAGCCAATTCTAATTTAGACGAAAAGCCAAAACAATACAATTCTGAGGAAAAGAAAATGAAAAAAGATTCTATTCCTATTTTTCCTGATTTGGTTTACGAATACCGGATAGCCGAACTAAATAATCTTACACCAATTGAATTAGAGTATAACGACAGGGTTCGTCGTTATATCGATGTTTATACTATTGAACGCCGCGATCATCTTGCTAAAATAATTGGATTAGCTGAATACTATTTCCCCATTTTTGAAGAAGCCTTAGATAAATATAATCTTCCATTAGAACTAAAATATCTTGCAATCGTTGAGTCTGCACTTGATCCTCGAGCCATATCTTCATCGGCAGCTGTTGGTTTGTGGCAATTTAAAATAAATACAAGCACTATGTTCGATCTGGAAGTTAATTCCTATGTTGACGAACGTTGCGATCCTTTGAAATCAACTGAGGCGGCATGTAGTTACCTTCAATATCTTTATAGAATATATAATAACTGGCAACTCGCTTTGGCTGCTTATAATGGAGGTCCGGGTGTTGTTAGAAACGCCATTGAACGATCTGGAGGAAAAACTAGTTTTTGGGATATTCAGCCTTTTTTACCTGATCAAACCAAAGGCTATGTACCTGCATTTATAGCTGTAAATTATGCAATGAATCATTACAAAGACCATAATATTGAGCCTATTCGACCGGATTATATTTATATTGATGTTGATACAGTCGTAATAAATAAGGCTGCTTCTTTTAACAGGATTTCAGAAATAATTCAAGTTCCGGTTGAAACGTTACAATTTTTAAATCCATCGTATCGCCTCGATTATATTCCAAAGCAAAAGAATGGAGCAGTAGTTGTATTACCAAAGAATAAAATAAAATCATTTATAAAAAACGAATCGGCAATTTTCGACGAGACTGTTTCAAAACAAAGTTATATTGATGTTTCGGCAGATGCAGGTGCAATTAATGGAAAAATTAAAATTGTGCATGAGGTTGCCAAAGGTGAATATTTTCATAAAATTGCTATTAAATACAACTGTACAATTGATGATATTAGAATATGGAATAGTTTACCAACAAACGACCTAAATGTTGGGCAAAAATTAGATATTTGGGTTAGTCCTGCTATGGCCAATGCTATTGAGGAAGAAAAACTCATCCCAAAACAACAAAGAGATTCAACTGATCGTTATATTTATTATACAGTACAAAAGGGTGATACAGTTTGGAGTATTGCTTCTAAGTTTAATTGCAGATCAATATCTGAATTAAAAGAAGAGAATAATATTGTAAATGACTCTGATTTAAAACCAGGAGCCAAACTAAAAATATACCTTAATAATTAACTAATAATTGTCGGGCTATGAAAAAATTCACAGTGCTTTTTGTTATTGCACTTACTATTGCTTCTTCATGTAAGAATGATGCAAGATCTCCCATGTTGCCAAATGTTACAGGTAAAGCAGGTGAGGTTATTCTGGTTTTAGATAACGATTTATATAGTTCCAATATTGGTAAAGAGTTTAAAAGGCATCTGGTTAGAGATTATCCTGGCCTACCTCAGCCTGAGCCACTTTTTGATTTAATTCAAATTCCTTATCAGGCATTCACAAGTATTTTTAAAACGCACCGTAATGTATTAATTGTTAGAGTTAGCGATGAGTATAAAGAGCCTAAAATGATTATACAAAAGGATTTGTATGCTAAACCACAAATGGTTATCAATATTCTTGCTCCCAACAATGCTGCTTTGGAAAGCCTTATTGCTGATAAAGGAGAACTTATTGTTGACCGACTTTTAAAAATGGAAACGAGCAGGTATGCGAAGAATTATATAAAATATCAGGAGAAGAAAGTGACTGATAAAATAGTGGATAAATTCAATATAGAAATAAGCTTTCCAAAAGGATATGCTGTTGATATGGATACCACAGATTTTGTTTGGGTTGCAAGTGATAGTCCTACAACTACACAGAGTGTTTTGGTATTTACTTATAAACGACCTCAAGTTGATCTTACAACACCATACCTGGTAGCTAAAAGAAATGAATTTACAAAACAATTTGTAGCTGGTCCAAATGCCAATTCATATATGACTATTGAGTCTGAAATGGAACCTTTTCGTCGCGAGATCGAGGTTAATAATATAAAGGTTATCGAATTAAGAGGTTTATGGCGTGTTGAAGGTGATTTTATGGGTGGCCCATTTATTACATTTGTTATTGATGATGTTAAAAATAATAGGGTAATACATGTCGATGGATTTGTATATGCTCCACAATTCAAGAAACGTGATTATATTCGTCAGCTAGAAGCCATTTTGCATAGTATTAAATTAGTGTAATGAGTGAACTTATTAGTAGAAGCGAGCTTGAGCGATCTAAACGCGAAGAGAAATTTGTTCTGCTAACAGCGCAACAGGTAAAAAAAGATTTTGCTATGTTTGGTATGCAAGTTGACTTTTCAGGGAATGTCAATTTTGCTTATCATGAGCTTTTTCAGCAATTAAGTGTTCATGTTGAAAACCTGCTTACTACCAACTATGAAAAATTAAAATCGTTACTTTATCAAATTGATCTGAACGAAAAAGAACTAACCCGGACCAATTCAGATTTACAGTTTCCTAGTATTTCAGAGCTAATTACCCATAAAATTCTTGAACGTGAATTAAAGAAAGTGTTAATCAGAGAATATTTTAAAGAAAAAGGACAGTAAATACTTTCTTACTGTTGATAATCTATAAACTCGTATCTCTGATTTCTTAGTCTTGGCATAAATCCTGCTTCTCGAATAGCTGCCTGAATTCCTTCTGCATCAAATGTAAAACTTGCTCCTGCAGCCGAAACCACATTTTCTTCAATCATGATAGAGCCAAAGTCATTTGCTCCTGAATGAAGACATATTTGTGCAATATCTTTACCAACGGTTAACCATGAGGCCTGAATATTTTGGATGTTAGGCAACATTATGCGACTTATTGCAATTGTACGAATATATTCCTGTGAACTTACAGAATTTGTAATTCCGAGTTGCGTTTGTAAGAGAGTATTTTTATCCTGAAAAGGCCATGGAATAAAAGCCAGAAAGCCAGGTGCGTTAAGAGGTTTTTCTGATTGAACAGTTCGGATTGCAATTAAATGTTCGATTCTTTCCATATGTGTTTCTATGTGCCCAAACATCATAGTGGCCGATGTTACAAGATTTAATTTATGCGCTTCGCGCATAACATCTAGCCATTGCTGTGTGCTTGCTTTGGCAGGTGAAATACTTTTTCTCACCCTGTCGCATAGAATTTCTGCCCCTGCACCAGGCAAGCTATCAAGGCCAGCAGAAATAAGAGATTCAAGAATGTGTTTGGTTGATTTTTTCTCTAATCTTGCTATATGAACTATTTCTGGTGGTCCTAAGGCATGCAATTTTAAGTTTGGGTAATACGATTTTAATTGCTTAAAAAGATCAGAATAAAATGATAATCCCAGCTTAGGATGCAATCCTCCCTGCAATAGCAATTGATTTCCTCCAAATTTAAAAAGCTGTTCTATTTTCTTTCTGTATTCTTCGATTGTTGTAATGTAAACACCTTTGTCATTTGGTTTATTATAAAAATTACAAAATTTACACTGAGAAATACAGGCATTAGTAATATTTACATTTCTATCAATTTGCCAAGTAACTATATTCCCTTGATTGTGAATTTGACGTAATTCATTGCCCAAAAATACTAATTCCTCTAAAGGAGCATTTTCGTATAATTCTAAACCCTCTTCAGCTGAAAGAAAGTCAAGCGTTAAAGCTTTTTTATATATCGTTTTTAAACTCATTTATTATTAATTGTTATGCAAAAATAACAATTAAGTTTAGCAATTGTTAATATAATTTGGAGTGTTCCTAATCAACTTTAAGTTTTATGAAAAGGATTAATGAATACTGCTTTTAAAACTGGACTAAAGTCCAATTATGAGGATTAACAATAACCCCAGTCTTAGGCCTGAGGTTAAAAAGATTCGGATACAATAGGGCTTTAGCCCATTATTTTAAAGGTTATTAAAACAGCATTAAGTTGATTGTGATGAAATAATCCATTTTTTAGTTACTTTTGTTTCAATAAAAAGATTTTGTTTATTAATCGACAGATAAAAAATTATATATGATTCAGGATAAAATAGTTGTTGGAATATCGCAGGGCGACATAAACGGAATTAGTTACGAGGTAATTATAAAAGCTCTAATGGATCCTCGAATGTACGATTTCTCTGTGCCAGTGGTTTATGGATCAGCCAAAGTTGCTGCTTATCATCGTAAAGCGTTAAACATTGCTAATTTTAGTTTTAATAATGTTAGAGGTGCCGATGAGGCTAATGTGAAACGAGCAAATATTGTAAATTGTCTCGATGATAATATTCGCGTTGAATTAGGTAAATCTACTCAAATTGCTGGTGAGGCATCTTATCTTTCTTTACAGACAGCAGTTAAAGATTTGAGAGATAAAAAATTAGATGTTCTTGTTACAGGTCCAATTAATAAAGATAATATTCAATCAGAAGAATTTAAATTTCCTGGCCATACCGAATATCTTACAAAAGAATTTGGAGCCAATGACTCGTTAATGCTTATGATAAGTGAGAATCTTAAGGTTGGTGTTGTTACAGGCCATATTCCTATAAGTCAGGTTCCGCAGGCAATTACAGAAGATTCGATTCTTAAGAAATTAAGAATAATGAATAAAAGTCTGATTCAGGATTTTAGAATTCGCAAACCCAAAATTGCAGTATTAGGACTTAATCCGCATGCTGGTGATAATAGCTTGTTGGGTAGAGAAGAAGTGGATATTATAATTCCTGCAATTGAAAAAGCAAAATATGAAAAAATTATGGCTTTTGGACCTTATCCGGCTGATGGTTTTTTTGGAAGTGATAGTTTCAAAAAATTTGATGCTATTCTTGCAATGTATCACGATCAGGGTTTAGTGCCATTTAAAGCACTTGCATTCGGAACAGGTGTTAACTATACTGCCGGACTAAGTATTATAAGAACATCTCCTGGTCATGGAACTGCTTATGAATTAGCTGGTTTAAATCAAGCTTCAGAAGATTCATTCCGAAATGCTATATACCTTGCTTGTGATATTTTTAGAAATCGTACAGAGTATTTAGAGATTTCAAAGAACCCTCTTCAGCATCAAGAAATTTCAGATAATGAATAAAACACATAAATTTTAACAATAAAAAGAGCCAGCAATTTTACTGGCTCTTTTTATGTTTAATAACATGCAATTTCGTTAAATCAATACAAAGATGAATGGCATAGCGGCGAATAATTTCTTAAATTTGTTAGATATGCATTTATTTGCATATAAGCCTGTATAATCAATAAATAATTAATAAAATAAGGAGGTTCTTATGTCAAAAATTGATTTATCATTAAAAAATTTAGAAGAACTTTTTCCGAATGATTTTTCGCAAGAGCAAATTGCCAAGGCAAAAACAATCTTTCTGAAAGAATTATCATTGCTTAGTCATAAATTTTATGGCGGTAAAATACAAACCTTACCTAAAGCCGGGCTTTACGGTTTTAACTGGTTTAATGTGTATTATACTCCTGGTGTTTCAAAAATTTCGACTACCATTCGTGATGACAATGATACATCATTTGAATTATCGAACAGAGGAAACCTTGTTGCAGTAGTTTCTGATTCAACCCGGGTATTAGGTGATGGCGATTGTACGCCTTCTGGCGGACTTGGAGTTATGGAAGGTAAAGCATATTTAATGAAATATCTGGCTGGTGTCGATGGTATTGCACTATGTGTGAATAGTTACAACAAGCAGGGAAAACATGATCCCGATAAAATAATTGAATTCGTGAAAATGCTTGAGCCTAGTGTTGGTGCAGTTAACCTGGAAGACATTTCACAACCTAATTGCTATAAAGTACTTGATACTTTGCGTGAGGAATGTAATATTCCAGTTTGGCACGACGATGCACAAGGAACTGGATCAGTAACTGTTGCCGGATTAATAAATGCACTGCGTATTGTTAATAAAGATATTAAAGATGTAAGAATAGTTATGTATGGTGCTGGTGCCGCCAATGCTACAATTTCACGGTTAATATTGCAGGCTGGGGGTGATCCTGAAAAGATGATTATATTCGACTCTACTGGTGGTTTACATAAAGGTCGCGATGATATTAAAGCCGACACTCGTTTTTATAGAAAATGGGAATTGTGCGAAAAAACAAATCCGAAAAAGATAAACAATGTTGAGGAAGCATGCAAAGGAGCTGATGTTTTAATTGCTGTTAGTCAACCAGGCCCTGATGTTGTTAAGCCTTCCTGGATTAAGGCAATGGGTTCAAAACCAATTGTGTTTGCATGTGCAAATCCTGTTCCCGAGATTTATCCTTATGCAGCTAAAGAAGCTGGAGCTTATATTGTAGCAACCGGTCGCGGAGATTTCCCAAATCAGGTAAATAACTCGTTGGGATTTCCAGGCATTTTAAAAGGAGCTTTACTTGTTCGTGCACGTAAAATTACCGACGAAATGGCAATTACTGCTGCTTATTCAATGGCAAATTATGCTCAGAAAAAGGGAATCAATCCTGATTATATAATGCCTAAAATGGATGAGACAGAAATGTTTGCTTATGAAGCAGCTGATGTTGCAATGGAAGCTATTAAAAATGGAGTAGCACGCATTAAAATGGATCATGCTTCTGTAGTGAAAAAAACACTCAATGATATTAAAATTACCCGCGATACCATTGATATGATGATGGTAAATAATCTAATTGAGCGCCCTGATGTTAAAATTCTTGAAGATGCACTAAAAATTGCAGTGGATGCAGTGAAAAAATAAATAGTATAAACCAGAGACATGTGCCCGGCGATATATTTGTCGGGCATTTCTTTTTAATACGAATATCTATTCTTATTGCCTGAGTATACATTTACCGAGAAATCATCAATATAAAACTCATCATTATTCGGATTCCAGATGTATATTTTAATTTTCTTGTTCCATAGAAACCGAACATCGTGCAACTGAACATTTAAATTTACCTTCTGCCAGGTATTTTCAGAATTACAGAAGTTTAATAATGGCGAGGCATTCCATTGAATTGGTTTATTGTTTTTTTCAACACTACAAACTAAAAGGGCAGAGATATCAGGTCTTGTTGTATATATATTTACAGATATAAAAATATGATCAGAGGGATTTTTAATAATATCCTTAAAATCTGAAGAAAAAACACTGCTAAATTCGGTATTCTTATCAATGTATTCTGATATTGATTCAGAACAATAATTGGTAGGGGAAAGATTTTCTGAAGAGCTCCAATATTTTGTTGATTTATCAGAAAAATTATTAATTGAATTAAAGTATGGTTTATAAGCCCTGACTGAATCTCCTTTGTTTCTTGAGAATAAATAGGTTTCCGAATTAAAAAAACCTTTCTGCTCGATTAAATACGGATAATAAATAGGGATTACCTCGAATAGCTTATTAGGAAAATTGTGGGCCCATCCCAAATAAAGATAATCTGATTTTAGTTCTGAAATAAACGCTTCCAGATCCGAAATAGTATTATTTTCTGATAATAAGCCAAAGATCTGCTGATCGGTTATTCCAATTGCAAACTGATTTGATTTTGTGTTTTTTAATTCATTCAGGATTAATTTTCTAAGTTCAGGAGGATACAAGCATGGATTATGCTCAAGATAATATTTTGTAATAGTTGTACTCGATAAAATTAGGGAGGTGAGATTATCACTATAAATATTTATTTGGGTATTATTTTCTTTTAGAATTTCAGAAAATCCCGAAATGTAAAAGTGTGTATAATGTTTTTTCTCAAAGATTAATGAAATTGAAATTGCTGAACTAAAGACAATTACAAGAATTAAATTGAATTTAAACGACAACTCTTTAATAAATGAAAACAAAAAAATCAGTAAAAAAGGAAAAGAAAAAATAAGCACAGAAAACTGAAGAACTGGTTTCGAAACAACGGAATAAATATGGCCTGCTAAATAGGACGTTATAAATAAAAGAATAGAAATGAATGTAAATTTTTTGTTGTGAGCAGTTGCATCCGGAAATCTAAAACTGAGTATTCCTATTGATATAAAAATGAAAATAATTAGGTAATAGGAATGAAAAGCCATTTTAAAAAAGTCGAGCAAAAAGGAAGCTTTAGGTTTTCCTAACCATTCTAAACCGCCAATGGAAATAGCATCTAAAGTTATTTTTAAATGAGGAATAAAAGCCATAAATATTACTAATCCGGAAAGGAGATAAAAAAGAATACGTTTTTTATCAATAAAAAGAACTCCGATAATGCCAATTATGGCAACAAACAATAAACTAAAATAGTGATTGTAAGAACAAAGTATTGCACTAATGGTAAATCCTAAAAGATAGAGGCTAACTTTTTTTATTGATCTGAAAATATATTTGTCCCAGAAAAAAACTAAGAGCAGGCAAAAGAATACTCCTGATATATAAGGCCGTGCGATTTGACTGTACATTATTGGAAACTGCAGAGTTGCTAAAAATGTAGCAGACAATAGGGCAGTTGTTTCGTTAAACCATGTTTTAGCAATTTTATAAACTAAAAAAATTGATAAAATTCCTAAAATTACAAAGGGAAGCTTAACGAGAAAATTGTTAAATCCGAACCATTTAACAAGGTAGTATAATAGTACTTGTATGCCTGCAGGATGCCCATCGCCCTTAACTCCGAACTCAATCAGGTTAGAAAAACTAGTATGCTGGGTTCTCAAAAGCGCACTAAACTCATCATGGGTAAAAGGTATTTCACCTAGTTTGTAAAATCTTAAAACCGACCCTAAAACTAAAATAAATAGAGGAATAGCATGATTTGAATAAAAACTCTTTTTTATCATTATAGATAAATTGTAGAATTAAAAATAGCCATAAAATCAATAGCATAATCTTCTTTTATTAAAAAATATACTTGTTTTTTGGGGCAAGTGTTATTAATTGCTCTAATTTGATATTTTTTGTTCTATTATAAAGCCTGTATTTATTATGGAATTTATTGTTTTTATGACTTCATAGCTATATTTGATTTTTAAAATCAAAGAAACCATTCAATTTTATTATTTTTACCGATTATCTTAAAGTTATAATAATGACAGAGGAATTTAAGGCTACCGACTATATACTGGAATCAGTTAAAACAGGCAAACAATTTATTGATGAAGGATGGACCCTTGATGCTCCGGGAGAAACCGATCCGACTTTAGTGCGTGCTATATACAGTAAAAAGCAAATAGAAGCAAAAGATGAGTCGTATGGGATTTACAAGTTTGCAGATTGGCTTCCTGTTAAGAAAGTTTTAAAAGGCTCATGTGCTCCGGTAACTTATAAAAGCGAAGGACTTGCAAAATACCTAGGGCTTGAAAATCTATACATTACTTTTAGTGGTTACTGGCCCGAACGAGGAGCTAACTTTCGAACTTGCTCATTTAAAGAAACTGAATCATATAGTGTTTGTGCTCGTATGAATTTGGATATAAAAAAGATTCTTGTAGTTGCATCTGCTGGTAATACCGCACGTGCTTTTGCAAGAGTATGTTCTGATAATAATATTCCACTTTTGCTTTGTGTCCCTGAAGATAATTTAAATGCACTTTGGTTTGGTGAACATGTTCATGATTGTGTTAAACTTATTGCCACCAAATCAGGAAGCGATTATTTTGATGCCATTCATTTATCAAATCTGGCTTGTCAGGTTGAGGGTTTTATTGCCGAAGGCGGAGCAAAGAATGTAGCACGACGCGACGGAATGGGAACAACTGTTTTATCAGCTGTAACAAAAATCGGTCGTATTCCGGATTACTATTTTCAGGCTGTAGGTAGTGGAACAGGCGCTATTGCTGCTTGGGAAGCAAATCTTCGCTTTATCGAAGATGGCCGATTCGGAAGGAATAAGATGAAGCTTATGGTTTCGCAGAATCATCCATTTGTTCCAATACACAATGCATGGAAAGCCGATTCGCGACCTATGTTGCCTTACGAAGATGATGAAGCACGCAAGCATGTAGAAGAAATAATTGCTAAGGTTCTTTCGAACAGAAAACCACCATATTCTATTGCTGGAGGTCTTTATGATGCGATGAAAGATGCTGGAGGAGATGTGCTTTTAGCAAACAATACTGAATTAAAAGAGGCTGCTAATTTATTTAAAGAGGTTGAAGGAAATGATATTCATCCGGCTTCAGCGGTGGCTGTTGCAAGTTTAATTAATGCAGTTAAAGAAAACAGAATTGAAAAAAATGCTACTATTATGTTGAATATTACGGGTGGTGGCGAAGAGAGATATAAGAAAGAGCACAACCTGCATTATTTGGCACCCAAACATGTGTTTGACATAAATCCTAAACTCAAGGAAGTTGAAAAGATTTTAAAACAATTGTTTTAAGTATTATACATGAAAATTTAGCCACAAAGGACACGAAGATTAAATTCTTCCTTCGAGTTCTTTGTGGTTTTTTTCTTTGAGATCTTTGCGGTTAAAAGTAAAAAGCTAAAATTTATATGTTAACCCTACTCCAAAAACTTCTTTAAATTGAACCTTTGCACCTTCTGGATTACCATCTTTATCTGATGTTTTAATATCATCATCATAAATCAGATGGGTATTCAGGTTAGCTGATAAGTAATCGTTGATTTTCATAGTAACGAATACTTTCCAATCTAAATCAACGTTTTGTGCATTTTCAAGATAATTGGAGAATAAACCAAGGGTAGTATTAAAATTCACATTTTTCATAATATCTTTCTTAAAACCAATGCTTACAGCACCACCAAGCTCAAGTCGTGTTTTTTTCCCAGGTTCAACACCAAAAGCCCCCTTAGAAGATAATGTATCATCCATTACCATAGTTAATTTTCCTGCAACTGGTGATAATACAGCATAAAATACTTCGCTGGGTTTATACTCCATACCTAGCGACGCTTGCAAATATGCAGGTGCCATAAATTTAGATATTACATAACTTGTATCTGTTTCGTATTTTAAACCATCGGTAAACTGAGTTTTAAAATTTAGCATAGCACTAATAAAAAACGATTTGGAAACTTTTCGACCATATTTGGATAAGAAATCGATTTGGTCATCGGTTTTTCGAACATCTTGTTCACCTTGTTTTTGCAAACCATAACCAAGGTTTAATGTGTTTAACCAATCGTTCTTGTCTTTGGAATAATTTATGGATAAGTTGATTAATCCATTTAATGCATAGGAGTTTTCGCCACCAGCAGCCCAGTTGGTTAATGAAACCTGAGTAAAATTTACCGAAGTTACACCATTAAATTTCCAGTGTTTTATTGTATCTGCAGTTTCTTGGGAATAAGTTGATGATGCAAAAAATGCGAGTGTAACTATAAAAGTAATCTTTTTAATCATTCTATTTAATTTTAGTTTAACAAGTGAATAATACAGATTGGTATGGGAGTTTGTTCAAGCTAAAATACAAAAAATATTTCTTGAATGTATAGACGATATTGGCAAAAGATTACTAAAAATCATAAAGGACAACTGTGATTAAACAAATTGGAGTATGAATTATTGCATTTTATCCTTAAATTTGATCTGAAACCATATACTAAACTAATCAATTATGAACTATAAATCAACCATGTACGCATCATTCGACGGAATGAAACTCTCGGGATATTTATGGGAACCACATGTTACTCCAAAAGCAGTTATAAACCTCGTTCATGGTTATGGCGAATATTCGCACAGATATGACGATTGGGCCTCACGATTTACTGATAAAGGTTTTATTGTTCATGCTATTGATTATCGAGGGCATGGAAAATCAGATGGCCGACGCGGGTATATTAATTCGTTCGATGATTTTTTAAACGATGTTGATGTGTTGGTTAAGGAATCAAAGAAACTGTATCCCAATTTACCTCAGCTTATATATGGGCATAGTTTAGGTGGAAATATAATTACAAATTATATCTTAAAAAGAGAACATGATTTTTTCGGAGCAGTTATTTCATCACCATGGTTTAAGCTTTCGTTCGATACATCAATTCTGATATTAACTATTGCCAAAATAATGAAACGGGTTTATCCCAAATTTACCCAGAATGCAAACCTCGATGTTAAAGCCTTATCGCATGATAAAAAAATTGTGGATGATTATATAAATGATCCATTGGTTCACGAAAAGATATCAACCCGAATGTTTTTTGAAATATATAATGCTGGATTGTGGGATTTGAAAAATGCAGAAAAGATCAATCTGCCCGTTTTATTGCAACATGGTAATGATGATCACATAACTTCATATAAAGCCAGTAAAGAGTTTGCCGAAAAAGTCAAAATTGCAGGCAAGGATGTGGTTTACAAAGAATGGCCAGACCTTTATCACGAACTTCATAACGAATTTGAGAAAGATAAGATTTTCGAGTTTGTTGTTAGTTGGATTGAAAAAAAACTATAAAAAAAGAAGCTTCGAGATAATAGCTAAGAGCCATGAGCTAATATAAGGTTTATTAGAAAATATGAAAGATTTTAAAAAATTAAAGATTTGGCAAAAAGGATTTAAAATAGCTAAAGACTCTTATAAAATAACTAAAGACTTTCCATCAGATGAAAGATTTGGTTTAATAAGTCAAATTAATCGTGCATCAGTTTCAATCTCTTCAAATATTGCCGAAGGGAGTAGTAGAAGAAGTGAAAAGGATTATTATCGTTTTATTGAAATTGCTTTGGGTTCTTGTTTTGAGTTGGAAAATCAATTACTTCTTGCTGTAGAATTTTCATTTTGCGATAAGAAAAGTTAACCCAATTGTTAGTTGAAGTTGATGAAGAACAAAAAATGCTAATTGCTTTTATGAAACAATTACAAAAATAGGCTCTTAGCTAATAGCTCGTAACTCATAGCTGATTATTATGAAAAACTATCGTACAATAATACATCCAGAACCTTCACCAAACAAAATTGGTTATCAAACTCCTGTTTTGTTCATGGGTTCTTGTTTTACCGAAAATATCGGCAACAAAATGCTGGATTTAAAATTCCCTGCTCTAGTTAATCCTTTTGGTGTAATGTATAATCCGGTTTCAGTTCAAAGCGGGCTGGAAATTCTCATTGAACAGTCAGAATTTAAGGAAAGTGACCTGGGATTATTCAACGATCAGTGGTTTAGCTTTTACCACGATACTGAATTTTCTGATGTTGATCAAACCATTTGTTTGGGAAAAATTAATAAATCTATTGAGCTTGCATCCAGACAATTGCGCAATGCAGATTACTTGCTTATAACTTTTGGAACCTCGTGGGTTTATAAATATTTAAAATCGGGCAACATCGTTTCGAATTGCCATAAGATTCCTGCTAAGGAGTTTGAACGTATTAAGCTTGATACAGAAGATATATTTGTTGAATGGGCAAATCTTATAAACCGACTTCATGAGCTCAATAAAAACCTGAAAATAATTTTTACAGTTAGCCCCGTAAGGCATTGGAAAGACGGTCCTGTTCAGAATCAATTAAGTAAATCAACTCTAATTCTCGCTATCCATCAGCTTAAGGAGAGATTTAAGAGTATAGAGTATTTTCCAGCCTATGAAATTCTGATGGACGATTTGCGCGATTATCGATTTTATGCCGATGATATGTTGCATCCATCAAAAGTAGCTATTGATTATATATGGGATCAGTTTGTGCAAACCTACCTTGAGAAAAAGACGGTTGATATAACAAAAGAGGTTGAGAGGATTTTGCTTGCAAAAACCCATCGACCTTTAAATCAAAATACTCCAAGTCATAAAAAGTTCATTGAAAGTCAGATCAAATTAATCGAAGAACTTGAAAAGAAGTATACATTTCTGGATTTTGTTAATGACAGATCATTTTTCAAATCACAAATTTAATCTGGGTTAGAAAATATTTTTTTGATATTGAACTTTTACAAACAGTGCTTGTTTAATTAATACTTTAAAAAAATAAACATGCATATATGATACAAAAAGTACTTAATACATTATTTTCGATATTAATAATATTTCCTCTTTTTGCTCAGCGACCTGATAACGGAAGTATTCAGGGGCGTGTGTTTAACAGCAAAAACAATGAGCCTGTAGCCTTTGCAAATATTGTAATTTTTCAAACTACAATTGGTTCCGCTTCTAATTTTGATGGAGAATTCAAGTTTACAGGATTAATACCCGGCTTTGTTAAGCTTCAGGTTTCGGCTGTTGGATTTGAAACGTTTATTTCTCCGGAAATTATGGTAACAAATTCGAAGCAGGCTACTATTGATATTCCTTTAATTGAAACATCTATTTTATTAAATGAAGTAGTTGTAAAACCATCAGCATTTAGAAAGACAGAAGAAAGTCCATTGTCGCTCAGAACAATTGGTTTGCAGGATATAGAGAAGAGTCCGGGTGCAAATCGTGATATTTCAAAGGTTCTACAATCGTTTCCCGGAGTTGCATCAACTCCAGTGCAACGCAACGATGTTATTGTTCGTGGTGGCGGGCCAAGCGAGAATACTTTTTTTCTCGATGATGTTCAGATTCCAAACATCAACCACTTTGCTACACAGGGAGCTTCGGGTGGACCGGTTGGAATTATTAATGTTGATTTTGTACGTGAAGTTAATTTTTATTCTGGCGCATTTCCTGCTAATCGTGGAAACGCACTAAGTTCGGTAATCGAGTTTAAGCAAAAAGATGGAAACAATAAAAAAACCGAAATACAGGGAACGCTTGGAGCATCAGAAATAGCACTTACTTTTGATGGCCCAATAGGAGATAAAACTACCTATATTTTTTCTGCCCGACGCTCATACCTGCAACTTTTATTTTCGGTACTTGAATTGCCCTTTTTGCCTACATACAATGATGTTCAGTTTAAAATTAAATCAAGATTAAACGAGAAAACCGAATTAACATTAATTGGATTGGGAGCATTGGATCAGTTTAATCTTAATCTGGATGCGAACGAAACCGAGGAGCAGCAATATATTTTAAATTACCTTCCTGTAAATGAGCAGTGGAGTTATACGGTAGGAGCGGTTTTAAAGCATTATAGAGAAAAAAGCTATGATACCTGGGTTTTAAGTCACAACTTTTTAAATAATAACTCATATAAATACCAGGATAACATCGAAGTAGATTCTTTAAAAACATTCGATTATAAATCTACCGAATCGGAGTATAAGTTTAGGTACGAAAATACTACGCGTACCGATAATGGGTATAAAATAAATGTTGGTGCTGGTCTTGAATATGTCATGTATACAAATAGCACGTTCAGAAAAGAGTTTGTTGGTACGAATCCATTTTCTGTAAATTACAATACTGATCTTGACCTTTGGAAATGGTCAGTATTTGGACAGATAAGCAGGGAGTTTTTTCAGAAAAAGCTAGCTTTATCATTAGGTATTCGTTCTGATGCAAATAATTATTCGTCGAGTATGTCGAATTTGCTCGAGCAGATTTCTCCCCGATTTTCTGCATCATACAAAATAGTACCTGATTTTTCGTTGAACTTTAATGCCGGCAGGTATTATCAGCAACCTGCATACACAACACTGGGTTTTAGTAATGGAACTGGTGCTTTGATAAATAAGGATAATGGATTGAAATATATTTCTGTAGATCATCTTGTTGCAGGTTTTGAGTATCTGCCAACGGATCAATCCACTATCTCAATCGAAGGATTTTACAAGTATTATCGCGATTATCCTTTTTCGGTGAATGATTCTATCGCATTAGCAAACAAAGGTGCCGATTATGGAAGTTTTGGTGATGAAGAAGTGTTATCGAAAGCCGAAGGGCAATCGTATGGGGTCGAGTTTCTTGCAAGGCATCGCGATTTGTGGGGACTTAACCTCGTCTTATCCTATACCTTGGTGCGTAGTGAATTTAAAAAGTTCGATACCAATCTGGATTTGACTTCCAGCTATATCCCAACATCATGGGATAACAAGCATCTTTTAAACCTAATCGCAACAAGAGAGTTTAAACGAAACTGGCAGATTGGATTAAAATGGCGATTTGTTGGTGGTGCTCCTTTTACTCCTTTTGATGAGAATAAAACAAGTCTTATTTCGGCCTGGAATGTTCGTGGCCGCGAATATCTTGATTATTCGCAGTTTAATTCATTGCGGCTTAGCAATTTTCATCAGCTTGATATTCGAATCGATAAACAATATTTTTACAATAAGTGGTCACTTATGATTTATCTTGATATTCAGAATTTGTATAATTTCAAATCGGATGAGCCCGACAAGTTTGTTCCTCAAACCAATGCTGATGATACCCTTATTATTGATCCTGCGAACCCTGATCGGTATTTAATGAAAACCATTGTGAGCGAAGGTGCAGGAACAGTGTTGCCATCATTAGGTATTATTATTCAATTTTAATAGGTATTGATTATGTTACGTGTTACAATTTTATTTTTAGCAATGTTGTTTTTTTCAGCCAATTTGCTGGCACAAAAGAAAAGGACAAAATTAAAAGAATACAATCCTGTAATTCTGCAGAGCAACAGTGGCGGACAAGGAATTGAGTTTGAAATAGAACTTCATAAGGGTGATGAGTTTTATTATCCTTTACTTGCTATATGGATTGAAGATATGAGTGGCAATTACATTCAAACAATCTATGTGGCTCAGTCAATTGCGAAAGGAGTTTTTGTTTATGGCCAGGTTAAAGACAATCGCTGGCAAAAGGAATCGAAACGCAGACCTGCTGCTTTGCCTTATTGGGGGCATAAATATGGTTTTAAGGCGGAGGATGGATTTTATCTTCCAACACCAGGAAATCCTGTTGCTGATGCTTACACAGGTGCAACGCCAACAGATGAGTTTTTATTAAAATCGAGAGCTGATGATGAACTACCTGTGAAATTCAGAATCTTGTTTGAAATTAATCAATCATGGGATTGGAACGAATTCTGGACAAACAATAAATTTCCAGAAGATAAAGAATACAAAACATCTGCACAACCAGCACTTGTTTATGCTGTTGATATCGATTTGAGCTTAAAGCATAAAGAATTTATAATGAAACCAATTGGTCATAGTCATTATTCAGGAAAAACAGGTGAATTGTTTACAGATTTAAGTACACTTACAACAGCTTTGGAAATAGTGGATAAGATAGTAATAAAAATAAAATAAGAGAATGGGAACTATATCATTCTCTTATTTTATTTATATTGCTTTAACAATTTAATTTACTAACAAGCCATTATTAACTCCAAGACATAACTATTTCGGTAACTTTATCGCCATTGGTAAGCGACTTGGTAATTTTGGCTCTAACATTTTTGCAATTTGTAAATTCAAGAGCTTTTTCGCACCATCCTGCTATACGATATTCCACAATTTGTTCAGGTTCAGGAAATTTGGTTATATGTAAGGTTAGTCCTTTTTCGTGGGATTCAACTACCGAAAGGTCGCTAGGGCTATAATATGAAGTAAATACACGACTCGCACGTTGCATAATATATTGGGGTTTTGCAATCATTACGAAAATTTTGTAAACTCCTTTTAATCCAACTTCAGCACTATATCTTCCCGATTCCCATGCTGCTTGTTTAATATCATTGTTGTAAAAAACCTTGCCAAGTGCTTTGGTTGGTTCAACTGCTGCAGCTTTCATCGGATACCAGTTGTTGGCAAAGATTCCTCCATTTATTATAGCTTGAGATTCCTCTGGCATTGCCTTTAACCACTTTTGATAATCTGCCTTAAAACGAGTTTCAACAAACTCCTTTATTGATTTTACAGCAGTCCCTTTTACTTCCATAAATCTTTTTTTTAGGTTGTTTATTTGCAATGATGAAAGTACAATATCTTTTTAAAATTTTCAAATTGATTTTACGAATGAATTAAAAATTTATGTGAGAGAGTTGGTTTTATTGATAATAAAAAAACGAGACAGATTTCTGTCCCGTTTTTTTACATTTAATTAATTTCCTTCGTTAGGAATAAATATACCGGAAAATGGTCGCTATAACCTGCTTGATATACTCCGCCAGCATGCGTTCTTTTAGGATATCCTTTATATTTTCCACTTTCGTTTTTCAGAAAATCTTTGTCGAAAACACGTGTTCTGTAAAGTTTAAACCCTTCATGCTCTTTACTAATTAATGGATACGATAAAATTAGCATATCAAAAATATTCCATGCATCGCGGTATGCCAAAGTACCAATGCCTTTTTTGTACATATCATACATTGGATTAAATAGATCGCCAGATTTAGTTTCATCGATTGACTTTTTTGCCTTTAGATGTTTAATCAGACTTTCGTTGCTTGGATCATCATTTAAATCGCCCATAACAATTATTTTTGCAGTTGGATCGGTATGCATTATCGAATCGACAAGTGACCTTGTTAGGTCGGCAGCAGCATTTCTTAATGGTCGGCTTGTTTTTTCGCCTCCACTTCGCGATGGCCAGTGGTTAACAATAAAATGAAGTGTTTCGCCATCAATAACGCCTGAAACTACTAGTTGATCACGAGTGTAGAAATCATCTATCCCTTCAATTTTTAATGTTGCAGATCGTGTATTTAAAACTTTCATTATCGAAGATTGGTATAATAATGCAACATCGACACCTCGTTTATCGGGCGATTCATAATGTACGATTTCGTATTTATACTCTTTTAGCAATGGCATATTTACTAGATCTTCAAGTACTTTGCGATTTTCCAGTTCGGATACACCAATAACTGTTGGGGCTGATTTTGTAACATCAGCTCCAATTTGAGCAATTACTTCTGACATTCGTTCAAGTTTGGTATTGTACTTTTTTGAATCCCATTGGTAACTTCCATTAGGTAAAAACTCAATGTCATTCTTATCGGGTGTATCTATAGTGTCGAATAGGTTTTCTAAATTGTAAAATGCAATACTTACAACTTTAAGTTGTTTTCCTTGAGCATTTATTCTCTGTTGATTAAAAACAGAAAAAATAGCTATAAAAATGATGATTAAAATGGCTTTATTCTTTTTCATAATGCGGGTTTAAAATATGTTGGTAATTGTATGAAAAAATTTCGGAAGTTAAAAACATTGTATGTATTTTTACGACCATCTCATTATAATTTTTTCTTGTAATACTCAGATAATTAAATTGTTTAATAAAAATTAAAAATCATAAAATAAAAAGAACCTAAACGCATGAAACATTTTACATTTATTTTTTTAATCATGCTTTTTTCAATTTCAACTGTTTTTTCGCAAACGGGTTTAGTTACCGGTTTGGTTATCAATGGCAAAACAGTTGAGCCGATAGAAGGTGTGATGGTTTCTGTTAAGGGCTCCGCAGAAGTGGTTTATACAAATTCCGAAGGCAAATTTACATTAGTAAATTTACCTCTTGGAGAAGGTATTCTTATTTTCGAAGGGCTTAATTATGAAACCAAAGAATTAACGTTTTTATTAGACCAGTCCGCAGTTTTGGAAATTGGCACAATTGAGTTAAAACCTGCAGTATTGGCTTCACAGCAATTAGATGCTTTGCCTGTAATTGTGCTAGAAGAAACAGAACTAGAAGAAGAAGGATCGCAAGGCATGAGTGGTTTGCTTTTTTCATCTGGTGACGTGTTTTCGTCAACAGCAGCATATAACTGGGGTGCTGTACGTTTTCGTGTTCGTGGTTACGATAACGAAAATAATCAAATCTATATGAACGGTATTTTAATGAACGACCTTGTTACTGGGAGACCAAATTGGTCTGATTGGGGTGGATTGAACGATGCTGTTCGTAATAGTGAAACTCTATATGGACTGGGTTCCAATGATTTTTCTGTTCCTGCAATTGGTGGTGTTTCAAACATTATTACACGTGCTTCGCAATATCCTGCAGGCATAAAAACATCTTACGCAAATACTATGGGTAACTATAATAATCGTATTATGTTAACCTACTCTACAGGAATGATGAATAACAATTGGGCTATTACTGTATCTGGTTCGCGCAGATGGGCCGAAGAAGGCTATATTGAAGGTACTGATTATGACGCATACTCATATTTCTTAGCTATCGAGCGAAAAATAAACACTAAACATAGTGTTGCGTTTACAGCTCTTGGCTCACCACAAAAAAGAGGAAAGCAAATTGGTGCTACCCAAGAAGTTTATGATCTATATGGAAGTAATTATTACAATGCAAACTGGGGTTATCAAAATGGTGAAATCCGAAACTCTCGAATGGCTAATAATCACGAACCAATGGCAATATTAACACACTATTGGGATCTTAGCGAAAAAACAACAATTACTACTTCTGCATCATATGCTTTTGGTTATAATGGTGGTACTGCCTTAAACTGGTATGGTGTTGCCGATCCAAGGCCTACTTATTACAGATATTTACCCTACTATAACGCGGAAGAACCATTGTACTTGGGTTGGGAAAATGAGCATATTGAATGGGATCAATTTTATTTTGTAAACAGCAAAAACCTTGATGATGTTTTTAATGCAAATGGTATTTCAGGAAATTATATCAAAGGAAATCGTTCAGCATATATTATTGAGGATCGTAAAGTAGGTCAGCAAAAAGTTGTACTTTCTACAGTTGTTAAACACGATTTAACTAGTAATATCAAATTAAAAGGTGGATTGGATTATAATTGGCTAAAAGCAAATAATTATAAAGAGATTGAAGATTTATTAGGTGGTGAATTCTGGCTTGATATTGACCAGTTTGCCGAAAGAGATAATCAAACTAACGACTCGTCATACATTCAAAGTGATTTAAGAAATCCTAACAGGATTGTAAAAGTAGGCGGTCGATTTGGATATGATTACGATGCAAATATTACTAAGTATGGATTTTGGGCTCAAGGAGATTATACAATTGGTGATTTTGAAATATATGCCGGTGGAGGTTTATCAGGTACAAGTTTTTATCGAACTGGAAATATGCAAAATGGACGATTCCCAGATGAATCATATGGCGATTCTGAAAAACAATCGTTTATTAACTATCAGTTAAATGCTGGAGGAACATATAAAATTACTGGACGACATATTGTAACAGGTAATATTGCTTACCTAACGCGCGCTCCTTTTTTCGAAGATGCATACATTTCTCCAAGAACAAGAGACCATGTTATTGAAGGATTAACATCTGAGAAGATTTTTAGCGCTGATGCTAATTACATAGTTCGTTCACCATATATTGATGGTCGTTTAACAGCATACTATACAACGTTTAAAGATCAAGCTGATGTTCTTAGTTTTTATCACGATGTAGAACGTACATTTGTAAATTATGCTATGTCAGGAATTGATAAAGAGCATATGGGCCTTGAGTTAGGCTTGTCATTGAAACCAACATCTGAGATTTCTGTAAATGGAGTTGTTGCACTTGGACAATATATATATACATCAAGACCAAATGTTACTATTGGTTCAGATAATGAAATAGGTCTTCAAACAGAAAATGACATAGTTTATTTTAAAAACTACTATGTTGAGGGTACGCCTCAAACAGCTGCATCTATGGGTGTAAGATATAATTCGCCAAAATTCTGGTGGGCAGAATTAAGTGCTAGTTATTACGATAGAAACTATTTAAGTATGAATCCTGCACGAAGAACTTCTACTGCAATTGCAGGAATAGATCCTCTTACTGAATTTGGTGATGATAAAATAAATGAAATAATTAGTGAGGAGAAATTCCCTGAAGCATTTACCCTTGATATAACTGGAGGGAAATCATGGAGAATTAAAAAATATTATATCAGTTTATATGCTCGTGTAAATAACCTTTTAGACAATCAGGAAATTAGATCAGGAGGATATGAACAATTAAGATTCGATTATGTCGAAAAAGATGTAAATAAGTTTTCTCCTGTTTATTATTATATGTACGGAAGAACATATTATGTAATCCTTACACTTAGATTTTAAAAAAATAAATAATTATATATCATGAAAAAGAAAAATATATTTAAAAGAATAACACTCCTTGCAATTGCATTTGTTGCAATACTTAGCTCGTGTGTTGACAATGATTACGACATTCCTGCAATCAAAGAAATTCCGGTTGGTAATATGGTTTCTATTGCACAACTTAAAACATATTTTACCGATAGTGGTGCTGTTTATATTAATTCTGCCGTAGGTACTGCTTATGAATTTAAGAAAGATATAAGCATCTATGGAACTATTACAATGGATGACAAGTCAGGCAATCTGTACAAGATGGCTTATATTCAGGATGTTACTGGTGCTATTGCTCTTAAATTTGATGCAGCCGGTGGAATTCAGGCTGGCGATACAGTACGTATTAATGTAAATGGGTTAGTTATTAATCAGTATGCAAAAGCATTTCAGATTAATGCAATACATGGAGCTGGATTTAAAAAGGGAAATTATATTACTACTATAGATGTAAGTAAACCTAGAAATCCTGAAATTGCTACTATTAGCCAAATTATTGGTGATAAAGACAAATATCAGGGAAGATTAGTTAAAATCGAAGGTGCTCAGTTTGTTGCGGGTGATACTATGCAGTATTATGCCGATTATACAAATTCTATTTCTCGTGACCTTAATATTGAGCAAGGTGCAAGTACTTTAGTTGTAAGAACAAGTGGCTATGCTAATTTTGCTGATGAAAAATCACCAAAAGGAAGTGGCTCTATTATTGGAGTATTAGGACAATACAATAGCACAATGCAGCTGCAGATTAGATCAACCGATGAAGTTGTAATGACGGATGAAAGAATCGGCGGTGGAGGTGGTTCAGGAACAGGTGCTGGTACTTTTGATGACCCATATGATGTTGCTGCTGGTATTTCAAATCAAGGACAAACAGCAAAATGGGTAGAAGGATATCTGGTTGGTGTTTATGAAACAACTGTTGATCCCTTTGCTCCTTCATTTACTGCTCCATTTGCTACAAATTCAAATGTTATTATTGCTGCATCAGCAGCTGAAACGAATATTGCAAATTGTATAGTTGTACAAGTACCTTCAGGAGACATTAGAACTGCTGTAAATTTAGTTGATAATCCTACAAATAAAGGCAAAGTTGTAAAGTTTAAAGGGAATCTTGAAACTTACTTCGGCGGTCCTGGTTTAAAGACTGTAAATGGTTATTGGATGGATGGAACAGGTATTAATCCTGAAGAACCTATTAGTGTAGTGGTTTTGGGAACCTCAATTACAGTTGCTTCTTTGGATGAAGCTTTTACGGGAGCTACAGCTAATACCAATTTCTCTGCAAGTGGATGGTTGAATGCAAATAAGCAAGGCGAAAGATATTGGCAAGGAAAAGAATTCAATTCCAATAAGTATGTTCAAGCAACATCTTACAACGCAACGTCCTCAGTTATTGAAAGCTGGCTGGTTACTCCCGGTGTAACTTTAACTACACCTAAGAAACTTAATTTCGATTCTGCTACAGGATATTATAATCATGCAGGATTAACTGTTTGGGTTTCTACTAATTTTGATGGAAATAACGCAAATCTATTCACAGCTACCTGGACTCAAATTAACCCGACTATTGCTGTCGGTCCAGCAAATGCTTATAGTGATTTTGTAAACTCTGGAGATGTTAATCTATCAGCTTATTCAGGAACTATATATATTTTATTTAAATATTTAGGAAACAATACAACACAAACAACAACATTCCAGATTGATAACGTTAAAATTATTGATTTATAGTAGTAGTTGAAAACCAAAAGACCCTCGGTAATAAAATTATCGAGGGTCTTTTTTTAAATAAATTCGCTTTAAAATTTCTTAAGAATCTTCTCTAAATCTTCAGGGGTATCAACACCAAATGTGTCGAATTTGGTAATAGCAACATAAATGGCATATCCATTTTCTATCCATCGCAATTGCTCAAGCGATTCGGCTAATTCAAGAGGTGATTGTTCTAATTCGGTAAGTTCTTGAAGTGTTTTTACTTTGTAGGCGTACATACCTATATGTTTGTAAAAATCATGTTTCAGATGCCAGTTTTCTTTTTCTACATTTCTTAAAAACGGGATTGGTGATCTGCTAAAATAAATAGCTTGCATTTTCTTATTAAAAACAACCTTTGGTTTGTTGATATCGAAAATATCTTCGTTGTTTTCAATTTTCTTTACCAGTGTGGCAATTTTCGTTAAAGGATTATCAAAACAAGCCTGGATTTCTTTAATCTGCTGTGGCTGAATATAAGGTTCGTCGCCTTGGATATTAATAATTACATCGAACTTTTCGGAATATGATTTATGAATTAATTCTATAGCTTCAGCTATTCGATCTGTTCCGCTTTGGTGTTTTTCGGAGGTCATCACTACCTTCCCTCCAAATCGAGTAACTTCATCAGCAATTCGGCTGTCATCAGTTGCAACATATACATCATTTAGTGCCTTAGAAGCTTGTTCATAAACACACTGAATCATCGATTTGCCATTGATATCGGCAAGTGGTTTTCCCGGAAATCGGGTGGATGCATAACGCGCAGGAATTATTCCAATGTAATTCATTTAGCAAAGAATTAGTTAGTACAAATGTATTATTTTCAAGCAAAACTTAAAACTTTATACTTTTGTCTTTTATCATTTGCCTTGTATCTTTATACTTTTATCTTTTATCGTGTTTCCTGTCTTTATGGCAGCAAAAAAAACCTAAATAATGTTAAAAAGTGGATAAAGAGGAGAAAAAAATTGTAATTTTGTCATAATAAATGAAATTCTTTTTCAAATAGTTTAAAATGGAAGTTCAAAAAATAAAACAACGATTCGGAATTATTGGTAACTCTCAATTATTAACTCGTGCTATCGATATAGCTGCACAGGTAGCTCCAACTGATTTGTCGGTTCTTATTAATGGTGAAAGTGGAACAGGTAAAGAAGTTTTTCCTCAGATTATACATGCATACAGTTCTCGCAAACACGGTAAATATATTTCCGTAAATTGTGGAGCAATTCCTGAAGGAACAATCGATTCAGAATTATTTGGGCACGAGAAGGGATCATTTACCGGAGCTCACGAAAGCCGACAAGGTTATTTCGAAGTTGCCAATAATGGTACAATTTTTCTCGACGAAGTTGCCGAACTACCTATGTCAACTCAGGTACGTTTATTACGAGTTCTCGAAACGGGTGAGTTTTTACGTGTTGGTTCTTCGAAAAATCAAAAAACAAACGTTCGTGTTATTGCTGCAACTAATATTAATCTTATTAGGGCTATTGAAGAAAACAAGTTTAGAGAAGATTTGTATTACAGGCTCAATACAGTGCCTATAATTATTCCTCCATTGCGAGAGAGGAAAGAAGATATTTACCAGCTTTTTAGAAAATTTGCAACTGATTTTGCCGATCGCTATCGAATGCCAGCAATTTCGCTCGATGAAGAAGCCCGTAAGATGCTTGATAATTACGAATGGCCTGGAAATGTGCGCCAATTAAAGAATATTACCGAGCAATTGTCGGTTATCGAAGAGAAACGAATTATCAATGCCGAAGTACTAAAAAGATATTTGCCCGATTATTATGCGAATAAGTTACCCGCCTTATATCATAATGAATTGGTTAATGAAAAAACATTTGCCTCCGAACGAGAAATTCTCTATAAGATTCTTTTCGATATGAAAAATGATCTTAACAATCTTAAAAAGTTGGTTCACGATATGGTCCAAAAGGATGGTTCATCAGAACATATTGATGGTTTAGGAGAGTTGGTGCGCAATATGAGTTCTAATTCAGCATCAATAATAAATAAGGTGCCTACAATTAAAAATATTTCTAAATCCGACGATACAACTATTGAAGATACTGAGGAGTTTGTTGAAGAATCGCTTTCGATAGAAGATAAGGAACGAGAGCTTATTATAAAAGCTCTTGAACGACATAATGGAAAACGTAAATATGCTGCACAGGAGCTAGGTATTTCTGAACGAACACTTTACCGTAAAATCAAAGAGTATGACATTAACTAAAAATAAGATAGTACAACTAATTTTTATTACTGTATTAATTGGGTTTTTAACCTCTTGTAAAATTACATATAATTTGACGGGTGCTTCAATTGCTCCCGAGGTAAAAACAGTTTCTGTTCAGTATTTTGAAAACCGTGCTCCACAAGGCATTCCTAATTTAGGCCAATTAATTACCGATGATTTAAAAGATCGATTCAAGTCGCAAACAAGTCTTAATGTTGTTGAAGATATGGGGCATCTTAATTTCGAAGGCGATATTACTGGTTACGAGCCAAATAGACCTGTTGCAATTCAAGGTAATGAAGTTGCTGCAAAAAATAGATTTACGATAACAGTAAGAGTAAGATTTACCAACGAGAAAGATCCCAAACTTAATTTTGATACAAGTTTCTCACGATACAAAGATTGGGATAGCACTCAGGATCTTTCATCTATTGAAGAGCAATTAGTTGAAGAAATTTTGGAATTATTAATCGATGATATTTTTAATAAATCTGTTGTAAACTGGTAATTATCATCAAAATGAATAGTGTAGATTTAATAAAATATATTGAAAATCCTGGTTTGCTTGATAAGGAGAGCTTAGTACAGATAGAAAAACTGTTAAGCGATTATCCTTATTTTCAAACAGCACACAAGCTGTATCTTAAAAATCTAAAACAAATCAGTAAAAATGATTTTATTTTGCATCTAAGTTCGTCTGTATTTATTGCCGAAAGAGACTTGCTTTATTATTATTTGAATAGTCCTCAGGAAGAATTCCCCAACGATAAATTACAGTCTTTAAAAAAGGATGTAATCATAGCTGAAGAATCGAAAACCGAAACTCCAGAAACAGTAATTCAGGTTGATAAACTTAAAGAAGAGAATAAAGATAAAGGCAAAACAAAGCTACTGAAGAATCAGAATGTTCGCCGAAAAATAAAAGAGGGTGTTGATGGAATGGGCGATAATATTTCGGTTACCATCTCAAGCCAGATTGAATTTGTAAAATCTAATAGAAAAGAGGAGCTCGAATATTCGCCCGAAAT
This sequence comes from Bacteroidetes bacterium GWF2_33_16, assembly GCA_001768565.1. Lineage (GTDB taxonomy): Bacteria > Bacteroidota > Bacteroidia > Bacteroidales > UBA12077 > UBA12077. Next base: position 81,943 of record MEOE01000023.1, on the reverse strand, counting down.
TTATTTTATTGATGATGAGAAACCGGAAAAAAACAAAATAATTACAATTGATGCTACTCCCGATCAAAGTATAAATAAGAATGGTAAAGACCTTTTACAAATTGATGAAAGTAAAGAAATAGAAAAGGATATAAGTTTAGATGGCGAAAATGATAATGGACTAGAAGGTAGAGAGAGTATTGAACTTATTGAAACAGCTGAGAAAATTCAGGAGAGTAAAAATCCAAAATCAAAACAAAAATCAAATCAGGGTTTTGATATCTCTCAATATGCCGATGAAGACGAAATTCTTAAAGGAGCTGATGAAAATGACTTGATCTCAAAGTTTATTACCATTAATCCAAGAATTGAGCCGGTAGATACATATACTAATGATCAAAAAGATATTTCGGAGCATAGCATTAAAGAAGATGATAATTTATTAACCGAAACTTTAGCTAAAGTGTATATTGCACAAGGGTATTTTGAGAAGGCAATTAAATCTTATGAGAAATTATGTTTGAAATATCCAGAAAAAAATACTTACTTTGCGGGTCAAATTGAGATAATAAAGGAATTATTAAATAAACAAAAAAATATATAAGTATGTACGTTCTAGTTTCAGTATTAATCATGATCGCGAGTATATTACTAATTCTGATTGTATTAGTTCAAAACTCAAAAGGGGGAGGTTTAGCTTCTAATTTTTCTGCATCAAACCAAGTAATGGGCGTTCGCAAAACAGCCGATTTTCTTGAAAAAGCAACATGGACATTAGCTGTAAGCTTATTAGTATTTAGCTTAGTAGCAAGTATGACTATTCCAAGAGGCGAAGTTGAAGAAAAATCAAAAATTGAGCAACAAGTAAATAATGCTGTTGATCCAACTCAAATGCCACAATTCCCAACATCTGTTCCAACAGAAGAGGGTACTCAGGAAAGCACCGAAGATGGTGAATAGAAAAAATATTTTATAAGCAAGATGTCAGTCTGTCATAAAGGCTGACATTTTTTTTGCTCCTTGCTGATATATTTTCCTTTAATTGAAAAAATTGGCAGATTTTTGTTGAAAATACCCTTTGGCATAAATTGTGATTAATTGCTTTTCGAGAATAAAAAATAATTTTAACCATTAAATAATAATAAACATGGCAGATTTTAAATACAGACCATTAAAAGACCGCGTTTTAGTTGAGCCTCATAAGGCTGAAGAAAAAACTGCAAGCGGAATAATCATTCCCGATTCAGCTCAGGAAAAACCACAAAAAGGAACAGTGATCGCTGTTGGAACTGGTAAAAAGGACGAACCAATGTCGGTAAAAAAAGGTGATGTTGTTATGTACGGAAAATATTCTGGTACCGAAATCAAAATAGATGGTAAAGAATATGTAATCATGCGCGAAGACGATATCCTTTTAGTTGAATAATTTTAAAGTAAATAATAATTTAAAAAATCATAAAAATGGCAGCTAAAGAAATAAAATATACTATTGATGCTAGAGATCAATTAAAAAAAGGAATTGATAAACTGGCAAATGCAGTTAAAATTACGTTGGGTCCAAAAGGACGTAATGTAGTTATCGAGAAAAAATTTGGTGCTCCTCAAGTTACAAAAGACGGAGTAACTGTTGCAAAAGAAATCGAATTAAAAGACAGATTCGAGAATGTAGGTGCTCAAATGGTAAAAGAAGTTGCATCTAAAACCAATGATGATGCTGGTGATGGAACTACTACAGCTACAGTTTTAGCGCAATCAATTATTAATGTTGGTATTAAAAACGTAACCGCTGGTGCAAATCCAATGGATTTAAAACGTGGTATTGATAAAGCTGTTACTAAAGTTATTGCTAGTCTTAAAAAACAATCACACGAAATTGGCGAATCAAACGATAAAATAGAGCAGGTTGCTACTATTTCGGCAAACAACGATCATTCAATTGGTAAATTAATTGCCAATGCAATGAATGCTGCTGGTCGCGAAGGTGTTATTACTGTTGAAGAAGCAAAAGGTACCGATGATGAATTGAAAACTGTTGAAGGTATGCAGTTCGATCGTGGTTACATTTCTCCTTATTTTGTAACAAATACAGAAAAAATGGAAGCCGTACTTGAGCATCCATATATTTTACTTACCGATAAGAAAATTTCTTCGATGAAAGATCTTATGCCAATATTAGAAGCTACTGTTCAAACAGGTAAGCCTTTAATGATTATTGGTGAAGATATCGAAGGTGAAGCTCTTGCTACATTGGTTGTTAATAAAATCAGAGGTTCGTTAAGAGTTGCAGCTGTTAAAGCTCCAGGATTTGGCGATCGTCGTAAAGAAATGCTTGAAGATATAGCTGTTCTTACTGGCGGTACTGTTATTGCTGAAGAAAAAGGATTAACTCTCGAAGGGGCAACCCTTGAAATGTTAGGTTCTTGCGAGAAACTTACTATTGATAAAGACAATACAACTATCGTTAATGGCGATGGCGAAAAGAAAAATATCGATGCACGTGTAGCTCAGATTAAAGCTCAGATCGAAATATCAACATCTGATTACGATAAAGAAAAACTACAGGAGCGTTTAGCTAAATTATCTGGTGGTGTTGCTGTTATTTATGTTGGTGCTGCAAGTGAGGTTGAACTAAAAGAAAAGAAAGACCGCGTTGACGATGCTTTGAGTGCAACTCGTGCTGCTGTTGAAGAAGGTATTATACCTGGTGGTGGTGTAGGTTATATTCGTGCAATCAAGGAACTTGAGAACATGAAAGGCGATAACGAAGACGAAACTACAGGTATTCAAATTGTAAAAAGAGCTATCGAGGAACCATTACGTCAGATTGTTGAAAATGCAGGTATCGAAGGTTCTGTTGTTGTTCAAAGAGTAAAAGAAGGTAAAGACGATTTCGGATACAATGCACATACAAATCAATACGAAAACTTGTACGAATCAGGAGTTATTGATCCTACAAAAGTAGCTCGTATTGCATTAGAAAATGCTGCTTCAATCGCAGGAATGTTCTTAACTACAGAATGTGTTTTAGTTGAAGAAGAAGAAGAAACCCCTCCAATGCCAGGCGGCGGAATGGGTGGCGGAATGCATGGAATGATGTAGTTCATTCATAAACTTTACATATATTCAGCTCCTTGTTGCTACGTGCGCAAGGAGCTTTTTATTTTAAATTTGTATTTCAAATGATGAATACCCAATAATGAATAATGAATTGAAAAAGTTATTCTATTTGCGTAAATCTGCAATATCAGAGTCATCAGCGTTCTATATTCATTTTTTTAAATAGATTTTAATCTATATTTTTGGCAAATGGAGCACCTTTAAATTTTGCACGAACTTTGTAACAACACGTTGAGAAATTTAGTGTCAGATAAAAATTAATAAACCGATATATGAAATTTAAAAAATATATACTATTATTCATTACAATAATATCTTTTGGTTATTCAGCACATGCCGGTTGGATAATAACCCAACGAACCTACGACTCCGACGAAGGGATTGCAATGGCTTCAGTTGAAACTGTCTATCTTCAGGATAATATAATGAAAGTTACCCATAAAGACATAATTACTATTTTTGATCTGAATAAAGAATTGATTACACTTATTAGTCCTGCGAAAAATGTTTACTGGACAGGTAATATAACAACCTATAAAACAGATATGAAATCTGGTTTAAAACAGGTTATGGACGAACAATTAAAAGCAGTTGCTCCTGAGCAGCGCGAAATGATGAAAAAGATGTTCGAAGGAATGATTGCTGCTGTTGATGATCCATCTAAAGCAATCGAAAACAAACCAAAAAACTATTCACTCGAAATAAAAAAAACAAAAGAGTCGGCACGTATTGCTGGCTACAGCGCTGTAAAGTACCAGGTTTTGGTTAATGGAGCTCTAAAAGAAGAAGCCTGGCTTTCGGAATCGAGCCGTGCACACGATGAGTTCGATATTTACAAGTTTTATGGACTTTTTAGTGATTTTACTGCACAATCAGGAACAATGGAGTATTACCAAATGCACGAAAAATACCTTGAATTTGCTCGCAAAGGATTTCCATTAAAGTCGGTAAATTATTATGGCGGCTACGAAACCATAAGTGAAGTAACCAAGCTCGACAAAGAAAAGATTGATCTTTCAGTATTTGCTGTACCTGATGGTTATAGAAAAGCAAGCTTAATGGAAATTGGACTGACTACTGAGCCAAACGAATAAGATAAAGAATTCTGAAACTTAGTTGAAAAACAATGGAGCGTGTTTTTATTATAGAAAAAGTATTTAATAAAGTCGACTTTACTCAAAATAAACTTCCCAAAGGCGAATATGAGCGATGCAAGTTTATAAACTGTGATTTTTCAAATTCAGATATTGCAGATGTGCGATTAATGGAATGTGAATTTGAAAGCTGCAACCTAAGTATGGCTAAGTTAACCAGAACAGCCTTGCAGGAAATAAAATTTAGTAATTGCAAGATGCTGGGATTGCATTTTGAAAACTGCAACGATTTTGGTTTTGCAATTAGTTTAGATAATTGTAATCTCAATCATTCTTCATTTTATAAAATGAAGCTTAAGAAAATAGTATTCAAAAACCTAAAACTTCAAGAGGTTGATTTTGCTGAATGCGATTTAACCAGTTCTGTTTTTGATAACTGCGACTTAACAAGAGCTGCTTTTGATAATACCATAATTGAAAAAGCCGATTTTCGTACATCTTATAACTATTCAATAAATCCCGAGACAAACCGGATAAAAAAAGCCAAATTTTCAGTAAACGGCCTAGCAGGTTTGTTGGATAAATACGATATTGAAATTGAATAATACTCAGTTCGTCTTAGACTTTAAAAAAATTGCACACTAGCTCGGTGATGGTTATACCCTAGTCGGATTATTGTTAAGCATAAAAAATGCAATCTGGTATTTCGAATTTTGTATTCCCGGTTCGGTGATAGTTTCTCATTGTTTTGTCATTGCGAACCAGTCTGCCGTTTGTCTGTCGGCAAACACTGCTGGCAAGTTGGTTTGCGCTCGCTAGGTCAATTGAAATTTAATCGGTGAGGTATTGAAAGCTAAAGCAATTTATAAAATAGCTTTTGGTTCAATCTCCAGTTTTTTCATTATGTTCCTGAATAGCATTTAGAAAATTAACTGGCGCAAAATCATCGGTAAGTGCTTTTTGTTTTTGATCAACTACTATATTAAACCTAATTCCAGATAGATCTTTCAGGTTATAAAAAAAGTTGTACTGATTCTGCAGAGAATCTGCAGTTTTATTTAATTCTGATATTGGTTTAGATGGTCCATTGTATGCAACGGCAATAGCGTTTCCTTTGGTTTTTGAACCATACAGATCAACGTTATCGAAAACTGTTTCAAGAGTTAGAATTGTTCTGTTAAATAGTTTTGATCCTCGATGAAGATTAAAAACTGCACATCCGTTCTTATTCATATGGTTTTCAATCATTTGATAAAATTCTTGAGTGCAAAGATGAAAAGGTATATAACCACCTTTATAGGCATCGAGCATAATGATATCGAAAGTATCTTTTGATCTATGCATAAAAATTCTTCCATCTTCAATTATTACTTTGTAATTATCTTTTTCCACTAAACCAAAGTATTTTTTTGCAAGATCTATTACCTTTTCATCAAGTTCAACACCTGTAATATCTATGTTTTTCAAATAACTCTGAATGTACTTAGTAACCGCTCCACCACCCATACCAATCATCAATAAGTTTTTAGCTTTATTAGAATAAATAAGGCCTACAGGCATTATTTGTGCATAACTTAAAGGTAATTCGTATTCGTTTAATATGTTTATTGATGATTCGAGATGATTGGCTCCATAATGATAAAATCCCATTGTAACATATTCACCTTTCTGTTTAATTAAAATATGGTTATATTCAGATTCTACTTCCTCCAAAATAGTGCTTGAGGTTTTATTCTTTAACGATGAATGAAAGATTTCGCCCCAGAAAGAAACAAGCATTAAAAGGGCTAAATAAAGAATTAGAAGTACCCAAGCTTGATTTTTTTTGCTTTTTTTGTTCCTGTTTAGTTCATTGTTTTCTTTTGGATGAAAAAAAACTAAAGAAAGTCCACTTAAAGCAGATATTGCAGATAATGAAATAGTAATAGTTTTTAAACCGATAAGTGGAATAAGAATAAAGGTTACACCTAATGTTCCAACAATACTTCCTATTGTAGAAATAGCATAAAGATTTCCTGATATTTTCCCAACTCTAATTGAATCTACAGAGCCTAATTTAACTGAATATGGCGAATACATACCAAGCATTAGTAAAGGTAAAAATAGTGTAATTAAGGCCCCAACAAATCCACCTGCTTTAGTATCAGGAATTATCTCATATAAATAATTAAATAATTGTACATAGTATAATGGAATAAATAAAATAAGAACTGCTGCAATGTATAGGAAATATCCAAGGAAGAATGAGTATGGTTTTTTCTCAGCTAAGTAACCACCAATAAAATAACCAGCAGATAAGGATAGTAGTACCATAGATATTATGGAAGCCCATGTATAAACAGAACTCCCAAAAAAAGGTGTTAAAAAACGACTGCCGGTCATCTCCATTGCCATAACAACTGCACCTGTTATAAATGCATTTATATAAATTAACTTTATATAAAATTTCTGGTTATGGTTAATTGTATTATTTACGCTCATCTTCATCTTTTTTTCTATCGACATACAATTGGTAAGGATTAAATGAGAAACCTACCATTATTTCAAATGAATTGTAACCTCTTCGGGTTTTATAACTTTCATTTAATGTATTTGTATACCTGTTACTTGTATTGAAGTCCAATGATAAATTTATTCCTTTATATAATAAATAATTCATTTGTAAATCAAGATCGAAATATTTGTATACAAGTAATGGATCTATTCCATTAGGATCTGGAGCTTTCTTTATTTCGTATTTTGTGACCGAATACGAAGGTGCTAATTTGAAATTTAATTTATCCCCTTTATAGTAGATTTTTAGTCCTAATTCATTGCTATTATATGAATAATAGTCTTCAAATTGATCGTTTCTATTATCATACCAATAATATGGAGCAAAAGAGAATTTCCCGATCTGGCTTATTTTATATTCAAAATCAACACCAAAGTATCTCCAGTCTCTTAATGGATTTCCAGTGTTTAAATTACCAGAAGAGTCAAGTGCTATCAAATCGGAATACTTACGAATTGCATAGTTGATTTTTAAAAATACAGTTGATTTAAAATTACCTGAATTTAAATCTTGAGTAAATTTTAAATCTGAACCAAAATTATTTGCATCAAGAGGAATAACTGCAGGGTCTTTATCATAATACTTATTATAATAGTTTATAGCCAATTCAAGATCAGTATATTTTGCAATTTCATAGTCTAAAAATAATTCTATATTATTCTTTAAATATGAAAATTTCTGTTGCAATTCATCACCAAGTGCCGAGGTTCCAATTTTATTGTTTTTGCTGATATCATATTTTATACCAGTTTCAAAATGTTTAGAAATCTTATATTTATACTTTAAATTCAGATTAAAACTATATTGGTTTAAGCTTTGGTAATTAAAGAAGTTTCTTCCCCAGAATCCCTGATCAATATAAAAATTGTGCCTTTTAGCTTTATACCGAAACCCTAGATTGTAACCATAATCCAAAAACATATCAGACTTTATGAGTTCTGATTCAGGAATTGGATCACCCAAATTATCCAATAGCACATTAGGTGCCTTGAATATGTTATTTTCATATCCAAATTGACCCATTATAATTGGTTCAAATTGAAGTTGCCCAATCGATTTGAAATTAGCAACAAGAATAATTATTGATGCGATTAGTAAAAATCTTTTATTAATATTCATAATATTATTTATTTGTTAATCTTTGATTTTAGTTCAATAGCTTTATTATATGCAGGATCTTTAAGTAATGATTTATTTATATAGAAAAGGGCAGAATCCTTATTGTTTTTTGAATAATAGATTTCAGCAAGGTAAAAATTTCCGAACTTATGATTTTTTTCAATTTTAATAGTTTGTAAAAAGTACTTTTTAGCATTTAAAGTCTTTTCATTTTCATAATAGAGTTTCCCTAGCCAGTAATATCCCCAACTGTTTTTTCGACCTAAATCAATTGCTTTTTTATACCATGTTTCTGCATCATTAAATTGATCAGATTTATGATATAATCTCCCAATATTATATGCAAGATCTTTGGATGGTTTTAATTTAAAGATTTGCGTACCTGTGAATGCAGCTTTTGTCCATTCCTTTTTAGTACTATAAGCCTCCATTAATGCTTTAAGAGCATCAATATTGTTATTCTTTAGTTGAATAACCTGCGAAAATTGAAGTATAGCATTCGTTAAATCCCCTTCTAGTCTGTAAATTGTTCCTAAAATAAAATGCAACTCATAATTAGAGGATTCAATATCAATAGCATCGATTAACAGATTTTTTGCTGCAGCGTAATCTTTTTTGGCAGCATAAAGCTCTGCAAAATTCTTCATTGCTTTTGTGTTTTCAGGATCTAATTGAAGAACAGTTTGATAAGTCTTACTAGCCATTAGGGTATCCTTATTTTTTTCATATGCAAAAGCCAGGTTATACCATGCGGGTACATAATTAGGGTGCTTTTGCAATAAATTATTGTAGGCTATAATTGCTTCAGGTAAGTTATTATGTTTTCGCAAATTAACAGCATAATTCATTAAAGCCTTTAGATGATTTGGATCAAGGCTTATAACTTTCTTGTAACAAAATGAAGCAGAATCATTTAACTCAATATTATCATATAAAATACCTAGATTGAACCAAGCCTTCTCAAACTTGGGCTTTATTTGCAAAGCATGTATATAATTTATCTTGGAATTTTGAAAGTCATTCATTTCTTGATATAGAATCGCGAGATTATAATGTGCCTCAAAATATTGATTGTTTTGTTTAATTGCAGTTTTATAAGAATCAATAGCATCTTTGTTTTTTCCTATTTTTTTGTATACCAGACCTTTGTTTAGGTATGCTTCAGGATAAATTCCATTAGCCATTTTAATTGCTTTATCATAAAATTTTATAGCATTGTTAAAGTCTTCTTTTGTATAAAATGTCTTTGCCAGATAAAAATAATTTTGTGGTACAAGTGAATCAATAACCATTAAATCCTCAAATAGCTTAGTGGCATTCTCAGTTTTTTTCTCATACATATAAATATCTGCAAGAAAATTGATGATATCTTCATTACCCGGGTCTGATGAAAGAGCCATTTGTAAGCTACTTTCTGCATTTTCCAACTGGCCCAGTTCTTTATAGGTTTTTGCCATATAATAATATGCAACAGAATGTCCTGAATTTAATTTAAGAATCTCTTTAAGCAAATTAATTCTTTTTTCAGGGTCTATTTCAAGGTAGGCTAAATGTACACGTGGTAATACAAAATCTGGTTTTAATAATATAGATTCATTAAGTATTTTCTTGGCGTTTTCAATATCATCTAAACCAGAATAAGCCAAACCCATATAATATAATGCTTTTGATTTTAATTCGTTTCCTGAAATTTTTCTACTTTGTTCTGCATACGAAAGACATTGATTCCAATTTTCTGTTTTGGAATATAAAATAGCCAGATTGAGAAGGATTTTTGCATTATTTGGTTGTATTACTAATGCTTGCTTATAAATTTTCTCTGCTTCGACATATCTCCCAGATTTTGAATATGCAATTGCAAGATTTGTATACGTTGGTCCAAAATCGGCTTTATACATTAATGATTTTTGAAAAGCATCTATTGCTTTACTATATTTCTTTTGTTTTAGATAAATATTACCGATTTTAAAATATAAAAAATAGTCATTTTGATAATATTGGTCTAAAAGCAAGAGGGACTGTAATGCTTTATCGTACTTTTTTGAATTATAATATTTGGTAGCATTAAGGTACAACGAATCATTCAGAAACTTTTGTTCAAAAACTGCAAGATCTTCTTCAGAAATATAATCTGAATTCCATGATTTGTCATCAACTATTGCGGGAACATCAATATATTGTGGAGTATGGCTTATTTTTAAAGCATATTTATCCATTACTATTACAAAAACAATGATAACTAAAAGCAATCCAATAAACGGGAACGATGTATTTAAAACTCTATTGATCATGTTATTAAAAGTTTAAGTTTTCTATTATTTCCTTAATTCCTTTTTGTGTCACATTTTGTATTTCTATTCCTGGTCTGGCATTCAACTCCATAATAACAGGCCCCATATCTTTATCTACTACAATATCAATCCCATTATACTTAAGCGGGAAATGTTTAGAAACTAAGGTTGAAATATCAATCATCTTTTGCCATTGCGGTATAGTAAGTCCTTCAAAAACAATCCCGGTATCAGGGTGTTGACTAAAATATCCCTTGTAATTATAGCCCTTACCCAGTACTCCTGTTTTAATATCAATAGCAATCCCAATTGCACCCTGATGAAGATTCGCTTTTCCATCAGAATTATTTGTTGGATAGCGCATCATTGCTAATATGGGTATTCCCTGGTAATTTATTATACGAACATCAGGAACTCCTTTTTTATAAATAGAAGTAAAAAATTCAGGAGGCTGAATACAATATTCAATAATAACAGTATCCTTTGATCCAAATGAATATATTCCAAATAAGATATTGGCAATGTGCCTAATTATTTTTTTGTACGAATAATGTCTACCACTAAAAGAATACCATTCATTATTAATTTTCTTTAGAACAATTATTCCTCCTCCACCTTTTCCATTTGCTGGTTTAATTGCCAATGCATTTTGTTCCTGCATTTGATTCCATGTTTCTCCAATTTTTCCAACCTCAGAAATTATAGCATATGTTGGTGGGATTGGAACATTCAATTCCTCTAAAAACTTTTTTGTAAGTGATTTGTCATTTGCAAGAGCAAAATCTTTTCTTGGATTATTTGGATAGATTAATTGCCTGTTTCTTGCATTTATTCCAACAATTCTGTTTTCCAGATTCAGATATTCCTTAATCCTTTTAATCATTTTGATAGAATTAACCATTTAAATCTGCGGTATTCAATTAACCGTATTCCAATCCAGCGACCAAGCCATAGATTTATACCTAGAATAACTAGGAACAATTCAGGAAAAGCAAGAAATAATGCTTCCATAGTTGCTGAATTCATTACAAAATATGCGCATACAGAAACTATTAAAGTATGAAAAAGTAATATCAAAGAGTCTTTTAACCCCTCTTCGGACACTTTCCGACCAAACCTTTCAGCTGTTACTGTAAGTATTACTATAGGAAAGAGTGTTACATAGGAAAGTTTATATAGACCAATTTTCATTGCAATAATTGCAGTAAATAAAAACATAAAAACTACCATTATTAATTGTATTGCCATTTTTGGTACATAGAGTAATCCGAGCCGCTCCAATGGAAAGTGAAGCATTCCTACAACACCGATTATAAGCATAAAACCAATTATACCATAGAGTAACCCTGTTTCTCGGCTCGCAATAGCAATAAGCGCAGGAAGAAATATCCCAAAAGTTTGAATTCCAATTACATTTCTGAATATAGCCACAATCAATGCACCTAATGGAAGCATAAGAATAATTTTAAGTAATCCCAATGGAATACCCATTTTCTCGAATGCCTGCCAAACATCATAAGCATTAAAAGGAGTGTCTTTTAGTTCAGTAATAAATCCGGGATTTGCAACCATTCTTTCTTTAATAGTGTAACTATAATTGAAATTTATATTTGATGAATGGCTAAATAAATAATTGTCATTAATATATAGTTTTAAATAATTGGATGGTAGATAGGCAAAGTGTTTGTTTAGTGCGTCAAAAGGTATCCAATAACCATTTATAAAAACCTCAACCCATTGATGTGATGTTTTCTTTGTGCCGGGATCAAGGATTAAACCTCCTACTAGGCGAGCAGGTATTTTAGCTTTTCGGCTTAGAGCAACAAATAAACGACTTTTTCCATTACACGAAGCCTCATCTAATTTAGCTGCAGTAACAGCATCAGTTAATCCTTTAAAAGGACGCGGATTTAATGAAGTTGTATAATTATAGATTGATTGTAAAATACTATAAACATTATTTGTTTCAGGTATATACTGGCGAAATTTTTCATCAATAATTGGATGGTTTACTTGAATGTTCTCTGTAGCTTCGAGATAGGTGCTGATTCCAGGAGGGTAAACTCCGGAGACCAAGGTATTGGTATCCAGATTATACTTTAAGGCTTGTCCGATAAATGTGAAATTGTAGCTTATAGTTTCCTTATTATTACTCTGATTGCTTTTCCAATTTGCAATTCTTCCATTTTCAGACATTTCAATAGTGAAGTCTAGAGTTCCACTAGTGCCACTTTCATTAAATATCTTTTGTCTGTCATCGGTAGCAGGTAAAAAAGTAGAGATTTTTAAATTATCGCCAAAACCCTCCGCATCAATGTTTAGAATTACTTCGTAGCTTGAACGTGGTAAGATTTTTGTAAATGTATAACCAAGTTTTCCAAATTTTAAACCTATAAAAACCAGTGGTACAAGAATAAAAACTACAAAAATACCTAAATTTAAAACACTGAAATAGTTCTCAAAATTGAGGGAGTTTTGTTTTTTCATTTTTCGGTCTTTTATTATTGCAATTGAATTCAGAAATGATATCCCCAAATTTGTATGATTTGTTTAATTTTTTATAGGATATTTTTATTTGTTATTAAACAAAGAAGTTAGGGATTTGTTTGAAAATGTTTAATTATTAATCTAAAGTCTATTATTTGTAACAAATTAAAGTTGTGAATGTTGTTTAATTTAATATTCTTAATCGATCAATAAAAAGGAGACTAATTTGACTGATATTAAAAACTAATATAATTAATTCTGGATTTCTAAAATCATAACTCAATTGCCAATTTGAAAAAATCTGGAGAATAAAACCTAATCACACCCAATTCGAGGGGACTTGTAGTTCTTTTATGTACCTAAATCTAAAAATAGCAAATAGTACAAATGTTCGACGGTGATTTCTCTTTGTTTGGTTATTGCGAGTGCAGCTTAATGCGGAGCGACGCAATCTATAGACGAATAAATAGGCTGTTTCGGCTTGTAAACACACCTCGCATTGACCTCTGCTCGCCTTAGGCCTTAAAAAAATTGCACACTACAGCTCGGCGATGGTTATACCATCTTCGGATTATTGTTAAACATAAAAAAATAGAATTGGTAATTTGAATATTCATGTGAAGAATAGTTAAAGGATATATTTAGCTTGGGCTCAGCCTAAGTTAAATTATTGTTGCGAGAATAGTTGTCACAGACAATTCGGCAATAAACTAAAACAATCAAAAAATAACTGAAAATCAATTTGACTTTAAGCCAATGCCTTAAAATAGCATTGTATTCTTATTTTTCGTAAAGTCTAAAATCGCAACATTAATAATATCAGTATTTTGAGTGATTCTATAATCAATTTTTGAATTATTTATAGCACTAAATAATGTTCTGAATGTCAATATAAATCAAGGCTCTAGTGCTTTTTCTCCTATAAGTACTATTAGGTATAAATAAAATCTCAATTTTCCAAATACTTATTTGTAATCAATTTAAACTACTTAACTGGAGACAGTATGCCAACCGTTAGAGGGTAGATAAATATTGATATTCGATAATAATGTATACAAAATATGTTTTACAGCAGTTTTTTCTGTTGATTTTGATTTGCTATTTTCGATTCCGAGAAAAATAAAAACCCGTTTTACATATTTAAGAAAATGATTATGAGAAAAATTCCTTTCAGGATATTTTATTCATTTTTTCAAGCTATACTTTACTTTCCATCAAAAAATTGTCTGCTTGAGATTTTTATTACTTATTGTTTTAGACTTTTTAGTAAGAAGCTAAATTGTAAATCCTTTAATAGTTCAATATTCCACGTAATTATATCGCATCTGCATAGTACTTTTTTCACTGTTGAAATTTGTACAAATAATTAAATGTACTATAACAGTATAGTTTATATGAAACAACTGAAGGTACAACAGGATTTTAATGAAGATAAAATATTAAGGATGAATGGTAAAAAATTAGATAGAAAAAACAATAAACTAAAAATATTAAAGAAATGAAAAAAGAACTTTTAACTATTTTTTTATTGGTGATTTGTCTTTTTGCCTTTTCTCAGGAAAAGACAAAAAATAAAGATAAAAGAATAATAAGAACTGGTAATATTTGGGAATATGTTGATACTAAATCAATAGAAACACTTGTGTTGTCGAAAAAGTATACCGACCAGGCAAAACTGGACGCCATTGAACAATCGCGATCTTATTCAAATCAGGTAAAAGCAGAAGCAATATTACAATCAAAAACCTATACCAATCAGGCGAAAGAAAGTGCAGTAAGCCAGTCAAATACTTATGCTGATAATGCAAGAACTCAAACCGTAACCGAATTAAAACTATATACCGATCAGGCCAAAACCGATGCTATAAATCAGTCAAAATCATATACCGATGTAGCTAAGGCTGATGTAATTGTTCAGGCCAACAATTATGCTGATCAAGTTAAAGTAAGTGCAATAAACGAGGCAAAAAGTTATACCGATATTGCTAAAGATGCTGCTTTGACTGAATCAAAGGGATATACCGATCAATCCAAAACAGAAGCAATAAGCCAATCCAAAACATTTACTGACGCGGCAAAAGCAGATGCAATTGTTCAGGCCAATAATTATGCTGATCAAGTTAAAGTAAGTGCAATAACCGAGGCAAAAAGTTATACGGATATTGCTAAAGATGCAGCTTTAACTGAATCAAAGGGATATACAGATCAATCCAAAACAGAAGCAATAAGCCAATCCAAATCATATACCGATGAGGCTAAGGCTGATGTAATTGTTCAGGCAATTAATTATGCTGATCAAGCTAAAACTGATGCAATAACCGAAGCAAAAAGTTATACGGATATTTCTAAAGAAGCAGCTTTAACTGAATCAAAAGGATATACCGATCAGTCAAAAACTGATGCTATATATCAGTCAAAATCATATACAGATGTGGCTAAAGCAGATGTAATTGTTCAGGCCAACAATTATGCTGATCAAGCTACAACTGATGCAATAACCGAAGCAAAAAGTTATACAGATATTGCTAAAGATGCAGCTTTAACTGAATCAAAGGGATATACCGATCAATCTAAAACGGATGCGATAAACCAATCAAAAGCTTATACTGATGTGGCTAAGACTGATGTAATTGTTCAGGCCAACAATTATGCAGATCAAGTTAAAGTAAGTGCAATAACCGAGTCGAATAGTTACACAAACATTGCTAAAGAAGCAGCTTTAACTGAATCAAAGGGATATACCGATCTAGCTAAAACGGATGCGATAAACCAATCAAAAACTTATACTGATGTGGCTAAGACTGATGTAATTGTTCAGGCCAACAATTATGCTGATCAGGCTAAGGCAAGCGCAATAAATCAGGCAAATGGTTACACCGATAATTCCAAAACTCAGGCAATAAACGAGTCAAAAGTGTACACTGACCAAAATAGGACAGAAGCTATCAATCAATCAAAAACATATACTGATTTTGTAAAAACAGATATTCTCACTCAAACAAACAGCTCCGTTAATCAGGGCAAAACGGAAGCCATATCACAGGCAAATGCCTATACCGATTCCAAAATGGACAATGGCCTTTTTAGTCATATAAAATGGAATGATACAGGTGTTGGTATTGGAACAACCAATCCTGGTAGTTTTAAACTTGCAGTTGAAGGTATAATTGGAGCACGCGAGGTAAAAGTTACAACCGATTCTTGGGCCGATTTTGTTTTCGAACCCGATTACAAACTTATGTCGCTAGCCGACCTAGAGACTTTTATTAAAACCAACAAACACTTACCCGAAATACCTACAACTGCTGAAGTAAAAGAAAATGGAATTGCTGTTGGCGAAATGAATGCAAAGTTGCTTCAGAAGATTGAGGAGTTGACGCTGTATATAATAGAACAACAGAAGCTGATTGAAGCATTACGGAATCGAGTTGATCAGTTAGAGATTAAATAAAAGATATAAAATTTACGGTTTATGAGATTATTCAACTGCATTTTTTTCTTAGTACTGTTAGGATGTAATTTGTTTGGTCAGGATGGTGAACAAAAAATTCCTGATTTATTTGATGTTTTTCCGGTTTCACCTGAAGCAGCCAGTTTGGGTAGTTATGGGAATGTGCCAGTAAATTTAAGTTCTGGGCAATTAAATATTGAAATCCCTCTATATACAATAAAATTAAAAGGGATTGAAATACCAATAGCATTATCATATAATTATTCTGGATTTAAAGTAACTGAAGAATCTGGAGTATTTGGACTTGGTTGGACATTTGTTGGAGGAGGTGTTATTACTCGGCAATTAAATGGTAGGCCTGATGAAGATCAAAATGGATATATTGGAAGAAATAGAATCGGGTTTAACTATGTATTAGGTCTTAAAGAAGGGGAATTAAATGATGAAAAATTGAGTGATTTAGTAATTAATTCGGCTTCTGGTAGATGGGATACCCAACCCGATCAATTTATTTTAAGTGCTCCTTATGGAATAAATGGAATCTTTTATTTTGATGTATATGCACAACCTGTTTTTATTCCTCATAAAAACTTTAAAGTTGAAATTCCATTCTATGGCGAACCATATTATAATATTATTGATCTTATTGTGACTGATGATCAAGGAATACGATATACTTTCTCAGAGTCAGAATTAACACTGAGAGATGGAGGTGATGATATTCCTGGTTATTATATTTCCAACTATAAGTCATCTTGGCAATTAACTGAAATATTTAACCTAAAAACAAATGAAAAGATTCAGTTTAGGTATATAAATTACAATTACTCACCCAAAACTATTTATTCTCAAACCTTATCTATAACTAAGAATCTTGAAGGTTCAAATAAATGTATGGGAAATGTAGATGATTCAAAAAGCGAGCAAGTTGTAAGTATTACAGGAAAATTATTAGACTCAATAATTTTTCCAGGAGGTACAATTAAATTCGAAAGAGAAGTTATAAACAATATTCTTCAAAAAGAAGTTAAAAGAATCAATATTGAGAATAATACAGAAGCTATTTCTGGGTATATATTTAATTACAATACAACGAATAATAGTAATATAAGAACCTTAACAAATATAAAGAAGGTGTCTAATAATAACCTAGAAGAGGATTATTACAATTTTGCATATCACAATAATATTCCTAGTGAATTTGAAAGTGGAATGAGTATCCAGTTTGCACAAGACTTTTGGGGGTATTATACAGGTAAATCTAATCCCGATCTATTAAACTTTGGAAATAGGAAGCCAGATTTTGAGATGGCAAAGGCCGGAGCTTTAAAGGAGATTGAATACCCAACAAAAGGGAAAACTGAAATAGAATATGAATCGAATACGGCTAACTGCTATTTATACAACCCTCTAACTGAAGAAAAAAAAGGATATATTTTATCAGAATCTTTAAGTGAACTTAGGACTCCAATTGTATATAAAAATGGACTAAAACTTCTTGATGGTATTGGAACGCTCTATGACACGTTAGAGATACCCTTAAACAGCTCTGCAGAATTCTCTTGTTTAATAAATCTTTTTGGACAAAATGCTGAGGTAGAAATAAGTGTTTCTCCAATTGAAATCTATTCTTCTCTTATTGGATACGTTTCAGGTTTTCAAGATTATGAAAGCGGGGAAAGTATTCTTAATCCCATTTTAAGAACCGAAAATGGGAAATTAAATCCAGGAAAATATATAATTTATTTTAGAGCTAAATGTAGTTATGTTTCAGGTTATGATTATAAGGCAAATATTCTCTTTACTATTAAATACTTTGATCAAGATGAAATTGAAATTGGTGGTATTAGAGTAAAAAGAACAAAAAATTATACCGATTTAAATTCTACATCTCCATCATTAGTGAAAAATTATAGTTATAAATGGAGTAATTTTACTAGTTCGGGGCTTATTTTAAGACCAGGTATATATAAATACAAAACCTATACTAAGGAAAGACATATAGATCCTACCAGTGGTTGGGAGATATGGTATACTTGCGAAACTGAAAATTCATTTTCGTCTAGTGTTGTCCCTTGGCTATATTACCAGGGAAATCCTGTGTTATATAAAAGAGTGGAAGAATTTTCGAATAATGAAGGTGCAACGGGTAAAACTATTTATAAATATACAGGAGACCCAAGTCTCCATAATTTTGTATTTCCATTCCCTCCAATTCAAGACCCTAATTGGAAGTTGGGACTTGTAGAACAAGAAACACAATTCAAGAAAGTTGATTTAGATTTTGAAAAGATAAAGGAAAATAATAAAAGTTATGCTTCTTATTGGGTCTCAGATGATTTGTTAGGAGTTTATTCAAAAAAATATATAAATGGTGATAATAATGATTTAAGGGAGTATTATAAGTTTGGAATATATGCATTTACTCCTATAAGTTATGTAATGACTAAGAAAGTTGAAAAGGAATATTTTTATTCAGAAACAATAGAGACAAAGCAGACTTACATTTATGATAAGTCAAAATCTTATATTAAAGAGAAAACTAACTTTCTAAACGGAATTGAGAAAACAAAAAGTATATATTATTACCCCAGCGATTTTAATAATTCCGTCTACAATGTTTCCGATTTAAAAGGCAACAATATTTTAAGTATTCCAATCAGGAAAGAGTTTTATAAAGATAGTAAGCTTATCTCAGGTATTATTAGTTTATATAACAACAATGGATCAGTTAAAGAAGTATATTCTCTTGAAAAGAATGTACCACTTTCACCGGTTGATTTTAATGGAGATTTGCTTTTTAACTTCCCTGAATATATTAGAAAAGGAAAATATATCTATAATACAAATAATACTATTTTATTGGGTGCTCAAAAGGAAGATCAGCCCGAAGTAAGTGTTATTTGGGGATATAACGATGAATATCCTATAATTAAGGCTGAAAATTTAAGTTATATCAATTTGAATACTGCTGTTAATGCTGCCACAAACAATCTTGAAACTCTTCTTGCAAATATTGGTGATATGACGACTCCTGAGCAAAAGAATCAATGGGAAGCATTTAATACTAATTTGAGAAATAATTCACTACTAGTAAATTCATTAATTACTACCTATACCTACAAACCGCTTGTTGGTGTTACCTCTGAAACCGATACATGTGGTCGCACAATTTACTATTTGTACGATGGCTTCGGCAGATTAAAAGAAGTGCGCGATCATGATTATAATGTCATTAAACAATACGAATACCATTATGGTGGTGAGCAGTGAACAGTGATTAGTGATTTGTGAATAGTGAAATGAAAAGTAATAGATAACATGATGAATAATAAATTAAAAATAAAACATAATAGTAGTTTTTGTCACTCACTATTCACCAATCACTGGAATGCTCACAACTCACTATTCACCAATCACAAAAAAAATAGTATGAAAACACAATATATAAAAAACATAAGCTTGCTAATAATCGCAATCATACTGTTTGCTGGAAAAACCCAAGGACAGCCCGATCAGAAAATCTGGCAATGGACCACTTCGCTGGGGAGCGCAAGCTGGGATTATGTAAATGGTATTCAAACTGATTCAATTGGGAACATCTATGTGGGAGGTGCCATCTCGGGCGATCTCACTCTGAATAGCAAAGAATATACCTCAAAGGGTAAACACGATATGTTTGTGGCCAAATATAATCAACATGGAAAGCTGCAATGGATTTGGAGCGAAGGGGGGAAACAAAGTGACAAGCTAACAGCATTGCATGTAACCAAAGGAGGCGAGGTGTTGATTAGCGGAATAGTAAATGGCGAAGCAAAAATCGGTAAACAAGCTATCGAAGGAAATGGAAGAAAACTTATTCTGGCTAAAATTTCCGGCAAAGGACAACTTATTTGGTTGCAGAAATTTGAAGTTGAAAACAACGCATCTTTTGTTTTTATTTCTGAATTAGAGAATAAAGAGATAATTGCTACCGGATCTTTTAAAAAAGATCTTACTCTGGGCGAACTTGAAATTAAAAGCAAGGGTAAAGAAGATATTTTTATAGCTCATTTTACTGCCAATGGTACAATAAAACAGCTTAAATCTTTTGGCAGTAAAGGCAGAGATAAAATTACTGCTTTCGATAGCCAAAACGGAATTCTCTATTTATCGGGAACATTCGAAGATGAATTTTCTATTGGTAACGAAAAAATCGAAAAGCAAAGTAAAAATGGAGTAGGATGTTTTGTTGCTGCTTTGAATCAGGAAATCGACCCGCTTTGGGTTAAATCCTATGCAAATGAGCAGTATTTCGAGATCAGTTCACTTGCACCTGCTTCAAATAACGAGTTGTTTATTGCAGGAAATTTTACGCATAAGGCTGTTTTTGGTAATCGCGAAATAAGCAGTAAAGGTAGTACTGATATGTATCTGGCCAAACTAGATAAAAATGGAGATGAGATCTGGGTCAATACGTATGGTTCGCCTCATTCCGACTATGCAAACAATATTGTGCTAAACCCAGCTGGTGGTATAATGTTAAGTGGCTCATGTAACGATACCCTGATGCTCGATACCCTGATCATTGCAAATACAGCCGGAAAAACCACCGCTTTTGTGTCGCAGATCAATTCAAACGGAGAAGTTTTCTGGGTTGGTAGCATTGGAGGAAATACCGATATTGCAAGCCAACACACTACCCTAGATGCAAACGGGAATATATACCTCGCTGGCAGCTTTACCAATACTCTTGAAAATTCAAAGTATAAAATCTCATCTGCAGGTAACGAGGATATTTTTCTTGCAAAATACTTCAACTGTCCTAAATACAAAGATATAATTACTGGAGCTGACTACTTGTGCCAGGGTACCGAAGCCGATCTGATAGTTAAAGGTAGCTTCGATAATGTGTTGTGGAATAATGGATTATTTAATGGCAACCAAATAACCATTCGTGAGGCAGGGCAATACACTGTGAGAATGACCGATAAAAATGCATGTCTTCTAAGAGACACGCTTGATGTAAGATTGGCTCCGTCTCCATTATTTTCGATTGGAAAGGATACAAGCCTGTTTTATGGCCAGAGTATTATGCTCGAAGGTCCTCAGAATATGGATCAATACTTTTGGTTTAATAATACATTTTTCCAGAGTATTGAGGTAGGTGCAAAAGGAAATTATAATCACCAGTTTGATGTGTGGCTTGAGGTTACCGATACCTTGAACTGCCAATATTCTGATAGTATAACCATAAGTTTCAAGCCACAGAGTCCCGAAATATATAATGATCAGCTAAAAGTACTCACGGTTTTTCCGAATCCTGTTAGCGATGTGTTGCATTGGTCATTAAGTTGCGATGATTTTGCCAGCTTGTATGCCGAACTTACCGACAACGAAGGGCGATTGGTTATTCAACAGAGAATTTATAATTATGAACCAAGCAGTGAGAAGACAATGAATTTGGGCAATCTGCCCGCAGGTGTTTATTATTTGAATGTGGGAAATGCCAATAAGAAGATTTCCATGATGGTAATTAAAAAGTAGCATCAACCTAAAGTCTGACAAAATGAATACACGCAATACATATATATTGATTACTATTCTGGCACTGGTTTTAATTGCAGGTACCAAAAACTCATCTGCTCAGCAGGATATCGAACTGAATGATGTTGTAGTTGGAAAAGCCGAAGTGAGTGCCAGTCATAGCATAAGCTTAAAAGCTGGTTTTGTAGCCAAAGCAGGATCTACTTTCAGGGCATATATAGATCCTAATGCAGCCAATAATACAGTTACCAATCCGGAGCTTACTCCAACAGAAGATGTTATTGTTGGTGGAACACCCACATCTGCTAATAATTATGTTCGTTCAATTTCTTTGCCAAATACAACAAGTAAGAGCGAGCAGATAGCCTATTTTGATGGATTGGGTCGACCGGAACAAACCGTAATGGTCAACGCTTCATCAAAAGGGCACGATATTGTTCAGCCAACTGTTTACGATGATTTTGGCCGCGAAAGCAAAAAATACCTGCCCTATGTTGCCGAAAACAATAATGGTGCATTTATTGCAAATGCCGAAGTCAATGTAATTAATTATTACCAAGGCACAATAACTGGGAAAAATAGTCCGGATAACAAGCCATATTCTGATATTAATTACGAAAATTCACCACTAAATCGTGTATTAAGTACAACTGGTTTGGGTAAGGACTGGAAAAGCACACCCGTTACCTACGATTACCAGACCAATACGAATGCATTAAGTACATGGGACGAAAACGGAGGCTCAAAAGCATATGCTGCAAGTACATTGTATGTAAATCAGGTAACTGATGAGCAGGGAACAATAAGCCGTGAATACAAAAACCTGCTTGGTCAGGTGGTGCTAAAAGAAACCATTGCTGCCACAACACAGGGTACTGAAACCTTCAAAACTTATTATATTTACGACGATTTTGGATTGTTGAGAACTGTTGTTCCACCCTTGGCCAATAGTCCTTCCGATTTGGAATTGTGCTATTTTTATACCTACGACGAGCGACACCGGATGATCAGCAAAAAGCTCCCCGGTGCAGAGATTATTCAAATGGTGTACGACAAACGCGATAGGCTGGTGCTGGTGCAGGATGGAAACCTGCGTAACGATGGCAATGCAACCAACGAAAGTTTCAGGTTTACCAAATACGACCAGTTCAACAGGCCTATAATGTCAGGAACAATGAAAATACCATCGACATTTATTCTTGATAGTATTCGGTCAAAATTTAAAAACCACACCACAACAACTCCTTACGAAACCTATACCGGCTCGGGAGTGTATGGTTATTCTGTGGATAAAAGTTATCCTGCCGGTTTTACAATTACTGCCAGCAATGTGGAAAGGGTTAGCTGGTACGACAGTTATGGATTTAAAGGACTAACAACCGGTTTAGATTTTACAACAGATTTACCCGCAGGATTTAATACAACACAATCTGATAAAACCAAAGGATTGCCAACAGGCAGCATGGTTAAGGCTTATGAACCAGAAGGCAGTGGATACACTATGGCTAAGACCGAATTATACAGCGTAAATTATTACGATGATAATGGCAATGTGATCCAAATCATTGCGCAAAACCATTTGGGAGGCCGCGATGTGTTAGGTTCGCGCTACGAGCCGGTAACGCAACAGTTAAAGGAAATTCAGCAGCAACATATTGTAAACAATGTGGCCGTAGTAAAAATTCTCGAAAAATATACCTACGATCATGCAGGCCGCATGCTGAAAACCACGCACAAAATTAACGAGCAGGTCGAAATTGTGATTGCCAGCATGCGCTATAACGAGCTCGGAGAACTTACTCAAAAATACCTGCACTCGAAAAATACTACCAGCTTTGTGCAAAAAATAGATTATACCTACAACATTCGTGGCTGGCTAACAAAAATTAATGATCCAATGCTGACCGATAACGATGTATTCGGAATGCAACTCTATTACAACGATATTACCGGACTCGATAATACAACAGCCACAAAGTCTCAGTTTAATGGCAATATCGCTGCTATTCGTTACAACACCAAAGAGGACAAAGAACGTGGTTATGGTTTTACTTACGATGGACTTAATCGTTTAACAACCGCAAGCTATGCCGAAGGAAGCATACTGGCTGACAATAGAGGCAGGTTTTCGGAAAATATTACCATGTACGATAAAAACGGGAATATTAAAGCACTTAACCGAAAGCACAACAACACCATTGCTGACCAGCTTTCTTACGAATATATATCTGGATCCAACAAACTGAAAAAAGTTGGAGATACTGCCGGTGATATAACAGGTGTTGAGGATTATGTGGTTCGCAGTACCAGCGATTACACTTACGATGCCAACGGCAACATGACCTACGACCCGGGAAAAGATGCGCGTGTAAGCTATAATCCCTTAAACCTGCCCGAAAGTGTTACCGACAACAGCAATTCTGCTATAAAAATATTTTACCACTACGATGCTTTGGGCCGTAAGCTTGCAAAAACAAACGAAACAAGCAACTCTTCGGTTGACAATACAACCGACTATGTGGGCAACATAATTTACGAAAACGACGAAATAGCCTACATTATAACCTCCGAAGGAAGAATAGTTCCCATTGCCGATGGCGAAAATACACGCTGGCATTACGAGTATTATGTAAAAGACCATTTGGGAAATACCCGGGTAACCTTTGGAGGCTCCATACTGGCAGGTAAGGTAGATATGGTGCAACAAAGCCATTATTACCCATTCGGACTGGTATTTAGCGAAACAAATTACCAGAACTCGTTGGTCAATTATACAAAAAATAAGTACCTTTACAATGGCAAAGAGCTGCAAGACGACCAACTTGCAGGACGTTCTTTGAATTGGTACGATTACGGGGCCAGGTTTTACGATGCTGCATTAGCTAGGTTTCACACTATTGATCCACTTGCAGAAAAATATAATTTTCAATCAACTTATGTTTATGCAGATAACAATCCTATAAGATTTATTGATTTTATGGGAATGGGAACTGATGGCTATACAATTGATGAAAAAGGGTATGTTGAGCGGGTTGATGATACAGGTGGTGATAATTACGATGTGCTTTATAGAAAAGATGATTATGAAAAAGCAAAAGCATCTGGGGAAACCAATGCAGATGGGAATCCAGAACCTGAGAATAATGTTAAAGTGGATGATACTTCGATTTTACCATCTTTGGAGGTGGTTGAAAAATGCGCATCATCACCTACTGGAAACATTAGTAAAGTTGCAGGTAAAGGAAATGATATGTTAAAAGTATTTAAATTTGCTGCTGACAATTCAAATGCAGAATGGGGATTGGCTAAATATAACAAGGGCAGTGGTACTCAATATACTTTAAGTACATTTCATTATGAAACTAAATCACCAGGTTTTTCAACATTAGGAATTTCAATTTCTGATATGATAAGCAATTGGCATTCACACCCAAATTCAGGCATAACTGAACGTCAAGAAAGAAGCTCTATGGGAGAAACATCAGATGGTAGCGGAGGAGGTGATAGTGATACTCAACAGTCGATTTCTCGTTATAATGGAAATAATGGAAAAGAACCTTTTCAAAATAATATTTATTTTCCTAAAACAGGTAATTTATATCGCGCTACTCCTTGGGGTGCAATTGTAATAGGTAAACCCAAAATAAAAAAATAAATATGAGAATAGTTATTAAATTACAACTTCTTTTTTTACTTGTTATTCTTACAGGATTTTTAGAAAAATCCAACTTGCAGGATGATAATTTTATAAAAATTATTAGTTGCTATATGCATGAATTTAATGAAATTCCTAATGATTGTGATAGAGAACCATACTATAAAGTTTATTTTCAAAGAACAGACAGTAGTTTTGGTTTTTGGATTGCTGCACACTTAGGTACACCAGGACAAGTTCTTCTTCCAAAACCTGGAACAACACCACCTGAGAATCCAATAGAGATTAAAGGAGTTATATTTATTTGCAAACGCCCACTTGTTATTTACGATTTTAAAAATAGTGATGGTCATGGATTATATAATCCATTGGATGTTAGTAAAGATAAAATAAAAAGCTTTAGTGCAACTCCTGATACATGTAGTAATGCATTTGAGCCTGAAGCTTGGTATTTTGAAGTTACAAAAGATAGCATTTATTTAGCGAATAAGCGAGAACCATTTAAATTGGAATAAGAAAGTGCCCAGCCCCCCGCTCGCGCGGACATGGTGTCCGGGCGTAATTAGCATCAAACCCGCTAAAAAGCGGGTTTAGTTTTTATAGTAAAACGGGCATTCCTTTATTTTGTAAATTTGTAATATTATTAATTTAACATTTAATGTTATGGATATTAATGAAAATAGAAAACTTCGATTTAAATACTTAAAAAGAGTTTTTGAGTTGGCAAATGATGATAAATCTATATTAGTTAACATTAAAGATGTTGGTCAAGAATTAGGTCTTAACAATCAAGAAATAGATAAAATAGTGGAATATTTATATTCTGAAGGATTGGTTAAACGGAACGGTGGTGGACAAGTTATGATAACTCATTCAGGAATAAAAGAAGTTGAAGAAGCATTATTGAATCCAGATAAACCAACCGAACATTTTTTGCCGATAAACTATACAGTTAATGTAGAAAACATGACTGGTATTATACAGCAAGGAAGTAATGAGTCTCCCATAAATTATTCAATTAGTAAGGATTCTGTAGAGAAAATAAAAGAAGTGTTTGATGATTTAAAAAATAGAATAGAATATATTGATTTAAAAGCAGATGTTCTGGGTGAAATGGTTGCTGAGATACATACAGTTATTGCTCAGGCAGAATCACCAAAACCCAAAATACCTATAATTCAAGAGTCAATCAAAACAATAAAAAAGATTTTAAAAAGTGCAGTAAACAATACAACTGCTCAGTTACTCTTATCTCAATTAGATCAGATAGACTTTTAACTCAGTTCGCCTTAGGCTGCAAATAAAAATAGCACACAACAGTTCGGCGGCGGTTTCAACCGCCGTCGTATTATTTTAAAACAAAACTAAATTGGATTTTTATTTTAATTATGATTGTAAAATATCGTTTAATGATATATTTAGCTTAGGCTGTGCCTAAGCTAAACTGTTTTGTGTAAATAAAATGGCACACAACAGTTCGGCGATTTCTAAACATAGTATTGATAATCCGCTATTTTAATAATCGGCAAAAAATCCTATATTTATCTTTTAATCAATACAATTGAAATTATGGGAAAAAAAGTTTTAACAGTTGGAGCCATAATAATTGCCAGTGCAATTATTTGGGGCTTAGTAATTCTTGGTACTTCATATGCATTAAAAGGAACAGAATGCTATGGTAAAATCCAAAATATTCTTGTTGGTGGTGTAATGGCTCACTTTATTCTAATTTGGGCACCTTTGTCTTTATTAATCAGAAAAAAAGATAAAGAATAGTTTTAATCTGATAAAAAATCAGATTATTTTGAGTAATTCATTTTCCAGTCGTAAAAACATCATTTTAAAAACATTAGGTTATTATCTGGTTAGTATCCGCATCTGATAAATTTGTGTAAAAAATCAGGTAAAACATGTGTGGGTTTGGTCGGTAAGCAACACACAGTCTCGAATTTCAAACAATAATAAAAACTACATTATTAACATCGAGACGACTTGTGTTGCGGCGAATAACAGGTTTTACGATGATTTTAACAAATTTATCAGTAGCGGTGACTTTTTTTGGTTCTTTTTTGTGTGGCTGACAAAAAAGAACATAGTGTCTTGAAATGAATTTGTATTTTTTCAGTCGAAAAACCATCCTTTCGCATCCTTCTCCAAATCATCATTTCAGATGTTTGTAGAAAAAAGATTTGGAATTTTCGAAAAAATGTTTCTATATTTGCCGCATCATATTCAAACATCCTTTCCAAAGGGCGTTTGATTTATAGAGAAGAGGGGAGAGATTAGGCTCTGTGAACCTCTAGCAACCCTTCGCCGCTGGCGAAAAAGGTGCTAATACCTAACCCAAACTGACTCCGATTTATATCGGGAAAAACAGATGGGAAATTATAAACTAAACGCAAAAAAATCATGTATTGTAAAAATTGTTGTGAGGTTTTCTTTGATTTGAGTTTTGTTACAATTACTCATCATTGGTTTATAAATTTTACTATGCCACATATGCCTATGTGCATGTGCAAGAAGAAAGATTAAAATAATCTTTCTGAAAGTATTAAGCCTTTACGGGCAAAGTATATTGTGGTAAGTAAAATTAAAATCAGCATGAAGTATAAAGTAGTAAAATTTGGTGGATCGAACCTTAAAGATTCGCAGGGAATAAAAAAAGTAGTAAAGGCTATTCGTAATTACAATCAGCCTTTGGTAATCGTGGTTTCGGCTTTCTATGGTGTTACCAATAACCTTATCGATGCCATTCAGCTTGCAAAAGACGATAAGCTTAATGCCGATGATTTTGTGCATGCCATTGGAACGCAGAAGATAAATACCATGTTGGAGCTCGTTTCGAATAAGCAGCTTACCCTTGAGTTTAAATGTGAGCTCGATAAACGATTGCATAAGCTTAAGAGTTATTTGCTTGGCATTAGTTTTATAAAAGATGTTCCTCCTTTTTTGTATGATGAGATTCTGAGTTATGGCGAGCGGTTAAGTTCGTTATTACTGGTTCATGTGCTTAAAAGCGAGGGAATAGATTGCAGCGAAGCTTTGCCCGAAGACCTGGGATTAATTACCGATGGCGAGTTCGGAAATGCAACAGTCAATTTCAAGCTGTCGGCCGAAAATCTCAATCAAAAACTATCGAACGATAAAACATATATTATTCCTGGCTTTTACGGTATTTCCGATGAGGGAAAAACAACTTTGTTAGGTCGTGGTGGGAGCGATTATTCGGCATCGGCTATTGCAGCTTGCTTACATGCTCAAAGTCTGGATTTGTGGAAAGATGTTCCGGGATTTTTAAGTGCCGATCCACGAATTGTTGATGATGCTGTGGTTGTTGAATCGCTAACCTATGCTGAGGCTGCCGAGCTTGCTTATTTCGGGTCAAAGATTTTACATCCACGAACTCCGGAGCCATTGGCCAAGAAGAATATTCCTATTCGTATTTTCAATATCGAAAATGTGAATGGTGAGTTAAAGCCTGCAACCATAATCAATGGAGAAGAAACCATAACCGAAAAAGTAATTAAAAGTGTTTCTTACAGCGATGATTTTGGAATACTTAAGTTGTTAGGCTCAGGAGTAGGTGTAAAACCTGGTATTTTGGCTAAATCAACCAGCGAGCTCGATAATGCCGGAATAAATATCAAATCGATAATAACATCACAAACAACCATAAATATTTTGCTATCGCAGAAAGATCTTTACAAGGCAAAAAGTATTCTCGAGAAAAAAGATATTCAGGGTATTAGTGAAATTGAAGTGTGCAACGATATCTCTTTAATTGCAGCTGTTGGCGAAGGATTAACCACACAATACGGAATTGCTGGTCGCATGTTTAGTGCTGTTGCCCGCAGAGGAATAAATATTCAGATTATTTCTTTCGGTGCAAGTCCTGTGGCAGTTTACTTTATTGTTAATAAAAAGGATAGAAATGAAACAATTAGCGAAATCCATAACGACTTTTTTGTATATGAGAATTGTTGCGAAAGATGCATATAAGATTTTCCTGCCACGAAGGTTTGGGTTCATGCGCAGGTTTTGTTGACTCAGGTTCAGAGCGAATTCATAATCCCCGGATCCGCCTCTGAATCCAACAAAGAGATGGCTTGAGGGATTTATTAAAAGCAAAGGGACTTTAGTCCCGGCGAAACGATCTTTGAAAAAAAACTTTAAAAGAAAATTCTTAATAACCCTGACCTTCAGGTCAGGGAAAAGAGAAATAACCCAAAAGGGACTTTAGTCCCTAATTTAAGGAATGGCTTTTCATGTGAATCATTCCCAATAACTCTGGCCTTTAGGCCAGAGAACAGCAAAACGTAGAAAATGGAATTTAGTCCATTAACATTAAAAACTAAAAAAATGAAAACATATAAATTCGAAACATTGCAGATTCATGCAGGCCAGGAGCCTGATCCGGTAACACACTCGCGTGCTGTGCCTATTTATCAAACCACATCGTATAATTTCCGCGATTCCGAACATGGTGCAAACCTTTTTGCTCTTAAAGAATTCGGGAATATTTACACTCGTTTGATGAATCCAACAACCGATGTGCTCGAGAAACGAATCGCCGCACTCGAAGGCGGAAAAGCTGCCTTGGTGGTTGCATCAGGACATGCAGCCCAGTTTATTGCTTTAAACAACATCCTTAAGCAAGGCGATAATTTTGTAACATCACCCTATTTGTACGGTGGATCTTACAATCAGTTTAAGGTGTCGTTTAAAAACCTGGGTATCGATGTGCGATTTGCAAAATCAGATAAGGCCAATGATTTAGAACTTTTAATCGACGAAAAAACCAAAGCTGTTTATGTCGAAACAATAGGAAATCCTGGTTTTTCTGTTCCTGATTTTGAATCGATTTCTAAACTTGCCATAAAATATGATATTCCATTAATTGTAGACAATACATTCGCTGCTTGCGGATTTTTATGCCGCCCAATTGATCTTGGTGCAAACATTGTAGTCGAATCAGCCACAAAATGGATTGGCGGTCATGGAACAAGCATGGGTGGTGTTATTGTTGATGCTGGAAATTACAACTGGGGCAATGGCAAGTTTGGCCAGTTCTCAGAGCCTTCTGAAGGGTATCATGGACTGGTTTATGCAGAAACATTCGGCGAATTGGCATTTATTATTCGTGCAAGAGTTGAGGGATTGCGCGACTTTGGTCCGGCAATTAGTCCATTTAACTCCTTTTTATTGTTACAGGGATTGGAAACTCTTTCGCTCAGAGTGCAGAAACACTCAGATAATGCAATCTTGCTGGCTGATTGGTTAAGTAAAAATTCAAATGTTTCGAAGGTAAGTTATCCTGGTTTGCCAAACGATCTGAATTATAAGAATGCATTGAAATATTTAAAACATGGATTTGGTGGAGTTTTGTCGTTCGAGATAAAAGGAGGAATCGAAAAGGCAACAACCTTTGTTGACAATTTAAAGCTGGTTAGTCATCTTGCGAATGTGGGTGATGCAAAAACCTTAATCATTTTGCCTGCTGCAACAACACATCAGCAATTAACAGCCGAGGAACAACTGGCAGCTGGTGTAACTCCCGGATTATTGCGTGTTTCAGTCGGCCTCGAACATATCGACGATATTATTGCAGATTTCGAGCAAGCTTTCAAAGCCACGAATCATGAAAAAGTCAACAATCATAAATACGAATTACCATTAGCAACATAAAAGAGTAATGATTTTTCAATTTTTTTGCCCCTGACCCTGAAGGGTGAAAATTGAAAAATCATCCTGTTCCCTTCAGGGATAAAGGGCAAAAACAGGATGATTTTTAAAATAAATACAAAAGCAACAAAATAAGTGGAAAGCCGGGGGTAAAATAGGGTTGTACGAAGTTAATTATCCTCCAAATAATTAAAAATTCTATTATCTTTCGGCTTCCGCTTAATTTTAAAAATATGGAAAAATATCAATTTCAATACAAGGGAGATTTTAAACTCGAGAACGGTCAGTCGTTACGCGATATTCAGATTGCTTATCACATAGCTGGCAAGTTGAATGCTACCAAAGACAATGTAATTTGGGTATGTCATGCATTAACGGCCAATTCTGATGTTGCCGACTGGTGGCCTAATATGGTGGGTGATGGATTACTGTTCGATACCTCGAAGTATTTTATCGTATGTGCTAATTTTCTGGGATCATGCTACGGAACAACAGGTCCGTTGTCAGTTAATCCGGAAACAAATTCTCCGTATTATCACGATTTTCCTTTGATCACGATAAGAGATATGGTAAATGCCCATGAATTGCTTTGTAAGCATTTAGGAATATCAAAAATCTTTATGATCACTGGCGGATCAATCGGCAGCTTTCAGGCACTCGAATGGAGTATTATGAATCCATCATTGATTGAGAACCTTGTTTTTATGGTTAGCGGAGCATTTGCATCGCCATGGAATATTGCATTTAACGAATCGCAGCGACTGGCATTATTTGCTGATCCAACTTTTAAGACAAAATCTGATACTGCAGGACAAGCTGGACTTAAAGCAGCTCGTTCAATGGCTTTAATTAGCTACCGTAATGCTGCAACATACAATAAAACCCAGCACGAAGTGGATATAAATAAGCTGAGTAATCATAAAGTAGTTTCGTACCAACAATATCAGGGCGATAAGTTGGTGAAAAGGTTTAATGCATTTTCATATTTATCAATTTCCAGATCGTTCGATTCGCATAATGTTGGTCGAAATCGTGAAGGTATTGAAAATGCGCTGTCTCAGATTAAAGCCAGAACATTGCTGATCGCCATTTCTTCGGATTTGTTGTTTTTTTCTGACGAGATGAGAGAAATGCAAAAGCATATTCCAAATGCTGAGTTTATTGAAATTGATTCGCTCTTTGGTCATGATGGCTTTTTAATCGAAACAGAAAAATTAACAGAAGTAATAAGGAGGTTTTTAGGCATAATGCAGAAAAACTACCCTAAGTAAATGTCACTGCGATCCCGATAA
The DNA here is from genome assembly GCA_001768565.1 of Bacteroidetes bacterium GWF2_33_16. Classification (GTDB taxonomy): domain Bacteria; phylum Bacteroidota; class Bacteroidia; order Bacteroidales; family UBA12077; genus UBA12077. Next base: position 49,696 of record MEOE01000023.1, on the reverse strand, counting down.
TTATCGGGAGAAGCAGTCTATAGATTGCTTCGTTCCGCCTTACGGCTGCACTCGCAATGACTAAAAAAATGGTTTTTGGGTCAAACTCTTACAAGTTGTACAAAAGAAATAATTATGAGTAACAAAATAAATATAGGTCTATTTGGGTACGGTGTTGTTGGCGAAAGCCTCCATCATGTGCTCACACACAGTAAAACAGTTGATGCACAGATCAGCAAGATTTGTGTAAAGCAGAAAAATAAAAAACGATCACTAAGTGCTGATCATTTTTCTTTCGATAAAGAAGAAATTATAAACGACCGCGATATTAATTTGGTAGTCGAGCTTATTGATGATGCAGACGAAGCTTATACTATTGTAAAGCGATGCCTCGAAAATGGAAAAAGTGTTGTGTCAGGCAATAAAAAGATGTTGGCTCATCATCTCGAGGAGTTGATAAAACTGCAGGAAGAAACCAATACATCTTTGTTATATGATGCATCAGCCTGTGGAAGTATTCCCATCATCAGAAATATTGAAGAATACTACGATAATGATTTACTGAAATCTGTGACAGGAATACTCAATGGATCATCAAACTATATTCTTTCGAAAATATTTAACGAAGGACTTGATTATAAGATTGCTCTAAAGCAAGCACAGGAATTAGGTTTTGCTGAGAGTAATCCTAGTCTCGATGTTGATGGATTTGATTCTCTTTACAAGCTAATAATCATTGCTACACATGCCTTGGGAACATATGTCGAACCACACAAGGTTTTTAATTATGGTATCTCAAATATAAGTTTGGATGATATTCAGTATGCACGCGAAAAAAACCTCAAGATAAAACTTGTGGCACAGGTGCTTAAGCTCGATCAGGAATCATTCACTATGTTTGTTATTCCACGATTGGTGCGACCCGATAAGTATATATATAATGTTGAAGATGAGTATAATGGAGTGGTAATTCAGGGTGAGTTTTACGACAAGCAATTTATGTTTGGCAAAGGTGCCGGTGGTTATCCAACAGGTTCAGCAGTGCTGTCGGACATTACAGCCCGCTCGCATAACTATAAGTATGAATACAAAAAGAAAAAGTATTTTAAACAGCTTGAATACAGAACAGATCACGAAATTGAGGTTTATCTGCGATATAGGAATATTGTAGATTTCAGTCATTTCGATTTCGAGAATATTTCAGAGAAATATTCAGGCAGAAATACAAGCTATGTAGTGGGAACAATTAAGCTATCGAACTTGTTAAAGATTAAATCAATTTTGCCAAAGCTCGATGTTTTTTTGGCCTATATTAAAAATTAATTAGTTGACTTTGATGCTTGGTATTTCGTAAATTTAGGCTTCGACTGTTGTATATATTGAGTATGAAAAGAATGAGATTTTAAAGAATTAATAACTATGATTATCCAATTAATACTTAAAAAGCTATGTTGATTTTCTTCAATTGCCCCTCCCGAAAGCTTTCGGGACTAAAGGGTGTGAAGAAAATCAAATTGCTCCCTTTAGGGTAGGGGCGAACAAGTTGATTTTCTGAACTAACGAACCCTTATTAATTAGTATGATGGATAATCTAAATAAAAACTTAGTGATTCTAAGTGTCCCGATAGCTATCGGGATTAGTGACTAAGTGGTAAAAAAAAGATATGAATAGATTAGAAAAATTAAAATCAGACCTAAAAGAGCGCATCTTTGTCCTCGACGGAGCTATGGGAACTATGGTGCAGTCATACAAGTTAGATGAGGCTGAGTATAGGGGTGATCGTTTTAAATTCAGCAAAATTCCACTTAAAGGAAATCATGATATTCTTACATTAACTCAACCCAATGTAATTTGTGAGATACATCAATCTTATATCGATGCTGGTGCCGATTTAATCTGTACCAATACATTTAACTCAAATGCCATATCGCTTACCGATTATGGAATGCAGGATGTGGTGTATGAATTAAATGTTGAAGCGGCGAAATTAGCCCGTAAGGCAATCGAAAAGTATAATCATATAACTGAAAAACCAAGGTATGTTGTAGGATCAATAGGCCCTACAAACAGAACAGCATCACTTTCACCTGATGTAAACAAACCAGGTTTCAGATCGGTTTCATTTGATGAATTAAAAACAGCATATAGGGAGCAGGTTCGCGGATTGCTCGATGGTGGTGCCGATATTATGCTTGTCGAAACAATTTTTGATACCTTAAATTGTAAAGCAGCTCTTCTGGCTATTAACGAAGAATCACAAAAAAGAGGAATTGTTGTTCCTGTTATGGTTTCAGGTACTATTGCTGACCAGAGTGGCCGTTTATTAGCTGGTCAGACTATCGAGGCATTTTATAATTCGGTATCGCATGTCGATTTATTAAGTGTTGGTTTTAATTGTGCTTTTGGAGCAAAACGTCTTCGTCCATTTATTGAGGAGTTGTCGGCGATTTCAAAGTTTAATGTAAGTGTTCATCCAAATGCCGGCTTGCCCGATTTATTTGGACAATACACTCAAACAGCAAAGGAGATGGCAGCTCTTATTGAGGATTATCTTCAGAATAATTTTGCAAATATTGTTGGTGGATGCTGCGGAACCAGGGCCGAACATATTAAACATATCGCTCAGGTAGCTGCAAAATACAAACCACGAAAACTTCCTGAAATAGAACAAAGCACACGATTATCCGGATTAGAACCACTAACCATTAATAAGACAAGAAATTTTGTAAATATTGGTGAACGCACCAATGTTTCCGGATCGAAAAAGTTCGCACAGCTGATAAGGGAAGAAAACTTCGAAGAAGCGCTAAAAGTAGCCCATCACCAGGTGCAAAATGGTGCCCAAATCATTGATATTTCAATGGATGATGCATTGATTGATGCAGAGAATGCAATGACTGAATTTCTCCATATGATTGCATCTGAACCCGAAATAGCTCGTGTACCTGTAATGATTGACTCCTCAAAATGGTCGGTTATTGAAGCTGGATTAAAATGTGTACAAGGAAAATCAATTGTAAACTCCATCAGTCTTAAAGATGGTGAAGGTGCGTTTATAGAGAAAGCAACGAAAATTCGTTCATACGGCGCAGCCACTATTGTTATGCTTTTCGATGAAACAGGTCAGGCCGATACATTCGAACGCAAAATAGAAATTGCAAAGCGATCGTATTACCTGCTTACCGAAAAAGCAAATTTCCCGGCAGAAGATATTATTTTCGATTCGAATATTTTATCTATTGGAACAGGATTGTCCGAGCATAATAATTATGCGGTTGAGTTTATCCATGCTGTAAAATGGATTAAGGAGCATCTTCCACATGCCAAAACGAGTGGCGGGGTAAGTAATCTCTCGTTTTCATTCCGCGGAAACGACCGTGTTCGCGAAGCTATTCATTCTGTATTTCTCTTTCATGCTATCAAAGCAGGTCTCGATATGGGTATTGTAAATCCCGGAATGCTCGAAATTTACGAAGCGATTCCGCAGGATCTGCTTCGCCTTACCGAAGATCTGGTGTTAAACCGCAGAGCCGATGCAACACAACGATTACTTGCGTTTGCTGAAGAAAGCTTTAGTAAGAAAGATAAAACAGTAAGTTTTGATGAATGGAGAAATCATCCAGTAAAGGATCGACTACATCATGCATTAATAAAAGGTATTCTTGATTTTATTGATCAGGATGTGGAGGAAATACGAAAGACATCAGAATCGGCAATAAGTGTCATCGAAGGCCCATTAATGGAAGGTATGGACAAAGTAGGTGAGCTTTTTGGATCAGGTAAAATGTTCCTGCCCCAAGTGGTGAAAAGCGCCCGAGTAATGAAAAAAGCAGTGGCCTATTTAATGCCATTTATCGAAGCTGAAAAACTACTTAGTGGTGATACAACCGCTAAGGGCAAAATATTGCTGGCGACTGTGAAAGGCGATGTTCATGATATTGGAAAAAATATTGTTGGTGTAGTTCTTGCCTGCAATAATTATGATATTATTGATTTGGGAGTAATGACTCCGGCCGAGAAAATTATCGAAACAGCAATTAAGGAAAATGTTGATATTGTTGGATTAAGCGGATTAATTACTCCATCGCTCGATGAAATGATTCATGTGGCAAGGGAAATGAATCGCAATAAACTTACAATACCTTTATTAATAGGTGGAGCAACAACATCGAAAATTCATACAGCGCTTAAAATTGCACCCGAATATTTTGCTCCGGTAGTTCATGTTAAAGATGCTTCAAAAAGTGTCGGTGTTGTAAATAGCCTGTTATCAGAAAACCTGAAACATATTTTCGTAAAGGATCTAAAACTTGATTACGAAAAATCAGTAAATAAATACCTCGAGACCAAGGCTGGGACCAAATATATTAGTTTGGAAGAAGCAAGAAAGAATAAGTTGCAGATTGATTGGAATCAGTTTGAAACCAAAAAACCTGTATTTATAGGTAATAAGGTATTAGAGAATTTTCCATTAAGGCAAATTGCAAAATATATCGATTGGACATTTTTCTTTCATCAATGGGATATTCCGGGTAAGTACCCAAAGATTTTTGAAGATCCGATAAAAGGAACAGAAGCCAAAAAACTTTTCGATGATGCTCAGGTAATGCTTGAAAAGATTATTCAGAAAAGCATGCTTAAAGCCAATGCCGTTTTCGGATTTTACCAGGCCAATGCAGAATCGGATGATCTGAAACTGTATTCTGAAAATGGAAAAGAGATTGTTGCAACGATCCCATTTTTACGAAATCAAAATGCAAAAACAGACAATGAACAGAATTTATGTCTTACTGATTTTATTGCACCAAAAGATTCGGGTAAAAAGGATTACATTGGAATGTTTGCTGTAACAGCCGGACTCGAAGCCGAAAAATGGGTTGAGCAATTCAAAAAAGAAGGTAATGATTATGATGCAATCATGCTTAAGATTATGGCAGACCGATTAGCAGAGGCATTTACCGAATTAATACACGAAAAAGTACGCAAAGAATATTGGGCGTATGCAACATTCGAAAAATCAACCCAGGACGACCTTTTGCATGAACGCTATCAGGGAATTCGACCTGCAATTGGGTATCCCTCATTACCAGATCATACATTAAAAAGAGATCTTTTCAGGTTATTGGATGCCGAAAAACAAGCAGGAATAACCTTGACAGAAAATAATATGATGTATCCTCAGGCATCGGTATGTGGATTTTTTATTGCACATCCCGAATCGAAATATTTTAATGTACAAAGTATTTCAAAGGATCAGCTTGAGGAATATGCAAAACGGTCAAATATTAGTATTGATGAAGCCGAAAAACGCTTATCTCAAAACTTAAATTATAAATAAATGCTTTCTGTAAATTCAAAATTAAATCATCCAATTTATCATGGAGCGAAGGCTAAAACTCTCTCTAAAGCACATGATCTTAGGCTTGATATGACTCCTATGGAAAGAGTACTATGGAATGAATTAAGGAATAAAAAAGTGTTGGGTTATAGATTTCGTCGCCAACATGCAATAAGTCAATTTATTGTTGATTTTTACTGTCATGAAGCAAAATTGGTAATCGAAGTTGATGGCGGATATCATACTATTCCTGATCAGAAAGAATATGATGAAGGAAGGACTGCTGAGTTAGAAAATCTTGGGCTAAAATTAATCCGATTTACAAATAAGGAAGTTGAGTTAGATATAAAGAAAGTAATAAATCAAATAACAAATTACCTGCAACATTTTGCCCCACCTAAATCCTCCCCAGTGGGGAGGACTTAGTACAATTTGGTAGAGATCGAATTGCGTACCCTTCCCCTGTGGGGAAGGGCAGGGATGGGGCAAAAAGCGCAGTAAAACAAAATAAATTATGAAAGTAATCGACAAAATAAAAAACTCAAAAAAGCCATTGTTTACTTTTGAATTGTTACCTCCATTAAAAGGCCATACTATTCAGGAGATTTATAACACCATTGATCCATTGATTGAGTTCAATCCGGCATATATTAATATTACTTATCATCAGCAGGAAGTAATTTATAAAACCCGACCTGATGGTTTAATGGAAAAACGGGTTATTCGTAAACGCCCGGGAACTGTGGCTATTGCTGCAGCAATTCAGAATAAATATAAAATTACCGTTGTTCCTCATATGATTTGTGGCGGATTTACAAAAGAAGAAACCGAAGATGCATTGATCGATTTTCAATTTTTGGGAATTGATAACCTGCTGGCGCTTCGCGGCGATCCACCAAAAGGAGCCAGGCAGTTTATTGCTGAGCCTGGAGGTCATAGCCATTCGAGCGAACTTATTGAGCAAATAATGAATCTGAACAAGGGAATCTATCTGAACGAAGATTTGGTTGATGCTATGCCAACAGATTTTTCGGTTGGTATTGCAGGTTATCCCGAGAAACATGTCGAAGCTCCGAATTTAGAATCCGACCTCGAATATCTCAAGCTAAAAGTAGATAAAGGTGCCGATTATATTGTGACGCAGCTGTTTTATGATAACCAAACGTTTTATAGTTTCGTTGATAAATGCCGAAAAATAGGAATTGATGTGCCTATTATTCCAGGAATCAAACCGGTATCAACATTAAATGATATTTCATTATTACCACAAACATTTCATATTGATTTGCCCAACGATTTGGTTCAGGAAATCAAAAAATGTAAATCAAATAAAGAGGTACGAGTAGTGGGTGTTGAATGGGCTATTGAGCAATCGAAACAACTAATCAAATATGGTGCTCCCGGAATTCATTATTATACCCTCGATCAATCTGATAATGTAAAAAAAATTGCTCAAGCCATTTTCTAGGTATTACTTTATTAACTAATATTGAATATCTTTGCACAACCAAAATTGAAAATTGGATTGAATTGATAATTGAGTGTTAGTATATGGATCACATTAGAAATTTTTGCATTATTGCGCATATTGATCATGGTAAGAGTACATTAGCCGACAGATTGCTCCAGGCAACTGGCTCAGTTTCCGATCGCGATTATCAGGATCAGATGCTAGACGATATGGATTTGGAAAGGGAGCGCGGAATAACCATTAAGAGCCATGCTGTACAGATGGATTATGAACATAATGGGAAAAAGTATGTCTTAAACCTTATTGATACTCCCGGACATGTCGATTTCTCTTACGAAGTTTCACGGTCAATTGCAGCATGCGAAGGCGCGTTACTTATTGTGGATGCTACTCAGGGTGTGCAGGCTCAAACTATTTCAAATGTTTTTCACGCTATCGAGCACGATCTGGAAATAATTCCTATCCTTAATAAAATGGATATGGATGCCGCGATGCCCGAAGAAGTCAAAGATCAGATCGTAGAACTTATTGGTTGTAAACGAGATACTATTATCGAAGCAAGCGGAAAAACAGGATTAGGAGTTAATGAAATTCTTGAGCGAATCATTTCTTCCGTACCTGCTCCAAAAGGAGATCCAGATGCACCATTGCAAGCCTTAATATTTGATTCTGTTTTTAATAACTACAGAGGTATTGAAGCTTATTTTAAAATAAAAAACGGAACACTCAAAAAGGGCGATCATGTTAAGTTTGTTGCTACAGGAAAAGATTACTATGCTGATGAAATAGGCTTCTTAAAGCTAAAACAATTTCCAAAAAATGAGTTAAAAGCAGGTGATGTAGGTTATATAATATCTGGTATTAAAGCATCACGCGAAGTAAAAGTTGGTGACACAATTACTCATTACGATCGTCCTTGCGAAAAAGCAATTGAAGGTTTTGAGCTTGTAAAACCAATGGTATTTGCAGGTATTTATCCTGTCGATGCCGATGATTACGAAGATCTGCGAGCCTCAATGGAGAAACTTCAGCTCAACGATGCCTCTTTAACTTTTGAACCCGAATCATCAGCTGCCCTTGGATTTGGATTCCGTTGCGGATTCCTTGGATTGTTACATATGGAAATTATTCAGGAAAGACTCGATCGTGAGTTCGATATGGATGTTATTACAACTGTTCCAAACGTTTCATATAAGGTTCATACTACAAAGCAAGGGATTGTTGAGGTTCATAATCCATCAGGATTACCTGAGCTTAATTATATCGAACACATCGAAGAACCCTATATTCACGCCCAGGTAATTTCAAAAACAGATTTTCTGGGACAAATCATGAAGCTTTGCATTGATAAACGTGGGGTATTAAAAAATCAACATTATTTACCCAATAACCGAGTTGAGGTAACGTTTGATATGCCTTTGGCTGAAATTGTTTTCGATTTTTACGATAAGCTAAAAAGTATTTCTAAAGGATACGCATCATTTGATTATCATATTACTGGATTTAAGCAAGCAAACCTGGTTCGTCTCGATATTTTATTGAATGGCGAGATGGTTGATGCATTATCAACCTTAATACACCGCGATAATGCTTACGATTTTGGACGAAGAATGTGCGAAAAACTTAGGGAGCTTATTCCTCGCCAACAGTTTGATATTGCTATTCAGGCTGCTATTGGTGCAAAAATTATTGCTCGCGAAACAATCAAAGCGGTTCGAAAAGATGTTACTGCAAAATGTTATGGTGGTGATATTACCCGTAAACGAAAATTATTAGAGAAACAAAAGAAGGGTAAAAAGCGAATGCGCCAGGTGGGAAATGTAGAAGTTCCACAACAGGCATTCCTGGCGGTTCTTAAACTAGATTAACTTAAATAAATATAATATATGAGCCATCTTTAAAAGATGGCTTTTTTTGTTTGACAGGGAACTTTTTTTAACTTTACAATCGGTAAATCCCATAAAATGGAGATAAGAAATAAGAAAATAAGAACAGCCTCTTGGGTTGGAATAATAGGAAATACTATTCTGGCAGTAGCTAAAATAGTTATTGGGTTTATATCCGGAAGTCTTGCCGTTATTGGCGATGGAATCGATACAGCAACCGATATTCTTACCTATTTTATTACACTTATTGCTGCAAAAATAATGAATAAGCCACCTAATTATCGTTACCCTTATGGATATAGTAGGGCAGAAGCAGTGGCTACCAAAGCGTTGAGTTTTGTTATTTTCTTTGCTGGAGCACAATTATTTTTTACTACTGTTATTCGTTTAATAAAGAACGAATCACACGAAATCCCTACAATGCTGGCAATTTATGTAACGGTATTTTCAATTTTTTCTAAATCAGCTATAGCTTTTTATCAATTCAGGGTTGGAAAATTGATTCAAAGCAATATGATAATTGCCAATGCAAAGAATATGCGGAACGATATTCTTATTTCCTCATCGGTTCTTACTGGATTGATTTTTACTCATGTTTTTAAGTTACCTGTTCTCGATTTGATTACAGCGCTTGCTGTAAGTATTTGGATTATGAAGGTTGCTTTTGGAATTTTTATGGAAACCAGCAGAGAATTAATGGATGGTATTGATGATGAATCGATTTACTATAAAATATTTGATGCAGTCGAAGAGGTTGATGGCGCTACAAATCCACATAAAGTAAGAATCCGAAGACATTCTAATATGTTTACTATTGCACTTGATGTTGAAGTGGATGGCTCGAAAACGATTTTTGAAGGTCATCTCATTGCAAAAAAAGTCGAAAACAATATAAAAGATAGAATAGAAAATATTTATGATGTTATGGTTCATACCGAACCTACAGGGAATATCGAAAAAGAAAAATTTGGTCTTTCTCGTGAAATTATTGAAGACGAATGTAAAAAGAAAAAAAATGCAAAATAAATATCAAAAACCTACAGGATCGTACATTAGTTTTATGAGTAACAAAGTGAAATCTACAGGAGGAATTAACTTTGCGCAGGGAATTCCTGGTTTCGATCCACCTAAAGAATTGACTGATATTCTTAGTTCTATTTCAGGCGAAAAGATTCATCAATATGCGCCCGGTAATGGAAATGCAGAATTGCTTGATCTGTTAGTGAAAAAATATCAAAAACAATATCCTTTTACCAAAGATGATTTTTTAATTGTTCAAGGTGCAACTGAAGCACTATCGTTGATATTTACATATTTAAGCAATGAGATTAATGGGCCATTCTCTGCCTTAGCCTTTGATCCGGTTTATGAAAGTTATAAATATCTACCAGGTATTTTTAATAAAAAGTTTGTTACATTCTCATTTGAGAAAGATGGATCTGTTGATTTTAAATGGCTAAAAGAAGTGTGCGAAACACAAAATGTTCACATTATTTTTCTTGCTTCTCCAGGAAATCCTTTTGGAAAAATTTGGAGTAAGAAGGATATGCTGGAGCTTGTTAAGCTTTGTAACGATTTGGAGATTTATCTTATATTAGATGCTGTTTATAGAGAACTATACTTCGATACAAAACCATATTTGCCAATTGATAAGTTCAATCAATATTTGTTTTATGTGAACAGCTTTTCTAAGGCTTTCTCTATTACTGGATGGCGAATAGGTTATTTGGCTGCTCACGAGGATCATATGGAAAAAATTAAGTCTATTCACGATTATATTGGTTTGTGTGCCCCTTCAATATTACAAGAGGCAATAGTTAGATACCTGAAAAAGTATCAATTGGGAGAGAAATATATTCTAACAGTTCGAGAAAAACTAGCCGAAAATTATTTGTTAGTTTCTACTGAGCTTACAAAACTTGGTTTTGTTATTCCTAAAATTAAGGGTGGATATTTTATTTGGGCTGAACTTCCTGATGCAGTTTATGATGGATTTAAATTTGCCATTGATCTTTACGATGAACAAAAAGTAGCTGTTATTCCGGGTGAACATTTTTCTGAAAAAGCAAAAGGTTTTATAAGGATTAATATTGCTCGTGAAAAGTCTGAGATATTGGAAGGACTCGAAAGAATAAAATTGTTCTTTGCCGAAGTATAAGTAAACTATTCTTCCGTAATTTCAAATCCAACTTCTCTTAAATCATCCCAATAGCTAGGATAAGATTTTGAAACAACATAAGGATCAATGATTTTGATCCTTTTTGTTTTAATAACCAATGGAGCAAATGCTAAAGCCATTCTGTGATCATGGTAGGTTTCAATAACTAAATCATTTGATATTTGCATGGTTTCATTTCCTATCCAAGAAATACAGCTATTGCTTTCTTTTTTTATAGTAATACCCATTTTTTGAAACTCCGTTATTAGAGCCTGTATTCGATCAGTTTCTTTTATCGACAAATTATCTAAGCCTGTTAGTCGGAAAGGAATGTTTTTGGCTACCAGTGTTACTGCAATAGTTTGTGCCAGATCAGGACAGTTTACAAAATCAAATTCAAAGTAATTACAGGTTGTTGGTTTTGATTTTAGCTGAATTCCAGAATTGGTAAATTTTACTTCAACTCCTAGTGTATTGTACAAATCAGTTAAAACAGAATCACCTTGTAAGCTTTCAGATTGTAATCCAATAAGCTCTATACTTGCGTTTTCATTTAGCGATACGATCTCAAACCAATACGATGCCGACGACCAATCTGATTCAATGCTAATATCAACCGGGTTGTATTGTCCTTTATTAATATGAATGGTGTTATTGTTCCAAACAATATTAATTCCAAACAATTCCATTAGTTTAATTGTCATCATTATATAATCTTTCGACAGTATCTTTTGATCTATCGTAAGGCTAAAATGACCATCTAGGTAGGGGGCAATAAGTAATAATGAACTAATAAACTGACTACTAATATCTCCTCTAATAGTAACAGGTGCTGCAATCAGTTTTTTACCAATAATCTTAAGTGGCGGATAATTTTCATTCTCAATATATTGAATATCAGCACCAAATTGCTGCAAAATATTGACTAGTTCGTTTATTGGTCTCTGTTTCATCCTATTACTGCCAGTAATAATTCTTTCTCCAGGCAAAATGGAAAAAAACGAAGTTAAAAATCGCATCGATGTTCCTGCCGCACCAATATCAACAATTTTATCATTCAAGTTTTTTAAGGCATCAATTAATACTTTTGTGTCGTCGCTGGTCGATATATTACGTATTCTAAAATCAACCGAACACAATGCTTGTATTATTAACATCCGGTTCGAAATACTTTTAGAGGCTGGTAGTGATACTACACCATTTAAAACTGGATGCTTAACTGCTAATCTATATATCATTTAATTATAGTTTTTCGTACCAATTCAAAACATCAATAATTTCCTTGAATGAGCAGGATTGATTTATTGCTACTTTTCCAAAATCATTTAATAAAGTGATATTTATGATCGAATTTTCATTTTTCTTATCATGGGTTAATAACTCTGCAATTTTCTCAAAATCAGTATTTTTAATTGACAACTTGCCATAGTTATTTATAATATAATCGATCACTTTCTTCATCTGAGTCTTATCAAAATGGCATCTTTTTTCAGAAAGATAAAGTTCGCAGATAATACCATGTGCAACTGCCATTCCATGTAATATTTCATTTGGAGTATTCATGAATAAACTTTCAAATGCATGCCCGAATGTATGCCCAAAATTTAATGCTTTACGCACTCCTTTTTCTGTTGGATCTTGCTCTACAAAATGATTTTTTATTTGAATGGATCTGGCTATTAATTGATTAAGTGCTTTGTAGTCTGTATTTAAAAGATTGTGTTGTTGCAGGTTTTCCCAATCCCCTTTGCTAAATATCAATGCATGTTTGATCATTTCTGCCCAGCCAGAATAAATATTTTCCTTATCGAGTGTTTTAAGAAACAAACTATTAATAATAACATATTTGGGGTGACTAAATAAACCTATTTCATTTTTTAGATTATGAAAATTAAAACCTGTTTTTCCTCCAATTGAAGCATCTACTTGCGATAATAGAGTCGTCGGAACGTTAATAAAAGGAAATCCTCGTTTAAATGTGGATGCAATAAATCCACCCATATCGCCGATAATTCCTCCGCCTAAATTAATTAATAAAGAATTTCTGTCAGCACCTTTTGTACATAAAATATCCCAGACTTTTTCAATAGTATGGATCGATTTGTTTTTTTCTCCACTTTCTATTTCAATTATTTCAGATTCTTCTAGCAACTTAATATTATCTAAAATGGGAAGACAATATTTCTTAGAGTTCTCATCAACTAATACGAAAATCTTACTTGGTTTGAGGTCTTCAATAATTTTATTAAAAAAAACAATTGTTTCTGTTGATATAAATATAGTAGAATAGGGGGTTTTAATTTGCATGATTGTATAATTCGATGATTGTGTAAATTTATTGAACAGGCTTAAAGATAGCAAATTTGTTTAAATATTAATTTTGGGTTGTACAATAACAATTTTGTTCCGTATATTTGTCAAGGGTTTGATTCTTAAATAAATAAAAATTATTATGACAATTAATAACAGCTCCAGAATTGTTAGATACAATATAACACAATTTGTTGTTTTATTAGTTTATGCTACAATTCTGAGTCTTTTAGTATTTACCGTAACTCTCGATATGCTTTTAAAAGATATAAATAAAACAACAATTGTGGTTTTAATTACTCTTGTTTACCTTGGATTTTTAATGTACAACTATATTATTGATTATAATTTCATATCATTTTCTGATAATGGAAACAAATTTGTTTTTCATTATATATCCAACCGGCCATTAAATAAACAACGTAAGGCAATTGAAATTGCTAAAAATAAATTCGATGGATATAATATTGAAAGATCATTTTTTGGTAAAAAAATAGAAATCATTATATCTATTAAAACTCAAAATGGAGTAGCAAAATATCCTCCGTTAAATATTTCAGCACTCTCGAAAACCCAGATAATTCTTTTAACAAAGTCTCTTAAGCAATTGGACTAATATGTCTTTGCAAAGGTTTTAATTAAGATTTTTTTATTTACAACTATGTTACTATTTTAAAATGTGTTATTAATCATGTTTTATACTGACTTTTTTCTTGGATAATTCAAATATTAAAACATATTTTTGCCAAAATTTTTATAAGCTCAAGGTAAAATAATTGTTCAACAACTAAATATAATAAACATGAACGTAGATAAATTAATCATTCAATTAGAGAAAAAACATCCAGGAGAAGTTGAATATCTTCAGGCTGTAAGAGAAGTTTTAGAGTCAATTGAGGAAGTATATAACCAAAACCCTCAGTTTGAAAGTGCAGGTATTATCGAAAGAATCGTTGAGCCTGATCGAATTTTGACTTTTAAAGTGCCTTGGGTTGATGATCATGGCAAAGTTCAAGTAAACCTTGGTTACCGTGTTCAGTTTAATAATGCTATTGGTCCTTATAAAGGTGGTTTACGTTTTCACCCAAGTGTGAACTTAAGTATATTAAAATTTCTTGGTTTCGAACAAATTTTCAAAAACTCTCTTACTACTCTTCCTATGGGTGGTGGTAAAGGTGGTTCTGATTTCGATCCAAAAGGAAAATCAGACGCTGAAGTTATGCGTTTTTGCCAATCATTTATGTTAGAATTATGGAAACTTATTGGTCCAGAAACTGATGTGCCTGCTGGTGATATAGGTGTTGGTGGCCGCGAAATTGGTTTTATGTTTGGAATGTACAGAAAATTAGCTAGAGAAAATACTGGCGTTTTAACTGGTAAAGGATTAAACTGGGGTGGTAGCTTGATTCGTCCTGAAGCAACTGGTTTCGGTAACGTATATTTTGCTAAAGAAATGTTAACTACTAAAGGCCTGTCTTTCGAAGGAAAAACTGTTGCTGTGTCTGGTTTTGGTAACGTTGCTTGGGGTGCTGCTATTAAGGCTACTGAACTTGGAGCAAAAGTTGTTACTATTTCTGGTCCAGATGGTTATATTTATGACGCTGATGGTATTTCTGGTGATAAAATCAATTATTTACTTGATTTAAGAGCTTCTAACAATGACGTAGTTGCTCCTTACGCTGAGAAATTTAAAGGTGCTAAATTCTTTGCTGGAAAACGTCCTTGGGAACAAAAAGTTGATATCGCTCTTCCTTGTGCTACTCAAAATGAGTTAGGAAAAGAAGATGCAGAAACACTTGTTAAAAATGGTGTTATTTGTGTTTCAGAAGGTGCAAACATGCCTTGTACTCCAGAAGCAGTTGAAGTATTCTTAAAGAATAAAATATTATTTGGCCCTGGAAAAGCTGCTAACGCTGGTGGTGTTGGTACTTCAGGTCTTGAAATGTCACAAAATTCAATGAAATTAAACTGGACTCGCGAAGAAGTTGATCAAAGATTACACCAAATCATGGTTAGCATTCACGAAGCTTGTGTTAAACACGGAAAAGAAAAAGATGGTTACGTAAACTATGTTAAAGGTGCAAACGTTGCTGGTTTCTTAAAAGTTGCTAATGCTATGCTTGATCAAGGAGTTATTTAATTTCTTTCATTTTAGTTTTAGTTTGTAATTTATGGTTAAAGGGGCAGCCTTCGGGTTGCCTCTTTTTTTATGAGCAAAGCGAAATAATAGCTATCATGAGTATATTCGTTTTGAAAGTTTGTCTACCCTACTTAAGAGTTTTAATGTATTTAAGCAAAAAAGCATTACTAAATCCATTTAATCAAATCCTCGCTTTGTAGAATAAAATTGTAATTTGTCAGTTTTGGGTTTGTTACAATTTTTCCATATTTTCATCAATTCTTAAAAATCCAAAATGAATACCGAATTAAAATATAAAATAGCCCTAAGTCTTATACCTAAAATAGGCCATGTTACAGCAAAAAAGCTAATTGCTTATGTGGGCAGTATAGAAGGAATTTTTTTTGAATCAAAAAAGAATTTATTGAAGATTCCAGGAATAGGTGAAATTCTTGCCCAAAGCATTATTGGTTCAAATGTTTTGCCCCGCGCCGAAGAAGAAATAGAATTTATTAAAAATAAAAACATACATGTATTCTTTTACCTCGATAAAGAATATCCTGAAAGATTGCGCCATTGCGACGATGCTCCAATACTTATCTATACTTTAGGAAATACTTCTTTGAACTGGCCCAAAATGGTAAGTATTGTTGGTACTCGTAAGGCGACTTCTGAAGGTGTTGCATTCTGTAATAAATTGATTAAAGATCTTGCTGAACGGGGTCATGATCCGGTTATTGTTAGCGGACTAGCATATGGTATTGATGCAGCAGCACATAATGCTGCTCTTGAAAACAATTTAAAAACATTTGCTGTGCTTGGTCATGGATTCGATATTATTTATCCAGCATCGCACAAACCATTAGCTAAAAAAATTATTGAAAAGGGTTTGCTTATTACTGATTTTACAAGTAAAACAATGCGCGACAGAAATAATTTTATAAAGAGAAATAGAATTATAGCTGGATTGTCAGATGCAACAATAGTTATTGAATCGGGGGAAGGTGGAGGCTCATTAATTACTGCCGATCTTGCAAATTCATATAATCGTGATGTTTTTGCAGTTCCCGGGAGAGTTTCAGATCAATTTTCTAGAGGTTGTAATCAACTTATAAAAACGAATAAAGCCGCGATGCTTGAAAATATAGAAGATCTTGAATATTTTATGGGATGGGAAGTGAAAAATTCAAAAGCTGAAGCGGTACAACGTGATTTGTTTTTCGAATTATCAGATGATGAAAAAAATATTGCTGCTATTTTGCGTACTGAAAACGAATTAACAATCGATGTGATTTGTCTAAAGGCATCAATGCCAACTAGTAAGGTTTCTCCTATATTGTTGAATTTGGAGTTTGCCGGTATTGTGAAAGCCATACCAGGAAAGAAATACAAGTTAATTTCTCCAGTATATCTATGACAAAAATCACCAAGTGTTTAATAACATAATCTTTTAAAAAGCCCTACCTGTAATTAATACATGATTTTTATCATCTATTTTCGATAAGAGACCAAAAAAAACAACGAGTTACAAAATTGTTCTGTTATAATTTTTTTTAAGTTTGTTAGTATATAAACCACAAATTACAAACTAAAAACTAAATTTATTATGGATCCAAGAGTAGAACAATTTATGGCTAAGATCATTGCCAAAAACCCAAATGAAAAAGAATTTCATCAGGCAGTGCAAGAAGTAGCCGAATCTCTTATTCCTTTCATCGAAGAAAATCCTAAGTACAAACATGCTAAAATTCTTGAAAGAATGGCAGAACCCGAAAGAACTATTCTTTTTAGAGTTCCATGGCTCGATGATAAAGGAGAAATTCAAATTAATAAAGGTTATCGTATTGAGATGAACAGCGCAATTGGCCCTTACAAAGGTGGTTTGCGTTTTCACCCTACAGTTAATTTAGGTATTTTAAAATTTTTAGCTTTCGAACAAGTATTAAAGAATAGCTTAACCACACTTCCTATGGGTGGTGGTAAAGGAGGCTCTGATTTCGATCCTAAAGGAAAATCAGATAATGAAGTTATGCGATTCTGTCAAAGCTTTATGACTGAATTGTTCCGTCATATTGGTCATAATACAGATGTTCCTGCTGGTGATATTGGTGTTGGTGGTCGTGAAATAGGATTTATGTTTGGACAATACAAACGTCTGAAAAATGAATTTACAGGAGTACTTACCGGAAAAGGTATACAGTTTGGTGGTAGTTTAATTCGCCCTGAAGCTACTGGTTATGGTTGTGTTTATTTTGCTCAGGAAATGCTTAAAACTCGTGGTGAAAGCTTTAAAGGTAAAACTGTCGTTATTTCAGGATCAGGTAATGTTTCTCAATATGCTGCTGAAAAAGTTACCGAACTAGGTGGTAAAGTCGTTACTTTGTCTGATTCTGCTGGATTTATTCACGATCCAAGTGGAATTACAAAAGAAAAACTGGCTTATGTAATGGAGCTTAAGAATGTTAAACGCGGACGTATAAAAGAATATGCAGATAAATTTGGCGTTGAGTATTATGAAAACAAACGTCCATGGGGTATTAAGTGCGATGTGGCTTTGCCTTGTGCTACCCAAAATGAAATTGAAATAGCCGACGCAAAAGCACTGGTTGCTAATGGATGCTTCTGTGTATCTGAAGGTGCTAATATGCCTTCAACTCCTGATGCTGTTGAAGTGTTTATTGAAAAGAAAATACTTTACGGACCAGGTAAGGCTGCAAATGCTGGTGGTGTTGCTACATCTGGATTAGAAATGACTCAAAACTCTATGCGTTTACCTTGGTCTCGCGAAGAAGTTGATCAACGATTACATCAAATCATGATTAATATTCACGAAACTTGCGTTAAATGGGGCAAACAACAAGATGGTTATACTAATTATGTAAATGGTGCAAACGTTGGTGGATTCGTAAAAGTTGCCGAGGCTATGTTGGCTCAAGGTTGCGTATAATACTATTAATTTAATCTATTGAAAGAGGAACGATTTTATTGTTCCTCTTTTTTTATAGGGTAAAAACATTTAAATGCATCTTATAATTATATAGCTATAATTTTATAAGTTTGCATCGAAAAATAATCAATGCATTTTATCGATACACATACACATTTGTTTTTACCCGAATTTGATGAAGATCGAAATCAGGTTGTTGAAAGAGCCATTCAAAAAGGTGTCGTTAAATTGCTTTTACCTAATGTTGATAACCAAACTATTAATCCCTTATTACAGCTATGTAAAAAATTTCCTGATTATTGCTTTCCTATGATAGGACTGCATCCAACATCAGTAAAAGAAAATTTTAAAAATGATCTGAAAAAGCTAGATGATTTAATTAATCAAGAGAAATTTGTGGCTATTGGTGAAACTGGAATTGATTTGTACTGGGATAAAACATTTTTTGACCAACAACAAGAGGCTTTTATATATCAGATAAATCTGGCAAAAAAACATAAGATCCCTATTGTAATTCATGCCAGAGATTCTTTTAACGAGATTTTTTCAATAATGCATCAATATGTTGATGATAGTCTAACAGGTGTTTTTCATGCATTTACTGGTAATCTTGAGCAGGCAAAGCAAATAATTGAATGGGGATTTATGATTGGAATAGGTGGTATAGTAACTTTTAAAAATTCCGGATTAGATAAAATAGTTGAGTTTATTGATTTAAATCATATTGTTTTAGAATCAGATTCACCATATTTGGCGCCTGTTCCGCATCGTGGAAAGAGAAACGAAAGTTCCTATATCATTACAGTTGCAGAAAAAATAGCTCAATTAAAAGATTGTCCATTGGCCGAAATTGCTGAAAAAACAACACATAATGCAAGTGTTCTTTTTAAATTATAATTGATGGAAGAATTGAGAAACAAATCTATATTAATTATTTATACTGGTGGTACCATCGGGATGAAAAAAAATCCCGAAACAGGTGTACTGGCCCCATTTGATTTTAACCAAATTATGAACGAAGTGCCAGAACTTAAACGTTTTGGATTCGATCTTATAACATATTCATTTTCTCCAATAATTGATTCTTCAAACCTGAATCCTGAAGTTTGGATTAAGCTTGTTCAAATTATTAAAGAAAAGTATGATGATTTTAATGGTTTTGTGATTCTTCATGGAACCGATACAATGGCTTACTCTGCTTCTGCTCTTAGCTTTATGCTCGAAAATCTCGATAAACCAGTAATCTTTACAGGTTCTCAATTGCCAATAGGAACATTAAGAACTGATGGGAAAGAGAATCTAATTTCTGCTGTTGAGATTGCTGCTGCCGAACAAAATGGCCAACCATTAACTCCCGAAGTATGCATCTATTTTGAAAATAAACTTTTTAGAGGTAACAGAACTACAAAATATAATGCCGAGCATTTTAATGCATTCGAATCACCAAATTATCCTTATCTGGCTCAAGCTGGAATAAACATAAAGTATAATTATGGTGCAATTCATTATCCTACAACAAAAAAGGAATTACATATTCATACACAATTAAATACAAACATAGCCGTTTTAAAAATATTCCCCGGGATTAATAAAAGCACACTACATACTATTTTAAACATTGATGATGTTAAAGCAATAATCCTTGAAACCTTTGGTGCTGGAAATGCTCCAACTGATAAATGGTTTTTAGATGAGATTAAAAATGCCGTTGCAAAAGACAAAATAATTTTAAACGTAACTCAATGTTTGGCAGGAAGTGTCGATATGAGTAAATACGAAACAGGATTAGAGTTATTAAAATGTGGTGTAATTAGTGGATACGATATTACAACAGAGGCAGCGGTAGTTAAAATGATGTATATTTTAGGTAAAAATTTAGCAATAGAAGATACCAAATTAATAATAGGTCAGTCAATAAGTGGAGAAATTACACAATAAATTGTATAATTTAATTTATTTTTTTGTATTTTGTGCCCTTGAATTTTGGGGTATTTTGAGGGAGAAATGGCCGAGTGGTCTAAGGCGCACGCCTGGAAAGTGTGTATACTTCAAAAGGGTATCGAGGGTTCGAATCCCTCTTTCTCCGCAATAATTTTTAATTAGTGAATTTTTTAATAATTTTACATACATAAAAATCGTTAATAATTAAAACAGAAAACAAACCATGAAAAAACTATTTGCATTTATAGCAGTTTTTGCGATGCTTACATTAGGAGCATCTTTCTACTCAGTTGCTCAGGATGAAACAACTGAAGAAGCAGCTGTTGAACAAACTACTGAAGAAGTTGCTGAAACTCCAGCTATTACTGAAGAAGTTGCTGAAACACCAGTTGCTACTGAAGGTACATCGTTACATCAGGCTATTAAACAGAAATTTATTGAAGGTGGTCCTGGATTTATGGGCGTTATTCTTTTAGCATTAATCTTAGGTCTTGCTATCGCTATTGAAAGAATTATCTATTTAAATCTTGCTACAACTAATTCAAAAAAGCTTTTAGCGAATATCGAAGCTGCTCTTGAAAACGGCGGTATTGATGCAGCTAAAGAAGTTTGTCGTAATACAAGAGGTCCAGTTGCAAGTATCTTCTACCAAGGTCTCGACAGAGTTACTGAAGGTATCGATGTTGTTGAAAAATCAGTTATCGCTTATGGTAGTGTTCAAATGGGATTACTCGAAAAAGGTATTACCTGGATTTCATTATTTATTGCTATTGCTCCTATGTTAGGATTTATGGGTACTGTTATTGGTATGATCGGTGCATTCGATGCTATCGAAGCTGCTGGTGATATATCCCCTTCATTAGTTGCTGGTGGTATTAAAATTGCGTTAATCACAACTGTATTTGGTCTTATTGTAGCAATGATCCTTCAAGTATTCTATAACTATATTGTTTCAAAAGTTGACGGAATTGTTAACGATATGGAAGATGCTTCTATTTCTTTGATCGATATTTTAGTTAAACACAACCTTAAAAAATAATTTGAAATGAATAAGCTAATTAGGATACTTTATATAGTCCTTCTTGCTGCTTCTGCACTTTTAGGTATATTATTTTATATTGGAGGAACAGAGTTAGATGGAGAAACCCCTTTGTTAACAAATACGTTTATTTTGTGGGCATATCTTCTTACTGCAATAGCTGCAATTGCATCTATTATTTTCCCAATTGCTCAAATGATAAGCAACCCTAAAAATGCAAAGAAAAGCTTGTTAGGAGTACTCGCAATTATTGGTGTAGTTGTAATTGCATATATCTTTTCTTCAGCCGAACTGATGAAATTTACAGATCCGGCTATGGCACAATACAATATTCCTAGTACATTAAAACAAGTTGATACAGGTATTTTTACTACCTATATTTTAGTAGGAATTGCTATTATTGCAATGGTTTATACTGAAGTTGCAAAAATGTTTAAGTAATAGACTAATGGCAATTTTGTTGCCATTTAGACTTTGTTAAATTTTAAAATAAACAATTATGCCAAGAAGATCAGGTGGAACATATAGTGCAGCTTCAATGGCTGATATAGCTTTCTTGCTGTTAATATTTTTCCTTGTTGCCACTACTATGGACGTTGATAGCGGGCTGTCGAGAAAATTACCTCCAATGCCAACTGAAGACGTTGATCCAGACCAAAGTCGGATCAAAGAACGTAATATATTTGTAGTGTTGATTAATGCAAATGATCAATTGATGGTTGAAAATCAGCAGACAAGTATATTTGATTTACGTAAAAAAGCCAAGGAGTTCATTGCAAACCCTGCCAATAAGGATGATTTACCAGAAAAAACAATTAAGGACATCCCATTTTTTGGAGAATATCCTGTTTCTAAAGGTATTATTTCGTTACAGAACGACAGGGGAACTAGCTATAATATGTATATTAAAGTTCAGAATGAGCTTGCTGCTGCATATAACGAGCTAAGGAATGAATTAGCTATGGATAAATTCGGCAGAAGGTTTGATGAGTTAGATAAAGAAAGAGCTGATGCAGTTCAGTCTATCTATCCTCAAGTAATTTCTGAAGCAGAACCTAAAAATATCGGAGGAAAATAAAAATGTCAAAATTTAAAAGGAAGATTAAAGTTGGTTCGCAAGAAATATCGACTGCATCGTTACCCGATATCGTATTTATGTTATTGTTTTTCTTTATGGTTACTACCGTAATGCGTGAAACATCAGTTAAAGTTGCACAAAAGATGCCAGGTGCTACCGAAGTTAAAAAACTAGAGCGTAAATCTTTAGTTAGTTATATTTATATTGGTAAACCTCGACAAAATTTTCAGTCTATTTATGGTACTGAACCAAGAATTCAGTTAAATGACGCTTTTGCAAAAGTTTCTGATATTCGTGATTATGTTACTTCCGAAAGAGAAAAACGTGACGAAAACGAACGACCATTAATGACAACCTCTCTTAAAGTAGATCAATTTACTAAAATGGGTGTTATTGTCGATGTAAAACAGGAACTGCGAAAAGCCAGTGCTCTAAAAATTAACTATTCGACAAGAAAAGTTACTGAAATCGAAAAATAACTTTAAGTTAAATTATAGTTTAGGGAGATGAAATTATCATCTCCCTTTTTTGTATATTTTGTTTGTTGTAGGCAAAATGAATTCTAATAAAAAACGTTAGATCATATTGTAAATAAACTTATATTTGTATAAACTAAAACTAATAAGCTTAAAAATACATACTATTCCTGAAAGTAATTAAGGAGTAACAAAGAAAAAGCTGAGGTTATGAAAAGTCTTTTAAATTATCTTCTATTAATAATAGTATTGCAGAGTGTTTCATTATCTGCTTTCTCACAAAAAGAAATATTTATTAAGGAGTTTCAATTTGAGCTCAAAAAAATTAGCGCGAATCAATACGAAAATGAATATTTTGTTACTATTACTTTAAATAAAAACTCTATTTACAAATTTACTGTATTAAACCATATTGGCGATTTTCCAGGAAAAGCAGTTGTTCAGATTCTTGATGGTAATCAGCTAGTTGCAACAAATGCAATGGATGATAAATACTTTGAGAAATTTATGTTTAAATGTACAAAAACTGGGTTTTACGATATTCTTATTCATTTTAAAGATAATAAATCAGGATCATCTCTCATAAAACAATTTCTGGTACAATAAAAAAAGGTCGATTTTAACGACCTTTTTTTGTGACCCAGGGAGGACTCGAACCCCCAACCCTCAGAGCCGAAATCTGATGTTCTATCCATTGAACTACTGAGCCAATATGTGGTGCAAATTTAATAATCTTTTAGTTTGATATTATGAAATTCCTTTATTTTTTCTCGGCCTATTCCACTTTTGAAGTATATTTCTTTTTGACGAGCTTCTAATCTTGTTGTAAAGGATTCAAAATGAATTATTTTCCAAGGTTTATAAGGTTTGGTAGATTTATTCTGACCCGAATTATGCTCATGCAATCGTTGATCGAGATTACTTGTTAATCCAGTATAATGTCGATTATATTTTTCTGAAAATAAAATGTAGACAAAATGCATTTTGCCGAAATTTGATGTTCCCTGCCTGCCGGCAGGCAGGTATCCATTGAACTACTGAGCCAATAAGTGGTGCAAATTTATAAAAAATATTGTCATCTAGAAAAGATTTTGCAAATACTTATTACCATTGTTAATTTTGCAACAAATGCCAATTTTTACCAAAGATTTCATAATTTCGCAGATTGTAATTTATAAGTTCAAATTTTTTTGGTATGGAATACAATTTCAGAGAAATAGAAAAAAAATGGCAGTCGTTTTGGGATAAGAATAAAACCTTCCAGGTATCTATTGATAAAGCAAAACCGAAGTATTATGTGCTAGATATGTTCCCATATCCTTCAGGTGCAGGCTTACATGTTGGTCATCCTCTTGGGTATATAGCTACTGATATTTATTCGCGTTTTAAACGTTTGCAGGGATTTAATGTACTTCACCCGATGGGGTACGATGCTTTTGGATTACCTGCTGAACAATATGCTGTTCAAACAGGACAACATCCAGCTATAACTACCGATAAAAATATTAAAAGATATAAAGAGCAACTTGAAAAAATTGGTTTCTCTTTCGATTGGAATAGAGAATTAAGAACATCTGATCCTAATTATTATAAATGGACACAGTGGGTATTTATTGAGCTATTCGAACATTGGTATAATAACAAGACAAAGAAAGCCGAACCAATATCTGCTTTGATTACCGAATTTGAATTAAATGGCAATGTGAATATTGATGCTGCTTGCAATCAATCAGATATATTTAGTGCCGCTGAGTGGAAATCTATGACCGAAGAAAATAAACTATTAATACTTCTTAACTATCGACTTGCATATCTGGCTGATACAATGGTAAACTGGTGTTCTAAGCTTGGAACAGTTTTAGCAAATGATGAAGTAAAGGATGGTTTTTCTGTTCGGGGAGGTTATCCTGTTGAGCAAAAAAAGATGAAGCAATGGTCTCTTAGAATATCAGCCTATGCCGAAAGACTATTGGAAGGATTGAATCGAATTGATTGGTCTGATTCAATAAAAGAAGTTCAGCGAAATTGGATTGGCCGATCTCAAGGTGCTGAAATGAAATTTCCTATAAAAGGTACAAACGAGGAAATGGAAATTTTTACTACCAGGCCAGATACAGCCTGGGGTGTTACTTTTATGGTACTTGCTCCAGAAAATGATCTTGTAAATAAAATCACTACACCTGATTATAAAAAAGATATAGAAATATATATTAAGGAAACAAAAAAACGAACCGAAAGAGAACGTATGGCTGATGCAAAGTCGGTTAGCGGTCAATTTACCGGGGCTTACGCGATAAATCCTCTTACAAATAATGAGATACCTATTTATATTAGCGACTATGTTTTAATGGGTTACGGTACTGGCGCAATAATGGCTGTTCCTGGCCATGATAGTCGCGATTTTAAGTTTGCCCGACATTTTAACTTGCCTGTAATTCAAGTAGTAGTTAAAACAGATGAAGCACCAAGTGATACAAATACATGGATCGACTCATACGATTCTAAAGAAGGAAAAATGATTAATTCTGGGTTTATTAATGGTTTGGATGTTAGCGATGCAATTAATAGAACTATTCAATATATTGAAAAACAAGACATTGGTAAAGGAAAAATAAATTTCCGTTTACGCGATGCAATTTTTAGCCGACAAAGATATTGGGGAGAACCATTTCCTGTTTATTTTAAAAATGGAATTCCATATACTCTGCCAAAAGAAAAATTACCCTTGGAATTGCCCGAAGTTGATTCATATTTGCCAACAGAAAAGGGAGAACCACCACTTGGCAGAGCAAAAAACTGGAAAACAGATAATGGATATCCGCTTGAAATGAGTACTATGCCTGGATTTGCAGGATCTTCAGCATATTATTTACGATATATGGATCCGAAAAATGACAATGCCCTGGTTTCAAAAGAATCAAATCAATATTGGCGAAATGTTGATCTTTATATTGGAGGAACAGAACATGCTACAGGGCATTTGGTATATTCGCGTTTTTGGAATAAGTTTTTATTCGATATTGGATGGGTTTGCGAAGACGAACCTTTCAAAAAAATGATTAATCAGGGGATGATTCAAGGTAGATCGAACTTTGTTTATAGAATAAAGGGTACCAACAAATTTGTTTCTTATAATCTGAAAGATCAGTACGATTCATCAGCAATTCATGTTGATGTGAATATGGTACAAAATGATGTGCTGGATATCGAAAAGTTCCGAAACTGGAATCCTGAATATAAAGATGCTGAATTCATTCTCGAAGAAGGAAAGTACATCTGCGGACACGCTGTCGAGAAAATGTCGAAATCATTATATAATGTTGTAAATCCTGATGATGTAATAGATCATTATGGTGCCGATACTTTGAGAATGTACGAAATGTTTCTAGGACCATTGGAAATGTCAAAGCCTTGGGATACAAATGGTATTGATGGTGTACACAAGTTCCTGAAAAAATTCTGGCGTTTATTTCACGATGATCAGTTTAATTTCAGATTGTCTGACGAAAACCCAGTCGATGCTGAATTGAAAGTACTTCATAAAACCATTAAGAAAATCAATGATGATATTGAACGTTTTTCTTTTAACACATCTGTAAGTGCTTTTATGATTTGTGTAAACGAGCTTAATGATTTAAAATGTAGTAAACGAGAAATACTTGAATCTTTAATAGTTTTGTTGTCTCCTTTTGCTCCTCATATAACAGAAGAATTATGGAGCTTATGTGGTCATAACAATACAGTTTCATTTGCTAAATTGCCAGAATTTAACGAAAGCTATTTAAAAGAGAGTACTTTTGAATGCCCGGTTTCTTTCAATGGCAAAATGAGATTTAAAATAGAACTTCCAATAAATTGTAGTTCCAAAGATGCTGAAGATGCCGTTTTGGGTAATGAAAATAGCCAAAAATGGCTTGAAGGTAAAGCACCTAAAAAAATAATTTTTGTCCCTAATAAAATTATTAATGTTGTAATTTAAAAAGTAAAAGATGAATCCTAAAATAAAAAAGAACCTACGAGAATATTCAATTATTACTATAGGTTTATTTATTAATGCACTTGGATGGACGGCTTTTTTGATTCCGGCCGAAATTACTGGTGGAGGAATTACAGGTGTCGCAACATTAATATTTTATGCATCGAAATTTCCAATTGGTATCTCTTACCTGGCGATTAATTCAGTATTAATAATATCCAGTTTAAGAGTTCTTGGCAAAGGATTTGGCATAAAAACTATTTATGCAATTACAGTATTGTCAATATTTTTAACAGTACTTCAGGGTATTATTAAAGAACCAATTGTAAATGAAAATTTTATGTCAGCTGTTATTGGCGGCATTCTGGCAGGTGCTGGTGTGGGTATAGTTTTTAGTCAGGGAGGAAGTACAGGTGGAACTGATATTATTGCTATGATAATAAATAAGTATCGCGAAGTTAGTCCTGGGAAAGTTATTTTATATGCAGATGTAATAATAATTTCATCCTCATTCTTAATTTTTAATTCAATTGAAAAAATTGTATATGGTTATGTTGCAATGTCAGTTACTGCTTATGTAATTGATCTTATACTCACTGGTACAAAACGCACTGTTCAAATGTTTATCTTTTCAAAAGATTATGAAAGAATAGCTGACGCAGTGGCAACTCAAATAAAAAGGGGGATTACAGTGCTTGACGGAAAAGGATGGTATACACAAGTAGATTCAAAAATTCTGCTTATCCTTGTTAAAAAACAAGAATCACATGATATCCTTAGAATAATTAAAGAAATAGATCCCAGCGCATTTGTGTCGGTTAATAATGTTATGGGTGTATATGGTAAAGGTTTTGATCGTATAAAATATTAATTTTAAGTTATTGAAACAAAAAGTTAAGATGTTTACAAAAAAAATTCCATTAATTATTATTTCTTTATTTTTAATAGCACTGATAGGCTTTATTAATCCATTTTCAACAAAAGATTCAAAAGAATTAAAGGGAATATACAGCCTGGAAATAGATGAAAATATTATATATAATGATATCCAGAAAGAGTTTGGAATTACCTTGGACTCCTTTTATGTTGTTTCAGGGAGAGTAAAAAAAAATCAAAACCTTGCATTAATTCTTAATCAATCTGGGCTCGATAGGGCGCTTGCATCTGAAGCAACTTTAAATTCGGCCAGCGTTTTCGATATACGAAATATTCGTTTAGGAAATCAGTTCAAGCTTTATTATACGCGAGATAAAGACAGTATATTAAAGTATTTTGTTTATCAGCACAATCCAACAGAGTTTCTTAAAATAGATTTAAATAAAACGCCTGTTGCTACTAAGGGAGAAAAGGTAATAGCCAATGTTTTAAAAACAAGTACTGGTGCAATCACCTCTTCTTTATGGAATTCTATGATTGAAAATAATGTAGATCCAGTTATGGCAATTAGACTTTCTGAGATTTATGCATGGACAGTTGATTTTTTTGGACTCGATAAAGGAGATAGTTTTAAAGTGATTTATGATGCTCAATTTGTTGATAGTATTCCGATTGGTGTTGGACGGATTTATGCTGCAAGTTTTATTCATAAAGGAGAGGAACTTCTAGCTTACGAATTTACACAAGATGGAGAGGTAAGTTATTACGACCAATATGGGAAGAGCTTACGACGTCAATTGCTTAAAGCACCATTGAGGTTTTCTAGAATTAGTTCTGGTTTTTCAAAAGGAAGAATGCATCCTATCTTAAAAATCGTTCGCCCACATAGCGGTGTCGACTATGTTGCACCAACAGGAACACCTGTTTATACAGTTGGTGATGGTATTGTAGTTGAAAAGGGATTTACTAAGTCAGCAGGTAATTATATTAAAGTTAAACATAATAGCGTTTATACTACAGGATATAATCACTTTTCAAAATTTGCCTCAGGAATGCATGTTGGTGCTAAGGTAAAACAAGGCCAGGTAATTGGATATGTTGGAAGTACTGGTTATTCAACTGGTTCGCATTTAGATTACCGAGTCTGGATGAATGGTTCTCCTATTAATCCGCTTAAAATTAAAGCACCTCCCATTGAGCCTATAAAAGAACAAAACCTACAGGATTTTCAATCAGTTGTTGATAGCTTAAATAGTTCGTTAAAGTCGATTATTTAAGTTCCAATTAGTTATCTCAGAATACCAAAACATTTGTTTTAAACATTTGTTTTAAACAAATGTTTTACTTAACTTGCCTGATAATATCATATTATTATGTCAGAAAAGGCTAGCACCCAAGAAAAGATTATTGAATCAGCAACCGAATTATTTCTCGAGAAGGGATTTCATCGAACAAGTGTTAGAGAGATTGCCTCACGAGCAAAAATCAATATTTCTTTAATGAATTATTATTTCCGTAGTAAGGAAATGTTGTTTGAGACCATTATTAATTTACTAATTGGTGATCCGTCATCCTCACTAAAAACTATACTGGATTCAGATCTTGAACTAAATGAAAAGATTAAACAATATATTTGTAGGTACATAGATATGCTGATTAGTAATCCGCTTTTAGTTTCATTTGTGCTGGCTGTATTGAACCATAGTCCGGATAAAATAACCAAGTTAAAAGTTACAGACTCTTTATATACAACGGAAAAGTTTGCAAATCAGCTCAATGCTGAATCTTCTAAAGGCAATATACGAAAAACAGATCCCGAACAGTTTTATTTAAATATGTTATCATTAATTGCATTCCCATTTGCAATTAAATCTTTAATAAATGAAAAGAACGCATATAATGGGATTGAATTTAGCAAGTTTATTGAGTTAAGAAAGGAAATTATCTATAACACTCTTATAAGTTCTTTAAAACCTTAAGTTATAAACCAAAATCAATTATTATGAGGAATCATTTAAATCTTAAAAAAGAAGTGAGTTTTTACATAATAATGTTATTCTCACTTATTGGAATTCTTTCTTCATGTTCTCCGGAGTACATACCTAATATGGTAAATACACCGGTGTTTAGCAATAAAGGTGAATTTCAGGCAACTGTTGCCACAGGTACCAGTAATTTTGATGCTCAGTTGGGCTATGCAATTACCGATAATATTGCTGTTATAGCAAATGGAAGTTATGCCGATCAAACTAATGATACTACCGATGAATTTCATAAGCATTTAATTATCGAAGGCGGGCTGGGGTACTACAGGCAAATTTCATCATCAGCGAGAATAGAAGTATTTGGAGGATATGGATTTGGAGAAATCCAAACTCTTGAAGATAATGGGGCATTTGGTCTTGATAAAGTTGATGTAAATTTTAATCGCTATTTTATTCAACCAGGAATTGGTGCTGCAACCGATTTCTTTGATGGTAGTTTTGCAACCCGACTTGCAATGGTTCAGATGAAACCCGGAAAGGCACAATCACTTAACGAATCCTGGAATTTATTTATTGAACCAGTAATTACTGCTAAGGTTGGTTATAAATATGTAAAAGCAGTAATACAAATTGGATATTCTTTTCCTACCAATGATAACCTGGATTACGATAATCAAAGCTTGATATTTAATTTAGGATTAAATATTAATATTGGGAGGGATTATTTTTAGTGCAAATTGCATTTAAATTATTTCGAAAAATTTGATAAAAACCAATTTCTTTTAAAAGGAATTGGTTTTATTTGTTTCTACGAAAAACCCTCAAATTTTGAATACTAATAAAATAATGTAATTTAGTTTCATATTTAAGTAATCGAAAACTATTTAATTTATTTTTAATATCTGCAAAAATGAAAAAACTTAATATTGGGTTATTAATACTAGGGTTAATAACTGTGTTTTCGTCGTGTAATCCCCCTTCATATATCCCAACAATGGTTAATGCTCCTATGTTCAAAAATGGGGGTGAATTTCAAGCGTCGGTTGCAACCGGAACAAGTAACTTTGATGCACAGCTTGGATTGGCAATTACCGACCATATCGCGATTATTGCAAATGGGAGTTTTGCTGACCAGAAGAATGATTCAACAGGAGATTTTCATAAACATACTGTTTTCGAAGGTGGTATTGGATATTATCAACCAATTAGTAAAAAATTTATGATGGAAGTGTTTTTGGGTTATGGTAATGGCAATATTCAAACTGTTGAAGATAGTTATAGTGCTGATGCTAATTATTATCAGATTTTCTTGCAACCTAGTTTTGGTATAACAAATGATTTTTTTACCGGGAGTTTTACACCTAGATTTAATATTGTACAAATAGATTATTTATACGACGAAGCAAGATATGATAAACTAACAACATTTTTTCAACCTACTTTTACAGCAAAATTTGGTTATAGATATGTTAAAGCACTGGTTCAGTTTGGGTTCAATGTTTCGTTTGATGAAACCATTATATTCGAATACGATAAAAAGTTCTTTAATTTAGGACTCACTTTTACATTAGGTCGTAAATACGATCAGGTTAAGCAGAAAGAATTTGTTCAATAATTCGCGGAAAGTGCATGTATTCAAGTTCGTGTACCTTGTTTGCTATATCTTCGGGTGTGTCAGTTGATAATACAGGGCATTTGGCCTGAAAAATGATTGATCCTTTATCATATTCCTTATTTACATAATGTATACTTATACCAGTTTCTGTTTCTTTGTTTCTTACCACCGTTTCATGAACATTCATGCCAAACATCCCTTTCCCTCCATATTTTGGTAAGAGGGCAGGATGAATATTTATTATTTTATTTGGATATGCATCAATCAGATATTCAGGTATTAACCATAAAAAACCTGCTAAAACAATATAGGTAATATCATCTTGACGAAGTAATTCAAGAATTTTCTGAGATTGATAAAAATCGGGTCGAGAAAAAATATGGTATTTAATACCGTGATTAATAGCACGTTGAATCACAAATGCATTTTTATTGTTCGAAAAAATTACTGAGATTTCAATTTTTTTATTTTCTTTGAAGGCTCGAATTAGGTTTTCGGCATTGGTTCCGGAACCCGATGCAAAAATGGCTATCTTGTTCATTATTAGTGTTTTAATATTAGGGTTTGTCCTTGTGTCAGGGACTCGTTCTTAAAAATATATTGCAAAAATGGTTCTTTAAATCCAAAAAAGATTATTTTTGCATCAAAATAAAAAGAAATATTTTTGATTTATACATTAATTATATTTCTTTGCACAGTTAAAAAAATAAATTAATTATTAACTAAAACTTAAAGTTATGTCTGATACTGCATCAAGAGTTAAAGCTATCATCGTTGATAAATTAGGAGTTGACGAGAATGAGGTTACACCAGAAGCAAGTTTTACAAATGATCTAGGTGCTGATTCTCTTGACACTGTTGAATTAATCATGGAATTTGAGAAAGAATTTAACATTTCTATTCCAGATGATCAAGCTGAAAATATCGGCACAGTTGGTGATGCTATTAAGTACATCGAAGAGCACGCTAAGTAAAAATTCAATAACCCCCAAATCTTGTTTTAAATTTTAATATTTATGGAATTCAAACGTGTAGTAATTACTGGTATAGGAGCAATTACCCCAATTGGTAATAATATTGAAGAATATTGGAACAATTTAGAAAATGGAGTAAGTGGCTCAGACATAATCACTCATTTTGATACTTCAAAATTTAAAACAAGATTTGCTTGTGAGGTTAAAAATTTCGATCCTAATCAACATTTTGACAGGAAAGAAGCAAAGAAACTTGATTTGTTTGCACAATATGCTTTAGTAGCTGCTGAGCAAGCAATTCAAGATTCAAGACTTGATTTAAATGTTATTGACCACGATAGGGCTGGAGTTATTTGGGGCTCTGGAATTGGTGGTATACAAACTTTTCTTGAAGAAGTAAGAGGATATGTAACAGGAGATGGAACTCCAAGGTTTAGCCCATTCTTTATTCCTAAAATGATCTCGGATATAGCTTCAGGGCATATCTCAATGAAGTATCATTTCCGTGGTCCAAATTTTACAACCGTTTCTGCTTGTGCATCATCAACTAATGCACTTATTGATGCATTAAACTATATTCGATTAGGTAAAGCTAATATTTTTATTACCGGTGGTTCAGAAGCATCAATCAATGAGGCTGGAATGGGTGGATTTAATTCAATGCAAGCATTATCTACAAATAATGATAATTATAAGTCTGCCTCACGACCATTTTGTAATACAAGAGATGGTTTCGTAATGGGCGAAGGCGCTGCTGCATTAATTTTCGAAGAACTAGAACATGCTAAAAAGCGTGGTGCAAAAATTTATGCCGAAGTAGCTGGCGGCGGTATGTCTGCCGATGCATATCATTTAACTGCTCCACATCCAGAAGGATTAGGTGCAATGAATGTAATGAGAAATGCACTTGAGGATGCTAATCTTAAACCAGAAGATCTCGATTATATTAATGTTCACGGAACAGCTACTCCACTTGGAGATGTTGCCGAATTAAAAGGTATTCTTGAAGTGTTTGGTGAGCATTCATATAAAATGAATATCAGTTCAACAAAATCAATGACAGGTCATTTGCTGGGAGCTGCTGGTGCAGTTGAAACATTAGCTGCACTTCTTGCTGTAGTTAGAGATGTTATTCCTCCAACAATTAATCATCATGAATTAGATCCCAACATTGATCCAAAATTAAATCTTACACTTCATAAAGCACAAAAACGAGTTGTTCGTGCTGCTTTAAGTAATACATTTGGTTTTGGTGGGCATAATGCTTCGGTTATTATTAAAAAATATACTGAATAGTTAGTGTTCAATATCTTTCCCTTTGTAAAGTATTTTTTTTCAGGAAATAAAGATTTTATTCGTAAACTTTATCGATTAATAGGATTTTATCCTGGCAATTATAAGGTTTATAAGATTGCGTTTACTCACAAATCTGCATCTATTCAGTTCGATAGCGAACGTTATATTAATAATGAACGTCTTGAATATCTTGGCGATGCAATTTTAGCTGCTGTTATCGCCGATTATCTCTTTTCATATTTCCCATTTAAAAAAGAAGGTTTTTTAACTAAAATGCGTGCTCGCATCGTTAGTAGAGAACAACTTAATGAAATAGCTATTAAACTGGGTTTGCAAGATTTAATTATTTCGCAAATAAAGGTAAATGGTACAAAGAATATTTATGGAAATGCTTTTGAAGCTTTAATTGGGGCTATTTATATTGATAAGGGTTATAAGAAAACAAAGCGATTTATTATTAAACGTATTATAAAAAAATATATTAATATAAATGAACTAATACAGGTTGATTCCGACTATAAAAGTAAGCTTATTGAATTAGCCCAAAAGAATAGACTAGAAATTGTTTTTGAGGATACAGAAGGTGATATGAACGAACAAAATACTCCAATCTTTAAATCAAGTGTTAAACTAAATAATAAAGTTTTTGGCAGAGGTACTGGTAACTCAAAAAAGGAAGCACAACAAGGTGCTGCAAGAGAGGCTTTAACCAAGACCATCGAATTTTTGGATTAACATACCTGTATTTACATTTCCTTTCTTAAATTAGCAGAAAAATAGATATCTCGTGAAAAAGAAAGTTCACAAATTGGTTTCGGAACCGAATGAACAGTTTTCGCTTATTGGAATTGTTACCCATGAGAATGATTACCGTTTAAGTTGGGCCTTTAATCAAAATCTGAGATTTGAGTTTACAAAGGCAGAGAGTTTATGTATTGAACAACCAAAGCTGGAAGAAAATCCTGTTTTCTCGGTATTTAGATTTGATGATGAAGAATGTTTTATTCAGTATCAGTTGATTTCTAATAAATCAGAGAATGGGTTCCTTATACCCGAACTAAAGAACATTGATTTTATTTTAAAAATATCTGGAGAAGTTACAGATCCTTCTTTTAAGGAATTGGTACTGAAAATTAAAAAGATGGAATATGTTAGTACTGCATTTAAAATAGATGATTTATCAACAAAAGCATTGAAAAACCTAATCTTCTAATCATCACAAAAAGAGAAAGAGAGATCTAACCATCTCTCTTTACCCAAACCCTAAAATTTTAACCTAATCATTGACAATTTTTAACTTGCATTCTTATCTAATTGTCATCAACAAAAGTATCGTAAGCATTGGTTAAGTTATTTAAAGCGATGTTAAATAATGTTAAATAATTCATTTTGAATACATATCCTGATATCTTTGTGATGCTATGCAAAAAAAAGCTATCTGGATTTTAACTATCATTTTGTCGATTACCTTAATCGGCCTAATAATCGTTCAGCTATACTGGATAAAGAATGCTATTAATATAAAGGAAGAGCAGTTTTCTCAACTGGTAAATAAAAGTATTGGAAATATTATTGATGAAATAGAGAAACGCGAATTAGTTTATCAGTTAGTAGATGAAATTGATCCATATAAAGATATTACTGCAACAGGGAAGCCTGCTTTAAACTATCAATATAATAAGCTAAATCAGAGTTTGTTTAGTTTATCGACCACGAATCTTGAAAAAGAAATTTTTGTTATTAATCCAGCTGATTCGATTAAGCAAATTAATCAATTGCAGCAATTTATGGGTAGTGGGATGTTGTTTACAAACAAAGAGAATTTATTATTAAATAAGGCAAATAAGCAAAAGCTATTTAAAAGCATAAACACGAATTCTGCTTTTATTGAGAAGCTATCAGAGCATACTGTATTTGTTGAAAATACTGTAAATAAACTAGTTCAAATTGATGTTGATTTAGAGGATAGGATTAGTAAAGAAACGCTTGAAGAAATTATACAAAGATCAATACGCAGTATTGATGAAAATATTGATTATGAATTTGCGGTAGTTAAGAAAGGAATAAATTTAGTTTACAAATCGGATAGCTTCAACCAAAAGACTAAAGCAAAAGTATTTACAGGTCAATTATTCCCTCATGATGTTTTTGCAAAAGACAATTTTCTAATCATTTATTTTCCAGAGGAAAGGAATTTTATACTCAAATCAACTGGTTTTATAGCATTTACTTCGATCTTTCTTACATTAATAGTAATACTCGGATTCTCTCTTTCAATTCATATAATGTTTAAACAAAAAAGAATCTCTCAAATTAAGAATGACTTTGTAAATAATATGACGCATGAATTGAAAACCCCAATATCAACAATTTCACTTGCATCTCAATTATTAAAAGATAAAGGAATTCCAATCGAGCTTAAAAACATCGATTATATATCTAATATTATTGATGATGAGAGTAAAAGACTAAGTTATCAGGTTGAAAAAGTTTTAAAAACAGCCCTTTTTGAGCAAGGTCAAATTAAATTAAAATTCAGGGAACACAATATTCACGAAATTATTGACAATGTTGTGCATAATTTTGAGATACAGGTTAAGAACAGAAATGGCTCAATAGCGAAAAATCTGGAAGCTACCAATTACATTGCAAATATTGATGAGGTGCATTTTACAAATATTATTTTTAACTTGCTTGATAATGCTATGAAATATAGTAAAAATGATCCTGAAATTAAAATTGCAACAAGCGACAATAATTCCGGAATTTATATATCTGTTTCGGATAATGGAATTGGTATAAAAAAACAAGACCAGAAAAGAATATTTGAACAGTTTTACAGGGTATCAACTGGAAATGTGCATGATGTAAAAGGATTTGGACTTGGATTGAATTATGTAAAAAAGATGGTTGAAGAACATGGTGGACAAATTACTCTTGAATCAGAATTAAAAAAAGGAACGACTTTTAAAATATTTATTCCAACTAATCATATAAATAATGGAAGAAGCTAATGTTAAGATATTGCTTGCCGAAGATGACGAGAATCTTGGAGCACTATTACGCGAGTATTTAATTGCCAAAGGTTTTAAAACAGACCTTTTTGTTAACGGTGAACTTGCTCTGGCTGGATTTAAAAAAAACAAATATGATATTTGTATTCTTGATGTGATGATGCCTAAAATGGACGGATTTACTTTAGCCCGAGAAATAAAAAAGATAAATAGTGCCATGCCGTATATCTTTTTAACAGCAAAATCATTGAAAGAAGATGTTCTGGAAGGTTTTTCAATTGGTGCTGATGATTATATTACAAAACCATTCAGCATGGAAGAACTCATGTTCAGAATTAAAGCTATTTTAAGACGATTAAGTACAAACAATGTTTCTGATACGAATGAAACATACACAATTGGTGAATATGTTTTTGATTCGCAAAAACAAATTCTTGAGTACAACAAGAAACAATTAAAACTTACCACCAAAGAATCTGAACTTTTAAAACTTCTATGTAACAATAAAAATAATGTGCTTGAGCGTAATTTTGCATTGAAAACAATATGGCAGGAAGATAGTTACTTTAATGCCCGTAGTATGGATGTTTATATAACCAAATTACGCAAATATCTGAAAGAAGATAAAACTATTCAGATTCTGAATATACATGGCAAAGGATATAAACTAATTGTTTAATTTATCTGTTGATTTAAAGAAAAATCAAAGTGTAAGGTTTTGTCGGTAAACAAATTAATTATATAAGATGATTGATTCGAAGAAAAAGGAAATACGAAATCAAATTAAAGAATTAAAAAAGAGTTTTTCTTTCGAAAACAAAAAGGAGAGATCAATAAGGATCTTTGAAAAGATAGAAATTCTGCCTGAATTTATTCAAGCAAATACCATTATGGCTTACTGGTCGATGGATGATGAAGTAAACACGCATGATTTTATTTTAAAGTGGTTCGAGACTAAAAGATTTATTTTACCATCGGTTAATGGAGCCGAATTAGAATTACGCGAATTTAAAGGAATTCAGTTTATGTCGAAAGGAAGTGCTTTTGGAATTTCTGAACCCAATGAGATTTTTAATGATACAATTGATATAATTGATTTTATTGTTGTTCCCGGAGTTGCATTTGATAAAAATAATAACCGACTGGGAAGAGGGAAGGCTTATTATGACAAGCTACTTAAAAATACAAAAGCATTTAAGGCCGGTGTATGTTTAGATTTTCAGATTGTTGAATCGGTTCCAACAAATGAATTTGATATAAAAATGGATATAGTTATTACTGATTAACTTTATGACAGACCGAACCACACAATCAAAAAAACTATTTATTAAGAATGCTGAACCAGATGGAAATGCTCCAATTATTATTGCTTATCAAATTAAAACACCCGAAAATATTGGGAATATAATTCGCCTTGCCGATAATACTGGCTGCAAAAAAGTGATAATTGTAACCACTGAAAAAGATATTCGCAGATCAAAAGTTAGAAAAACAGCTGGTCTAAGCTTCGACTCAATGAACTGGGAAATTTGCGAAATCTCCGAAATATTTAATAAAATTCCGCTTGATTATAAGGTTGTTTCTCTTGAAACATCTAGTGATTCTGAAAATATATTTGCAGTTATGTTGCCTGAAAAAATGGCAATAATAGTTGGAAATGAAATAGTTGGAATTGATAACCAGACACTTAACAAGTCAGATCTAATAATTCATATTCCCTTACATGGGCACAATACTTCAATGAATGTTTCGCATGCTCTTGCTGTTGCCTTATTTGAATGGTACAGACAATGGCATTAAGATCAGTCTTATAGATAGTGTTATTGGATTTATATAATGTTGTTTTTAGAACCCATTGTTGATGATTATATAATTTTTGTTAACTTTAAACGCCTTTTGTTAAACAAATAAAATTAGTAATTATGAAACTTTATTATCCTTACTTTAACTTGTTCTACAAGACTGGAACAAGCAACTATCGCTTAGATGCTTTAGTGAAAATGCCGGGAAATTGTATTCTTGAAAGTATTGAACAGAATTATGTTAACGATTATTGGGAAGTCAGAATTAAACTAAAAGAGAATAAAACACTTTCTGAAATTATTAAAGAACAAGTTAAGGAATTTGAAATTTCTTTAAAACCCTCGGATATAAAACAACTTGAGAAAATAAAAATCATTGTAAAAAACTACGATAATCTGTTAAGAAATGGTGATCCTGATGGGGAAGGTGATACTGGAATAGGAAATGGGGAAGAAGAATAATTCTAAAATCAATTGAAGAGCATTTTTAGAAACATATTGTTAGTAGGTATTTTTTGCCTAAAGTTAGTTTTTCTTGGAAATAGTCAGAATTCTGAGATAGATGACTTGCGTTTAACTGTAAAAGCTTTGCCAAATGATACAACAAAAGTACTAAAACTAATAGATTTATCTTACAGGTATATAAAGTTCCAGCTTGATACATCATTGGTTGATGGCAAGGAGGCTTTGAAACTTTCAAAAAAGCTTAATTTCCCATTTGGTCATGCAAAAGCCTTAAATCAGATGGGTTTGGTATATAAATCATTATCAAATTATGATTCGGCTATGATTTATTACAATAAAGCTCTTGTAATGTTCGATAGTTTAAAAATTGACTCAGAAAAGGCAAGTGTGCTGAACAGGATGGGTAATGTTTATAAACGATTCGGTGAGTTTGATAAGTCGATCGAATGTTTTATGAAAAGTTTAAAAATATACCAAAACAATAAGGATTCCGTACAAATCTCGAGTATATTAAATAACCTGGGTGTTTTGTATTATGATATGAGTAATTTCGAGAAAGCTCTTGAATATCAGTTGTTAAATCTTGAAATATCAAAAAGATTAAACCTCACATCTAAGCTGCATACCACTTTAATGAATATTGGTAATATTTACAAGGACGGAGAAAATGCATTTACAGCAATTACTTATTATCAAGAAGCACTTAGTTATTTTGAGAAGTCTTCAAATAACAAATACGACAAAATGCTTTTAATGCACAATCTTGGTGTTACATACGAAAAAATTAATAAGTTAAACGAAGCAAAGCATTATTATAAAAAGGCAATTGCTCTCGAAAAGGAAATAGGCGAAAAAGAAATGCTTGTTTTTTCTCTTCAAGGATTAGGTAATGCTTTTGTTAAGCAGGGGGATTACAATACCGGAATTAAATATCTCGAAGAAAGTTATGCTTTGGCAAACCAAATAAAGGATGTGCGCAAACAGCATCGGTTGTCAAATAATTTATATCAGTTACACGAAAAAAGAGGGAACTATAAAAAAGCCTTTTACTATTTAAAAGAATTTGGTGTTTTTGAGGATAGCGTATATAATCTCGAAAAGAAAAAGCAATTCGTAGAATTAGAACAAAAATATGAATCGGAAAAGCGACTACATCAAATTTCTATTTTAGAAAAGGAAAAGGAAATTCAACAGCTTGAGCTTGCAAAAGCAGAGCAAGATTCGACCCGAAGAAAGTTTCAACGCAACATTCTTATTCTGACAGTCCTTTTAGCATTAGTGTTTATAATGTTTATGGTATATGAGAATCGAAAAAGAAAAAGGTTAAATAGTATCTTGAAAAAACAAAACAATCATATTTTGCAGCAGAGAGCGCAAATTGTAAAACAAAACGAAGAGCTTTTCGATGCAAATAAAACAAAAGATAAACTTTTTCAGATTATTGCTCATGATTTGCGCAGCCCTCTTGTTTCTATCGATAGTCTTACTCAGTTAATACCTTTCTGGATTGAAGACCAGGATTTTAACTCATTAAGAAAACTGTCGAAATCACTCGAAATGTCGGTTAACAACTTATTATCGCTTATTGATAACTTGTTGAACTGGGCTTTAAGCCAACAAGGTAAATTCCCATTTAAACCTGAAACTATAGATCTGGCAGATATATCTAAAGAAATTTTGAGTATTTACCAACCCATAGCTGAGTTTAAAAAAATTCAGATTTCTTGTGAAATGTGCAAGAATTCGTACGTTGATGCTGATAAAAATATGGTATCAGCTATACTCCGTAATTTATTGAATAATGCCATAAAATTTACTTCGGAGAATGGCAAAATTTCTATTGGATCTACTATCGAGAATGATATTGCCCATATATGGGTTAAAGACAATGGAGTTGGATTTTCTCCAGAGAATCAAAAAAGGATTTTTGAAATCGCCAACGGCTCCACCAATGGTACTCGGGGAGAAACAGGTAAAGGACTTGGGCTATTCTTCTGCAAAGAATTTGTTAATATGAATAGGGGCGATATTCATATTGATAGTGAAATAAATAAGGGAACGACAATTACTTTTACCTTACCTGCAACAAATATTCTTTCGAACTAGCATTTTATTTACTGATTATTTGTAATAATTCTAATTGAAAATTCTTTCTTTTTTCTATCGTTGCATCTTAAATTTTCGATAATTTAGCAAAGAATGTAATACTACAACGAATAATATGCAAAGCACAATAGTAAATGATAGAGTAAAGGTTGTTCAGGAAGATGACCAGATTTATAAATATATAGCTCTTGAAAACTGCACTCTCGATATGGATACATTGCAAAAAATGACAAAAGTAGGTGATTCATGGAATGGAGAAAGGCTTTGTGCAAATCTAGTTGATGTTCGCAAGCTCTTTTTTGTTGATTCAAAGACACGGGAGTATGCTGCGGCTCAATATAGACCATATGTTGCCGGGCAGGCAATTTTAATTGAATCAAAAATTTCAAGCTATTTCGCGAATCTGTTCCTTACATTTAGTAGGCCTAAAGTTCCTACACGATTATTTAGTAAAGAGGAAGAAGCTCTAAAATGGCTGAGAGGGCAGATGGAAAAAAGGGAAAAATAATATATAGGTGATAAATTTTTATTATTTAGAATTTTGATATTATGGCAAAAAGAGATAATGCAATAAAAGACATAATTGAATTAGATGAACTCGAATCAATTATAAAAAAATGCAAAGTTTGCAGAGTAGGAATGGTTGAAGGAGATATTCCTTATGTTCTGGCTATGAATTTTGGTTACGAAGATCAGACCATATGGCTGCATTGTGCAAAGGAAGGGAAAAAAGTAGATATTCTTAAACACAACAACAAGGTATGCTTAGAGTTTGATACCGATCATAAATTGTTTGCAAGACACGAAACGGTTGCTTGCTCATGGCGATTTGCGTATAGAAGTGTATTGATTAATGGTCATGCTCTTTTCGTTGATGATTATGATGAGAAAGTTAGAGGGTTAAGCATTTTTATGAAGAACTATTCCGATAAGCCATTTGAGTATTCAAAACCCTCTGTAGACAATGTGCTGATTATTAAAATTCCCATTGAATCAATTACAGGAAGATCTTTTGAATACTAATATTTTTTAGAGTTTTTGTAATGAAAAAAATAAAAAATCCATTTGCCCATATTGAAGGATACAATTGTTTTGGATGTTCACCAAAAAACTCGCTGGGTCTACAAATGCAGTTTTATGAAGATGGCGATTGGATTATTTGCGAATGGGAACCCAAAATGCATTTAACGGGATATGGAAATATTCTGCATGGTGGTATTCAAACTACATTGATGGACGAGATTGCCAGCTGGGTGTTGTATGTAAAACTTGAAACATCCGGTGTTACTTCAAATATTAATGTGAAATTCAGAAAAGCAGTTGAAGCTAATAAAGGCAAATTAAAGATTCGAGCTAAACTTACTGACCATAATCGGAAATTGGCAACTATTTATACTGAACTGATTAATGCTGACGGAATGGTTTGTACCAATGCAGAGGTAAAGTATTTTATTTTTTCGCAGGTTGTGGCTAAAGAAAAATTTAATTATCCTGGAAAGGATGCTTTTTTTGAGTAAAACTTAGAACCCAATATCAAAATATCTACCTACTACATCGCTGAATGCATGTTCCTGGTTGCTGCTGCAAACCGGGAATTTTTCTTGCAGGTCATCAGGAGCATTTGCTACAATATAGCTTTGTGCTGTAAATTCAAGCATATCTATATCGTTGTAATCATTTCCAATACTTATTGTTTTTTCAGGAGAAATTTTAAGTGTATTACACAACCATTTAATAGCTTGCCCCTTTGAAACATTCTTAGGAAAGATCTCCATCCAAATTGATTCTCCATCAAGGGGAGATGTGGTTCGGATAATTTTTATATCATCAAATTTGCGGCTAATATTGTCAAATAGCTTTAGGTCGTTTGGAAAAACAGCTATTATCTGACATGCATGTGAATGTTTTTCAATGGCTTTGTCCATTTCAACAGCAAAGTCATAATAAACCTGAATTCTTTTTTCAAAATCGGGATTTGGTTTTCCAGAGCGGTGATAAATAAATTTATGATTATTTGGGATAATCTCATGAATCATAAAATCAACCTTATGTTCAATTAGAATTTTTGAGATTTGTGTTACTTCAAAATCTGGTAAATATTCAGAATGAATTATTGTTTTGCTTTTCCAGTTGTAAATTCCTGCTCCTGATGAAAAAATTAGATAGTCGATAGGGAATGAAGGTTTTATGACTTTTGAAAATGAATAGAAATTTCTTCCTGTTGCAATTACACGTAAAATATTATTTTCTCCCAACCAGTAAAGGCTTTTCATATCGGTTAAACTTACTTCCTTATTATCGTTGAAAAGCGTTCCGTCGAGGTCGGTAATTACCATATTCCAATTTTTATTGCTCATGTATTCCGTTTGGGATTATAAATCAGTAGCACTAACATTAAAAAAAGTCTTAATTTCATCTCTATATGTCATTGATGAATCAAATTTCCATTTCCACTTTTCAGAAAAATTACCCAAGGGTAAATTTGAAAAAATCAATGGATTTACACCAATAAGTTTATCATCTTCATCGAATAGCTCTTCTTCAAAATCGCAAATCAAACAGGTTTTATTTTTTGGTAAACTGATTGTATGTGATTGATTAATAACAGCTGAAATTTCGTTTAACTCATTCTGTGAAAAAAGGCTCATGGTTTTTAAATAATCACTAATTATAATGCTCAGCTGGCTTAGAATATTTAACGATATTACAAAGTCAATATCATCAGGAATAGCATATGAAAATG
Source organism: Bacteroidetes bacterium GWF2_33_16 (assembly GCA_001768565.1). Taxonomy (GTDB): domain Bacteria; phylum Bacteroidota; class Bacteroidia; order Bacteroidales; family UBA12077; genus UBA12077. Next base: position 6,101 of record MEOE01000023.1, on the reverse strand, counting down.
ATTTTATTTCGGTAATGAATGAATTTAAAAGATACTTTTTGCCTGGTTTAATATTCCGATAAATAAACTCGATTAGTCCCCCAGTTAAGTCATCTTTTATAAACTGAACGTTTGCAAGATGTTTTGTTTTTTTTATAATTTGTTTAGGATGATTTATATCGGCAAGAATTACTTCTTTATAATCTCTCGATAATTCATCAATTGGGCAATCGAGTAGCCATCCGCTGCCAAGAACCAATACTTTTCCTTTTATTTTTGATTTAGAAGATTCCAAAATAAAGCGTTTTGAATTTTCCAGATGTAAATCCCAGCCTTCTTTTTCTCGCATATATCGACGAATAATTCCTTGCTGATCAGAAAGATATTGCATCTTTTGCAACATTAAAAAGGAGCTTAATTTCTTGCGAAAGGACATTCTAAGTGCATTTTTAGTTTATACAGAGATAAAGAGTTTTTTTAAAATTCCCTAATTTTAAAATAGTAAATTTATCATCAAATTTATTGAGATTTACGATGATTAGTTTTTCTTATCTAAACTTTCATCTGGAAATAATGTTCATATTAATGTAAATACTGCCTTGGTGTTTTTAAAAAAAGAAAATTATGCAAAATCCGTTTTTCCCATCTCATAATAAAGAGATTGATTTTAGAATAATCACAAAAGAACATGTATCAGATGCCACTAAATTGGTTATGGAAAGATCAAAAGCCGATTTAGAGAATATTTATTCTGTTGGTTTAGAGCGAACATTTGAGAATACAATGCTTGCTCTTGATAATATGTACAATTCATTAGTAAAAGTGAACGAAGTAATCTCTCTTTTAGCATATGTGCATCCTGATGATGATATTCGTAATGAATGTTTGAGCAGTATTGCCGAATTGGGTAAGTTTTTTAACGAAATCGCACTTAGCGAAGAATTATATAATGCTGTAAAGGATTATTCAAAAACCAGCGAAGCAGAAAGCCTGGCCGGACATAGAAAGAAATATCTAAAAGAAACAATCGAAGAATTTGAACGAAATGGATTTGCTTTACCAATAGAAAAACGTAACGAATTAAAAATAATTCAGGATAAACTCTCGGATTTGGGAATTCAGTTTGAATCAAATATTAGCTCCTATCAGGACTCTCTAATTGTTACAGCTGAACAAATTAAAGGATTGCCAGAGGATTATAAGAAAGTACATATTACTGAGGATGGAAATTATAAAATCAGCTTAGAGTATCCCTCCTTTGTGCCTTTTATGAAATATTCAAAATCCGATGATGCACGAAAAGAGTTATCAAAAAGGTATAAAAATAAAGCAGCCGATAAAAATTTGGAGATTTTAAAACAAATTTTAATTGAGCGTGAAGATATGGCTAAACTATTAGGTTTTAAAACCTATGCAGCATATCGAACTGAAAACCGAATGGCAAAAAATCCACAGAATGTATGGAAATTCGAAATCGAACTCAAAGATAAGGTTCGGAAAAAGGCTGAGATCGATTATGAAGAATTGCTTGATGTTAAACGAAAGTATAAAAGCGATATGTCAATAAATTCAATTGAATCATGGGAAGCTGCATTTTACGATAATATTTTGCTCGAAGAAAAATACCAACTGGATAATCAAAAATTAAAAGAATATTTTGAAGTCAATACAGTTATTGATGGACTATTTCAGATAACTCAGCATCTGTATGGGCTAAAGTTCGAAGAGGTAAAATCACCAAATGTATGGCACGACGAAGTTCGGCTATATAATGTTCTAGAAGATGATAGGAATATCGCAAAATTCTATCTCGATTTGTATCCACGAAAAAATAAATATGGACATGCTGCTATGTTCGGGATGATTCCTGGTAAGCAGATGGGAAGGGATTATCAACTTCCAATAGCGAGTCTGGTATGTAATTTCCCGAGAGCAAACGAAGATATGCCAGCACTTATGTTACACGATGATGTGGTAACTTTCTTCCATGAATTTGGGCATTTAATGCATGATTTATTAACTAGAACAGAATTGTCGGCACAAGCAGGTACAAATGTTGCCCGGGATTTTGTTGAAATGCCATCGCAGATTTTCGAAAATTGGGCTTGGGATTTTGAAGCACTTAAATTATTTGCAAAGCATTACAAAACTAAAGAAGTATTGCCAAAAGATTTTTATGACAAAATGATTCTTTCGCGAAATGTAGGATCGGGATTGCAAACCATGCAACAAATATTCTATGGAATACTCGATTTAACTTATCACGATAAGTATAATCCGAATGGAGAAGAATCAACAACCGATATTGTAAAAAAATTGCAAAATGAAATAACACTTTACAAATTTCAGGAAGATACCCATTTCGAAGCTGGTTTTGGACACTTAAATGGATATGCAGCCGGGTATTATAGTTATTTATGGGCAAAAGTATTTTCGGAAGATATGTTTTCTGTATTTATTCGAAATGGAGTAATGGATAAAAATACCGGGATTAAATTACGAAAGGTTGTTCTTGAGAAAGGTTCGTCGGTTGATGAGCTTGAAATGGTAAAAGAGTTTTTGGGCAGAGAACCTAGTCAGGAGGCATTCTTAAAATCTATTGGTTTATAAAACGGTAATAAGTTTAAACAAAATGCAGCTCTATATTCGGGCTGCTTTTTTAATTTTGTGCTACTACGTAAGAACTGTTAATTTAGCTGCTATGAAAAAAGATGCAAGTTTCTTAAAATACCTTGAAGGTTGGGTTTCAATTTTTGGCAATATCCTTTTGTTTATTTTGAAATTTTGGGCGGGTATAGTAACTGGATCTATAGCAATTATTGCCGATGCTTGGCATACATTATCCGATTCGTTAAGCTCAATTGTTGTTGTAATTGGTGTAAAAATATCGAAAAAACCAGCAGATAAGGATCATCCATTCGGTCATGGAAGGGCTGAGCTAATTGCATCTGTGGTTATAGGAATGTTGCTGGCGGTTATTGCATTTAATTTTGTTCTCGAAAGTATTGAGAAACTGAAAAACCATGAAGCAGTAAAATATGGGATGATCGCTATTGTGGCAACGATTGTTTCAATTGTTGTTAAAGAGCTAATGGCGCAATTTGCATTCTGGACAGCGAGAAAGACAAAATCGATTACCTTAAAAGCCGATGCCTGGCACCATCGGAGCGATGCAATATCTTCTGTAATTATTTTGGTTGGTATTTTTATTGGCCCTTATTTTTGGTGGGTTGATGGTGTTCTCGGATTAATTGTGGCTGCTCTGATTTTTTATGCAGCATTTGAAATTATTCGTGATGCAAGCAGTCCATTACTTGGTGAGAAACCAGAAGAGGAACTTATTCAAGAAATTAAGCGTGTTTCTGCTGCTGAAAGTGGTAAGAATCTAAAAGTTCATCATATTCATATGCATCGTTATGGCGATCATTTGGAGGTTACATTTCATATTAAAATGCACAAATCGGTTAGTCTCTTAGAAGCTCATGAGATTTGCACTAGTATTGAGAAGAAGCTGTATGAAGAACAACATATTTTTGCAACAATACATGCCGAACCAGAATAGAATAATTATCTTTTTTTCTTAAAAAAAACAACCAAAATATTACTGCATTCATCTTCCATAATACCTTTTAGAATTTCCGTTTTTGGATGTAAAACAGTAGAGTTGGTAGTTGTAAATCCTCGTTTTTTATCCGAGGCTCCATAAACAATTTTGCTAATCTGCGACCAGTACAAAGCTCCTGCACACATTAAACATGGTTCTAAGGTGACGTATAAAGCGCAATCAGTAAGATATTTGCCTCCAATTGCATTTGCGGCCGAAGTAATGGCTTGCATTTCGGCGTGCGCTGTAACATCATTCAGGGTTTCTGTTAAATTATGTCCGCGTGCTATAATTTGGTTTTTAGATACAATTATTGCTCCAATAGGAATTTCATCTTTAGCAAGTGCTTTTTGAGCTTCTTTTAAAGCTTCCTTCATAAAAAACTCGTCGGTATATAAATCCATTTCTTTTTATTTGTTCAAAGATATTAATTTAAAATTTTTTAAAAAATGTAATATAAATATTGTAGATTGGGCTAAGGGCCTTATTATGAATAAAAGAATAATTTCAGGCTTAAGCCTAGGGTTATAAAAAGTCTTTAATTATGAACTATAGGTCAAATCTTTTTTCTATAACTGTTGAATTTGAGCAATTCAATTTCGAAAAAGGAAATAAAATCCTATTTTCGCAGATCAAATAAACGATAATAAAAAGTTAAAATATTTCAATTATGTACAGAACACATACTTGTGGAGAACTTAGAATAAATAGTGTAGGTGAAGAAGTTACCCTAAGTGGATGGGTACAAGCTATTCGTAACCTAGGAGGAATGACATTTATAGCTTTACGCGACCGATATGGAATTACACAACTTGTTTTTGATGAAAATACTCCAAAGGATATTATAGCTCTGGCTAATCAATTGGGGCGTGAGTTTGTAATTAAAATTACTGGGAAAGTTGCTGAGCGAAGTAGTAAAAATCCAAAAATGGAGACAGGAGATATTGAAATAAGTGTTTCAGATATTAAAATACTTAATAAATCAGAAACTCCACCATTTACAATTGAAGACGAGACTGATGGTGGCGATGAATTAAGAATGAAATACCGATATCTTGATTTACGCCGAAATCCGGTTCGAAAAAACCTTGAATTGCGTCATAAAATGGGTCAGGAGATAAGAAGATATCTCGATGGTGAAAGATTTATAGAAATTGAAACACCTGCTCTTGTTAATTCAACACCAGAGGGAGCAAGAGATTTTCTTGTTCCATCGCGAATGAATCCTGGCGAGTTCTATGCTTTGCCACAATCACCTCAAACATTAAAACAACTTTTAATGGTTTCGGGTTTTGATAGATATTTTCAAGTTGTAAAATGTTTTCGTGATGAAGATTTACGCGCCGATCGCCAACCAGAATTTACACAAATCGATTGCGAGATGTCGTTTGTTGATCAGGATGATATATTAAGAACTTTTGAAGGATTGGCGAAACACCTTTTTTATGAGATTAAAGGTATTACATTTAACGAAACATTTCCGCGAATTACATACGATGATGCAATGAAATACTATGGTTCTGATAAACCGGATTTACGTTTTGGTATGAGGTTTTATGAGCTAACTGATAACGCAAAAGGAAAAGGATTTGTAGTTTTTGATAGCGTTGAATATATTGGAGGATTTTGTGCAAAAGGATGTTCCGAATATTCTCGGAAACAGCTTGATGAGCTTACTCTTTTTGTTCAAAGACCACAAGTGGGAGCTAAGGGATTAGTTTATGTTAAGTATAATGCTGATGGGACTTTCAAATCCTCTGTAGATAAATTCTATTCTCAAGATGATTTAAAAAGATGGGCTGATTATATGGAAGCTCAACCTGGCGATTTATTGTTGATTCTTGCTGGAAAAAAATCAACTACATTAACAGCATTAAATGTATTGCGATTAGAAATGGGCGATCAGCTTAAGCTGCGTGATAAAGATAAATTTGCTCCTTGTTGGGTTGTTGATTTTCCATTATTAGAATGGGACGAAGAAACAAAACGTTTCTTTGCTATGCATCATCCATTTACCTCTCCAAAAGATGAGGACATTAAGTATTTCGAATCAGATCCGGGAAAAATGCATGCCAATGCTTACGATTTTGTAATTAATGGAGTTGAGATTGGAGGAGGTTCTATTCGTATTTTTAATAGTGATCTTCAACAAAAAATGTTCTCGGCATTAGGTATATCAAAAGAAGAAGCAGAGATAAAATTCGGGTTCTTATTAAATGCATTCAGATTTGGAGCACCACCACATGGAGGTATAGCTTTTGGATTTGACCGTTGGTGTAGTGTATTTGGTGGTTCAGAATCGATCCGGGACTTTATAGCATTTCCAAAAAATAATTCTGGACGCGATGTAATGCTTGATACTCCTGGTAAGATAGATAAAAAACAACTTGATGAATTGTATATTCAGGTTTTACCTGTTCAAAAATAAGAAGAAGCCGTCTCAAAAGATAATCTGAGACGGTTTTTTTATGTTGTTATTTTTAGCGTATTTATATTTTAGCTTATAGTCTTTTGTTTA
>MEOE01000022.1 GCA_001768565.1 Bacteroidetes bacterium GWF2_33_16 | reverse complement strand
AGCAGGAATTTTTAAATTGCTCATGTCGTGTCCTCCTTTTTGTTATCAAAAAGTGTCAACGTATTTCAGGACAAGACAGTCTTTTTAATGCATGCTAACGGTCTCGGCATTTGAAACGTGCGGGTTTTTCGCCCAGCGTTCCAATCCGCCGTTGTAAAGTTTATAGATAATTAGAAATGTCAAAAACCCGTTGAGACCCGCATAAAATGTGAAGTGCTGTTATAAATTGGCTGCCAACACCAACCTTGTCAGTTTAGTAGTAACTGTCAACAACGCACCAAATTGTTTTAGTTTTTAAGAAATAGCAAATTGCCGGATACGGCAAAATGGATTTTAAGCTTTTATCTTTTATAATCAAATATATTAGAATAATGTGAATCCAATATTTAATAATAGAATTCACATTATTTTCTCTTGGTAATAATTACAGAAAATTAGTTATTATCAACAAAAACAAATTTATCAACAAAGCATTCACTTATATTCGCTATTTTCCATGAATGGTTTTGCATAATTGTGTCGAAAATATGCTTTCTCCACTTTGTTGTATCGCTAAAGTTTGAATCATTCCAGTGTAATTTGACAAAATCCTTATGAAAAGGATGATAATTTGCTTCGAGAGTGCTATCATCATGATTTAATAATACACACATCGTTTTATATGGTATATCTCCTTTATTTTTTTTGTTATTTGATGAAGTAAAAGCAAACATGTCAAAATCGTTTACTGTATTACCAAAAGCAAAAACAGGAATTTTGCCAATTTTATTATATATATTAACCGCTTTGTTTCTACTTGTATTGGTCATGCTATTATTAATATCAAAAAAGAATTTATTTCCATCACCCCTAGTGTAATAATGAACCGTATCATAATTTACCAATGAACCTATTATATGACTTCGATCAATTTTAAGTGTATCAACATTTTCAACAGCGCTCCATATAAATTGTTGTAAAGAACCTGATACAATATAAACCTGAAAATCATTTTTCTTTAAATAATGAATTAATTCAACCATAGGTTTATAAAACTGGTTTTTTAGTAGTATACTATCTGGTTTATATTTTGGTATATTAATATTAATAATCTGATTTAAAAGAGAACTATATTTAGCAACAAGCAAATCTGAACTTATATTCTTGTTTTTAAGCTTAGTCATTATTTTTTTTGCTAAACTATCTACAGGAAATGATTTGCCATTTTTTGTGTAAACGGTGTCGTTTTTTACTGATGTAATAGTATCATTAAAAGCTAATGTATACATACAAAAAATTTCCATGGAAACGGGTTTCTCACATGCAATAGTTCCATCCATATCAAAAACTGCTATGCGATCCTTAACTGGAATAGTATTTTTTGAGTTTTCACAAGTTACTGATTTCACATATTCAATAATAGAATGAATAGTCACAGAATCTTGACCATCTAATTTAGTATCTTTCCATGATGACAAACCTAATTCTTTTAGAGATAATGTATCATCATTACAAGATGATGGAGCTAATTCTTTATGCACAGGATTATTGCATCCACTTAACAAAGTTATGCTTAAAAGTACAATTACAACTTGTTTTTTCATAATATTGATTTAATTAATACTTGGTCTTTGCTTATGAAAGTACTAAAAAAATCTGAACAATTTAATTAATAATCAAAACTAAATTCCTTTTAATTTATAATAATTAAAATAAAATTTGCTCAAAGAGCAAAAGCGCGTTGGGAAAACTAAAACAATTTTCTTTCATAACGACCAATCCAATCTCGATAAATTCTGTATCAAACAGCACTAATAATTTACACTTTTTTATAAGAAAAGAAATTCCTATTTAAATTGCAAAAGCTGTCAAAACACAAAAAGGACTCTTAAATTTCATGTCTATCAAAAAGACCTGTATTTTTCTATTTTCAAAATTTTTCGCGGCTTATTTAAAACGGTTTCGGCATTTGAAACGTGCGGGTTTTCCGCCCAGCGTTCCAATCCGCCGCTAACCAAGTTTAAAGATAATTATAAATGTCAAAAAACCACCAAAACCCCGCATGTTTTAAGATGCCGTGTTAGCAACTGTAAATTTATAATAATAAAATACTTAGTCCATGAAATAATGCAATTACATCACTGTCATTATGATTCTTTCCTTCATGAATTTCAAATTTCCAGTCAAAATTTGTAAATGATTGTCCAGAAAGATTTTCTTTCAATTTTTTTAACCATTTTTGAACTTGTTTCATGTCTTTTGAACCATAACTAAAGTAAAATGAAATTTCTTTATTTAAACTGTCCAGCTTTAAATAACTTTCCACACTAATCAAATCTATTATTGGCGTTGGACTTGAAGCAATATAACTGTCAAAATATTCTGGTTTATTCAACAAAGAATAAATTGTAAAAGAACCACAAAATGAGTGTCCATTTAGTATTCTTGTTTCAACTTTGTAACCGTTTTCAACACTTGGTATTAATTCCGTAGTTAAAAATTCAAGAAACTTATCTGCGTCATTTGCATAAAGCATATCTCTTCTTCTTTCGGGATTGATTATGCCAATTACTATCACATTCGAAATTGATTCTCCAAATTGCTTATCAAGTTGCTGATACAAAACCTTTGAATTCTCACCGTCTAATAAATAAAGAAATTTAACTGCTTTAACATTGTCAATAAATGGCTTGAAAACAATTACTTGTCTATTTTCACCTAAAATGTCCGATTTTATTTCAATTGTGTCAATAACGAAGTTGCAATTTTGAGCAAATATATTTAATGAAACCAACAAAAAAATTAAAGCTAATCCTTGTTTCATGGGCGTTTGAATTTATAGTTGCTAACGGTTTTCGCTTGTGTTTTGTGCGGTTTTTCTCCCTTCATAGCTATCCGCTGTTAATAATGCTAAAGATAGTAAAAATGTTCGAAAACCACTTCAACCCGCATAAAATGCGAAGCGCTGTTAGGCAACGTTTATTTACATTATTATCAATGTCTTTATTACAAACCCTGTCAAGATTGCAAAAAAGTCAATTAAAAACCATTTTATAATTCTAAGTTTTCTATTTAAAATTTTCCAACCAATAAAAATTCCCAAAAGTCCTAGAATTGCATTCAGAACTAAAACCCAGTCAGGATACATAAACATAAATAAAATGCTTGTAAAATGGTATAAATAAATTAAATATAAACTATCAAATATCAAATAAGTATTGAAGATGATTACAAAAAGACCAATTATCAGGTTCCAATTTATTTTAAACTTTTCACTCACTAATTTTATGATTGTTAAATTGTCGTATCTTATTATTTTGTTCTTTTTCAATAAATGAATAAACAAAAAAAGGAATACTTACCAGTCCAATTATAATCGCAGTCAAATAAATATTACTTAATTTGAATAAATAGTTGCACAACCAAATAAGTATCAATGGAGTCCCAAAAACAAAAATAAATAGCCCAAGAATTAATGAAATCTTGTTCTTAATAGCTGTCAATTCGTTTAAATGATAACTTTTTGTGTGTCCACATTTTTTGCATTTCAATTCAATTATCTTTCCTTTTTCCATTAAAAGACTTAATCTGTCAGTTTCCCAAGTTGAGAAACTTATATTCTTATTACAATTCTTGCAATGGGTTTGTAGTCTCATTTTCGTAATAAATGTTGCCTAACGGTCCCGTGTTAACAATTGTGCGGGTTTTCGCCCTACATTTCTGTCCACCGCTAACAAAGTTTAAAAATAGCAAAAATGTTTGAGTATTCCGTCACCCCGCATAAAATGCGAAGCGCTGTTAGTAGCCGTTTTATTTTTTTAATCTTCGTGTTACCAAAACTATCAAAAATAGGAGAACTAGATTTCCAGATATTAGCAATCCAAGTTGTTTTAAGTCAAGTAAACTAATACTTTTCATTCCAGGGCTTGTAAAATGGTGTATCAGTCCAATTATTCCAATTAATAGAAATAATATTAAAGTTGTGATTAGTATATATTTTAATATTTTCAATAAAACTTTCATAATTCACTAATATTTTTTAGTTTTTAAACTAATCTATCCAATTAGCTCCATCAATCACTAAGCTATAATTTTCTTTCAATTGATTTGAAATTTCATGAATATAATCTTGTTCAAGATCTTGTTTTTCTTTCAACATATAAAAAACCATTTTACTTTCCCCAAGATTCTCTTCTGTCAGTTTGTGATAGATTTTTAATTCAAAACCATAGTCAACGGGATGATAAGAGTTTGAAATTCTTATTGCTCTATCTTTGTCAATATTTGAGTAAGTAATATAGTCAGAAATAATTGTTCCATTTTTTTGTTTTCCAAAAGTTATTTCTGGCCCATCGTAATTGAACTCTTTTATCAAATAGTCAAAATGCATTAGAGTTTTATAGATAAAATTATTTCTTTTCAAATCATGTTCTTGTCCAAGAGTCATAGTGTTTTTTTATAAAATGGCTACTAACGGTCGCGGCTTAGAAAAGTGCGGGTTTTTGCCCTGTTTCCCTATCCGCCGTTAATAATGTTAAAAGTAGTAAAAATGTTCGAGTATTCCGTCACCCCGCATTTTTTTAGAGCCGCTGTTAGGTGTAGGCTATTTATATTTGTCAAGTGCTTCATAAAAATTTTCATTATTCACGAATTTAATTTCTGAGTCATAACGAAAACCATAAAAACTTCCATAAATGTCTGAGTTTATTTTTATAGTCTCAGAGGAGTCAATCAAAATTCCGTTTTCATTGAATTCGTAAACAAGAATAGGGTTATAAGGCATGTAAATCGTATCATCGCCCCATAACTCAGAAGCATTTAATAGACCTATCAATTCTTTAACTCCATCATTGTCAATGTCTATAGGTTTCATACCAAAAAGGGGTAACCGTTCATTCTTTTCAAGGTAACCATTTGAGAATATTAGCATTCTTATTTTATCAATTGATGGGCTGTCATTTTCATAAAATAATATTTCAAACTTATTACCAATCTTTCTTATTCTCGGATAATTGTCCTTTATTTCAAATAGAGTTTTCGTGTCAGTAAAAACTACTTGACTATCAAAGAATATTTTTGTATTCCAATATATCTTATTATCAGTGAATTCCTCGTTTTCTAAAAACGTAATTTTAAAACCATAATCAAGATTGATAACTTTTTCATTAGCTGTTGAATTATCAAGTTGCTCTCTTGATTGATTTTCGCTTTTTTGTTTTTCAGTCTGATTGCAAGATGAAATAAATAAGAGAGTAATAATAAAAATGCTAATATTCTTCATTTTCATTTTAGTTTTTTGGTTTTTGTCATGTGCTAATATAGGTTGACTAAAATTAGGCATAAAATTTAAAAGATAAATCATTTTCAAAATTTCTTTTAAGAGAGTAGGATGGGAGCATATAGTTTCCATTCAGGTGCGCCATTGCCGGTGTAAGCATTTTACAATTACGATGTGGCCTTTTATTATTATAAATAAAAATTGATTTTTTTATTTCTGTTAAAGCAACAAGATGGTTTTTAAAGCCATCCCCGATAGAAAATTCCTGTTTTAAGATACCATTAACTCTTTCAGCAATTGCGTTTTCATAAGGATCAGAGTTTTGAGTCATGCTGATTTCTATTTGGTTTTCAATGAGGGTATGAATATACTCATCGCTGCAATATTGAATTCCACGATCAGAATGATGGATTAGTTTTCTGTCAGGATATTTTCTTTGTTTAAGGGCTATTTTAAGCGCATTTATGGTAGATTCGACTTTCAGGTTATCAGAGAGCTCAAAACCGACAATTTGTTTAGAATAAGCATCCGTAATCAAGTGTAGGAAATTAAATCCATCATCGGTTTTGATGTATGTAATATCGGCAACCCAAACTTGTTCGGGATGGGTTATATTGATATTTTTAATCAAGTTTGGGTATTTTCTAAACCGATGGTAAGAGTTTGTGGTGGTAACAAATTTTTTACGTTTTCTTACGAGCATACCATTTTGTTTAAGAATTGAATTTAGCTTACACCTGCCTATTTTGAGATTCAGAGTTTTTAACTCGGTTTTAATTAGGCCGTATATTTTTTCGGTACCCATAAAAGGCTGTTCATAGCGAATAGGATAGACCAGCTTTTTCACAATTTGGAGTTGTGAAAAAGCTTCATCCTCTTTTTTGAGCCGTTTATATCCGGCTTGTTTAGATATTCCGAATCGCTTGCAGAGAGTATTCATTTTGATCTTTTTTTTCGAATTTTTTCCAGATCTTTCCGCAGCGATTCGGGTAAATACTTTTTTCGCAAGTTCGGGTCACCGGTCATTTCTTCAAAGATATCAAACGCCATATCGTCGATTTCGAGCATAGCTTCAAGTTCTTCGATACGTTTTTGCAGACGTTTTATTTTGTGTTGCGGATCGTTCGAGTGATTTTCAGCCATTTGTTTGTTTTTAGCTAAGATACTGTACTTTTCAATCCATCGATCGAGAGTGGTGCTACTAATTTGATATTTTCGAGCAAGACCACGCCTGGAGATTTGACCGTTGTCATATTCCATGATAATTTGTTGCTTGAAAGCATAAGAATAAATTTTTCTTGGGGTACCTTGTTTCTTTTCGTTCATGTTGACCTGTCTTTAATTGTGAAAAAAAGGTCAACCTATTTTAGCACGACGGGCGGATTCAAATTTCTATTGCAACAGTTATTAATTTTATTAGTGTTTCAAGACGAAAATACGAAAAAAGATTTAATTTTTTGAATTTTCTCTTCTAATCACAAAGATAATACACAAAAAAGAATCCGTCAAGGGCAAGTGAATTCTGCTGCGCAGAACCCTTGACAGAACCTTTTTTGTATTTTTAAAATATGTTTATAGAGAGGAAATTAAGCTGACAATAATTGATTCATTACTTCTTTAGGAGTTTTCCAATCTAAAACCTTTCTGGGCCTTTCATTTAGTAGGTCTTGCACTTTTTTAAGTTTATATCTGGATACCAGTCTAAAGTCAGTGTCTTTAGGGAAGAAGTCACGAATTAAACCATTCGTATTTTCGTTAGTTCCACGTTCCCAAGAGGAGTAGGGGTGAGCAAAATAGACCATCATTTTGGTTTTCTTAGAAAATAGTTTGTGTTGAGCCATTTCAAGACCATTGTCATGGGTTAATGAAAGACGAACAGCCTGAGGAAGTTTACTAAGTTCACGGGCAAAAGCTTTCCGTACTTCAGTAGCGGTGCGTGATTTTAGAGGAACAATGAATACAAAACGGCTTGTTCTTTCAACGATTGTACCAATAGCACTTTTTTGATCTTTCCCAATGCCCAGCAATAACTCTGTCTTCCACAGAAGGATCTCGTTGATCGATACAAATACTGTCTGTGATTCGGGATCTGTTTTTGTTGCTTCTTTTTTGGTATCGCTTACTTTTACCTTGTCGCAGGTAGCTTGTGAGCTCTTTTCTTAGTTCCCCCCGAGCCAGGATATAGATGTATGTATAAATGCTTTCGTAAGAAATGTTCATTTGAAAATTATTAGGATAAAGTTTTCTTAATTCATTGGAAACCTGCTCAGGCGACCATCTTTTCTCAAGAAGTTTAATTACAATTTTGCGAAGCTGTGAATTATCACGAAGCTTTTTGTTTTTATATTGTGTTCGTTCTTCAATGGCCCAGAAGTCAGCTAAGGCACAATTGTAATCACTTTTAGGTCCCCATCGGTTTATTTCTCTGCTAATGGTAGATTTGTTACGACCAATTTTTTCAGCAATCTCGGATTTACTCAGACCATTCTTAATATACTTTTCAATCCGTACTCTTTCGAGTAATGTAAGTCTTTGATATTTAACCATAATACAACAAATTTACGATTTGTAAATCGGTTGCAATAGTTATTTGAATCTAGGAAAATTTCTATTGCATTAGCTATAACGGTTGCGCTTGTGTTTTGTGCGGGTTTTCGCCCTGTTTCACTATCCGCCGTTAATAATGTTTAAAAATAGTAAAAATGTTCGAGTATTCCGTCACCCCGCATAAAATACGAAGCGCTGTTACAAATTGTGCGCCTTATAACTAATCTTGTCAAGTTTGCTGTGAATTTAACCATGAAATACTTAAAAAATTTGTTTTGATAGGGCAATACTTATTGCCGATAACGGCAAAATTGGGTTTAATTACAAATACTTCATAAGGTATTATTTAAAATACATACTTACCAAAGAACTTAAAAAATTATTCTTTATTAAAAAATACTTAATTAAAATATAAATGAATATCCGAAATTAATAAAAATGGGAAGTAAGCTTTGTTGATAAAGCTTAGTTTCTCCATCAACTGCTTTAAAATAAAGATAATAGGGGTTTTGCCTATTATATACATTGTAAATTCCAAAAGTCCATTTTGCAATTCCATTTAATTTATGTTTTGTATAATTAAATCCAATATCTAAACGGTGGTATGAAGGCATTTTATAACTATTTCTGCTATCATAGATGTGTACATCAGTTAAAATTATTTCTTCATAATAATGATCATAAATTGATAATTGATACTTTCCACTTGGTAAAGTAATATTATTTTCTGTGTTATAAATCCATGTACCAGATAAAGTTAGTTTTTTGCTAATTTCCCAGTTAGCAACAATAGAAAAATTATGTCTTTGGTCATATTTAAAAGGAAAACTCTCTCCATTATCTATATTTTTAAAACTTCTTTCATTTTTAGATAAAGTATAAGCAATCCAACCATTTAAAGCACCTTGCTTTTTTTGAAATAAAAACTCTAAACCTTTTACTTTGCCTGTTCCTTTAGTTTCTATTTTCTCATTCCAATTTTTGGAAGCATTAAAAATTAATACTCCCTCCTTATATTCAATTAAGTTATTAAGTTCCTTGTAATAAGCCTCAATACTAATTTCATAATCCTTTTTTGTTGTATGAGCTAATCCTAATGTAATTTGTTTAGAAGTTTCTGGAGCTATTTTATCAGTTGATGGAATCCATAAATCAGTTGGTAAACCTGTATTAGAATTGGTCAAAAGATGCACATATTGTTGCATTTGGCAATAAGAAGTTTTGACCGAAAGAGATTTAAGTAATAAGTAATTTAAAATAATTCTTGGCTCAAATGAATTAAAGTTTTTGCTTTCAACCGTAAAATAAGTTGAACGGAAACCAACATTACCTGATAGCTTTTTATAATTAAAATGATATTCTAAATATGCCGAAAAATCATTAGCATTTAACTTATTATTTGGTTTTAGTTGAGATGATGAAGTATCAACATTTACAAAGTATAAATTATCTGAATAATTTATCTGACAAGGTATGTAGCTATGATTGCTATATTTAAAACCTAGTTTTAAACTATTATTTACAAAAGGAACTTCAAAATCACTTTTTAATATTAAATCTTTAACCTCTGAATTTATGTTGTAAAAGTCTTTATGCTTTGAATTCTCGGCTTTATTAATCCTTTCTGAATAATTCTCGTTTAAATATTGATATTTGGTATATGCAAAGGTTAGGTTGTTAAAAATTTTACCACCAAAAACATGATACCAACGAAAACTGCCAGATGTATTGCCCCATTCTATATTTGATTCAGCTTTATAATTATAATTCAATTCTGAATTTTGATTTTCTCTTTCTTTATAAAATGATTTATCCTTACCATTATAAAAACTAACAAAAAGCCTGTCTTTTTTTCCAAGTATGTAATTTATTTTTAAATTCAAATCGTAAAAAGTATAACCCATATAATATGGATTGTTTATTAGCCATTGGTAGGCATAAGAATATAAATCTAAATTACTTCTTCTAATTGCAAAGGCAAATGAGCATTTATCTTTGACAATAGGGCTTTCAATAAAAATTTTACTTAATAGTAGACTAAATCCTACTTCTCCTTTTAATTCATTCAAATTACCATCTTTTGTACGAATATCAATAACCGATGATGTTCTTTCTCCATATCTGGAAGGAAAACCACCTTTGTAAAAGTCAATACTCTTTACCATGCTAGAATTAAAAACAGAGTAAATGCCTCCTAAATGACTTGCATTATAAATAGGTACATCATCAAGCAAAAATAAATTTTGGTCAGGTGTTCCACCACGTACATATAAACCACTTGTACCCTCATTTCCACCTTGTACACCTGTCATTAATTGATAGGCTTTTAAAATGTCAGGTTCCCCAGTAATTGTCGGCAATGTTTTAATTTGTTCTAATGGGATCTCTATTTTGCTAATTTCCTTTCGTTCTTCTAATTTACTTTTTCTTGAAGCTGTTACTTTTACCTCTTGTAAGTTTGTACCTGCGATAAGCCTAATATTTAAACTAGTATCTTTATTAGAAGTTATTATAATTGATGAGGAACTATAACCTACAAATGAAAAATCAAAAGTGTATTGTTTTCCTTTGTTTAAAACTATAGAATAAAAACCAAATTTATTAGTAATATATCCTTTTTGATTATTGCTGTCATAGATATTTGCTCCTATTAAATACTCTCCGGTTGATTCGTCAATCACATAACCACTAATTGTAATATTTTGAGAATATAGAAAAAAATTAAAGCAAGTTAAACAAATGCTTAAAAATAGTTTTTGCATGGTATTATTTAGTGTATATAAACTCTTTAGATGTTTTGTTGTATCCTACAAATATCCCAAATCCATTATTTACATTTGTGTACATATTCTGAGGTTCACCACTGTAAAGAAAATCGTGTAAATCTTCATAATTGGTTTGTTGATTAAAAGCATGAATGGTGTAAGATTTTCGATATAAGTAATATGATTTACTGATTGAGCGTAATTCAGCATAAATGTCACTATTAAACGATGTTAAACTTGTATTTTCGTTTGCAAAGTCTTTAAATCTTAATGTGTAAATTTCTCCATCAAATAATTCATCTGAAAAAAACATTGTTGTAGGTAAATAATCAAGTAATCCCTCATTAATTAATACAGGATCAGTTACTTTATAATAATCAGAATACCATTCATAATAAACTTTCTCACCATTAATATAATGATAAATTGCTAATTCATAGTAGTTTTTTTCATTTGCGGGATCAGTAAATTTTACTGAAAATTCTCCGTATTCATCGCCCATTTCATCAACACCAACGGGAAAAAGAAGTGTCGCATCGTCGATATTTATGCTATTTGGGATAGAATCAGATGCTGTTATTGATTGTAAGCTATTTGATAAAATTTTTACGGTATATTTTATATTACTAATAGGTTTATAATTTGTTTGAAAAGTACCTGTGCCTAGCATAGTATCAATAATTAAATAATCATTTTCATATAGTAATAACTGTACTCTTTCCTTCAATGTATCATATTTTTCTAATGTTGATGCAGTTGTTGAAACATGAAAAGTAAAATTATTGTCTGGATAAAAAACAGAATTAATAACCAATGATTTTATGTTTTCTAATTCGTAATCTAATTCTTTTGTACAAGAAAAGATAGTAATTGTTAAAAGTATGATTAAAAATACTTTCCGCATTATGCGGAAAGTATAGATTAAAATTATTTTCACTTAATTAAATTATTAAAAAGTTAATGTAGCCCTTATCCCATGTGCCCCTCCAATTCTAATGGCTGTATAATTACCTGAAACAAATTGTGGAGGATACAAATCATCATAATGGAATGGATCCGGCATTTCAGCAACAATTTTAAATACTCCTTGGTATCCAACTGTTTCACCTGTTTGAGGATTTATTGAAGATTTATAATCATTAAGTGTTCCATGGTAAGAGTAGGAATTACTATAATGTTGTGAATATTTAAAAACCTTAATCTCCCATGTTCCATCTATCCATGTTTCAGCAAGCTTATATTTCCAATTTCCCCAAAAGTTTTTTTCTTGACACTGAACATACATATCATGATAAAAATAGTATGATGGATCACTAGCAATATAATATTTAACATCCAATTGAACACCAACCCTAATTCTTTTATCGCTTTCTGTTTTCCAGTTGGACCATTGCTTACCAATACATCCAGGATATGTTTTAGTATTTTCTAAACTTTCAATAATGTAAATTCCATTGTTTACATCAGTTTTTACAGCTTTTTTCAACATATCAACTTTTGAAAAGTCTCTATTTTTTAATGCTTTCATACCGTCTTTTGTCACCTGATATAATGTATCTTTGATAGCGTATAAACCATCATCATTAATAAATTCTATAAAACTTGTGTTGTAAACAGCATAATCCCAATATTCATCTTCTGTTCCCTCATCAATAACTTTAATAACTTCTTTTGCTAAATACTTATTGTATTCATCAGAAAATAATTCTTTCTTATTAATTTCATTAAGCTTTTTTCCTTTAAATTTTACTTCATTAATCTTATCAATCTCTTCTTCAGCTTGAATTATATTAGTTACTATTCTACGCTGAGACAAGAAACCAATACTTTCCTCCCATTCTTCTCTTTCTTTAATGGTTAAATTTGCAAGTCCACTTGTTGATCTTAGAAATGCATCTATTGAACTAAACACCAAATAACCATCTTTAACAATAAAATCCACATCATTTGATTCTATAATAATATCATTTTCTTCAACAAATTGTTTTTCGCAAGATTGCATAAATAGTAAACTAATGCTCATAAAGCTAACTATTGCTAATGTTTTAACTTTTTTAGTAAATATTTTTTTCATGATTTTAAATGTTTTAAATTTTAATTTTTATTTAAGTTTGAATACTTGGCAACATGGCATCGTGAGTTTTATGTTGCTTTTTTAGTTTTCTAGTTAGAGTTTAGTCATAGGCATATAATTTTCATGGGTTAATAAAAGGACTAATTTATTTAATTCTCAAAAGCTCTATAATAAGATTGTTTTTTATAACGATTAACGACCATTAAAAGGAAATACGAATTTAATATTCTTTCAATTTATAGAATAAGTAATTAATAAAAAAGCTTTTAAATATTTGTTATTCACCACTAAATTCAAAAAGAAAGTGAAGTTAAATATTTTATAAATAAATGCAAAATAAATATAAGTATTAAATTCTAAATGCAGCCTCCGGCTGCAAGGCGGGCTGGGAAACAGATTTGTTTTACAATCACACTTACCCAACCTATCATGATAAATTTAATGTCAACTGGATATGAATAGATGTAATTTAAGTATCAAATTGCTATAAAATTTCAAAATAGTATGAATTTTCAGAATGTTAATGAAGTTTCAATATTGAATTGCTTTTCAAAATAAGATGAATTTGGCAGAGTTTTTACGGTGGATTCAAGACCTTAACGCAACAAAGTTTAATTTTTCTCATTAAGTCAAAGTTAGTTTTTTCTTTTTTAAAAACCTTGATTTCCATTTTGGAAGGCTTTTAAAAAAGAAAAAATATTTATGGATATTCTAACGCCATTATTTCCAATGGTGTTTTATATCCCAATATTTTTCTTGGTCTATTGTTGAGTTTGTTCTGCACTTCTTTTAACTGTCGTTCATCAATTTCATTAAAGTTAGTTCCTTTAGGGAAAAAGCGACGAATCAGTCCATTTGTATTCTCATTGGTTCCGCGTTCCCAAGAAGAATAGGGATGGGCAAAATACACCTGTATTCCTGTCTTTTCAGTCAGTAATTTATGCTGAGCCATCTCTAAGCCATTATCATAAGTTAAGGTTTTTTTAAGCTTAACATTCAACTTATTTAATTCTTTAGAAAAGCCTTTTCTGACTGTTTCCGACTTTCGGTCCTTAAGCTTTACAATATAAGTAAATCTGGACTTTCTTTCCACCAAAGTTCCTATTGCACTGGCTTGTTTTACACCGATCATTAAGTCACCTTCCCAATGTCCTATTTCTTTTCTCTCTTCAATATGTTTAGGTCTTTGATCGATGCTTACCTGATCTTTGATTCTTACTCAGCGCTTATTAACTGCATTTGCTCTTTTTCTTCTGGTTTTTTGGTAGGGAAGTAGAGCTATCAATTTTCGGTTTAAACTAGCCTGTGGATGCGAATAAATATGCATATAGATTGCTTCATGAGATATACTCATAATAGGATCATTAGGATAGTCATCCTTAATTCTTCCTGCAATTTGTTCAGGCGACCAACTATTAAGAAGCCCTTTATATACATAGAATTTTAGTTTTTTAAAGGTTCCGATTTTGTCAAGATTTCGTTTGTTAAGATAATCGTCTTCAGCATCCCAGTGAGCAAGTTCAGCATTATACTTTTCCCAAGGTTTTTGTACCCACTTATTAATTTCCCTGGTAATTGTAGATCTTGATCGATTTAACCTGAGTGCAATAAAGGATTTTGACTTCTCTTCACCAAGTAAAGTTTCAATAATTACACGTTCCTGAAACGTTAATCTTTTATACTTTTTTTCTTCCATACAACAAATCTATAATTTTTGATTTGTTGCGTTGAGTTATTGAATTCGGAACGGGTCTTAAGTTATAGCACCCAACGGTCTTTGCATAAGAAAAGTGCGGGAATTTTGCCCAGCGTTTCTGTCAGCCGTTATAAAGATAAAAATAATTAAAAATGTTTGTAAACCACTAAAAACCGCATTTTTTTTGATGCAATGTTACAAATTGGGCGTAAGACTCAAACCTTGTCAAGTTAGTATAAAGTTTTCCATGAAAAACTAAAAACATTTTTTTGAGCACAGGAAATATTTTTTGTCTGAAAGATAGAGCTTGATTGGATTACAAGCTTTTTAGTAAGCATTTGGTTGTGGGTTGTACAGTGTGGGCTTACTAATGTGTTTGTATTTTGGTTGGAAATTTCTTATAACGAATGATAATTTGTCAAAGTTACCTCTTATTTTTTAATACTAAAAGTTGAATTTAAATTAAATGTATTGTTAACAAAGCAACTTAAGGTGTTTTGCTATTTCATTTTTCTCATAACTAAGATACTTATTTTTTTTAGCTAATTCTTTAGCTTTAGAAAGACTATTATTAGCAATATTAATAAACTGTTTACTACTAACTAGATCATCAGTATATTTAGATAAATTGTAATAAATAAAACCTTTTGTATCGTGGAAATTTGCATCCCAATCCTTTTGGTCAATCAGTTTTTCCATTTCACTAATTGCCTCTCTGGCTCTTTCCATGTGAGTATAATTCTGTTCTTGAATAAGACAGAATGAATAAGCTATACTATTATAAATTGTGGCTTTAAATAACCTGTCAGAGATATCCTCTCCTTTAATTAAATCAAGGGCTCTTTTAAAGTATCTATGGGATGTGAAAATTAATTCATTTTGTTCTAATGATATTTGAACCCCTCTCCCTATTATTACTCCATACATATATAAGAACCTACTATCGTTTGGGTATTTTTTAGTTGATTCTTTACATAAATTTAGAGCCTCTTTATATAGGGAAGGATCTTTTCTATTTATGGCATTTTGGTGTAAGGCTAGTAATTGTACAAGTACAAACTCTTCTTTATTCAATAAAAATTCATCCTTCAAATAATCTGAAAGTATTAAGTTTACATTCTCTAATTGATTAAAATTGTAATTTAATATAGCAAGTAGCAGGTGACGCTCAATACCAATTGATGTTTTTTCAGTTAATTTTAATATCTTCTTTGATATTTCTCTAATTTTGTTAATATCTTCGTTTGTTTTACTTGCTTTTAAATAATCTTCTGCTTCTTTTAGAATTGATAGTATTGCACTATTTTTAAAAATAATTCTAAAGGGTATTCTGCGCATTGGTTTAATCCCATAGACTAACTCTTCGTGTATTTCTGAAGAAAAATTTATCATATACTTGGAGAGTGAATTAACTGCGCTAAAGTATGACTTTTCCAGTCTTTCTTTTTTCTCTTCTAACTCATTTTGAAAATCGGGATTATTACCAGATAAGAAAGTAACAATTGTTTTAATCCCCTGTTCTATATTCTCTTTGTCGTCCTTAATTATAGATTTTAGTGGTTTAAGAATATCAAATCTATTATCAAGTATCGACATTGAAACACGCTCATCATATAACTTATCCCATTCAAGAATCTCTTTTTTAATCGTTTTACATTTATCGCTTTGCAGACACGAAGTACATTCGTTTGTGCATTTTTTAAGTACTTCAGAAAATGATGTATCAAGGGTGTTAAAATACAATAATTTCCCCCTTCTCTCTTTTAAATATTCTATGGTTTCTTCTCTGCTTCTTATGAAATCCTCCATCTTATTCTGGTCAACGTGATCCTCCGCGGCCATCATGTATTCCAGGAAAATATTAGTTGTTCGGTGTATCGAATTACTAGATCCAAACACTGAAATATTAGTTTGTGCATTTCTAATTATTTCTTTTTCTTTTATACTTAATTCATACATCTCCGGATGAAATAATTTCATTATCGAATTGGTATCAGATAAAAAATAAATAACCTTTTTACTTTCCTCATTTATAAATGTTTTATTTAATGTTGCTACAATATCAATCAATTGAGCATCACTAAAATTTTGCCCGAAACGATATCTTCTAATAGCTTTGAGAGCCTCGTATGATTTTGAACCACTTGTGTCTAATACTTCTTTAATTTCCTCATAATACTCATTAATAATTTTGGAATCTACAATAAATCGTTTTTCTTCAACAAGTTTTTCTATTATCTCTAATCCGCGATATGAATAACCAGATACTATAAATAAGAATTGCGGAAGTTTCTTAAAAATCAATTTTATTAAAGGATCACTTATTTCTTTTGGAAGAATAGCATTATTGTCTTTCTCATAAACTTTGCCAGCTTTTGCAATTAGAAACTCATCCTCTTGCGTAAATAGCCTTTTACGCAATTCTTCAAACACGCTTTGATTAAAATTTGGTTTAATAAGTGTATTTAAGTATTTACGCATATGATTTTTAAGCTCCTTAACATGAGGAGGTAATAATATGGGGTGTCCAACTTTGCTACAAAAGAATAAAAATATTAATGCTGCTCGATGTTGAACAAATGACGAGAAATCACTATCATCTGTATATAGTTCTTCATAAGCTGATTCATTTGTGCTTTTTTCATTAGCTAATAAAGATTGAAGTGGAGGGTATGCATATTCAAAAACATGATAGAAATCAACAGCGAAAAATACTTCCCATTTATTTTTAATATATTCCTGATCAATAATCACCCAATTTACTTCTTCAAGCATTTGTTTATATTTTTTCCTCAAACCATCAATAAGTTGATTTAATATGTGTTGATCACATGATTCCAGTATGTTTTTTTTCGCTACCATAAACTCAGCTAAATATGTTACTTTCTTTAAACTCAGCAACTAAAGTTTTTCCTCCAATGTTATTTTTTGCATTTATTAATTCAATATGTGTTTTAATGTTTTCCTGTTCAATTAATAAAGGTTCAATGCTTTTAAAATATTTTTCTGAGATTTTTACTTCATCTTCTTTCAAAAAAAGTGATAATCCATCTTCCATTTCTATAAAATTCATATTATTAATCAAAAGTATATCTACGAATTTTTTTATTAACTCATTTCTATTCTCCAACTTTTTTGCAATAAGAACAATTCTATTGATAATTTCCCCATTACCAAAGATCATTAAATATTTTAATATAATCCCTTTATAATCGCGCTCATTATTGTTTATTAGTAATAATAATTCTGGGATGTAATCAATGCATCGATTATAAAATTTAGGAGTGACCATTAAATAATGGAAACATTCAAGCATATATTTTTTATCTGTTATATCTCTTTTAGCTATTTTTTCTAATTCATCCAATTCTTCTAATTCATTTGATAAACCAAAAATAGTTTTCAGAAGAATGGTATGCATATCTATATAAGATGGAATGAAATCAGATTTAACATTTTTAAGAGTGCTTTTAAGTGCTATTTTATATAGATCTGGTAATATCCCTGTTATATTCAACAAAGTTATGCATCTTAGTAATTCGATAAATCCTAACTCATTGAATTTATCTAATGGAGTCATGTAATAGACTTCTTTTAAAGAATTCCTCAACTTAATTTTACCAACACTATCTGAGACTAAATATAGTTGCTCAATTACAGAATTTCGCTCCTGTTCAGATGACACCCCAATTAAAGGAGAAGTATAACCCATATATAGAAAATTATATACCCAAATCTGAAAATCATCCTCCTTTAACGTTTGTAAATGTCCAACCAAACTGTTTAAGTCATATAAGTACATTTTTTCTTCCATATCCTATCTGATTTTTACTCAGAAAATATTCCAAATCATTAATAATAGCAATCTTTTTATCGGCCCATGATCTAAATTCGTCAACTCTTTTTTGATAATATGTATCCCATCCAACTTTCCTAATCCCACTAGCACAAGTTCCCAATTTATTGAATGAACTTTTAGGCCAATCACCTCCTTTTAATACAGATTCACGCACTCCATCGGTAAAATTGTCAAGATTTAGTGTTATGCCCCATCCATCATTCCTATAAGAAGGTTTCCAATGAGATCCAAATTCAGAATGAAATATAGTTGGCTTATGTGGCTCTTTATTTTCATCATGTACAAATCTAACCTCAATTAAGTATTCATTATAAATATATAATCCAAGTAAATTTCTAACTTCATCTGCAACTGGGATCACTTTATTTAATGTATCAAGTTCATTTGAATTTGCAAACCAAATGATACTATTTCCAAATTTGAAAGGAACTGATGTTCCATTCTCTAATTCTTTTTTGAACTCTGAAAGTAACTTGTCTATTTCTTCTTCATTAAAAATTTCTAAAGTACCAATTGTTCTGTTTCCGTTTTCCCCTTGGAAAAAACTATTATAACTTCTTCTAATATTGCGGACAGTTTTTATTGTTGAGAATTTATTACTGCTTTTTATTTGAGTTTTTGGAGAATTCCAAAATACTGGATCAAAAGGCTTTATTACACCTTTTATTCTGTCAAGTGGATCAATGTTTTTATCAGTTGTTCTTAGATGATTTTCGATATTAAACATACTTTTCAGTAAATCATTATCATTTAGTGTTCCCAAATGAATATCTGAAAAAAAATTAAATGCAACAATTTTTGTAACTATGTGATTTCCACAATCCATTACCCAATTATCAAGTTCAGAAGATCCCCCATAATAGGATCGTATTTTATTTTCTATTGTTTGATAATTCATAAATGACTTCTTATAATTATATCTTTAATATTTTTATAGTTTTCGTTATTTTATCAGACTCTGCAAATTACTAATTTATTTTTTATGTTTTTCTTCAATTGATCTTCTAAATAAATGAATGGTAACTTGTTTTTATAACAAATATAATAAAAATGTTAGTTTACATATTAAAAATATTAAACAAACTGTCATACATACAATAAGTTAAAGCTCTTTTGCGCAGCCGTAGCGGAGCAAATGTGCTTTAGTAAAACACAAATGCAGCTGAAAGCTGCAAAAAGTGGGCAGGCAAAAAATGTTTTTCTATCATACTTACCGCCCCAACCTTAATAAATTACTTGTCAAAATTCTAAGAATAGATATGCTTTAATTATCAAACCGAGATGAATTTTTCAACTTGCAAAAACTATCAAACGTTTAAGAAAGATTCTTGAAATACTGACTTGTAAAAAGGAATTGAAATTCGCTGAATTATTTTTAGATGCCTTATTTGTAACGTTTCGCGTATTTGTTGTGTTTGGGAGTTTGAAACGCTTTCTTGTCCCCCGTTAGTAAAGCTACCAAAAAGCGTTAAGAACTCCAAATGCGTCATCAGCCCAAATACAATAAATACGCTGTTAGTGGCCGTTCATGATTTCATTTTAATGCTTTTGTAATTGATTCTTTGCTTAATTTTCAAAGTGTTTTGAATAAAAAAATTATCGTTAATTTACCTTGTCATTGTAAGGCATCTCGCAATATTGAAAAACATTCTCCTTAACATCAATGTGATTGCAGTTATAATATGATTTTCTTGAATAAAAAGTTCCATTATCAGTTTCTATTTTAACTTTTATCGTAAAACTATCGATGAATTTTTTTTCGAAGCCACTTCCATTTTGAATAAAATTGAATACCTTTTCCAATGAAGTACCTCCATGAACAGCGAAAGGCACAACGCGATTTACATATCCTATACTATCATCTAAGTGACTATATCCTGGACGGGGAACGAATTTGGTTTCCATACGCCAACGGACCGATACTTTAGTTGGATTATCCTTGAGTGGTGCAATGTCTTCCATAATTGCAGTTATTCGTATTATATGACGAACAGTCCTTGGAGCACCAGTATTTGAAATTGATAAAGGAACAATTATTGATAAATCTCCAGTTGCACAAACCCCGATGCGATCAGGTAAAGTGACAATTAATTTTCCTTTATACTCATATACAATGAAAAAAGTAATTAGTGAAATTAGAGTCGCAATTATTGACAACCAGGAACTTGGCTGTTTAAACCAGGAGATGTAATTAGATTGAGGAGTTTTCATAGTAATGATTTTGATATAAATTTCTAATGCTGAATTAAGTTAATCATTCAAACATAAAATTAAGATGATTTTTTTTCATAAAAAATTTAACCCAAAACTTTTTAGCATTTAGCAAATTATTCTGACTAAGGTTATGTATATTATTGCAAATCTAAACGTATTTTCCACTTCTCTTTTCTTCTTTTGATTCATACTTATGGATGTAACCTTGAAATAGAATCAAAAGAAATTAAATCAAAAAACTTTAATCGTGAAGAAAATCGGTTCTACCTGTGAATGGCCACTAACGGTTGCGGCTTAGATGCGTGCGGGTTTTCGCCCTGTTTCACTATCCGCCGTTAATAATGTATAAAAGTAGTACAAATGTTTGAGATTTCCTTCACCCCGCATGCATTTAGAGCCGCTGTTGTACACCGTTAATTTTCAAATTTATTATTTTCAAAATACTTCGACAAAGTCACAAATATTGTATAGTCGTATCTGTAATTAAATATGCAGTCTGTAAAATTTAATGACTTTTCTTCGCCGTCTTTAATTTCATAAGTCTTCTTCACTAAAATATGATTCTTATCGTAATAGTAGATTGATCGTTCTTTAACAATTTCAGCACACTGTCCATTAAAGAAATTTGACAACCGAACAAAAGCAATTAGATTTCCTTTTTTGTCAAAATAGCTTTCATAAGTAATATCCCAGTCACCAGATTCACTAAATGGATACTCAGCTATCATTATTACTTCATTGTCAGAACCACGAACAATATTAAACGATCTTAAAATTGATTCAGGAATATTGTCAAAATTTGGAACTCTTTCAATTTTGCTTTCAATATTTTCTTGTATATAAAGTTCAATTTTAGATTCTTCAGAATTATAAATATTGTCAACAAGTTGTTTCACTTTCTGGTATTCACTTTCAATTTGTTTTGCTTCTGATTCATTAAATACAATATTTGATTCTTCAGAAATTTCAGTCTGTGAATTACAACTTAAACAAAAAAGTAGTCCGAAAATAATTAAATAAATTCTCTTCATGTCAGTCCAAAATTAATGGTGTACAACGGTATCGGCATACGAAATGTGCGGGATTGATCGCTTTAGCTATCAATCCCCCATTAATAAGGTTTAAAAATAGTACAAAAGTTGGAGATTTCCTTCACCCCGCATAAAATGCGAAGCGCTGTTATAAACTGGCCGTTAGAATTATTTGTCAGTTATTGCAATAATCAAGAAGTTCAATAATAATTTATTCCTTCGTTAGGTTTGTATTTTACGTCAAATTGTCCATCGATTGTAACATACTCTTCTGTTTTTTCATTAAAACTCGTATACCTTTGAGCTTCAAATTTAAATCTGCCCGAAATTATATAGTTTATCGTATCAAGTTTAGTCACATTGAGTCTACCAGTATTTTCACTATCCGTATGTATCGTCCTAAAATAAGTTTACACTTTTTAGGTTAATTATTATTAGTTAAAAATACAGTTTTATTTTCAACCAAGGGC
>MEOE01000021.1 GCA_001768565.1 Bacteroidetes bacterium GWF2_33_16 | reverse complement strand
TGCTAACTGCTAACTGCTAACTGCTAACTGCTAACTGCTAACTGCTAACTGCTAACTGCTAACTGCTAACTGCTAACTGCTAACTGCTAACTGCCCAACTCCAACTGATTTCTCACCAACTCGTAATAAGCACCCTTCTTTCTTGTTAGTTCGGTATGAGTACCTTTTTCAACAATTTTACCTTTTTCAAGAACTACAATCTGATCGGCATTTTTAACTGTACTAAGTCTGTGCGCGACTACAACTACCGTTTTCCCTTTAAAAAACTGATCAAGATTTTCCATGATAACACGTTCGTTATTTGCATCGAGAGCATTTGTTGCTTCATCAAAGAAAATAAATTCTGGATTTTTATATACAGCTCGGGCAATAAGTATTCGCTGTTTCTGCCCCTGGCTTAATCCAATCCCATTCTGCCCAATTTTAGTATTATATCCTAATGGCAGCGATTCAATAAATTCCTGAATATTTGCTACTTTAACAGCGTTTAAAAGTTTTTCGCGATCAGGATATTCATCCGAAACAGCGATATTATTGGCTATAGAATCGGAGAATATAAATCCATCCTGCATAACTACACCACATTTGTCTCGCCACATGCGATTGCTTATGTTATTTAGATAAATATCACCCAGTTTAATTTTACCCTTTTGTGGTTCGTAAAAACCAAGTAATAGCTTTATTAAAGTTGTTTTACCACTTCCGCTTGTTCCAACAATAGCAGTAATTTTTCTCTCAGGAATATTTAGTTCAACACTATCTAGTACAAAAGGTGAATGCGGCCCTTCATACTGAAACGAAATAGAATTGATATTTAGTTGTCGGTTTTCGGGTAAGATATTTATTTTGGGTGTTTCGTCAGATTCTTCGTTTTCGCGGTTATGTATTTCTCCTAAACGTTCAAGACTTATTTTAGCATCCTGTGTAGTTTGCATAAAACCAATCATTTGGGTAATGGGGCTATTTAGCTGTCCGATTATATATTGAACGGCTAGCATCATACCTAATGTCATTTGACCATCGATAACTGATTTTGCTGCAATAAAAGTGATAATGATATTTTTTATCTCGTTAATAAAAACACCCCCGGCTTGTTGGTACTGACTTAGCGATAGACTTGCCATGTTTACTTTAAATAGGCGTGCCTGAATACTTTCCCATTCCCAGCGTTTCTGTTTTTCGCAGTTGTTCAGTTTTATTTCCTGCATTCCTGTAATTAGCTGAATAACATTGCTCTGGTTGTTAGATAGCTGTGCAAAACGTCGATTATCAAGGTCACGGCGTTTATTCATAAACAGGTAAACCCAAACTGTATATAATACACTCCCTATAAGGAAAACCATAAAGATATTTACACTATATATAAGTAAAACAATTCCAAATATGATGAGATTTACAAACGAAAAAAGAATATTTAGAGTTGATGTAGTAAGGAAATTTTCAATACGATGATGATCTCCAATTCGCTGAATAAGGTCGCCAATCATTTTGGTATCGAAAAACGAAACAGGTAATTTCATTAACTTGATAAGAAAATCTGAGATGAGCGAAATATTTATTCGGGTTCCTAAATGCAACAGAATCCAACTGCGAATAAATTCAACAATGGTTCGCGAAAAAATAAGTACTAATTGAGCAATAATAATTAGTGTAACAAAGCTTAAATCCTGATTGTTAATACCTTTATCGACAATGCTCTGGGTTAAAAAAGGAAAAATGAGCTGCAGCAAACTGCCCAATAATAATCCAAGAAATAGTTGTATTATAATTTTTTTATATGGTCGCAGATATGAAAACAGGAATTTAAAACCCGATTTGTTGAGCTTTTCATCAATCGACTGGTAGAAATCAGGAGTTGTTTCGAGCAATAAACAAAGTCCCTTGTTTTCATCATTTTCGCGAGTGTTTGCCCAGCCTGTTTCAAACTCTTCTTTCGTAAAAGTAATTAAGCCACGTGCAGGATCGGATATATGAACATATGTTTTTCCCTTGCGTTGCGAAATTTTATAAACCACAATAAAATGATTTTGTTTCCAGTGTGCAATGCAGGGCAGGGGAGCTTCGGTAAGTAGCTGCTCGAATGTAATACGTACGCCCATGCTGCGAAAACCAATAGCTTCGGCAGCATCACTAATGCCAAGCATTGAAACGCCCTCACGTGTAATATAACTTTTATCTCGCAGGGTTTGCAAGGTGTAATTTTTACCATAATGTTTGGCTATCATCCTTAAACAGGTTGGTCCGCAATCCATGGCATCGAGTTGTTGAAAAAAAGGGAATTGCATTTTTTGTTTAAAGATATTAAAACTACAAGAAACACTCAAAGTTATTTGGTTGGAATACTCAAAAAAATATTTTAAAATCCAGCTTAGGTAACAAACAAAAACCTAAGCTGGATAAGGGTTAATAAATCGGAACTATTTAGAACACTAACAAAGGGTTTCTTGCATCTGATATACCACCTCAAGAGACTTAAAAAGCTCTGTACGTCGGTTTTGAGGTACAAAAATTTCTTTTCCATTTTCGAGTACAATTTTTGGGTTATTACCCGGGAATATTAGTTGTACCGATTCTAAATTTATAAGATAGTTTTTTGTAATTCTGAAAAATCCATGATACCATAACATCTGTTCAAGCTCATCAACATCCATTAAAAGCTCAATTTTTTCATCGTTGTTTAATACCATATAATCGCTATCACCTAGCGATTCAAAATATAGAACATGTTTTAAATCTGTTCCGAATTTTCCTTTTTTAGTAGGTAGAAAAATGTTAAATTTTTTCATTCTATTTGATTTTAGGTTAATTAGTTATTCTTATAGTTTTTTTAATAAATGCATTGCTTTTTTAGTTTTCGACTAATGATCTTGTTTTTAAATCTTGATAACAGTCTCATTTAAACTGGTAATTCAATAAAATATTCATTCATAATTGAATTTGTACAAACTCTGCCGCCTAGTATATAGGCCGATTGTTCCAAAACCTCGAAATTAAACTTATCAAAAGTGTTTGGCTCGTCTTCTGAGAGCATAGCATCGTCTTGTTTTACTGAATAGGTTCCTTCTAATGGTCTAATAAAGATTCTTACCTGATTCTTGCTTGTATATTTATAACCTAGTTCAAGTCTGCCTTTTATATAAATATTTGCTACCAGATTAATAAGCCTGTTTACTGATTTCTTAAGCAATTCGCAGTCGGTAGTTATAAAAATATCTTTTGCATCCGACTCCCAAAGCACGGCTAGTTCAATCTCAGAAAAATCATACCCGTTTCGTTTCGAAATAAAGCCCTCTACTATTTCCCAAACCATATCGTTTAGGTTAATAGATTGCTTTTTTGAGATATATTTATTCGATTCAAAGTGGGATAAGTCAATAAGGTTATCGACAAAATTTAAAAGCATATTACTGCTTTGTACTATTCGTTGAGCATATTCTTTTGGTTTTCCATCAATCATTTGCCGGTCCATTAATAATTTCGAAAATCCCATAATGGAGTTCAGCGGTGTCCGAATTCCGTGCGAAACATGCGAAAGAAAAGTACTTCTGGCATTGTCAGAAGTATTACTTTCCATAACTTTTAAAGTTCTTTCAGAGTTTGTAATTGGCTTCATATGGTTTTTATTACAAGTTATTTTAATTCTTTTAACACTTTTCGAGCAGGTTTTTTGTAAAACGAATCTTCGTTGACTAATTCATTAAGAATGGTTTTTGCTTTATTTGTATTGTTCATTCTAATATAACACATGGCCAAATACCATTTTGATTGCTCAATAAAAAGGTTATTATTATTTGTAATTATTGTTTGAAATGATTTCGAGGCTTTTAGATACTTCTCAGTTTCCATAAGCGATATACCTGAGTATAAATTTGCAGCCATATCTGTGCTTCTTTTTTCAAGTACTTTTTCGAATAATATTACTGCATTCTGAAAATCATGATCTTCATAGCTTTCGAGGGCATTTATTAATAAACGGTCAATCTCTTCGTTTCCCGATCGGTATGTAACAGACACTTCGTAGGGAGTGAAATATTTATCGTAAATGCTACTATTAGTAAGCCTAGGTTGGCTGTATTCATATACAATACTGCCGGTTGCAATAAGTAATGCAAGAGATGCAGCTGCATAATAAATTTTACGTTTCGGTAAGCGAGATGGGAGAGTTCTTATTTTTGATTCTTCCAAATCGTTATAAAGTGTATCGAGCGTTCCTCGAAGCATCATTACATCATCTTCAAGAATTGCCTCATCAATATTGCTGTAGAGCAGATATTCGTTTCTAAGTTTCGGGTTGGAAACCATGGATTGCTCAAAAAAATGCATTTCATCGATATCGAGATCTCCTCTTATATATTTATCGATTATTGTGTTGTAATTTTTCATACCTATCCTCTTAATTTATTTTGTAAATTCAAATTTTGGGTTTCTATTTTTTTATTTAATAACTACTGAAAACGAACTGAAACTGGAGGTGGAGGTGGAGGTGGTGTGGTTTCTATATCGTCGCCATCTCCTCCTTTTATTAGGTTCATTTCAAGTTTGTTTAAAACTTCAAAAGTGGGGAATGATTTACTTTTTTCATTCGGCTGGTTTAATTGGTTTACTGTTTTCATGGCTTAGGTTTATTTAATGGTTTCTAGAATTTATATCTCGGGATTAACTCCTCTCTATATATATGTCTGTTTTTTTGCCAAAATCTGACCCAGTTTTTTTAATTATTTTTCAATCTATTTTATAACCATCAGTAAATCAGTTAGAAAAAATTTACTAATCCAAAAAATGTTTAAATAAATAATGATAAAATCGAACATTAATTATTGATTGCGTATTGCAAATAAAAAATTGAACGGTAATTTCACTAATCAATCTCTTTTACAATGTCTTTTTGTAGTTTTACATAATTATAGGAATGATCATTAAACATGAAAAAGCTATTTTTAATCTGTATTTTATTATTTATTGGCTTCTTTTTAGTAGCTCAAACTAAACGGGATTCTGATTTAGTAAGCCCTGTGTTGAATAAAAACGATGCCTATAATTTTTATTTAAAGGGTGATGCTTATTTACGAACTAGTACGCTCGATAGTGCCGAATATTTTTTTCTTAAATCATTTCAATATTATCAAAGTATAAACAGTTCTATTCATTTGGCTCCATTAAATGTTAATCTTGGTATAATTCAATATCATTATGGCAATTATGAAAAGGCAATGAAGTATTATAATAAGGCCGAAGAATTATATAAGAATCTGGATGATAAAAACCAATTAACTTATGTTTATATAAACAAAGCCAATATATTCGAAATACAGAAAGATTATAAAAAAGCAGAACAGTTTTATTTGAATGCACTAATCATTCTAAATCAAAACAAAGGTTCTAAATTAACAATTGCCTCTGTTTACAATAATCTTGGTATAGTTTATAGAAACACGGGGAATAACGAAAAGGCAATAGAATATTTTCTTGAGAGTTTGAAACTAAAAGACGTTCATGAAAGATTGTTTACTCCTTTTGGAAACATTGCCCTTTCATATGACCAGCTTAATAGAATTGATGAGGCCGAAATATACTACTTAAAAGCACTTGAAAATATTGAGCAAACTGTTGGTAATAAAAACAGATGGTATGCGCTTAACCAAACCAATTATGGTACATTTTTAATAAATAAAAAGAATGATTCGGTAAAATCACTGGAATATCTCGAAAATGCACTTTCTATCTATAAAACGATTTATGGAAATAAAAGCACCGATCTGGCATTTTCTTATAATCGAATAGGTGATTATTATTTAAAAATTAAAGATTACAAAAGTGCTTTATTAAACTTTCAGAAATCTCTGGTAGCATTATCGGCCGATTTTAACGACACTACTGAATACAGTAATCCAGAACCAAAGCAGGTTTTGTCTAAAGCCCATCTTTTACGTGCATTAAAAAACAAAATTATTGCTCTTAATTTTTTAGGAGATAGTGAACCAAATAACCTGGAGTTTCTTCAAAAAAGTAAACAAACAAGCGATTTGGCAATTGATGTTATTAGAGAAATTCGCTCAGGATTCTTGAGTGAGCAAAGCAAGCTTTTTTTGGCCGAGAATGAACAGGATATTTATCAGTTGGCCATAGGTACATGTTACAAATTATATTCGTTAACTGGGAATAATCATTATATAAAAGAAGCATTTCGATTTGCCGAATCGGGTAAGTCAGCTGTATTATCCGAAGCTATTCAAAACAATACTGCCCTAATTCAGGGAAATGTTCCACCCGATCTTTTAGATCAACTAAATTCTATTGATAGAAAAAGCTGGATAACAGAGGAGCTTCTATATGAAGAGAAAAGAAAATCCAATCCCGATAAGGCTAAAATAGATAAGTGGAATCAGGAATTATTTGAACTGGGAGAGAAGAAATCAGTACAAATTGATAATGTGGAGAAAGAGTACCCTGAATATTTCAAACTAAAAAATAATCAGTCTTTTACTGATATCAAACAAATTCAGAAGCACCTATCCCGTCACGACGTTTTAATTGAATACTGTTTGCAAAAAGAATCGCTTTATACATTTGTAATTTCTAATACGAATTACCAATTGTATCATCAACAAATTGATTCAAGCTTTTACAATTCTATTGATACCTTAATAAAGCACTTTAACGACAATAATTTCTCGAAACACAATAATACTATTTTCGAGAGTTTTAAAAGAACATCATTCTCCCTATATCAAAGGCTTATTGCTCCAATAGTAAGCGAAATAAAAGGCAAACAATTAATTGTTATTCCTGATGGAAAACTTGCCTATATTCCTTTCGAAACATTAATAAGCGAAAACAAACTATACAAAACAATAAAATATAACCGGCTTCCATATTTGCTTTTAGATTATGCTATTAGCTACTCTTATTCGGCAAATTTACTGTTTGATAATAATAGAGACAGGAACCGTGCAGAGCATAAATTAATAGCGTTTGCTCCCGACTACAAAGTTACTGGAGTACAAATCAACCCTTTTTCAGAAACCAGGCAGCAGTACCGTGAAAAACTTTATCCACTTAAAGGAATAAAAGAAGAAGCTAAGAATGTTTCCGAATTATTGCATGGTAATGTTTTTCTTGATCAGGATGCCAGTGAGCTCAACTTTAAAAAATTGGCAGGCAATTACGATATTCTGCATCTTGCAATGCATACTATACTTAACGATAATGACCCCATGTTTTCGAAGATGGTATTTTCGCAATCCGAAGATACTCTCGAAGATGGATTTTTAAATACCTACGAGGTTTATAATTTACAATTGAATAGTCGTATGGCTGTGCTTAGTTCTTGCAATACGGGATCGGGGTTTTTAAATAAAGGCGAAGGGGTTATGAGTTTGGCTCGTGGATTTATTTATGCCGGTTGCCCATCAATTATAATGACATTATGGACTGTAGAAGATAAATCGGGTACACAACTAATGACCCGATTTTATAAAAATCTAAAATTAGGCCGAAATAAAGCGAAAGCAGCACGCTTAGCAAAAATCGATTTTCTGAATAATGCGGATCCTCTTAAATCGCATCCTTATTACTGGTCGGGTTATGTAGTTATTGGAAACAAAGAACCATTATTTCATCCTCAGTATTATTTACTAATTTTAGTTTTTATTCTGATATGCCTACCAGTTTATATACTTTTTTGGAAAAAGAGGCACAAAAGATAGATCTGTATTAAACCTATTATTCAAGCTCCCGGAGTAGTTTTTTTGCTTGTTTTGAATTATAGAAATCATCTTGAACAGCTAATCGCAAAATCTTAATCGATTCGTCAACATTTTCTTCTTTAACGTACACAAGTGCCAAATACCATAACGATTGTTCATAAAATAGATGTTGATTATTCGCGGTTAGTTCAATAAGGTTTTCTTTGGCTTTGGCTAATTTGTTTTGCTCAATATATGTAATTGATAAGTAAAATTTTGCCATTATGTTTGTTGAATCGGTATTTGCAATTTGTTTAAATGATTCTTCGGCCAAAATATAATTTTGATTTTCATAGCTTGTTAAAGCTATATTTAAAAGCGAATCATTTGCCGAATTGGCTTTGCCATCGCGTATTAATTGTGCCGAAGAATAGGGCTTATAGAATTTGGAAAAAGTTTCAGAAGTGTTGTTCTGTTGGGAATTATAAAAAAACACTGATTTAATAACTACAAAAGCTAAAATTACAGCAGCAGCAATTTGCCAATAAAAAAATCTTCCAATATGTAATCCCATTATGGTTGGCTTATCTTGTACAATGATATTGATTGTTTGCCTCAATTCCATGATATCGGATTCGTGAATAGCATCAGAAACCTTTTTACATAGCTCTAACTCATCAAACAAACTTTTATCTGTTTTAAGACGATTCTCGAATTCAAGTTTCTGACTATCCGACAATTCTCCATTTAAATACTTCTCTATAAGTCTGATATCATTCTTCATCTACTTTCCCAAATTTTGGATCACTCTTTATATTTGTAATAAGTTGTTCTTTACACTTATATTTTCTGCTATGAATATAACCTTCTGTAGTACTCATTTCTTCAGCAATAACCTTAATTGGTATTTTCTGCAATATCATACCAATTATTTTCTGGCAATCTTGCCCGAGTTGTCTAAAATGATGCTGATATAGTTTATACTCATAGTGTTTTCTTATTTGTTCAAACTCATTTTCAGGCACTCTTTCATAAGCAGCATATTTACTTAATTCAACTTCATTAACCATATCTTTTGATTTTTGTTCGATCAAAATATACTTGCAAATTCCTAGTAAATAATGTTGGAAGGATTTATTTACTGAAAAATTACCCTCTTTTATTTTGCGATAAACTATTATTATGGTTTCCTGAAAATAATCTTTGGCATCTTGCAGCGACCCGCCATTTTTAAGTACAAATAACTTAACCTCAGGGAAGAAATTTAAATACACATATCGAAGGACATTTGGATCCTGAGAACGTATTCCAGCAATAATTTCATCCGTATTATATGATTCCAATTTAAGGTATAATTAGTTTGAGTTTTTCACTAAAATAAGTTCTATTTCAGGAATCTAAAATATAAAAAAAGGCCGTAAGTTATTACAGCCTTTGATGTTTTTTATTATTGACGTATTCTTTTAGATTGAGTATAAGTATTTTATTATATACTTATCAAATAATAACAGCAGAATAATTCCTAAAAGTGACAGAAGAATATAGGGTGATAAACTTATTTCTGACCAGAATTTTGATAAAAAATCTGAAGCTGTGTGCAAATATGTCATTCCTGGAATATTATTTGTTTCAGAGAGTTTTCCAAATCCATTTTTGTAAATATAATAGCCAATGTATGCAATAAAAAGTACACCGATTAATAGAAATATCAGTATGCTGTTTTTATCATCATCCTTTTTAATATAGCTGATTTGTATCTTTGGATCTTTCAGTATTTTAGCCATCAGACTTTTTGTAAAGTCGGCACCCGGTTGTTGAATTCCTTCCTTCTGAATCAATTCACGGGTAATTTTTTCGATATCAACTTTTTTATCTTTCATTATAATATTGATATTATTTCGTCTTTTAAAATAAACTGCAATTCATCGTAAAAAATCTTTCTTGCTCTGTGCAGTTTCACTTTTACGTTAGATTCAGAATATCCGGTAATTTCACAAATCTCCTGAATCGAGTTCTCCTGCAAATAAAACAGGGATAAAATTACACTTTCCTCTTCATTTAATCTCTCAAAAACAAGTTTAATATATTTTACCTGTTCTTGTTTTGTTAATTCATTTACTGCATTATATGAGTTCAGTACCTGACTCTCGGGAAGAGAAACATTCTCAATATCCCTCGTTTCAATTTGTTTTTTTCTAAGTTTCGAAATGGCTGCATTATAAGTAATACGATATAACCAGGTTGAGAACTTAGATTCAAATTTAAAGTCTGTAAGGCCATTAAATACCTTAATAAAAACATCCTGAGCAAGTTCCTCTGCATCCTCAGAATTCTTCAGAAATTTCAAGGCAAGCGAATAAACCATTCCCTTGTAACTGTCAACAAGGTAACTAAATGCATTTACATCGCCACCAACAATCCTGTCGATATAATATTTATCGTCTTTTACTCTGTTCATTTGTTTCTATGACGCTGACATATTATTTTAGGTTACAAGTTTATAAGATAAAAGTAAAAAGATAAAATTAAAAGTTTGCCCTCCTTTTTACCCACTGTTGGAAGTTGGAGGGACAAAAGTCGAAGACTATTCATAATTTATACCCTTATGCCTTTATATCAATATACTTATAATTTTCTTACACAATTTACAAAATTTTATTGGTATTTGTAACCTGTTTTAAAAAGCTAGCGTCAGAGCTAGAAAACAATGTTTAACTAAAACAATTATAATTATGAATCAATTAGAATTTTTAATCCCAATTGCATTTTTTGCAGTAGTTTATGGAGTATTCCATTTATATATTCGCAGAAAAGAAAGACTTGCTCTTATTGATAAAGGTTTAACTGCCAATATTTTTAATAGCGAAGCAAATGTATCACCAAGTTTAAAATATGGTATTTTCTGTATTGGAATTGCCATTGGTTTCTTATTAGGCGATATTTTAGCAAAAAGCACTAACCTTGAAGAAGGGATCGCTTATATTTCTATGATTTTCCTTTTTGGCGGGTTAGCCTTAGTGATTTATTATTTTATTGCTAAAAAACACGCAAGAAAAGAATAAATAAAACTGATAAAATGAAAATGGAATAAGGCTTTGTGCTTTATTCCATTTTTTTATGTACTCAAAAATTCTATTTGGATTTAAACTCAATCATATCTAATATGCCTTTGGAACAAACAGGGCAAAAACCACCTGCTTCGTTGCTTTTCATTCGGCAATCCATTACCGGGCTATAAACTCCTTTACTTACATATCCACCTCCTTCGAAAACTCCTACTAAGTCTTTATTCTCGTTTATTCGTGGTGTAGGAATAGGAGTATTACTATTAATCATTGATTTCCATTTTGTATCAAAATTTACAAGGGTAGTTAAATTTGTTGACCAGGGCTCAATGGCTGTGTTATAATAATCATTGTATGATGTTGATGAATTGTAATATTCGTCACCCAAACCCGCGAATGAATGTCCAAACTCATGAATAAAAACTTTTTCAGATAACAAATGATTAGCCGAGAAAATTGCATAGTGGTTAAATACTCCACCGCCTCCATATTTATCAGTATTTACAATAATACAAATATCGTCGTAAGGTACAATCCCGGCAATATCACGCACTGATTTTACATCAGGTGTTGTAAGGTAGCGATCGCTATCAAAGGTATAAAAACTACTGTTCATAATTGTTTTGCGATAAACTCCTTCTCCCGGTATATCGGTTCCCGATTCATCGGATGGAGAATTAACAATCCAAATGTTAAACTTTTTTGCAGTTGATTTAAATGGTTCCTGCAGAAAAAGATAATTTGTCATTTTCCTTACATCATTTTCAAATTTATCCATCTCTGCTAATGTATAACCTTCAGCTAAAAATACAAGATCAACATTGTTTGCCGGATCACCATTGTCTACAAGCTTTTTAAATGAAAAGTTTTTAGTCTCAGGATTTATAAAATAATCGGTTGGATTAATAGTGGTTTCATAGGCAAGTACAAAATCACCTTCCCACTTACGGCTATATACTTTTAAGTTTACAGGATTTTTCGGAAAAGGGAATATTATTGTTTGATAATAACTTCTGTCTATCTTTTGAGCTTCGTTAGTTGTTTGCCACTCTTCAAAAAGTGTACAGAATCCACGTGTAAAAATGATCTGATCTGTTGTTGAATCAATAACTTCAAACTTATATTCACCGTAATTAAATCGATCAATTAAGTTTGTTTTTGAACCTCCCCAGAGGGATTCTTTTTTAATTTGTTCAAGATAAAGTTTTTCTGTTTTGTTATTACCGGCAAAAATAAAATCTACACGCATGCTTTGTTCAGTAAAAAAGCGAGAGTAATTATTCTGCGAATAAGCTGTGTGAATAAAACAGATAAATAGCAATGTTTGTAAGAGTTTCATAGTTGTTGGTTTTGTTTACAAAAATATAAGCTGTAATTTTGAAGGTAATTTACAAAGTAATATAAAAATCAACTTATTTGACTATGAATTCGGAATTAGGATTAAAAATACAGGAATGGCTTGTTAAATATGGATTTTCAGAATCATATGCATTCTACGCGAAAACAATGGTTATATTTTTAATAGTATTATTAATTGCTTTTATTGCGTATTTTATTACTTCAAAGATACTTGTTAATGTAATCAGGAGATTTGTAAAACAAACCAAATCCGATTGGGATGATATTCTTCTTAATCGTAAGTTACTTAATCGATTTTCGCAATTTATACCTGCCATTATTATATATGCTTATGCAAAGAATGGACTTGAGCAATTTCCTAATTGGCAACCTACCATTTTATCGGCGATTTATATTTATATGATTTTTATTGGCATGTTTGTTTTAAATACCTTTATGAATGCCATACACGAAGTTTACCTCTCGACACCCATGTCAAAAGATCGCCCAATAAAAGGCTATATTCAAACAATAATTATTATCGTATTTTGTATCGGTATTATTCTTATTATTTCAATTATTTTAGGGCAATCACCTGGTAAATTATTGGCAAGTTTAGGTGCTATTGCCGCAATTTTGCTTTTAGTATTTAGAGATAGTATTTTAGGATTGGTTTCAGGTATTCAGCTGTCTGCTAATCAAATGGTGAAAATCGGCGACTGGATTACAATGCCTAGTAGAAATGCCGATGGTGATGTGCTCGAAATTACATTAAATACAGTAAAGGTTCAGAATTTCGATCGAACAATCGTTTTTATTCCAACATATGCACTTATGTCTGAATCTTTCCAAAATTGGAAAGGAATGGAGGAATCTGAAGGACGACGAATTGCCCGCTCGGTTTTTATCGATCTTAAAACAATAAAGTTTTGTGATAGAAAGATGATTGAAAAATTCAAAAACATAAAACTTATTAAGGATTATATTATTACCAAGCAAAATGAAATAGATGAATATAATAATTCTTTTGATATTGATGAAAACGATATAGTAAGCCGCAGAAACCTTACCAATATTGGTGTTTTTCGTAAATACTGTGAGTTTTACCTTAACAATCATCCTAAATTACATCACAGCGATTCTCAATATACCTTGCTTGTTAGGCATCTTCAACCAACCGAAAAGGGTTTGCCAATTCAGATTTATGTATTTAGTAAAGAGCAAAAGTGGGCCAACTACGAAGAAGTACAGTCTGATATTTTCGATCACATACTGGCTGTAATTCCTGAATTTGAACTTGGAATATTTCAGAGCCCTTCGAGTGAAGATTTACGTAGATTAAAAATGCCAAACCTTAGTTAAAAATGAGATTGATCCTGTTATTCCTGCTTATATTTATATCGCTGGATTTACAAGCCCAAAAAGTGTATTCAGTGCAGTCCGATTATATGGCTGATATAAAGGTGTTTGTAACTCAATACGAGTATCAGGCCGATTTGCTGGTTTACAAAGTAAAATATGATTATCAGGCAAAGGAGAATAATGGACTTTGGTATTTTACAGAATCCAGTTATCAGGCTGATAAAAATATTTTCTTTACAAAATATGATTATCAAGCTGATCTTAAGATATATTTTGTTGATTATGATTATCAGGCAAAATGGAAAAATATGGAAAAAACGCATCTTTTAAATTAAATTCTAGTATAAAGATAGGGATCAATTCTAAACCAAAACTTTTCTTATGGCACCTGACTCATTAAATACTAATAAAAATACAAATGCTAATGAGCAGATAAATCCTGATGTTATCAAATCAATTGTGAATAAAGAATCGACTTCTTGCGATGATATGAGTTTGTTGGAACGAATAGAAGATTTAAAATCTGTTCAGTCAGTTATTTCAAAGCAATATTCCGACCTGGAGCTTAAACGAAAAGAGCTTGAATCTCAACAAAAAAAACTTGAAGAAACGAGCGAAAAATTCCGTGGACGAACTATAGAGTTGTTTGGTAAAATAGTTGATCTGAAAAGAGCTAAGAAAATTATTACTCAACAAAATGAGCAACTAGAAAAACAGCAATACGAAATTGAAATTCAACAGTCGCAGCTCGAAAACACAAACCAAAAGTTTAGGGATAGAACCATTGAGCTTTTTGGCAAAATGACCGACCTGAAAAAAGCAAAAAAAACAATTAGTTTACAGAACGAGGAACTCGAAGTGCAACGAAAAAAATTACATGAGTTAAATGCCAGTAAGGACAAGTTTTTTTCTATTATTGCTCACGACTTGCGTAATCCCATTGCCGGATTTCTAAATCTTACTGAAATACTTTCCGAGAATTTTCATACATTTTCTGAGAATGAAAGCAAAGAGTTTATCGATATTATGAATCAGGCATCGAAACAGCTTTATAATTTGCTAGAGAACCTTCTTCAGTGGTCGCGATCGCAAACAGGAAGTATTCCATTCGAACCAAAATATACTTCTATAAAGAAGATTGTTGAAAATACAATTGATTTATTAATGGTGAATATCGAGAATAAAAAAATTAAGGTATACATTAAGATTGATGATCAGTGTCATGTATATGTAGATGAGAATATGATTACAACGGTTATTAGAAACCTTGTTACCAATGCAATAAAATTCTCTAATTCCGAAGGAACAATTACCATACGAGCCGAATTGAACGAATCTTTTGTTGTTGTTTCTATAATTGATAATGGTGTTGGAATGACAAAAGAGGATCAGGAAAAACTCTTCAGAATAGATCAGCACCATACAACGCCTGGAACATCTGACGAAAAAGGTACGGGTTTAGGACTCATTCTGTGCAAAGAGTTTGTTGAACGAAACGGAGGTAAAATATGGGTTGAAAGTGATTTAAATAAAGGCTCTACTTTTAACTTTACCTTACCAAAATTTCAAACCAGTTAAGTAGAATTGAATCTTGTTAAATTCTACAATCGCTGCTTTACTGCTTCATAAATAAGAACACCTGCTGCAACAGAAACATTTAGCGATTCAATCTCTCCCAAAATTGGAATCTTAACCAGCTTATCGCTTATTCGTAAGTATTCAACTTCTACACCATGATCCTCGGAGCCTAATAATATACCAGTTGGTACTGTAAAATCTGTTTGATAATAATAGTCCGCTGCTTTTTCAGTAGCTGCCACAATTTGTATTCCGCTCGATTTAAGAAATTTAATCGTGTGTAACAAATTCTGAACCCTGCATACTGGTATTTTGTGTAATGCACCAGCCGATGTTTTTACCGCATCGCCAGAAATACGTGCCGAGCCTTTTTCAGGAATAATAATTGCATCAACACCAGCACATTCTGCAGTTCGTGTTATTGCACCAAAATTACGCACATCGGTTACTTTGTCTAGGATAACCACAAATGGAGTTTTTCCTGCTTCAAATAATGAGGGTATTATTTGTTCTATATTCTGAAATTCAATGGGTGAAATAAATGCAATAACTCCCTGATGATTTTTTTGCGTAATTCTGTTAATTCTTTCGT
Organism: Bacteroidetes bacterium GWF2_33_16; assembly: GCA_001768565.1. GTDB lineage: Bacteria > Bacteroidota > Bacteroidia > Bacteroidales > UBA12077 > UBA12077. The sequence goes on along the minus strand of MEOE01000021.1, from coordinate 6,731 downwards.
TTGGGACTAACTGAAAAGGTAACTGGTACTCTTTAATAAGACTCATCAATTCGTGGCTTAATTCCCCGGTTAATCCTCTTCTGATAACAAGCTTATCGATAAGTTTATCTGCTTTTATGGCTTCAATTACTGCACGAATGCCGAATATAAATTCTTTTTCCTGATTCATTTTATTTTTTCTAAAGTAATAATTAGTATGGTTGATAGTAATAAACCTCACCGCTATTCCATAATTTTACTGCATCATCCCAGCCAGTATTTTTTTGTTTTGCTCGGTTTAATTCAAAGTGATTCGTACTGAAACTATGTGTTATGTTTTCAAAGTTAAAAATAATTCCCGTACCTAAATCTCGGGGATTGTAAATCCAACGTTCTTCATTTACTGATTTGTAAAGATAATCAGGTTGTCCGTAAACAATATAAATCATCCCCCTGTCGGTTTGCCATCCTGGCTTGTACGATGTGAAAAAGATATTGGCATATTTTACCCTGGTATAAAAAAGCTTGATTAGGTCTCTTGAACGATTGATATTTTTTGCTCTTGATAACCAGAAATTGTCTACTGCTAATTTGGTTTGCCTGCCATTTGTTGTATCATTCGAACAATTGTTAATACTAGCCAGGTAACCTAATGGCTCAATTAATTCACAAGGATTAACAACATTCGGAAAGCTTGGACCGAAGTTAAAAAGGGAGAACCCATTATCAGAATAATTTGATGGACTGAAATAATATATTCCTTCTTTTTCGAAATTGGTAAAATCAATTGAATCGATATAACAAATAAAAATTGTATCGGGTGTATTAAACGAATCAGTTAAATTCTCTGTTCTGCTTGGAGCGAGAGGAATTGAAAAATCTTTTTTGTAAAACAAAACTTGCAACGAATCGAATTTTTGATTGTAGTGTTTTATCGAAAATGCTTTGTTTGTTCTGATATATGGATCAAAAGACAACTCGCCCGACAAGGGATTAGTAATTTTAAAATCTTGTTGATTATAATCTTTGGTTCTGTTTACGCTTCTGAAATAAGTTCTGTTTGATTTTCTATTCTGATCTTCAATAATAACTTCAAGAAAATAACTCTTCCCTTTTTTTGCTGCTATTGTAAATTCAATATAATGAAATTCTACTGATGGATCTTTTTCAATTGACTTGTTTATAATACTTGAATCTACTGGCATTAGTTTTTCACTTGCTTCGAAAAGATTATAAGCGATTTTAATTTGGGACTGAAGTCTATTCTCCTCATTTGCCTGATTGAATAACAAATCTTCTTGTGGAATTCGAAAATAAACAGTTGAAGTATTTTCTGTTTCACTATAAACCTGAAGATCAGGGAATAACGTAATAGGAGAGGGGTTGTAAAGCAAATCAAAGCTGAGTTGTTTTGATGATTTCTTTGACAAAGAACAAGATCCGAATATGATAATGCCAATAAGAATAATCGATAAGTGCGTACCAATTTTTACTTTTTCAGAAAACTGCAATTTTTTAAATGTATCAGCATTAATCTTATTTATGAGCTTCATCAGCGTTCTGTTCATTTATACAAATCTAAGAAATAGGATAGGATGAATTAGCTAAAATTCTATTTTTCTTTTTATTACATTGTTTTTTCTAACTCTTCGTGCAGTTGTTCCCAATTTTGCATTTCACTCTCAAGTTGCTGTTTCAAATCATTATAATCTTTAAATAAATTTGGTTTTTGAGCAATTATTGATGGATCCGACATTTGCTGCCCCATTTTCTCCAGGTCTTTCTCAAGCTGACTAATTTTCTGTTCGCACGTTTTAATATTATTTTCTATTTTTCTTTTTAGCTTATCGTATTCCTTTTTTTCAAGGTAAGCCAATTTATTGTCAGAGTCTTTTTTGTCTTTATTTGATGGTTGTTGGGCTGCTTTACGTTCAAGCTCTTTAAGGTTTTCGAGTTTTCGTTTCTGCAAGAATTCAAAGATGCCTCCTAAGTGTTCTTTTACTTGTTGGTTCCTAAATTCGTATATTTTATCAACTAAACCATCTAAAAACTCCCGGTCGTGCGAAACCAAAATCAGCGTTCCTTTAAAATCAATTAATGCATTTTTTAGGATATCTTTTGATCGCATATCGAGGTGATTTGTAGGTTCGTCGAGCACGAGCAAATTATAAGGTTGCAAAAGAAGTTTTGCCATAGCAAGCCTCGACCTTTCACCTCCCGAAAGTATTTTAATTTTTTTATCAATATCCTCGCCACTAAACAAAAAGGCACCAAGAATATCACGGATTTTTGTACGTACATCACCAACGGCAATATCATCTATTGTCTGGAAAACTGTTTTGTTTTCGTTCATAATTTCGTCCTGGTTTTGGGCAAAATAACCCACCGATACATTATGACCGACTTTTAGCATTCCTTCATGCTCCAGGTTTTCGACAATAATTTTCGAGAGAGTTGTTTTTCCTTCTCCATTCCGTCCAACAAATGCAATTTTATCGCCACGATGAATAGTTAAATCCACATCTTTAAAAACAGTTAAATTACCATATGTTTTTGTTACTCCGCGAGCAGCAACAACAACATCGCCTGAACGTGGTGCCGGAGGAAATTTGATATTCATCGATGCCAAATCTTCCTCGTCGACCTCCAACCGATCAATTTTGTCGAGTTGTTTAATTCGAGATTGTACCTGTACTGCTTTGGTGGCTTTGTATCTGAATCGTTCGATAAACTCTTCGGTTTCTTCAATCATCTTTTGCTGATTCCGATAAGCAGCCATTTGCTGTTCGCGACGCTCTTTGCGTAAAACAACATATTTCGAATAAGGTACATTGTAATCATAAGCTTTTCCTAGCGAAAGCTCAACAGTACGTTTTGTAACATTATCGAGAAAAGTACGATCGTGCGATATTAAAACAACAGCACCCGAATAATTTACTAGAAAATCTTCGAACCACTGAATAGCTTCAATATCTAAATGGTTTGTAGGTTCGTCGAGTAAAAGCACATCGGGTTTTTGCAGCAATATTTTAGCTAATTCAATACGCATGCGCCATCCACCACTAAATTCAGATGTTTGGCGAGAAAAATCCTTTGTTTGAAAACCTAATCCTAATAGCGTTTGCTCCACATCGGCATCAATTGCACCGCCACCCATCATTTGATATCGGTCGCTAAATTCAGTCAAATCATGAATGAGTTTTGAATATTCTGCCGATTCATAATCGGTACGACTTGTTAATTGATGATTAATATCTTTTATTGCTTTGTCGAGCTTGATTACATCTGAAAATGCTTCGCGGGCTTCTTCGAATACCGATTTGCTATCGCGGCACACCATATGTTGAGGTAAATATCCAATACGAATTCTTTCGGGTATGGTAATTCGACCTTTGGTAGGTGTTTGCAATCGCATAAATATTTTCAGCAAGGTTGATTTTCCTGATCCATTTTTTCCTACAAGGCCAATCCTGTCTTTGGGATTAACCATAAACGATACATCGTTAAATAACTGAAAACCTCCAAACTCAACCGTTAACTGATCAACCGAAATCATAAGTACAATATTTAATGCGCAAAGATAATACAAACTGGACAATAATTTTTTGTATCATTTTTATCTTTCTAGCTTTAAGCTTCCAGCTTCTGTCTTCCAGCTTCTGTCTTCCGACTTCTGTCTTCCGACTTCTGTCTTCCGACTTCTGTCTTCTGTCTTCTGTCTTCTGTCTTCTATGCCCATATACCTCTTTACCTTTTTCCACTATACCATTTAAATTAAAACCCTATCTTTGCAGCATAAAAATTAAAGCTGTGGGAAGAGATAGAAGAAAATTGCCAGTAATTGAGAATTTAGAAATAACAAATATTGCTGCCGAGGGTAAAGCAATTGCAAAAATCGATAATAAAGTAATTTTTGTAACTCAGGTTGTACCTGGCGATATTGTTGATGTACAGATTATTCGTAAGCGTAAAAGCTATATGGAAGCTATCCCAATAGTATTTAAAAAGTACTCCGAAATACGAGAGAAACCTTTTTGTGATCATTTCGAAATTTGTGGTGGCTGCAAATGGCAAAACCTGCCATACAGTGAGCAAATAAAGTATAAGCATCAACAGGTAATTGATAATTTGCAGCGAATTGCCAAGGTTGAGTTACCCGAAATTGATTTCATCTTACCATCAGAAAAAACTACGTTCTATCGCAATAAGCTGGAGTTTACCTTTTCGAATAATCGTTGGCATACAAAAGAAGAGATTGAAAAAGAAGGAAAACTTGAAAGAAACGATGCACTTGGTTTTCATGTACCCAAATTTTGGGATAAGATTGTGCAAATAGACAAGTGCTGGTTACAACCAGAACCATCAAATGCTATTAGAAATGAAGTAAAGAATTATTCCGATAGGAATAAGTTAAGCTATTTTGATTTACGAAAGCAAGAAGGTCTATTACGCAACTTAATTGTTCGCACATCAACAACAGGGGAGCTAATGGTTATTGTTGTTTTCTTTTTCGAAGATGAGGATGCAAGAATTGGTCTACTTGAACATATTTATAGCCAATTTCCTAATATTACATCCCTAATGTATATAATAAATTCCAAATCTAACGATTCAATTACTGATCAGGAGGTGGTTTTATTTAAAGGCAGGGATCATATCTTTGAACAGATGGAAGATTTGAAGTTTAAAATTGGACCAAAATCATTTTATCAGACCAACTCAGAACAAGCATACAGATTGTATAGTATTGCCCGTGAATTTGCTGGATTAACTGGTAATGAAATAGTATACGATTTGTATACAGGTACAGGTACAATTGCAAATTTCGTTGCTCGAGCTGCAAAAAAAGTTATTGGGATAGAATATGTTCCGGAGGCAATTGAAGATGCAAAAGTAAATTCAGAAATAAATAATATTAACAACACAAGCTTTTTTGCAGGTGATTTAAAAGATGTTTTAAATGCTTCATTCATTGCAAAAAATGGTAATCCTGATGTAATAATTACCGATCCACCAAGGGCAGGAATGCATCCCGATGTTGTTGAAACAATAATGCATGCAAATCCTAGAAAGATTGTATATGTTAGCTGCAATCCTGCAACACAGGCGCGCGATATACAACTATTGGACAAAATGTATAAGGTTGCAAAAGTTCAGCCAGTTGATATGTTTCCACATACTTACCATGTTGAGAATATTGTTTTACTTGAAAAAAGATCCACTTAAATATTGTAATTAAAACGTTATTTGGTTAATCATCAGCTATTCCATTTGATTTATTATTTATTTTGGTTATATTCGCTATCCAACCCGTAATAAAAACAATACGGGTTTAATGTGTTAAACTATATATGACTCAGCAGATCCCTAAACAAATAAAATCAAGTAGAACAAATTTTGTCAATTTGCTTTTCGGAAAACGCGAGGATTATAGTCTTGAACATCGTTTTTTCAATTCGGTTTGTTTTTTTTCAGCATGGGCCGCTTTTTTTGCTACAATAACCAATTTAGCTCTTGGCTTAAATCTGGTACTTACTACAATTACTTTTACAGCAGGATTATTGGTTTCGTTTTTTTATTACTTTTCGAGAGTACATAAAACATATAAACCTTTATTACCCTACTTTATTATTGTCGCGTTAATTGGATTGTCTATAGTCTGGTTCTTTAATTCAGGCTCAGAAGGCCCGGTAGTTTTTATATACCTCGTGGCAATGGTATTCTTTATTATTATAACTGAGGGGAAAATCAGAACACTAGTTATCGTCGCATTTATCCTAAATATATCTATTTTATTATATCTCGAAAGCAATTTCCCTCAATGGTTAACTTATTACGAGAATGATACTGTTAAATTTTACGATGTTGCTATAACATTTATTTTCTCATTTATTCTGATTTATTTTGTTGTAGCTATTTTGGTTCGCAGTTACCGCGAAGAGAGAATCATTACAACCAGGCAGCACGACGAAATCGCATTTCAAAAAAAGCAAATAACCGATAGTATAACCTATGCCAGCAGTATTCAGAAAGCATTATTACCAGAACAAAACTTTATAAAAAGAATTATTCCTGATTTCTTTATTTTAAATAAACCAAAAGATATTGTTAGTGGTGATTTTTATTGGATAAGAAAAGTAAACAATTATACAATAATAGTTATTGCAGATTGTACTGGTCATGGTGTACCTGGTGCATTTATGAGTGTTTTAGGAATCTCATTAATTAATGAAATTTCTACTCGCAAAGAAATAAGAAAAGCAAATCAGGCACTCGAGGTATTGCGACATGAGGTAAAAAACCAGTTACGACATTCATCTACCAAGTATTCACTTAACATAGGAATGGATATTGCCATCTGTGTTATTGATCCAGACAAAAAAACAATGCAATTTGCTGGTGCTAACAGTCCATTGTATCTTTATAGAGATGATAGGCTGATTGAGTTTAAACCAACCAGAAACCCAATCGGGATTACACCAATTGAGATTCCATTTCAGAACTACGAGATCGAATTACAACCTGGGGATACTTTTTATATGTTTACCGATGGATATATTGACCAGTTTGGAGGTGATAATGGCAAAAAGTTTAGATCCAGACGTTTCAGACATATGCTTCTGGGAATGTATAAGAAACCTATGGCAGAGCAAGCTAAAATTATGGAAAATAGCTTAACACAATGGATCGGAAGTAATTACCATCAGATTGACGACATTCTGGTTTTTGGTTTCCGTGTAAATTAAAAAGAG
>MEOE01000020.1 GCA_001768565.1 Bacteroidetes bacterium GWF2_33_16 | reverse complement strand
TTTTTAAATTGCTCATGTCGTGTCCTCCTTTTTGTTATCAAAAAGTGTCAACGTATTTCAGGACAAGACACGACTGGTTATTACTGCTAACGGTTTGCGCTTGTGTTTTGTGCGGGTTTTCGCCCTACATTTCAGTCCACCGCTAATAAAGTTTAAAAATAGCAAAAATGTTTGAGTATTCCGTCACCCCGCATTTTTTTAGAGCCGCTGTTGGCGTATCGTTATTTTGTGTTATCTTCTACAAATGCACTTGGGCAACAATTTACTGTATCAGTTTTTAGATTTTGTCTTAATTCTTCTTGATTCCAATTTATGTCATAATAGACATTTCGTTCGTATAGTAAATTATAGGCAGAGTAGTGCATTCCAATAGACTTTAAATAATTGAAATTTTCTATTGCCTTTTTGTCTGTCAAAGAATCTTCAAATTCACGAATATTTATAAGATGATAAAGTGTATCATTCACAAGACTATTTTCAATTTTCATTATACTATCATAATAAACGATATTTGAAACTTCTTTAAGGATTTCGAAAACAACAGAATCATTTTGTTCAGATTTTCTTCTTGCCCAAAATTCCCTAAAATATTTAGAGTTTATCGGATTTGCATCATGTGTTATTATTAAACTATCTATCAATTCCTTAGTCGGCTTATTCACGTCTAGAAAAAATCCACACCAATCAGAATCAAAAAACTTTTTATAACCTACCTTTTTAAGAGTTTCATGAATCATAGTTAAATTTTCTGGTTGTCTAACCCATACTTCATAAGTGTATCCTTGAAATTTTCCATTTGCATATGTTATCTCATATGGGTCAAAAAAACTTAGCCTTTTCTCAATATAATAAGTTCCTAAATCAAGTCCTGCAATATTTTTCTGGCTAACATTAGAATTCTGACATGAAATCAATAATATCAAAGTAATCAGTATATATGCTATTTTATTCATAATTTATCTATTCTGCTGTAGTTGTTAATAATGCACGCCAACTATTGTATATGCAATTAATTAGGCTAAATCCAGCAAAAATAAAGTATTCGAATTATTTAATATTATTTATTCAAATTGTTCTTAAAACTACAAAAAACTTTAAACAAAGACAAGCAAGTAGTTATAATTCAATTGTAACTGCCTGGTAATTAAATGCAGGGAAACGATCTGCTTTTTTTCTGTTGTTTTGCCATTGCAGGGGCTGCAAATTGCTTACATCGTCGGTTCCGCCTTTGGCAATGGGTTTAATATGGTCAATTTCCCAACCTGTTCGGTACTCTTTGGTTACTCCATATTGGTTCCATTCAATCCATGCTCCGCAAATATCCAATCGCCTGCGTTTGGGATCAACGCCGGGTACAATCCGTGCTTTTTCCCATACTTGCCTTTTAATACTTTCCGAAAATTCATTTCCGTACCGGTCTGTGTTGTTTTTTCGTTCCATACGAAAGCATTTTAATTTAACAATGTGTGCCGTGCCTTCCACTTTTTTCCATAGGTATAAACTCGCTCTACTTATAAGTCTCTTTTTTTACCAAAATCTGACCCAAGTATGCGTATGTTATAAAACATGTTGTAGGAATTTTGAATTTTAAATGTTGAATGATAAATGATAAATTTTGAATGGGGAATAGTGACTAGTGACTAGTGAATCGTGAATGATGAATGGAGAATGGTTAAATGGTTATGTAATGTTCTTATTGGAAAATTTGAGGAGGAGAAATTGGATTTAAATCTGGCTTAAAGAAATCAGTAATGATAGTTTTGACTGAGGTGGAACCTCAGCCGGACTGGGGTTTAGCAAAGACAAATTTCTATTCTAATTTATTTTACTACTTTTAGACTCGAATTTATTTTAACCTAAAAACATTAATTATGAGAAAACCGAATTACTTTATTTTATTATTTTTTTTATTGAGTAACCTGATTGTACTTGGGCAAAAAACCGACAATATTAGCTTTGAGGGATATTTTAAAAATAATCCGAAACATTATCTTCCAGAAATACCATTTACTGTAAAATATACAGTAAGTGAATGGTTTAAAGATCAAATGAAAGAAAAAGAAGTAAAGCTGGAACTGAAAGGTTACGAAGAGGGAACCGGATATACTTTAATTTTTATGGCCGATGATCCTGAACTGAAAGCAGTTGTTATGGAAAACTATAACCTAACAACGAAAAAAAATGAATACAAAGCTATTGTAAAAGCAGAAAGTAATGCAAAAGTCATTATTCTGAACGAAAAAAATGAAAAGGCTTACGAAATTAACTTTGTTCCTAAACTGCAAATGGCTATTTCAGAAGGATTAGGAGTAAAAGCAACCAAAGCAGAAGCTGAAGCACAAAACAAGGAAATAATCAGCAAAAAAAAGGATTATCTAAAAAAAATGTATGTAAAAGAGGTTATTAATGCATATCAGGATACGCTTGATGCATACTTTGGAAAATATAATAAACAGGAAAAATTCAGAATGGCGCTTCTAAAACCTATAGATTTTACTTATGATGATTTTAATGGAGCCGTTGAGAAATTTAAAGCTTCTGTTTCAACTCCGGAAATTAATATGGCTGATGTTGAATCGGCAATAGATATTTTAGAAAAATGCAAGCTGGAATACCAACCAGGTAAAAAAACAAGAATATGTGATGTAAACATTGATGAGTTATATCTTAATTTGGTTCAGGCTTACATGGTTAAAGGCGACTATGAAAATGCCAAAATAAATTGGGAAAAATCAAGCGAAATAAAAGGTAATCGCACTGCCGAAGGATATGTAGCGCGTTTTTACAGCGAACAAGTGAGTAATCTAAATAGTTATCCAGTTTCAAAAGCAAACTATGCTCCTGTACCAACAATATCGAAAGATACACAAAAAGGCAATAAGTTATTCTTTAATTTGTTTTTCGACTTTTATTTAACACAGGTTCTTCGACAAACCAGTCTTATCATTGATTATATTCCAATATATACTCCTGATTTAAAAAGGATGGAAGCATCCCAAACATATAGTGATTATATACAGGAAAAATTAATTGTTAACTACGATTACTCGGGTGTACCTTTATCAGCAACCTACGCAAAAACAGAAGAAGATGAGAAACCTAGAAATTATCAGTTTGATTTTAAATATGATAATAATAAAATAATTTCTGTTACTCAGAATAATATTCCAAAGTTCAACCTTACTTATAATGGTGATACCCTTAAGTCTGTAAATATTCGTATGAACCAAACAACGAATTATATCTATAACATGGATTATAATAATCCAGAGCGAACTGAAATAAAATTGCAGGTAGAAAAAGATGGTAAAAAATCTGATAGTCATTCCCGTTATTACGTTAAATTAAATACCGATGGAAGTATTAAAGGTTATTATCTTGATTCGTATGTTCTAAGAGAGAAATTATACGATACAAGTGGAAACTGGATCGGTGTAAAAGGAACCAATGAGAGCACAGGTGAAGATTATGAGGTTAATTTTACGAATGAAACTGATGAGAAAGGAAATATTACAAAGCGATCTTATAATAAGAGCTTACAAGTTGAAAGAAAACTAATCTATAATTAAACCAAATACATATAGATAATTATTAAACTATCCAGATTTTTAAGTTCGGATAGTTTTTTTATAAAATAATCCCGAAACGAATTTTATTGAAAACTCCTTAATATTAGCAAAAGAATGAGTAAAATTATGCTCTGAATAATATTGAGAAATAAATCTGTCATTCGATACGTTATAATAAATCATTTGAAAATAGATGGCTTTCATTAAAGAAACCTACTAAATCACTTTAAAAATAAACATGAAAAAGTTAATGCCAATTCTGTTGCTGATTCTTTTGGCACAGCTATCTTTCGCCCAATCCAATGCTAAAACCAGAGTATTTATAGAATGTACACGAACATGGCTTTGCGATTTTGATTACATGCGTTCTGAGTTAGGAATGGTTGATTTTGTGCGTGATCGTTTTATTGCCGATTTACATGTGCAGGTAAACACACAATATTCCAGTTCTGGTAGCGAGCAAAACTCAATCATATTTAAAGGACAAAATATTTTCTTAAATCAGGACGATACCCTTACTTATTTTAATGAAGCCACGCTGAGTGATGATGATAAAAGAAAAAAAATGGTAAAATGTATCACCCTAGGTTTGATAAAATATGTTTCGCATACCAAAGCTGCTGACGATATTGTAATTACATATAACAAACCTGCTGGTTCCGATACAAATAATACTAAAATACAAAAAGACCCATGGAATTATTGGATTATGAGTTTGGGTGCAAACGGATTTTTCGATGGGGATGCTAATTATAAATCGCAAAGTATTTACAGTTATATTAATGCTGATAGAGAAACGGAAAAAACAAAAACAAACATTGGTATTTCATATAATTATCAGAAAAATGAGTTTGTAATTTCTGACGAAGAAACAGTGATAAAAGAAAATCCACAAGTACATGGTTATGTAAATTTTATTAATAAAATAAACCAGCATTGGGGCTATGGAATATTTACCTCTTATAAAAATAGTGAATTTTCCAACTTCGATATTAACCTAAGTGTTCTTCCTAAAATTGAGTATGATGTATTTAATTACCAGGATTATAATAGTCAGCGTGTGGTAATAAATTATGGTTTGGGAGTACAATACAACGATTATAATGACACTACAATATTTTTTAAAACAAAGGAAACTCTGATGTTGCATAATGCAGCTATTATAAGTTCCTTCACCAAACCATGGGGGGATATTAATGTTGGAGCATTTTACAATAGTTACCTGCACGACCTTACTAAATATTCCCTATCATTCTCTGGTTCTGTTAACTGGAATATTTTTAAAGGTTTTAAATTTGCCATTGGTGGCAGTTATAATATTACCCGTAACTTAATTCAACTTTCAAAGGAAGGGGCTACACGCGACGAAGTATTGTTGCAACAAAGGCAACTTAATAGTCAGTACAATTATTTTTTCGGAGTAGGTGTAAGTTATCAGTTTGGAAGCAAGTTCAGTAACTACATCAACCCTGCATTTAAAGGATTAAGTTGGAATCTGTCTTTTTAAATCCATATTTTTTAAAAAAAACCATAGAATCGCCAGGATTCAGTGCCCAGAACATCCCGATAGCCATCGGGAAGAACTTGCACTCATCACTTCCAAAATAAAAAAATCCTGAGAATTAAATCAGGATTTTAGTGCCCAGAACAAGATTCGAACTTGCACACCCTTGCGAGCACCAGCCCCTCAAGCTGGCGTGTCTACCAGTTTCACCACCTGGGCATTATTTTAAGATTACAAAATTAATCAAATTCTGTTAACATCGATGCACCAACAACAAAAAGTATCAAGAAAATTTTAGTCTTGATACTCAGGTCTTGATACTCAAATCTAAATTATAGATTCTCTAAAATAAAATTTGTCATTTTGGTATATAAATGCAATGAAGTATTACCGCCTCTAACTCCATGATCCTTATCCATATAAAACTGTTCGTCGAATTGCTTATTGGCCTGAACCAGTTTTTCCGATAATTCAATAGAATTCTGGAAATGAACATTATCGTCAGCGGTTCCATGAACCAATAAAAATTTGCCTTTTAGTTTATCAGCATGGTTTAATGGTGAGTTATCGTCGTATCCTTCGGTATTGTCATTTGGTAAACCCATATATAGCTCAGTATAAATAGAATCGTAATATCTCCAGCTGGTAACCGGAGCAACGGCGATAGCCATTTCAAATACATTAGCTCCTTTAAACAGGCACAATGTTGACATAAACCCACCATAACTCCAACCCCATATTCCTGTTCGATTTTCATCAATATAAGGTAAATCGCTTAAGTATTGAGCTGCTTCAATCTGGTCAATAGTTTCGTATTTACCCAACTGTCCATAAGTCATCTTTTTAAATTCTTCGCCACGAGCACCAGTGCCTCTATTATCGACACATGCAATAATATAACCTTTTTGTGCAAGCAATTGAAACCAGTACCATTCTCTCGACCAGCTATCCGTTACTTCCTGCGATCCCGGACCACCATATAAAAACATAAGCAAAGGATATTTTTTATTTGGGTCAAAATCAGAAGGTTTAATCATATATGCATTCAGATCCCAGTTGCTCGATGGTGTATTAATAGTTAAAAACTCAACCGACGTATAATTATAAACTTTAACTGTTTCTTTAAGTTTCTTATTGTCTTCGAGTGTTCTTATAAGTTTACCTTTACTATTGTGCAAAGTAATTACAGTTGGTGTGTTAGCATTCGAGTAATAATTTATATAATATTTAAAACCATTGCTGAATACTGTTCTGTTTGTACCCTTTTGTGTACTTATTTTCTTCTTTTTTGTTCCATCGAGTTGAATCGAGTAAGTATCCTTTTGTAAGGGAGATTCTTCTGCTGCCTGATAATAAATTACTTTGTTTTTACTATCAAGACCAATAAATTTGGTTACATCCCAGTTTCCTTGTGTAATCTGATTAATGAACTTTCCGTTGATATCGTATAAATAAAAATGATTCCAGCCGTCTTTCTCACTATTGATAATAAAATAGTTGCCATCATCCGTAAGGGTCATGTAAGAGTCGTTAATACGCTCAATATAGTATTTATTGTTTTCTTCGTAAATGTTGATGTGAGTTCCATCAAGGGTATTTGATAACAGGATTTCAATTTTGTTTTGCAGGCGATTTTCCCTGATTATTGCTAATTTGTTAATTGCAGTCCACTTAATGCGTGCTATATATTGATCAGTTTCGGTACCAATATCCATTGTTTTAGTGTTTCCACTTTTTAGGTCATAAACATGAATACTTACCACAGAATTTGGTTCGCCAGCCTTGGGATATTTAAATGCATAATTTTCGGGATATAACTCGCTGTTATATTTGGTCATATTAAATACCGGCACATTACTTTCGTCGAATTTGTAATATGCTATCTGGTTTCCATCGGTCGACCAGAAGAATGCACGTGTAAAATAAAATTCCTCTTCGTAAACCCAGTCGGTACCACCATTTATAATGCTGTTAAATTTTCCATCGAAAGTAATTTGTGTTTCAGTTTTCAGCATTAAATCTTTAATAAATATGTTGTTATCTCTTACAAAGCTCACTTTTGAATTATCGGGCGATAAAGCTGCGAACATTTGAGGGCCATTCTCACTTAATTTATCAAGGGCTTTTGTTGCCATATCATAAATATAATAATCTGCTTTATATGATCTTCGATAAACATACTCTGTATTTGTTGGGATAATTATTTTAGACTCATCATTCGAAAACTCATAATCGCTAAAAGTAATATCTTTACTAAAGGAATTTAAGATAATACTTACCAAATTTCCTGTTTTATAGCTGTATTTAGCAATTTGGTTATCGTTTTCAATAATAGTAAAATGCTCACCATCATTCATCGATTTTAAACCGCTTACAGTTTTCTCGGTAAAAACCTTGTTTTTATATATATCCTCTAGTGTTATCTCGTTAAAATTCTGCTGAGCTTGCAGGCTTGCAGATATAAGAGTAAATGATATTATTAAACTGTAATAGATAAATGATTTCATGCGAATAAGTTTAGTTAAAATTATGTTTCTAAAAAAAATAAAAATAGGATTTTATTTGATAATCTGAATTGATTTAGGTTTAAATGATACTTTACTTTCATTTGATATTTAACTAATTTTGATAGATTTCTAATGTGCCCAGAATAAGAATAAATATTCAAAATCATGAAAGCTAATTACATATTTAAACACATTATTGGCACCTTACTATTTTTTTCCATTCTATTTATTTGTGCTGGCCGCATAGATTACTGGCAAGGGTTGATTTATGTAGCCATTGGTCTTATAATGTTTGTGTTGAATTACACTGTATTACAGATTGATTCTGATTTATTAAGTGAGCGCTCAAAACCCGGAGAAGGGACAAAAAAATGGGACAAGAATATATTGGGTTTATCTTTCCTTACAACCATTTCAATGTATATTATTGCAGGACTTGATTCAGGTCGTTATCACTGGTCTCCTGAATATCATTGGATTGCATATCTTTTTGGTATACTGTTGACTTTTGCAGGACAACTTATCTTTCTCATTGCTCAAAAGCAAAACAAGTTTTTTTCGAGCACAGTGCGAATTCAAACAAACAGAGAACATATTGTTTGTGATTCTGGATTGTACAAAATAGTGCGGCATCCAGCTTATTTAGGATCAATAATTCAATCCATAGGATTTCCTTTAATCTTTGGATCATTGTGGAGCATAATCCCTGTTTGTTTTTCTATTATACTTTTGTTAGTTAGAACTATTTTGGAGGATAAAACCTTAAAAAAAGAATTAAAGAATTACCCTGAATACTCTTTAAAAACTAGATATAAACTCATTCCTTTTGTTTGGTGACGTTATTTTAGAATTGGGAAAAGATTTATAGAATAGATCTAAGAAAATTTAATCAAATTGTTATTCAGAATAAGTCATTTAGATTTGCTTTATCCTGATTAAATAATTTCCAATATTTTTAAACTAATAAATGTATTTAATGTTATAGGTTTGATGCTTTATTGTACTGTTTTTTTTTATTAAAACAGGAATATTTTTATATCTTTGCAAACTTGTAAATAAAATAACATAATGATTAAGATAACATTACCCGATAATTCGGTTCGAGAATACAACGAAGGTATTTCTGGTTACCAGATTGCTGAGGATATTAGTCCACGGTTGGCAAAAGAAGTACTTTCTATCAGTGTTAATGGCGAAGTATGGGATTTGCAACGCCCAATAAATAGCGATGCACGAATAAAATTGCATAAGTGGGATGATAAAGAAGGTAAAGAAGCTTTCTGGCATTCATCAGCACATTTAATGGCCGAAGCATTAGAGAGTTTATATTCTGGAGTTAAATTTGGTATTGGCCCCAGCATCGAAAATGGTTTTTATTATGATGTTGATTTAGGTGATGGACGAGTTATCTCAGATGCCGATTTCCAGAAAATCGAAGCCAAAGCGTTGGAGCTTGCACAACACAAAAATAACTTTGTTCGTAGCGAGATTTCAAAAAAAGATGCCCTTGATTTATTTAACAAAAAAGGCGATGAATACAAGGTTGAACTAATCAGTGATCTCGAAGACGGAACGATTTCATTATACAAACAAGGTAACTTCACAGATTTATGCCGTGGTCCGCATTTGCCAAATACAGAGCTGATTAAAGCATTTAAAGTGCTAAGTGTAGCCGGAGCATACTGGCGTGGTGATGAAAAACGTAAACAGTTAACACGTGTTTATGGCATTACTTTTCCTAAACAAAAAATGCTCGAAGAGTATTTAGTATTATTAGAAGAAGCTAAAAAGCGTGATCATCGTAAGATTGGTAAGGAGCTTGAACTTTTCACTTTTTCTCAAAAAGTAGGACAGGGATTACCATTGTGGTTGCCCAAAGGCGCCATGCTTCGCGAACGACTTGAGAATTTTTTAAAGAAAATACAAAAACGATATGGTTACCAACAGGTTATTACTCCTCATATTGGATTAAAAGAACTTTGGGTAACATCAGGACATTATGCAAAATATGGTAAAGATTCATTTCAGCCTATTCATACCCCAGCCGAAGGCGAAGAGTTTTTGTTAAAACCAATGAATTGTCCTCATCATTGTGAGATTTATAAGTCTGCTCAGCATTCGTACAAAGATTTACCTGTTCGCTATGCCGAATTTGGTACTGTTTATCGTTACGAGCAAAGTGGCGAGCTACATGGCTTAACACGTGTTCGCGGATTTACACAGGATGATGCACATATTTTCTGTACACCAGATCAGTTAAAAGATGAGTTTAAAAAAGTGATGGATATTATTTTTATCATTTTTAATGCTCTCGATTTTAAAGATTATATAGCACAGGTTTCGTTACGCGATCCGAATGATCATACTAAGTATATTGGTACCGACGAAAACTGGGAAAAAGCAGAAACAGCAATTCTTGAAGCTGTTAAAGAAAGAAATTTAAATCATGTGGTTGAATATGGCGAAGCTGCATTCTATGGACCGAAACTAGATTTTATGGTTCGTGATGCAATTGGACGCAAGTGGCAATTAGGAACAATTCAGGTTGATTATAATTTACCTGATCGATTTGAACTTGAGTATACAGGATCTGATAATCAAAAACATAGACCTGTAATGATTCATCGTGCGCCATTTGGTTCAATGGAACGTTTTGTAGCAGTTCTAATTGAGCATACTGCAGGAAAATTCCCATTATGGCTTACACCCGATCAGGCTGTAATACTTCCTATCAGTGAAAAATTTAATGATTATGCAAAAAAAGTTTTGAATTTGCTAAATAATTACGATATTCGCACTCTGATTGACGACCGTAACGAGAAGATAGGTAAAAAGATACGTGACAATGAGTTGAAGCGGATTCCATACCTTTTAATAGTTGGAGAAAAAGAAGCCGAAACTGGAACAATTTCTGTTCGAAAACAAGGTGATGGTGATAAGGGAGTCATGAAAATTGAAGAATTTGCAGACTTAATAAACAACGAGATTAAATCTCAAACAGAGAATTTTACAATATAATTAATATAGTATTAACTAAATTTAGGAGGACCGAGACATAGCTGGACCAATTTTAAACAAAAAAGATCAACAGGCGCATAGAACGAATGAGCAAATTCGTGTAAAGGCCGTTCGAGTTGTGGGAGATAATATTAATCCCGATGTGTACTCAATTCAGGATGCCTTAAAGATGGCCGAAGAGTTGGAGCTCGATTTAGTTGAAATTTCACCAAATGCTGATCCACCGGTTTGTAAGATTGTTGATTATCAAAAGTTTCTTTATCAACAGAAAAAGAAACAGAAAGAGATAAAATCGAAGACAACGAAAGTTGTATTAAAAGAAATCAGATTTGGCCCACAAACTGATGAGCACGATTATAATTTTAAGCTTAAACATGCTCAAAAGTTTCTTGAAGATGGTGCAAAAGTTAAAGCTTTTGTATTCTTTAAAGGCCGATCAATTTTATTTAAGGAGCAAGGCGAGATATTATTATTACGACTGGCTCAAGACCTTGAAGAGATTGGAAAAGTAGAACAACTACCACGTCTCGAAGGTAAACGAATGATAATGTTTATATCACCTAAATTAGCAAAGAAAAAGTAATTAACTTTTAATTAAATTTTTAGAACAATGCCAAAGATGAAGACAAATTCGGGCGCTAAAAAAAGATTTAGCTTAACCGGATCAGGGAAGATTAAGAGAAAACATGCATTTAAGAGTCACATCTTAACCAAGAAATCAAACAAAAGAAAAAGAAATCTTGGTTATTTTGGTCAGGTTGATGCAACCGACGAGAAAAACGTGAAGCTTTTATTAGCAATGAAGTAGTATTTTAATTTTCAAATTATTATTAGTAATTAACCAGAGTGAATTAGCCGAATAAAGTGTCGAAAAAGAGCGACCGCTAACCATTCAAAAAACAAACAATTATGCCAAGGTCAGTAAATTCAGTTGCCTCAAAAGCAAGAAGAAAAAAGATTTTTAAGCAAACCAAAGGATACTTTGGTGCTAGAAAAAATGTGTTAACTGTAGCAATCAACGCATTAGAAAAAGGGTTGGTTTATGCATACAGAGATCGTAAAACAAATAAAAGAAATTTTAGAGCTTTATGGATTCAGAGAATTAATGCAGGTGTTCGCGAACACGGATTATCGTACTCTGAGTTTATAGGTAAATTAAACCAAAAAGGTATTGCTTTAAACAGAAAAGTGTTAGCCGATTTAGCAATGAATCACCCTAAAGCTTTTGCCGAAGTTGTTAAAACTGTGAATAAATAATTTATTCGATAATATTTTCTACGAGGGAAGCAATTTTGCTTCCCTTTTTTTATCTTTACCTTTTAAAAGTTTGAAGTATCTAAAGTGATATAACCTGCATACTGGTTTTAACTGTCGAAGACAGGATTGCCTGAAGGTAATATGGCTTTAACATTAATTAAGAATCTTTTACAATTGTTACAGATAATCTTTACTACTTTGCATCAAAATTAAAAGAATGAAAATAGCACTTATCGGATATGGGAAAATGGGTAAGGAGGTTGAAAAAATAGCTCTTGATCGTGGACATACAATTGCATTAATAATTGATAAAGACGATGAAAAAAAACTAAACCCAGAAAACCTCAAAGGTATTGATGTAGCTATTGAATTTACTATACCCGAAAGTGCCGTTCATAATATTAAAAAATGTTTCAACTCGAATGTAGCTGTTGTTTGTGGTACAACAGGCTGGGTGCAAGAACTTGATACAATAATTGATTTCTGCAAAAATAATAATAAGGCTTTCTTTTATGCATCGAATTATAGTCTGGGTGTAAATATCCTTTTTAAAGTAAATAGTTTTGTTGCTCAAATAATGAATAAATATGATACCTATGAGCCACATATAGAAGAAACTCATCATACACAAAAATTAGATGCGCCTAGCGGAACAGCAATAACACTTGCTGATGGATTAATTAAAAATCTGAATAGAAAAACAAATTGGGTTAAAGAAAATGGAACAAATCCATCTGATTTAGTAATTAAATCGTTTCGTGAAGGAACAGTTCCCGGAAACCATAAAGTAATTTATGAATCGGAATTTGATAAGTTACATATTGAGCACGATTCTAAAAACAGGCAAGGACTCGCAATGGGAGCAATTCTTGCAGCAGAATTTATTGCCGGAAAAACTGGCTATTTTACAATGAATGATCTATTAAATATTTAATATAAACTTTTTAAAATGACACTAAAAGAAATTTTGAAACATAAGTACTTTAAGTTCTCTTTAACTGTGCTGATTTATGTTTTATGGGTAATTTGGATTAAGAATCTATGGTTCTTGTTAGGTTTGCTTGTAATTGTTGATATGCATATTACCAAGTATGTAAACTGGACATTCTGGAAAAAACGTAATGGTATTGAAAAGAAAAGTGCACTAATTGAATGGGTCGATGCATTGATATTTGCTGTTATTGCAGCAACATTAATTCGTATGTTTTTTATTGAGGCATATACTATTCCAACATCATCAATGGAAAAAACCTTATTGGTTGGCGATTATTTATTCGTTAGCAAGGTGAGTTATGGTCCTAAAATGCCAAATACACCTATCTCATTTCCATTTGCTCATCATACCTTGCCTTTAACCAAGGATAAAAAGTCTTATCTTGAGTGGATAAAAAGACCATATAAAAGAATTGCCGGGTTAAGCGATATAAAAAGAGATGATATAGTAGTTTTTAATTTTCCTGCTGGCGATACGGTAGTAGTTGAAATGCAAGAGAAAGACTATTATGGTATTATTCGCGAAAATGCCTATGAATATATGCGTAGAGATATTCAGATGGGAAATCCGATCAAAAGTTTCGACGAGTATATTGATATTATGCGAAAACTAGTTTGGGAGAAATATAAAATTGTAGTTCGCCCCGTTGATAAACGCGAGAATTATATTAAACGTTGTGTTGCTATTCCAGGAGATACTATGGTTATTTCGCACGGACAGGTTTATGTGAATGGGCAAAAGCAAGACCATTTCCTTAAAATGCAATATGATTATTTTGTAAAAACAAATGGAAAAGAGATAAATGCAAAGCATCTTGAAAAATTAGATATTGCTGTTGATGATCGACGATTTATTTCATCGAGCTCCTTGTACGAGTTGCCTTTAACGAATGAGAATGTTGAGAATCTTAAAAATTTCCCAACTGTTACAAATATATCTCGTTATGAGAATACCAATGCAAATATGGCCAATATATCAATTTTTCCATTTAGCCCAGATTTTGAATGGACCGAAGATAATTTTGGTCCATTATATATTCCTAAAAAAGGAGCAACAGTTGATTTAACGCTAAAAAATCTTCCACTATATAGTAGAATTATTGAAACTTACGAAAGAAATAAACTGGTAGTAAAAGGAGATATTATCTATATAAATGATGTGCCAGCTAATACGTACACTTTTAAAATGGATTATTATTTTATGATGGGCGATAATCGTCATAAGTCGGCTGATTCAAGATACTGGGGATTTGTACCCGAAGATCATATTGTGGGTAAAGCAGTATTTATTTGGTTGTCGCTTGATAAAGACAAAAATTTTCTAAGTAAAATTCGATGGAATAGAATGTTTTCTTTGATACATTAAAATATATTGATTTATAATAAAATACATCGGGCAATTTGTCTGATGTATTTTTTTTAAAAGGGAATTATCTTGGTAACAAAGAAAAAAAATACGAGTAAAAAGAAGTCTGGCAATTCAGGAATTACCTGGTTTAAGTCAATTCTATTGGCGCTTCTGGTTATATTACTTTTTAAGGCATTCTTGTTTGAGCCACATGTTGTAATTTCAACAAATATGGGCAAAACTGTTATGTCAGGAGAAATGGTTGTTATAGGTAAATCCAATTATGGAGCCCGATTACCAATTACACTGCTAAGTTTACCATTTTTTGGAGCTACACGTTATGTAGATTGGATAAAACTTCCGGTTTGGCGATTGCCTGCAATCGATAGTTTAAAAAGATTCGATCTGATACTTTTTAATTTTCCATTCGAAACCGAAAAACCCATTGATAAAAGACAAATAAGGTTATCGCGAATTGTTGGGATGCCGGGAGATAATATCGAAATAAAAAATTACAGGAGTATTGTTAATAACGAATTGGTTGATATACCTGATCAGAGCCATTACTTAAATTATTCAGTAGTAGTAGAATCGGAAAATGATTTTAAACAATTAGTTAATAAATATAACATTTCGGAAGGATCAATCATAAAAAAGAATACTTATTTGGTTTCTGTGTCAAAAGATATTGCAAGCTTAATTAAAAGTGAAAAAGGAATAAGAAGTATTTCTATAAACGATAATTTAAAGGATGATTTAGATATAATATTTGCTTATAATCCAAAAAGAAAATGGAATAAAAAAGATTATGGACCAATTCACATCCCTGGTAAAGGAGAAAATATAGTTTTAAATAAGGCGAATATTGATTTGTATTTTGATATAATTAAATATCACGAAGGGAATGATTTATCTGTTACTGATTCAGATATTTTGATAAATGGAATCGAAGTGCATGATTATACATTTAAAAACAATTATTATCTTGTACTTGATGATAATAGGAGCGATGGAAAAGATTCACGATACTGGGGATTTTTGCCTGATAATCATATTTTTGGGAAAAGCTTATTTGTGGTGTTTTCAATAGATAAAAGATACAAGGGATTAAAGTCACTAAAATTCTTTAGGAGAACAGTATAATAATGGAAAAAGCGTTGTTGTCAACTGCATATTTAGCACCCATTCAATATTATACTAAACTACTGAAGTATAAGGAAGTATTGATTGAAGTGCATGAGAATTATCCAAAGCAAAGTTATCGCAACCGATGCAATATATATGGCGCAAATGGATTGTTATCATTATCAATCCCGGTAAAAAAAATACAAACCAAAACAAAAACCAAAGATATTGTAATTGATTATGCCACAAATTGGCAGAAGTTACATTGGAAATCTATAGAATCTGCTTATAGGGCATCACCCTATTTCGAATATTATGAAGATGATTTTTTGCCGTTTTATAGGAATAGGTACGAACTTTTAATCGATTTTAACAATGATTTGCAGCGAATGATACTTGATCATATTGGTTTTAATTCGAGCATTCAATTTACTGATGGGTATATCATTGAAGAATTGATTTTTGATGACTTTCGTGAGTCTATTCATCCTAAAAAGAAGAATGACGATAAAGATTTTCGATCTATGGAATATATTCAGGTTTTTTCCGATAAGTATGGCTTTATTCCCAATCTCAGTATTATTGATTTATTGTTTAACACAGGTCCGGATACATTAAAAATTCTCAATGGAATGATTTGTTAATCATTTTATTGATATTGTTAAAACTTTTTTACTACTACAATCTTGATATTTAAAAATATATGTTATTTTTAACTTTATTTTAAAAATTGGGGAAAATGCAAAATTTATTTATTGAAGGTACCGACACCACTCCGTTAATTGATTTTTATACTAATGGGAAATTACTCATTAAGGGAAGATCACTTCCTGAGGATGTACACAAGTTTTATGAGCCAGTTTTTTATTGGATTAAGAAACTTGAAGCTGAAACAGTAAAGTTTGATGTTAAAATGGAATATATTAACACATCATCTACTAAAAAAATATTGAATTTATTAATAGAGTTGGAAAACAATACAAATATTAAAAACATTGAGATTAATTGGTTTTATGAGGATGATGATTTTGATATGTTGGATTTGGGGGAAATGTATGAGATTAATCTTGAGAGATCAACATTTACATTAATTGAAACCGTT
Organism: Bacteroidetes bacterium GWF2_33_16; assembly: GCA_001768565.1. GTDB lineage: Bacteria > Bacteroidota > Bacteroidia > Bacteroidales > UBA12077 > UBA12077. The sequence goes on along the minus strand of MEOE01000020.1, from coordinate 84,301 downwards.
GACTTGTTTTAAAATTTAGTAAGAAACCATACTATATACAAGGCCGTCATTATTGACGGCTTTTTTATTGTTATAAAAATAAAAAGATATTATATGTTATTAAACATATAATTGTATGAAACCCTAAAATATAGTAGATTCAATAGTTGTGTAAAGAATTTCCTATTTTTTAAGTTTCTACCAGCTACCTTAATGAAAATTAAACAAAGGTTTTATTTAAAATAGTAAATTTACGTTTTTTGTTAAAAAATTGGATATTAATTAAATATGAATAATTGTTGTTAATGGACATTTTTGTGATGTTTGTCAAATTGTTAATTCTATATACGTTTGATATTTAGCTGGTTTTAGAAAGAAATCGTATAATTATAAGCTTAAGAAAAATTGTAAAAAATAAGATATGAAAAAAGTTCTACTTTTTATTTCAGTATTAATCTCATTACAGGTATTTAGTCAGGAGGGAACTAAGCAATTAATGCCCATTAAAACTTACCCCCTTTATCTGGAGTTTAATGTTTTTTCGGGAGGAAACTTTGGGAATTATAGTGCTACCGAAAAGGAACGCATCTACATTTATCTAAATGAGGGAGAAACAATGCACTTTGGGATGAAGATGAATACCATTAATTATGGAGGAAACGTTTCTCAAAATCCATCAAATTTATACTTTAGAGTTAAAAACCCTAGTGGTACTAAAATATTTCCAACTTCATCGGCTGAACAACAGATGCCAACTAGTGGAACAGGTTACATTGCCACATGGGAACAAGCAGTAAAAGGGCCCAATGGAGTGATTCTTAATGGGGCGACAATTACTGGAGGGTACACACCTTTTGTTTATGTTGCCGAAACATCAGGAAATTATTACATTGAATTTGACAAGAAACTAGAATATTATAGATTTGCCCTCGAATTTTTTGATGTTACTGTAACAGATGCTTCTAATAAAGTAATTACAAATCCTGGAGAACCCAACCGCTCTGCCGGTCGTTTATGGTCCTATGGATGGCAATTATGTAATACCAGTTTCGATGATTATCCAGTTAATGCACATTTTTATGTAGTTACTGATGATCGATTTATTAACAAGGTTAACTTCGAGATGACCCCCTTTTCTTTTGTTTTTCTGGCGAATAAGTTTGGTATTACACCAGGCAACGAACAGCCTAACTATATTAAACGTACACAAAGTATGGAGGGTGATGAGATTAGTGGCGAGAATATTGCAGAATACCCAATATTTTTAAATGATCCCGACCGTTTTGTCTGGCCTAATATTTTACTTACTCCACCAAAGGTTCAGGTATGGGCAGAAGAAGAACTTTTTATGGATTATAATTACAACAGGGATTCACAATACCTAAATCTGGGTTTGTCTTCTGTTGTATTGGAAAAAAACAAAGAAATTGATTGCGATTTTGATGATGTTACTTTTTTTAAGATTGAGTCGAGCCTCGATGGTTATGCTGTAGTACTTATTGATATTGACGGAGATGGAGAATATTCGACTAATAATAGCGACCGCGTTATTTATCGCGAAGTAAAAAAGGGATTAAATTATATACTATGGGATTTTAAAACAGATGCTGGTGCTCTTGTTGCAAATGATACCTTTAATACTTCTGCAACCTTCTTAGGTCGTGGCCCATCGCATTTTCCTCTTTATGATGTTGAACAACTAAGTGGTATTTCCACTTCTGCAATTCGACCTTTTAACAAGCTTAATACAACCATTTATTGGGACGATACCCAGATTACAAATTGGGGTGATAATACAAGTACAAACTTAATGGATTCTACTCGACAGAAACAATTAAGAGTTGAAAGTACTATACCAAGATTATGGTCGTGGGCAGATGATCCAAATGATGACAATAATGGTAATTTAAATACCATGAATACCTGGTTTAATGCACTAGATCTGGGTTATAGAAGTTTTAATGTAATAGTAAAGCAAAGTTTAACAAAATGTGTGGATGGATCAGCTCCATTTGTTGGTGATGTTTATTTCCAAGGTCCACTAAATACAGATATCGTTTTTGATGTTACAGATCTGGATTATAAGTTTTTTCATACTGGCAGCTTGCCTTTAAGTAGTATAAGAATAGAAACATTACCAAAAGAGGGTTCTCTTTTTTACAATAGCAATCCAGCTACAGTAGGCTTAGTTGTGCCTAGAGGCAGCATAGGATTACTAAGTTATACTCCGCCAACTGGATTTCATGGTAAAGATAGCCTTGTTTGGAAAGCATCTGATGGTTTTAATTGGAGTAATAATCAGGAAAATATCTATCTGATTATAAATACAGATCCAACAATTACAGAGATTGTAGATCAGAAATTATGTACAAATACACCAACAGCGCCGATTGGATTTACAATAGGTGATTTGGATGGTGATGAATTAACGGTAACAGGTTTTTCAGCAAATCCAGAATTTGTTCCTCATACTGGAATTCAGATTGATGGTACAGGAATAAATAGAACGGTAACAGTTACTCCTGTTGCTAATAAGTCAGGAAAGGCGATTATTTATATAATGGTAGATGATGGATTGTCGCAGGTTATTGAAGAATTTGCTGTTACTGTTAGTCCTAGCCTAGAGTTTGATGGAAAAACACTTGTTTGTGTTGGAGATGATTTAAATTTAATTGCTGAAGAAGCTGCTGCAGGCACTATATATGACTGGAAATATAATAGTTTAAGCGTATCACCAGATAGGAATCTTATTAAAACTCCTCCTGTTGAAGGATCTTGGTCGCTCACAGTTACTAATACGGTTGAGGGAAATACATGTTCGTCAACTCGGAATTTTAATGTTTCAACAGCACCCAATACATCGTTTACTGGTGATATTGATGTGTGTACAGGTGAAACAATTTATTTGAATGCTGATGAGAATACAGCAGAATATAGCTGGAAAAAAAATGGAGTAGAACTTACTACATCAAAAGACTATACAAAACTTAATGCTTCATCAGCTGATGCTGATTCTTATTCGTTGTGGGTGAGAAAGTATGGTTGTGAAAACACAAGGAATTTTAGTATAACTGTTAAAAATCCTGCCAGTACTGCTAACACAGTTACAGGTAATACAGTAGATCCTGGCCAAAATGGAACAATAACTGTAGCTAATGCAACAAATCTAATAACTTATAATGTATATAATGAAAATGATTTAACTACAGTTATATCATCAGCAATAGGAAGCGGCTCAAACCTTTCTATTAGTATACCACATGCAGAATTATCAATTGGAAACAACATTTTTAAAGTTGGGGCTTTTAATGGAAACTGCGAAGTAATGCTTGCTGATACTGGCAAAATTGTTGTAAGACAACCTGGATTTACTGTTTCAGCAATAAGCAGAAATACCACCGAAGCTGGATTAAATGCAACATTTACAATTAAATTAAATACAAAACCATATAAGGAAGTTAGCATCAATTTATCTTCAGACGACCTCTCCGAAGGTACTGTATCACCTGCAAGTGTTACTTATGATTCACTTAATTATAGCTCAAACCAAACAGTTACTGTTACTGGTATAGATGATGATATAATAGATGGCAATATAACATATCATATTATTACAAGTTCTGCAGTTAGTTTGGATACAAATTATTCCGATCTTAACCCAAATGATGTTGTTGTAATTAATAATGACGACGATATAGCAGGTGTTACTGTTTCAACAATTAGTGGAAATACAACTGAAGCTGGAGGAACAGCCCAGTTTACTGTTGTGCTTGATTGTCAACCGGATGCAGGAGTATCAATTAATTTGTCTTCTGATAATATTAATGAAGGGCTTATTACAAGTGTAAGCAGAGGTACAACAACACCAGCATCAAACACTGCTACTATAACTTTTGATGATTCGAATTGGAATATCCCAATTACAATTACAGTTACAGGTCAGAATGATGATATTGATGATGATGATCAACCATATAGTATCATTACATCTTTGACTTCAAGTCCGGGAGATTCTCATTTTAATGGTCTGTTAGTCGACGATGTTGAAATAACAAATTCTGATGATGATAATGCGGGAATAACTGTGACTCCAACGATTGGACTCGAAACAACTGAAAATGTTGGTACTGATGAATTTACGATTGTACTTACCAGTGAGCCAACCAGCGATGTTAGTATTGCACTTTCGTCTAGTAATTCAGCTGAAGGTACAGTATTTCCAGAAAATATTACATTCAACGCTTCAAATTGGGATATACCTCAAACAGTTACTGTTACAGGTGTTGATGATGATATTGATGATGGTGATATACCTTATACTGTAACAACTGCTGCTGCAACAAGTCTTGATGGAAAATATAGTGGATTGAATCCTTCAAATGTTTCAGTTACTAATATAGATAATGATAATGCCGCAATAATAGTGTCTCCATTATCAGGGCTTTTGACAAATGAGGGTGGAGGACAGGCAACATTTACAGTTAGATTAGCGACTCAACCAATAGCAAATATTACAATTAGTGTAATACCAAGCGATATTACTGAGGGTACAGTTAATAGCTCGTTGTTAACCTTTACCAATGCTAATTGGAATGATGATCAAACAGTAACAATCACAGGTGTTAACGATTATGTTGTTGATGGAACTGTGAATTATACTATTACTCTAAGCGTAACAGGTGGAGATACACCATATGCTAATTTGGATGATATTGTTGTTTCGGCCTCTAATAGTGATAATGATGTTGCTGGAATTACAGTTTCTCCAACCACAATTAATACTTCCGAAACAGGAACTACTGCTACATTTAGTTTAGTGCTACTATCAGAACCTAAAAATGATGTAGTTGTTAACTTTAGCGGAGTAGATAATACCGAAGGATCAATTAATAAAACTTCTGTTACATTTACAGCAGCGAATTGGAGTGTTTTGCAGGAGGTAACAGTAACCGGTTTGGACGATGCAATTGCTGATGGACCTGTTGGATATACAATTACTACTATTGCAACCAGTGATGATTCTGATTATAATAATATCGATGTAAATGATATCTCAGTAACAAATGCTGATAATGATGTTGCAGGAATAACTGTTCTTCCAACATCGGGGCAAACAACAGAGGCTGGAGGTTATCTGGATTATACAATAGTACTTAATACACAACCAACCGCCAATGTAACAATTAACATTTCATCATCTGATACCGGTGAAGGAACTGTAGATTTATCAAGCCTTACATTTACCAGTGTAAATTGGGCTACTCCTCAAACTATAAGAATTACAGGTGTTAATGATGAAATTGATGATGGGAATATTTCATACACTATTGTTAATTCAATTGCTGTTAGTACTGATGGAACCTATGGAGGAATGTCTGTTGAAGATGTAAGTATGTCAAATATTGACAATGACATAGCTGGTATAACTGTTTCAACAATTAGTGGTAACACAACAGAAGGTGGAGGTACAGCTACCTATACTGTTGTGCTTAATACTGAGCCAACTGCTGATGTTGTTGTTAGTTTTGCTACAGGTGATGCAACTGAAGGTGCTGTTTCACCAGCTAGCCATACATTTACAACTGCTAATTGGAGTACTCCCAGAACAGTTATTGTTACTGGGCAAAATGACAATATTGATGATGGAAATCAAACATATCAGATTAATGTAAGTGTAAGTAGTTCGGATGGCAATTATGGATCATCATTAAATACATCAGTAAGCGTTATTAACGAAGATAATGACATAGCAGGAATTACAGTTTCATCAATAAGTGGTAATACTACCGAAGGTGGAGGAGCTGCAACATTTACAGTGAAACTGAATACCGAACCAATTGCAAATGTTATTATAAGCTTTAGCTCAAGTAACTCACTTGAAGGAATTCCTTCTCCATTAAGCTATACTTTTACCAGTGCAAACTGGAATACCGAGCAAACAGTTACAGTTACAGGACAAAACGATGATATTGATGATGGGGATAAGATTTATCAGGTAAATGTAAGCGTAGGTGGCTCTGATGGGAACTACACATCAGCATTTAATACTCAGGTTAGTGTTACAAACGTTGATGATGATCTTGCAGGAGTAACGATTAATCCATTAACTGGGTTAGAAACTACCGAAGCTGTTGGAGGTACATCAACTTTTACAGTTGTGTTAGATACAAGACCTACTGCTACGGTAAGGGTAAACTTTAGTTCAAGTGATAATACCGAAGGAACAGTTTCTCCAGCTTACGTCGATTTTACTACTTCCAACTGGAATACACCACGAACTATTACAATAACTGGAGTTGATGATGCTGTAGATGATGGAGATATTAACTATTCAATAATAACTTCAATTTCAACAGGCTCTGATGGTGTTTATAATATAATTAATCCTGCTGATATTTCCGTAAAAAATATTGACAATGATTTAGCCGGAGTAACTGTAAATCCAATCATTGGTTTGGAAACCACTGAAGCAGGAGGTACAGCAATATTTACTGTAGTTCTGAATACGCAGCCAGTTGCAAATGTTACAATTAGTTACAACTCAAGCAATGAAACTGAAGGTAAAGTATCTTTATTGAGTCATACTTTTTCGCCAGCTAATTGGTCTACTCCGCAATCAGTTACTATAACCGGACAGAACGATTTTGTCGATGATAATGACAAACCATATTCAATTGTTACTACAATGCAATCAGGAGCTGATGTTGTATATAATGCAATCAACCCGGCTGATGTTTCTGTTACAAATATCGACGATGATGCTGTGGGAATAACAGTAAATCCTAATGCTGGATTATATACAACAGAATCAGGTGGAACAGAAACCTTTGATGTAAGATTGAATAGTCAGCCAGCTGCCGATGTTTCAATAACATTATATTCAAATAATGAGAATGAAGGTAAAATTGATAAAAATTCATTAACTTTTACTTCAGTAAATTGGAATACTAACCAAACTGTTACTGTAACTGGTCAGAATGATAATATTGATGACGATGATCAGGCATATTCTATAATTACCAACCCTGCAGTTAGTAGTGATATATTGTATAATTCTATAAATCCTGCTAATGTATCAATAACAAACCAGGATGATGATCAGGCAGGTATAACTGTTAGTCCTCAGAATATAACAATAAATGAGGCAGGTGCTTCACAATCCTTTACCATTGTTTTACAAAGCGAGCCTACAGCTAATGTTACTATAAATTTAAGTTCGAATAATATAAACAAAGGAACTATCGATAAGGCAAATGTTGTTTTTACATCCGCAAACTGGAGTGTTCCGCAAACGGTTACTATTTCACCAGTTGATAATGACATTGACGATGGAAATATTAATTTCAACATCGTAACTGCTGCAGCTTTAAGTGATGATACTGATTATAAAAACAGAAATGCTGCTGATGTTACAGTTACATCGAACGATGATGATGAATCGGAAATTATTGTCTCCTCTATTTCAGGAAACACATCTGAAGATCTTACTACAGCAACATTTACAATTGTGCTTAATAGCGAACCTACTAACGATGTCAGTATTGACATCTCGTCTGATGATACAGGTGAAGGTACAGTTTCTCATGCTAATGTAACCTTTACATCTCTTACTTGGGACACTCCTGTTGAAATTACTGTTACAGGCGTTGATGATGGTATTGCTGATGGAAACCAGACATACCATATCATTATGGCAGCGGCTGTTAGTGATGATGGGAATTATGATAACATGAATGCAGCTGATATTACACTTGTTAATTCTGATAATGATAGTCCCGGAGTTACCGTGTTCCCATATACCGGGCATTTTACAACTGAAGCCGATGGTACTTCTTCATTTAAGGTTCGTCTTAACAGCGAACCTACCAATGATGTGACTTTATCATTAAGTTCAAGTAATACAGACGAAGGAACTATTGACAAAGCTTCATTATTATTTACTACAGCTAATTATAATATTGATCAAACTGTTATAATTACTGGTGTTGATGATGTTTTGAATGATGGTGATAAACCCTTTACAATTAATTTTACAAATATTGAAAGTATTGACGAGGGTTATGATACAATAACCATTATTCAGAATGTATCTGCTGTTAACCGTGATGATATCGGTCCACGTGCAGCAGATGATGCTATTACTACAGACGAAGATTCGAATATTAACATAAATATTCTATCTAACGACAAAGGCTTGGATGATGGAAATATAAGTGTGGCGATTTCAACTCAGCCATTGCATGGAACAGTAGTAGTGGAAAGTAATAAAACCATTACATATACTCCAAATGGATTATTTAATGGCGATGACACCTTCATTTACAGGGTTTGCGATGGTGAAAACGATTGTGATGAGGCAACTGTAACAATTACTGTTACCTGGATGGATGATTTTCCTGTTGCTTTAATTGATGGAAGAGGAACAAGTATTAATACTCCTAGATATGTTGATATATTGTTCAATGATTATGGAATGGAAGATGGAGGTATTATTATTTCAATTGACCAACATCCTGATGTCAATGAAGGCGCAGTCACTATCGTTGGGGATAGTATTCAATTTACTCCTGCCCTAGATTATTTAGGAACATCTGATTTTATTTATAAAATCACAGATGCCGATGGTGATTTTGATACAGCTATTGTTATCATTACAATCCGTGATATTAATCATGTGCCAGTTGCAGTTGATGATAATGCCGAAACGACAATTAATACCGATGTAACTATAAGTGTGTTGGCAAATGATTCTGGTTTGGAGGATGGATTTGGAAGTCTTCAAATACATACAAATCCTACTCATGGAACAGTCCTTGTAAATGCAAACCGCTCAGTAACATATACTCCAACTGCTGGTTATACCGGTAATGATTCGTTCCAATACCTTGTCGAAGATGTTGATGGCGATTATGATCTGGCAACTGTTACGATAAATGTATTACCATTAGGAGATGCGCATCCAGTTGCAGCAAATGACTATCGTGCAACCGACTATGAAACACCTGTATATTTGGATGTGCTAATAAATGATAGTGGTTTAGCAGATATTCCTTTAACACTTAGCATAACTACCGATCCAATTAATGGAGTTGCAGTTATTACAGCCGATTCAATTCTTTATACTCCAAATACTGGATTCTCAGGCATTGAAACATTAAGGTACCAGATTAGAGATAATGATGGTGATAATTCGAATACTGCAACAGTAACAATTAATGTATTACCAGAAAATGTAACTAATTATAAACCTGTTGCATTGAATGATACTGTTGAAACTAATGAAAACACACCAGCTATAGTAAACGTTTTAAACAATGATACGATAATTGATGTTTTTGGTAAGTTGCAGATTTACAGTGTTCCGGAATTTGGTACTGCAGTTGTAAATGCAAATCGTACCATTACGTATATTCCTTCGAATTCATTTATCGGAAGCGATAGCTTTGAATATTGGGTAGAGGATGTTCATGGCGATTATGATATAGCAACTGTTTTTGTTGATGTAATAGTAAAACCAAATGCGATACCTGTTGCTAACAATGATGAACGTGGCACAAATTACGAAACAGCCCGATATATAGATGTTTTAGCTAACGATATTGGGTTGGAAGATGGAGGTATTATCCTGAATGTTATTACAGCTCCTACACAAGGCACTGCTGTTGTAACAGCCGACTCGATATTATATACACCTGCCGCTGGATTTTCGGGTACTTCAATATTTGAGTATTCAGTAACGGATAAGGATGGTGATGGAGATACCGCATCAGTGACAATAACGGTAAAACCAGAAGGTATAAATAATTATATCCCTGTTGCCTTAAACGATACTGTTTTAACCTATGTAAATCAACCAATCAATATTTATGTATTAAATAATGATACTTTGTTGGATGCATTTGGTGATTTAAAGATACACTCAAATCCTCAATTTGGTTTAGTGACTGTAAATGCTAGTCGTTCAATTACTTATACTCCATTTAATATGATTGTTGGTAACGACAGTTTTGAATATTGGGTACAAGATGAAGAAGGAGATTACGATATTGCAACCGTATTTGTTGAAATAACCGAAAAACCAAATTCAATCCCTGTTGCAAACGACGATGAACGAGGTACAAACTTTGAAGAACAGCGTTATATAGATGTTTTATTTAACGATACCGGATTAGATGATGGTGGAATAGTTATAAAGGTAGTTACTCCTCCTGTAAATGGAACAGCATTAGTTGTTGGCGATTCTATTCTATATACACCTGGAAATGGATTCTCTGGCTATTCTGATTTCTTCTATTCTGTTACTGATATTGATGGAGAGGGAGATACAGCAAGAGTTACAGTTAATGTTTATCCCGAAGGTTTTTATAATCATATACCAGTTGCTGTGGATGATTCTGTTTCTACTTATATGAATATCCCGGTTGACATTATTGTATTAAATAATGATACTATTAAGGATGGTTTTGGAGCATTAAGTGTATATACAGCTCCATCTTCTGGAACAATTATTTTAAATGCAAACCGAACATTTACATATACTCCTAATCCAATGTTTATTGGTAGGGATGAGTTTAAGTATCTGGTTCAGGATTTAGATGGTGATCATGACCATGATATTGCAACTGTATTTATTGAAGTAATCGAAAGGCCAAATGCTATTCCAATTGCTAATGATGATGAACGTGGCACAAAATATCAAACACCTCGATATGTTGATGTTTTATATAATGACAAAGGATTGGAAGATGGAGGTATTATCCTGAAGATTATTACAGCTCCTGTAAATGGAACTGCTGTTATAACAACCGATTCGATTTTATACACACCAGAAGCATTATTCTCTGGTACATCAACTTTCGAATATTCAGTAACCGATAAGGATGGAGATGGAGATACAGCACGCGTAACAATTACAGTATTGCCAGAAGGAGTGGATAATCATATCCCCGTTGCCATAAATGATTCTGTTGAAACTATCATGAATATTCCAATAAATATAAACGTATTGGCTAATGATACTATACTGGATACATTTGGAGAATTAACCGTGTGGGTAAATCCTAAATATGGAACCGCAGTTGTAAATGCAAACCGAACCATAACCTATACTCCTTCTAATTTATTTGTAGGAAGTGATAGCTTAAAGTATTATGTACGCGACGAACATGGTGACTATGATGTAGCAACTGTTTTCGTTGATGTAATCCTAAAACCAAATGCTGTTCCAGTTGCTAATAATGATGAACGTGGCACGAACTATCAAACACCTCGATATGTTGATGTTCTATATAACGACAAAGGATTGGAAGATGGAGGTATTATCCTGAAGATTATTACAGCTCCTGTAAATGGAACTGCTGTTATAACAACCGATTCGATCTTATACACACCAGAGGCATTATTCTCTGGTACATCAACATTCGAATATTCAGTAACCGATAAGGATGGAGATGGAGATACAGCACGCGTAACAATTACGGTATTGCCAGAAGGAGTGGATAATCATATCCCTGTAGCCATAAATGATTCTGTTGAAACGATAATCAATACTTCAATAGATATAAACGTATTGGCAAACGATACCATTCTTGATGCTTTTGGAGAATTAACCGTGTGGGTAAATCCTAAATATGGAACCGCAGTTGCAAATCCAAACCGAACCATAACCTATACTCCTTCAAATTTATTTATTGGAGGTGATAGTTTTGAATATTGGGTTGAAGATGTTCATGGGGATTATGATATTGCAATCGTTTCAGTTACTGTAATAGAAACTCCAAATGCGATACCTGTAGCAAACGATGATGCTCGTGGAACAAACTACGAAACACCAAAATATGTAGATGTTTTGGTTAACGACAGCGGATTAGAGGATGGAGATATTATCCTAAAAATTATTACAGCACCTACTCAAGGTACTGCTGTTGTAACAGCCGACTCGATCTTATTTACACCAGCAGCCGGATTCTCGGGTCAATCAACATTCTATTATTCAGTAACGGATAAGGATGGTGATGGAGATACAGCACAGGTAACTTTAACCGTTTTGCCAGAAGGTGTAAGCAATCATATACCCGTAGCAGTAAATGATACTGTTGAAACAGTAATCAATACAGCAATAGTTATAAATGTACTTGCAAACGATTCTATTAATGATGGTTTTGGTGACTTAATACTATTTGCTAATCCAGAATATGGAACAGCAGTTGTAAATGCAAATCGCACTATAACCTATACTCCATCGAATTTATTTATTGGAAATGATAGTTTCGAGTATTGGGTTGAAGACATACATGGAGATTATGATATTGCAGCGGTTTCAATAACAGTAACCGAGGTTCCCGATGCTTTGCCAGTAGCTAATGACGATGTACGTGGTACCGAATATCAGACAATGGTAAGTATCGATGTATTAACAAATGATAAAGGAATTGAAGATCAGCCAGTAATACTTACAATTGAATCTGACCCTGCACAAGGATTGGTCATTGTAAATGCAGATAAAATTGAATTTACGCCAGCCAATGGATTTGCAGGTTTAATGACATTCCAGTACAGAGTTACAGATAATGATGGCGACTGGGATGTTGCGACTGTTACCATAACAGTTAAACCTGATGGTCAACCTAATTATATACCAATTGCAGTTAATGATTCTGTTGAAACACTGGAAAATACATCGATCAATATAAGTGTTTTGGCAAATGATAGTGGTTTAGACGATGGATTTGGAAAGATTATAATATTCAAATACCCTGATTTTGGTAGTTTAACAATTAATCTTAACAGAACTATTACCTATCAGCCATCACCATGGTTTGTTGGAACTGAAGAATTTGTTTATTGGTTAGAGGATTTGGACGGTGATTATGATACTGCACGTGTTGTTGTTCATGTGGTAAAACCTGGAAATCATTTGCCAGTAGCTAATGACGATGCACGTGGCACCGATTATAACACTCCTGTAACTATTGATGTACTTGTAAATGATAAAGGACTTGAAGATGGAGGAATTGTTGTTACGATCGAATCAAATCCCATAACTGGCGTGGCTAGTGTTAATCCAGATAATACAGTTACTTTTATTCCTGAAAATGGATTCTTTGGTTTGGAAACATTCCAATATAAAGTTACCGACAAAGAGGGTGATTATGATATCGCAAATGTAACTATTACTGTAAAAGGGGAAGGGATTGAAAATCATATTCCTTTTGCAGTAAACGATACAATAGAAACAATTGAAAATACACCAGTAAACATCAATATACTTGCAAATGATTCCAACTTCGATGATGGTTTTGGTAAGATTATAATATTTACCGAACCTATGTTTGGCGTGGTTGAGGTAAACGATAACCGAACCATAACTTATACTCCTGCTAATGCTTTTCTTGGGGCCGACAGCCTTGTTTATTGGGTCGAAGATGTTGATGGTGATTATGATATGGCTTCTGTTATTATTCAGGTACTTGTTAAGCCAGATTATCAACCTGTTGCTAATGATGATGCACGAGGCACTAACTATCAGACCTTGGTAAGTGTAGATGTTTTAACAAATGATACTGACCTGGAAGATACTCCAATAACATTATCTGTAGCTGAAAATCCAACAACAGGGGCAGCGGTTGTTAATGGAGATAAGATAGATTACACACCGGCAACAGGTTTTAGTGGAGTAGTAAGTTTTAAATACCGTGTAACTGATAACGATGGAGATAACTCAACTGCCACAGTAACGATCACTGTATTACCAGAGGGAGTTAGTAATCATATTCCAGTAGCTGTAAATGATGCAGTAGAAACGATCATTAATACATCAGTTACTGTAGATGTATTATTGAACGATACAGGATTGGAGGATGGTTTTGGCAACTTAACAATCTTTAGTTCACCTAACCATGGAACAGTAGTGGTTAATGGAGATAGATCAATCACCTATACACCATCAAACCTGTTTAAAGGAACAGATAGTTTAGAATACTGGATAGAAGATATCCATGGCGATTATGATATAGGTAAGGTTGTTATTACAGTAACTGATCGACCTGATTATCAGCCTGTAGCTAATGATGATGCACTAGGCACGAACTATCAGACTTTGGTAAGTGTAGATGTTTTGACTAATGATACTGACCTGGAAGATACTCCGATAACATTATCGGTGGCTGAAAATCCAACAACAGGAACATCGGTTGTTAATGGAGATAAGATAGATTACACACCGGCAACAGGTTTTAGTGGAGTAGTAAGTTTTAAATACCGTGTAACTGATAACGATGGAGATGACTCAACAGCTACGGTAACAATCACTGTATTACCAGAGGGAGTTAGCAATTATATTCCAGTAGCTGTAGATGATGCAGTAGAAACGATCATTAATACAGCAGTTACTGTAGATGTATTATCAAATGATACTGGCCTTGAAGATGGCTTTGGCTCATTAACAATTTTTAGTTTACCCAACCATGGAACAGCAGTGGTTAATGGCGATAGATCAATCACCTATACACCATCGAACCTGTTTAAAGGAACGGATAGTTTAGAATACTGGATTGCAGATATTCATGGCGATTATGATATAGGCAAGTTAGTTATCACAGTGACAGATCGACCCAATTATCATCCTGTAGCTAATGATGATGCCCGAGGAGCCAGCTTTAATACACCTGTAGATGTTGATGTTTTAGTTAATGATACTGGTCTGGAGGATGAACCAATTAGGGTTTCAATAGAAACAATTCCAGATGTATCGACAGGAAACGTAATCGTAAATGGTGATAATACAATTAAATTTACTCCTGCAACTGATTATATTGGTTTTGCTCATTTCAGATATAGAGTGGAAGACAATGATGGTGATTGGGATACTGCAATGGTAGTAATTAATATCAAATCAGGTATCAACTATGTTCCGGAGGCGATTAACGATGTTGTCACAACATTGGAAAATACTCCTGTTGATATAAATGTACTGTCAAATGATAGAGGTTTAGATGATGGAATAGGAGAGCTTATCATCTTTAAAAACCCAGAGCATGGCAGTATTATTGTTAATGCAGATTATACAATAAAATACACACCATCTTCCTGGTATATTGGAACAGATGTATTTGAATATATGATTACTGATACAGATGGTGATTATGATATTGCAACAGTTACAGTTACAACTAATCCAATAATAAATAATGTGCCAGTTGCAAATGCTGATTCGAGAGGAACAAGCATTAGTACACCAGTAATAATTGATGTTTTATTTAATGATACAGGTTTGGGCGATGGGGGAATAGTTGTATCTATAAATACTAACCCAACAAATGGAAGTGTTTTAGTAAATGCTGACAACACAGTTACCTATACTCCAAACTCAGGTTATTTAGGAAATGATCAGTTTGAATATCAGGTATGTGATGTAAATAATGATTGTGATATAGCATTGGTTACCATTAATGTTAAGGAGAATAATCATATTCCTTTGGCAACCGATGATAAGTATTATGTAAATATGAATTCCAGCAAAGCTCTAAATATTTTGGAAAATGATTTTGGGCTTGAAGATGGAGGAATTACAATTGAAATATTAACTCAGGTTATGGTTGGTCAAATAACTATAAATGATGATAATACATTAACATATATGCCTTTAACCGGATTTGTTGGTAATGATTCCTTTGTATATAAAGTGACAGATAGTGATGGCGATTACGATTTGGCAACTGTTACAATAGTTGTTATGGACGGAGTGTTACCAGATGTTTCAATTTTATACTCAGGTAATACAAAAGAAAACGGAGCTAGTGTTTCGGTATCTTTTGCTTTAACTGTTGCTCCTGTAAATGATGTTTCAATTGATCTGTTATCGCATGATGAGACTGAAGGAGCTTTATCGGATACAAGGGTTACATTCACTTCAGCTAATTGGTCAACTCCTCAGGTAATTACAGTTATAGGTGTTGATGACCACATTATTGATGGAAATATTGATTATGTAATTAATACAGGCAATATGGTAAGCTCTGATCCGGTATATAATTTGCTAAATGTAAATAATATTAGCTTGATAAATGAAGATGATGATGTGGCTGAAGTTATTTTATCTATTGATGATTATACAACATCAGAGGATGGAAAAGAAACGGAGTTTGCATTCGTATTATCATCAGAACCCGAATCAGATGTAACAATAAATTTATCATCGTCTAATGAATCAGAAGGAACGCTTGATGCTGTAAGTGTTATGTTTACTCCGGCTAACTGGAATGCTTCTCAAACTATTAAAGTAACTGGTGTTGATGATAACCTGAAAGATGGTGATATCAATTATTATATTCTGTGTGCACTAAATACTTTTGATAGTAATTATATGTCCTTGTCAATTTCTGATCTTCAGTTAACAAATATCGATAATGATGGTCAGTATGGATTAATTATTCCAGAAGCATTTTCACCTGACAATGATGGTTATAATGATAAATTTGAAATTCTTGGACTAGAGAAGTATGACCGGGTTTCAATCAAGATTTATAATCGTTGGGGCAATGTGATTTATACCGAAAATAACTATAAGAACAATTGGGATGGAAAAGCCAATTCCACCATGGCAGTGGGACAGGAGTTGCCAACGGGTACTTATTTCTATATCCTCACTATTAAAGATAAAGATAAGGAGATAAGTGGTTATATTTTCTTGAAACGATAATTGAAAACTAAAGAGATTATGAGATATAGATTTTTAAAATTAGTTATAATTGCGGTTGTCGTTATACTAATTGGAGTATTAAAAACCAGGGCACAACAGGACCCTGTTTATACTCAATACATTTACAATATGATGACCATAAATCCGGCATATGCAGGAACACAAAACTTTCTGCATTTAAATACTCTTACTCGTTTACAATGGGTGGGTATGGATGGTGCTCCCAAAACATTTAGTCTGGGTGTTCATACTCCTTTAAACCAAAGAAAAGTAGGTGTGGGCTTAACAGTAGTTTCAGATGAAATTGGTCCGATAAATAATACCCATATTACTGTAAATTATGCATACAGAATAACAGTTTTTGAAAGTTTAACATTATCGATGGGTATTAAGGGTGGGATAACAAGTTATCGTGCTGATATAAGCGATTTAACTATAATTGATCAGGATGATCCGAATTTTATTTCCGACGAGAAAAAGATAATGCCAAATTTAGGAGTTGGATTTTATTTATATAACCAAAAGTATTTTGTTGGTTTTTCTATTCCTAAATTGCTGGAAACATCTATTGATGAAGAATATGCATCATCATTTAAAGAGTTACGCCGACATTATTATTTTGTAACAGGTTATAATATGGAGATAACATCAAACTGGATGTTTAAACCTACCATTTATACCAGAGCGGTATCTGGTGCCCCATCGTCGAATGATATTACATTGCAGTTTATTTACGACCAAAGATTTGGGTTTGGTGCTATGTATAGAATCGGTGATGCAATTGGTGCTTTTATCGATGTTCAAATCAATAATCAGCTAACCATGGGATATGGATACGATTTTTCAACAAATAGTTTATTGGGTGTAAATAGTGGAACACATGAATTAATGATTAGCTATGAATTCAATAATTTAAAGGGAAAGAGACCACTTATTACATTCTAAATTGTAACGAAAACAATTAGACAATAGTTCGTTCTAATTCATTATAAATTAACCCCAGGCGATAGTCTGGGGTTATTTTATTTAAACTAATAATCTTATTTAAACTACCTAATTAAGTTAATTATTGTTTTAATAATAGGAATATAGCAGGTCGCTTGTTCAAATTAGGTACCTGCTTTTTCCATTCTTTAACAGGTTTTGTTTTAATAAATTCGGTTTCAAGAGTAATATCAGCAGCTATGCAAAGTAGGGTCTCCGGGTGGCAGGCTGAAATAATATCTTCTATCAAATGATTATTTCTGTATGGTGTTTCAATAAATAGCTGGGTTTGTTTCTCAATATAAGACCGTTTTTCGAGCTCTTTCAGTGTTTTGATACGATCAGGTTTCTGTATAGGCAGATACCCGTTAAACGCAAAATTCTGGCCATTTAAGCCTGATGCCATAACCGACAATAAAATTGATGATGGTCCAACCAAAGGAACAACCTCAATATTCTTTTCGTGTGCAATCCTCACAATATCGGATCCCGGATCTGCAACCCCCGGTGCACCTGCTTCAGAAATAATACCTATATTCTTATTTTCAAAAATAGGTTTTAAGTACGATTCATATTCCTGAGGGGACGAATGCTTGTTTAAAGTGAAAAAGGTAAGATCATCAATTTTTGCTTTAATACCAGCCTTTATTAAATATCGGCGCGCTGTTTTTACATCTTCAACTATATAGTGATTCGTTTGATTAATAATATCTATAACCAGTTTTGGAATAACATTTTCAATACGACTTTCTCCAAGAGTAGTTGGAATTAGATAAAGTTTTCCGCTCATTTCTGTTCTTTTTAGATTACAAAGTTAGCAAAATAGATTTCTAAACTCTTTTTCAGGCTGTAAAAACAAGCCTTACAATGGTTCTATTATTATCTGAATTAATTTCAATATTCCCATGATGCATAAACATAATTTGTCTCGATAATGAAAGCCCAATACCACTTCCGTCTTTCTTGGTTGTAAAAAATGGTAGAAATACTTTTTTTATTAGTGATGATTCAATTCCGATTCCATTATCAATAATATCAATAAATATCTTGTCTTTATTTTTGCCAGTTTTTAGCTCGATTCGTGGATATTTAACAAGGATGAGTGCTTCCGATGCATTCTTTATCAGGTTATTTAAAACCAATCCTAAAAGGTCCTTATCAGCAGATATAGGTAGTGCATCTATTTCAGATTCTAAAGTAAATTGCACTGTTGGGTAATTATTATTATAAAGATCAATTGCTGATTTAAGGAAAAGATTAAGATCAAATTCTTTAAATTCAGGAGTTGGTATATCAGAAAACATTCTGAATCTGGCAATAAAGTTCTTTAAACTAATCAACCTGTTTTCCAACAACTGAACCCCTTTTACAGTATCGCTTATGTCTTTTTGGTTAAGTTGATTAATCTCTTTCTCATTACCATTAATAGTCGTACAGTCTTTTATCGTTTCAACAACCGTTGACATTGGAGTTAAGGTATTCATTATTTCATGAGAAAGTACTTTAATCAACCCGTTCCATGACTGCAATTCATAATCGGTTATTTCCCGATCAATATCATGAAAAGAAAAAACCTTAAAAGTTTCATTGTTTTCGCGGATTTCCGACACAGAGATTAATATCTTTCTGGTAATATTATTTACATGAATTGTTTCTATTTTCTGCTCACCAGCTCTTAATTGGTTTATGTTCGGCAAAAAGAATATAATGGTTTCCCAAATGTCACTGATTCTATTGTCACTATCAAAAATCGTACATATAGCTTTGTTATTCAATTTAATCTCAGAATGATTATTTAAAACTATAATTCCTGTTCCTACGCGATCCAATAACAAATTCAAAAGGTTTTGTTTTTGAATCTGTTCAGTTTTAACTTTTTGTAATTCTTTATTAATATTTTCAAACTCTTTAGATAATCCTTTGAATGTTTTATTTAACGATGTTGCAGTTGTAGCAAAGGTTGTATCTTGCTCTTTTATATGGATCAGAAAATTAGCTAAGTCTCGGTTTATCTTACTTGAATATTGAATTAATAAATACACTTGGAGAAAAAAGAACATACATAAAAACAAAAATGTAAAAATCCATTCGGGGTTTGCCAATAATAATGCTGCTAAAATTGCATTGAGTGCAATAAGAACGCATCTAACAATAATATTGATTATAAACCTGTTAAAGCCCATATTTAGATAGTTTAAAATATAAGGTTGTCCTTGATATACCTAATGCTTCAGCTGCTTTAGACATGTTGCCCCCAGATTTTTTTATTGCCTTTTTTATAGCGAATTTTTCAAGTTCAATAAGATTTAATACATCATCTGTAATTTTATTTTCAATGGATTCCGAAAAAACAAAATCTTCGGGTTTAAGATGCGAATGAGTATTTAAAATTACAGCTCTTTCAATTACATGCTTAAGTTCTCTTACATTTCCTGGCCACAAATAATTCTGAAGTTTTGTTAAAGCTGATTTAGAGAGGATCATCTGTGGTTTGTTGTATTTTTTGGTATGCTGTGCAAGAAAATATTCACATAATGGTAATATATCTGTTTTTCGGTTTCTTAAGGGCGGTATTTCAATTTGTACTGTATTAATCCTGAAAAATAAGTCTTCCCTGAACGATCCTTCCTGTACCATTTGATTCAATGGTTTGTTTGTTGCACAAATAAGCCTGAAATCTATTTTTTTCGACTGTGTTGATCCCAATCGTGTTATAGTTTTTGTCTGTATTGTGGTCAAAAGTTTCGATTGTAAATTTATTGGCAGATTTCCTATTTCATCCAGAAACAATGTTCCTTTATTCGAAACTTCAATTTTACCTGCTCTGTCTTCTTTAGCGTCAGTAAATGCTCCTTTTTTGTAGCCAAAAAGTTCACTTTCGAAAAGAGTATCAGAGAGCGACGACAAATCAACACTCATAAAAATTTGTCTGTTTCTTTTTGATTGCCTATGAATTTCTCGGGCAATAACCTCTTTGCCAGTACCATTCTCACCTAAGACAAGAATGTTTGCATCTGTTTCAGCCACTTTCGAAATGATATCTTCAATTTTTTTCATTTCTGGAGATGTACTTTTAAGAAAAGAGTATTCCTTATCACTATCTGAATTTAAAATCTGCTGTTGGTCTTTTAATTCAGCAATTTCGAGACGTGATTTTCGTAGCTCGATGCCCGCTTTTATCGTTGATATTAATTTCTCATTCTCCCAGGGTTTTAATATAAAATCAAAAGCTCCTTCTTTAATACCATTCACTGCCAGTTCAACTTTTCCATAGGCTGTAATCAGAATTATAACAGAATCCTTATCTCGTTTTAATATTTCTTGTAACCAAAACAATCCTTCATTCCCCGAATATCTTCCACTTGAGAAATTCATATCCAGCAGAATTACATCAAAAGATTTGTTTTCAACAGTAAATACCAGGTTGTTTGGGTTGGAAAGGCTTGTAATATCTGAAAAATGTCGACCTAAAAACAACTCTAATGACTCGCGAATTTGATCATTATCATCAACAATAAGAATACTTGATTCAATGAGAGCCATTTTTTATTTCAAAGATAAAGATTTGTTCGTTTTTCTTACACGAAGTGTTAAGAAACTTAACACATTTTACTGCCTGTTTTTTGAATCTAAAAAATAAGATATTGATTATTAGTTTAATAACTTTAATGGCATATCAATTGAATTTAGTATGGAAGTATTAATAGTTTGAACTAATTTTATGTTGTTATGATAAAAAGTTACTTAAAAGTATTTTTCAGAAATACGATAAAAAATCCACTGTTTTCTGCAGTAAACATTTTTGGCCTGGCAGTTGGAATTGCATGCAGCATTGTGGCATTCCTATATATTTTACACGAAACAAACTACAATAAGGGTTTCGATAACTATGATAAAATATACAGAATTGGTGCTGGTATTCAAAGCGAAATGTTAAACGACTCTATGCCGCATACTTTATACGAAGTGGCACCGGCATTATTGGAGCAGATTCCCGAAATTGAATCTGTTACGCGATTTGTGAACTGGTACTATGGAAGTTCATTGCTCAAAGTTAATAATGAATTTTACCCCAAAATCAAAGTACTGATAACTGATTCATTGGTGCTTAAAGTGTTCTCATTCAAAATTATTGAAGGCGATCCATCTACCTTTTTAAAATCGCCAACTCAAATTGCAATAACTAAATCACTGGCAAAAAAATTATTCAAAAACGAAGAAGCAATACATAAAATTATCCGGTTTGAGAATGTTGACCTTGAAGTTGCTTGGATTATGGAAGATCCACAAAATACAACGATCAACTTTCAAATGCTTGCAAATTTCGAATTCACAACGCCTTTTATCGAGTACTTAAGACTTGATGTGGTTACATTTTTTCGTACCAAAGATCATCTGAGCAAAGAAGCTGAAAGCAAAATCAGAAAAGTATCCGATAAAATTATCTTGGAAAGTTTTAAAGAATGGACAAATAAAGTAAACAGCCCAATTCAACCATTAAAAGATTTATATCTCAGAAGTGATCTTGGATACGAACTAGGAGGCATAGGTTCTTTACGCACACTGTATATTTTTGGATTTTTGGCAGGTATTATTCTTCTTATAGCTGTAATAAATTACGTAAATCTTCTTACTTCGAGATCAGAGCAACGAAATAAGGAGGTAGGTATTCGTAAAGTGATAGGAGCAGATAAACTGAGATTAAAAAAGCAATTTTTGGGTGAATCGGTTCTATTATCAATTTTTGCATTGCTTTTGGGCTTTGTTTTAGCTGAGTTTTTCGTTTTTATTGTGAATAGCAAACTGAATATGGAATTATCCTTGTTTAAACAAGGAAATATGATGATATTCATTTTTTATATTCTTGCTGCAGTATTAATTGGGCTTATTTCAGGCATTTATCCAGCATTTGTTATGGCTCGTTATAGTCCGTTAAAAGTAATAAAAGGAATATTTGATGCCGATGGTAATTCGAATTTCTTGAAAATTTTATTAGTTATTATTCAGTTTTCAATTTCAACATTTTTATTGATTTCGATATTTATCTTTAACTCTCAGATTAAATATTTAAAAAGCAAAGAATTAGGATTTGATGAAAAAAACCTTGTTGTCTTTTCGGAGTGCACAAATAAAATCCAGAGCAGTTATCAAAGCATTCGCAATGATCTGATTTCGTACCGTCATATTAAAAGCGTTTCTGCATCGCAAAGCATACCGGGTTGGGGCAGGAGTGGACAATCAATCCGAAAAACTACCGACGACTCAAAATTAGCCATTGCTTGTGCCGAAAACAGAGTTCAGGTTTTTTACCCCGAAACAATGGGTATTGAAATTATAAAAGGAAGATCATTTGATCCTAACCTTGATGAAAACAAATCGATAATTATTAATGAAACGGCAGCAAAATTACTCAATACAGAAAATCCAATCGGGCTCGAAGTAATAACAAACAGAGAATCTGTTGTAATTGGTGTTGCAAAAGATTACCATTTTGATGCTACTACAGAAAAGATACAACCACTCTATTTATCAAATTATGTCGATTGGTTTTACAATATACAAGTTAGAATCGATCCGGAGGACAAGCTTAATACAATTGCTTATATTAAAGATGTTATTATGAAATATGATCCCAATTATTTCTGGAACTACTTTTTCATAGATGATATGTTAAAAAATCAATATAAACTTGAAGACAGGTTGTTTACAATGATTATATGGGGATCAACAATTGCTCTTATCTTATCCGTTTTAGGTTTGTTTGCGCTTACTTCGTTCACCGTTTCAAAAAGGTTTAAAGAAATAGGTATCCGAAAAACTTTTGGTGCAAGTGTTAATAATGTTATTTATAAACTAAATCGTGATATTATTCGATGGGTAGTATTAACAAACATTATTGCTTGGCCTGCAGCTTATTTTGTAATGCGAAACTGGTTACAAAATTATCCGTACCGGATTGATCTAAATTGGAGTCATTTTATTGCAGCAAGTATTATAAGTTTAATAATTGCCCTTGGCACCATATCATTTCAGTCTTATAAAGCGGCAAGAATGAATCCTGTGGATGCTATTCGATACGAATAAATCCTTCAAATATGCCAAGATTAATGGATTAATATTAAGTATTAGTTTAGGAACCAGAATCAAGTTAATATATACATCTATACTAGAACAACACGAAAAGTATTTGTTTATATTTGTTCCTATATCAACTCAAAATACATGAATTTCATTTTCAGAATAATTCTTAACAGAAACTTTATACTTGTATTGGCTGTCCTTTTAGGTATGTTACTTGGCGATTTTGCCCATTATTTACAGCCTTATACTATTTATGTTTTGGCTATTACGATGGTTTTTTCGACAACCGGAATTGATTCAAAAGCATTATTACCTTTGAAAAATCTTATAAAACCTATGCTTGTTGGTACTGTTCTTAATTACTTTGTGTACGGTGTAATAGTGTTGATTGTGGCTTGGTTTTTAATGCCAACCAAAGAATTATTTATGGGATTTGTTGTAATTGTTGCTGCTCCACCCGGTGTTGCCGTAATTCCATTTACAGGAATCTTAAAAGGTGATATTAAGTTTGCTATTATTGGAGTTTTTGGTGCTTTTCTGGCCTCAATAATTATTGCTCCTGCATTAATCGGTTTATTTTCGAAGGGAGTAAATGTTAGCTCATGGTCTTTATTTCTACTTATGATTAAACTGGTATTGGTTCCGTTGCTTTTTTCAAGGATTCTTTTGCTTAAACCTGTATTTAAAATAGTAGCAAAAATCCGTGGAAAAATTGTCGACTGGGGTTTTGCAATTATCATTTTTGTAGCTGTTGGTATGAATCGTGATGTTTTCTTTAGCGATCCAAAAATTTTGATCCTTATAACCATTGTGTTGCTTTTCGGAACGTTTATACTTGGTTCTGTTTATGAGCAAATTGCCTTAAAAGCTGGGATAGCAAAAAGCCGTGTTACTACTGAAGTACTATTGTTGACTATTAAAAGCTCTGGTTTTTCTGTTGTTACTGCTTTTACGCTATTTGGAAAAGAAGCAGCTATTCCATCTGCTGTATTGGCAGTAATAGTTTTATTATATTTGCTTTTTCTATCAATCAGGCTTGATTATAAAAATAAGGTAAATTGAAAATAAAAATTCTCGGTACTGGTACTTCACAGGGTGTTCCTGTTATAGCATGTAATTGCAAGGTTTGTCAATCAACCGATCCTAATGACAAGCGTTTGCGTGCATCAGTATTGGTTGAGGTTGATGGAACAACCATAGCTATTGATGCAGGTCCGGATTTCAGACAGCAAATGCTTCGCGAGAAAGTTAGTAATATTGATGCTATACTTGTTACTCACGAACATCGCGATCATATTGCAGGATTGGATGATGTACGATCATTCAATTTTTTAAAACAAAAACCTGTCGATATTTATTCTGAGCCACGAGTTCAAGAGGCCATAAAATTCGAATTTTCGTATTCTTTTGGAGAAAATAAATATCCTGGAGTTCCCCAATTTAACCTGCTTAATTTAACTGATGAGCCTTTTCTAATTAATGGAATAAAAATTATTCCACTTCGTGTATTTCATTACAAATTGCCTGTGTATGGATTTCGTATAGGAGATTTTACATACATTACCGATGCCAATTATATTACCGAAGAAGTTAAAGAAAAAATCATTGGAACGAAATTTTTGATAGTTAACGCATTGCGCAAACAGAAGCATGTTTCGCACTTTTCACTATCCGAGGCTATCGATTTTATAAACCAAATAAGTCCTAAACGTGCATATATTACTCATATAAGTCACCAAATGGGTTTGCATCACGATGTGAACGAGGAGCTCCCACGAAACATCTCTCTTGCCTACGACGGATTGCATTTTGAACTATAAGAAGTATTCACAAGGGTATGTTCAAAATCATTTATAAATCTGACGAACGTCATGGAATTTTCTATATATAACATGTATTTTGCGACGATTTATTTATAATGGATATACCGAAAAATTATGCAAAAAATAACTGAACATCCAATATTAGAAGTCTCAGTAAATGAGATGGTTGAATTTTTATACGAAGGTAAAAAAGTAATTGGCGATAAAGGTTTTACAATAGCAGCTGCCCTTCATCAGGCTGGTTTTCCTGTTCATAGTCATAGTTTACAGGATCGTAACCGAAGTCTCGAATGTGGAATTGGTAAGTGCGGTGCATGCGAAATGCTTGTAAATGGACAGATAAAACGTATTTGCATAACGAAAGTTGATGATGTTAAAACAGTTAACGAAATACCCAAAGATTACACTCCCAGTGTATCTAATTATGAGAATCAGAAGGAAATAAAAGTTTTTAAAACACAGGTTGCAATAATTGGAGCTGGTCCGGCTGGTCTTGCTGCCCGTGAAGAGTTAAAAAAACATGGAATTGATAATATTGTAATTGATAATAATGACAAAATAGGTGGTCAGTTTTTAATGCAAACTCACCAGTTTTTCTTTTTCGAAAAAGAAAAGAAATTTGGTGGTATGCGTGGTTTCGATATTGCTAAAACACTTGCAGGCGAAAGCCTCGATGGAATTTTTCTGGATTCAACTGTTTGGGACCTTTTGGAAGGTAAACGTATTGCAGTTAAAAATATAGCTACCGACGAAATTTATTATGTTGATTCAGAATATCTTGTTATTGCAACAGGTGCAGTACCTTTCTTGCCTGCTTTCGAAAACGACGATCTGCCAGGAGTTTATACTGCTGCTGTTGTTCAGAAAATGATGAACAGTGAATTTACTCTCTTAGGAAAAAATATTTTAACTGTTGGTGCAGGAAATATTGGCTATTTAACTTCGTACCAATTAATGCAGGCTGGAGCAAATGTAAAAGCCATTATCGAAGCAATGCCAAAAGAAGGCGGATTTCCTGTTCAGGCTAATCGTGTTCGACGACTCGGAATACCAGTAATTCTATCGCATATTTTGTTAAAAGCTATTCCAAACGATGATCATACAGGTATTATTGGTGCTGTGGTTGCCGAGTGTAAAAACTTTGAACCTATACCTGGTACTGAGAAAATAATTACTGGAATAGATGCTATCAATGTTTGTACTGGCTTAGTTCCCGACGATCAATTGTTGATTAAAGGAAAGGAAATATTTGGTCGTAATGTGTATGGTGCAGGCGATGCTATTCGTATTGGCGAAGGAACCAGTGCAGTTGTGCGTGGCAAACAGGTTGCTTTTGAAATACTTGACGAGATGCAGGAACGATTTAACTACGATGAATACCTTTCTACCTCAAAGGAATATATCGATTCGCAACAACATCCTGTAAGGGTAATTCAGGAACCTTATATGCCTTCAAAAGAAAGAATGGAAGAAAAACCATTTGTTCTGATCGATTGTTTATTCGGATTTGCATGTAATCCTTGCGAATTTGCCTGTCCTCATAAAGCAATCACAAAAACTTCAACAAGTACGGTTCCTCAGATCGATTTCGGAAAGTGTATCGGATGTATGGATTGTGTTTACCAATGTCCTGGATTAGCAATTTTTGGCTATAGCCTTAAAAAAGACTGGATTTTCTTGCCAATAGAGTATAAGGTTGATGAAAAAGCAGAAGTATTTTTAGTTGATAATCAAGGCAAAAAACTTGGTGAAGGTATTGTCGAAAAGATATTAATGAAACCCAACAAAACCAATGTTGCAAGAGTAAAGGCATTGGACATAAAAGGAGCCGATTTAACAAATGTTCGTGGGTTTATTGTAAAAGAGTGTTTCCCTCAACCAGTTGAGATGAAATTGTTTAACGAGAAGGTTAAATCTGAAACATATGTTTGCCATTGCGACGATGTTAAACTTGATGAAATACTAAACGTAGTTGGCGATCGCAAATTTATTTCTGTTGACGAAATAAAACATACCACTCGATTAGGTATGGGTGCATGCCGTGGTAAACGTTGTATTAAGCGATTAAAACAAATTATCAGACCATATGGAATAACAGTTGTTGGCGATGCTACACCTCGCGGACCACTTTCGAATCAGGTTTCGCTTGGCGAATTATATCCTCGGAAAACAAAAGAAAAAATAGTTGCTTTTAACCATAAGAATGCACCAAAAATTGTTAAAGTACAGTCTCTTGTTGCTGGCGGTGGAATAGGAGGAAGCTCGTTGTTCCGATATCTTGCCGAAGCTGGACAAAAACCATTACTCATAAATTATGGTCGTGGTGCTTCGTGGCGTAATATTGCCGGCGGTCGCCCAAACTTTAGCTTACCCGAACTCTCTGATATCGCTGTAAAAAACCTAGAGATATTTAAAGACTTACAGAAGATACATAACATTGATTTTCACCCAATAAATTATGTAACTTTTGCCCACGACGATACCATGTATAAAGCTCTGGAAGCATCTATGGCTTGGTCAAATGCGTATATGATAGAACCAAAGGAATTT
Source organism: Bacteroidetes bacterium GWF2_33_16 (assembly GCA_001768565.1). Classification (GTDB taxonomy): domain Bacteria; phylum Bacteroidota; class Bacteroidia; order Bacteroidales; family UBA12077; genus UBA12077. The sequence goes on along the minus strand of MEOE01000020.1, from coordinate 56,185 downwards.
AAAAATCATATTTCTCCGTTTATAAATCCAAATCAAACTAAATATAAGGCTGCACTGGTAACTAAAGATTGCTGGCAGGCAACTCCAGGTAAAGTAGTTGATTTAATCAGAACTCTTGGCATTAAAAGTGGTGGATCTGTATTAGAAGACTGCAAATTAATCGATGTACAAAAAGAAGGTAAATTGTACAAAGTAATCGTACAAAATCACAATAAGGAGTTTGTTGAATACCATACTGAGATATTTGTTAATGCATTAGGTCCGGAAGGAGCTAAATTTGCAAAACAAATTGGACTTGATCTTAATACCTTTTCTGTAAAACACCAGGCATTTATTACACGCCGATTACCAATGTTAGGAGTAAACGGAATTCCGTTACCAATGATTATTGACCGTAGGAACTATAAAGGATTTACTGCCGTTTATGGGCAACAGCTTGCCGAAACAGGTCAGGTAATAGGTTGTGCATCACCTGGCGTTGAACCTTTGGAAACCGACAAAAATCTGAAGATAAACTCAAAAGAATTTCTTGAAATTGTGTCAGAAGTATTTGTCGATTGGTTACCTGAACTTTCATCAGTTGGTTTTCAGGCAATTTGGGCTGGTTATTATGTAGAACCTAGAATGGTGCTAGATCCAGAACATGGGATGTTCATAGGTTTGCGCGGACAAGGATTCATGCTCGGACAATATTTAGCTAAAATGTACGTCGATAAATTAATGAATAAACCTGTACCTGAATATTTCGATAGATTAACATTAAAAGGCGACGGATTGCTAGAAAAAGCATTTAAATAACAAGAATTGTTTTTGTTATAACGAATTATCCGTTTTAATATACTTGTAATTGGAGTCGGAGACTGTTGAATTGTTAAAAATTCAATTAAGTCTCCGATTTTTTATAAAAACTTTCATTTCTGACTAAGGGAAAAATGCATTCTGTTCGTATTTCTTTAAAGTCAAAATAAAACTCAAATGAGAATCTATACATTATTACTAATTTTCTTTTTTACCACTTAATCAATTCAAAGGCGCAAACCGGAAAACTATTGATTATTGGTGGTGGAAAGCGTCCAGTGGAAATGCTTCAAACACTTATTAAAGAATCAGGAGTAGATTCAGTTGGATACGTTGTTGTTTTGCCTATGTCGAGCGAAGAGCCTGATACAGCATCGTTTTATAGCAAAAAGCAATTTATTAACCTTGGTTTGCAAAAAGTATATGCTCTCAATTTTAATTCAATAGATGATATGACTCCTGAAAGAGTTGATTCGGTATGAAATGCAAAACTTATTTATATTTCAGGAGGTGATCAGAATCGTTTCATGAAAATTGTTAAGAATACTCCAGTTTATACTGCAATTCATGATGCATATAATAGTGGATCAACCATTGCGGGTACAAGTGCAGGCGCAGCTGTAATGAGCAAAAAAATGATTACGGGCAATGAGCTTAAGTATCCCGAATATACTGGAGATCACAGAACTATTGAAGCCAATAATATTGAAATAGGCGAAGGACTAGGTTTGGTCGACAATATTATTGTTGATCAGCATTTTGTGCGTCGTATGCGTATGAACAGACTTATTTCCGCATGTCTCGAAAATCCTGCTGAAAAATGCATAGGTATTGATGAAGCAACTGCTATTTTAATTTATTCTGACTCTCTAACTGTTGTTGGGATTAGTCACGTTATAGTATTACAACATAAAACGGGGGAAACCAAAATAAACAATGGCCTGCTCGGAGCAAGAGATATAAGATTGGATGTCTTACTCCCAAATGATAAAATTATTTTAAAGTAAATCATCAAAATTTTCATAATAAGAGGCTCACTAAAAGGGTCTCTTTTCTTTTTTATAGATATTTATAAGGATAAAACTAAATTATCACGGATTTTGTATTTTGAATGTTAATGTAATTTTACATTATAAGAAAAATACGTTATATTTATTTCGGTATATTTTTTAATGGAATGTCAGAAAAATCAATTGCACAACGCCTTTTTATTAAGCCTGGTTATAGGGTTGCATTAATTGGTGCTCCCGATAATTTTATTGATCAAATAGGCGATTTACCTGAAAAGGTAATCATAACCCGCTCAGTTGGTAAAACAACTAATATCGTTCAGGCTTTTGTCGAGAATAAAGAAAAATTAATCGATTTTCTGGATAATTTGTTCAAAGAGAATAAAGAGTTGATAATCTGGATTGCTTATCCAAAAGGTACTTCGAAAATTAAAACCAGCATAAACAGAGATAGTATTTCAAAAATTGCATTGGAAAACTATGGCATGAAATCTGTTGCAATGATCTCCATTGACGAGAAATGGGCATCAATTCGTTTTAAGTTTATTTAACCCTTAATAATTTAAACTATGAGAAAAACAGTGTTGTTTTTACTAATTATCACAGTTTTTTTGTCTTGTAGCTCCGAAAAAGATAAGCTGTCTGAGAATTATTCGCTTGCTTTCGAAACAGATGAGGCAATACCAATTACAAGACAAATGAATGAAACTCCAAACGCTCCAATGGCGTCTTCTGGATATTCTGAAAGATCTACTGTAATAGAAAAGAAAATTATTAAAGATGCTAACATTGGTGTGGAGGTTTCTGATTACAAAATATTCAGAATTAAACTTGATTCAATGGTTCGATCATTCAATGGTTATATTTCTAATGATAATTTATACAATAATGATGAATCAATAAATTGTGATGTTGTAATTAGAATACCTGAAAAAAACTTTGATAAATTCCTGACAAACCTTGAAAAGGGTGGAGCAAAAACATTGTATAAGAATGTTTCAACCAGAGATGTTACAGAGGAGTTTATTGATATCGAAGCTCGCCTAAAAAATAAGAAAAGTGTTGAAAAAAGGTATGCTCAATTGCTTAATAAAGCACGTACAGTTAAAGATATACTGGAAATTGAAGAGAAACTTCGTGTAATTCGCGAAGAGATAGAGTCAACACAAGGTAGGTTAAACTATCTGAGTTCGCAGGTTTCTCTAAGTACAATTAATTTAAATATTGTTCAGAAACTCGATTTTAAATATCAACCAATAAAAGAAAAGAACTTCTTTCAACTACTCATAAAATCGCTTGATCGAGGATGGAAAGCTCTTTTACAATTTTTGCTATTTGTATTTAAACTATGGCCATTTATAATTATTATTGCAGCTGCAATTTTTGTGTATTTTAAATACAGAAATAGAAAAAAAGAAAAGAAACATAAAAAAGATAAATAAAATATTTTCATTTATATAAATTATTTAAATCAAATTAATAATGGAGAAACAACGTAACACCGGACGAGCAATCTTAGGTATTGTTCTTATTTTAATAGGAATTGTATTTGTTGGAAAAACATTTGATATTTTTCCACATAGAATTATGCATTATATTTTTTCTTGGCAAATGATACTTATAGTTTTAGGTATTATTTTCGTAACATCAGATCACAACAAAACATCTGGCTGGGTTTTACTAGTATTAGGGCTTGTTTTTTTAATTCCGGATATAATTGAGATTTCATATCCTATACGCCGATTATTTTGGCCAGCTTTATTAATTCTAATTGGCGTTTTAATTATTGTTCGCTCATTTACTTCAAACCGACCTGGCAGATCAACATTAGGATCTGATTTTATCGATGATTTAGCAATTTTTGGTGGCGGTGATAAAGTTATTGCAAGTGAGAATTTTAAAGGTGGTAGAATTACTGCTATTTTTGGTGGTTCAAAGATTGATCTTACTCGTTCTAAATTAGCTACCGGACAAAATGTAATAGATATTTTTTGTCTTTTTGGAGGTACTACACTTATTGTACCCGAAAACTGGAATACAAAAGTTGATGTGGTTTCTATATTTGGTGGTTTCTCCGATAAACGACACAAAAAACCCGAAACGCTGGAAGTAGGAAAAGAATTGGTAATTAAAGGATTTGCTGTTTTCGGTGGTGGTGATATAAAGTACTAGAATTATTCAGTATTAAAATTAAAAATATTGTCTCTAAAACAGACGGGGTAACTCGTCTGTTAAGTATTTTAGGTATGTGTGGTTCGCTAAACTAATCATTTAATGCATAAGTATTTTGCTATTATTTTTATTACTTGTTTTGCTTTTAGCTTAAGTGCTCAAAACGATACAGTTCCTTTTTATCCAAAAACAGATCTTCTTAATGTTGAAAATCTTCGTGAGTGGAGAGATACAGGTGCTTTTAAAGTGGTTTCTGCAAGCCGTAGTGCAAAAAATGTGAACGATTTACCTGTTCCTATTTATGTAATTACACACGAAGAAATTATTCAAAATCATTATACAACACTGGCCGATATTTTAAAATATTTGCCTGGTTTTCGTGTTTCTCAACCCGGATCTGGAGAAACTGGCGAGATTTTTCAGTTTAGGGGTTTAATTGGTAATTACTATACCAAAATTCTAATTAATAATATTCCGATTAAACCTTCAGTTGTTGCAGGTATGCCTCTTGGAGCGCAACTTCCAATCCGGCAGGCTGAAAGAATCGAGATAATATATGGTCCTGCTGCTGCTGTGTATGGTGCCGACGCTGTTACAGGTGTAATTAATATTATAACAAAAGACGCCGATAAAGGTACTTTCGTTCGGGGCGATATACATTTAGGGGGTTATGATAATAGTTATATTAATTTTACTATTGGTGGAAAAGCTGGTAAGAATAAAAACATACTGCAATATGGGTTTTATGGCAGTAAATCGGAAATGAATTTTATAAATGAACAATTGTTTGAAGATCAAATTGATAAAAGAGTATATAATCCTCTTTACTATTTAGAGAAAAGCGGTCAACAAATTAATTTAAATGGTGATATTTATTCCCCACTTAAAATAACTGATGAAGTTTTAGAGGAGCACTCTATAACATCTGAAGAGTTTATTAAACAGTATTATCCAGCAAATTACGAAGGGTCATTAACGGAACCGGTTTTTGGCGATATTCCCTTATCAAGCCATATGATTGGCGCAAATCTTAAATGGAGAGGTTTTACCTGGTCGTATAATAACATGTATAGGCAAATGCATAGTTCTTTAGGGCGTTCTACATATCTATATAAGTATAATAATTCACAAAATTATATTGGGGAATCAATACAGCGAACGGTATTAAGCTATGAAAAGAAATGGGAGAAGTTTTATAGCAGTTCGCAATTATCTTTATTAATGTATCAAATGGATAATAACTCAAGTTATGGAGTTACATTCTATCCTAATACCGACAAAGTATATGTTTACTCAGCTTCAGATGATATTTTTCTTGAGCAATTGGTCATTTATAATCCTTTTAAGAGTCTTGAAATAGTCTCTGGTGTTTCGTTGCAGTATTCTGGAAATCTGCCAACAACCAATTACTTAACAAAACCATTTTCGAAAAGTAGATATGAATCATTTGTTGAACAGGAAATGAAAGAGGATCCGTTGTTTGGCAATTTTGGTCTAAATCCGGTAACATTCTATAATATTTCGAGTTTTATTCAGCTATTTTATTTTCGTGAAAAATTCAATGTATTAGCCGGTTTAAGGCACGATAAAAACTCATTGTATGGTAATCGGTTTAATCCGCGATTAGCATTGCTTTACAAGCTGGGTGAGCGAACAACGTTAACAGGTTCAATAGGAATGGCTTATTTGGCTCCAACATCTTCTATGTCGTACCAATCAATTGCATATCCCGGTGGAATATATAATGATAGTATTTATTACATCGCAGTTCCAAACAAAAGTCTTGAACCAGAAGAATTTTTATCCGCTGAATTTGGTATTCGTCGTAGATTTTATAAAAATATCTATTTCAATTTATCATTATATTATAGCGAAATATCGAATCTTATTACAGATACTTACGATACCTTAAGTACTTTAAATTTGCCCAGAGCAATTGTTGAGTCTGAATCATCTCTGGTTAGAACAAAGAAAAATATTTCCGATGCTGTTTCTACAGTTTATGGCATTCAGGCAAATATAAAGTTCAATAACGTTATTGAATCAGTTAAACTAAATGCAGAACTAAGCTTAACATATGCCGAAACAGAAAAAGAACTTTCTGAGATAGGAAGTAATATTGGCGATTTCGACTTAATGCCTAAACATATGGGACAGTTACGCCTAAATTTTAAACCTACAAAAAAATTATTTTTGCAATTCGATAATGTTTGGATGAGTGATTGGTTAAGGGTTTTTATGCCATTTGAAGACGAAAGTGCCGACATAAAGGAAAGTGTTGATGGATATTATACCTTGGATCTGCTATTGAATTTTGAAGTAAGCTCAAATCTGAAAGTATTTTTTAAATATAATAATGTTTTTAATGAAAAATATTCCGGACTAAATGCAACAGGTACTAATGAAGATTTGCCTAGTAATCCGCAAATGGGATCAAATATGCAGCTTGGTTTAACCTATAACCTAAATTAAAAACATGAATGGGAGTTTTAAATATTTGTTTTTGAACCTATTGTTTTTATTGGTCGTAATAAGTAATTCGGTTGGCCAATCAAAAATCGATAGCCTTCAAACATTATTAATTATTCCTACTAACGACTCAATTAGAGCTGAGCTATTGCTTGAATTAGCTGAAGAAGAATTTAAAGGGTATAGCTATCATGATGCAAAATTATATTCTGAGCAATCACTCGAAATAGCTATAAGAATAGATATTGACCGACTAGAAGCTGAAAACTATTGCTTATTAGGTAATATTCATAAAAAAAGAAATGAATGCGAACAGGCAATCCCTTACTTTTTGAGAGCTACAATTGTTTTTGATGAATTATTAGATGTTCTGCAAAAAGCCAAAGCTTATCAAGCAATTGCGGAATGCTATTCATCATTAGGCGCATTTACAAAATCAGCTGAATATTTTTTTAATTCGTATAGTCTATTTTACAAAAGTGGGGATAGAATTTCTGCAGCTAAAACACTCGAAAAAGCTGCTGAAACCTACTTTCTGGATAGTAATTTTGCGATGGCCGAAAAATACTATCTTTTATTAGCCGATTCATTAATTGATGGCAATAAAAAATATGATTTGCTTAGGGTTTATATTCAGATTACTGAGATAGAAAAAAAACAGAATAATTATGCAAAGGCGTTGGATTACAATACACGAATTTATTCGATATATGAAGATCTCGCCGATACCTTGGCTATGGCTGTTGTTCTAAACAATCTTGGTTATACAAATCTTCAGCTTCAGAAATACGATGATGCTTTAATTGCTTTTAAGAAATCATTGAAATTTGGGAAAAAGGCTGGGTTTAATAACAGTGATTATGCTAATTTGTATTCAAATATTTCAATCTGTTATCAAAATTTAAAAGATTACGATGGTGCTCTTAAAAATATTCGCATTGCACTTGATACCCTTTATAAAACACAAAACTACTATGAAATAGCTCGACTCGAGAATATTGCAGCTAATTTGTATTATAAAACAAATGATCTTTACTATGCCGAAATGTATAGTAAAAACTCTATTGAATCTTCAAGAAAATCAAGCGACAGGTATATGTTATCGGTTTGCTATTACACATATTCAAGGATTTTGCGTGATGGCAATGATTATATTCTTGCTCTTGAATATTACGAAAAATACCTGAATTTGAGGGACTCATTAAATTTTAAGCAAAAATTAGCTGAACAAGAACAAGTTAGAAAAATTAATGAACTTGAAAAATCTGAAAAGGAAGCAAGACTTCAGATTGCTGACGAGCAGGTTAAGGATTTGGCATTAAAACAATTAAGATTGGAAGCGGAAAAGCGTGAAAAAGAACTGGAATTGCTGCGTAGTGAGAATCAGCTTGAGCAATCGGAAAAAGACCGACTACAGCAATCACTGCAAATTGCCAAACAACAGCACGAAGCCGAATTACGACAAAAGGAACTTAAACAGCTTGAACAAGATAAGGCAATTCAGGATTTGGTATTGAAGCAAAAGGAAGCCGAAGAGAAAGAACGTCAGAAAGAAATAAAACTACTCGAAAACGAACGCGAATTACAAAAGCTGGAGCTTGAAAAACAATCATTAGAGAAAAAACGAGCACAATGGATGGTTGGACTTGCATCTATTATCGTTGTTCTGATTCTAATAGGATTAATTATTACAAGAAGAAAGAATGCCATTTTAGCAAAACAAAAAATTGAAATTGAAGAGAAGAATACCGACCTCGAGCAAAAGAACGAGGAAATTATGACTCAAAGTGAACGAATTGTTCAACAAAAAGATCTTATCGAAAAGAAAAATGAGGAAATAACGGATAGCATTCATTATGCAAGTCGCATTCAAAATGCACTTCTGCCTTCAGTCGAAATGCTCGATAAGCACCTTTCTGAGTACTATATTTTATTTAAGCCCAAAGATATTGTGAGTGGTGATTTTTATTGGGCTGCTGAGAAAAATAAAAAACTAGTTGTTACGGCTGTTGATTGCACTGGACATGGTGTGCCTGGAGCTTTCATGAGTATGTTAGGAATGAGTTTCTTAAACGAGATTGTTGGAAAAGATAAAATTACAGAAGCAAATGAAATTTTAAACCGTTTACGCGATGAGATTATTGGCTCACTCAAGCAAAGTGGTCGCGATGATGAAGCCAAAGATGGAATGGATATGGCTTTATGTGTTATTGATAAGGAGAAAATGAAACTTCAATATGCAGGAGCAAATAATCCGATTTACTTTATTCGTGATGGTGTTTTGCAAAAGTTTAAATCTGATCGTATGCCTATTGGAATTCATTTTAAAGCAGATATTTCCTTCTCAAAAACCGAAATAGATTTAAAAGCTGGTGATACAATTTATATCTTTACCGATGGATTTGCCGATCAATTTGGTGGTGATGATGGCCGTAAACTTAAATATCAGCCATTTCAAGAGCTAATTAAAAGTATGCATCACGAAACAATGAAAAAACAACACGAATTGCTGAATAAGGCTTTTGAAGATTGGAGAGGCTTTTACGAACAAATAGATGATGTACTGGTAATTGGAATTAGAATTTAAAATAATATGATAAGTAAATGAAAATAAGTGGTTTTTCTTATGTAAGAAATGGAATTGAATTAGATTATCCATTTGTTGAATCGATAAAATCGGTATTGCCCATTTGTGATGAATTTATTATGGTAGTTGGCGATTCGCAAGATGGGAGCAGGGCTGCTGTTGAAGAAATACAATCTGATAAAATAAAGATAGTAGATTCAGTTTGGGATATGAATTTACGCGTTGAAGGTGGTGTTTTTGCCCAGCAATCTAACCTGGGAATAGATCATGCAACAGGCGATTGGCTTTTACACATTCAGGCCGATGAGCTTATTCACGAAGATGATTTGCATAAAATAAAAGAAGGTATTTTGAAATACGATTCTGATAAGCAGGTTCAGGGATTACTTTTGCCATACTATCATTTCTGGGGTGGATATAATTATATTAGAACAACCCGCAGAGTCCATCGACGCGAAATACGGGTGTTAAGGAATTTAAAAGGTATCCGATCATATAATGATTCACAGGGATTTAGAATGTATTCTTCTGATGAAGCATATAATAAAGGTGAAAAAGGAGAGAAGCTAAAAGTTAAATTGATTGATGTTCCTATATATCATTATAAAAGAGTGCGCCCACCTGCTGAAATGAAAAAGAAAATGAATGTGTTTTTTCATTTTTATAAAACAGATGAATGGATGGAGAAATATAAAAACAAGACCCAAGAGTACGACTACCAGAATGTTGATGCGCTCGAAGAGTTTAATGGAACACACCCTAAACTAATGCACGAACGAATAGCAAAAAAAGATTGGGAGTTTGTATACGATCCTAAAAAAGCAAATATGAAATTTAAATACTGGATTTTATATAAATTCGAAAAACTAACAGGGATAAGGCTTTTTGAGTATAGAAATTATAAAATGATTTAGCGAAATTTGGAGGTTATAAGATTTTTTATACATTTGTGAAATCAAACAAAGAAAAATGAATTTACAAAATAATAATTGGTGGTGGCATTATAACAACTCGAAAATCTCGTGATGTAAGAAGCCATGCTATATAATAACATAAGGCCCTTCGACTCACGAAGGGCTTTTTTATTTTAAAAGAATACAATTATGACAAAAATGAATTTAAATATTAGCTGGTGGTGGCACAGAAACTTTTCGATACTCTCGTGAGGTAAACGTGCTATGCCCAAATTAAACTAAGGCCTGTCGTTCCCACGACAGGCCTTTTTCTTTTCAATTTAAACTAAAAATATATGAGAAAAATTACAGTCAATTCAACTAAAATGCTCGCAGATACTTACACTCCAGTAAGTATTTACCTGAAAGTTCGAGATGTTTTCATGAAATCAATCTTGCTCGAAAGTACCGATTTCCATCACCTCGAAAATTGTTATTCATTTATCTGCATGGATCCCATTGCTGAAATAGAGGTAAAGAATGATATTCTATTTACCCAGTTTGGAGGCGAACGAAAAGACCAACCAATTAAGGAGAGGGGAAAAGTGCTTAGCGAAATGGAAAAGTTCTTTAAGTCATTCAGCTTAACAGGCAAGGAGTTTTCATTTAATGGTTTTTTTGGATATTCATCCTATAATTCGGTTCAGCATTTCGAAACAATAAAGCTAAAAAACCGTGCTGATGAATCCTCTATTCCTGATTTGCATTATGCCCTTTATCGCTTTATTATTGCCTTTAACCATTTAAAAGATGAAATTATTCTGATTGAAAACCTGCCCGAAGGTCAACTTTCTGGACTTAGTGAAGTAGAGAATTTAATTCAGAATGGCAAAACCTCTTTTTTCCCTTTTGATGCAGTTGGAAACGAAACTTCTAATCTATCAGACAAGGAATATATTAATATGGTTAAAAATGCAAAGCTCCATTGTTTGCGTGGCGATGTTTTTCAACTGGTGGTTTCTCGCCGATTTAACCAGAAATTTATTGGCGATGAGTTTAATGTTTATCGCCATTTACGATCTTTAAACCCATCACCTTATCTTTTCTATTTTGATTATGGCAATTTCAAGCTTTTTGGTTCTTCGCCTGAATCGCAGATCGAAATAAAAAATAATAAAGCATACATAAATCCTATTGCAGGAACTTATGCTCGTTCAGGTAATGATGAAAAAGATAAAGAATTAGCATTGTTATTATCAGAAGACCCAAAAGAAAATGCTGAGCATGTTATGCTGGTTGATCTGGCAAGAAATGATCTGAGCCGAAATTCTGGTAATGTGAAGGTTGAGAATTTCAAGGATATTCATTTTTACTCGCATGTAATTCATATTGTTTCAAAGGTTTCGGGCGAATTGCCTGTTTATTATAGCCCTGTAAAAATCCTTGCCGATTCTTTCCCTGCAGGTACATTAACCGGAGCGCCAAAATATAAAGCAATGCAACTGATTGACATATACGAACCAACAGAGCGCGGATTTTATGGCGGATGTATTGGTTTTATAGGATTTAATAGCAGTGTAAATCAGGCTATTACTATCCGTACATTTTTGAGCAAAAACAACACACTTTACTATCAGGCGGGAGCCGGGATTGTTTCTAAATCTGAAGAAACGAAAGAGATGCACGAAGTAAATCATAAACTCGGAGCCTTAAAAGAAGCCATACAAAAAGCAATTTCAACTCACTCCCGAAAGCTTTCGGGATCACTAATCACCAATAGCCAATCATCATGAAAATAGTAATAATTGACAACTACGATTCTTTTACATACAATCTTGTTCATCTTATACAAAGCATTACAAAAACACATGTTGATGTACTGCGAAATGATGAATTCGAAATTGAATCAATAAAAAAGTACGATAAAATTATTTTGTCGCCTGGCCCGGGTATTCCCGCAGAAGCTGGCAAACTTAAAGAAGTAATAGAAACATATGCACCAACAAAAAGTATACTTGGTGTTTGTTTAGGGTTGCAAGCAATAGCTGAAGTATTTGGTGGAAAACTGAATAATCTAACTGAAGTTTATCACGGAGTCTCAACCGACTTAAAAGTTGTAAATCCCAAGGAACAAATCTTTAAAAATCTTCCGGTAACTATTCAGGCTGGTAGATATCACTCATGGATAGTTGATAAAAAATCATTGCCCGATTGTTTTGATATTACAGCGGAGGATAATGAAGGTAATATCATGGCGTTATCTCATGAACTATTCGATGTAAAAGGAGTTCAGTTTCATCCCGAATCTGTTTTAACCGAATATGGAGAACAGATTATGCGAAATTGGTTAATTCATAACGATTTGTTTGAATTGAATTTGCCATCAGCCGATAATACTGCTTTTCAGCTGAATTCTATAAAATCGGGATTGCTGTTTTGTTAATTATAAAGAGTAAGTCAAAATTAGGAAATAAGCAATATGTTAGGGCTTTAGCCCCAATTAAAAATGAAATTATAATTGTGACTATAGCCCAATAGCATTTATTACCCCAGCCTTTGGGCTGGGGTAAACCAAACGAAATAGAGACAGGGACTTTAGTCCCTTTAAAACAAAACTATGAAAGAAATACTAAACCAATTATTCCAACAACAAACCCTTACACGAGAAGAATCAAAAAGGGTTTTAATAAAACTTGCCAATGGTGAGTACAATGCAACACAGATGGCTGCATTTTTAACTGTTTTTCAGTTACGAAATATTACACTTACCGAGCTACAAGGTTTTCGCGATGCGATGCTCGAATTGTGCATATCTATTGATTTCTCAGATTTCAATACAGTAGATCTCTGCGGAACAGGAGGCGATAATAAAGATACATTCAATATTTCAACGCTGGCAGCATTTGTTGTTGCCGGGGCGGGTGAGAAAGTTGTTAAACATGGAAATTATGGTGTTTCATCTGTCTGCGGATCATCTAATATTCTTGAATATTTCGGTTACAATTTTTCCAACAGCAAGGATAAACTGGAAAAAGAGCTGGATACTGCCGGAATATGTTTTTTACATGCTCCTTTATTTAATCCGGCAATGAAAAATATTGCGCCCATTCGTAAAGAACTGGCCATAAAAACGTTTTTTAATATGTTGGGTCCGATGGTAAATCCTGCATCGCCACAGAACCAGCTTATAGGAGTATATAACGCAGAGCTTGCACGAATGTACAATTACATTTATCAGCTTTCAGGTAAAAATTATTGCATTGTTCATAGTCTCGATGGTTATGATGAAATTTCGCTGACAGGTGGTTTTCAAATACAATCAGCGAATAGTAATTCAATACTTTCTCCATCTGATTTAGGATTAAAAGAGCTTAATCCTGTTGAGCTAAAAGGTGGCGTTACTATTAAAGAATCGGTTGAAATATTTCTGAATATTCTGAAGGGAAATGGTTCTGAAGCTCAGAATAATGTTGTAATAGCCAATGCAGGATATGCCTTGCAATGTATATATTTTGAAAAGTCAATAAAGCAATGTCTGGAAAAAGCAAAACTTTCTTTAAAAAGCGGAAAAGCATTGCAGAGCTTTAACAAAATAGTACGGAACAAATGAATTTGTAAGATATAGTAAAGAATGGAATGAAATTCATGACTGTATAATTGCATAACCCCGGCATTTATGCCGGGGAATAAGAAAGATTCGAAAAAAGGGCTTTAGCCCTAATTGATATTTTAATCTTATAATGTTTATAAAATGAATATTTTAGAAAAAATAGTAATCCAAAAACGTAAGGAGATCGAAGAACGAAAATCTCTTTACCCTGTAAAATTGCTTGAACAAAGCATTTACTTCGAAACTCAACCAGTATCTCTCAAAAAGTACTTGCTGCGACCCGATAAATCAGGTATAATAGCTGAGTTTAAAACTAAATCGCCATCGAAAAGGGAAATAAATCCCTACGCAAATGTCGAAAAGGTTACTATTGGATATATGCAGGCTGGAGCTTCAGCTTTATCTGTTTTAACTGATAAAACTTTTTTTGGCGGCAGCTTCCAGAATCTTACAATTGCACGCAAATACAATTATTGCCCGATTTTACAGAAGGATTTTCTGTTGGACGAATACCAGCTTATTGAGGCAAGATCAATCGGGGCAGATGTTATTTTGCTGATAGCTGCAGTTTTAACAAAAGATAAGCTTAAGCAGTTGGCTGCCTTGGCAAAATCGCTAAAACTCGAAGTGCTGTGCGAAGTTCATTCAAGCGATGAGCTTATAAAATTAAACGAGTTTGTCGATATTGTAGGTGTTAACAATCGAAATCTTGAAACATTTGAGGTTGATATCAATCGATCCATTGAATTGTCGACCCTTATCCCATCAAATTTCTTAAAAATATCGGAGAGTGGTATAAAATCACCATTGGAAATTGTAATGCTTAAAAAAGTAGGTTTTAACGGTTTTTTAATAGGCGGGAATTTTATGAGTAATCCCGATCCGGGAAAAGCATGTAGAGATTTTATACAACAACTAAAAATAAAAGAAAATCAATTAAATAAACAAAACATTATACACTATGAAACTGAAAGTTTGCGGGTTGAATAATCCGGAAAATATTGCTGAAATAGCAAATTTAAAACCCGATTTTATGGGATTTATATTTTATCCAAAGTCGAGTAGATATATTAACAATTCGATAAGCCTTGAAACACTCAGCAGCATATCGTACGAAACAAAGAAGGTGGGTGTTTTTGTTAATGCTGCTATTGATGAAATTGTTACAACTTTTAATAAATTCAAGCTGGATTATGTACAGTTGCATGGCAACGAAGATACTGCTTTTTGTGCTCGATTATTTTTAAAACAAATTCCTGTAATAAAAGCGTTTAAAGTGGATGCCTGGTTTAATTTCAATCAGATCGACACATTTATACCTTTTTGTTCTTTTTTTCTTTTCGATAAAACTGGCGATTTGCCTGGCGGTAATGGGAAAAAGTACTCGTGGGATATTTTAAAGAACTATCAGTATAAGTTACCATTTTTCTTGAGTGGCGGAATTAGTCATGATGATGTTGATCGAATTGCTGAGTTAGATAACGAAATGCTTTATGCCATTGATATCAACAGTAGGTTTGAATTAACACCCGGAATAAAAAATGTTGAAAAGGTCAGAAGCTTCAAAAATAAACTAAATACAATTATCAATCAAAACAAAGAGTTTGCTGAGAAATAAAAAGTTTCACAAAGGAGCTCTTAATTCCTTTGTGTTACTCTGTGACTTCTTTGTGCACTTTATGGTTAAAAAAGGAATGCTATGAATATACAAATAGACAATAACGGATATTACGGTGAGTTTGGAGGAGCTTTTATTCCAGAAATGCTGCATCCGAATATTGAAGAACTACGTACTCGATATCTGGAAATTATAAATGAACCATCTTTTATTTTGGATTTTAAGCTGCTACTAAAAGATTATGTTGGTCGGCCTAGTCCGCTATATTTTGCAAAGCGCTTATCAGAAGCATATAACACGAATATTTATTTAAAACGCGAAGACTTGAATCATACCGGATCGCATAAAATAAACAATACTGTTGGTCAGATTTTATTGGCAGAGAAATTAGGCAAAAAGCGGATAATTGCCGAAACCGGAGCTGGTCAGCATGGCGTGGCAACAGCCACAGTTTGTGCACTTAAAAATATGGAATGTGTTATTTACATGGGCGAAGAAGATGTAAAACGACAAGCACCGAATGTGGCCAGAATAAAAATGTTGGGAGCAAAAGTTATTCCTGTAAACTCAGGTAATAAAACCTTGAAAGATGCAACCAACGAAGCATTGCGCGACTGGATTTTTAATCCTGTTGATACACATTACATTATTGGTTCGGTAGTTGGACCACATCCTTATCCTGATCTGGTTACTCAGTTTCAGTCGGTTATTTCAGAAGAGATTAAAATTCAGTTAACCGAAAAAACGGGCAAGTCAGATCCTGACTATGTATTGGCTTGTGTAGGTGGTGGAAGCAATGCTGCCGGTGCGTTTTATCATTTTTTAAATAATGATAAGATCAAACTTATTGCTGCCGAAGCTGCTGGCAAAGGAATTGAAACCGGAGAACATGCTGCTTCAATTAGTTGTGGCTCTGTCGGAGTATTGCACGCAAGCAAATCTCTTTTGCTACAAACCAGCGATGGTCAAATCATTGAACCTTATTCTATTTCGGCTGGATTGGATTATCCGGGTGTTGGTCCGTTGCATTCATGGTTACATACAATAAAAAGAGCAAAATACATGAGTATAACCGATAATGAAGCCTTAAATGCAGCATTTACTTTAACTCGTTTGGAAGGAATAATTCCTGCGTTGGAATCGGCACATGCCTTGGCTTTGCTGGATAAACTAAAGTTTAAACCCGATGAAGTTGTGGTAATAAACCTCTCGGGTCGTGGCGACAAAGATTTAGAAACATACTTAAAATACTGTGAAATGAAAAGTTCAGTTCCAAAATAGTGATTCCTTAATAACACGGGCCTTTAGGCCCGTGTCAGAAATAAAAAGTTTGAAAGGGACTTTAGTCCCACATTTAAAAAATAATTAATCAGATGAATAAAATAGATATTTTACTTAAAAGCAAAAAAGAAAACATTTTATCTATCTACTTTATAGCAGGTTTTCCTGAATTGAAAAGTACGGTAGAAATAATACATGAATTAGAAAAAAATAAGGTGGATATAATTGAAATAGGAATTCCTTTTTCCGATCCTATTGCCGATGGGCAAGTTATTCAGTTCAGCAATAACACAGCCATTGAAAATGGAATGACATTGGAGATATTGTTTTCTCAATTAAAAGATATTGCCAGTTTCAGTAGAATTCCCAAAATATTGATGGGTTACTTTAATCCAGTTTTTAAGTTTGGTGTCGAGCGTTTTTGTGAAAAGTGCCGCGAGGTAGGAATTGATGGTGTTATAATTCCTGATTTACCTGTTTATGAATTTGAAAATCAGTATAAATCCATTTTTCAAAAATATGGCATTCACACTATCTTTTTGGTTAGTCCGCAAACCGCTGTTGAGCGCTTAAAAAGTATTGATGAATTAACAACCTCTTTTATTTATGCTGTTTCTACAAACTCTACAACTGGTGGAATAACTGATTTCGATGCTCAAAAAGAATATTTTACCAGACTAAAAGCGTTAAGTAAAAGACCTTTCTTAATTGGTTTTGGAGTGCGAGATAAACGGAGTTTCGACAAAGCATGCGAATATGCTAATGGCGCTATTATTGGCAGTGCATTCATAAATGCTTTATCACAAACAGGTGATTTAAAGAAAAACATTAGTGAGTTTATTTACCAAATAAAATTGTAGCTATGATTATTCAATTTGAAAAAAATATTACTTCAACGCAAAGAGAGAGAGTTTTGGAAATCTTGTCTAAAAATGCATTTAAAACCAGAGAAGCTGTTACTCAGCTTTCGAATTACCTTGTTGCAATTGGTAAATCGGATTTCGATATTCGCATAATTGGCAATATGGAGGGAGTAAATGATGTTCATAAGGTTAACGATGATTACAAACTGGTTTCGTCGAAATGGAAAGTTAAACCAACACAGATTGAGATTGATGCCGATGTTACAATTGGGTCGAATGGCTTTACTGTTATGGCGGGTCCTTGCTCCATCGAAAATGAAAACCAAATCGAAAAAATGGTTGAGTTCTTAAAAACAAATAATATCAACATAATGCGTGGCGGTGTGTTTAAACCGCGCAGCTCACCATATTCATTTCGTGGTGTAGGAATTGATGGTTTGAAAATATTTTATAAAATATGTAAAGCAAACGGAATAAAAATAATAACTGAAGTAATGGAACTTGAGCAAATCGATGATATGTACGATTACATAGATATTTTCCAGGTTGGAGCACGTAATTCGCAAAACTTTAACTTGCTCGATGCACTTGGTAAAGTAGATAAACCTGTAATGATAAAACGGGGTTTATCGGGAACAATTGACGAATTATTGTATTCAGCCGAATATGTTTTTTCGGGAGGCAACGAAAAAATTCTTTTATGCGAACGTGGAATTCGTACTTACGAAAAGGCTTATCGAAATACGTTCGATATTAATGCTATTCCAATACTGAAAGAAAAAAGCCATTTACCTGTAATTATTGATCCTTCGCATGGAACTGGACAGCGAAGCCTTATTGAACCAATTACCCTGGCTGGTATAATGGCTGGTGCCGATGGTGCTATTATCGAAATTCATGAGCAACCAGAAAAGGCAATGTCAGATGGACAACAAAGTTTGAATTTTAATGAAACACAAAGTCTTTTAAAGAAAATTAGAGAAACAAGTAATTTTAAGAACCAGTTTTTAAGTTAATTAATAACTGAATTTTTAAACCTTCCAATAAAATATTTGGTGTAATCTATTCTATCGTTTATCAAAACATTATTTGAAGATTCTAGATAGAGAGTATATGTTTATTATATTTGTTTATCTGATTATACGAGTAAGAAATAAGCTTTGTGAACTTGCACTCTAAACTTTTATAACTGTTGGAATGAATATACTGTTGATTTATCCGAGTGAGCCCGGTGATATTGAATTAAAAGCTGTAAGAGCTGCATCATTTATGGGAATTAAAGCCCTTTTTGCACCTCACGCTTTGGCTGCAATTGCCGCACTCACTCCGCCAAAATACGATGTTACAATCTATGATGAAGCAGTTCATGGACCCGTTGAGAATTTTTTAAAAGGGAAAAAGTATTCATTGGTAGGAATTCATTTTACCACAAACCAGCTTCGGCGATGTTTGCAGATAGGAGAGCATATAAGAGAATTCTGCAAAGATAGTTACCTTATTGCCGGGGGAATAGGATTGTCAACTATATCAAGCGAGAAACTAGAAATCTTTCATACCGTATTTCATGGCGAAGCTGAAGAAACCTGGCCCGAATTTCTTTCAGATTTTGAATTAGGTAAACCACAACCTAAGTATAGAAAGCTTGCTTATCCTGATATGAATCAGGTGCCTGTTCCTCGATGGGAACTAATAAAGGATGACTTAAAATATTATGCAACAGTTTCTGTTCAAACAACCAGAGGTTGCCCATACGACTGTAATTTTTGCAATGTTATTTATACTTATGGGCGTAAAATGCGATGCAAATCAGTTGACCAGGTTATTGAAGAGGTAAAATTGCTTGAGAGTCTGGGTGTGATTTCTGTATTTTTTGCTGATGATAACTTTATTGGAAACCGAAAATTTGTTAAGGAGATTCTTCGAAAGTTAATTCTGGTAAACAACAACTTTACATCACCATTAATATTTATAACTCAATTAGATATTACTGTTGCCAACGATGATGAATTACTTCAATTATTAGCTGATTGTAATTTTGTTCAGTTGATGATTGGCATTGAAACAGTAAATCCTAAGACACTTCAGGAGATGAATAAAATGCAAAACCTGAATGTAAATATCCCGGAGGCAATTAAAAAAATACAATCGTATGGTATGGCTGTTACTGCGCATATGATTGTAGGCTTCGATAACGATACAACTGAATCATTTACTCATGCAGAGCAATTTATCAACGAAAATGCGATTACCGAGTATTTACTGCATCCATTAATGGCTCCACTTGGTACAAAGCTGTGGTACCAGATGAAACACGATTCCCGTGTTATTAATCATGAGCTTATTAATGAAGATTTTACTGATATTGTCTCTAATATCATTCCTAAAAATATGACTCGTAAGGAGCTAATGACAGGAATGCTCGATTTTTGGGAACGGATGGATACCGTTGAATCGAATGCCAAAAGGGCTCTTACTTTTTTCGATGGTATAACAAGAATACCAAATGTGAAGAAATCAGATTTTAAAACTTTTTGGAAATTACGTAAACTAATTTTCAAAACGATGGGGTTTTTTATGGTGAAAGCCGATAAAAAAGATAGAGAGGCATTCCTTCAGATATTCAAATTGGTTCGCAAAAAGTCGATGATTCTTATGAGTCGTTTCATGTATATTTATACTAATTATTTCATGAATAGATATAGAGCTAAATTATATAGTGATATACTTAGACAACAATTGCAGATCGAATCAAATAATGCTTCGGTAATTGTTACCCTGGACAATAAAACGCCAATACCTGAGAATATGATTTCGCACCTTAATGATATATTTCATGAAACGTACTTTATTTTAAGAAAATCACTTGATAAACAAGCAAAACTTTATAATTCGGCATTAGAAGTTATTACAGATTTTATTACACTTTTTGGAAGTGAATTTATAGATTTCGATGAATTTCAAAAACGAAATTTACATACTTGTGCTGCGCGTGTTCTGAATAGTGGATCCTGGATGAAAGAAGAATATTTTCTTCATAACGAACCCGATATGCCTTCAGATAATCCTCCATCAGGATTTTTTAAGCAGATGTATAATAACCTTGATTATAACCTACGTTTTGTTAAGATAGATTAGTTTGAATATAGCAAATTGATTTATGCTAAAATTTATTTTGAACTTTTAAAATATTGTATAAATTTGCATTCTGATTGCATAATTATACAATTGCTATATGACCAAAGAAAAACGCCTAAAAGCAATCAGGCAAATAATTACTACCAAAAAAGTTGGTTCTCAGGAAGAATTAATTAATAATCTCACAGATTTAGGATTCGAATTAACCCAGGCAACATTATCACGCGATTTAAAACAGCTTAAAGTTGGACGTATTCCATACCAGCATGGCTTTAAGTATGTTATTTCAGATGAGTTTGTTTCTATTCAAAATCCAAAAAATTATTCACCTTTGGCATTTGGTTTTCTTGCGATTGAATTTTCACACAACATCGCTATAATTAAAACAATGCCTGCATATTCACATACAATAGCCGATGCAATTGATCGGGCCGAAATGAATGAGATTATAGGTACTGTTGCTGGAAACGATACAATTATTGCTGTAATTCGAGAAGGCGTTAGTCATGATCAGGTTCTAAAAGCTATGAGCAAATATTTACCCGAATTAAAAGATAGGTTGTTGAGATGAAAAATAAAATCAAAAAAATAATCAACATTGAAAATGAAACTAATTTTAGAAGATGGAACCGCTATTAGCGGTTCTTTTTTTGGCTATCCGCGATCGGTCGCAGGCGAAGTAGTCTTCAATACTGCAATGACAGGATATCCCGAAAGCTTATCCGATCCTTCATACAAAGGTCAGATTTTAGTTCTTACATATCCATTAATTGGGAACTATGGTGTTCCAGAAAGTATAATTGAAAAAGATCTGCCCAAATTCTTCGAATCATCAAAAGTACAGATTACAGGGCTAATTGTTGCAGATTATTCGACAGAATACAATCACTGGAACGCAACAAAAAGTCTGGGTGATTGGCTTTACGAAAATAAGGTTCCTGCAATGTTTGGAGTTGATACTCGCGCACTAACTAAATTAATACGTGAAAAGGGAGCTTTAAAAGGAAAATTGATCTACGATAATCAGGATATTGATTTTTACGATCCAGACAAAGACAATCTGGTCGATCAGGTTTGTTCGAAAGAAAGAATAGTATATGGAAATGGAAAAAGCAAAGTATTATTGGTTGATTGTGGAGTAAAGAATAACATCATCAGAAATGTTTTAAAGCGCGATACAACAGTGATAAGGATACCCTGGAATTATAATTTCTTAAATGAAGAATATGATGGAATTCTGGTTTCTAATGGCCCTGGAAATCCTGTTTATTGTATTAAGACAATTGAAAATCTTGCAAAAGCAATGCAAAAGGAAAAACCAGTCTTTGGAATATGTTTGGGAAATCAACTGATGGCATTGGCCTCGGGCGCAAAAACATATAAACTAAAATATGGACACCGAAGTCATAATCAACCAGTACTTTTATCTGGAACAAATAAAGCCTATATCACATCGCAGAATCATGGATATGCTATTGATCAATCAAGCTTGGGAAAAGACTGGGAGCCTTTGTTTGTGAATTTAAACGATGGCACCAACGAAGGAATCAAACACAAAACAAAACCTTTTTTCTCGGTTCAGTTCCATCCCGAAGCTTCAAGCGGACCAACAGATACCGAGTTCCTGTTCGATGATTTTATGGGATTAGTAATGAAAACAAAGAAATGATATGAACAATCATTTTTATATGAATATAATCTTGTCGATTTTCTTCGATTGCCCCATCCCTGAAGGGTGCGAAGAAAATCAATTTGCACCCTTTAGGGTAGGGGCAAATAAATTGATTTTCATAAATTATTAATGATTTTTTACAATGCATAAAGAAATAAAAAAAGTCCTAATACTGGGTTCCGGAGCACTTAAAATAGGCGAAGCCGGAGAATTTGATTATTCAGGTTCGCAAGCTTTAAAAGCCTTAAAAGAAGAAGGCGTAGAAACGGTTCTTATTAATCCTAATATTGCAACAGTACAAACATCCGAAGGAATAGCCGACAAAATATACTTTTATCCCATAACACCATTTTTTGTCGAAAAGGTAATTCAAAAAGAAAAACCCGAAGGAATACTTTTATCTTTTGGTGGACAAACAGCATTAAACTGCGGAATAGAATTATTCAAAACCGGAATTCTGAAAAAATACAATGTCAACGTTTTAGGTACACCCGTTCAGGCCATAATGGATACCGAAGACCGTGAGCTTTTTGTGAATAAACTTAATGAGATTGATGTTAAAACACCAAAAAGCATTGCTGTTAATTCTGTTACTGATGCTATAATTGCTGCTAAAAAAGTTGGTTTTCCGGTTATTGTTCGTGCAGCATATACTCTTGGAGGAATGGGAAGTGGTTTTTGTTCCAATAATGAAGAGCTTGAAAAACTTGCCAATAATGCATTCTCGTATACAAACCAGATATTGGTCGAAGAATCAATAAAAGGTTGGAAAGAAGTGGAATACGAAGTGGTACGTGATAAGTATGATAATTGCATTACCGTTTGTAATATGGAGAATTTCGATCCGCTTGGCGTACATACCGGAGAAAGTATTGTTGTGGCTCCATCACAAACATTAACAAATGCCGAATATCACAAACTAAGATCATTATCAATAAAAATTATACGGCATATTGGAATTGTTGGTGAATGTAATGTCCAGTATGCTCTTGATCCCGAATCGGAAGATTATCGTGTAATTGAAGTGAATGCCCGTTTGTCGCGTTCAAGTGCGCTGGCTTCAAAAGCTACCGGTTATCCATTGGCATTTGTTGCAGCAAAACTGGGTTTGGGTTATGGATTACACCAACTTAAAAATTCAATTACAAAAACAACTACTGCTTGCTACGAACCTGCCTTGGATTATGTGGTTTGTAAGATTCCTCGCTGGGATTTGAACAAATTTATTGGTGTTTCGAAACAGATTGGCAGTAGCATGAAAAGTGTCGGTGAAATAATGGCTATTGGCCGAACATTCGAAGAAGCTATTCAAAAAGGATTACGGATGATAGGACAGGGGATGCACGGTTTTGTTGCCAACAAAGATATCCATATTGACAATATAAATAAAGAGCTTTCAGAACCAACCGATAAACGGATTTTTGTTGTTGCCAAAGCAATTCGCGAAGGATATACCGTTGAAAAGATTCATCAATTAACAAAAATTGATAATTGGTTTTTATACAAGCTTAAAAATATTTATGATATTGAGAATCAACTAGCCATGTTCAATGAACTGAATAAATTACCAATCGAACTCTTATTAAAAGCAAAACAGGCAGGATTTTCTGATTTTCAGATAGCACGGTTGATTTTAAAAAGCGATGATAATACTATTGAAAATGATTTATTAAAAGTCAGAAAATTCAGAATTGAAAACCACATTACCCCAGTTGTAAAGCAGATTGATACGCTGGCTGCTGAATATCCTGCCAAGACAAATTACTTATACATGACATACAATGGAACAGAGCATGATATTACATTCGAAAATGATAAAAAATCGGTAATTGTTTTAGGGTCGGGAGCATACAGGATAGGTAGTAGTGTTGAGTTCGACTGGTGCAGTGTAAATGCTATAAACTCAATTAAAAAGAATAATCTGCGTTCAATAATGATTAATTATAATCCTGAAACTGTAAGTACCGATTACGATGTGTGTGATCGATTATACTTTGATGAACTAACATTCGAAAGGGTTATGGATATTGTCGATCTCGAAAATCCGAAAGGAACAATTGTTTCTGTTGGCGGACAGATTCCTAATAATCTGGCTATGCGGTTGGATAAAAATGGAGTAGCGATTTTGGGCACATCGGCCAAAAGTATCGATAATGCCGAAGACAGACACCAGTTTTCGAGTATGCTTGATAATCTCAAGATTGATCAACCTCGTTGGAAAGAACTTACAAGTATTGATGATATTTACCGATTTGTTGATGATGTTGGTTTTCCAGTACTAATTCGTCCTTCATATGTGTTGTCTGGTGCAGCAATGAATGTGGTTTCGAATAGAGACGAACTTGAGCATTTCCTTACACTTGCCGCCAATGTTTCGAAGAAATACCCGGTTGTAGTTTCGGAGTTTATCGAAGAAGCAAAAGAAATCGAAATTGATGCAGTAGCCAATAATGGAGAAGTTGTTCTATATGCCATTTCGGAGCATGTTGAGTTTGCAGGAGTGCATTCAGGCGATGCAACCATTGTTTTTCCTGCTCAGAAACTTTATATCGAAACCATTCGCCGTATAAAGAAAATAACAAAACAGATAGCTAAAGAGTTAAACATAACCGGACCATTTAATATTCAATTTCTGGCAAAAGACAACGATATAAAAGTAATTGAATGCAATTTGCGCGCTTCACGAAGTTTTCCATTTGTTTCGAAAGTCCTCAAAACAAATTTTATTGAAATAGCTACTGATGCAATGTTGGGATTTCATGTTGAAAAACCGCAAAAATCAATCTTTGATCTCGATTATGTTGGTGTGAAAGCATCACAATTTTCTTTTTCACGATTGCTGAAAGCTGATCCGGTATTAGGTGTCGAAATGGCTTCAACTGGCGAGGTAGGTTGTATTGGCGAAAATTACTACGAAGCTATTCTAACTGCAATGCTTTCGGTTGGCTATAAAATTCCTAAAAAGAATATTTTAATTTCTTCCGGTCCGCCACGATCGAAAGTGGAGTTGCTCGAGAGTGCACGAATGCTTCATAAAAAAGGATACAATTTATACGCCACAGGTGGATCACAAAAGTTTCTGGAACTGCATGGTATTCCTTCTACGATGCTTCATTGGCCTGATGAAAATCTAAAGCCCAATGTACTTGATTTTCTAAAAGCCAAAGAGATTGATCTGGTAATAAATATTCCAAAAGATTTGTCGAAAAATGAATTGCACAATGATTATACTATTCGCCGGAGCGCCATCGATTTTAATATTCCATTAATTACGAATGCCCGATTAGCAAGCGCATTTATATATTCATTTTGTAAGGTTGATTTAAATAAACTGGAAGTTAGAAGCTGGGATGAATATTAAGAAACCGTTTTAATTAAAAGATTAAAAATTAATGCACCCTTTACGAGGGTATATTTTAAAAACTAATCCCTTAGCTAAACCATTAAAAAAAAGACAATTAAAGAACTGCAAATATATGTAGGTTAAGTTCCGATATTTCCTATACTCGGAAAAGTTATTAAATGATTACTTTTAATGAATCTTTTTGGCGAAATTTTCGTATCCCTAAAATATATAAGTATTAAATTGCTTAAAAGTAAGTTTAGGCAAATAAATAACTTAATTAATAGTATAAAATAAATCTTTGGCCACAAAAAAAAGAAAATTCGTCATATATGAAACATATAACTTCTAAAATATATTTATTGTTTATTTTATTACTTTCTGCAAATATTGCAAGAGGTGCGAGTATTAAATTAGGAACTACAGGCCCAATTTCAATTTGCGATGGTACAACTACCCCAATTCAAGTTAAAATTATTGGAGCTGGTAACACACAATGGCCAATTACAGTTAATTTTACTGAAGGCGGCGTACCGGGCACTTTTATTGCAACAGACTGTGGAACAGGTACATGTACATATATTTATAATGCTTCAGCAACTTTTCAACTTCTAGATGCTGATGGAAATGATGGATCAATAGTATCAGCTACTGCACCAACATTAGTCGTAATAAATAACACATTAGGTCCATCTGTAACTATTACTCCTGACCCTGCATTTTGTGGACCAGGAAGTACTCTTGGATTAACAGCAGTTACCAGTGATGGAACTCCACCTTATGTTGATTACACTTGGGCTGGGCATACATCCATAAATGGCTCCACTGGTGGGACAAATACTGTTACTTTTGATGATGGACCACTACCAGGTAATCCTGGGTCAAGTGTGAATGTTACAGTTACTGTTACTGATAATGATGGATGCAAGGCTTCTGATAATTTAACTATTAATATAGTTGATCTTCAGGTAGATATATTATCCCCTGCAGATGGTTCAACACAATGTGTTGGAACGGCATTTGCCCTAAATGGTTGGGCAAGTGGAGGATCAGGTACATACAATTATAGTTGGTCGCATATCGGAGGAACAGGTTTATTTAGTAATTTAACGATTGAAGACCCTACTTTTACACCAACAAGTGCTTCTGCTTTTACAGTAAGATTTACTGTTACAGATGTGGGGTTGGCATCACCAGTCTCTGTTTTTAAAGAAATTACAATTAATGCAGTTTCTCCCCCTTTTAATAGAGCTATAACAGTAATTAACTATTGCGACCCAATCCCAGGTTCTTTGACAATAATAAATTCACAAGCCGGAGTTGATTATCATTTGTATGAGGAGATTCCAGCGCATTCCCATTTTGATACAAAAGCTGGAACTGGTGGTAATCTTGTTTGGGATAAAGTTCTAAATCCAAACGATTATACCGTTATTGCTGAAAATGCTTCAGGTTGTACATTTAATATTACAGGTACATATAATATTGGAAATTATGATCAGTTAGATGTTACAGCTAGCACTGCCGATGCCTTAATTTGCGAAAATACGTCAGTTCTTTTGGATGTTAATACTTCTAATCCAAATGGATCTGCAACTTTCACTTATCTTTGGACTGATCCAAATCCAGTTTCTCTTACTTCAACTTCAATAAAGTCACCAACTGCTAGTCCAATTGTTTCTTCAACTTATTCAGTAATTATGACTGATGAATTTGGATGTTCAAATTCAGATAATATACTTGTAGATGTTACACCAGCACCTATTGTAACTATTTTAGGTAGTGCCAATCCTATTTGTGTAGGTCAAAGTACTACCTTATCTGCAACATCAGATAAGGTTGTAGATAACTGGTATTGGGAATCGAATGTTCCTGCTGCTGGTCCGGCAATTGGTGATTTAACAGTAAATCCAATTATTTCCACTAGCTATGATTTGACTGTTGAAGACCTTGATGGTTGTATAACTACAGAAACCTATGCAGTTACTGTTAATCCAAAACCAACAGCTAATGCAGGTATAGACAAGAATATGTGTTTGGGTGCCGGAACTACTTTATCTGGTTCTGCTGTTGGTGGTACTGCCCCAATTACTTATAGCTGGAGTAGTGGTGCAATTATTTCTCCGACCGATGTAACCGTTAATCCAGCTCCTGTGGGTGCATATACCTACACTCTTACAGTTACAGATGCGAATAACTGTTCCGACGATGATCAGATTGTAGTTAATGCAGTGGCCAATCCAACTGTTGATGCAGGGCTTAATCAATCTTCTTGTAATGGCGAAATAGTAAATTTAAATGCTGCACCATTAACAGGTTTGGCTCCTTATACCTATTCATGGGAAGGTGGAGCTTTTATTGCAGCAACAACTTATGATGTAAGCCCAACAAATCCTGTTCCCGGTGCCGCACCTGTTTTGGTAACATATAATGTGGTTATTAGGGATGCAAATAGTTGTACAGGTACTGATAATGTAAGTGTAACAGTTAATGCTCCTTCAAATATTACTATTGCAAATGATGGTGATAAATATTGCAATGATTATGGAATTATTACTTTAACTGCAACACCTGTTGGTGGAGTATGGACTGAACTTTCAGGAACACTGGTCTTTTCAGCTCCAAATCAATTTGATACAGATCCAGGCATAAATTCATCTGGATTCTATACATTGGAATATGAATATACTGATCCTGCAGCGGGTGGTTGTACTACAACTAAACAAGCAACAATTCAGGTTTTACCATATGCAACTCCAGCAAATTTAGCAATTACAATTCCTAACTCAGGTTTGTTTTGTAGTACAGATTTGGCCAATTATACCTTAACAGGTACAATGAATCCGGATTTAACTGCCCAGCCGGGTGTCTCAGAAAGTTTGACTTTTTCTGGTGGTGCTGGTTTTACCGATAATGGAAATGGAACGGCTACACTTACACCTAGCTTACTGATACCTGGTGATTATACTGTAACCTATACGGTTACAACTCCCGGTTGTAGTAACTCTGTTTCAGAAACAATTCATATTGGTAATATTGTTACCTACCCCGGGTTACCTACTTCAATGTGTGTAGGTGAACCAAATTTTGATTTGGTAGCTAGTAATATTAACGGAGAATGGAATATTAGATTCGAAAATACTTTGGGTACAGAACTTTTTAATATTACTGTTCCGTATGGACCACCACCTGCTGTTTTACTAGCAAGTGAACCAGGAACATATTATATCAATTATACTTTAACCAATCCGGGCGAATATAATTGTTCCCCTGAACAAATTGTAGTGGTACATCCTGTACCAACACTAGCATTTACAATTGATGGAATAAATCATGATGATTTGGGTTTAAACTTTTGTGATAATGGGTCTTCAGTATTATTGGAAGGTACTGCTGATGGAGTACCTGTTAGTAGTGGAGTAAATTATACAATTTCAGGGGGTATTGGTGTAGCACTTAACCAGTTTGATCCAGCTGCTGCTGGTGATGGAACCTACAATATAACATTTGCTTATACTGATGGTAATAATTGTACAACTTCAATTGAAAGTGAAGATATTACTATTCATCCTACTACTGTAGTCACAATTGATAATCTGGATCCTGAATATTGCAAAGATGCTGCCGATGTAACTATAACAGGAAATCCTTTAACAGGAGCCAGTGCCATACCTGGAGTCTTTGAATATCCTGCTGTGTGGACAACAGGACAATTTACAGATAATGGAGATGGAACCGCTTTATTTAAGCCAAGTATTGTTGATCCTGCAGGTACTTTTACAATCAGATATACCGTAGATGATGGCAATGGATGTTATGGATTTGTTGATCAGGTAGTAGATGTACTTCCATTACCAACTGTTGATATTCTAAATATTCCAGCAGCAGGTATTTGTAAAAATGAAACGCCCATTACAATAACGGGCAGTCCAACTGATGCTGGTGGATCATTTTCCGGAGGTGGGATATCTGATATTGGTGATGGAACAGCAACTTTTGATCCAACCTTGCTTGCATCTGGAACGTATTCAATAATATATGATTACATCGATCCTTTAACAAATTGTTTTAATACAATAAGCAAAAATATTGTTGTACTTCCTTTACCTATGCAATACTCTGTTACTGCACCAGGTCTGATTGAATATTGCGAAGGAGGCACAGGTGTTCAATTGGCAGTTACAAATGCTCAAAATACTTATGAATATGATTTAATTCGTGATGGTAGTACTGTAGTAACAACACATATAGCCGTTGCAGATGGAGCATTTACATTCCCCGGAACATATCTGGCCGGAACATATACTGTTGAAGCAAGAAATCCGGTTACGGGGTGTTCAATAGATTTCTTGAATTCAGTAACAGTAAATGAAGTTCCAGCCGTTGACGATGCAGGTGTTATTTCGGGTACTCAGAACATTTGTTCTGATGGATTAACAATTTATACTTATTCCATTCCGGTTATAACTAATGCAGTAAGCTATTTATGGGACTTACCTGCCGGAGTAATTTTAAGTGCCGATGGTGGAAATACAATTGATGTCATTTTTAATGATACTTATATTTCGGGAAGTAAAATTATAGTGAATGGCTTATCGGGTAATCCTATATGCCCACATGGAATTAGTAGTGAAATAACAATAAATGTATTACCAAAACCTGTTGATTTGGGTGCTGTAATTGCTAGTTCGACAGGAATATTTACAGTTTGCGAAGGAGAAACTGGTATTGTATTTTCAATTGATCCTAATTTGTATTCAAATGAAACATCTTTCGAATGGCAGACTAATGCTGGTTCAATTGTATCATCAATAATCGGATCGAATGTAATGGTTGATTTCCCATTAGGATTATCATCTACAGGATATATTCGTGTACGTGCTGTTAATTCATGTGGAACTACTGCATGGATCTCACAAACCATAACTGTAAATCCAAAAGCCAATGTAGAAATTGATCCTTTAGCTGCAGGAGATGTTATTGATTGTACCGCAGGCAGCCAGGTTCAATTGAATGCAACAACTACTTCGACTGGTGCCATTGCATGGTCTTGGACTGCAACAAATGGAGGTATAATTTGGCCTGGTGATGAAGATGAAAGTGATCCAATAGTAACTCATGAAGGAAACTATATAGTTGAAATTTCAGTTACCAATGCAGGGAAAACATGTACAGCTACAGATACTATTCGAGTCGATCCAGATAAAGATAAACCTGTAATAAGTGCTCCTGGAGTATATGAAATTGATTGTAATAATTTGATTGAAACAATTAATGCTGTTGGCGACCCTGATCCATCTACAACTTACTTATGGACAAGAGCTGGTGGTGGTATTGTTGGACCTGACAATGGAACTAATGTATCCGTAAATATTCCTGGTATTTATAGTTTGACTGCAACAGGAACAAACGGATGTACAAGTTCGATTAATGTTACAGTTACCGCTGATACTGTAAGACCAGAAGTATTTGTTAATATACCATTAGATATTACATGTAGCAGAACAAGCGTTACCTTAACTGGAAGTTCTCCAACTGCCGATAGTTATACATGGACAAGGACATCAGGAACAGGAACCATTTCAAATCCAAGTGCAGCAATAACTACAGTAAACGGGCCAGGATTATTTCGACTGACAGCTAAAACTACTGCAAATGGATGCTCAAATTATGTAGAAAGAGAAGTTAAGGAAGAAAAAACATCACCAAATTTATTTGTTACACCTGTTTCGAATCGTTTAACCTGCGATACATTGATGGTTCAATTGGAAGCATCAGCCGTTGCGAATGCAATATATAGGTGGTCAACAGGTATTGCAGGAGCTATAATAAGCGATACAACTGTTTCTAATCCATTTGTTAATAAACCAGGTATTTATACAATACGAGCAACACACCCTATTTCTGGATGTTCAGAAACAGCCAATTTAACAGTTAGTGATAATTATCAAAAACCAAGTCCATTCATTGTTTCAACAACAACAGTAATTACTTGTTCGAAGGATACCATCCATTTAGATGCTTCAGGTAGCTCAAATGCTACTTCGTTTAACTGGTACACAATAAATGGTAATATTAGTTCAGGAGCTTCAACCAGCAAAGCAACGGTTACAAGTGCAGGAATATATAATGTAATTATTGAGAACGGAGCAACAGGATGCACAGATACAGGTCAGGTAGTAATTACATCCGATATTACTTCCCCAAATGTTAATATTGTTAATGGAAGCTACCAAATTACATGTACCGATCCATCGCCTGAATTGTTGGCTACTGCTGATCCGGGAGCCACAGTTCTTTGGACTGGCCCTGGAGTAATTGATAATGCAACTACTTTAAATCCTACTGTTTATAGTAATGGCACATTTACTATTACTGCTACTAGTGCTAATGGTTGTCAGGCAACTGATAATATACTGGTAACTCTAAATAATGATCCTCCTAAAATTGCTGTTGATACTTCAACATTGGATATTACATGTACCAGAACGACTGTAAATGTGACCGGAAGTTCAATTACAACAGGAGCACTTTATAAATGGACTATGTTAACAGGAGGTGGAATTGTAACAAATGATACACAACCGGTTGCAACAGTAAACGCAAAAGGTACATATAAATTTACAGTAACTGCACCAAATGGTTGTACTGAATCTGATACAGTTACTGTTTATGATGATCTTATTCCTCCGGTTATAACTTTAAACCCATTTGATGATGAAACATTAACCTGTACTCACGATTCGGTAACATTAAATGCTTCGGCAACACCCGCTAATTCATTGTATGAATGGTCAACTCTTATTCCAGGTGATCATATTAGTAATGATTTTTCTCCCACACCAAAGGTTGATGCAGCAGGTGACTATACTGTGAAAGTTACGAATCCAGTGAATGGGTGTTATGCAAATGCTACTGTAACTGTGAATACAGATCCTTCAGTGCCAACAAATATTACGATTGATCCACCTGCACAAATTACGTGTACAAATCCTACAGTTACCCTAAATGTTACCAGTACCAATGGAACAAATTATTCGTGGGTGGCATCAGCTGGTGGAAATATAGTTGCAAATCCAAATTCTGCAAATCCTACTGTAAATGCTACAGGTACTTATACCGTAACCGTTGAGCATAATGTTACAGGTTGTACCGCAAGTGAATCTGTGGTTGTTACTTCAAATAATTCAATACCAACAATAAATGTATTTACAGGTTCGCCTGATCCAATAACATGTACCGATAAAACAGAAATATTGAATGCTGATGCTACTGCAGTAGTTAATAAAAGCATCTTGTGGACAACATCTGGTGGTGGTGTAATTGATACTGATCCAACTCAAAATTCAATAACTGTTTCTGCCCCAGGAACATATGTAGTTCGAATTGAAAATACTGATAATGGATGTTTTTCAAATAAGGGAGTAACAGTTGGACTAAAAGATACTCCTCCTACAATCAATTTTGATACTCCTCTTGATCTGACTTGTTCAAGAACGCAGGTAAGTCTAAAAGCTACTGCAACTTCTCCATACTCAAGCCCATTGTTATATGATTGGACTGAAGGAGTTGGAGGTATAATAGTCTCTGGGGATGGAACAAATAATATTATTGTAAATAAGTCAGCAACCTATACTTTGGAAGTTGAAGATCAAATTACAGGATGTACATATTCAAAAGATATAACAGTTAGTATTGATACCATTAAGCCTGATGCTATAGTGGACGAATCACCTGATCAGATTACCTGTGATATTGCAAACGTAATCTTAAATGGTAGTTCTACATTTGTTAATGTCGATTATAAATGGATAACTTCAAATGGTGTGATTTTGAGCGGAGTTAGTACAGAAACACCAATAGTTGGTGCAGCAGGTACATATAATTTAGTGGTTACGAATAATGAAAATGGGTGTAAAGATACTTCTGAGAATGTGGTGGTTGTACAGAATAAAGTTTACCCAACAGTAACTACCTATGCTCCTTCAGGTGATATAACATGTAGTGTACCCCAAGTAACTATTAGTGTTGAGCAAAAAGCAGGTTATAGCTATACATGGTTTGGCCCTGGAAATTTAGGTTCGCCATCGTCATATTCAACAACTGTCGATGCATCTGGAACATATACAGTTTTGGTTGAAGATAATGTAAATGGTTGCAGCCAAACTTATACCATTGATGTCGACAATGATACAATTCCTGTTTCTCCACCAATAATAAATAATATTAATACCTGTTATGGTTCTGCTAATCCCTCATTTACCGTATTATCAGGTGAAAATGTGCGTTGGTATAAAGACATTTCCAAAACTATTGAATTACATACAGGAAATACATACACACCTGTTGAAACTAATACTGGTATTCATTCATATTATACAACATCAACAGGAGCTAATGGATGTGAAAGTTCATTAAAGGAAGTATTATTTACTATTCATAATCTTCCATCAGCACCAACCACAATTGGAAATACAATTTGCGAGAGTGGTGCAGCCAAGATGCTAACTGCTATAGGTTCAAATATAAAATGGTATGATAATACAAATGTATTTCTGGTGGGAGGTTCGACTTATATCCCAACCGATGTGCTTGCTGGCACATATACTTATTATGCCACACAAACTGATGCAAATGGTTGCGAAAGTCCAACTGCACCGACACAATATATTATTTATTCTGTTCCTGCACCTCCTGTATTTATTGATCCAACTATTGAGGTTTGTCAAACACTTACTAATCCTACTTTTACTGTAGTAGGTAGTAATATTAACTGGTATAAAACACTTGGTGGTTCTGCAATTGCATCTGGAAATACTCATCAACCAAACGAACTATTACCAGGTACTTATTCCTATTATGCAACCCAAACTTTAAGTGGATGTGAAAGTAATGTAGAAACCGGAACGTTTACAATTTACCCAATGCCAGTAAAATATAATGTTACTGGAGGAGGCTCTTATTGCGAAGGTGGAGCAGGTGTATTGGTTGGAATAGCAAATTCGCAGGCAGGAGTAAACTACGAGCTTTGGCTTGATGAATCAATTTTGGTTGCAGACCTTCCTGGTACAGGTGGAGCCTTTAGTTTTGGAAATCAATCTGCTGAGGGGAGTTATACAATTTATGGATATAACACTACAACACTTTGTAAGTTTAAAATGAATGGAGGAGTCTCAGTAGTAACAAATCCATTGCCTGCAGATGCAACCGCAATATCTGGTCCGACAGAAGTATGCCAGAGCGAAACAGGAGTTACATTTACAGTCGATCCGATTTCCGATGCAACAGATTATATATGGTCTGTTCCGGCAGGATTTACTATTGTTTCTGGAAGTAACTCAAATTCTATTACTGTTTCTATAGATAATACCGCTATTGATGGTGATATTACTGTATATGCTGAAAATTCATGTGGAGTAGGAAATATTTCCCCAATTAAGTTCGTAACAGTAAACCCAATTCCAGGTCCTGCATTAAATCTTGTTGGACCCGCCGTAATTTGTAACGATGAAGATGGAGTCGTCTATTCAATAGATGCTGTGGCTGGAGCTACTCATTATAATTGGACATTACCTCAGGGAGCCACGGTTATTGCTGGTGCAAATTCACGACAAATAACTGTTGATTTTGATAACACAGCTGTTCATGATGAAATTAGAGTAGCAGCTGCAAATGGATGTGGAGAAGGAACTTCAATTGGTCAAATGATTAGTGTTACTGAACTACCATATGTATCAGCAGGTGATCAGCAGGATTTATGCGATAATACTACAATTCTTGACGGAAATACTCCAACAATTGGAATTGGAACATGGTCAATATATACTGGTGCTGCAACAATATCAAATACGAATAATCCAACGGCAACTTTAACTAATATTGGTGAAGGCATAAACAAATTAATTTGGACAATACAGGCTAGTGGTTGTTCATTAAGCGATACTGTATTAATTACGAATAATCAGGTTATAGTTGAAGCTGGAAATAATCAAACTATTTGTACTGAGTCAATTACATTACAAGGGAGCACTGTTCCAACAGGAGCTATTGGTAGCTGGTCTGTAACAACAGGAACAGCTAATTTTAGTAATGGAAATATCCCCAATGCTGTGGCTTCTGGTTTTGCTTCAGGAACAAATACCTTAAGATGGTCGGTTTCTAAGAATGGTTGTACTAACTACGATACAGTGATTGTAATTAATCAAAGACCTACACAGGCTTATGCGGGTATCGACCAATCAATTTGCAAAGACACTACTGTGCTAAGTGCAAATTTGGCTACTATTGGTACTGGTTTATGGACTGTGGTTGTAGGCGCAGCATCCTTTGATGATAATACAGCTAATAATACTATAGTTAGAGGTTTAAGCAAAGGTGAAAATTTATTAAGATGGACAATTTCAAACGGAATATGTAATACTTTTGATGAAGTAAAGATCAAAAACAATCAGATAGTAGTCAATGCAGGTGTTGACCAGGTTATTTGCGATAAAACAACAACCTTAGATGCAACAGTACCTTCTTCTGGTGCTGGTTATTGGGCGGTTGATTCCGGATCAGCAGTATTTGTTAATCTTAATCTAAATAACACAGTAGTAACAGGTTTAGCAAAAGGACTAAATGTTTTGTCCTGGAATGTTAATAATAATGGTTGTATTAGCTCTGATAAAGTGTCTATTACAAATGATTCTCCAACTCAGGCAAATGCTGGGGAAGATACAATTCTAACTGCTGATTTTACAACATTACAAGGAAATATACCAATTATTGGAACAGGTATGTGGACTTTAATAAGTGGTTCAGCAATTATTGCTAATCCAACGACATACAACACAAATGTATCATCACTTGGATTAGGGGACAATATATTCAGATGGACAATAACTAATAATTCATGTATTTCAACCGATGATGTTGTTATTACAAATTATATGTCAACTGAAACAAATGCGGGCAACGACCAATCAATATGTTCGAGTGAAACAACTGTTAAAGGAAATGAACCTTTATTTGGTTTTGGTGAGTGGTCAGTTATTCAGGGTACAGCAATTTTTACTGACCCAAGCAGTCCTACTACAACAGTAAAAAGTCTGGCAAAAGGGGAGAATATTTTAAGGTGGTCGGTATGGCAAAATGGGTGGACTTCTGATGATGTGGTAATATCAAATGATTCTCCTACAACTGCAAACGCAGGCACAGATCAGGTATTATGTACCGATAGTATAAATTTATCTGCAAATAACCCAATAATAGGTTCTGGAAAATGGACAATAATTAGTGGCTCAGGACTATTTGTAAATGATACAATTTATAATACTAAAGTTACAAACCTGGCTCAAGGTGAGAATATCTTCAAATGGACAATTAATAATAAATCTTGTTCATCTACCGATCAAGTTAAGATTACAAACAATTCACCAACAACTGCTGAAGCAGGATTGGATCAGTCAATATGTACCAATACAGTTACTTTAAATCCAAATACACCTTCTATTGGAACAGGTGAGTGGAGTGTTATTAGTGGAGCCGCAAATTTTACTGGAAACCTTGTTACTCATTTAGCTCCTGATACAAATATATTACGCTGGACAATTGTTAATAATGGCTGTAAATCATACGATGAGATAACTATAGTTAACAACGAGCCATCCAATGCAAATGCAGGTGCAAATAAGGTAATTTGTTACGATTCAATATATTTAGCAGGAAGCACACCGATTTATGGAACAGGAATATGGTCTATCCAAAGTGGTTCGGCTGTTATCGAAAATGTAAATCTGGCTACAACAAAAGTTACTAACTTGAACCAGGGAGTAAATGTGTTTAGATGGACAGTAACATATAATGGATGTATTAAATTAGATGAGGTTACAATAAATAATGCTTTAGTTGTTGCAACTGCAGGCTTAGATCAGGAAATTTGTTCCGAAACTACTATTTTGGATGCCAATAATCCTGAAGCAGGCACTGGTATGTGGTCTATTCTTGGTGGTTCTGGATCGGCAAGCTTCGAAGACGCAGGACAACCCGATACACGAGTGAATTCATTAGATCAGGGTAGCAATATTTTACGCTGGACTATCACAAATGAAATATGTATCTCTTATGATGATGTAGTTATTGCTAATAATTTACCAACTGATGCATTTGCTGGCCCCGACCAGTCATTATGTGCAAATAATACAATACTGCAAGGAAATACACCATTTAAGGGAGATGGAGTTTGGTCTGTATTAAGTGGTTCGGCTAATATTCTGTTCCCCGATAGTTCTGCTAGTCCAATCACTAATCTTAGTTATGGTGTTAACACTTTACGTTGGACTATTACAAATGGAAATTGTTTTTCTACCGACGAAGTGGTAATATCTAATAACTCAACTGAAATAAGTAATGCTGGTATTGATCAGTCTATTTGTGTTGATTCTACTATTCTTTATGCAAATACTCCAAATTTTGGAACTGGTCAATGGTCAGTTGTTCAGGGATCTGCAACTTTTGTTAATAATAATCAATATAATACAAAGGTTAAAAACTTAGGTAAAGGAACAAATATATTAAAATGGGTTATTGCAAATGGGCAATGTTCATCGAACGATCTTGTAACTGTAACAAATAATTCACCAACAAAAGCAATTGCCGGCGCTGATCAAACCATATGTGGCGACAACACTTTCTTACAAGCCAATATTCCTATATATGGAACAGGGCAGTGGAGTTTAGTAAGTGGAGCTGCAAACTTTACAAGTAGCACAACATATAATACTCAAGTAATTGGATTAAATCCAGGTGAAAATACAATTCGATGGACAATTACTAATGCTGGATGTGAGTCTTTTGATGATGTAGTTATTACAAACGATTTACCATATAAAGCAGATGCTGGAATTAATTTTGAAATTTGTGGTGAAACAACATCATTATATGCAAACGATCCATATGTTGGTCAAGGGCAATGGACAGTAATAAGTGGCTCTGGTACTTTCGACGATCCTTCAAAATATGACGCTTTGGTTACAGAAATGGGTTTCGGAGCAAATACTTTCCGTTGGACTATTACTTACGATGAATGTGTAACTTACGATGAAGTAATTGTCAAAAATAATAAAACAGAAGTATATGCTGGAATCGATCAAATAGTAAGTACTTCTTATACACTTCTTGCTGCAAATAATCCTTCAACAGGAGCGGGTTTGTGGACAGTTATTGGTGGGGCGGGTGATTTTTCAGATGCTGATAATTCGGTTACGAATGTTACAAATTTGGGCGCTGGATTAAATACGTTTAGATGGTCGTTGCTTATTAATGGATGTACAAGTTATGATGATGTATCAGTTACTTATGATGTGCCTCCTATATCTAGTTTTGTAGTAACAAGTTCAGCTGGCTGTCCTCCATTGACGGTATATTTTATTAATAACTCATTGGATGAATTTGGTTTTCTTTGGGAATTTGGTGATGGATCAACATCAACTGATGTTACTGTTCAACACACATACAATGAACCCGGAGATTACAAAGCTACACTTATAGTTTATGGTGATGATGGTGAAGAAGTATCAAAAGACACTATTATAACGGTTTATAAACAGCCTGATGCATCATTTATGGTAGTTAACAGAGAGGTTTACATACCCGATGAAAATGCAATATTTATTAATACATCTAAAGATGCCTCAATATATAAATGGAACTTTGGCGATAGTATAACATCAACTGAAAAAGATCCTAAACATAAATATACAAGTGAGGGTGTTTACGATATATTAATCGAAGCTTGGTCTGAAAATGGTTGCTATGATAGTTATTTACTCGAAGATGGTGTTGAAGTTTTCGATATTGGATTTATTCAATTTCCAAATGCATTTACTCCAAATTCGAACGGACCATCAGGTGGAGTTTATGATGTAAACGATTTTAGTAATGATGTGTTTTATCCAATAGGAGAGGGTATTGCCGAATATCATTTAGAGATTTTTAATAAATGGGGCGTTTTTCTATTTGAAAGTAAGGATGTTACTATAGGATGGGATGGATATTATGATAATAAATTGGTTAATGAAGGTGTATATGTATGGAAGGTTACTGGGAAATTAAACAATGGC
Source organism: Bacteroidetes bacterium GWF2_33_16 (assembly GCA_001768565.1). Lineage (GTDB taxonomy): Bacteria > Bacteroidota > Bacteroidia > Bacteroidales > UBA12077 > UBA12077. The sequence goes on along the minus strand of MEOE01000020.1, from coordinate 16,632 downwards.
CGACAATTTAAGAAAGTTGGAACTGTTTTAATAATCAGAAAATAATAGAAGGAGGATAAAAAATGAAAAATATAAAATTAACCATTGTTTTTTTCTTTCTAATAAGTTGGACTTTAAAAGCACAAGATACTTACTTTTCGCAGTTTTATGCATTCCCAATTTATTTAAGTCCTTCGTTAGCTGGAGCTACCGAACAGATGAGAGTAACATCTATTTATAGAAACCAATGGGCAAATCTTCCGAACGCTTATATTACCTATGCTTTTTCTATTGATCATTATATACGTGATTACAAAAGTGGAATCGGAGCTATTGTAGTTAGAAATCAGGAAGGTGGTGTATATAATAATACCAGTATTGGCCTTTCATATAACTATACCATAAAAATTAATAACGAACTTAATATTCGACCCGGTATTTTTGCTGCCACTCATATTCAGAATATTGATTATTCGAGCCTTGAGTTTGCTGATCAATTATCGAGAAGCTCTCCAACATCAGTTGAGGTTCTCGACAAAGAACAAGTTCAGCATTACGATTTTGCTGTTTCAGCTTTAGCATACACGTCGAAATATTGGTTTGGAGCTACTGGTGACCACCTTATGGCATTAAATAAACAGATATCTTATGATAATACCTATCCATCGCTTAAGATTGTAGTTTATGGTGGTGCAAAATTCGAATTGTTTAAAAGGGTTAGATCGCAAGTTGACAGGTTTTTCTCGCTATCATTTTTATATAAAACACAGGCAGGATTTCATCAGTTTGATTTAGGTACAAATTTTGAACGTGAGCCCTATCGCGTTGGTGTATGGTTAAGGGGCTCGCCTGGAATTAACGAATCGTTTAATATTAATGCTATTGTATTGCTTGCTGGTGTTACAGTTAAAGATATCCTCATTAATTATAGCTATGATATTACCTTGTCTCGATTGTTATCTACAACAGGAGGAGCACATGAAATATCTCTTTCTTATAGATTTGATGTTCAACGTTTAAGTAACAAGAAGAAGAAAATGGCAGCTTTACCTTGTCCAACATTTTAAAAGGATTATGCTAGGCGGTCATATATTGAGGAGAAGTATTTAAGTATTTAATATTTAATCATCTAATATCACTACCAAATGATGGTTTATGACCAGTCGAAGTATAGTCTAGAGTTGCTAAAATATATTTTTAGCTTGTGGCGGGAAGAGTAAAATGAAACACACTACCAATGTTTTCAGTGCTTTCGACCCATATTCTACCACTATTTTTTTCGACAAGTTCGCGGCATAGAATTAGTCCTAATCCTGTACCTTTTTCTTTTTCGGTACCGTAGGTCGATACATTGGTTTCAATTTTAAATAATTTATGAATTTCGTCTTTTGGTATTCCTACACCTTTATCGGTTATAGTTATTTCAATAAATTTATCTTGCTGGTTATAGTTTATGGCATTAACAGTAACTTTCGTATTTCTATGCGAAAATTTAATAGCATTCGACAATAAATTTCGTAGAATGGTTTTAACAGATGTGTCGTTAGCAAAAAAACTGATATTCTCATCTACAAGATTAATAATTTCAATCTCTTTCTTTTTAGCATTTTCATTAACGATTCTCATCGATGAACTAAGAATTTGTTTCAGATTATGTTTTTCGGGCGATAAGTCAATCTTGTTCATCTGAATTCTTGACCATAGCAGCAGATCCTCGAGTAAATCATTTGTTTTAATCGATAAGTCGAACAAAGTCTTAATAATATCATCTTTTTCAGATTCGGTATACTCTGATGCTTTTTCGGTAATTAGCTCCAGAAACTGAACAAAATTTCCAATAGGTCCTTTTAAGTCATGTGCAATTATTGAGAAAAATAGATCCTTAGTCGCATTAGCATGCTTGAGTTCTTTCTCCGATTTCTTTAGGGCGTCTTCTGCTTCTTTTCGGGCAGTAATATCTTCTTTTACGGCAATATATTGAATGATTTTTCCCGTTTCATCTATAATTGGTGATACAGTCGCCAGCTCCCAGTATAATGTTCCATCTTTTCGTCGATTATGAAATTCACCTTTCCACATTCCTCCTGATGTAATGGTTTTCCATAAAATTTCATACTCATCGGGTGAGGTATAACCAGATTTTAAAATCCTCGGATTTTTTCCAATAACTTCATTATATGTATATCCTGTAATTCGGGTAAAATACGGATTAACATATTCAATGTGTCCTTTAATGTCTGTAATTACAATAGATACAGGACTTTGAGTAACAGCTGCCGAAAGTTTTAGTATCTCCTTTTCGGCTATTTTGCGCTCGGTAATATCTCTAACTGCTACAACTCTAAGTTTCTTATTATCAATAACTACATTTTTTACTTCAAGCTCAGCAGGAAAAGTACTTTTATCTTTTCTGAAAAGTATAGCCTCGTATGTTGCTGGTGTTTTTGAATCTATTCTTTGTTTTGCAATATCTTGTGATTCTGATTGTATAAATTCAAATATACTTTTACCTTTCAAGTATTCTTCAGTTGCTCCAACCATCTTTTGGAGTGAAGGATTTGTGTCAACAATTATTCCATTATTGTGAATAACAATTCCTTCGATTGTTAAATCTGTAAGAATCTTATATCTAGCCTGACTTTCATTTAATTGAATTTGTGTCTTCTTGCGTTCGCTTATATCGCGGTTAACCCCTATAAGGCCTATAAATTCTTTATTCTCATTATAAACCGGATTGGTCGACATTTCAATCCATACCATTGACCCATTCTTATGCTTTAATTGAAATTCCCAAAATTTTTGAGTATCATCAATAATCCCTTTTAAATTATTTTCCTTCCTTTTTATTAATCCTTCTTTAATTATTTTTACTGATTCCTGTTTTAAAAACTCTTCTATTTTCCATTTCATAGCTTCTTCGGCAGTATAGCCTAAAATATTTCTTATGGATGGACTTATATAAGTGATGTTAAAATCTTTGTTTAGAGTCCAAATATAATCGTTTACATTCTCTGCAATGTATCTGTATTTTTCTTCGCTTTCGCGCAATGCTATTTCTGCTTTCTTTTTAGAGGTAATGTCTTCAAGAACACCATCGTAATAAAGAATATTGCCAGCTTTATCGCAAACAACATGAACAATGTCATTTACAATAATGATTTTCCCAGTTTTTGTTTTTAATCTGATTTCTTTTGTAACAGAAGATTCACAAATACTACTTAGCGATTTAATTTCTTTTTCCCTTTCTTCTAAATCAGAATATAAATCAAAAGCTTGTACACTAAATAACTCATCTATATCATACTCAAGCATTCTCGCTAAAGCACTATTTGCAAATAGAATTTTTCCATCGGGTGATGTTCTGTAAATACCAACTGGTAATTGATTTGCTAATGAGCGAAAATTTTTCTCACTGGTTTGCAATTCATTTCGCAATTGAATACGGTGAACCATAATTCCTGTTTGTTTAGCCAATGATTCAACAAAATCATACTCAGTTATTATTTTGTTTCCAAGTGTGAAAAAATGAATGGCCGCAAACAATTTATCATCTTTATTAATACCAATAGTATATACCTTATTTACATTAAGAAGCTTTTGAACTGTATTTATTACTGTTCTGGGGAAGCCATCAGAAACAAACTCATTTAATCCCTTTTCTAATTCAATTATTTTCCCCTGTTTAAAATAGCATATATGATCGGGATTTAGATTGTATTTTTTCCCTAATGGACTATAATTTAGTGTTTTTGATAAGGTGTTTATAAGAGACTTCTCTACTCCACTTAATGCTTTAAATTCAACAATTTTTTTATTTTCATTAATAGTAAGCACCAAAACAATGGTATTGTCGAAATAGGATCCAAGCAATTTGGCTATATGTTTAAATACATCTTCAGGGGTTTCAATATTGTTTAAATCAGATAAAGACTGGCTTAATATTCTAAGCTGCTCCTGATGTTTCGTCGTGGGTTCAATATGTAAACTACCCTTGCCCATCAAATTTTTGGTTTTAAAAAAGTAAGTTATAAAATTATTTCATCATTTTAGTATATGTTTACCAATTATTTATACTCAATAACGCCTCTTTGGGTTTGTACTTTTTGATGATTGATGTTTTTTAGGTGATTAATAAACAGAATGTTAGAATGAAAGTTGTTTGTTCTTTATAAAGAGTTAAAAAACCAGAATCGCAGAGTAATAGTTTAGCCCTTTTGTTTTTTTTCTTTAATTATAAAAAAATGCCAACAGTAAGCTAAATATTATTTCTTAAAAGTAAGAGTAAACGCAGTTCCTTGATCAATTTTCGAAGTAACCTCAATTTCAATTTTATGATAATCACAAATTTTCTTAGCTAGTGCTAATCCTAATCCAAAGCTATCTTTTTGGTTGCTAAAATTTCTGAAGCGTGAAAATATATGTGGCAAATTCTCAGGTAATATTCCAATTCCTGTATCAGATACAATTAGAACTACTCTTTGATTAACCAATGCAGTTTCAATTTTAATATAACCTTTTTGTGTATATCGAATGGCATTATTAATCAAATTGTAAATCAAAATAAATAAAAGATTTTCATTCCCATTAATCGCTTGAATTGAGTTGTTTAAACTAATTTTTAGTTCCAACTCTTTTGCTTCTATTTTATCTTCAATTTCTTCGGCTACATTATTAACAATAGTATTCAGATTAACTTTTTCGGTTAAAAGATATTCCTCATTTTCTATTCGAGACATCATTAAAAGTGTTCGAACCATTTTGGTTAGCCTGCCTAATGTGTGTTTCGAATCCATAATTTTCAACAAATCTGTGTCGGGAATTGTTTTATCTGACAAAATATTATCAAGCTTACTTTGAATAATACTAATAGGAGTGAGGAGTTCATGCGAAACATTGCTTATATATTCGCGCTCATTATTAAAAGCATCTTCTATTTTGTGCATTAATCCCTGAATCGTTTCATCCAGATACGCAAAATCATGGGTTTTTGTATTTACCGTTGTATAATCAAACGAAGATGGATGATTGGTGTTTTTTAATTTCTTTACAATTTGCTCAAAAGGGTTTAAAAGGTATTGAATAAAGGATACATCGGCAATAAAAGTTATTAAAATGATTAACAATAAAAATAGAAATGCGAAACGTTTTAGATTTTGCTCAAAACGATTTATGGTAGTAATACTTCGTCCAATCTCGATTAAGTACGAATTCCCGTTTTTTACAATCGAATAACTTAAAACCCTGTATTCCACTAACTCATTATCGATAATGCGTTGCGAATATTCAATAACATCAATGCTTGTGTCTTTATCTAGTTGCTCAATTGCAATAAATTCTTCCTTTAAAATATTGTAACTACCAAAAGCTTTAATTTCGGCATCCATATTTATATATTCATCAATTCCCAAACTATCAACCAGCTCAATTACCTGGTCGAGCTTTCTTATCAGCAGATCATCGGTATCGCGAATGGTTATTTCTCCAACAATCCATGGCACTATAAAAAGCAATGCGGTTACAATAATTATTTTTGATAGGGCATTAAATAAGGCGAGCTTACTTTTAAATTTTAGCTTGGGTAAATTCATCATTCTATTTCAAATTTATAACCAATACCTCGAACTGTTTTTATCCAGTTTGTTTCGTCAAATTCTGACAGTTTTTTTCGAATGTTTTTTATATGAACATCAATATAGTTCGAATCGTAATCATCTTCATAAAATTCGCCCCAAATGTGTTCTGTTAATTGAAGCCTATCCAAAACACGATTTTTGTTTAATACAAGGTAAGAAAGCAATTTGTATTCCTTCTTGGTTAAATCAATGGCTTTATTATCGAATTCCAGGTGCTTTTTAATCGTATCAAGGGCAAAGTTGCCAAATTGTATTATCGATGACTGGTGGCCAAATTTTCGACGTGTAATAGCTTGTATTCTGGAAAGTAACTCCAGCAACGAGAAGGGTTTTGCTAGATAATCATCGGCACCCAGATCAAATCCTTTAATCTTATCTTCGAGCTCGCCCCGGGCAGTAATAACTATGAAATAAGCTTCTGAATTAGATCTTTTTGCTTCTTTTATTAAATCTAATCCATTGTAATCGGGTAAACCAATATCGAGTAAAATAAAATCATACGGATTAATTGCTATTAAATCCGAAGCTTCTTTTCCGGTTAATGCCAGATCGCAATTAAACTCTTCTTTTACAAGAAACTCCTTAATTTCTGCAGCTAATCCTTTTTCATCTTCAACTATTAAAACCCTCATTTTATTTATTGAAATTTAAAAAATATGTTAATGAAAGCATTAATCCGGATTGATTTTCCCATCCTATGTATTCATATTTATTACCCGGGATTTTATATAACCAAGAACCTGTAAGATATATATTCTTTATACCATAACTAACAGGTAAATATATTGTAAATCCTTCGTATGAGAAGTTTTCGTATGAATATCCTTGTGTTTTGAGATCTGCAAAAAGAGCTTGTTTTTCGGTTTGAGTCATGTCTTCATAAAGCCAGTAATCGGTTCCGAACGATACAGAAATTCCCGGATTTATCATAAGTACATCATGTTTGGAAAAAATCTTGTTTATTTGGAAAAATCTTGCTAAACCGACTTCTGCAAAGAGATTTTTTGTTGTTCCAAGTTTATACGATGCACCACCAGATAAATAAAATTTACTTAATTCTAAACCCATTAACAAATCTAACGAATGGTCATAGTTTATTCCTTCAAGCAACGAGTCTCCCGAGAAATTGTGCCAGCTATAACTTAAATCAATATCGAATCCGTTTGTAAAATATTTTTGGAAACCTGCCTGTAAGCTATATTCATATGCTTCAATAGAATCTCCAAACGACTTTGAATAATTTGCCCCTGCATATAGCCCCGATTTATGAAAAAAGGAAGTATTAGCAAAAATAGTAGGTAACTTTTCTGTTATACCCGAAAGGTTTTCAAGGTTATTGTTCGTATAGCTCACATTAAACATAACTGAGCTGTAATTATCGTCTTCCGAATTAGCAATGTTAGTGCTATCGATAGAGTTTTGACCAAATAATAGCTTGGAAATTAAAAGTAAGCTAAAAACTAGAATAGAATTGATTTTCATAAAATTAGAGATTAAAGTATTATTAAGCTGCAATAAAAAAATAATTGTAAAGTGCTATTAATCTATTCTGAATCGAATTTACAAAATTATCCCCAGATAAAACTACCTGGGGATTATTTCTTCAGAACCAGATTATCTTCCTCTACGGTTTTGCTTTTTTACAGCATCCTGATTGCGTTTCGACATTTGTTTTGAATTTTGTTTCTGAACTTTTGATTGTTCTTTTTGTGCTTTCTTAATTTGTTTCTGATTTTGTTGAGCTTCAGGAACAGCTTTTACTTCTTGTGTTTGAGCTTGTTCCCTTGTTTGAGTTCTTACCTGATTACCAGTTCCATCTTCCTTGCGAATTTGTTCTCTAGTTTGGGTTTTAGTTTGAACACCAGTTTCGCCTTCTTTTCCGGCTTCTTCTCTTGTTTGAGTTCTTACTTGTTCGCCAGTACCGTCTTCCTTACGAATCTGCTCTTTGGCTTGGGTTTGTTCTTTAACCTGTGTTTCGGTTTTTACCTGCTCTTGGTTTTGAGTTTTTGTTTGCTCTTTAACCTGAGTTTTTGTTTGTTCTTGCTTTTGCTCTTTTACTTCTTCCTGAGCAAATCCTGCAAAGCTTATTGCAAGAATTAAGGCAAATGTTAAAATAGTTTTCATGATCTTATCCTCCATTTAGTTATTTCTTATTGTATTATTATTTTCTTAGTACAAAGATAACATGTAAAGATGAAGCGAAAATGAAGAAATTAAATTTTGTATTTTTTTATAAATTTTGTGTGATTTATCAGAAAAAAAATCCCCACCAACAAATTGGGGGGATTAACTTTTGGATTAGTTTTTTTATTTGCCTCCACCTTTTTTATTAGCACCTTTGTTTTGTTTCGACATTTGTTTCGAGTTTGACTTTTGTGCTTTCTTCATTTGTTTCTGATTTGCTTCATCATTTGCTGAACCGGTTTTTTCTTGTGTTTTTGTTTGTGTTTTGGTTTGATCACCAGTTCCGTCTTCCTTGCGAACTTGTTCTCTGGTTTGGGTTTTGTTTTGAACACCAGTTTCACTTTCATTTCCGGCTTCTTCTCTTTTTTGATTTCTTACTTGCTCGCCAGTACCGTCATCTTCTTTACGAACCTGTTCTCTGGTTTGCGTTTTAGCCTGATCACCAGTTCCATCTTCCTTACGGACTTGTTCTCTGGTTTGTGTTTTGGTTTGAACACTAGTTTCACCTTCTTTTCCAGCTTCTTCTCTTGTTTGAGTTCTTACTTGTTCGCCAGTACCGTCTTCTTTACGAATCTGCTCTCTGGTTTGCGTTTTAGCTTTGTCGCCTGTTCCATCTTCTTTACGAACTTGCTCTTTGGCTTGGGTTTGTTCCTTTGTCTGTGTTTCAGTTTTTACCTGCTCCTGGTTTTGAGTTTTTGTTTGCTCTTTAACCTGAGTTTTAGTTTGTTCTTGCTTTTGCTCTTTTACTTCTTCCTGAGCAAATCCTGCAAAACTTATTGCAAGAATTAAGGCAAATGTTAAAAAAGTTTTCATTTTGTTATCCTCCATTTTAGTTAAACTTTAAAATCTTTTATGACTTTCTGAGAACAAATGTAAACTCGTAGCATGAAGCGAAAATGAAGAAATAAAAAAACCAGAAAATTTTCTGGTTTTAAATTAGATATGAATTTTATATTAATCTATAAGGCTTTTGGCATAGTTTATTCCTTCTGTAATAAACTTCTTTGTTATCTTTCCCGTTGGATCATTTGTTTCATATATACGTTCCGGAATATCAAGTTTCTCAAATCTAAATCCTTCACGCATCTTAAATTTGTATTTATTAAGATGGATTTTTTTACCCATTTCCAACAGTTGTTCATCAGAAAAATCAAAACCAAGGAGTTTCACAGCATCACTCACTAGTTTTAAATCATAAATTCCACGTGCAAAGAAACAAACAGCAACACTTGAAAGAATCTGACGAATAGCTTCTTCCTCAAGTAATTTGTCAACTACCTGAGATGGTGTTAAATCAATTTTAACAAGGTCTTTTTGATCAATTGAATAGCCACCATTATCGAGATGACTATGGCGAGCACCAAGCAAAAATCCTAAGTAACCTGCTGGTCCGGTATGATATCCAGCCATTTCGTTTTTACCAAACTGCATAGCAAACTCTTTTCCTCCATATTGATTAGCTGCATAATCGACTCCTCGTGCACATGCTTTAAGAAAGCTTGTACTTGGCTTAACTATTCTCTTTACCAGTTCAATATATGCATCAGCATCACCCCATTTAATATCAATGCCATCTAAATCTTCAATGGTGATCTTCTTGCGGTCATACATTTCTGTCATCCAGGCTAAGATAACACCCATGCTCATAGCATCAACGCCAACTTGTTCAACAATATCAATAAGCTTAAGCAGGTTTGTTGGGTCGTCAATTCCAACCATTGTTCCGAGCGAGTAAATTAGCTCAAAATCGTAACAAACGGGTGATGTTTTATAAAAATATGGATCATCGTCATAAGGTTCGCGCAAGAAAGCAAGATGGATACAAGCAACAGGGCAATGTGCACATGCAACACGTCGTGCCAAATGGTGTTGCGCTATCGATTCTCCAGTTACCATTTCAATCGATTCCGATGAGCTAAACTGCAAATTTTTAACAGGAAGTGCTTTAACGAAATTTAGTGCTTTAATATTTATTGCTGTACCAACATCATGATATTTTTTCATTACAGGCGACTCCGTTGCTGCTTTGTAAATATGATCATATAAAACTCTGTATGCTTTTTTATCATTTACTTCAATAGCTTTTTTGCCGGAAATCACCATTCCCTTTAGCTTCTTACTTCCAAATACAGCTCCTAGTCCTAATCTCCCAAAATGACGATAAGTTTCTGTTGTAACGTTTGAGTAGGTAACAAGGTTTTCACCAGCTGTTCCAATTCTGAATATTGCGCGTAATCCATCACCTTTTTCTTTTTGCCTCATAACGCGGGCTGGAATAGAACCATCCTTCATACCCCAAAGGGTTGTAGCATTTTTAAACTGCACTTTCCCATCATGAATCGATAAATACAAAGGTAATTCGCTTGCACCTTTTATTACAATTGCACCATAACCGGCCATTCTAATTGCAATAGCACTTCGACCTCCGGCATGACTTTCGCCTAAATCGCCAGTATGTGGAGATTTAAACATAGCAGTTGTTTTCGATGCCAATGGGAAAACTCCTGTTAATGGACCTACTGCAAAAATTATAGGAGCATCAGGATGAAATGGATCAATTCCCTCAGGACATTCTTCGAGCAATAGCTCTGTTGCAACTCCTGTTCCTCCAAGATATTTTTCAAATAAATCTCGACGATCTTTGGTCTCAAATTTCTTTTTGGTAAGATCAATATATAGTACTTTCGATAAACTATCATTCAGCATCATGAGCAACTCCTTTCTTATCTTTTTTTAGTTCAAGTACCTCGTAGGGGCAATAATCAACACAGTAACCGCACTGAACACATATTACTGGTTTGTTTTGCTCTTCGTTCCAGAAAACAGCCTCGATTACGCAGGCATCTTTACATAACCCACAACCAATACATTTGGCTGAGTTTAACCGAACACCACCACCCTCTTTAGCTACTAGTGCTCCTGTTGGACAAACTGCTGCACAGGGTGGATTTTCACACGAACGACATACAATAACCGAATATCCACGTGAAATTCCTCCTGTTGATTTAACTCCTATACATGTGTTCGATAATCCTGCGTTTCCGCTTCGTCGTGAGCATGCAAACATACAACTCTGGCAGCCCACACATCGCATTACATCTCTTACAGATAATTTCATAAATTAATTACATGATTTGTTTAAAAATGAAGTGCTAAATAAGGAATAAATTTCCGATAAATTGCCATAATAATCAAGGATTTAATAACAATTAAGTCTAGGTAAAAAGGAAAAAACCCTATAGACTTTATTTAAAACGTTTGCAGGAATTTTAAAAAAATCAAAAAAAATTTCAATTATGGATTCAATTTCATAAATTTAACTCAATTAATAACTCTAGTATGCAATTAAATTTATACGAAGCGTTTATTCTTTTATCACTTGATAAAATTAAAGGGAAGTTTCTTATCGACTCTCTTTCAATTAACTATGGATTAGCTGGGGCGCTTTTATTGCAGCTCTCAAAAGATGAAATAGTTAGAGTTGTTTCAAAAAAGCTGATTCTGGAAAAAATAAAACATTCAGAAAATGAAATGCTAGATGATTGCATCGGCTTAATAAAAAATTCAAAAAAAAATCATAGTGCTAAATATTGGGTAAATAAAATCGGCTCTAAAGCAGGTATTTATAAAATCCAAATACTTAATCAACTGGCTGATCAGGGAATAATTAAAATCCAGAAGAAAAAGATATTATGGATTTTTACTGTTACCAGTTATCCTGTAATTAATTCAGGACTGGTAGACGAATTCAGAAAAAAGATTGTTGATATTGTTTTAAATTATAATAAGCCCGATCTGGAAAGTATTTTATTGCTTAGTTTAGTGAACAGCTGTAAGTTAACACGAATATTTTTCCCCGATAAAAAAGACCATAAAAAAGCAAATGCCAGAATAAAGGAACTAACCAAAGAGATTGCAATTGGAGAAGCCGTTAGTCAAACAATTAAAGAGATTCAAGCTGCAGTAATTATTGCATCAACTTCAGCTGTTATTGCGGCAACTGCAGCAACTGCATCAAGCTGAGTTTATTCAGGATTAGTTACCTCTTTGCTTTCTTAGTTGCATAAGTAGTGTTAATCCTGCAAGCAGTAAAAAGATAATACCTGTGATTAATAATGCTGCTTGCAAACTAAATTTATCGTTATACCATCCCACAAATGGGCCTATAATCGCAAAAATTACACGTATTACAAAGTTTCTAACAGAAAGTACTGTTGCACGAACATCGGAACTACATAATCTATTAATATAATCTTTGAGCACTGGTGTTGCAATTCCTCGTACAATATAAAATAAAAACAAAATTGATATTCCCCAAAGCATATTAATGCGACTAACTATAATAAATCCGGCAGGAATGAGAATTGCAAATGCAATCATTACTTTTCTGAACTTAAAGTACGACTCAACCTTATGTGCATACATAGAGCTAACTCCAACTGTAAGGTTTAATAGTGTCCACATTATACCAAACCATGAGAGAGGTAGAGCCACTAACTTAAAATAGGGTTGTACGAACCATGCCATAGTTAAGGTTGCAGCACCTATAACAGATGAAAAGATAATATTCCACTTAAGTTCATAATTATCGTACAATGAATATTTTACTATTGTTAAGATATCTTTGAATTTGATTTTAATTAGTTCCTTTTTGCTTTTTGGCTCATATAGTAAGAATGCAGCAGGAATACCAATGAGTGAGATAATTGTTTGAGCATAATAGGGATATCGCAAACTTAATGTAGCTATTAATCCACCAGCAATTCCGGCAATGGCCTCAGCAAAATTACCTACAGAAATCATTCGACCTTCATGTTTAATATAGTTTTCGCTTTTACCATTTTCGAGTAATGTATCGTAAAGCAAAGCTGAATCGGCCCCGGAAATAAGACTTTGACCAATACCTAAAATTACTTCGGCAACTAAAAAACCCATAAAACCATACGAAAAACTATAGGTCAAAAAGCCAAAAAAACCAAGTATTGTTCCCATTATTAAGGTGATTTTTCTGCCAACAGCATCGGCCAGATAACCCGATGGTATTTCTAAAGCAACAATTGAAACTGAATAAATTGCTTGTAGAATAAATACATGACGCATTTCTAAACCATTATCTTCATAGAATAATACCACAATAGGCATAAATAGCATAAACCATTTGGCTATTTTAATAAGATATAAATTAATAATATTTGAGCGTAGTGTATTCCGCATTCCAAATTTTTAAGGCATAAATATAAAGCAGAAATTGATTGGTTTATTGAGTAAATAAATTTTAAGATCATATTTTTGCATTTGTTTTTTATATTTGATCCAAAACCTTAGTTTTATTGAATACAAATTATTACCAATAGTTAAGAAATTGAAAATTACATTTATATATCCAAGGTTCGAGAAACTGTTAGAATCAAGATTAGAACTAACCCGATCGAGTGGTGCCAAAAAACACCTGGGTGATTTTAGTATGCCGCCGGCATTAGGAATTCCAATTATGACTGCATTATCTAAAGAGAAGCATCAAATAAATCTGTATGATGAAAATATTGAAGAGATTGATTATAATGATAATGCAGATCTTATTGCTATAAGTTTTTTTACACCACAAGCAAATTATGCTTACGAAGTAGCCAAAAAGTTTAAAGCTAAAGGAAAAACCGTTATTGGAGGAGGAATGCATCCATCACTAATGCCAGACGAGGCTGTTCAGTACTTCGATGCTATTTGTGTTGGCGAGGTTGAAGCTGTTTGGAACACTATGCTAGATGATTTTCAGAATGGAAATCTGAAAAAAATATATCAGAAAGAGCTCGATAGTTTAGATAGTATTCCTTTTCCTGATAGAAATATTTTTACTGGAAGAACCAAATACGACTGGGAAGCCAAATTAATACAAACCATGCGCGGATGCGATTTCTTTTGCGAGAATTGTATTATACCCGCAGAGTTCGGTCGTAAGTTCCGATTTAAGTCAGTTGAGCGGGTTATCAATGAGTTAAATGTGAGTCCAATTACCGGCGATTATTATTTAATTGATGATACGTTGTTTTTACCTCAGCGTGAATGTCGCGATTATCGTACAAAACTTTTTAAAGCATTTGCTCAGTTACCAGTTAAGCCACGTATATTTATGTCTGGATCACTAAATACCAGTCATGATCCGGAGTTTCTTAAACTTTTAAAAGATGCAGGCGTTATAAATTTGTATTTAGTTACAGGATGTGATCCATATTCTATTAAAGCATTTGGAACAAATGGAAATCAATTTTTTGATTTTGGAATTGATTTTGTAAAACGATACCAGGAAGCAGGTATAGAAGTTTATATGTCGGTTGGATTAGGATTCGACCACCAGGATCAATCTGTTTTTGATCGCACTCTTGAATTTACACGAAAAGCTGATATAAAAACAGCCGAATTTTACATTCTCACTCCTTTCCCAAAAACACCTGTTTTTTTTCAGTTTCAAAAAGAAAACAGGATTTTGCATTACAACTGGACAAAATATAATACAGCAAATGTGGTTTTTAAACCCAAAAACTTTACCGAGCAGAGTTTATTAGACGGATATATTTATTGCTGGAAAGAATTTTATTCGGATGTAAGTGTGGATGAGTCGTTAAGTAACTTCGTGAAGTAGGGTAGAAGATAACTGAAACACTAATAAATGCAATACAATAGAAATAAAGACGAATATTTTTTTACCATTCAATATATTTTTATATTTTTGCACCACTAAAATAATGGTCTAGTAGCTCAGTTGGATAGAGCAACAGCCTTCTAAGCTGTGGGTCACAGGTTCGAATCCTGTCTAGATCACGAAGAATAAAAAGCTTACTGCTACATCAGTAGGCTTTTTTATTTTTATATTGTAAATAGATGGAATATTGGCTAATAGCAACTTATTCTGCTAATCAGTTGAATTTGACTTCTATTTTTAATATCTTGGTTAAGTTATTTGAATCATAGTTTTTCAACTAAAACATACTCAATGGTCAATATTTTACTCAAATACCTCGAAGAAAGGTTAAAAACTGTAAAGGAACATAAGCCTATAGTTGCTGAAGGTCCCGTAATTACAATTTCTCGTGATTTTGGTTGTCCTGCAAATTTAGTAGCTTCTGATCTAGCCGAATTATTAACTAAACGCGACGATCCATCAAAAGAACCATGGAAAGTAATAACTAAGGAAATTCTTGATGAGTCTGCTAAAGAATTGGGACTTGATCCTGAAAAAATAGAGTACATTTTTAAGTTTGAGAAACGAAGTGTTTTTGATGAGATTATTGAAGCATTTTCTAGTAAATATTATAAAAGTGAAAGAAAAATTAGAAATACTATTCGTGATGTAATTCACGATTTTGGTGGAAAGGGAAGGGTCATTATTGTAGGACGTGCCGGAAGTACAATATTGCATGACGTGCCTAGATCTTTGCATGTTAGACTGATTGCTCCGCTCGATTACAGGATAGAAGGTGTAAGTAAAAGACATCAAATATCACATAGAGCAGCACGAAGACTAACTGTTGATATGGACAGAAAAAGAGCACAGCTTAGAAATGATTTTGCTGGAAAACGAATACTTGATGTTGACTATGATCTTGTTCTAAATTCTAAAACATTATCTACAGAAGAAATCGTAAAGATTATTGAAAAAGCAGCTGAATTTCGAAAAATAATATAGTAGTTATTGAATTAAATTAAAGAAGCCCGGAATTTTTCGGGCTTCTTTGTTATCTATGCAGTGTTTAAGCAAATAAACTAGAGTGAGTTAAATGGAATGCATAGATGGTTTATAGGAGGTTGCTTTCGCAACCTCCATGCTTATTTAATTAACTACTTTTTAATAAATTGTCGTGTTATTGGTTCTTTTTCATCGTCTATCATAATTAGATATGAACCTGCAGGAAGATCAGAAATATTTATTTCTTTATTTTCACCTTCCATCTCAACAACTTTAAGTAACGAACCAATCATGTTATAAATAGTTACTTTTCCATAACGTGATCCATTGTTTATAGATACATTAATATAATCAGCAGCAGGATTTGGCCATACAGAAATAGTTGAATTTTCTTCATCACCAAGAACCTCGCCAAAGATAATATCTTCCTGGAAGTTAGTTATGGTTGTATTTACAACATTTACAGTATAATCTTCAACTTCACCATAGCTAAATGTTTCACAAGCAGTTGGAGCAGCATTGTATTTCATGGTTACCCTCATTCTTGTTGATCCAAGTAAAGCAGTTGAAGGAACTGTGAATGTAGATGATAAAGTAGCACTGCTTGTTGATGAACCAGCAACCATTTGTTCAATAGTTTCGAATGTTCCATTCTGGTTCCAGTCAATCCATACACTCCAGTATTCTGTGTAGCTACTGCTTTTAAATCCGCAGCTGAAACTAATGGTTGTGCTGGCACCACGAGTAACTGTAGCTATTTTAGTTGCAGTGAAATTTCCATATCCTGCATTTGCAGCAGTTGTATTAGTCATGCCACCGTATGCAACATAATCAATCCATTCATATGCAACATTATTACCTTTTGATGCACAATAACTTATTGTTGTTGCTAATGTAGTAACACTTTTTGCAGTACTTGCAGCAGAAATATTGCCAGCAGCATCTTTAGCTTTCACTGTAAATGAATAGGTTGTTGCAGCAGTTAAACCAGTTACGTTAAAACTAGTTGTTGTAGAAGTACCTTTTAGGGTCCCATTTTGATAGATTTCGTATCCTGTAACACCAACATTATCAGTTGAAGCTGTCCAACCTAATGTAAAAGTAGTTTGAGTTATACTTGCAGCAGTTAAACTAGTTGGAGCAGTTGGAGCCTGT
>MEOE01000019.1:237-101093 GCA_001768565.1 Bacteroidetes bacterium GWF2_33_16 | reverse complement strand
AAGACTATAAGCTAAAATATAAATACGCTAAAAATAACAACATAAAAAAACCGTCTCAGATTATCTTTTGAGACGGTTTCTTTTGTTTTTAGTTCATTTTTAGCTACTTTTAGTATCTATTTCGGTCTGTAGCTCAGTTGGCAGAGCACGTGACTCTTAATCATGGGGTCGAGGGTTCGATTCCCTCCAGACCGACCAAATTATTTCTTAATTGCTTTTCTTCTGGTATTTTTCTTCTATTTTTTTTATTTAATTTTTATTATTTAATTTTTATTATTATCTTAAACCATTATATAAATCTAGTAAATATGAGCTATTGGTTAAAACACGCATTAGAAAAATACGTGACTTTTACTCATGATGAGTGGAATTTCTTTATAAAATTTGGTAAAACAGTAATATTAAAACCTAAAGACTTTTTCTTTAGGGCTGGAGAAGTTGCTGAAAAAGTTGGTTTTTTAAAAGAAGGCATTTTAAGAGCATGCAAAGAAGACAAAAAAGGAGAAATAGTTACTTCATATTTTTATTTCCTTCCTCACAACAATATTGTAACATTACAAACATCTTTCGCGCAAAAAATACCAAGTGAACATTGTGTTGAAGCTATTGCTAATAGTAAAATCATCAGCTTTGACAGGAAAGATATAGATAATTGTTTAGAAAAATATCCCGTTTTTGAAAGATTAGTTCGAAAAATTTCAGAAAAGCAATATCTCGATAGTTCAAAAAGAATAAATGATTTTCAAACTAAAAATGCAAAAGAAATTTATGACGATTTCTTAAAAGAGTCTGGAGATCTTGCCCTAAAAGTACCCCAAAACATGATTGCCAGCTACTTAGGCATGTCGCAATTTACGCTTAGTAAAATTAAAAAATAACCGTTTTTTTTGGCAAATGCCAAAAATACAACAATGTATTAATCATATCTTTGTGCCAAGATGTTAGATAAATTTTAACATCTTTTTTTTTATAATTTTTAAAATACTGGAATTTATTACCCTTTTATAAATTATATCAATAATTGGATAATCAACAGATTGGTCAATAAAGGTTAATTCAATTTCTCTATTTAATTTTTATTTATGCTCAATAAGTCCATTGTTATCATTTTCCTATTTTTAACAAGAATTGTTTATGCTCAAGATGTTGAACAAATAATAAAAAACAAACCCCTACAATTAACTGGTAGCATTAATGCAAATGCTACTTTTTATTCCACAAATTCTGATGGAGCACAACGAGACCCATTTACCTGGTTAATAAATGGGAATTTTAATCTTAGTCTTTATGGAGTAATTGATGCTCCAATATCTTTCCTTTTTTCAAAAGATAACAAATCTTTAGATGCAAATAATGATGCATTTAAACAATTTGGGATAAGTCCAAAATACAAATCAGTTACGCTTCACTTAGGTTACCGAAATATGGATTTTTCGCAATATACTATGTCGGGCATCACATTCTTAGGCACTGGGGTTGAATATGAACCCATGAATTCAATTGTTAAATTGAAAATGTTCTATGGACGTTTTGCATCGGCTAAGCAGTATAAATCTATTTCGGCATACGATCCGAATGCTTTATATGACTTACCTGTGTATGAGCGCTGGGGCTATGGAACTATGATAACTGTTGGAAAAAAAGGTCAATTTTTTGACCTAATTCTTTTTAAAGCTGAAGATAACAATAATTCAATATCAGTACCCGACAGTATTGGTGTTAAACCTGCAGAAAATTTTGTAATTGGAATTAATACCAGAAACAGTATAACAAAAAATTTAAATGTAAAACTCAACTATTCTTTAAGTGCTTTTTCAACGGATACCCGACAACCTGAAATCGAGCAAAAAACTTATACATATTCGAATAATCTAGGCTTTTTATTTACTCCCAGAACATCATCTCAATTTAATAATTCATTTCAGCTTGCAATGGACTATAATTTTAATTTTGCAATGCTGGGTTTAAGTTATAAAAGAGTTGATCCTGAGTACCAATCTTTAGGTATTTCATTTATAAACAATGATATAGAAGAGTTTTCGGCCAATGTTGCAACATCTTTATTTAAAAACAAAGTGTCTGTTTCAGGCAATTTTGGAACACAGAAAAACAACCTCGACCATAGTCAGATTACAACAAATAAAAGATTTATTACATCCTTTAATTGCACTTATCTTGTTAACAAAAAACTAAACATAACTGCTTCTTATTCAAATTTTAGCAGCAGCGCCACACCAACTCAAATACAATTAGTTGATTCTATTAAGTATACTCAAGCAACAAGTAATTTTGGAATTACTTCAAATTACAATTTTGGAACAAATGACATTCAGCAGGGAATAAATTTACTTGCAAGTTATCAGAATGGGAATACCCTTAACCAATCAGGCACTCAGGTAACAGATGTTTCAAATTCATTTTTGAATACCAATTTAATGTATCGCTTAGGATTTATTCCAAATTCCATTTCTTTGTTTCTTTCAGTAAATTACTCAATATTTAACACTAGCAACCTAAATACAACATCTTACGGCCCAACTTTAGGTATCTCCAAGATGATGCTAAAAAACAAATTAAATATTGGACTAAATACAACTTATTTAATTACTGATTCAAATACAGATAATTCATCATTATTAAACCTGCGACTTTTTTCAGACTATAAAATAAATAAGCATCATGCTTTTAGAATAAGTGCCAGTTTTTTGAATAAAACATCAGATATAAATACAATAAATCAATTTCAAGGAAATATAGCTTACAATTATATTCTTTAATAAAGAGCAACCATGAGAAATAGAACTATTTTGGGATTAATTATTTTTATTATGAATATTTCGTTGGGATATTCACAAATATCTAATCCTGTTACAATAACTACAACACTAACCCCTCCTTATTCAACTTTTTTAAGCGATTATTCATCCATTGGTTCCAATAAACTAATAGCATCAATTCTTTTTAATGATTTAAATGAACCTTCATGGAATGTTCGATTAAAAATTACTATCGAAAGCAATCAGGTAAGAATTTCGACAAAACCAAATTTTATACCTAGTGTACCTATTACCATTTATCCGGGATCTGTTGTAAATATCTCAGGAGAACAAATAGAAACTTACCTGAATTATAACAACATTGACATTGCAGGCATTTCTTTATCTGAACTACAAACAAACGGAAAATTGCCTCAAGGTTTTTATACTTTTTGTATTGAAGTTTACGATTACAATTCGAATCGATTACTATCCAACAAATCGTGTGTGGGAGCATTATTACAACTAAACGATATTCCTTTAGTACAAAATCCTTTTAAAGGAGAAGTAATAAAAATTATTGATCCCATAAATATTCTTTTTCAATGGCAATTATCAACACCTACATTTAATAGTAATCCATTAAGTACAGAGTTTCAATTTAGTTTGTATAAAATTTTGGATAAGAATGAAAATCCTCAAAATTCAATTGCCAACAATGTTGTTGAAAAAATTTATCAATCTGAATTTTCACCCAATACAAGCTTGGTTTATAGTTTGAATCAGCCTCCATTAGAAATTGGTCAGAGATATTCATTTAGGATAAAGGCCCGCGATGTGGAAGGAAAAGATAATTTTAAAAATAATGGATATAGCGAAGTAGGATGGTTCTATTATGGTTATCCAAGTGGTGGGCATATTCAGATAACCACACCAAGCAATACAAAATGTTTTACTATTAGTGAATATAAGCGTTTCCGTTGGGATAGCCCTAACAATGCGCTAAACGGGCAACAAGCCAGTTATCATTTTAAAATAGTTGAAATACATGAAGGGCAAGATTCGCTCCAGGCCATGGAACAGAATGAAACATGGTACGAAGAAACCACAAATCCGCTCTTAGCCACTTATGGAGGGGATATTGTTCTTAATGAAAAACTTAAGCCACAGCAAAATTATGCATGGAAAGTAACTGCTTATACAGGAGAACAGGAAGTTGCTAAAAGCGATGTGTACAAATTTACCGGACCTCCCATTATTGAATGGTTTTGGGCCGGAAATCACAAGGTATCTGTTACACGAACCTATAATGACAATTTAACCGACTTATCAGGAAAAGGAAAAGTAAAAATTGATGAAGAAGGAAATATGCATGAATTTGATTTTGAGCATTTAAAAATTGTTGATGCAGGTGGTGAATATGTGCTCAGTAGCGGTAGTTTGTATTCCGAATTAAATGATTTTGTAACTATTGAATTAAATCCGGATTATAAAGACAATGGCAATGCCTATTTCTTTGCTGATGCATTGCGATTAGATAAAGATAAGTTATCAATAAAAGGAGTTGTTGAGTGGGATTTCCCTTTAGCAAGCGACTCTCCTGATGTAGAAAAAGTAATTTCTGAACCCGGTTGGTTTAATTACAATTCTTATAAATTGTTAGGGAGTATTTCTTTGGGAAATAAAAACAAATTTACACTCCTCGATCCAACAAACTTTAGTTTTGAATTCGATAGCCTTTCTAATTTTCTGGTTTCACAAAACAAATATAGACTTCGCTTCTTTGGAAATATTTTGTTGCCAGAAAAAATTAAAAACATCGATCAGCAAAGAATGGCTCTTCCATTTAGGAATATTGATAATCTCTATTATTTTTCACAGGAAAATGTAAGAGCACCAAAAAGCATATTGTTGATTCCAAATACCAATATTCATTATAACCCGCTTGAATATACCGTGGATTTTTCTGATAATAAATCTATAGAAAAAGTAACTAACAATCCTGAATGGAAAGGCATTTATATTAATCGTTTCATCGTTGACATTAAAGCCAATGTTGATAATGCCAATCAGTTAAAATTAAACAATGATCTGCAATCAGAATTTTCGCTAACCAGCTCTGATAAATACCAAAGCTGGCTTAATTCTAATGGATTAACCTTAAAAGCAGATTTATCATTTAGTTCAAATAATACCGCTTCATATAATACTTTTACAACAGAGATTACAAAACTATCAATCGACATTGAGCAATGCGATGTTAAAGAAAGTTTTTTCAAGGCCAACATGAAAATTCCAATACTTAAACGCGATAAGGGATTGGAATATATTATTCCTCTTGCTCAAAGCGGACTTCTGGTTTGCTCCTTAGAAGATATGCTTGTTGGCGAAACGGTTAGCTTTAATGCTGATAAAGAAAAGTTACATGTTGATCTTTTAATCAAACAAGCTGTTTTTAAAGATAAGGAAAGACTCGAACTTGTTGTTGATTTTGACTGGCCAGCAATACAAACCTATGCAACTAACATTTCAGGATTATGTGTTTGGGGAAATGGAAATTTCGGCTTTAACAAAGCTGACGGGAAAAAAGCTTTAGCTCGTCAAATTTCTGCCAAATATTACGATACTTACGATATAACGATCGATTCTCTTACGGCTGGCAGACATACAAACAACTACCTTATTGGTGCTTGTGGTTCAATAATTCTTTCTGAAGATATATCGGGCAAAGATGCTTCTCCTCCACGAATAAATTTAGCTTCGTATGAAAAAATTGAAAGTGCTGTAGCCAGCTATGAAGTTATTAGTTGGGTTCAAAATTATATTCAGATGGATATCAATTTATCATCGCCAGAAGAAATATTTGCCAATCTTCCATATATACGAATAAACACACCTGTAATTGAGTTCGAAGGTGGATTAGTTATAGAAAACAACCATCCGGTTTGGGGTAATGCGTTTTACGGCTTAATGGACGGTAAAATTAAACAGCCTCAGGAATATGCTGCCAAAGTTCAGTTCTTACTAGGAAAGCATGAAGGCACGACATATTGGTTTGCTGAAATTGGTGTAAGTACATCGGGACATGAAGCTGAAGAAGCAACGGTTCCTGAAGGAAAAAATACAAAGCTAAAAAAAGTGAGTATGTCGAAAACCGGACTTAAAGTCGGTCCTCTTGAGATAACAGGAGTAACCGGAAGAGTCTATCATCACATGCGACCAGAGATACCTATTGGCGTAGACTGCAATATGGATTTTGACAAAATCGAAGAACCAGGATTAAAAGAATACAACCTTGATTTAAGCTTGCCCGATATACCTGAAGTAGATATCTGCAACATATTAAATCATTTAAATGTTGAAGAAATTAAAAAATTGCTTTGCGGTTTAAATAAAAAAGCCTTTGAGTCTGTTCTCGAAAAATTTCCCGAACCTAATTTTGATGATATACAGAACTATATTAAAACAAATGGCCCAGCAGAATCTGAATTCTTAAACCAGATGATTGCTGCAGAAGCAAGAGCAAGGTTAGAGAAAGGATACGAAGATAATGTGAAGGAAAAATATAACGAATTTACCTATGCCCAATTGGCAAAAGTTTTTCCGGGATTCGATTGGTGCCAAAAGGTAATGGACGATAATAAGCAGGGACTGCAATGGGGCGATATTCTATGTCAGATGCCGGATTTTAAATGGCCTTCGGTTCCAAATCTTTGCGAATTATCTGAATATTTGTTTAACAAAGTATTAAGCGAGCTTCCTGAACCTGATTATGACGATTTAGAAGCTATTATGTACGATGAAGACTGGAGTGGAATAAAAGTTGAATACCCTTCAATTACCTGGCCACAGATTAGCGAAATATTTCCCGACAAAGACCTGTGTCGTATAATAATGATATTCCCTGGTATAGATTGGGGTGCTATTTATTTTAAAATACCACAATTGCCAAAACTGGAATGGCCCGACTGGCGTTTACAGTTGCCTGATCTGCCAAATTTAGAAGCTTTGCTACCTGAATTAAATATAAATTTTTCAATTCCTGAAATCTCATTCGAACCTGGTGAAATAGAAGTGAGTTATGTAATAGACCCAAGTATTTCGTATGGGAATTACCTCCTTGTTGATTATGTTGATTTTGCTAAAAAGGGGGAAGTAGTTCAAGGTACAGGAACTATGGAAATAAACTTTACCAGTACAGGAAGTTTAAGAAACATTGGTTTGCAGGTTACTTCGAACTGGGGTAATAAACCGGGCGCTAAACCTGTTATTGAAGGACTTGGTTGTATGACATATAATCCTTCGAACAAACATCAGTTTATTGGCGATTTCTTTGGGCAATCAAGAAATGAGGCCATTTGCGGACACGGGAAACTACACATTGATATTAACACAGAAACATTTAATGTAAATCTTGCGTCAAAGGCAAGTCCCGTAGTTGTTCAGCCATTGTGTGCCAGCGGGCCAGTGCGACTAACCGGGTACTTCTCGCTTAACCCAACAATATTTAATATTGGTCTTGGAGCATATGTAAGGTATGGGTTTGAAGGTAGCATAAGTTCTGACATTTGTAATTTAGGTATAAAAGCCGAAGCCAGCCTTAAAGCAGATATTTTTGCATCTATTACCTACAGACCCGATATTGTACTTAATGAGGCAAGTTTCCGTGTTGATTTTAACGCAGGACTATATGTTACAACAGGTGGAACACTATGTACCTTTGGCAATTTTAATGTTGCAAGTGTTAATTTAAAAGGTGATTTAACCTACTACAACAGTACCAGAAAAATTAGTGGCAATGTTTCCGGGCATGCCAAATTTCTTAGCATTATTACCTGTGATTTTAATTTATCAACCGAGTATAAATTGTAATTCAAAAGATGAAAAAACTATATACATTCATAAGCTTACTTTTAATTATTAGTACTTCGCTTGCACAAGAAAAAGCAAAGGTTCTGGTAAGTAGCGATCAAAACAATCAGATAATTATAAAATGGTATACCGAAACTATTTATACCGAGAACCCTGTAAATATATACCGACAGGAAAAAAATGATCTTAACTGGATAAAAATAAATACGATACCCATTGTACGAAAAAATCAACTTTCCGAAAAACTGAAAGAACAAGATCCCCTTTTTAATATTATCGAAAATAAAATATTGGGATCACGTGCGAAAGATCTTGACGGAATCACCAAATTCGTAATTATGATTCGGTCGGTTGAGTATCCTGAATTTTCTGAATTTTTAGGGATTCAGTTTTTCGATAAGGATATTACTTTAGGAAAAGAATACAGGTATAAAATAAATGAGATTGAAAATACCAAAGAATCTGAGCTGGGATTATCGGAATGGATTGTTGCAGATAAATATATTCCCAAATCTGCTCCTGATTCTCTTAAAGTGGTCCAAAACGATTATTCTGCAAATTTCTCATGGATTCCGAACGAAGATCTATTTATGGGAGTATATCTTTATCGCGCTATAAATAATGCAGAAAAAGAAAAGTTAACAAGTGTTCCTATTATAGCATCGGCAGATGAACAAGGAAATTATCCCGAAATTTTTTTTACAGACGACAGCCTGAAAATTGAAGAAAGTTATAGCTACGAAATTTCCGGAATAGATTATTTCGGGAGAGAAAGTAAATTAAGCCCTAAAATAACATTTACCATAAAAGATATTTCTCCACCACCGCCACCCGACAAATTAATTACCGAGGTTGTTGGGAAAAATGTACGCCTTTATTGGGAAAACAAAAATGTACCTGACCTTGCCGGTTACTATATTTATAAAACCAGCATGAATGATACTGCTTTTAAAAGAATAAATAATACCCCAATCGGAAAAGAATACCATACTTATACAGACAGTGTAAAGGATATCGGGGTACACAATTATAAAGTATCTACAATAGATGAAAGTGGAAACGAATCTTTTTCCGAAATTTATCCGGCTGTAATTAATGATATTTTTCCTCCAGCAAAACCAAAATTATTAATTGCTTCTGCCGATACAGGGGTAATTATTTTAAGCTGGCAGGAAAATACAGAGCCCGATTTGTTGGGATATTATGTTTACAGAACCATTGATTCCGACTCTAAAAACTATAGTTTATTAAATGCTGATCCTATAAAAGAAAATCGTTTTATTAATTATTTGCCCAGGGAAGTGAAAAACAATTTTCTTTACAGGGTAATTGCTATCGACTCAGCATACAATAAAAGTGATTATTCCGATTTTGCCATTACGCGAATACCCGACGCTATTCCACCCCAGAAACCAGTAATTAAATCCATATCGCAAGAAAAGAAAGGTTTGATCGTAGAATGGTTGCCTGTATTTGATCTTGATCTGGCAGGTTATCAGGTTTATCGTGCCGAAAAAGATAAAACCCCGATTCAACTGAATGTAAACCTGATTAAAGGTATTGAATTATTTACCGACCGATTGGCACTGCCTAATGTGGACTATAATTACTTCATAATTGCTGTTGATAGTTCTGGAAATTTGTCGGAGAAATCGGAATTATATGCTGCAAAGCTATGCATTGAGACAGAAGTAAACATTGATTTTAGAAAGATTACTGTTGAGTATAAAAAGAAAAAACAGCATGTACAGATAAGCTGGGAAGTAAAATCGGATAACGAAATAAAAGGCTATATCGTTTATCGTAAAACCAACGAACAAGAAAATTTTAAACCCATAAGCGGTTTATTGCCAAAACCCGAATTTACAGATAAAAACATAAGTGCCGGAAAAGAATATTTGTATGAAATTAAAGCCTTTACTACAGATAATAAACAGGTTAAATCAAAAACTAAAAAAATAAGCATACCATGAAAAACTCACGAATTTTAAAAACAACACTCATTGCACTCACTTTATGCTTGCAATTTTCTATTGGCCATGCGCAGGTAGGTATCAACCAACCTACACCTGATTCTTCAGCTATTTTAGATCTAAAATCAGATAATAAAGGATTGTTAATTCCCCGGTTAACATCTTCAGAGATACAATTAATCCCTAATCCTGCTGAAGGACTTCTATGCTATTGTACAGATTTAAGTATTTTCTGTTATTTTAATGGAACCGATTGGATGGCCTTACCAGCATGGGGATGGAAATTAAATTTAGGAGATCCATCTGCAAATGGACAAAAAATATCAGCACATATATATCCAGATACTAAAGTTGGAATTGGAAGTAATACTCCGCAAAGTAAACTTACAGTTGTAGGCAATTTAGCAGTTGGTGCAGATGTTGTAGCACAAGCTGACGGAGCCTACATTAAAGGACAGGTAAAAATTGGAAACGCTCCAGATGCCGGAGACACCGAAAAACTTGAAGTAGATGGAAATATTAATGCTTCTGGTAGGATTAGGACATATGGTTACGATTTACTCCCAAAAGGAGCTATTATTATGTGGAGTGGAAACACTGACAAAATATACTTAAAAAGTATTGGTTGGGGCTTATGTGATGGAACAGAGTATGCGGCAGCAGACGGAACAGCAAATGTCGTTTCACCAGACCTTAGAGGTAGGTTTATTGTTGGATATGGAACAAGACCAGAAAGAACTTTAAATCAAGATGGCTCATATACCAATGGCCCTAACATAACTTACTCCATTGGAGCAAGTACAATTGGTGTAGACAAAGTAAAAATCACAGAAGCTCAAATGCCTTTACATAATCATGATAATAATACTCTTAATGATCAAAAAACTGCAACAGATACTCATAAACATACATGGAACTTTGTAGGAAATACTAGAGATATATTTGATAATGATGGTAGTGGAAGCGAGGATAATTGTATTACGCTAGGAGATAAAGCTGCAGCTGATTTCCTCCAAACGGAAATTGATAACATAAATACGAATATGAATAAGTATATGGTTAATAATATCCATAATCATACTATTTATCCTAGAGGAAATAATCTTGCTCACGAGAATCGCCCACCATACTATGTATTAGCCTATATTATTAAGCTTTAAACCTGGCATTATGATTAAAAATAATATTCCCAAATATATACTTAAAACCGCAGCGAGTATGCTGTTGGTTTTGGGCTTTGTGTTTTCGGCTACCTCCCAGGATACCCTTCGCATTGGAAACACAAGATTAAAACTCACGAACGATGTACCTTTTTTTATAAATGGGAGTATTGTTAACGATACTGGAACCATTTTTAATTCAGGCAATATATATATTAAAGGGAATATTATTAATAATGTGAACGACTCCTTATTTTGTACTAAAGAACAAGGAAGGATTCAGTTTATTGGCGATAGCATACAGCGTGTTGCCGGAAAATATGCAGTACGTTTTAATAAAATAGTACTTAATAAACCAGATACAACAGTACAATTGGGAGTAAATATTGTTGTAAATGATAGTATATTCTTTCAAAAAGGGAATATCGATTTGTATGGTAAAAATCTGTACTTAAATAATTCAGATTTAATATCATCCGGAATTCTTGATATTGAGAAAGACATATCCAGAATTGTTAGCGATTCAGGTTATGTATGGACCGATATGAGTCTAAATACATTTATCCAAAGAAATGGAATAGGTATGGGAATTCAATTTAGTGACAGTCTAGGCAATGACATTAAAGTTGAACGTGGCCATACTTCAGAACTTACGGTTACCAATGGGAGTATAAAAAAATATTATAATTTGTATCCAGATAATGCAATTGATGAAGTCGTTACTATCTATTATCTCGATAGCGTTGATTTTGAAGGAGTAAATGGCACAGAAAGCGATTTTAAAGTATGGCGTTCTTTTACCAATGGATATTATTACGAAGATAAATTTGGTTTAGTAGATACTTCTGCAAATTATGCCACTACAGGAGAAGCTATTAATATAAAGAATGCAACCAGGCTTACTGTGAGCGATCATATTTGCGACGATCCTCCAATTATAAACCTCGCAGATACTGTTCACATTTGTTTGGGAAGCAGCTACATATTAGATGCAGGGAATACAGGCTATGATCATTTATGGTACACCAATAATATTGCAAATGTGAATGATACATCAAGAACAAAAACAGTTAGTTTAAATGCCCAGTATAAAGTCAGAGTTACAGATCCACGTGGCTGCTTTAATTACGACTCTACTGTTGTAATTCTGGATTCATTGCCACATTCTGAATTTACAACACTAAGTGGGGGAAGCGTATTTTGCAAAAGCGATAGTTTATTTTTTACCAATACAAGTACTATCGATATTTCAGGTTATCCTATGAATTATTTATGGGAATTCGGCGACGGAACAGTGAGCACCGATTCTGTTACTTCGAAAAAGTATCAGGCATCCGGAACGTACAATGTAACATTAACCGCTTACTCGTCGCAAGGATGTACTCATAAAACAACAAAACCATTTATAATTAAACCATTACCCAATGTAAATTTTGATTTTGGTGATGCCTGCCAAACCAATGGAATAATTTTTACAAACAGCTCATCTGGTGTAATATCATCGAATTTATGGAATTTTGGAAACGGTGATACATCAACATTATTTACACCGACATATAATTATCCGGATTCAGGACAATATGAAATAACCTTAACTGTTTCTAACAATTTCAATTGTACCGATTCGTTAAAGAAAACAATTCTGATTTTTGCTCCAGGTAATGCTGACTTTAGTACATCAGATGCAAATGTTTGTTTGGGCGTTCCATCTGTTTTTCACAATACATCGAGCATAGAATCGGGCAGTATGACTTATAAATGGGACTTTGGTAATGGTATAAAATCATCAACTGCCAATCCAATACTTACTTACGATGCTCCTGGTACTTATGATGTCACTCTTGTTGCAACGTCAAACCATGGATGTACAGATACCATTGTTAAATCAATAACTATTTATCCTATTCCAACTAGTAATTTTACTTTTAATGATGTTTGTTTAGGCGATACCTCAAAACTCATTAATTCCAGCAGTATCTCTCCGGCAGAATCATTAACTTATCAATGGACTATGGGAGATGGATCAACAGCAACAACCACAAACATTAATAAAATGTATAGTACATCAGGAAATTATAATGTAAAACTAAGTACTACTTCTTCCTATGGGTGTAAAAGTTCTATTGAAAAAACTGTTCATGTTTATCCAAATCCAACAGCCAATTTTATTGCAGAGCCTGTATGTTTGGGTAATTTTACTGTATTTCAAAATTTCTCTTTCCCAAATGATGGAACGTTAAGCTATTCATGGGCATTTGGTGATGGTTCAACATCAACCCAGAAAGAACCGGAGTATAAATACTCTAGTGATGGTTCCTTTGCTGCTTCACTTATTACAAAATCGATTTTCGGTTGTTCCGATACAGTATCAAAAAACATCGATATTCATTCGCTTCCAATTGTTGATATTGGAGGAGGGGATACTATTCCATACTGTACCAGTTCTAAGATATTGGATGCCGAAAATACTGGCTCTAGTTATTTGTGGTCTAATAATTCATTTAGCCAAACAATAATCGTAAGCGAGAGTGGTAATTATTCGGTTACTGTAACATCCAGCCTGGGTTGTAGTAACTCAGACAATGTCTTTGTTATGTTAAATAGTCCAATTGTAATTGATCTGGGTGGATCAACAATAAATACATGTGATTCAATTAGCCTTAACGCTGGTTATCCAGGTGCTGACTATTTATGGTCTACAGGGGAAACTACAAGAGATATTCTTGTAACAAATACAGGTAATTATGCTGTAACAGTTACCGACCATGGTTGCACAGGAAATACTAGTTCTTATGTAAATGTTTTTTCTTCGACTGTTGTAGATCTTGGTTCAGATATTACAGAATGCCAGGGATCTACTGTTACTATTGATGCAGGAAGTTCCGGGATAAATTATTTATGGTCAACCGGAGAAACAAGCCAGAATATTAACATAACAAATCCAGGCAATTATTCAGTAACTGTTACAAATGCTGATGGATGTCAAAGCTCAGATGCACTTAATATTCAGTTTAATCCACTCCCTGTTATGCCATTTTCTGAAGATATTACCATTTGTGGAGGCGTACTTTTAGATGCTCAAAATAATGGTGCAACTTATTTATGGAATAATGGAACAGGTAATCAAACATTATATGCCAATCAAACAGGGAGCTATTGGGTAAATATTATAACTGCAAATAATTGTTCTGTTACCGACAGCATTAATATAACAATAATTCCGAAGCCAATTGTAGCTCTCGGCAACGATACTTCCTTCTGTAGTGGAGAAATCCTTTTGTTAAATGCTCAAAATACAGGTTCTGATTATTTATGGAATAATGGAGAAACTTCTCAAACTCTTAATGTAACTACTACAGGGAATTATTGGGTAAGCGTAACTAATAATTATAATTGCTCAAGTATTGATACTATAAACATTAAGGTTAATCCAATACCAAATGTTGAGTTAGGAGAGAATTTATACTTATGCAAAAATCAACAAGCCCTACTGGATGCAGGCAGTTCAGGAGTTTCCTATACATGGGGATCAACAACAGGTTTCATTTCTAATCAAAGTAGAGTATTTGTCAGCGATTCAGGCAAATACTGGGTTGATGTTGTAAACGAATATGCTTGTAAATTGAGAGATTCTATTTTGATTCAACATTCCGATTTATCAATAAATGCATATTTTCTTGCTCCAACAATCTCAAAAATTGGAGACACCATACAGTTTGTTGATGTTTCTTACCCTACGCCGATTAATTACTTATGGGATTTCAAAGATGGTGTAACAAGCACAACAGCATTACCAACACATATCTTTTATAAAGAAGGTGTTTTTAATGTGAAATTATTTGTAAATAATGCCTTTTGTAATGATACCATTTCAAAACCCTTAACTATTAGTGGAACAAATAAATATTACTTACCCGAAGACAATGATAGTACCTTAAAGGCTGAAATGTTTGAAATTCTTGATTCTCAAGTTTATCCAAATCCAAATGATGGTGAATTTATTTATGAACTAAAACTAAACCAGCGAAATCTTGTAAGTCTCTATTTGTATGATCTAAACGGAATGTTAATTTATACGGAAAACATAGATCAAACATCATATATTTTTAAATCATATGATTTTAGCAGGTTAAAGGCTGGTATCTATATTTATAAAATGGTTGTAAAAGACCAGGTAAAATCGTTCAGAATTGTAAAAATGTAATTTCAACTAAGGAAAAGTCAATAATGAAAAAAAGAATCTTTATAATTATTTGTGTTGTTTTGGGCTTTGTGTCTTTTGAAGATCCTTTATATGCACAAGTTTCTTTTGGGGGAACATTAATGGAACCAATAGATACTGTTTGCTATGGAAGCAATCAAGGAGTGCTTCGTTTAAATGGCGAAATTGGCAATGTACTATACTGGGAATATTCTACTAGTGGTTCTTCTCCCTGGATAACTATTAACAACACCTTGGATTCGCTTGATTATAAAGATCTTACCCAGACAACATATTTTAGAGCTATCGTAAAATTTGGAGCCACACCAAGGGATACATCAACAGTTGCAAAGGTTTATGTTAATCCACTATCCATGGGAGGAATTTTGTCTGAAAACAAAACGGTTTGTCAGGAAAATAATTCAGGTACTTTAGAATTAAAGAATTATACAGGAAACATAGATCATTGGGAATATTCTGATAATATGGGCTTGAGCTGGAATTCAATTCCTTATACATCTGCAAATTATCTATTTAATAATCTTTCGATCACAAATTACTTTAAAGTTATTGTGAAAAGTGGAATATGTACATCGGAATCTAATATTGTAATTGTTACTGTTTCTCCAAATACATTAGCTGGAACAATACTTGGAGCAGATACAGTTTGCTTTGGGGATAATTTTGGAGAAGTTGTTCTGTCAGGGAATACAGGAGATATTGTACGATGGGAAACATCGGAAACAGGAAATATGCCTTGGAATACCATTAATTTTACTAACGACACATTAACTTATACAAATATTATACGCACAAGTTATTATAGGTCTGTTGTAAAAAGTGGTGTATGTGAAGAGAAAAAATCTAATAATATTGCTGTTATTGTTTCTCCGCGTTCTAAAGGAGGTATTATTTCCGGTTCGAAAGAGGTTTGTTCTAAACAAAACAGTGGAACACTTGTTTTGTCTGATTATATCGGTGGTATATTAAACTGGCAGTTTTCATATAATGGCACCAGCTGGACTAATATTGGTAATATTAACCATACATTAAGTTTTGGTAATTTATTACAAACAACAACTTATAGAGCCGTTGTAAAAAGTGGCGAATGTGATACTGCTTATTCAGAAATAGCAACCATAACTGTAAACCCATTACCCAATGTTAATTTTCTTTTCGATACTGTTTGCCGAACACAATCAACAAAATTTGTAAACACATCTGCTATTTCCTCCGGAAGTATTCTAACTTATACTTGGGATTTTGGAAATGGCGATGGAAATAGTTCTAAAAATCCAATATATACTTATTCAGCCGATGGAACTTATACCGTAAAATTAACTGCCACATCAGACAAAGGTTGCAACAATGATTCGTCGAAAACAATAAGAGTTAATCCTACCCCGGTGGTTAATTATTCGTTTATCAGTAAATGTGATAAAAGCCCTGTTGTTTTTTCAAACTCATCCTTATCAACATCGGGAGGGACAATTTCAAACATGTGGGATTTTAATGATGCATCGGCCTTTATTACCGATACTGATCCATCACACTTATTTCCTACATCAGGAAATTATAATGTAAAACTTATTGTAACCGAAGATGCAACTGGCTGTAAGGATTCTCTCATTAAATCTGTTGATGTCTTCCCAAGAGCAATACCTGACTTCGAATTTTCGAATGTATGTTTAGGATCAGATATGAATCTTATAAATAAAACAACTATATCGCAGGGTGCTTTAAACTATTACTGGAATTTAGGTGACGGAAACAGTTCGAGTGATAGAAATGCAACACATAACTATAGTGCTGATGGAACTTATAGAGTTCTCTTAACAACAAGTACCGAAAATAATTGTATTGATACTATTTCAAAAAATGTAGTTGTTTATGCAAAACCAGTAGCTGATTTTATAGCTTCGAATATTTGTTTAACCGACACTATACATTTTATCAATAATACAAGCATAAATTCAGGCACATATACAAATACGTGGGCTTTTGGAGATGGATTGGGATCTGTTAATATTGATCCTGATCATTATTATGTAGCACCTGGAACCTATTCAGTATCATTAAATGTAAATTCTGAAAAGGGTTGTTCAGATCAAATATTTAAAAATGTTACAGTATATGCTCTTCCAAGTGTTAATTTTGATGCCCTAGATGATTGTACAAATAATCCTGTTGAATTTTCAAATTTATCAACAATACAATCTGGAATTTTAAGCTATTACTGGAATTTAGGAAATGGGGCAGTTTCAACTGAAAAAAACCCAATATATCAGTATTCAAATCCTGGGTCATATGTTGTCAAACTTATTGCAACATCTGGAATAATGTGTTCAGATTCAATAACTAAAATAATTACTACTTATCCTTTACCAGAACCTGAATTTTCGGTTGAAAATGTTTGCGATGGAAACCCATCTGTTTTTTATGATTTAACTATAATTTCGTCAGGAAGTATCAGTTCATATTCATGGGATTTTGGAGATGCAACTAACTCTGTTCAACAAAACCCTATCCATCAATACCTTAATCCTGGGACATACCAGGTTAAATTATCTGCATTATCCAGTA
This sequence comes from Bacteroidetes bacterium GWF2_33_16, assembly GCA_001768565.1. Lineage (GTDB taxonomy): Bacteria > Bacteroidota > Bacteroidia > Bacteroidales > UBA12077 > UBA12077. The sequence continues at coordinate 83,548 of MEOE01000019.1, read as the reverse complement.
AAGGATGCAATGCAACAATTAATAAATCAATAATTGTAGATTACCATCCTGTAGCAAACTTCAGTATTTATAATGTTTGTGATGGCAATCCTATAAACCCATCAAACTTAAGTACAATAAGGGAAGGAAATATAAGTTATCAATGGGATTTTGGAGATCTTTTTACAAGCAACATTCCTGAACCAAACCATATTTATAGTTCCCCGGGAATCTATCCGATAATATTAAAAGTTAAATCGGATAATAATTGTGTCGATTCTTTGGTAAGATATGTTCAGGTTTTTAGCCTTCCGGTTGCTGATGTAGGTGAGGATTTAAGCATAAGTAAAGGAGAGGATACAAGACTGAATGCTTCGGGTGGTATCATTTATTTGTGGTATCCATCAGATGGTTTATCTAATCCTTTTGTTTCAAACCCCATAGCTGCACCAATGGAAACAGTGAATTATGTTGTTCAAGTAGAAGATATTAATTCGTGTGTTAATTACGACACATTAACAATAACCGTAGTTGATGATTATAAAATTTCTCCAAATAACTTTATAACTCCTGATGAAAATGGAATAAATGATTCATGGGTAATTGAAAATATTGAAAGTTATGGTAATTGCACTGTAATTATTTTTGATCGCTGGGGAAATGAGGTTTATTCTAAGGTATCTTATCAAAATACTTGGGATGGTACAAATTCAAATGGCGATATTTTACCCGATGGTACTTATTACTACATTATTAAATTTGATGAATCAGATACTGTTTATAAAGGAGCTATATCATTATTAAGAAATAATTAACAACATCTATAATGAAAAAATACATTTTTTATATATTTATATTATTCCCCATTATTGCTAAGTCACAGCAAATACCAGTAATAGACCATTATTTTACAAATCCATATTTATTAAATCCGGCAAAAGTTGGAACAGCTGATAATACAAATATTTTCTTATTGAATCGCCAACAGTGGACTGATATTCAAGGTGCTCCGAGAAATACATTGATGAGTATAGATGGCTCAATTAATCAGGATAAAATAGGTTTAGGAATAATGTTCTCAAATGATGCTGATAATATATTTAGCAGAACAGCTTTTTATGGCTCATATTCATATCATTTTAAACTTAATACAAATCAAACTCTTTCTCTGGCTCTAAGTCTTGGATTAATGAATGTTCATATATCATTTGATGAATTACAAGCTGATAATACTAGCGACCCTTTGGTATTTTCTCAAAATGGGGCAAAAACAAAATTGGATGCTACAGCTGGAATTAATTATAAATTTAAAAAACTGGAGGTTGGTCTTGTAGGATATCAACTAATGAATACAAAGTACCAATATCAAGATCAAACAAATAATACAGATTTAAATTATCAGTTAATTCAACATTTTTTGATATTAGCTAATTATAAATTTACAGTAATACCCGAAAAGCTTGTTGTTGCACCAAACATTATTGCTCGCACTACCCTTGGATTACCCATTCAGTTTGACATAGGAGTTTATTTAAATCATAGAGACCTGATTTGGTCATATATTGGATACAGACATAACAGTTGTGTTTATTTAAATCTGGGAGGTAAAATCTATAATAACATAACCATTAGTGGCGCATATGAATATAATATTGGCGAAATTGCAAAATTTTCTGGTCCTTCATATGAAATATTATTAGGATATCGCTTCAGTAAAAAAAATACAACACAAACGAATAATTCATATTCAGATAGAAAAGCAATTGAAAATATGAGCCAAAATTCTCAATTACAATCTGAAACTATTGATAAAATTGTATATGAAAACAAAGTTTTGAAAAACAAAATAAATGACAGCGAAAAAGAAATTACAGTACTTAAAGAAGAAGTAGAAAGACTAAAAAAAACAATGGTATTATCTGAAACAGATAAAAAAGAAATTGAAGAGTTTAAACAACTTTACGAAGTTAAGGTCTCTGATTTAAAAGTAAATGAGAGTAAAATAAATAATTCTGACAGTTTAGAAATTTATCAAACAAACAAGTTTAATGTGATTGTAGGAGCTTATAAAACTATTAAAAACGCTAAGCTTGGACAAATCGTTCTACAACGTGAATTCGACTTAAAAACATATATAATAAAAAATGACGAAAGTACCTTCTTTTTTATTGCAACGAATGAATTCGACCAAATTAAGGATGTAAAAAAAGAATTTAAACGATTAAAAAAAATAGGTGTTGAAAAATTAATTATGGGAGATATTTGGGTATATAAAGCTAAATAAATTGAATAAATATCTATATTTATTTCTTAAGTGCTTTCTTTTTCTTCTGGTATTTTTCTTCCATTTTCTCGAACCATGAACAATTTGCATTTTCGGGTGAACCTGAATATTTATTTTGCTTAGCAGCATCCTTCTTGTTTCTTGGACATCCTAATAGTAAACTAAATCCAAATCGGAGATTAAGGTTTCGTGCATCAAAGGGCTTGAAAATACCCAAAAGATTATCGGTCACCATATGCAGTTGCAATCCACGACCATGCCAGGCTAGTCCAAGTCCAACGTTTTTGTATGTATTGTTTAAATACGACCAGCTTAATGCTGCAGAAAACTTATTCCATAAGGTTGTATTTGCTGACAAAGTAAACGATGAGTGCAGTTTGTTCCGATAAATTACATTTCGACTAACCGCTCCTATTCCTAGTTTTGGCATATACTGATACATACCACCCAGATAAATTTGCATTGGTAACCATGAATAGTATGAATCCTGAGTTACATCTTGTGTAAAGGCATTAAAAATAGAATCCCGTAAATCTAAAATATAGCCATTTGAATTAAAATCACTTCCCAAGCCAGTACCTGCATAATCGAAAGATCCTTGCATGTGAATATTATTTGGTGTGGTTTTCCATCTAATAAATCCAAGATCGAGAATACTTGCCGAAAGGATAATATTTTCATCGTACTTATAAATACCTCCCAAATCAATCGCAAAACCTTTATTATCTGAATTGAAAAGGGTGCCCATTATATCAACTTCTTGTGCTGTAATACCTGTAATTACACCTTCGGCATTCTGATTCACTGTTATGGGCGCAGAAGAATTAAGTGTAATATCAGCTTCAAATTGCAGGTCGTAAGTTGTTGGATCGGTATAGAGACTCATTTCCGATTTGCCAGAATAAATACCTAGTTTCCCAAAAAGTAATTTTGCTCGTATTCCATAAGTGCTGTACTGATCAAAAACCTTAGAAACACCGATGGCATATTCGCGGTAGTATGAAGTATTGGTTCGAAGATTGTTGAAATTAGCTGTTTCTCCTATAAACTGAGCATTTCCTTGCCATGCCATTCCAACCAAATCGCCCGGATAAGTAAAAGCCATATTGACTTTTTCTGCTATGTTAAAAGTTATGTAATATTCGTGATATCTGTATCCTAATGAAATTAAATCGAGATGTAGTTCTGTAGCTAATAAATCTGCCCGGTGAACATTGTTGTTTAATGCATCGATATCCAGATTTCCGCTACCTAAAATATCGTTAAATGAAAATGCTGTATTGCTGTAATTTAATTGGGTTGATGTTAGAGCAGGTATACCAACAAACCATTTACAATCAATCTGAACTGCAGGATTTAATAGGTTTGATTGAGGCACATTATGCATTAAATAAAATGTATTGTTTTGCTGCGAGAAAAGCACAGAAAAGGGAATTATACAAAAACTAATTAGCCAAAAATATTTCTTCATACACAGAAAAATCTATAGATCAAATTTCAAGGTTGCTTTTACTCCTATTTGTACATCAACTAAGTATTCATCATAATATTGAACAAGCTCATCATCAACATCTGATGTACTAAATACTAAATAAATCCTTATTTTATTAACAGATTGCAGGTTATCCAGTCTATTTGAATCAAATGCTATATCCTTTTTTTCGTGAGGTTTGAATGTGATTTTCCCATTATCACTAGCTGTAGCTTTTTTTAATTCGACCGGACCATCCTGGAAAAGTGAATCCTGAATAAACCCATATGGATCCAAAAAATAAAACTGACCTCGTACTGTCGATGGAAATCCATTATACATATTTAAACGGAATGTTAATTGAATAATTTCTTCTGAGGTTTGATAAATATCTCCGATATCAAATGGCATTGAATAACTCAATATAACTTCTGCAGAATCTTTCCAGAAAGGTTTGCCAGTTAAAGGATTTTCATCTAGTAATCTTTCGTCAAAACCACTAATGTCATTTAAACCAAGAGATGTTTCACCTAAGGGGAATGCTACAGATGTGTTTAAGGTAACATCAGAAGAAATGGAATCGGGCATTTCGCTGAGGCACGAAACAGCAATAAAAACTGAAAATGTAATAAAAATAGAAAATCCGGTTTTCATCTTTTTTCAAATAAAACTCCAAGTTAATGAATTTTATTATATTAGAATAAATTTAAAAAATAAAATTTGCACTTTTGTATTGCATAACAACTCAACCTCTATTTTTTATGAAAACTCTTATAATAATTAATGATGCTCCTTACGGAACTGAAAAAGCCTATAATGGACTGCGTCTTGCAAATCAGATAGCAAAGGATTACGAAACAGCTGAAATTACTATTTTTTTAATGGCCGATGCAGTTACTTGTGCATTACCAAATCAAAAAACACCCGAAGGTTATTACAATATTGAACGAATGCTAAAATTTTTTGGGCAAAAGAAGGGGCAAATTAAAATATGTACTTCGTGTGCCGAAGCCAGAGGAATAGACAAACTTGAATTGATTTCAGGAGCCTCATTAAGTACTATGAAAGAGCTTGCTCAATTAACCCTTGAAAGTGATAAAGTAATTACATTCTAAATTATTATCGCAATGGATTCTAATCACATGCTTTGTGATTTTAAATTAAAGTTCAAGGTTGATGAATTTACTGTTTTCAAAAACGACTCATGGACCTGGTCAATACGTCCGGCACAGCCAACCTTGGGCTCAGGAATTCTATCATTAAATCGGTACGCTTTGCATTTATCGGATGTGTCTCTAGATGAAATGAAAGATTTGGGAAAAATAATCCAGATCATTGAAAGAACTATGAAACAAGTTTTTGACTATGAAATAATGAATTACCTGATGCTAATGATGGTTGACCACCATGTGCATTACCATGTTATTCCGAGATATAGCAAGAAAAAGATTTTTGCCAATTTAGAATGGGAAGATAATGGATGGCCTGCAATTCCAGCGCTTGGCAAAAACCAGCATATGGATAAACCGGAAATTCATAAGAACCTTCTACAAATACTTAAAGAGAATCTGGTTTTATAATCTAGTAAGCATCTCCTAAAAAAGAATTCCATCTATAAAAAATCAGTTTTAAACTACCTGTAAGTTTTTATGTCAAATGACAATTAGTAATTATTGTTATAATTTATACCTATCATGAAATTTTTTTACCCCTTTATTAGATTCAGTGTTGCTACAATTCTTTCCTTTTCTGTGGTATCTTGTCAGGCAAATACCAACGAATTAGAAAAATTTTTAACCCGCATTGAAATTGAATATGAGCAAATATCTATTGAACTTGGCACAGCATATTGGAATTTTTACTCTGGTGAAGAAAAACCCGATTTGCTTACCCCAAAGAATAAGTATTTTGCTTTATTAACAAACGATACACTAAATAATTATATAGAAAAATGGTATCCCAAAAGATCAGAAATAACTGATACTATTTTGCAGTGCAGAATTAAAGTTTGGCATAATACATTGTTGTCGGCAAAGGTTGAATATGACGCTGAAATCATGAAACTCAGAAATGAGTTGGAAGAAATGCTTGAAGTAAAAGATAATAACGAAAATCAAGCAAGTATTATTCCAGCAAAAATGCGTGAACTAATTAATCTTCGAAATAAAAAATCACAAGACCTTGGTTTTAAAAACTATGTTCATTTTACATTCGAAAACAACGGATTAGGTTACAACTGGTTCAAGGAGTTTGTTAATTCACTCGACAAGGCTACATTAGAACCATACAAAGCCTTAATAGAAAAAGCAAAAAATGAAAAGCAAATTAAGGAATTCAGTCAAATAAATGCATTTCAATTAATTGGTATTTTTTATGCAAATAATAGTCCGCAACTACCCAAAACAGTAAATAACATCGACATGGTGAAAGAGTCACTTGCTAATATTGGAATTTTTTACAACGATCTTCCATCAAAGCTTGTTGAAAAACAATTACCCGCTGGTGTTGGTGGTCAGGGTATTATGCTTAATATTCCTGGCGATTTCAGAGCTGTAATGACGCTCGAAATGGATATTTCGGTATGGATGCATGAAATGGGACATGGTTTGCATGGTTTGTTTAACTCAATAGACCAGCCAATTTTGGAAGGATACGAATGGATTCCAGGCAATGGCACGCCCGCTTTTTCAGAGGGAATGGCCGAAACATCTGCATGGCTTACAAGGAATCCGGAATGGCTAAAAAAATATGCTCATTTAACGGATGATGAAATTAATGCTCAAAAAGATTTACTAAATACTTATTCGCCTGCTTTTATACGGTATCATATTGCCAATTTTATGCAGGAAATGGAGCTTTATTTGTATCCTGAAAAAGAATATGATCAAATACAAAAGGATGTTGCCAAAAAGTATTTATTAATTGAATCAGATAATATACGAACAAGAGATTTGAACAACATTATCTATGTTGCCTATCCATTATACTTACAAAGTTATTTGCTTGCAGATATTATTGCCTGCCAGATACATCAAACATTAAAAGAAAAATTCGGAAACGAATATGTGTTTAATAAAGATGTAGGAAAATACTTAGAGGTTTTTTATAAACATGGCGAATACTACCCATGGCAAGAGCGAATGATAATGGGCACAGGCAAAGAGCTTGATATAGATGCTTACCTGAATTATTATAAAATCAACTAAATAACCTAATTATTAACTAAAATATCCTAAAAATGAAAAAAACAATTACATTGCTTACCTTTTTGATTATAATCTCAATGATTCTTACAAGTAAAGCACAAACTAATTTCGAAGTTGGAAAAGTCTATAATGGGTTTAAGCTCATTGAAAACCGATTTGTGAAAGAAATAAATGCAAACTGCCTTTATTTTGAACATGAAAAATCGGGTGCACGACTTATGAAAGTATCTGATAGCGATGCAAACAAGCAATTTAGTATTTCATTTAGAACTACTCCCGATACAGATTATGGTACTCCGCATATTCTGGAACATTCTGTATTAAACGGATCTACAAGTTTTCCTGTAAAAAGTCCTTTTGATTTACTTGCAATGGGTTCGTTAAATACATTTTTAAATGCTATGACCAGCTCGGACTACACTACATATCCGGTTGCAAGCATGAATGATAAAGACTATTTTAATTTAATGCATGTTTATCTTGATGCTGTTTTTAATCCGGTTCTACATACCGATCCAAGAGTTTTAAAACAAGAAGGCTGGCATTACGAGCTTGATAATATTGATGAAGAAATTGTTTATAAAGGAGTTGTTTATAACGAAATGAAAGGTGCATACTCAAGCCCAATGCGTGAACTTATGTATCAGGTTAACAAACAGCTTTTTCCCGACAACACATATGGTGTTTCTTCGGGAGGATATCCAGCAGCTATTCCGGGTTTAACAGATGAATATTTTAGAAATTTTCATAAAAAATACTATCATCCATCAAACAGTTATATCCTTTTATATGGAAATGCTGATTTAAATAAAGAGCTTGATTTTATTGATAAAGAATACTTTTCAAAATATGTAAAATCAAATGAAAAGATAGAAATTCCTTTACAGAAACCTTTTGAAGCTAAAAAAGTAGCAGAGAAACCTTATGCTGTAGCAGAAGGAAGTTCAACCAAAAACAATACATTTTTGAGTTTAAGTATTGTTACAGGACTAAATACCGATCAGGAATTAGTAATGGCTTTAAATGTTCTAAGAGAAGCATTAGTAAATCACGAATCTGCACCAATTCGTCTTGCTTTGCAGGAGGCCAAAATTGGCAAGGACGTTAGAGCATCTGTAAGTGAAATTCAGCAGAATGTATTTCAGATTACTGTGCAGAATGCGAATCCAGAGGATCGTGATAAATTTGATGAGATCGTTTATAACACAATGAAAAAAGTAAGTGCCGAAGGATTTGATAAGAAAATGATTGAAGGTATTATCAACCGAATGGAATTTGGCCTTCGCGAAAACAACAATCCTCAAAAAGGATTTATGTATACAATGAGAACGCAAAAATCAATGTTCTTTGCTAACAATCCAATCAAAGGATTAGAATTTGAAGCACCTTTGGCAAATGTTAAAAAAGGAATTGAAAACGGTCTTCTACAAAGAATTCTAAAGGAAAACCTAATTTCTAATCCTCATACTTTATTATTGGTATTAAAACCACAACCCGGACTCGAAAAAGAAATTGCAGCCCAAACTGCCAAAGAACTTGCAGCATATAAAGCAAGTTTGAGTAAAGAAGAACTTGAAAAACTGGTTGAAGAAACAAAAGCATTGAAAGCTTACCAGGAAGAAGGCGATTCACCAGAAGCACTTGCTACGATTCCTATGCTCTCGATTCAGGATATTAGTCCCGAAGTAGAATGGTATGCTCTTAAAGAAAAAATAGAATCAAATATTCCTGTTTTACATTACGAAGATTTTACAAACGATATTCTGTATACCAATTTGTATTTTGATCTTCGGGTTTTGCCGAAGGAGTTAATCCCTTATGCAAGCTTATTATCAGAATTGCTTGGATTATTAAATACCCAAAACTACACTTTTGGTGATTTGGATAATGCTTTAAATATTCATACCGGAGGATTTAATACATTCTTAACATCCTATTTAGAAAATAATTCCGACGATTTATTGTTGCCAAAGTTTGTTGTTTCATCTAAAGCTACTGTTGGAAAAAACAAGGAGCTATTTGAATTGACTACCGAAATACTCAACAGCAGTAAGTTTAATGATCCTGAAAGATTAAAAGAAATGCTTACTCGTCATCAGGTACAAGTTGAGTCGAGAGTAAAAAACAATGGAAATACGTATGCCTTAACACGGTTAAATTCGTATTACAGCAAACAAGGTTTGTTTGATGAGATTACCGATGGTTTAGAATACTATCAATTTATTACTAACCTTACAAAAAACTTTGAAGCAAAAAAAGGAGAAATTAGTGAAAATCTGGCAAAAGTAGCATCCGCATTGTTTACTAGTGAGAATATGATTGCTGCAATAACATGCTCAAAAGAAAATTATACTGATTTTGCCAAAGGACTTAAGTCATTCTCTTCCGGTTTAAAATCAAATAAGCAGGTATTTACTAATTGGGATTTTGAATTTAATCTTAAAAACGAAGGTTTAATGGCTGCTTCAAAAGTTCAATATGTTATCAAAGGTTACGATTTCAAAAAATTAGGTTATCAATGGAATGGCAAAGTTCGAGTATTAAACCAGATTTTATCCAGAGATTACTTACATAATAAGGTTCGTGTAATGGGTGGAGCTTATGGTGGATCATCCCGCTTTTATGCATCTGGCATTGCTTATTTTTCATCGTACCGCGATCCAAACTTAAAAGAAACCCTTGAAAACTATGATGCTGCTCCAGAATTTATAAAAAGTTTTAATCCAACCCAAGAAGAAATGACCCGCTTCATTATTGGTACTATTTCTGGATTAGACAGACCAACTACTGCATCGCAAAGAGGTTCTATAGGAGTGAATAATTATTTTACCAAAATAACCCTTGAACAACTTAAGGCCGAAAGAAAAGATGTTCTAATGACAACTCCTGAAGATATAAGAGCAATGGAAAAAATGGTGCAAGATATTCTTTCTCAAAATGCGATCTGTGTTTATGGCGGTGAAGAAAAAATCAAGTCAAACAAAGATCTGTTTAAATCAACATTTAGTGTAATAGAATAATCATTTTACTTTTTAAAAGAATTTAGCGTGGAGAAAAACTCCACGCTTTTTTTATTCAAACGCAACGAATAATTAAAAAAATACTTCATTGTAAAAATTTTTTCGTTAAATATTTGCAACTTATTGTTATTTATTTATAACTTTGTGTTATATATTTCTATCTTTTTGTTAGATGTTATTAACTAAAAACTATTAATTATGAAAAAGACTGTATTACTTTTTGTTATTGTTGCAATGGTTGCAGTTGCCTGTGTATTCTGGTTTATTTCTTCAGGTGAAGGTTTTTCATCTACCGATATGTTTCAGTTTAGCATTATAGCACTGATTCTTGTTTTTGCAATTTTTGTTGGATATAAAAAATTTAGCAGTGCCAAGCGTGGAGAACCAACCGAAGACGAACTCTCAAAAAAAGTCCTTCAGAAAACTGCTGCTTGGTCATATTACATCTCCCTTTATATGTGGGTTGCAATGATTTATATTAAAGACCGAATGACTATGGATACCGAAGAAGTATTAGGAACCGGAATATTAGCTATGGCAGTATGTTTCGGCGTTTGTTGGTTAATTATTAACTTTAAAGGTATTAAAAATGAATAATCGGATAAAGGAACTGAGGGCTCGATATAACCTTACACAGGAAGATCTGGCCAAAAAGGTAAATGTACGAAGGGAAACTATCGTATTTTTAGAAAAAAACAAATACAATCCTTCGTTAAAGCTGGCTTATGATATCTCAAAAGTATTTGAGGCAAAAATCGAAGATGTTTTTCTTTTTGATGAATAATACAAAAAAAAGACTGCTCTTTTGTAGCGGTCTTTTTTATTTTTTAATTAAACTAATTCTTCCTGAAGTACCGTAATCTTCTTCCTTTCGCCAGATTTTTCATTTTTCTCAGGTATCGACATAGCAATTAACTCGGCAATATCAAGTACCTGAACACTTGAAACTTTTATAAATGTTTTCTTACATAACGGACATGCAGTAGCAATAACATCGGGGTTTGGCTTAGAAAGTTCATCAACAACATCCTTGGCTATTAATGAACGATTTGCAGCTTCTATTTCAAGGTTTCCTAAGCTTCCGCCACAACACAACGAATCCTGTTTTTCGTGTTTTGTTGCAACAAGAGTTGCCACGTGAGTTAGAAGCTTTCTGGGCTCATCATATATTCCTGCTCCACGGCCAAGCTCACATGGGTCGTGATAAACAACTTTCTTACTATCAGCTTGTACAGGCAATAATTTCTGCTCAACCAATCGGTTTAAATATTGGGTATGATGCAGCACTTCTATTTCCAGCTTATAATCCTCAGAAAAAACTTTATAGCAAATAGGGCAAGAAGTAACAATTGTTTTTGCTCCGGATTCAACAATTCGTTTTTTATTAAAATCCATTAGTTGTTTCATGGCTTCTAAGTTGCCTGCAAGTTTCTGTGGGCGACCACAACAAGCCGATCCATCCTCATCCATAAACCAATAATTAACTTTCGCTTTTCTAAATATTTTTATCATCGACCTGGTAATACCTGGTGTAAGGTGTGACATGCAACCGGCAAAATATACTACATCTGTTTTTATCTGGTAATTTAAATCTTTTAAATAAGAGAAATCCCCTTGCCTCTCATTTGCTAAATTTATTCTTTGTGCTAATCGTTGATTTGTAGTTGTAATTCCTACCGGACATTTATCTTCGCAACGGCCACACATTAAACAATTAAGGGCATCGTACGAATTAGTTTCCTTATCGCGAACTGATTTTAAAAAATAGCTGGCAGGTGTTTTTTTGCTAATTCCTGTTGATGACATCTGGCAAGGATCAATACAAATTCCGCAACGTGAACAAGCGTGAAGTTCTACATCAGCAAATGCATCGAAAGTTTCTTTTGATTTAACTCCCCACTTACGCAATGCAATAAGTAATAATTCTGTTGGAATATGCATATATCTGGAAAATGGAAGTGATAAAAAGAATACTCCTAACGATATAGAATATGCCCACCAAAAAACAGGTTCAAAGAAAGAAACAGGAATAAGTCCAGAAATAAAGTTGCCAAAATTCTGAGTTAAAAATCCACCCGTATTGTGCAAAGAGGCTGCTGTGCTTTCGGCCAATAAACGTAACGGAAAAATTAACCACAATGATGCCAATGCAAATTTATCACCTAATTTGAGATTAGTGGTTTTCTTCATCCCAAATAACTTTGAGTAAAAACGTTTAAAATATGCAAGAGCAACACCGGTAAGAATAAATAACAGAATTAAATCCATTGTAAAAGTTAAAACCTCACCAAAAAGCATCCCTGCTTTATTGTGCACAAAGTATTCGAAAAATATAGGAATATAAATAGGATTCGAAAGCCTATCATAAAAAATCCATGTTTGAATATGTCCACCAATGATTAGAAGCAACCAACCAAAAGCAAGGCTCATGTGCATATAGCCAAGTACTTTGTTGGTTTTAAAAATATTGCGATGCAACAAGCTTTCTGTAAAAATCTCTTTTATTGCCTGAAGCGATTTTATCGAAAAGATATTTTTCAATATTCGTTGTTTATCATCTGAATCCAGTTTGTAGATCCAGACACCAAATCGAACCAGCATATATGCCAGTAACACAATTAAGCCAATGGTAAATGGCAAAACAAAATGACTATAATTCATGGCTTTCGATTTTTGTTAATGCTTCGCGTACTTTTAATACAATATTTCTATTATTCACACCTCGTGGACATACCAGAAAACACTTTCCACATAACATACATTTGTCTGCTTCAGTTCCTATTTCTTCAACTAATCCGCGACGAATAAACATTTTAAGTTTACGGATATTAAAATCGGTAAAATTACCGGCCGAACAAGTGGCTGTGCATGAACCACAAAAAATGCATAAATTAAAGCTAGGCTCATTTTTAAGCACATAGTTCAATACACGCTTATCGGCGAGATCGTAATCAATTACTCGGGGCTTATTTATTGTAAATCCAAATTTTGACATGCATTTAGTTTACTAATATTCGATTTTGTAATTCGTATTCTTTTAAAAAACAATTGATCTTTGTTACTGCAGCTCTCGCATCGGTGAAAGTATATTTTATCGACATAGGTCCACTGCATGTGCCAGCAAAAAATACTCCTGCCATATTCGACACATTCGACATGGTATGATCATCTTCGGGCTTTAAAAAGCCACTTTCGCGCATTTTAAGATTTAAAAGATTTGCAATTTCTTTTGTTCCTTTTGATGGTTCCATTCCAACCAGTAGCACCATCATATCAACTGTCATTTTAAGCGGGCGGCTGGTCAAGGTATCTTCAACTTTTATTACAATTCGTTTATCTATAGTTTCATTTGCCTCAGACAAGCGTCCTCGAATAAAATTAATTCCGTATTTTTTCTGCGATTCTAGATACAGTTCTTCGAAGTGTGTATCGAACATACGCATATCCATATAAAAATTGAAAATCTCAGCATCGGGAATAAGCGTTTTAAGTTCCATAGCCTGCTTCACACCTGTAACACAACATACATTGGAACAATAATGGTTATTAACTTTCTCGTCGCGTGATCCAACACAATGAATAAATCCAATGCGCTTTGGTTTTATGCCGGATGGAGTTTTTATCTCACCTTTTTGAGCAAATATTTTTTCGAGATCGTATGATGTAATTACATTTTCGTAAATACCATAGCCAAATTCTTCTTTTCGGTGAGCATCAAATAAATCAAATCCTGTAGCAACAAGAATTGCGTCAGCTGTTATTGATTTCTGTTTATCTAAAATAATTTCGTAATGCTTATTGATCTTCTTTATTTCGTTAATTTTCGAATTATAAATGATGTTTACTTCCTGCAATTCAAGTCCATGCTCAAGAAAAGAGACTATTTCATTTCCTTTGCGCAAATTTGGAAAAAGAACGGTCCAGTCTTTTAAATGACCACCAAGTTGACCTTCTTTTTCTAAAATAGTAACCGAATAGCCTAATGCCGAAAGCTGCACTGATGCTTCCATTCCGGTAATTCCGCCGCCTATGACAACAACTTTTTTATTCATCACTTAAAAATTAATATTTGCAGGACATTCAGGAACTGCCATTTGCCGTCCGTCCTTTGTTTTATATTTATCTTCTGGCTTTATTTCAATTCCCAACTTTCTTAACAAGGGTTCTGATTGAATCTGATGAAATTGTAACCCCAAATCCCAGGGATTATAACCCAATACAAGTCCGGCAAGTTCTTCGTATGTAAGAACGGGTATGCCTTGTTTATTTTCAGCATATGTTTTCCCTTCCATTTCAGAAATGGTATACTGCCATTTATCCATAAACATAGTACATCCGGGACAGTTACATAAAATCATATCTGGTTTATAGGGTTCCATGGAATCAAATTTTTTCTTTGAGTTAGCCACAGAATAACCGCGATTGGCCTGTATAAGATATTGTCTGAAACCAAAGCCACAACAATGGCGACGCTCAGGATAATCAATAACCTTTCCTCCCCATGCATCAATCATTCCGGCTAATACTTCAGGAAACTCTGCTCCTCCAACACCATACTTTGGAAACATTTTTGAATAATGACAACCAATATGTTCAACGATATTTAAGGGCTGGCCTGTTTTTTTGTTAATTAGCTTATTCTTAGCTTTTGCAGCAATTTCATTTCTGAACTTATAAAGAATATCGCTTGCATGAGCCATATTTTCTGGAATATCAAACTCTCTTTTGGTGGCTTTATATAGATTTTCGCGCGTTTTTTCAAGCACTTCTGGAAAATGTTTCCATGTTTCGATAATCTCGGTATATATGCCAAACGATGTAACACATGAAATGGCCAGGTTTTTATAACCTTTCTCTTTCATTAAAGCAAAATGGCGAGCAACAACCGTCATTATAGTTTCAAATGGAACAACATCTGAATGGTATCCAATGCCTGTGCATGTTGTATGATCAGGATGTTCGTATATATCCTTACCAAGTTCATCTCGTAAAATCTTTAAAAAAGCTTGTTCAGATCCAGGAAAAAAACTCTGCCTTATACAGCTGCGAACATAAAAATAGTGATCATCAGCTATATCTTTCTGATAATCTTTCCAGATTAGTTTTTTGCCTTCTACATTCATTCTTTATTGTGATTATCGCTATTATGCTTAAATGCGTAATTAAAAAAATCGTTATCGATTCCTTTTTCTTCAAATTGAAAACCCATTTCGGCAGCTTTTTTAGAAGCGTGCATTTCAATAGTATCGTAAAAATCGAGTGCACCGGTAACTACAAAAATACTTTTCAGTTCAGCCAATGCTTCGTCTGAAATTCTTCTTAATGCTCCGGCTCCTTTTTTATGCATATTAGCATCTAGTCGTTCCATTACCTCATCCAGATTTTCAATCATATATTTCCATATCGGACCTTGTTCTGGATGTAATTCTGGATTAACAACATATGTAGCAGCACAATAACCATATTTTAAAATGTTTTCGCCAATTGTGCGCTTTATAGCAAACTGTTGTAATCCTTTTTCAGATTCAACAAAATATCCCAATTGTTGTGATATTGTCCTTAAAGCCATAATTACCATTGCTGGGGTATTTCCTCTGGGACATCTGGTTTTACAAGACATACATTGCCCACAATACCAAATAGTCTCACTTTTTAATAATTCCAGTATTTTGTCTTCGTCCTTCGATTGAATTGTATCAACTATTTCGCGTGGATCGTAATGATAAAACTCGGCTGCAGGGCAAATAGCAGTACAAACGCCGCAATTCATGCAAGCGTTTAACCCCTCTTCAAATCGAATGTCCTGTAGTAATAAATCGTAGAGTTTTCCCATATATTCAATTTCAAGTTGACACAAATCCTAACTTGTCAAAAATAGGAGGAATACTATTTATAGTAAACAGTTAAAAATCGTAAAATTCATGGGTATAAATACTTAGTGTTTAGAAAATCAACATGTTAACCTTATAAATAGTGATAACCAAAGCTCCTTTTCATATTTTCTCTTTATCTAGAGGAAACCTACTAATTAAAAATAATCTGCTCAACCCTTTACTTCGCTCTATTTTTTTTGTAATTTATCCATCCAAAAAAGTACTTACTTTAAAAGTAAAGCATATGAAAAGAATTTGCATAACAACATTATTGCTCACCAGCTTAAGTTTTTCATTGTTTGCACAGTTTCTAATGAAAAGCGATTCGCATATTTTACAAGTGGGTGATGAGCATTATTTTAACCTGACAAACAATGTTGACGCAGGTAAATCCGGTGCTGCAATTGTTTGGGACTTTTCAAAACTTGAAACTAAATCGCAACTTACCAGCTACATGTATGATGTTGCTAAAACAGCTAATGGGCTTGATATACCAGAAGCAAATACAGTTCTTGAAGAATTTGGAGTTAAATTCTTTTTCAGATCGAATGGAAACATTATGGAACAATACGGCACCGTTACTGCAAATACAATTTCAAAGTATGACAAACCCTTTGTTAAAATGGTTTTCCCTTTCGATTATGGAGATATTTATTCGGGTGATTTTTCAGGGACCATAGAAGGACCTAACTTTAAACAACCCATTGAAGGAACATATTCACTTGAAGCCGATGCCTATGGAACATTAATTATTCCAACCGGTATTTATACAAATGTATTAAGAATAAAAACATATAAAGAAGAACATAGTAAAGGATCAAGTTGTAACTGTGGTACTATTTCATACAAATGGTACTCAAAAGATATTCGATATCCCTTACTAACCATAATTCAAACGCAAAATTCAAATGGAACAGCAACAATAAGAACAGCCTATTATTCAAAATACAAACTTAATGAGGTGGTTGATAAAGAAAATTTAAACCTTGAAAATATTAGTGCAAGCATTTACCCAAACCCATTTACCGAAAGCTTTAAAATAGATTATTACATTCAGAAAGACAGCCCCGTTGAAATTGTTATTTTCGATAACTCAGGGCGAAAAGTAAGTTCCATTCAAAGAAATAGTCAGGCTGCAGGATATTATACCGAAACCTTTACCAAAGAACAACTTGATACACAACAAGGATTGTTCCATATTCGAATAACTGCCGGAGACGAAACAATTTCGAAAACTGTTATTCGGGGTGGTGAATAAGTAAAAAAATAGCATTTATGAATCCACAAAAGAACAATGATCCCGTTGAAGTTTTTGCAGGTACACCATGGCAGGTTGGGATGGTAAAAAGCCTCCTTGAAAATGCAGAAATAGAAACATTTGTTAAGGATGAAATTCTGGGAACACTAAATCCCTGGTGGACATCGCCTGGAGGTGCTGGTCCGATAGCTGTTTTTGTTTCAAATCATGATTATATAAAAGCAATGCAAATTGTTGAGGAGTATGAAAAAAATCTAAAAGAAAAGTGTTAATAGTTTGTAGGAAAGAATAATAATATCGTGATTAATAGACCAGCTCAGCCAGTTATATGCTGGCTTCTTTTTTTCAGCTATTAAAGCATTGTGGCTTATTTAACTCCAATTGATTGTCTAGAAAAGATAAGGATTTTGCATTCTGGCTTTTTCTAGATTAACCAGTTGGAAGATAAAAAAATGAAATTTCAAATATATAAATACCACTTTCAATTCTATTTTAACACCTTCAGCAGTTGTAATAACCCCCTCAGCATGTTTTAATTTTCTAGCTGTAACCAACAACCTACTTTTGTTTCATCAAATTAATTGATTACTAATTAAAAAATATTTAGAAAGATGAAAACAAAAGTATTATTTACAATTGCCTTAATTGCATCGCTTACTCTAAGCAGTTTTGCACAAGAAAACGAAAAAAGGTTTGGTTTTGAACTTAGTGGAGGTGCTTCATTTGCAACTCGCAAACTTGATAATGCCAATCTGAATACCGGATTTGGTTTCGAAGGAATTTTTCATTACCGATTTATGCCTCACGCTGGAGTTTACGGTGGATGGGGATGGAACCGCTTTGGTGCTGATAAATCATTTGCTGGTACCGATGTTTGTTTCGAGGAAACTGGATACGTTCTTGGACTTCAGTTCAAGCATCCAATTGGAACAACACCTCTATCGTATTACCTTAGAGCAGGTGGTTTATACAATCACATCGAAATAGAAAATGAAGATGGAGATATTAATGGCGATAGCGGTCATGGTTTTGGCTGGCAACTTGCAGGTGGAATAGATATAAATCTTGGTTCAAACTGGAGTCTTACACCCGGAGTTAAGTTCAATGCCCTTAACAGAGAAATTGATTTGGATGGATCTTCAACACATTTAAATCTTAACTATATCAATCTACGAGTAGGTATAATTAAACGATTTTAATATTTTTTCTGGTTGGGAGCTTGTGATTACAATGCTCCCAATTAGTTTTTAATTCCGAAGTATTGTTTCTCCTATAAATAGCACCTGAAAATCTATAAAAATGACAACAAAAGAACTACATCAAAAACTTTTAGATAGCTATACAACAACCAATCTTAACAGCATTTCATTGGTATTGATAAATCTATACAAAAATCAGCAGTATGCAACACTCCGAAAAATTGCAGAGATAATTAGCGATACAACAAAAATTGAAATAGGAGATGACGGAAAAGGGTTCTCAACATTTATGATGCTTTATCATCCCGATAAATTTGCTTGTCATATAAATGAAATCAACAAGCTGGCAGCACACGACAATTACGATGGTTTACTTGAATATACTCATATTTTAAAACTATCTCGTATAGAGGAGATTGCAACCTCAATTGCCGATTTCGTAGATGTTGATTATACTCCTGTGTACGAGTGGGATTATTCTGCTGAAGGAGTTACAATTATTGACGGAACGAAACAATCAAAGAGAAATCCATCAGCTAAAGTTTTTTTCAATTTTTATGATGGCATTAAAATTCGCATGTTCGGAAACATAGAAACTGAATACCCATCATATTATCTTGAGGATATCGATGATTTTGAGCTTTCTTCGTCAAATATTAACGACCTTGAGGGTGCTGAATTTTGCATCCATGCAAAAACAATGGATTTATCGGACAACTATATTTCCGACCTTACTCCCCTCTTCGGTCTTTCACTTTTGGAAGAATTAAACCTGGCCTATAATAAGATTGAATGTATTGATGCTCTCAATAATTTAGAGAATCTTGAATGTCTGGATTTGTCAAATAATAAAATCGAAGACATTTCTCCTCTCTTTGATCTTGAATGGCTCGATTACGTAGATCTTCGTGGCAATAATGTTAGCAAACAACAAGTGGAGAAACTTAAACAGCAGGGAATAACGGTTGATGCATAAAATCGCATTCTATGATAAGAAATAAAAAATCTTTAACGCCATTAGCAGCAACTTTCTTTTTAAGTGGAATTTGGGATTTGGTTGCTGGTATCATGTATCTTTTTATTATTGGTACAGGTCGAAAAATTGATAATCCTCCAATAGATCCTTTCTACTCGATCTTTTTGGGCTCATTCTTTATCTGCTTTGCTTATTTACAGTTTCTGTCGGCATTTAATATTAAACGATATGCCTTTAATGTTGGCTGTTTAATTATTGGACGATTATTCTACGTTGTTTTGCTTTTTGTATATATGGGATTTGTAAAAGATTTTCCTTCAACATTCTGGTTTACCGGTATAATTGATGGTGCTTTTACAGTGTTATATGTTGTGTTTGCAATATTTGGAGGATTAAAAACCAGAGATTTGTTTCTTCCGAAAGCCAAACCACTTTTAAACTAAAATAAAATTACGAATGAAATTCATGAGCCTAATAAACAAACCTCTTTACATAAATCCGAAAACAATTCTGCTCTTAATAATAGCTTTGGTTTTAAATTTTTATAAACTAAATGCACAGGAAATTAGCGTCCAGGATTCTACAAAAAGATCAAGAATAAAAATGACTTCTTTGGCTTTTGGCGGAACAGGAGTTTTAATTTCGAATGTTAATGGAAAATCAACAATTATGACTGGAGGCAGAGGTTCTGCAACATTCAATAACTGCTATACATTTGGTGGTGCCGGGTGGGGAATGCCCAATGGAGTTGAAATTGAAAGCAGCAATACAGATACGTTTGAATTTTTTAAGTTTGGATATGGTGGTCTTGAGTTTGGATACATTTTTTATGCGGGAGAGAAATTCAGCTTTGGTTCTAATTTGTTAGTCGCGTGTGGCGTAGGTTTTAAAGAAACCGTTCCAAAATCAACTGATGGAGATTTTAACATATTTCCCGTATTTGAACCATCTCTTTATTCTCAAATCTCGTTAGGGAAATTAGTACACCTTGATATTGGCATTACCTATCGTTTTGTAACCGGGGCAAACTTTTCATATATCAGTAATCAAAAAATTAGTGGACCGTCATTTTACATTGCCTTTCTATTAGGTTCTTGTAGTTGCAATTAAATCAATTTATTATGAAAACAAATAATCAATTAATGGTAAAAATTATGTTTTATACGCTGCTAACAATTGTGGGTCTATTTATTTCATTGCTAGTTTATCTGGTAATAGTTAGCCCAGGAAAGCCCAGTGCTTTTACGGATAAGAATGGAAATATCCTGAAAGGAAGCATCTCCGAGAAAATATTTGTCCAAATAGGCGGAGTTAAACAAGGGATGTTTATTCAGAGCAAAGATTCTACTAATCCCGTTTTGCTTTACCTTCATGGTGGAATCCCAGATTATTTCCTGACAAAGAAATACCCAACAGTACTTGAAAACTACTTTACTGTAGTTTGGTGGGATCAACGATGGGCTGGTCTTTCATACAACTCAAACAGACCTAAGGATTCGACGACACTGGAACAAATGATATCGGATACAAAGGAGGTGACGAACTACCATGTAAGCGCTTTGGGCAAAACAAGATTTACCTCATGGGACGGTCAGGAGGAACCTTTATTGCCATTCATACGGCAAAAAAGGCCCCTGAATTATATCACGCTTACATTGGGATTGCTCAGATGTCGAACCACTTAAAATCAGAAAGATTGGCTTATGATTTTATGTTGAAAGAATATAGGGATTCAGGGAACAGTAAAATGGTAAGAAAACTAGAAGCCTCACCTATAACAGACATAATTCCTTACGGATACCTAAAGCTACGCGATAAAGCCATGCATAGCATTGGTGTTGGAACAACACGTGACATGCATTCAATTATAATTGGCGTTTTTTTACCATCGCTTACATGCAAAGACTACACATTTTCTGAGAAGATAAATCTGTGGCGAGGTAAAGCCCAGACAGGTGTTCACCCTCTATGGAATACGATCCTAGCTACTGATTTAGCTAAACAAGTTCCTGAACTAAAAATTCCGGTCTATTTTTTACATGGTATTTACGATTATACGGTTTCTTACATTTTGGCTAATGATTATTTCGAGAAGTTAAAGGCTCCTCTGAAAGGGTTTTACACATTTGAAAAATCGGCTCATAGTCCGATGTTTGAAGAACCCGATAGATTCAGGGAGATTTTAGTTAAGGATGTTTTGATGGGAGAAAATAATCTTACTGATGAAAAATAATACATAATAGTACACAACTGGTATAAACAAAAAGAATAAAAATATGAATAAAGATTGCATAATTATTTGTGAGTCTATTTATAACGGAAACACTTACAAATTGGCAAAAGCCATGGCACAAACACTTGGATGTGAAATTATTTCATCTGCAAAAGCACTTGAAACAGATTTGAGTATTTACAAAGTAATCGGACTGGGTTCTGGAATATACTTCGGATGTCATCATCACGGAATCTTCGAAGTGATAGAAAAGATGGATACATCGAACCAAGAGGTATTTGTTTTTTCAAGTCGCGGAAACCCTTTCCTTGGCAAGTACCATGAGCCAATAAAAAAATTGCTTTTGCAAAAAGGAAAAACATTTATCTGCGATTTTTCGGTCAGAGGCTACGACGAAACAGGTCCTTTTGTAATTGTTGGTGGAGGCGCTTGTGGCAAGCCTGATGAAACAGACTTAAAAAAAGCGCAACGTTTTATAAAGAAAACCTTACCCGAATATTGTGTTTCCGATTTTTATGATCTGGTCAAGCCAAAATTGCCAGTTAAAGACGGATGCGTAAATACTTACACTGTTAAATTAAATGGTTCATATATTTTATTAAAAGGTGATATTGTTACCATAAATCACAGTTTATGTATTGGCTGTGGCAAATGTGCTGCCGTATGCCCACTTAGATTAATCGAAATTAATAATAATAAAGCTTTAACGAACAGAGAGCTCGATTGCACTTTGTGCAAACTATGTATAGCCAATTGCAGAGAAAGAGCTATTCATTTGCATTACAATTGGAAGAACGCAATAAACGTTGCCAGAAGACATGGAAAAAAGTACTCACTTAAACAATCGTAAGCTATGAAAATAATTTTTACAAGTATATTGATGTTACTCCTTTCAATCGGCTCCATGGCACAAGTAAATTTTAAGCTTGAAATAGCCGGTGTTGAGAAAAATGGAGGGAAAGTCTATGTCTCGGTATTTAATTCCGAACAATCATATAATAACAGGGCTGTTTTTAAGTCGTTCACTCTCGATCCAAATGCAACAAGCATTAATACTTTGTTGAAATTGCCCGAGGGAGAATATCTTTTTTCCATCTATCAGGATAGTAATAACAATGGAATTCTTGACACAAATCTAGTAGGAATTCCAAAAGAAAAATTTGGATTTACCAACTACGATGGTAAAAGGGTACCAGGTAATTTTAAACGACACAAGATATTAATAAATAAAAATAAAAGCGAAGTCGTAGTAAATCTTTATAAAATCTAGGTTTACCATTCTTTTACCAACATAAAAACTAATACTAAGACTATAATGAAATACACATATAAACCAGTATTTAACACTTTCAGCACCCATTTTTTCACCTTCAACGCAATATTCTTTTATTTATGAATTGGCTTGAGTACTTTTATTGCAATTTAAACGAATATACCTAGTATGATATTCCGTCAAATACACAAACACTTTCCTTTCAACAAGCTGTTTAAGCTTGTACTTGGAATGGCTATTTTTCTGCAGCTAGTTGTAATTACATATAATCATTTTAGCGGATACCATGAACTAAGCGGAATAACAGAGTTTGTTCTTAGAGTAATAAGAGGAATAATTTACAGTATGGTTGCAGGTTTTATTATTGCATACACCGATCTTTATGTGATTCAATACCTAAATAAATCATTCCCCTGGAATAAAGGAGTTATAAAAAGAGTTGTTCTTCAACTTATTCTTATGCTTATAATTGCAATTGTAATTTCTGCACTCTTAACTCTTTTTGCTCATTGGGTAAGGAATTACAGGCAACCCTTGCAAAACGTTCTCTTTAATAACATACTGATTTACTCTGTTGTAAACGCTTTTTTTATGTCGATCCTCGAAGCATGGATCTATCTTGATGAGAGCATGAAGGAAAAAATTAAAACAGAAAAGTTGCAGAAGGAACTCATCATGGAAGCTGCAAACCGCGCAATGTATGAGGCACAAATTAGGATTGAAGAAGAGAAGAATAGGTATGCAGAACAGCTTATAGAACAGGAGAAAAGGCTTAATAAACATTTGGAAGAGGAAATAAAAAATCGGGAAATAATTACCCAGGAGCTAAACGAAAGTCGGGAGCAGCTGAACAGCATATTAACAAACCTTGCAGGTGCAGCCTATCGTTGTTATTTCGATGAGCATTATACAATGAAATATATCAGCGAGAAAATCTTTGATATTTCAGGTTATCATGCATCAGAATTAATCGAAAATGCCAACCGTACATTTGCTTCAATTATTCACCCCGAAGATCAAGAACTATGCAAAAATAATATACTCGAAGCAACTGGCGAGAAAAGACATTACGAGTTTGAGTACAGAATTTTGCATAAAGATGGAGCCATTGTATGGGTTAGCGAAAATGGCAAGGGAATATACAACAGCGATGGAAATGTCGAGTTTCTGGATGGAATTATTGTGGATGTTACTCGAAGAAAAGCTGCGGAATTAGCTGCTAATGAAAGCGAAAAAAAATACAAAGATCTAATGGACTTGCTTCCTCAACCCATTTTTGAATTGAATCTGGATGGAAAAATTATTTTAAGCAACAAGGCTGGAGACGAGTTTTTTGGACCATTGCCCAGTAATCCTGATGAAAAAATTTCAGCTCTCGATTGTTTTATTAAAGAAGACATACCCAGAATTATTGAAAATTTTAAAAAATCAAGTCTGGGAATTAAAACAGAGCCAGGCGAATTTACTGCAATAAGGAAAGATGGATCCCATTGCCCAGTTATGGTATTTGGCAATCCAATAATCCGAAATGGAGAGATTGTAGGCAGAAGAGGAATTATTGTAGACATCTCTGAGAGAAAAAAACAGGAACTAAAATTATTAAATGCAAAAGAAGAATTGGAACGAATTAACGACACGCTTGAGCAAAGCGTTGCAGAAAGAACAAAACAGTTAACCAAAGCAAATACCCAGCTATTGAAAGTCCAGAAAGAAAATCTGCAATCGCAGTTTGAAGTACTAAAGCAACAGGTTAACCCCCACTTTTTGTTCAATAGCCTAAATGTACTTACATCTCTTATAAAAATTGATCCCGATCTGGCAGAATCTTTTACCGAAAGGCTGTCTAAAGTTTATCGTTATGTGCTCGAGAATAAAGAAAAAGACGTTGTTTCATTAAGCACAGAATTGGAGTTTTTAAATGCCTACCTCTTCTTGCTCGAGATACGTTTTATGAATAAAATAAGCATCGATATACGAATAGATAAATCTTATTACGATTACCAAATACTGCCAATCGCAATTCAATTGCTTATTGAAAATGCAATAAAGCATAATACATTTTCGAAGCTCGATCCCTTAAAAATTGAAATATTTGTTGATGATGAGCAAAAACTAAACATAATTAATAATCTGAATATTCGTGAAACAAAATTTGTTTCTACTGGCGTGGGTCTCGAAAATATAAGTCGGAGATATGCACTCGTTTCAGATAAAAAACCAGAGTTCAGCAAAACAAAAGAGCATTTTATTGCCAAGCTCCCCTTGCTGAAATAAAAAATTGAAAATAGAAATATACAAATATGAAAGTTGTAATTATAGAAGACGAAGCATTTGCTGCTTTACGATTAAAAAAAATGATTCTGGAGTATAATCCGGAAATTAAAATCCTTGCTGAGTTGGAATCCGTGTCAGAATCAGTAAAATGGTTTAAGTCAAATCCCGAACCCGATTTAATTTTTCTTGATATTCATCTTGAAGATGATTTAAGCTTTGCTATTTTTGAACAGGTAAATATTTCCAGTCCTGTAATTTTTACAACCGCTTTTGATGAATATGCCATTAAAGCTTTCAAACTTAAAAGTATTGATTATCTGCTAAAGCCTATTGTTCATGAAGAGCTTGCAGCAGCATTAAAAAAATATGAAGAATTTAGTGGTTTGCATTCGGAGTCTGTTGATTTGAGATCACTTTATAGTCTGATGTTAAACAAAGAAAAAAAATTCCGTGAGCGCTTTACTGTACCCGTTGGAAATAAAATAAAACTCGTTGATATATCAGAAATAGCCTATTTTTATGTGCTGGAAAAAGATATCTACTTTAAAACTTTCCAGGGAGGATCTTATCCTGTTGAATTTACACTTGATAAATTAGTAGAGATTCTCGATCCAACAAATTTCTTTCGTATTAACAGAAAGTACATAGTAAATATTACTTCTATTTCGAATATGTTTGCATACTCCCGAGGACGTGTGAGATTAGATCTTAATCCTAAAGTCGAATCGGATCTAGATACAATTGTTAGTATCGACAGGTCGTCTGATTTTAAAAAATGGTTGAATTCGTAATGGTTTTCTAATTTTAAAGAATATTTTTACCAGCTTAATTAAAAAAAATTTATGATTACAAAAGAAAAATTCGACTCATTACGAACAGAATTATCCATCAAGTCAAAAAATGGAATCGACTTTACTTTTTCTGCAAGCATTGTTTGGTTGGTAATTTCATTAATATGGATGCTAAATATAAAAGCATACGACAAGTCAATATTAACTTTTATGGTTGGAGGAGTTATGCTTCCATTGGCGCTTTTACTATCAAAATTACTTAAAACAACATGGACAAATAAAGAGAATCCATTGCAGCCATTCGGGCTTTGGTTAAATTTTGCTCAATTATTTTATTTCCCATTTTTAATTTTTGCCCTTATAAAAATGCCAGAATACTTTGTAATGGTTTATGTTATAATTACCGGAGCGCATTTTTTCCCTTATGCTTGGTTTTATAAAACGAAACTTTATGCAATTTTTGCTGGATTGATTTCTGTAGGAGCATTAGTGCTAGGATTGATCCTATCTGCCCAGAAAATGCATCTTATTCCATTGTTTATGAGTGCATTATTACTTATTTTAAGCATCCTCCTTTATTTCGATAGTAGAAAAAAATGGGGGAGGCATTATCTAACTCAAAATAACTAAGCTATTTTTTGGTATAAGGAGATTAATAATGAATTAAGTGCTTAAAAACGAATGGCTTAATTCTGTTTCCAATTGAATTTATAGATTAATCCCTTTTATATCTTTATATAAATCAACGGCATACAAATCTGTCATTCCTGAAACAAAATCTACGACGGCCATTGTTTTTTTATAAATACACTGGTCTTCGATATTAAATTGCGAAGGAATAATTGATAGTATTTTTTTTGAATATTCGCTATCGGGCCTAATAAGCGCAGTAATAAATTCATCTAAAAGCGTACCCAATACATTAAATCCACTTAATTCAATTTTTACTACCGATGGATGGTTGTATATTTCCTTAATTGCCAGATTCTTACATTTCTCAAAAGCAATTTTGCTGTTTCCCTGCAAATCCTTTATAAGATTTGAATTGTACTCACCTTCAAGAATTTGATCATGGTAAGCAATAAAAACATCTGCTGTTTCTTTAATTAGCTTGCTTATTACAGAAGCTCTAAGGTAAGAAACTTGCTCATTTATATCTGTAACTTCTTTAAATACAATTTCTTTCTGCTCATAAAAACTGCTATCCTCTGTCGTATCAAAGAATCCGAGCAAAAGATCAAAGGTTTTTTGTGTACTCAGAATTTTTAATTTATGTGCATCTTCGATATCCATAATTTCGTAACAAATATCGTCGGCAGCCTCAACAAGAAAAACCAATGGATGACGCGCAAAACAAATCGGATTTTCGCTTTTCTTTTTCAATCCTAGCTCGTTTGCAATAGCTATAAATGTCTCCTTTTCTGACTGAAAATAACCATATTTTTTCTTGCCAGAACTTAAAGCATCAGAACCATGCGGATATTTGATTAATGCAGCCAAAGTAGAATAGGTAAGTGCAAATCCTCCTTTTCTTCTTCCATTAAATTGGTGTGTAAGTAATCGTAGTGCGTTTGCATTTCCTTCAAAACTCGTTAAGTCTAACCATTCATTAGCAGAAACTTGCTCTTTTATGGCTAGACCTTTGCCCTGAGAAAAGAATCTTGAGATTGCATCTTCGCCTGCATGACCAAAGGGAGGATTACCCAGATCATGCGCTAAACAAGCTGCCGATACAATTGATCCAAGTTCATCCAAAATACTTTTATGCTTGATATCACTTTTGTTTTTTAATTCCAAAGCAACCAAATTTGCTAACGACCGACCAACACTTGCAACTTCTAAACTATGGGTTAATCGGTTATGAACAAAAACACTCCCCGGCAATGGAAAAACCTGTGTTTTATTTTGCAAACGGCGGAAAGGGGATGAAAAAATTATCCGGTCATAATCGCGCTGAAACTGCGACCGGATTTCGTCTACATTAGATATTTCTTTGTTCTCCTGACCAAGTCGTTTGGCTGAAAGTAGTTTATCCCACTGCATCATAAAATTTATAAATAAAGTATATTTTAAAAACCCTGAAGGTTTATCTGTTTTTAAAAGCTATTAAATATCTACTCCTAAAAAAATTCTCACCAAATAACCAATCCCAAAAGTAAATGCAGCAACACCCATACTAATTGCAAACATTTCCCAGAAACGTTTACTAAAATTCAGATCTTTTGCAACAGAAATGTAATAGTTAAAAAATAGAATAACTAAAACGGCAAAAGTCAACGTTAATCCCAGGCAAACAAAGTAATTGGTAAATAAGAAATACGGAAGAATTAGAATTATTACAGTAAAAATATAGGCTAGACCTGTATAAAAGGAAGATGCCAAAGCATTCGAACCATTATTTTCTGTTTTAGTTGATAAATACTGAGATGCGGCCATTGAAAACGAAGCGGCAATACCCGTAATTAATCCGGCTATTGCTATTAACCTGGTGTTTTGCAAAGCAAAGGTTAATCCTGCCAGCGTTCCGGTAAGCTCTACCAATGCATCATTTAGTCCCAAAACAATTGATCCAACATATTCAAGTTTTTTTTCCTCAATCATTGCGATGAGTTCTTTTTCGTGACCACCTTCTTCGTTTGCAATCTGAAGGGCTTCGGGAACAAAAGATGCAGCATTCATATACGATTCATGAGCTCCTTCTTCGCCACGCTCCATAAGCTTAATTCCAAAAGTAATTCCAAATATTCGGGTTATCCAGTAAAACATTGAAACCTTAAACCAGTTAGGTCCTACATCTGATTTGCTTATATTCTTCCAGAAAAGATAATGACGCATTTCGTCATTTCCAATATCCTCAAGCAATTTACTGTTTTTCTTATTTTTAATTTTTCGTGATAAACGGGTATAAATATAATGTTCTGTAATCTCATTAGATTGAAATTGCTTGATTAACTTGATTTGCTCAGGGGTAAGATTCCATTCCATAATAAATAGAGTTAAATATTAATTATTTGCTAATTTACAATTTGTCAAAACGAATATCCAATTAATAAATTAAAATTATCAGCCCAATCGCCATGAACCTTTAGTGTGGCTCCAATTAATAAATGATTTGTAAATCGATAGGATAAGGAGTATCGTTGATGAAAATTTCTGACCTTATATGGTGCATAAATATATGTTCCCCAATATTGAGAAAAATCAAATCTCCCAAATAGCAAATGATGACCAACTAATAGCGAAACCTGCTGATGATCCTTTTCCAAATCTTGCCTGTCAATTTTTTCCTTTGCTGCACCATCATTAATATATTCAAGTCCTACACTAAGCCCATTTATTTTGCTAATGGTACGACCGATAACCCCATAAAAACCAAAAATAAACTTCGACTCTTCAGGATATATACTATCTTTTTCAATCGTTTTAATTGTCCCAAAGGTGCACAAATTATAAAACCATGACGGAATAAATTTTTGTTTCTCAAATGCAGGGAAATTAAAATCATCTCCGGTATAGTTTAAACCCAAACCAAAAGTCGGAAAATTCATTCCATAATTTGGCGATTTGGTCCCTCCATTCGAAATATGGTTATATTTAGCAAAAGCCATTAAAGAAAAAGTTTCGTTCAATTTGTAATAAGCATTTAAATCAATATGTGTAATAAATGCAAAATGAGTCGAGAAAAACAAATTATCCGGATTGACTTTCTCATTATAAATATGATCGAGATAGGTAAGTCCAATTCCCATTCGAGCTGAAAGCAAAAAACGTTTCGATCGTACTAAAAACGGCTCAGCAAAACCAATAAAATTATACGAACTACCAACAATTTCAGGATTTGCATAATTAATATACAAAAAAGATATTCCTGCTTTTGCAAAACAATTGCATTGCTGATAGTTTTTATCTTTAATCCTGAGCCAGGATATCTCAACTTCTAATCCAAATGGATTTGTATAAGTAAGCTGTTCTATTTTACTCGAATGGGCAAGTATTAGTCCATACTGTGGTTTTATGGCATATTGAATCGGATTCTGAATTGAATCGTTACCAACCAAAAGGTTTGTTTGAATTAATAACAATAATAAAATGCCCTTTTGAGATTTTAACATTTTGTTTAATCAATATATACAGTTAATAAAGTAATTACATTTTAGATCCTTTTCCAAAAAATACAATCAGTTTTAAAATTCATTTTTTTCTAAGGCTCATATGGGAAATAAGCGTATTATCAGCCTTGTTTATTCTTTGCTTGCAAATGTATAACGTTATTCGT
Source organism: Bacteroidetes bacterium GWF2_33_16 (assembly GCA_001768565.1). GTDB lineage: Bacteria > Bacteroidota > Bacteroidia > Bacteroidales > UBA12077 > UBA12077. The sequence continues at coordinate 53,435 of MEOE01000019.1, read as the reverse complement.
CAAAAATTTGTAAATAAAATTTAGCGTGTCATATTTTGTAATCGGCTCATTTAATAATATTTACATATATTAAACTGGTTTATTAACATTCATCATACATGACTTATATCATGCTTTTAATAAAAAGTTTACAAACCTATTAACCGTAGGTTTTTTTGTTTAGAATTTTTTACTTTATTTGCGAGTTGTTTTTTGCATTAAGGAGTTTAAAGAATTCATGGAATTCGAAAAAAGATTAAAAACCAAAACCATTTTTTCAGTACTTACTGTAATACTCGTATTGTGTTCGGTATATTTTTACCTTGGAATACAAAATCAGAGACAATTTCGCGATTGGCAAATACAGAAGGATAATGAGATAGTATGTCTTGAAATTAAAAATCTACTGTACAATACAAACGCTATATACCGCGAAAAGATAAAGTATTTCGTTAATAACCAGGATCTTAAAAATGGGCTTGCAACCAGTAAGATTGATGAACTATATAAAAAAGCTCTTCCCCTTTATTCTGTTTTAAAATCTGAAAATCCATATTATTTTGTCATCAATTTTTATGGTCCCGACAATAATTCCATTTTACTTCTTGATATTGGTCCTAACGCTTCAATAGAAACTGCACAGCCCGGATCATTTATTTCTCAAGTAAATAAAACAAAAGAGCCTACTTCGGGATTTGAATATTATAACTCTCAGCTTTTTTATAAAATTGTTGAACCTATTTATTACGAAGGCAAATACCTTGGTTGTATAGAATTTGGATTACGTGAAAACGAAGTTGCCGACCAAATAGCTAAAAAACACAATGTTTTTGTAGCTTCTGTGTTTGATAAAAAAACTGTTGACCAATCTTTTATTGAGAACTCAGCAAGTCAAAATCAAAACCAACATTTTATTATTCATACTCTTTATAACAGCCCCCTATTTTCAAATATAACATTTCAAGATCAGAAAATCGTAACCGGACGATTTAAGTTTAACGATAAGTACTACTTCTCAAATTTAGTTGATATTCAAAATCAATTCCGTACTGAAGGATTTGCTGGTATTGTATTTGCTAAAGATATTACACAGCTAGAAAATCAATTTCAGGTAACTGTTTATCGGTCTTTATTAATCATCATTGTAATATTAATTGCCATTTCGCTTATTCTGCATTTTTCATTTAATATTATTTTACATAAGCTATTCAACCTGCAAGATAGTATTGATAGAAGATTAGAAGAAAAATCGAAAGAAATCCTAAAAACTAATGCTGAATTAAATCAGATATTTAATACTACTGGAAACAGTATGCGGCTTATCGATACTAACTTCATCATTTTACGCGTAAACCGAACCTTTTCAATGATGTCGGGTATAAGCAAAGAAAATGCTGAAGGCAAAAAGTGTTTTGAAGTTTTCCCAGGACCATATTGTCATACTGCCGAATGTCCATTGGTGAGAATCAAGAATGGTGAAGAAAGAGTTGAACAGGATATATCCAAAAAGAATAGTGCCGGTATAGTTATTCCTGGATTAATAACATCTGTAGCTTTTAAAGGCGAGAACGGAGAAATTCTTGGTGTTATTGAAGATTTTAAGGATATCTCAAAAAGAGTAGAAATTGAAGAGGCGTTGAAACGTACTGAACAACAATTTTCGCTTTTCATGGATAATATACCTGTAGGGGTTTTTATTAAAGATGAATTTGGGAAATTGCTTTATATCAACAAATATGTGAAGAGATCTGTCTTGTCTGACTCAAGCATTGGGAAGCTACCACAAGAATTATTCTCCGAAAAATACGCATCACGAATACTAAGCGAAGATCAAAAAACTATTGCTGGCCAAATTTTGGTACTTGAAGAAGAACTTCCTGATTTCTCTGGTAATATAAACTCCTTTTTAACACATAAGTTCCGCTTTAGAAATGCAGACAACAGATGGCAAATTGGCGGAGTGATGCTCGATATAACCAATAAAAAGAGGACTGAATTACAGCTTAAAATACTATCGAATGCAATTCAGCACTCACCCACATGTTTAATTATTACTAATTTAAAAGGTGAAATTGAATTTGTAAACTTAAGCTTTACTCAAATTACTGGTTATTCTTCAAGTGATGTTATAGGAAAAGAAATAAGCATTCTTCGATCCGAAGAACTCTCTAAAAGCATCTACCAGGATATTATGGATATTGTTATTACAGGTGGTGATTGGCAGGGAGAGTTTCAGAATATTAAGAAAAATGGAGAAAAATACTGGGAATTGGCATCCATATCTCCAGTAAAAAATGAAAAAGGAGAAATAACTCATTTTGTGTTTATATCAGAAGATATAACAACACGAAAACATAGTGAAAAAGAGCTTGTTGCAGCAAAGGAAAAAGCAGAAGAAGCAGATCGCCTCAAATCGGCTTTCTTATCTAATCTTTCGCACGAAATACGTACTCCAATGAATGCCATTATCGGCTTCTCTAATCTTTTACTCGACGAAGACCTTGCATATGATGAAAGAGTAAAACTAAACAACCTTATCAACGAAAATGGTTTTAACCTCCTTAAGATAATTGACGATGTAATTGATATTTCTAAAATTCAATCTGGGAAATTTGAGATTCAAAAATCCGATTGTCAAGTTAACAAAATACTCAACGAGCTCTATTCGGAATTTAATAATAGAATTCAGAATAGCGAACAAAAAGATATTCGATTATCAGTAAATATAGGCGTTAGAAAAAAAGGATTTGTTATTTTAACTGATCAGCGAAGATTACGTCAGGTATTGTATAATCTTATCGAAAATGCAATAAAATTTACATCAAAAGGATTTGTTGAATTTGGCTATTCAATAATTGAAAATAATTCAATTCAGTTTTATGTAATTGATTCAGGTATTGGTATTGCACATGAAAAATTCGAGCATATTTATGACCTTTTCCGACAAGCCGACGAATCGTTTACACGTGAGTACGGTGGAATGGGTATTGGACTAACAATTGCTAAAAAAATCGTTCAACATCTTGGAGGAGATATTTGGGCACAATCAACACCTAACCAGGGAACAACCATATATTTTACACTACCTCTTGAATCAATAGACCATAAATTTGAAAAGCCCGATTCAGAGAAAATCCATGATTTTAATTTCAATTGGCAAAACAAAGTAGTTTTAGTTGCAGAAGATTTATTAACAAACTATACATTTATTGAAGAAGCCTTAGAGCCAACAAAAGCAAAAATAATTTGGGTCAAAGATGGAAAACAAGCTGTTGAAATGTGTATGCAGAATGACCAAATCGATCTTGTTCTAATGGACATAAAAATGCCAGTGATGGATGGCTTTGAAGCCACTCGTAAAATAAAACAATTTAATAAAAACCTGAAAATTATAGGACAATCAGCATATGTCCATAATAACGAAGAAATCCAAAGCAAGGATGCAGGTTTCTATAATTATATATCAAAACCAATTACTATTGAAAGCCTTCTGTATGCAATAAATCAGGCCTTCTCTCAAAACTAACCGACTTAACAGTTTGTATTGTCTTATACTTTTTTACAGTAATTTTAATATTTATCACATATCGTTATACAATTCATTATCATATTAATAATAAATTTTTTACATTTATGCTTTCAATTGTAAACCCTTAATTAACTATATTATGATAACTAGTTACATTCAAGAGCTCTTGGCCACTAACAACAGGGTTATTATACCAAACTATGGGGCTTTTTTGGTAAGAGCAACATCAAAGGGAAAAGACTCAAATAATCTTGAAGAAAAATTAAGTGATGTTTATTTTAGCCCTTTTTTAAAGTTTAATGATGAACTTTTAGAAAGATTTATAACTAAGAAAGAAAGTATATCGAAAGAACAGGCAGCCGAGAAAATAAAAAATTTTATAGAAGAAATAAAAGAAAAATTAAGCGCCGAGTCACCATATAATATTAAAGACTTTGGCCAATTTACTATGGATAAACAAGGCAAGGTTCAATTCTTACCTATTGTAAAGGAGGTATCAGAAATTCAAAAAGAAGAAGTGACAGAAACAAAAAAACAAACAGCGAAAACAGCAAAAGAACCTGCTAAAAAATCAACTGCTAAAACAAAAACAACCAAAGAACCTGAAAAGGAACTTGTTTTAGAAGTTAAATCCAAAGTTGAACCGGCTAAAGATGAAATAAAAAAAGAAATTAAAGTTGAGACAAAACCAGAAATAAAACCTGAAGAAAAGATTCCTGTTATACCAGCCAAAACTGAAATTAAACAAACTATAAAGAAAAAAGAATCATCCGTAAATAAGGGATTGGTTTGGTCTATTGCAATAGGATTACCTTTGGCTGCTATATTTATATGGGCTCTTTTAAATTTTGATACGATAAATAAGGTTTTAAAGAAAAATACTAATCAAGCTCAAAAGATAGAAAAAAAAGCAACAATAAAACCTGTTGAAAAAGAATCTGAGATTGAACAAACAACCACCCTTAGTGAAGAAATAAAACCAGATCAGGTTGAGCAATTAAAAGAAGTACAGCAACCCATTGCAGAACAAGCACAAGTCCCATTAGATGGCAAGAAATATTATTTAATTGCAGGCAGTTTTAAAAACGAAGCATATGCCGAAACCTATTTAAAATCTCTTCGCGAAAAAGGATTTCCCGCTGAAAAATTAGCCGAAAGAAATGGAATGTATGCAGTTAGCTTTAATTCATTTTCCGACAAATCTCAAGCTCTTGCCGAGTATAAAGTAATTACTCAGGAAAAAGGCCTTACTGTTTGGATCTTGTATTACTAAGAATTAATTTTAGCATTGTTATAAAGCCACATTTTATGTGGCTTTTATTATTTAATTGACTGGATATTATTGATTTTTTAATTTAATTTTATTTATGCAAATTTTATGAACAAATTTTCTTTAATTTGCGCTTTATTAATCAATTATACTTTTTATGAATGAAAATTAAATACGCTGATCTTATTGAACAAACCTTTGACTTTCCTCAAAAAGAGTTTGAGTTAGACGATGACAACCTCCTATTCCATAAAATCCCCTTAATGGAAATAATTGAACAGTATGGAACCCCAATTAAGTTTACTTATTTACCCCAAATCTCAAATCAAATAAAAAGAGCAAAAAAGTGGTTTGTAAATGCAATGGAAAAAGTCGACTACAAAAGTGATTATTTTTATTGTTATTGTACAAAAAGTTCACATTTTAAACATGTGTTACACGAAGCATTAAAGAACGATATCCATATTGAGACATCATCGGCATTTGATATTAATATAGTTGAAAAACTTTTTGAAGAAAAAAAACTTGACAAATCAACATATATAATCTGCAATGGGTATAAGCGCGAGGCTTATATCGACAATATTGCAAGATTAATAAACAACGGATTTAAAAATACTATTCCTGTAATTGATAATATTAACGAGATTAACCAATTTGAAGAAAAGGTAGAAGTACCTTTTCAAGTTGGGATAAGAATTGCATCAGAAGAAGAACCTAAGTTTGAGTTTTATACATCAAGACTTGGTATTGGATATAAAGACATTGTACCTTTTTACAAAAAGAAAATCCGCGAGAATCCAAATATTAAGCTCAAAATGCTTCACTTCTTTATTAATACCGGAATAAAAGACAATGCCTATTATTGGAGTGAATTAGGAAAATGTTTGAATGTTTATGGTGAGCTAAAAAAGGTTTGTCCTGAGCTCGATTCGTTAAATATTGGTGGTGGATTTCCAATTAAAAACACGCTCTCTTTTGATTACGACTACGAATATATGGTTGAAGAAATCGTTTCTCAGATCAAAATATATTGTGAAGCAAATAATTTGAAAGAGCCCAATCTTTTTACTGAGTTTGGATCTTTTACAGTTGGCGAAAGTGGTGGTTTAATTTACTCTGTTTTAGGTCAGAAAAAACAAAACGATCGTGAGGTTTGGAATATGATTGATAGTTCTTTTATGACAACACTCCCAGATAGTTGGGCTATTAACAAGCGGTTTATTATGTTGCCAATAAATAAATGGAACAATACTTACGAACGTGTATTTCTGGGTGGGTTAACTTGCGATAGCGACGATTATTATAACTCTGAGCAACATAGTAATGCTATTTATTTGCCTAAAGTTTCGTCGGGAGAAACACTTTATATCGGATTTTTTAATACAGGTGCATATCAGGATTCTCTAGGAGGATTTGGAGGTATTCAGCATTGTCTTATACCTTTTCCAAAACAAATAATAATTGATAAAGACAAAAAGGGAAAGTTCAGTTATAATTTATTTTCCGATGAGCAAACGCCTTTAGATATGCTTCAAATTCTAGGTTACTAATTTATATCAACTTTATTACACATGACTTACGCTGGAATACCAGAAGAATATTCAACTCTTGATGTGGCCAAAATTGTACTTATTCCCGTTCCATACGATGGGACTAGTACCTGGATAAAAGGCTCTGACAAAGGGCCAGAAGCATTTTTGGATGCATCAGCCAATATGGAGTTGTACGATATTGAAACCAACTCTGAGGTTTATAAACAAGGCGTTTATCTTGCTAATCCTGTTAATGAAAATAGCTCTCCCGAAAAAATGGTTGATGCTGTACATAAAACAGCTCTTGACTATTTAAACAAGGGAAAATTCGTAACTCTTTTTGGTGGCGAACACTCAGTAAGTATCGGTTCAATCAGAGCTTTCAAAGATAAATTTGTGAACTTAACCGTACTTCAGTTTGACGCTCATGCGGATTTAAGAAAAGAATACGAAGATTCTAGCTGCAATCATGCTTGTGCTGTTCACGAAGCTCAATTTACCACAAACCTGGTTCAGATTGGAATTCGCAGTATGGATATAGAAGAAAAGCAATACATGAAAGACGAAAATTGTTTTTTCTCGCATCAGATTCATGCAAACCCTAACTGGATGAAAGAAGCATTGTCAAAAATAACTGATAATGTATTTATTACAATTGATCTGGATGCATTTGATTCTTCTATTATGCCATCAACAGGCACTCCAGAACCTGGTGGGTTGAATTGGTTTCAGATTGTTGATTTTATTAGGCTAGTGGCACAGCATAAAAATATTGTTGGATTCGATATCATGGAACTTTGTCCGAACAAAGTGAATAAAGGGCCTGATTTTCTTGCAGCCAAACTCTATTATAAAATACTCAGCTACGTTTTTAATAAAAAATAACCAATTAACCACAAAGTATTTTTGGGGCTAAGAACAATTTAAAACTTATTAAATATGAAAAGAAATACAATATCTCAATTTATCGAAGATCATTATTTGCATTTTAACTCAGCCGCATTAAAAGATGCAGCCAAAGGATATGAGACCCATCTTGCCGAGGGTGGAAAAATGATGATTACCTTAGCTGGAGCAATGAGTACGGCGGAATTGGGAAAAAGTTTGGCCGAAATGATTCGTCAGGATAAAGTACAAATTATTTCGTGTACAGGAGCAAATCTCGAAGAGGATTTAATGAATCTTGTTGCTCATAGTCATTACAAAAGAGTTCCAAACTATCGAGACCTTACACCAGAACAAGAATGGGAGCTATTGGAAAAAGGATTAAACAGAGTAACAGATACCTGCATTCCCGAAGAAGAAGCATTCAGAAGATTGCAAAAACATATTTACAAATTGTGGAAAGAAGCCAATGATAAAGGAGAAAGATATTTCCCACATGAATATATGTATAAAATGATTCTTTCGGGAGTTTTGGAGCAATATTACGAAATAGATCCCAAAAACTCGTGGATGATAGCTGCAGCAGAGAAAAACCTGCCAATTATAGTACCTGGATGGGAAGACAGCACCATGGGTAATATTTTTGCTTCATATTGTATTAAAGGCGATCTTAAACCCTCAACCATGAAATCAGGTATTGAGTACATGACAACACTTGCTGATTGGTACATTAAAAATTCAGGAGGAAAAGGCGTTGGATTTTTTCAGATTGGTGGTGGTATTGCCGGCGATTTCCCTATTTGTGTTGTACCAATGCTTTACCAGGATATGGAAATGCATGAAATTCCTTTCTGGAGCTATTTCTGCCAGATTTCTGATTCTACAACTAGTTATGGTTCATATTCAGGTGCGGTGCCAAATGAAAAAATTACCTGGGGAAAGTTGGATATTAATACGCCAAAATATATTGTTGAATCGGATGCCACGATTGTTGCTCCGTTAATTTTTGCCTGGCTGCTAAACTGGTAAAATAAGAAAAATACTATAAAAAAAGACCCTTGTTTTTTGGGGTCTTTTTTGTTTTATTCTAGGAATAGAACTCAATTCCAATAATAGAAATATCGTCGAAAATAGCAATGCTCCCTTCAAGAATTTTCTGGCTTTTAATTATTCCATTAATATTTTGATCTATTTCGTCTTCGTTTGTGAGACATTTCTCAACCTCTTCGGTTCCAAAAGTAACTCCATCTTCGTCAGTAAGCTCTACCAATCCATCTGTATAGCAAAAAAGTTTGGATCTTTGATCAATAATTATTGACCCTTGAATAATACCAGGAATTTCATCGAGCATTCCCATTCCAACACATCCTTCGCTTAAAAAGACAAGCTCTTTATCTTTAACTTTATAAAACAAGGGTTGATTATGTCCTGCATTTACGTAATCCAGTCTGTTTGTTTTGTAGCTGTATTTTCCAATAAACAAGGTTATAAACTTTTCTCCCTTTGCACTGGCCATAACACGCTCGTTCAGTTTTTTTAATAAATCCGGTAAGCTTGCACCAGAAGTAAAAAGAGCCTGCAAATTAGCTTGAAAATTAGACATTAGAAGTGCAGCAGAGATTCCTTTTCCTGAAACATCAGCTATACAAAATCCAAACTCATCCTCACTTAGTTTAATAAAATCATAATAATCACCACCAACCTCGAGGTGAGGATGATAAAAAGTTGATACAAATATTTTATCATTATGAGGTAAAAGGTCGTTTTCAGGAATAAGCATAGCCTGCATTTTTTTTGCAAGCTCAAGCTCCTTTTTTAGGGCTTCCTGGCGTAACGACTCTTTATACAATCGAATATTCTCGATAGCAACAATAATAATATTTGATAAAGTTTGAATAAAATGCAAATGTTTTATTGTAGGGCTTACGCCTTCACTTTCCTCCTCAATATCGCCAATTAACACAAATGCGATAGGAACATTATTGTTAAAAACAGGTATTATATTATCAAATACCCGAAGTGATGGATTTGGAGAGGCTGTTATAAAAGAAATTTCTTTATGCTCAATCAGGTCCTTTTCTACACTTATTTGTTCAATAATTTCGTCAGAACATCCTGAGCTTAAAATGAGATGCCATGTTTTATCAAATTTAAAAATCAGGATTTTGCCAATATTTAAATCTTCTTTAAGGATTTTCTCATAGCTTTTAAGCAATTCATCAGTTGAAAGATTTGCGTTTATCGCTTTGGTAATAGCAAGCAATGTATTTAGCTTAAATGTTGAAAGCTTTAATCTGTTTATTGATGCTTTGCTCGAAATATCCATTTTTCAGAAGCTTTAATTTGTATTCTGAATAAATATATAAAAAATACTAATTAAATGAAAATATTATTTCACTCTTTCGCTATATGACTTATCGCGTGTATCAACTTTTATCTTTTCTCCGGTAACAATAAAAAGAGGAACCATTACTGTTGCTCCAGTATCAACTGTGGCTGGTTTAAGTGTATTACTAGATGCCGTATCTCCTTTTAGTCCGGGTTCGGTATATGTTACCTCTAGCTCAACAAAAGGGGGTAACTCGCAATATAAAGGAGTTTCTGTATCTGCATGATAAACAACTTCAACGCTTTGTCCTTCTTTTAATAAATCGGGAGCATTAATTAACTCTTTATCGAACGAAACCTGTTCAAATGTTTCGAGATGCATAAAATGATACCCTAGATCATCAGTATAAAGGAACTGATATGGGCGACGTTCAATTCGCTGAACATTGATTTTAACTCCGGCATTAAAAGTATTCTCAATAACCTTACCTGTTTTTAGGTTTTTTAGCTTTGTTCTTACAAAAGCTGCTCCTTTACCGGGTTTAACATGCTGAAACTGAACAATCGTATATAAATCATTATTATACTCTAAACATAATCCGTTTTTAAAGTCTGCTGTTGTTGCCATAAAAAATTATTTTTTTACAATTTTAGGATGCAAAAATAGTGTAAATCATTAAAATAACTATCTAAAAAAAAGCAATTTGCAATATTTTTTTTTAGTACTTACTATTTTATTTGAACCAACTCATGTTTTAATCCAGAATATTCAATCAAATCACATTTAATGGATCCTATAACTAGATCAATCCTTATTTGCAATGGGATATAATTCTTGTCTTTTGAAATCCATATGGTAACATCATCTTCCGAGTCAAAAACTCTTCCTGGCTCAACTACAGGAGAAAATTTCATAGCTATAAATTTCCCCATTTTTGTTTTTACTTTTTCATCGCCAACATATCTCATTTTTAAAGGGAAAATTTCGTCGGCAAAATAAGTATCTAAAACTACAGCATCGCCAACTTTTTTAATTTTATTAAACATTGCATTTCGCATATAATAAAATGCCGAAAGCATATCGAGAATATTCTCAGGAACATCTTTTTCGCCCGATTTTTTGCTAATTAACTTATTCTCATCGTGAAAAAACTGAACCTCATTATAATATTTATACCCTCCTTCTCTTATGTTGCGAATAGAGAAATAAGGCAGTCCAGATAAAGTATCAAAAAGGCTTTCGTAAATATCGCGTACTTTATATAATTTATTTGCAAGTCCAATGGTTTTAGCTTCTGCTATTGCATGAAAAACATTTTCCCCCAGGTAAACCGAGTCCTTTATATGCAAGGTGGCTGTTCCTGCATTTATTAGTCCAAAATACGCAATATACTTTAATGTTTCTCCTGGTATAAAAGCGCTTTTCGAAGCATTATTCTGGCTTCCGATGGGTTTTGTTACCAAGCTTATAAATAAAACCAGTATACCTATTTTTATAACTTTCTTCATTAAAATTGTTTAAAACAATTAAAACAAATTGTATGCAAATTAACTAAAGATATTCTTTTTGGGAATAGTAGCAACGAAATCTTTAAGGTAAAATGGCTCAAAGTAAGCGGTGTTTTCGAAATGTTGCTGACTAAAGGCTATATCAGACAAAGTTACCATATCAATTGCTAATGGAGTAACATCTGCAATATAGATAAGGTTTGAATGCTCAATTACTTCTTTTGCCTTTTGTGCTCCATCACCAAAGCATATTAGTTTTTTTATTTTGAGCAATTCATAAAATGAATTTTCAGTTATAATTTCGGCAGTTACATCCCTTATCTTCTCGGCTTTAGAATTATATAAAGCGGTATAAACCTCCATTCTTCTTGCATCAATCATTGGTACTAAAATTGCATCGGAGAATCCATCTAATTGAAGATCTCCCAAACTAACTCTGCGAATTACGCCAAAACACATTAACTGAAGAGTATTAATTGCTATTAATGGTTTGTCAAGAGCATAGCATAATCCCTTTGCGACAGAAACGCCAATACGCAAACCTGTATACGAACCTGGTCCTTTGCTTACTGCAATTGCATCTAGTTGATTATAATTAACAGATGATTCTTTTAGCACATCATCAATAAAAAGAGTAAGTAATTTTGCATGTGATTTTTCATCATTACTCTCTTTTTTACTAATGATCTTTCCGTTGTCAGAAAGGGCAACAGAACAAACTCGGGTAGATGTTTCAATTGTAAGAATTAATGCCATAAATTAAAGCTCTTCATTGTTTTAACGAGTCGAAATTAGTCTTTTTCTTCGAATAATTTGTCCTTATCAACTATGGTAACTTTTGAGCCTTTCTTAAGTTTCCGCGAAATGGCACTATATGGAGCTATTACAACTTGATCTTCTGGGCTTAGACCTGAAACTATCTCAATATATTTATTGTCCTGAATACCCGTTTTAACAGGTTGTAAAACAACTGAATCACCAGCAATAACAAACACCATTTCTTTGGCTTCGTTGTTTGATTTTTCAAGCTGCATTTCTCCTTTTATCTCAACCGAATCAACTCTTGTGGTAACAGCCTGAATAGGAATTGTTAAAATACCTTGTTTGGTATTTGTTTGAATATCAACCGAAGCAGACATTCCGGGGCGAAAAGGATTTAATTTGCCTTTATTTTTTAGATGTTCGTATGATTCTTTTAATAACAACACCTTTACATCAAAGCTGGTAACCTGATCAACTGACATTCCTGAAACATTTGCAGAATTGGCTATTTCAGTAACAATCCCCTTAAAAGATTCCCCCAAATATGCATCAATCTCAATAAATGCAGTGTCATTAAGTTTAACCTTAATGATATCATTTTCGTTTACTTCTACTTTTACTTCCATTCGATTGAGGTCTGCGATTCGAAGTATCTCAGTTCCGGGCATTTGCATTGTTCCCACAACACGTTCTCCCTTTTCTACATTTAACTTTGAAATTGTTCCACTCATGGGAGCATATATCGTAGTTTTTTTCAGATTCTCTTCGGCCTCTTTTAAGGTAGCATCAGCACTTTGCACTGCATATTTAGCTGCTTCAACCGACTTCTTTGCTGCTTCAAGTTCAGACTGTATCATTTCGAATGCTGAAAGAGCTGCCTCATAATCTGCTTCTGAAATAGTTTTTTGTTCCCAAAGTATTTTGCTTCGTTCAAATGATTTTTGGGTTTGGTTATGTTTGCTTACAACCTGTTCTAACATTGATTGCGAGTTTGCATAGTTGGCTTTGGTAGAATTAACTGAAGCTCTTGTGCGATCTACAGCCGACAAATAAATATCGGGTTTTATTTTAAGCAATAAATCTCCTTTTTGAACATCATCTCCCTCAGCAATATTTAGCTCAACAATTTCACCAGAAACATCAGGTGATATTTTCACTTCCGTTTCAGGTTGTACCTTACCACTTGCTGTCACCAATTCATTAATCTCTCTCTTTTCCGGTTTTTCTACACTCACTTTTATTAAAACTTCGCCACCAAACCAACCAGCCTTTTTACCTATTACAGCAACTATAATTAATAATACTGCTGCAATTATCAGATATTGAAGTAATTTATTGTTTTTCATTGTATTTCGATTAGAAATTTACTTTGTTCTACCTATTTTGTAAATTTATACAAATTTATATTGTCATTTTTACGCATCAAATTTAAGAAAACCATTTGGTTATAAAATACTATTTACTTTTTTAGTATTCATTTTCAGAAAGTAAATAATTATCCCTATTATTGAACTTTGATTTAAACTATGAAAGCCAAAAAGCCAAATTTCAAATATTTCAGATTATTTTCTGGTAAAGAACGAAAATTAGTAGGCGTTTTACTGTTCGAAACTTATTTTTTAGTTGTGCTTTTTTTTCTTGTTATAGGCTATTTTTGGATTTTTCAGAAGTATACAGCATATAAAGAAGAGAGCCATCGTGTACAACAAGACTATCTGGAAACCCAGAAAAAGTTTATAAAAAAGGAGACTCTTGATGCAATAGATTTTATTAATTATAGGAGGCATCAAACTGATAATGCTTTAAAAGAACTTTTAAAAAACAGAACTTACGAAGGGTTTAGCATTGCCCAAAACCTATATAATGAGAATAAAAATCAAAAAAGTCAGGCCGAAATCAAGAAACTAATAATTGATGCTCTTCGTCCAATAAGATTTAATAATGGAAGAGGCTATTATTTTATCGGATCACTTACCGGCATTGAAATATTATATCCGGGAGAAATTTCGAGCGAAGGAAAAAATCTTTTCGATTTACAGGACGATATGGGTAATTTTATTGTTCGTGATGAAATATCTGTAGTTAAAACATATGGCGAGGGGTTTTGTCATGGCTATTGGAAAAAACCAGGAAAAGAAAATCAATCTGCACAAAAAATATCTTATGTCAAGTTATTTACTCCTTATGATTGGTACATCGGAACAGGAGAGTATATTGATGATTTTACTAAGGATGTTCAGAAAGATGTTCTCGATAGGATTTCGAAAATACGGTATGGAAAAGAGGGTTACATTTTTATAAATACATATAATGGTGATGCTCTGATCACTGATGGTGCTCTTGTAGCAATTAATAAGAACTTATGGGAGCTTGAAGATCCAACCGGAGTTAAAGTAATACAAGAAGAAAGAAATGCTGTTAAAAATCCCGAAGGTGATTATATTTATTACTCCTGGAGAAAACTTACGACCACAGAAATTACCAAAAAAATGTCTTTTGTTAAAGGAATCCCTGAATGGCAATGGATGGTGGGTGCAGGAGTATATACAGACGAAATTGATTCAACACTAAAGCAGTATAAAGACACATTAATAAAAACCATCCAGAAAGATATAATTATTATTCTTTCAGTTTTGTTGACTATCCTCTTTCTATTGTCATTTTTTTCATTTTATATATCCAAAAAAGCAAATAGTAGCATTGAATCGTTTCTACATTTTTTTAAGAAGGCCTCGCATGATTTTATCTTAATTGATGAAAAGAAAATTTATTTTTCTGAATTTAAATCACTTGCCAACTCGGCTAATAATATGGTGAGAGAAATGAAGAAGACTCAATTATTGAAAATTGAGGAAGAGGTATATTTCGAGGGTCTTTTCGAAAGTGCTCCAGAAGCAATTGTTTTAACAGGAAATAGTGGGAATGTTATTCGGGTTAACAAAGAATTTACAAAATTATTTGGTTTTACAAAAACTGAAATTCATCATAAAAATGTTGATGATTTTATTGTTCCACCGGAACTTATAGATGAGGCAAAAGAAAATTTTCAGCGAACCGAAAGCGGCTCAAATGTATCTATTGAAACTATAAGGATGTGCAAGGATGGTAAAAGAATTTATGTGTCTATTCTTGCAACACCAATCATTAATAAACAGGGTAAAATAGGAACTTATATCATTTATAGAGATATCTCACAACAGAAATTAACCGAACAATCTTTAAGTGAAGCAAAATTAAGAGCAGAGGAATCCGATAGATTAAAAACCTCGTTTTTAACCAATATGTCGCACGAAATTCGTACCCCAATGAATGCCATTATTGGTTTTTCAACTTTAATTAAAAATCCAAGTCTTCCTGTGGAGGACAGGATTGAATATTTAAATATAATTGATAAAAGTGCTTATAATTTACTTACTATTATTGATGATATTATTGATGTATCGAAACTTGAAGCGGAGCAATTATCAATTAATAAAATAAATACGAATATCAATACAATAATCGATGAACTATTAATGAGTTTCGAGGAACATAAGAAATCGAATGAAATAAAAAACATTCGTTTATATGCTAAAAAAGGTTTTCCCAATAAAGATTTTATAGTAAATACAGATCCCAAAAGATTTAAACAAGTTTTTTCGCACTTGCTCGATAACTCTCTAAAATTTACTGAACAAGGAAAAATTGAATTTGGTTATTATACGCAGGAGTCAACCTTAATTTGCTTTGTAAAAGACACCGGCATTGGCATTCCAGAAGAGAAAAAACCTTTTGTTGTAAAACCCTTCAGACAGGCCGATGAATCTGATACAAGGAAATATGGGGGAACCGGATTAGGGCTATCTATTTCTAAAAAATTAATTGAGAATCTTGGGGGTAAAATGTGGTTTGAATCAGAAACAGGAGTTGGTTCTTCGTTTTATTTTTCGATACCGTTTGAAGATTCAGCAAAAATTAGTACAGAACAGGATGCAAAACCAGACATAATATCACAGAATAATTGGAAAAATAAACGAATCTTAATAGCTGAAGATGCTGTTACTAATTTTAAGTTTCTAGAAGCAGTACTTGAAAGAACCAATGCTCAAATAACCTGGGCTAAAGATGGTAAAGAAGTTCTCGATAATGTTGATAAAACACCGGACTTTGATCTGATTTTAATGGATATTCAAATGCCTATTTTAAATGGACATGAAGCTTTGAAACAATTAAAACTTAAAGGAATACAAATACCCATTATTGCACAAACGGCATATGCAATGGAAACCGACCGACAGGAAATAATCGACCTGGGATATGATGATTATATAATTAAGCCCATTGAGATTAATCTGCTTTTGAATAAAATATCGAAGTTTCTTAATAAATAAATTTTTGTTTTAATGGTAGAAAAAATCATTCCATTTGAAGGAATCGGAGATGTAAAATTTAAAAGAAACAAGCGTTCAAGGGCCATTAGCATTTCTATTCGTCCAATCAAGGGTATAATTGTAAACTTCCCGTTTTTTTTACCTTTTAGTGAAGCAATTCGTATTGTTGAACTTCGAAAAAACTGGATTCAGAAAAATCTTCCTCGAATAAAAATAATCGAAAATAAAATTACACAATTTAACGAAACGTCTGAATTTAAAACACGATCAAGGGTTCTTAATATAGCTGGTCATACAGGTCCAAAATTCACGGCAGACTTAACTGAAAATACAATTAATCTTAGATACCCGTTGGATTATAATGTTACTAGCCCAAACATACAAAAACTTATTCGTACATCTATTCAATGGGCTTTAAAAGCCGAAGCAAAAGAATATCTTCCAAATCGAATTAGAACAATATCTGCTAACCATAACCTAAAGTTCAATAAACTCTTCTTGAAAAATAACAAAACCAATTGGGGAAGTTGTTCTGCGATAAATAATATAAATTTAAATATCCATCTTGTAAGGCTCCCTGATTATCTGATTGATTATGTAATTATTCATGAATTATGTCATACTGTTGAAAAAAATCATGGGCCAAAATTCTGGGAATTTATGCAAAAATTTATACCAAATCCTAAAGAACTCTCCAAAGAATTAAAATCATATTCAACACAGATTTACTAATTGCAAAAACAAATGGAAGTTAATTGTTTGATTTTTTCACAAAAAAATGTAAGTTTAGAGGTTTATTTTAGATAATAAGGGACCGTTTCTTTTGGTTTTATTGAATACAATTATATTTTTAAATTACTCTGTTTTCCTTATTTGGTTTAATAATGCGCTCAAAAAATTGAAAAAGCTATGAAAGTAAAGCTTAAAATCCAGCAAAAAATACAGTTGTTTATTATTTCATCATCTATTCTAATTTACATTATAGCAATTGGATATATTAGCTTAAATGCGCGTAATATGTCCTATACAATGGAAACAGAAATTGTTAAACTTCAGGCTTCCAATGCATCAAAAGAGATTAAAGCAATATTTGATGCAAACATGGCGATAGTTAAAACATTGGCAGAAGCTTATCGCAATTATACCAAATTTCCGATTGAAGAATGGAAAAGTCATTTAAAGGATTTTTATTATGACGTTTTTAGTGAAAATCCAGATGTTTATAGTTTGTGGGATAGTTGGGAATTAAGTGTTGTTGATCCAGAATGGAAACAGCCAACAGGCAGATTTGTAACAATTCATTGGCGTGAAGATGGACAAATAAAAAGCAATTACGAACTGCGAAGCCTTAATGGAGATCCACCTATTTATGGCAAATATAAATATATTTATAGTCCATCAATATGGGAACCTTATATTGATCAGGTTCAAGGTGACAAGTCTGAACTTTTTCTTATGACAACGCTCGATGTTCCAATAATGGTAGACGGAAGATACACTGGTATGGTGGCAATGGATATTACACTAGCTGAAATTCAAAATTACCTTAATAAAATACATCCATTTGAAGGAAGCTATGCAATCATGATTTCTAATGGAGGGCTAATTGCAGGACATCCAAATAAGGAATTTCACAGCAAGCCTTTTGTTGAAGTTTATCCTGATTTGGAAACCAAATATAAACTAACAGAAAAAATTAAGAAAGGCGAATTTTTTAATTTTATTTATATAGATAATTCCGGTAATGAAATCTTTTCGTCTGTAGTTCCTGTTTTTATTAAAAATAACAATACTCCATGGTCCATAATACTGTCTGTTCCTGTTAATGTAATAATGGAAAAAGCAAATAAAAATTTTATAATTTCTATTATTGTTGGGCTTATTGGTATTCTTGTTTTAATTTATATAATTTTTATTATAAGTAAAAATATAACAAATCCTATATCGCAAATAACGAATCTTTTAACTCTTTTATCAAAAGGACATATTGATGAAAAAATGGCTGTTAAACTCAACTCTGGAGACGAGATTGAAGAGATGGCCGACGCATTAAATTTTTCAATTGGGGGATTAAATAAAAAAGTTGAGTTTGCAAACCATATAGGAGCAGGGGAACTAAATTCTTCATTTGATCTGTTAAGCAATGAAGATGTACTTGGACAGTCACTTATTGAAATGCGTAATAGCCTTTTAAAAGCTCGCGAAGAAGAAGAAAAAAGAAGAATTGAAGATGAAAAACGAAGATGGACAAATGAAGGATTAGCAAAATTTGCTGAAATTCTTCGTCAGAACAATAATAATTTAGATATATTAGCTAACGAAATAATTAAGAACCTCATTTATTATATTAATGCCAACCAAGGTGGTATTTTTATCATAAACGATCAGGATAGAAATAATGTTGTTCTCGAATTATTAGCAGCCTTTGCTTTTAATAGAAAAAAATTCCTTAAAAAGCACATTCAAATTGGAGAAGGCTTGGTTGGAGCTTGTGCTGTTGAAAAAGAAACAATTCATTTAATAGAGATCCCTCAGGATTATGTGAAAATTACAAGTGGTCTTGGAGGTTCGAATCCAACTAGCCTACTACTTGTACCTCTATTAATCGAAAATGATATGCTTGGCGTTATTGAAATAGCCTCGTTTAACAAATTCGAAAAACACGAAATTGAATTTGTTGAGAAAGTTGCACAGAGTATTGCATCTACATTAAAATCTGTTCGCATAAATATTCGCACTTCTCAATTATTAGAGCAGTCACAACAGCAATCAGAAGAAATGGCCGCACAAGAAGAAGAAATGCGACAAAACATGGAAGAATTACAAGCTACTCAGGAGGAATCGGCTCGCCGGGAGGCAGAATTTAAAGGAACTCTTGATGCCATTGACCATTTTTTATTAAAAGCTGAATTTACTTTTAATGGTGATTTACTAAATGCAAACAATCAATTCTTGCATAAATTCGACTATACCCTTAATGAAATTAAGGGATTAAAGCATATTGCTTTTATTCCTGAAAAGGAAATTAAAAATTTTCAGGAAATATGGAACTCAGTTATGTCTGGATCTGAACACCAGGAGAGAATGAATTTAAAACTAAAATCGGGCAAATCAATACCATTTGCAGTATCAATCAATCCAGTTTATATTGATGATGAAATTGATAAAATAATTTTAATGGCTGTTGATTTAGACTCTTTTAGTAATTAATAATAAGAATGATGATATTTAGTTTTCAGATTAATATAGAAATTTTACATTTGAGCTATATAAAAATCATATAATAAATAATATTCAATACATACGCCCAACAAAGAATTAAAATATTTACGTATGAAGATTCGACTCAACCTAAAAAATAAGATGCAATTGTATCTGATAAGTCTTTCGGTAGCAATATATGCTACTGCAATTGGATATATAAGCATAAATGCAAAAAGAGCCGCTTATAACGATTCTGTAGAAATTGTAAATACATATGCAGAAAAGTATGCATTTCAAATTCAATCCGACTTAAATGAATACTTCTCAACAGTAAGAACCTTATCTAAAG
This sequence comes from Bacteroidetes bacterium GWF2_33_16, assembly GCA_001768565.1. Classification (GTDB taxonomy): domain Bacteria; phylum Bacteroidota; class Bacteroidia; order Bacteroidales; family UBA12077; genus UBA12077. The sequence continues at coordinate 33,715 of MEOE01000019.1, read as the reverse complement.
CTTTTTCCATATATAATACCATGCCTAGAAAAACGTGGGATCCCTTATTCAATAAGATGTATGATAAAGTATATCGCGATAATCCTGATTTTTATAAATTGTGGGATAGCTGGGAGCTAAATAAATTTGACAGTACTTGGACAAAATCTACAGGAAGAATTGCAAATGTTTATTCCCGAATTAATGGAGCTGTTCATTTTAAACAGGATATTAGAAGCCTTGATGGAGATCCTGCAGTTTATAGCTACATAAAGAATAATGCGACAGATCTTGTCTTACCAATTTATTTTGATGTTTTTACAGAAGAACTGGAAGACACAAAGTTAATGACCAGCCTTGTATCACCTATTATTGTTAATAATCAATATCATGGAATGATTGGGATCGACCTTATTCTTGAAAAATTCCAAGATATGGTTGAAAAAATAAGACTCCAGCAGTTCTCTGGTTCTTATGCATTTTTACTCAGCCAAGAGGCAAAATATGCAGGACACCCAAAGACAGAATTACTAAATCAGGTTGCAGAGTTTACCTTAAAAACTGGTGAAAAATTTAATTTGTTAAAAGAAATTGAAAAAGGTGATCAGTTTTCCATTATTGTAAAAGACCAAAATAATTCATCTCATTTTATTGCTTTCGCTCCAATTAAAATTGGAAGAACAAATACTCCTTGGTATATAGGCCTTTCTGTTCCTACCAACTCAATAATGGCTATGGCTGATCGTAATTTTATGATCTCAATTATTGTTGGAATTATTGGAATAATAATTTTAAGTTCTGTTATCTATTTAATTACTAAAAATATTTCTGATCCTATTCAAAAAATTACAGAATTTTTAAATCTGCTAGCAAAAGGGAAAACAAGTGTTAAAATGGCTTTTAACTTTAATACTGGCGACGAGATTGAAGAAATGTCCAAGGCACTTAATACATCAATAATTGAATTAAACAAAAAAACAGACTTTGCCAACCAGATTGGACTAGGAAACCTTAATCATGAGTTTAATTTAGTTAGTGACGAAGATGAATTGGGGCAGGCATTAATAAATATGCGAAATAGCTTAACCACCGCAAGAACTGAAGAAGAAAAACGCAAAATTGAAGATGAAAAAAGACGATGGACAAACGAAGGCTTAGCAAAATTTGCCGATATATTAAGGCAAAATAACAACGATCTCGAAAAGCTATCAACTGAGATTATTAAAAACCTAGTATATTATCTTGGAGCAAATCAGGGAGGCCTATTCCTTTTAAACGATGACGACAAAAATAACGTTTATCTTAAATTAATTTCAGCATTTGCTTATGATTACAAAAAATTTATTGAAAGAACGATTGAACTTGGCGATGGTCTTGTTGGAACCTGTGCTGTTGAAAAAGAGACGATATACATGACCGATATTCCACAAGATTATATTTCAATAACATCTGGTCTGGGTGGAGCCAGTCCAGATTCATTATTAATAGTTCCTTTAAATATGGAGGATACTGTATATGGAGTTATTGAAATTGCATCATTTAAAAGGTTTGAAGATTACCAAATAGAATTTGTTGAGAAAGTTGGGCAAAACATTGCATCAACATTATCTTCAGTTCAAATAAATATTAAAACAAACGAATTGCTCGAGAAATTTCAGCAACAATCAGAGGAAATGGCGGCACAAGAAGAAGAAATGCGCCAAAACATGGAAGAGTTGCAGGCAACACAAGAGGAAGCTGCTCGTAAAGGCGCTGAAATGGAGAGCCTTATTCAAGCCCTTGATCAATCAAGTTATGTTATTGAATATGACCTTGATGGATACATCACCAAAGTCAATGATAATTACCTGACTCTTTTAAACTTGAAACGATCGGATGTTATTGGTATTCACCATTCTGATAAAATGGAATTTGACGATCAGCAAAAATCAGATTATAAAAAATTCTGGACCGATCTGCGACTTGGTAAAATCCGTAAAGAAAAAACCAAAGCAATTGTTAATGGTAAAACATATAGTTTTTTAGAAATATATTCACCTCTTTTCGACGAGAATGGAAGTGTTACAAAAATCCTAAAAATTTCTCACGAGTTATCTGATTTTGTTTAATGATTTTATTTGTAAAAAATATAAGCTATGAGGCTAAAACTTAAAATACAGCAGAAAATACAAGTTTTTATAATTTCTTCGACCATCATTATTTATCTGATTGCCATCGGATATATTAGCTTTAATGCGCGAAAAATGGCCTATAATGATGCTACAAAGATTACCGACAAACAAGTTCTGGAATCGGCTAAAGATATTAAATCTATAATTGACGCCCAGTTTTCTGCTGTTATTGCAATTAGTAATGCTTTTAAAGTATATAAAGAGTTTGAAAAAGATGAATGGCAGGACCTGATTCATAAAATGTATCTTAATATCTTTAAGAATAATCCAAATATTTATGCCCTCTGGGATAGTTGGGAACTAAGTGAAATTGACCCCGACTGGAAAAAACCCTATGGAAGAATTAGTCATTCTCTGTGGAGAGAAAATGGCGTTCTTAAGGATAATATTGAGACGAGAAGCTTAACCGGAGATTCTGAATTATATGCAGAAACAAAATCGCAACTCCAACCCAATATTAATGAACCCTATTTTGATGTTTTAACTGGCGACAAAAAAGAATCGTTGCTTATGACAAGTTTAAATGCCCCGGTAGTAGATAACGGAAAATTTGTTGCTGTTATTTCTTATGACATCACCCTCCTTCAATTACAGCAAATTGTAGACAAAATTAAACCATATGAGGGAAGTTATGCTTTTTTAATCTCAAATAAAGGTTTTATTGCCGGTCATCCTGATAAAGAATTGTTTAACAAATCTATTGCCGAGGTTTTCCCAAAAGATGAAGAAAAACAGCAAATAACCAGAAAAATTAGTGAGGGTTTGAACTTTAGCTACACAACTGAGGATGAAAATGGAATCGTACACTACGTTTCTTATGCATCAATAAAAATAAGTACAACAAATACTCCCTGGTCGATCGCTATTTCTGTTCCTGTCAAAACGATTATGAAGGAAGCAAACGATAATTTTAAAATCTCTATTCTTGTGGGTGTTATGGGTATCCTAATTATGGTTTTTGTTATTGCTATAATTGGCCGAAATATTACCAATCCCTTAACAAAAATAACTCGTATGTTAAACAATGTTTCTAAAGGATATATTGATAATGATATGAGAATTAAAATAGAAACAGGTGACGAAATAGAGGAAATGGCAAATGCATTAAACAATTCGATTGAAGGGTTAAATGACAAGGTTGATTTTGCTAATCATATAGGCAAAGGAGAATTAAACCATGAATTTGAATTATTAAGCGATGATGATGTTTTAGGCAAATCTCTCATTGATATGCGCAACAGCCTTATACGAGCTAAAGAAGAGGAAGAAAAACGCAAAATTGAAGATGATAAACGTCGTTGGGCAAATGAAGGGCTGGCTAAATTTGCAGATATTTTAAGACAAAACAATGATAATCTAGAAACTCTTGCAACAGAAATAGTAATGAATCTGGTGAATTACTTAGATGCAAATCAGGGGGGCGTATTTATTCTAAATGATGATGATAAAGAACATATTTATTTATCAATGTTATCTGCCTTTGCATATGATCGTCGCAAATATCTGCAAAAAACAATCGAATTAGGAGAAGGTTTAGTTGGTACATGTGCTATTGAAAAAAGAACCATTTTTATGACTTCTCTTCCACAAGATTATATTGAAATTACATCTGGATTAGGTGGTTCAAATCCAAGTTGTTTACTTATTGTGCCTTTAAAACTAGAAGAAACAGTCTTGGGTGTTCTTGAAATTGCATCATTTAATATTTTCGAAAAGCATGAAATTGAATTTGTTGAAAAATTAGCGGAAAGTATAGCCTCTACTCTTTCGTCAGTAAGAATAAACATCAGAACAACTGAGCTTCTTGAACGATCGCAGCAACAAGCAGAAGAAATGGCTGCACAAGAAGAAGAGGTTCGTCAAAACATGGAGGAATTACAAGCAACACAAGAGGAATCTGCTCGAAAAACTGCTGAAATGGAGGGTTTAATAGAAGCCCTTAATACATCGAGCTATGTAATTGAATATGATGTTGATGGATATATTCAAGATATCAATGAAAACTTTTTAACCCTTATTGGTTTAACAAGACAACAGGTAGTTGGAACCCATCACTCAACCGACATGGACTTTACAGAACAACAGCAAGAAGAATATGATAAGTTTTGGAAAGATTTACGTTCAGGCAAAGTACGTAAAGAAACTAGTAAAGCTAATATTCGTGGAAAACAGTTTGTTTTTGCCGAAACATATACCCCTATAAGAAATTCCGAAGGTGAAATTTATAAGATTCTCAAAATCTCAAATAATATTACCGACTTTCAAATAAAATAAAAGACAAAAATTTCAGACAACAAAAAATCCCGCTTTTTAAGCAGGATTTTTTGTTTTTTTTCCAATAGCACATTTATTAACGCTTGCTATTTAAATTCAAAATATCATAGGTAAATGATCAAAATTGCCTAATTGTTATTGGCATTTTAATACAGTTTCAATTTGATATTTTGCTTGTGCAGCATAATCTCCTTTATTTGCTTTATTAAATGCATCGCAAGCAGAAGCATTATCTTGTTTACCAACAAACGCATTACCTAATTCAAAATAAATGCGGGCATCTTTTGTTGTTCCTTGTTCTTTAAATAATTCAAGGGCTTTGTTTGCTGCATTTATAGCATCATCCCATTTTGATAATCTATTATAAATAGCGGCTAATTGGTAATATATATCGGTATCACCTTCTTTATAATTCAACACATTATTAAAACACTGAGCAGCAGCTTCATCTTTTTTTGCATTAATAGCGTCGGCAGCAGATCGCAAGAAGAAATTGCCAGCTAGTTGTTTTGCTATCTCTTCAGATTTATTATCATTCGATTGAATTGCAACATCAATCGCTTTATCAATTGTTTCTTTAAACTCAACATCCTTGTTTATTTCGTCATAAACCTGTGCTTTTCTAATATAGGCCGTTGGATAATTTGGATCTAATTCAATTGACTTATTCAGCGAAACCAATGCCTCATCGTATTTTTTTGCATCTAATAGTTCTTTCCCTTGTGCATAGTAAACCTTGGGTATTGCTCCATTAGCTCTTTTTAAATACTTATCATTATTATACTCAGTTGAGTATTCTACAAGTGTTTGAAATGATGATAAACACTCAGTGTATTTTTTCCCTTTAAGTTGTGTACTGGCTTTCTTATACAAAACAACCAGTATTTGCTCTTGTGCTTTAATTTTATTTTCATTTTCTGGTTCTACTTGATCTAAAATTTCAATTGCACTTTTAAAAGAAGCAATAGCTTCATCATAATTATCAACTTGTGATAATTCTACTCCTTTATTAAACGCAGCTAATGCATCGTTTACTGTTTGAGCATTTAAAGACATAGTAAATCCAGCAAAAAATAATAAAACAATGGCTGCACTTTTTAATAAATTCAATTTCATAATAGTAAATTTTAATTAATACTTGATTTTTTCTGATTAGTTCGGCTTAAAAATATAAAATTGATCGATAAAACAAAACTATTTTTCAATTCAATTTGTTTATTTAATGATTTTTAAATCAATTTATTGCTGTTTTGTTGATGTTTTATAATACACTTGATTTTCTGTAAATTCAATTTCAATCAAATTAAGAACAATAAGGTTTATAAGAATTTTTTCGGCCTTTGGTTTAGATATTTTTGTCATTTTCTTAAATTTTGAGAATGTAATCTTCTGGCTTATTAAAAGATATTCGAACAATTGTTTTTCTATTTCAGAATATCGCACCAATACACCATTCTTACTTTTCTTTTTTTGCCAAACTTTTAATAAAATTTTGTTTGCAGTAAAATTTTGGTCGTTAACACGTATATAAACCATCCACTTCCCCTCCTTATTTGGGGCTTCATAAACTATATTATTGCTTTTTGCTATAGTAATTTCAAGAATCGTTTTATCATTTACTTCCCAAATTTTCGATTCGAAGTTTAAAGGAGGTTTGCAATACATTTGCGCAGCAGCCTGCACCATGTAAAACTCCTCCTCGTCGCGCACTCCTGAAATTGACCCATTATCCTTAACACCGACCAACAACTTTCCCCCATCGGTATTTGCAAAAGCAACCAGCGAACGTGCAATTTTTTTCGAATCAGTAATGGAATGTTTAAAGTCAAGTTGCTGATGCTCACCCTGCCTAATTAGATTCTGAATATAATGGTTCATTACTTTAGAATAGCCCTATTCACTTTAAATAAAAACCTCTTTCTTAGAAGATCGAGTTAGCTAGATTTTTTATTTTTTTAATGCTTCGGCTCCACCTACAATTTCTAGAATTTCTCCTGTTATAGATGCTTGTCTGGCCTTATTATAGTTTAACTGAAGTGATTTAATCATTTCGGAGGCATTGTCTGTAGCTTTATGCATCGCAGTCATTCGTGCACCATGTTCAGCTGCAAGCGAATCAAGTAACGCTTCAAATAATTGTAGCCGAAGCGATCGGGGAATTAGTTCTTTAACAATATATTCTTTTGAAGGTTCGAAAATATAATCGAAATGTTCCTCCGTAACTTCCTGCTTAGTTATTTCTATTGGCAAAAAATTGTCTACTGTTAAAACCTGTACACCAGCATTTTTAAATTTATTATAAACTAACACAATTTTATCAATCTTCTTTGTTATATATAAGTTCATTATTTGCTCAATATAAGGAAGAGCTTTTTCATAACTAAGCTGATCTATTAAATGATTATTTGAGAATAAAACAGGGTAATTCTTCGAATTAAAATATTCAGTTCCTTTTTTGCCAAACGAAATAATAGATCCTTTACCTTCAGCAAATTCTCCTGCAAAATCAATTGATATAAGGTTTACAACTTGTTTTATAACATTAGCATTAAACGCTCCACATAAGCCCTTATTTGATGTAACAGCAACAATTAATATTTTTTCTGGTTCGTCGGTTCGGGCAAAAATATTCTCAATTTCACCTTCAATTGTTTGTGAGATATCTTTTAAAATAAAATGTAATTTATGAGAATAAGGACGCAGATTAATAACAGCATCCTGAGCTTTTTTAAGCTTAGCCGCAGAAACCATTTTCATGGCACTTGTAATTTGCCGTGTTGATTTTACTGAAGTTATTCGCGATCGTATTTCCTTTAAATTGCCCATTTATTTGTTTCGCTTACTTACTCTGAAATCTCAATGTTATTGTTTTTGCAACACTCTCGAGAGTTTGAGTAATTTCATCATTAATAATACCTTGTTTTAATTGACTTAAGATGCTCTGATATTCTATTTCGAGCAATTCAAGAAAATCCTTTTCGAATGCTTTAACTTTTACCAATGGAATATCTTTTAACAGTCCTTTTGTACCACAATATATTATGGCTATTTGCTTTTCAACTGGCATAGGAGAATATTGCCCTTGTTTAAGTATTTCAACATTCTTTGATCCTTTATCGAGAATTGCCATTGTAGCATCATCAAGGTCTGATCCAAATTTTGAAAAAGCTTCCAATTCTCTATATTGAGCCTGATCTAGCTTCAGTGTACCAGCGACTTTTTTCATTGCTTTAATCTGTGCATTGCCACCAACACGAGAAACAGAAATACCTACATTAATTCCAGGTCGAATACCTGAGTTAAAGAGATCTGATTCAAGGAAAATTTGGCCATCAGTAATCGAAATTACATTCGTTGGAATATATGCTGAAACATCACCAGCTTGTGTTTCGATAATAGGCAGCGCGGTTAGAGATCCTCCACCTTTTACTATTTTTCTTATTGAGTCGGGCAAATCGTTCATTTGAGCCGCTATTTCATCAGATGCAATTACACGTGCTGCACGCTCCAATAAACGGGAATGTAAATAGAAGATATCTCCTGGATATGCTTCTCTGCCAGGTGGCCTACGAAGTAATAATGATACTTCACGATATGCAACAGCCTGTTTCGAAAGGTCATCATAGATTATTAAAGCATCGCGACCAGTATCTCTGAAATACTCACCAATACATGTGCCTGCAAAAGGAGCATAAAACTGCAATGCTGCTGATTCGGAAGCGGTGGCGCAAACAATAACAGTATACTCCATTGCTCCATGTTTTTCAAGTATTTGAGCAATATTTGCAACTGTAGAACCCTTTTGTCCAATTGCTACATATATGCAAAAAACGGGCTCTCCTTTGTCGTAAAATTCGCGTTGATTAATAATAGTATCAATAGCAATCGCAGTTTTACCAGTTTGGCGGTCACCAATAATAAGTTCGCGTTGTCCTCTTCCTATAGGAATCATCGCATCGATTGGTTTAATACCGGTTTGAATAGGCTGATTTACAGGTTGTCTAAAGATTACGCCAGGTGCTTTCCTTTCTAAAGGCATTTCGTATAAATCACCGCTAATTGGACCTTTTCCATCTATTGGTTCACCAATTGTGTTAATAACTCTTCCTAGCAGGCTTTCACCAACCTTAATTGATGCTATTTTTCGAGTTCTACGTACCTTATCTCCCTCCTTAATTTCCTGAGATGATCCTAAAAGAACGGCACCCACATTGTCTTCTTCGAGATTTAAAACAATCCCTTTCATTCCATTCTGAAACTCAATTAACTCATTAGATTGAACCGATGATAGTCCATAAATACGGGCTATACCATCCCCAACCTGCAAAACACTACCAACTTCTTCAAGTTCTGCATTTGAAGTAAATCCTTCGAGCTGAAGTTTTAGTATTTTTGATACTTCGCCGGGTTTAATTCCTGCCATATAGTATTATTTTAGTTTTTTTTCTTTTTAACATTCAAATCAATATCTATTAAACTTTCCTTAAATCTTTGCAATTGTTTTAAAACGCTAACATCTATTTCTTTGTCACCAATCTGAAGAATAAATCCTCCAATTATTGACTCATCAACTATTTGATTTAATTCAATTGTAGATTTTGTTTTGCTTTCAATATTTCTTAAAATAGTTGTCTTTTCTTCATTTGTTAATTCAAGTGCAGTGGTCAGCACTGCTATATTTATATCTTTACTTTTCTTATATATGTTAATAAAATTTTGAAACATACGTTCAATGTAAGCTTCTCTTTTATTATTTATAATCAATTCCAAAAAAGTAAGTGTTATTGGGTCTATTTGTGAGCCGAACAGATTAGTAAGAGCTTTTACTTTTTCTGATGATTTTATTACCGGATGTTTAAGTAACGTATTTAGGTCTGACGAAAGCTTTAAGGTATCATAAATTAAGACAATATCGTTTTTTACTTCTTCAAGTTTATTTTTTTCACTTGCTAGAAGAAATAATGCCTTTGCATATCGAACTGTTATTTGACTCTGATACATATATAGTTACTGGGATCAGTTTAGATCAATATCATCAATTAATTTATTAATTAGATGCTTTTGGTTTTCTTTATGTTCTAATTCGTGTTTAAGAATTTTCTGAGCAATAATTATTGATAACTCAGAAATTTGGTTTTTTATTTCATTAATGGCATCAGCTTTTTCTTTTTCCACTCCCTTTTTAGCCTCTTCAATAATTTTGCGAGCTTCTATTTTAGCTTCTGTTCGAGCTTCTTCGATTATGCTATTTTTTATCTCTTTGGCTTCTTTAAGCATATTTTCTCGCTCAATTTTTGCTAGTGCCGTAATTTTTTCGTTTCCAAATTCAATTTTTGCCAGCTCGTCTTTTGCTTTTTTTGCTGCCAACAGTCTTTTTTCAATGGTGTTTTCTCGTTCCTTGAGTGCCTTTAATATTGGTTTCCATGCGTATTTTACCAATAGAAAAGTTACCATACCAAAGGATACCATCATCCAGATGAGTAGTCCAATATCAGGTTTAATAAGTTCCATAATTCATACTATTAATTAAAAAAACTTTACAGCCAGCCAATCGCTAGGCTGTAAAGTATAATCCTTAAACAAAAAGAATAAGGAAACATACAACAATTGCGAAGAAAGCAACTCCTTCTATAAGAGCTGCAGCCACAATCATGTTTGAGCGAATATCGCCGGCAGCTTCTGGCTGACGGGCAATAGACTCCATAGCAGAACTACCAATTCTGCCAATACCTAATGCAGCAGCAATTGCTGCTACTGCAGCTCCAAATCCAGCTCCAAGCTTTGCTATGGCAGCTCCTTCAATTGCTAATAAAATAAAACCTAATGTACTCATAATATAATTATTAAGTGAATTAAAACTTCTTAATGATGCTCTTCAACAGCCATTCCAAAATATAATGCTGATAAAAAAGTAAAGACATATGCTTGTATAAAAGATACAAGTAATTCAAGTATTGACATAAATATAGTAAATAATATACTTACAGGAGATGCTCCAAATCCAGCATATGCATTTATGTTTCCAAAAATAAATATCAAACTAAAGAATCCTAATACAATAATATGACCTGCAGAAATATTCGCAAAAAGCCTTATCATCAAAACAAATGGTTTTGTAAGCAGGCCAGCTAATTCAATGAATGGGATAAGGGGAAGTGGCACTTTTAACCACCAAGGAACTCCTGGTGCATTAAAAATATGCTTCCAATATCCTTTGTTTCCATTAATTGTTGTAATAACAAAAGTAAACAAAGCCAATACAAGCGTAACAGTAATATTTCCAGTTACATTAGCACCTCCAGGGAAAAATGGTACCAATCCCATTAAATTGTTCAACAAAATGAAAAAGAAAATTGTTAGTAAAAAAGGAGTAAATTTTTCGTAATTTTTTTCATTTATAGATGATTTTGCAATATCATCACGCACAAATAATATTACTGGTTCAAGAAACGACTGCAACCCCTTTGGAGGCATATCAACCCTTTGCTTATAGGTTTTGGCAACTGAGACAAACACAAATAACAATATTGTTGAACTAATAAGTATTGCTAAAACGTTTTTTGTTATTGAAATATCAAAGGGTTTTTCCAAAAATACGCCATCTTGGTTTATTTCAATAATTTTACCTTTATTTTTACCCTCTAAGTCTATTTTAAATCCTTTATATACATGACCATGATCGATTTTTGACGACCAGAAACTAATCCAGCCTTGATTATTGCTATAAAGTATAACCGGTAGAGGTATTGATATATGCTTATGATTGTAAGTAATTATGTGCCAGCCATAATGATCGAGAATATGATCAAAGATAAATTCACCAACATCGAATTTTTTCTTCTCCTCTAATTTATGTTCAGAAGTATCTGCAATTATTTGCTTTTCTTCTCCCAATGATATGTTTGAAAAGAATAACAATAGAAGCAAAACAGAAAATATTTTAAGCCAAGCTTTAATCATAAAATTGCTGTTGGGGTATACAAATTTAACTAATAATAAGTAAAATTGTTTTTATAATGAATAAAAAAGGCAATCCTTTTTCAGGTACTGCCTTTTCATACGAAAAAAATATATAGATGTTTCTACTTATCCGGCCAAACCAGAACTAATTAAGAATGTTGCGGCAAATGCAATAATAGCATACAACTCTGGAAATACTGCTAAAATTAAAGTATTACCAAATACATCGTGACCAGAACCAATTCCGGCAATACCATTTGCAACAACTGATCCTTGCTGAATTGCAGAAACTAATGCAACAAATCCCAGGAATAAACCCATCGCTAAAATTGCAACACCATTAAACATTGTCATTTCAGGATTAATCAAGGTAAAAAGTTTGTCAATTACAAAGTATCCACCAAATCCATAAAGACCTTGTGTTCCAGGTAATGCTGATAGAAGCATAAAGTTGCCAAATTTATCTGGCTCTTTCTTTAATGCTCCAATAGAGGCGTTTCCTCCCATTACAACTCCGATTGCACTACCTATTCCAGATAACCCAATCATGATTGCAAGTCCTGCATAAGCTAAAAATACTGCTACATTAATTTCCATAAATTATTCTCCTTTTAATTATTTTTATTTTGAAAATGGTTTGTATTGTTTTCCTCCGCCATTAAAACCAGCGTTTTTATAAAATTCAACAAATGTTAATCGCAAGGGGTGAACAAATGCACCCAAACATGCTAAAAATATATTTAATCCATGACCTATTAGTAATAATAAAATAAATGGTAACCATCCCCAATATTTAATATTTAAAAATTGAGATGCAATTTGATTAAATACCAGGCCTAATATTGAACTGGAAATACCTAATGCAAATAACCGAATATACGAAAGTAAATCACCAAAAACACCTGTTATCATATTATAGGAGTCGTATATTCCCAGACCTAGATTCGCAAAAATATTCTTATCAGGGTTATTAAATAATAAAATCAATCCCATACTTAGAATTAATAAAATTGTCTTTATAATTGACAATCCAGCCAGATTAATACCAGCTTTATCCCCGCCAACAAAAACTACTAATGTTAAAATAAGAGTAATCCATCCAATGGTTGATAAACCATATTTAAATCCATTTTGTTTAATTTGATTTGCTGCTTTAATGCACATACCGAAAATTATCTGCACCAAGCCGATAGCTACAGCAAGATAAAACATCATCAATGGTTGTAAGAATAGATCCTTAAACTTTATAAATTCAAAATCGGCAAGGTTAAGTCCAAAAAAAGTTCCTGAAACCATCCCCATAATTATTGTTGATATTCCCAAATAAGAGGCAAGTGTTAAATAGGGTTTAAATGATGGTTTTACTTTATTTCTTAAAACCAAAGTAGCAATTAACATAATTAGTCCATACCCAGTATCACCCACACAAAAACCAAAAAAAAGCATAAAAAATGGTGCGAAAAATGGTGTTAAATCTAATTCTGCATAATCCGGTAATGAGAACAGACTTCCAATTGGCTCAAATAATTTGGCAAACTTATTGTTTTTCAAAAGAATTGGCACCTTATCGTCTTTTGTTGGTTTTGCAGATAAATAAACAACAGTTTGTTGATTTAGAAACCTCTCGAGGTCTTCTTTCTTTTCCTCTGGGATCCATCCTTCAAGAAACATAACCTTTTCTTCTGCTTGCATTTCGGTATGATTAATTGCTAGATGAAAATCGGTTTTTGCTTGAACTTTTCCTCTCGTTTTGTAAAGTATTTCTATATAGTTTGCGGCAAAATCATCAAATTCATTTTGAATTATTTCAACTCGCTCGTTGTTTTTATTGTATTTATTCTGCAGATCCAACAATGTTTCGTCTGGCATTTTTATTTCTTCAGCATCAATTTCGATCAGTTGATCTTCTAGCTGAAGAACAACAAAATATATAGATCCACCAATTTTATTTATTACCTCAAGATAATAATCGGTCTTCCATGATTCTTTAAATTTTTTCTCATTGCATATAAAAAACCGAAACCTGATTTTCAATTTCTCAAATTTTTCTTTGGTCTCTAAAGAAAAATTCCCGAATGGTTTTGCTTTCTGTATTTCTTTGTTTAATGTTATTTGTTCCTGATCAATTAATGATAATTCTTCAATCATATTTCTTGTTTTCTCAACAATTGCTATTCCGTCAACCTGATCGTCAAATGTAGCAGGAAGTTGATTTCGTTTTTCAAGAAATTTAATGACTTTAGTTATTTCGTTAACTTCAAATAAAGATTGTTTGATATGATCATTTATTTCTTTCGTTTTTTCAATTATATGAAGCATTCCTAGTTTCTGGAGTTCTTCGAGAAACGTTATATACTCTTTATAATAAATCAGAAACGAATATTTTATCATTGGAGAAACCATTATGCTACCTCCCTCTGTTGTTGTCTAGTTTTAACAATTTTTTGAGCTGATTTCGAAAGATTTTCTTCATCCTCGAGGAATCGTTTAATTTTCGAAATTGCTTCTTCGTATCCAGGAATCTGTACCTTTTCGTAAAGATTCACTTTTTGAGTAGTTTTCTTTCGTGCAAAATCAAGTAACTGCATTTTATATAAAAAGAATTCACTTTCAAGAGATATTTTCACCAGCGATTCAATAATCTGAACACCACTTAAATACCAGCTAGGATTGTTAAAAAGGCTAAATTCTTTAATATCAAATAATACATTTTCGAATAATGGGATTTTTACACCAGCAATTTTTTTCACAGACATTTGAACATCTTTTACTACTACCAGACTTGTATCGAATTCGCCCCAAAGACGAACCATTGTTTCGTACTCATTCATTCGGGCAGTAAGCTTTCGAAGCAACTCGTCAGACTGATCTTTAGCTCTTTTTACTTCCATTCGTAAAGCTGCTTCTTTACTCTGAAGAGTGGGTAAAGCACGCAACCTAACTTTGAGTTGTTTATTTAGCTGCTGTAATGCTGTTTTATTATATTGAAACTTAATTGCCATTCTATTTTGTTCTGTTTTTAAAAACTATTAAACTAGAAACCCGTACCTTGAACCCAATTAATTTTTAGGCCAATATTTATCAACAAACTCTTGTTTAATTCCTACCTCAGCAGGTTTAAAATGTATATTAAATAAATCCCAGGTTGTAGAAAGCATTTTATCAACCTCTATATTAACATCAATAGCCAAGAGTTTTTCTGAGTAATCTTTTGCAAAATGCAATGTACGTTCATCATAGTCAGTAAGATCAAACCCATTTTCGAGTTTTGTTTTTGCGTTTGCAGCATCGGCATAAAGACGAATTGCTGCATTCATAACCTGAGGATGATCTGCTCTGGTTTTTTTACCAATAACTAATTGTTTTAAACGAGATAAACTACGGAATGGATCAACAATAACCTTACCTATATCGGTATCTTTACGAAGGAATAACTGACCTTCGGTTATATATCCAGTATTATCAGGAATAGCATGGGTAATATCACCTCCCGACAAGGTAGTAACTGCAATAATTGTGATTGAGCCGCCATCGGGAAACTGAACTGCTTTTTCATAGATCTTTGCCAAATCGCTATATAGCGAACCGGGCATACTATCTTTCGAAGGAATCTGATCCATACGATTAGATACTATACTTAATGCATCGGCATAAAGTGTCATATCCGTTAATAATACCAACACCTTCTGATTTTTATCTACAGCAAAATATTCAGCAGCAGTAAGTGCCATATCTGGAACCAAGAGTCGCTCTACTGGTGGATTTTCGGTAGTATTTACAAAACTTATAATACGATCCAGAGCTCCAGCGTTATCGAAAACATTTTTATAATATAAGTAATCATCGTTAGTCAATCCCATACCACCTAGAATGATTTTGTCGGCATCGGCACGCAAAGCAACCATTGCCATAACCTGATTAAAAGGTTGGTCTGGATCGGCAAAAAATGGAATTTTTTGTCCAGTAACAAGTGCGTTATTTAAATCAATACCAGCGATTCCGGTAGGAATAAATTCTGAGGGTTGTTTACGACGAACAGGATTTACTGATGGGCCTCCGATTTGGCGTTCTTCACCATCAATTACAGGTCCTCCATCAATTGGCTCTCCATAAGCGTTAAAGAACCTTCCAGATAATTCATCACTAACTTTTAGAACAGGTGGATGACCTAAGAAAATAACTTCGGCATTTGTAGGAATACCCTCCGTGCCAGAAAAAATCTGAAGAGTTACATTTTCTCCAACGATTTTTACAACCTGGGCTAATCGGCCATGAACGATAGCCATTTCCTCATAACCAATATTAGTTGCCTTGAGCGAACATGTCGCTTTCGTAATCTGGCTAATTTTGGTGTAAATTTTCTGAAATGCTTTTGTTTCCATTATGCTGTTTTTCTTTCGTCAATAATTGTATTTAGTTCTTTTTCATTTTTAATGAATTTTTCAGAATCAAATTCAGAATAATTCATCTGTTTCATTTGATTTATAATTCTTTTAAAATAAGAACTAACCTCATCAAATGTTTCGAAAGAGAATTTTGTTTTATATATGTTCAATACACTGGTAAGCATATATTTTTGCCTTTCCATCGGGCATGAAGCATCAATTTTATCGAAGGCGTCTTGCTGCAAAATAACAAAATCAATTACTTCAGCTTTCCAGAATCTTTCATGATATTCAATTGGAACACCATCATCACCTAAAATATTAATCTGTTCTGCAACCTCACGGCCACGAATAAGAATATCGCGAGCAAGGGTAATTTTTTGAGGCCATTCAGGTTCAATGTTTTTTACAAAATATTCTATTACTTCCGGATACTCAGCATATTTCGAATAGCTATCGAGAGGATCGATTGCAGGATATCGCTTGCTATCGGCACGTTGCTGTGAAAGTGCATAAAAACAACGAGCTGCTTTTTTAGTAGATTCAGTAACTGGTTCTTTTAAGTTACCACCTGCAGGGGATACAGTTCCAATAAATGTAATTGATCCAGATGCACCGTTATTTAGATAAACAAATCCAGCACGTGAATAGAAATTCGAAATAATAGCAGGTAAATCCATTGGGAAAGCATCCTGTCCGGGAAGTTCTTCCATCCTGTTTGACATTTCGCGAAGAGCTTGTGCCCACCGTGAGGTAGAATCTGCAAGCATAAGAACTTTTAAACCCATCGCACGATAATACTCTCCTAAAGTCATTGCAGTATAAACAGATGCTTCGCGGGCAGCAACGGGCATATTTGATGTATTTGCAATAATGGTTGTTCGTTCCATTAATTTTCGACCAGTTCTGGGGTCATCTAATTCAGGAAACTCTGTGAATATTTCCACTACCTCATTGGCCCGTTCGCCGCAAGCAGCAACAATAATCATATCGGCTTCGGCTTGTTTGGATATTGCATGTTGCAATACTGTTTTTCCTGTTCCAAATGGACCAGGAATAAATCCGGTTCCACCTTCAGCAATAGGATTTAGTGTGTCGATAACTCGCACACCTGTTTCTAGTAATTTAAATGGGCGTGGTTTTTCTTTGTAAGCTTTTATTGGGATTTTTACTGGCCATTTCTGAACCATTGTAATGTTAATATCCTTTCCATTGGCATCGGTAACAACTGCTATTGTATCATTGATTTTATAATTGCCCTCAGCAGTAACACTTTTAACTGTGAATTTTCCATCAAATTTAAAAGGAACCATAATTTTGTGAGGCATCCAATTTTCTTTAACCTCGCCAAGCCAACTACCAGCAATTACAACATCTCCTGGTTTTGCCAGGGGTTTAAACTCCCAAAGTTTATCATCTTCTAACGGATTTGTCTGTTCACCTCTTTTAAGAAAAACTCCTTCCATTTTGTCGAGGTCGTTCTGTAAACCATCAAAATTCTTAGAAAGAATTCCGGGGCCCAAAGTAACCTCAAGCATGTGACCAGTAAACTCAACAGTGTCGTTAATTTTTAGGCCTCGTGTACTCTCGAAAACCTGAACATACGCCTGAGTTCCCATAACTTTAATAATCTCTGCCATCAACTTGATTTCACCTAACTTGATGTAACATATTTCATTCTGATGAACAGGTCCATCAACCTCAACAAATACAAGGTTAGCAATTATGCCTGCAACTTTTCCTCTTGTCATATTATCTGTTTTTTCCATTTAGTGTAAATTCTTTTGGAAATTCAAAACTCTTTTTTAAGTCTATTATAATCTGTTTAAAGATTTTTCTTCCGGTCTCTTCGTCGAGTAATAACCATCGGTAAGCTATATCAAGCTTAATAGTAAATGCGAGTACAACATCGATAGTAAAATACTCGAACAAGGTTAATTCATCTATTTTCTTCCATCGTAAAATATCAAGATCTCTCTCGCGGGTAAGCAAATTATCTTTTTCAGTAATATTTAAAAGCTCTATTACGACAGGAAATTCAACATCTAAACCAAAATCTTTTGATGTGTTTTTTAGAATAGAATCGGTAATAAAACTTTTACCAATTAGTTGTCTTTCAGGATTTAAATTAAACTTTCGACAATTTATACCTGTTAAAATATTTTTAATATTCTGATTAAACTCAAACCACTGCTTTAAAAAGCTATTCTTTGTTTGCAAAACATAATCAAAATATAATTCTGTTAACAAATTTTCCCAGCTTCTGTTGATTTTTTGATTTTGTTCTTCATCTTTATAAATAGAATAGAACTGGTACATATAATTTGGCAGAATATTTTTTCTGTCATCAGAAAATTCTATTTCAAAATCAGCTATTGTATACTTACCGAGAGGATTAAACTGTTTAAACTCTTCTTTTAAGAAATGTAACAGGTTTTCGTTATCGTAGGCAAGAAAGATTAATTCTAGGAGCTTATAATCCTTTGGTTTTATGTTCTCTTCTAGTTCTTTCTTAAATTCGGGCATTCGAAAACTAATTTCCGAATCATCGAAGAATATTTCGGGAAGTCCTGCAATAAAATAATGATAGTAAGTACGAAACATATTTATTCTCCCAGGTATAACATTTCAATGGTTTTGGGTCTCAAATAGCTTTTAAAGAAGTTTTCAAAATCCTCGTCACTAAAGCTGATTTTATATGAATTGTCGGCTGGACCAATTTTAAAACCTCCCTTAATAGAATCACTGAATGTTAGCTGGAGATTTGCATTTAATTCTTTTTGTACTTTGTCAGTAAAATATGTTAAAAATTCTTTTTCGAGATTTGCAGGAAGTAAAACAGATAGGTTTATTGTTTCGTGTTTCTGAGGATTCCAGTTTTTTATAACCGTTTCGATAATTTCCTTAACAAACTTCTGATCGTCAAGAGATTTTTTTACAGGTTGATCGATAATATTGGCAATAATTAATTCAGTAATTTGTTGTTTTACAGTTCTTATCGTTTGCTTTGCAGCAAGCTTTATTTCTGCATCAGCTGTTCTTTTTGCTTCAGTTGCTTTTTGCTCTGCTTTAGCAACAATTGTTGTAGCTTCTTTTTCGGCATTCTGCTTAACTTTCAATGCTTCTGCCTGAGCTTCTGCAAGAATTTTGTTGGCTTCTTCTCTTGCTTTTTCAACTCCCTCGCTATAAAGCTTTTGTGTTAATTCCTGTAACTTGTTTTCCATATCGTAATGTCTTTTTTGTGCATTTATTAAAACGGTATTGCAAATTTAATAAATAAAAAAATAAAATGAATTGGTTTATCCTCTATTCTCAAATAATTTCCAAAACTTTTTACTAGTTTTCAAAATAGGCAAATTTGTTTTTTACCCTGTCAAATGTAAATGAGAAATTTTTAAATCCAAATATATTGAGAACTTAATAATAAGAATTATTGTTTGAGTGGTTTCTTAAAAAAGGGGATAATTATATAAACCTCAAAGGAAGTATATAATAAATACAAAACAAGAAACGAAACTAAAAAGGAAACTGCTTGCTCTTTGTATAGAAAAGAATATGTTAAAATAATAGTCAATAAAACGATCATTTTTATTCCTGTAATAAGAATAAACCTGGTTGCAAATTTTGAAATACTTGATTCGGTTAGTTTTATAAGAATAATGTGAATAAATGCAGTAATCAATGCAAGCCCAACTAATAGTATCCAAAATACAGGAAGATAATGATTAGTAAAAATTGTTTTAAAAAAAACTATAGAAATCAACGCAATAAAAAAACTAAATATCGCATTTTTAAAAAGAATTTTGCCTATTGGTTGCATTAACTAAAAAATTAGAAAATCAAAAATTATAAGCTTTATTACAAATAAATCACAAGAAGTTAAACTCGAAAACCAATCAACTAGAACCTTTCACAGCCATTTTCTTATCTAATACTCGTTTATACTACTACCTTAGTTTTAAGAAGAGAACCATTCTAACTTCTAAAGTAATGTTTGATTTACCTGTTAGGCACTCTTTGAATCTTTAGAAATAAAGGTGTTTTCTGGTTTAACTGACGATACGGATTCTTCACCCATATTACAGTTTCCAGTAAATTTTGACCCAGGTTCAATTGCTAACTTTTTAGTAATAATATCACCAAAAATTTTTGCTGTTGCTTTTAGGGAAAGTAGTTCACTTACTTTAATCTTGCCTTTTATTTCGCCAAGTACTTCGGAGTTTTTACAAGTTATTTCTCCATTAATTTTACCTGTTTCGCCAATAACAAGCTTGCCTGATGTATTAAGATTGCCTGTTAAAGATCCATCGATTCTGAGATCGCCGTTTGAAACAATATCCCCTTTTATGTCGGTACCTACTCCAATTAGATTTATAGCTGCTGTGGTTTCAGTATCATTATTTTTTGCCATTGTATTTAGATTTTATGGTTATACTTATTTTAAACATTACAGAAAACGACAAATATAATTAAAATATTTTTTAATAGGATGTTTAAATTTAAATCAAATCTAATGTCTCTCCTCGTGAAAACTATTCTATCTAAATGAATTAACTAATAACCTGAAATATCTATCCCGAAAACTGCTTCATAAAAAACCTGATCAAATAGGTTTGTATAACCTACTCGTACACCTGTATTTAATGGGAAAATCATACGAAATAAATGATAGTCTACTGATATCTCAAGCCCATAACTTAATAAGCTATATTTAGCCCAATATACTGAGTTTGTTTCCTGATCGTAAGCTCTAAATTTATTATACGCATAATTAAAATACAGATCTCCTTTTAATCTTTTTATATATGCTATTGGTCCTAAGCTTAAGTCTGGATAAACTATTGGAAAAACATAATCGGCATAAATCTTTGTAAATTCATCGGTGCGGAACTTTTCTATACCATGAGGAAAATCAAAATAGCTGTTATATAAATATAGTTGTGGATTTTGAAACTGGTAACCTACATTAATCTTAAAACCGTGGTTTAAATAAAACCCTGGCAAATAAAAAGTACCTTCAATGTTCGACATATAACCAAATAGTTCTTTTTCGAAAGGAGTATTGTGTAATTTAAAATCTAGAATTACTCCTGCTGGGGATTGAATATCTCGATGCGATCGTCGTTTTAACCAGTAAAAGAATAATTCGCTAGTCACAAACTCATTCCCTTTAACATAATAATCCTTTTGATAATTGTAATAAAAGGTATTACGATAATCAATATTAATTCGTGGCATAAATCCTCCATACATTTTGCCTGTCGAGAAGTTTATTGGCAAATAAAGAGTAAGGTTATATGAAAAATCATCGTAATTTAAAATTGGATTCCAATAAGTATCCTGAGGCGCAAAGTATTGGTGCAGATCACCATAATTTGCTGTAAACGAAATTATTGGTAAAAATCCCTTATAAATAAAAGAAGTCTGCAAATAATGATGTCCGTTTTTATATGCATAGCTTAAAATAGACTCTGCTGTACTTAGTTTATTTTGTGATAGCAACATTATGCCAGGATAAACCTGATTAAAAACCTGTGTTGGATCTGATAAAAACCCATTTACTGAGTTTTGATTATAGTCGAAGTAAAATGGAACCCAACTGTGAAAATTAAAGAGATTTAATAATTTTGAATATGATTTAATGGTATATTCCTCGTTTGGAATATCTATTTTTTCTGAATTAAATCCTTCCTGAGAGGATAATTGTTCCGAAAAAGCTCCCTGAGTTTGTATTTTATCTGACGTTTTTCTCCAAAGTCCTCTTTCAATTGGAATTTTCACTAATCTATTTCCCTGCGATGTGTGTTCGGCAGCAATAATTGTTTTGTTATTCGTATCAATACAAAAATCGACAATTCCTGATGATGATTGGGATATCTGATATTTTGCAGAAGTCATTTGATCAAACAAATATATTTCGTCTCGGCCGTTTTGTGTTGAATTAAAAAAAACATAATCGTTCTGAGGAATAACTCTCTGTATATCTGCTCCGAACACATCAAAAAGAATTTCCCAATTTTTATTTTCCATGTTATATCGGGAGATTTGCTTTCCTTGCTCCGATAACTCTATTACATAAATAAACTTCTGATCAGGTGACCATTTGGGCCTTTGAATAAAATTGTTAGAGGGAATTGTTTCTATTACATCTCCTTTGTATGAGCTAATAATTGTAAGAAAATAATTATTGTTTGATGTAACTTCGATAACCGCTATTTTATTCGCATCGGCAGAAATATCTGGGCTAAAATAGCGACTTTTATCAATAACTATTCGCTCTCTTTTAGTTTCGGTATTAAACATTTTTATTGTTGTATACTCTTTGTTTTGCCAGCGAAAATGAGGTTTGTACTCGGCCCACACGATAAAATTTTTAGCAAATGAAAAATCATCAGAAATTAAAACTCCAGGCTCATGAATAGGGGTCTCTTTTTCTGGCGTAACAAATACAAAACGAGGTAAATGACCCAGCCCCTTTTTTAGTACAATAACTTTTTGGTTATCAGCAAATACCGGATTAAGATAATCTTCGTAATCTTTTATTCTATACAACTGAAATAGTGGCGATTGAATCGCGTTATAATTTAATTCACTCACTGTATAAATACTATCAGCATAATTCATTGCTTCATTAAAAAGCTGCTTTTGGTTTACTCCAGCGTATTTTTTCAGTCCCCATGAGAAGGCAAGTGGAGTTGGAGCTAAGGTATATGAATTTTTAGCTACATGATTATGAACTAAGCTCCATATATTTTCATCGTAATTAGTTCGAAGATAAGCAGTTACCTGATATCCAAATTCGTAATGATCAGGTATATTTGATTTATATGAGCCGAAGAGAAATTGATCGAGAGTAAATCTTTTCTCGTCGCTCAACAAATGCGTTTTTATGTTTTTTTCGAAAGATGGAGATCTTCCTCGTCCAAACTTTCCAAGAGCTGTTTCGGTACAAACAGCATCTCCTTCATAATACCACATCGGTAATTGACCTGCTGCAAGTCCGGTGGCTTGTTGGCCGAATATGGCAGATAAAATTTTTGTTATCCCCTGATTAAGCTTGTCTATTTGAACAACATGCCTTAATTCGTGCAAGCATAAATGCTCGAGCCAGAGATCGGGTAAAATATCCTGAGGCGGTGTAGCATAAAGTTCCATTCGTTTGGGAGCCCAACTAACATATCCATTTGACCAAATTGTTTGATTATGTATTATTACCGAAATTTTACTTGGTTTATAATCTAGCGATTGACTAGCTAATTCGTAGTAGTATTCAAGAATATTGGCAATTTCTTGTGCCTTATCCTGAAATTCCTTATCAAACAAAATCTGAAAATGTTCTGTTTTTATTTGCTTCCATTTAACCGACGATGGATCCTGACCAGTAGAATAAAACTGGGCAAATAATTTATTCCCCTGAAAAAAAATAAAAAAAAGTATTATTAAAATCAGGCCCTTTTTCATAATAAAGTTACTGAATAATTATTTTTTCACTTGTTGTAAAATTGCTAGTCGATAAACGTAATAGGTATATCCCTTTCGCTATATTTTCGATCGGTATATTGATTTTAAAATATCCCTTTGTAATAAAAGTTGAATTCGAAATTTTAGTTTCTCCATTTAAGCTTATCAATTCAATTTTTAAGTTGCTGTCTTTTAACAGATTCCCCGAAATAGTAATGTTTTCAAAAACAAGAGACGAAACATTTAACTTTTCGATTATGTTTTCTATTGAATTATAATTTAATGGATCAGAAACTGTAAAATGATTCTCATTACTAATAATGACAATTTCATCGGATGAATTATACCCGGCTATTTTATAATAAATTTCCGTTCCTATAGGAAACTGGCTAATTGGACCGGTATATAGATTTTCTGAAGCAGTCATGCTTACACGGTTTGGATAATTACCAGAAGTATTTCCCCATAAAATCTTCATCTGATCAACTTTATTTGCAACATCGGTAAGTGTTGCATAAATAGTTGTAATGCTTGTTGAATTTGGATTTGAGGGATTTGTATATATATTGTTAATATTAAGTTCGGTAACCGAAGTTTGATCAATTTTAAGTTCGAGATAAACCGGCAAATGGTCAGACATATTGTATAACGCCTGTGCAACATCCGTTGGAACCGAAGTATTACTTGTAGCATTTAAAGAGTTATTAAAAGAACTCCCATCCTGACCAATAACTTTATAAGAATTTGGAACATACTGTATCTTCTGCGTACCATTCATTATGTAATCAGAAGCCAAAATAAAATCGAACCGATCATCCATTCCGCCGGTCGAATGACAATCTCCGCTAGTATGAGTTGATTGAGTATGAACAAATCGGTAATCATAATTATTATTCCACTCCCCTATTTGATTTGCAGGATCATATAGTTTATATACAGGATTTGCAGGATTAATAAACTTTTGAAAAGCTCCTTCGGTTGAAGTATATAAGTTTAAATCACCCATAAAAAGATAATTTCCAGCTTGACCCAGACTCATAAAGTAATCCATTATTATGCCGGCTTCAGAATTTCGTTCTTCAATATCGCTCGAGTAACTACCTGCTTTTAAATGAGCAATAACACAAGTAAAAAAAACAGTGTCGTTTGTAACCTCAAGATCTGGTGCATTATAATAAAAAGTATATGCATTAAAAACTTTACTGGTTGAAATAGAAAAGCTAATTGGAGTATGGCTTTTAAGTTTTAGTTTTTGTGTATTATAAAAAACTGTGTTGGCCAGAAATGTTTTTGGAAAACTAGTCCGGCTATAATAATTTACTCCATCAACATTTAATGCGTTAGCTAATAAGTAGGATGCATCATCAGTGACTGGATAAGCATTTTCTCCATCGAGTTCGTTTACTGTAAAAATATCTGGCTTAACATGTTTAATAATGGCTTTTAAATAGCCGTTTTTGGCATCAACAGCATTTGTTACACTAGTACAACCATAAATGTTTTTTCCATAATATAACAAGTTGTAATGCATTACCTTGATTGTATCCTGGGCATTAGTATAAAAACTAAAAATTGAAAAACAAACAAACAAATAAATTCTTTTACCCATCATAATTAATAATTATTGCACATTACAGTTTTGTTGCCTTGTATCCTTGCGATGATAAAATCTGAACAACCTTATCACGAAAATCTCCCTGAATAATTATTTCCTGATCCTTAATTGAACCCCCAACTGCGCATTTTGTTTTTAGAAGTTTTGCCAACTCTTTTAAATCCTCTTCTGTTCCAACAAATCCATTAATTACCGTTGCTTGTTTTCCTTTAGAGCGAGCCTTTGAGTCCATATAAACTTTTAATTTCTGTTTGCCCGGTTCAATTGTTACCTGTTGGTTTTCTGTGGCTTCGTAATCGTATTTAAAATCCGGATTTGTACTATAAACAATATCTTTTCTCTCTTTCCACTTATTAGATTTCATAGCCAATCTTTTTTTGTAATGATTTGAATGACAATAACAAATACCTCGTTTTTGAATTTGGCTAATTTACTTATTTTCGAGTCAAATTGGTTCTTTTCGAATATTTTTTTTATAATTATGGCAATATTTTTATTTTAAAATCATTAATAAAAATAAATTGGATTAGTTTTGAGTTTTAATTTTTTAAAGCATTCCTTATGAATAGATATAAAATTGTAAACCTGGTAACTGGTTGGATCGTTTTTATTATTGCCTCGGCAGTATATTTATTAACTATTGAGCCTACCACAAGCTTTTGGGATTGCGGTGAGTTTATAGCAACAGCTTTTAAACTCGAAGTAGGGCATCCTCCGGGTGCTCCCATGTTTATGATTATTGCCCGATTTTTTTCTTTATTTACTAGCGATGTAACCCAAGTGGCAATGATGGTAAACGCCATGTCGGCTTTCGCAAGTTCGTTTACCATATTGTTTTTGTTCTGGACAATCACTCATCTTGCTAAAAGATTTGTTTCGAATACTGATGAGCTTTCAATGGGCCAGCTAATAGCAGTTATTGGAAGCGGAGTAGTGGGATCATTAGCTTATACTTTCTCTGATACTTTCTGGTTCTCGGCTGTTGAGGGCGAAGTTTATGCGTTATCATCCTTTTTTACTGCATTTGTCTTCTGGGCTATTTTAAAATGGGAAAATGAGGCAAACGAAAAACATGCTAATCGATGGTTAATTCTTATCGCCTATATGATGGGATTGTCAATTGGAGTGCATTTACTAAACCTGCTGGCTATTCCAGCCATTGTTTTTGTTTACTACTTTAGAAAATATGAGGTTACCAAAAGAGGAGTAATTGCAGCATTTATCATTTCCCTTATTATTTTAGGTTCAATTATGTATATTATCATTCCGGGAGTAATAACTGTCGCAACATGGTTTGAATTGATATTTGTTAATGGTTTGGGTTTGCCATATAATTCGGGCAGTTTCTTATATGCAGCTATTATAATCGGACTAGTTATTTGGGGTATTTATTATACAACGAAAAAGCAAAAGGTAGTTTTAAATACTATCCTTGTTGCTTTTGCAGTTATACTTATTGGATATTCAAGTTTTACAATGATTGTAATTCGTTCGTTAGCCGATCCACCTATGGATGAGAATAATCCAGAAACAGTATTTAACCTGCTACATTATTTAAATCGCGAACAATATGGTGACAGACCCTTGGTAAAGGGACAATATTATAGTGCACCAATAGTTGACAGCAAAGAACCCTATACATACAGACAAAAAGATGGTAAATATGTTAAATCGTATTCATTAAATTCAAAATACATTTATGATGAGAGATTTACTACTATTTTCCCTCGAATGTATAGCCCAAAACAAGAACATATTAATGAGTATATTAAGTGGGGAAACATTAAAGGAAAGAAAATAACTGTTACCGGTTATGATGGAAAACCCGAGACACTTGTATTACCAAGTTTTGGTGAAAATTTGCGATTTTTCTTTACATACCAGATTGGACATATGTATGTTCGATATTTTATGTGGAATTTCTCTGGCAGACAAAACGATATTCAGAGTCATGGTGAGATGCTAAACGGAAACTGGATTACCGGAATAAAAGGAATCGATGACAAACTTATCGGTCCACAGGACAATTTACCTGATTCGATGAAAAATCATAAATCGAAAAACGTTTACTACTTGCTGCCATTTTTGCTTGGCCTTGCAGGATTTTATTTTCAACTTCGAAAACACTTTAATGATTTTGTAGTTGTATTCCTGCTATTTATTTTAACAGGATTGGCTATTGTTGTTTACCTTAATCAATATCCACTGCAACCACGTGAGCGAGATTACGCATACGCCGGTTCGTTCTATGCTTTTACCATCTGGATTGGATTAGGAGTTTATGCTTTATATGATTTGCTGAGTAAAAAACTAAACGCAGTGGCGAGTGCAACCCTTGTAAGCTTTTTATGTCTTGCATTTGTTCCCGGAATTATGGCAAGCGAAAACTGGGATGACCATGATCGCTCAAACAGATATATTGCACGCGATTTTGCATACAACTATTTAAATTCATGCGCTCCAAATGCTATTTTATTTACACATGGCGACAACGATACTTTCCCTCTTTGGTATGCTCAAGAGGTTGAAGGAATAAGAACCGATGTACGAATTGTTAATCTCTCTTTATTAAATACCGACTGGTATATTGACCAGATGAAACGCAAAGCATATGATTCGGATCCTGTACCTTTTGGAATGGAGCATGAACAGTATTTAAACGGAGTGCGTGATGTGGTTTATATAAACGAAAGAATCCCTGATTATATTGAATTAAAAAAGGTTGTCGACTTTGTTGCAGATGATGACAGAAGAACAAAAATACAAGTTGGACAAGACGAATGGATTGACTATTTACCTGGAAATAAGTTTATTATTCCAGTAAATAAAGAAAAAGTATTGGCAAATGGAACTGTCAAACCAGAAGACGCTGATAAAATTCTCCCTGAAATTCGCTTTTCATTGGATCAAAAGCGAATTATGAAAAGCGAGCTTATGATTTTAGATTTGCTTGCCAATAATAACTGGGAACGACCAATTTATTTTGTTTCGACAGGTGGTGATGCAAATATTGGTATCGACGATTACTTGCAATTAGAAGGTTTTGCTTATAGGCTGGTTCCAATAAAGACTCCAGCAAAGGGATATCTGGATATTGGTCGTATTGATTCGGAAATAATGTATAATAAACTTATGGACGAATTTAAATGGGGCAATATTAACGATCCAGATGTTTGGTTAGACAATACAATTGTGCGCACTGTTTCTGTAATGCGAATAAGAAATAACTTTAACCGGTTAGCACAGCAACTTTTACTTGAAGGAAAAAAAGAAAAAGCTATTGCAGTTCTCGATCGTTGCTGCGAAGTTACACCTCATCATAATATCCCTTATGATTTATTTTTCCTTGATATTATTGAAACATATTATCTACTAGGAGAAAAAGAAAAGGCAGATAAATATGCCGAGGAATTTGCAAACATTACAGAACAAGAACTAAATTACTATTTCTCGGTTCCCGATAAATTTGCTGTTACTCTTGATTACGAACAAAGACTATCGATGCATATTTTACAGCGTTTAAAGGATTATACAAATCATTTTGGTAATGCTGAACTAAGCACAAAAATCGATAATGCCTTAAACAATGCTTTTTCGCTATATCAGAGATAATGACAACTTTTCTAATTTTAAAAAGGTGAACATGAGATTCACCTTTTTTCTTTTTCTAACAACAAGTAATGCATTTAATTGTTTTAATAAAATATAATATGCTTTTTATATTATTATATTAAAAATCAACTACCTTTGCACGCTCAAAAAAGGGAATCATGCAAAAAATCAGAAATATAGCCATTATTGCACACGTTGATCATGGCAAAACAACTCTCGTTGACAAAATGTTGGTATTAGGCAAGCTTTTTCGTGAAAACGAAAATCCGGGCGACTTAATTCTAGACAGCAACGATTTAGAACGAGAAAGAGGGATTACTATCTTGTCGAAGAATGTATCTGTTATCTATAAAGACTATAAAATTAATATTATTGATACCCCTGGACACGCCGATTTTGGCGGAGAGGTCGAGCGGGTTTTAAATATGGCCGATGGAGTATTGCTTTTAGTTGATGCTTTTGAAGGCACAATGCCTCAAACACGTTTTGTACTTCAAAAAGCGCTTTCTTTAGGTTTAAAACCAATTGTTGTAATAAACAAAGTTGACAAGCCCAATTGCCGACCCGAAGAAGTACAGGAACAGGTTTTTGAACTGATGTTTAATTTAGATGCTAACGAAGAACAGTTAAACTTTCCAACTATTTATGGTTCTGCAAAGCATAGCTGGATGTCGGATGACTGGAAAAAACCATCAACAGATATTAGTCCTTTAATGGATCGAATTATTGAATATATTCCAGCTCCACAATCGCTTGAAGGTACGCCACAGTTATTAATTACATCATTGGATTATTCTCCTTATGTCGGTCGAATTGCTATTGGCAAGCTTCTTCGTGGCAAATTAAAGCCAGGCATGCAGGTATCGCTTGTTAAGCGCGATGGAACTATTCAAAGAACAAAAATTAAGGATCTGCTTACCTACGAAGGATTAAGCAAAAAGAAGACAGAATTGGTTTCTTCAGGAGATATTTGTGCATTGGTTGGTATTGATGATTTTAGTATTGGCGATACAATTGCCGATTATGAAAATCCAGAAGGCCTAGATCCAATTGCTATTGATGAGCCAACAATGAGTATGTTGTTTACTATTAACAACTCTCCTTTTTTTGGTCGTGATGGCAAATTTGTTACTTCGCGTCACTTAAAAGACAGGCTCGATCGCGAACTTGAAAAAAACCTTGCTCTACGTGTCGAAAAAACTGACTCTGCAGATTCATTCACTGTTTTTGGCCGTGGTGTTTTACATTTATCGGTATTAATTGAGACTATGCGCCGCGAAGGTTACGAGTTACAAGTTGGACAACCCAGAGTAATTATTAAAGAAATTGATGGAGAAAAGTGCGAACCAATAGAATATTTAACTGTTGATTTGCCCGAAGATTACTCAGGAAAAGCTATTGAAATAATACAGCAACGACGAGGTGAGATGGTTAATCTGGAACGCAAAAATGACCGTATATTGCTTGAGTTCTATATGCCATCGCGAGGAATAATAGGATTAAAAAACATTATGATGACTGCTACTGCAGGAGAGGCAGTTATTGCTCACCGCTTTAAAGCTTTCGAGCCATATAAAGGCGATTTCGAAAAAAGAAACGTAGGAGCACTTATTGCAATGGAAACAGGTATGGCAATTGCATATGCAATGGACAAGTTGCAAGATCGTGGTCGTTTCTTTGTTTCTCCAATGGAAGATATTTACGAAGGACAAGTAATTGGTGAAAATACCAAATCTGGTGACTTGGTTGTAAACCTAACCAAAACCAAAAAACTCACCAATGTCAGAGCTTCGGGAACAGATGACAAAGTAAGGTTGGCTCCACCAATTAAATTCTCGCTCGAAGAAGCGCTTGAATATATTCAGGAAGATGAATACGTGGAAGTGACACCTAAGTTCATCAGATTACGTAAAATTTACTTGAAAGAACACGAGCGTAAAAGACAACCTAAATAGTGTAAATTATAAAATACGATTTTGGCTTGTAACCTAAATAAGGTCGCATTAAAAGCCCTTGCTTAAAAGCTGCTTTTGTATCTAGGGTTGTTTACTACCGTTGTTTTAAAACTAACAATATATATTCTTCTTAAGAAATTCAATAAGTATTTCGGCATTCCTTTGTGGATTATCGGAATCTAATTTAATAGGATAAACTTTTTCTTGTTCGCGGGTATCGACACCGAAACTATAGCTTTTATCATAATAGGCTAGAGTAATGTCTGCTACAACGTCTAATTGGTCGTTTTTGAGGCACTCCAGCGCCTTTTTTACATGTTGTCCACCCAAACGCTTGCCTATTTTTAGAATGCAATTTTCAAGGTGGTTTTTATCAAAAATAGCATATTCCTTAACCAATCTTTTAATACGTACATTTTTATCTAATTCCATTTTAAGAACAGGAGCTTCACGCATTTTTAGAAACAACTCGTTGGGTATCCAGTTAGAGCCAATGGAATGACTTTCGTCTTCTAGCCAAATAGTTTTTGATAAATCAAGCTGTAAAAACTCATAAATCAAGTTGTTTTCAAACTGTTCGTTGGGCAATTGATTATGTTGACCCAGAGAGCCAAATGCAGATCCTTTATGGTTTGCCAGATACTCGAGATCAAGAACTTGCTCCCCTTTTTTCCTAATTTCATATAAAGTTTCGGTTTTGCCGCTTCCGGTTAATCCGCCCAAAATTATTAATCTCCGAGCTTGTGAAAGCTGCATTTTTCCATATTTTCTATATGACTTATATCCACCAACTAAAGTATATGTTTTAATTCCGAGGATATCGAAAAGCCACGCCATGCTGGCACTTCGCATTCCTCCTCGCCAACAGTAAACTAATAGTTGGTTGTTTACTGCTAGTGCCATTGCTTTTTCAGCATAATTCCTCATTTTGGGGCCAACTATTTCGAGTCCTTTTAATATAGAGGTGTTTCTATTTATTTGCTTGTATGCAGTACCAACTATAGCACGCTCCTCGTTATCGAACAAAGGAATATTTATAGCTCCCGGAATGTGTCCTGTTTCGAACTCACGTGGAGAGCGAACATCGACTACAGGAATAGTTTTCGATAAGCTGAGAAAGGATTTTATATCGATTTTCTGAACCATTTGGAATAATTTCGTCACAAAAGTAAATAAAATAAAGGAGTTCTTTTAAAAATAAAGAACTCCTTCCTGATATTGCAATTAATATTCTAGCCCTCTAAAAAATTTCCTAAAATAGATTGATTCCCTTTTTTAACATTTCCACCCATTGGAGATAAAAGCTGAATTAATTTGCGTATAGGCATAGATTGTAACCAAACTTTTCCGGTTCCTCTGAGAGTGGCAACAAATAATCCTTCGCCACCAAAAACCATTGATTTTAAGCTGCCAACGGTTTCAATATCAAAATCAATTTGAGGTTCAAAGGCCACTACACAACCTGTATCGATTCGTAATGTTTCGTTATTTAATGTACGTTCAACTATTGTTCCTCCAGCATGAATAAATGCTTTTCCATCGCCTTCTAGTTTTTGAAGGATGAATCCTTCACCTCCAACTAAACCGGCACCCAACTTACGATTAAAATGAATAGATATTTTTGTACCCATTGCAGCACATAAGAACCCATCTTTCTGAACAATTATTTGTCCACGACTTTGTTTTAGGTCAATGGGAATTATTTTACCCGGATAAGGAGCTGCAAATGCCACTTTTCGTTTTCCATATCCTCTGTTAGTAAAATGGGTCATAAATATCGACTCCCCAGTAATTAAACGGCTTCCTGCAGAAAGGAGTTTGTCCATGAATCCCTGATTTGGTGTTGAGCCGTCGCCAAATTTTGTTTCGAAGGTTATTCCATCTTCCATAAACATCATAGCCCCAGCTTCGGCAACAACAGTTTCTTGTGGATCGAGTTCAATTTCGACCAATTGAATATCGTCGCCAATAATTTTGTAATCAATTTCGTGTGATATCATAACAAGTAAAAAGTTTTAAGTGACTAAAATTTCAAATTATTAATTACTAAACGCTTACAACAAATTGACTTTATTCTGAAAAATATTTTATTAGTACTTCTTTAATTTCTTCAATTCGCACAGGTTTTGATAGATAGTGATTCATTCCGCTATCAATTGCTTTCATTTTATCTTCTTCGCGGGCATTCGCTGTCATGGCAACAATAGGAATTTTATTACCAATACTTCGAATTTCGGCAGTAGCTTCAAGTCCATCTTGCTCGGGCATCATAATATCCATAAAGATGATATCGTATTTTTCTTCTTTTACTTTCTTTACACAATCTTTGCCATTTTGCGCCAAAACTATTTCGTATCCCAGATTTTTAAAAATGGTTTGTGCCACCTTTTGGTTTATGATATTATCTTCGGCAACCAATATCCTGATGTTTTTCTTTAGTTTGTTTAGCTCCGGTAATTCTTTATCAGTAACTTTCAGATGTGTAAAGTTCTCTAATAAAACTTCATAAACTTCAGATGCTTCATAAGGTCTAATAAGGTAATAATCAACTCCACACATTTTACATTTTACATAATTGCCCGGCTGATCATTTGAGCTTACAATAATTATAATCAATTTTGAAGACAGTCCTTTATCATGAATTTTTCGAGCAAAGTTTATTCCATCGAATTCGGCGCAATCATTTATTACTAAAAGATGAAATCTATTATTCTCACTTTTCAATCCTCTTTCTATTCGGCCAATCACATCAATGTCGGGAGTAACTTCTGAATTGTTAGTATCAAAGCTTTTAAATGTATGTAAAAGCATTTTGTCTTCTTGTGGATTATTATTAACAATTAATACATTTATCTCATCATAATCGATAATTTCAGAAAAATCAACATCCTTCTTAATTCTTTCATTAGAATATACCTGAATAGTAAACGAGAATTTTGAGCCTGTATATTGAGGATCTGTTGATATGGAAGATGGACTTTCGACCCATATTTTACCTCCCATAAGCTCAACAAGTTGTTTAGAGATAGTTGTTCCCAGACCAGTGCCACCAAACTTTCTGGTAGT
>MEOE01000019.1:0-210 GCA_001768565.1 Bacteroidetes bacterium GWF2_33_16 | reverse complement strand
AAATATTTCTTTCCGATATCTACGACCCCTCTGTGGCGGCATTGTTCCATGAGGTGGATGTCGTGGTTTGTCTGGACGCGTTATTCCATCTTCACGATATCCCGCAGGCGGTCGGGATTATGGCCGGACGCCTGCGGCCGGGCGGGTTGTTCATCGGCAACTTCCTCGCGCGCGAGAAGGTGTGGAGACATTACACCCGAACGAACGGCA
>MEOE01000018.1 GCA_001768565.1 Bacteroidetes bacterium GWF2_33_16 | reverse complement strand
TAAGATACTGAATATCTTAATTATAACAAAATAAATCTATCCTAAATTATTAACAAAAAAAAAGAAGCTGTCCTTTTGAGACAGCCTCTTTTATTATTTCTCTGACTAGATTATTGTCCTTTAATATAAATCCAAGATGTGGCCTCCACTGCCTCACGAGCTTTTTGCAAATCTTTAATAGCTTCGCCCCATGATTTGTATGCACCAATGCTTATCATTTCGAATTTGTAACGATTAACAAGAATTTCGGTTTGATAACCTTTTTGTCCAATAAAGTCTTTATATGCAGCAGCATATTTTGGTGTTTTAAAGCTTCCAACAATGATATGGAATTTGTATAATCGTTGGCGTTCTTCTTCGGCTCTGGCAATAGCTTCTTGTTTAGCCTTTTCTTCTTGTGCTTTTTTAAGTTCTAAATCTTTAGCAGCTTTTTGAGCTTTTTGAATACTATCTTTCTTCATTTGCTCAATCCGTGCTTTTTCTTGCTCTTTCTTCTTTCCAAAAAACTTACATCCTGAGGAAAAAAGAACCAAAACAGTTAAAATTAAAACGATTTTTTTCATAATATCAGGATTTTTTAGGGTTTGCAATGTTAATAATAACAAAGATATATAAAAAAAAGCTTGATTATCAAAATAAAATCAATAATTCTGAACAAAATCAGATGGTCTAACCTTTGTTGCAATTACAAATTGTTAATAACTAATTTATTACAAATCAGAGCTTCTCCTCTCCTATTGTTTTTAGTATAATTGCTAAATATTCGTTTTCAACATACTAGGTATATATAAATACCATTTTAATGAACTAAACCAAATCATAGTTCATAAATTGACAGGTTTATTGATGCCAATCTGATTTGTTTTTTATAAATTGTCGTTTCAAATTTTAAAAAAACACTCTATGACAACAATTATAGATCTTTTCGAACAAAACGTTAATAAACATTATTCCAACCCACTACTTTGGGAAAAGAAGACTGATACATACGAATCAACCAGTTATAAACAAACAAGAGATCAGGTAAGGCTTTTGGCTGCAGGATTATTAAATCTAAAAATTAAAAAGGGCGATCGCGTTGCATTACTTTCGGAGGGCAGAAACTACTGGGTTATTAGCGAACTTGCTGTTTTATATACTGGAGCTATTAATGTTCCCTTATCAATAAAACTTGAGGCTGCAACGGAGCTAAAATTCAGGTTGGAACATTCAGGAACACGAATGATTTTTGTATCAGGAGGCCAGTCTAAAAAAATAAAACAGATAAAAGATAACCTCCCCGACCTTGAATTGGTTATTTATCTTGATCCACAAGAAGAATACGAAGCAGATGAAATATGTATTAATGAAGTTTTTAAACTAGGCGAAAATTTTTTAAAAACCAATAGCAAAGATGTAGAAGAAGCAATACTTTCAGTAAAACCGGAAGATCTGGCAAACATAAGCTACACATCAGGAACAACGGCTGATCCGAAGGGGATTATGTTAACTCATCGCAATTATACAGCCAATGTTGAGCAAGCTTGTAGCTTAATGACAATTCCGGAGCATTATAAAACCTTATTAATTTTGCCATTAGATCATAGTTTTGCTCATACAGCAGGCATCTATAGTTTTATTGCATATGGCGCCAGCATGGCTTTTGTTCAATCGGGTAAATCGGGAATGGATACCTTAAAAAATATACCTATCAATATAAAAGAGATTAAACCTAATATTTTATTAAGTGTACCTGCATTAGCCAGCAATTTTAAAAAGAACATAGAAAAAGGAATTCAGGAAAAAGGCCCAAAAGTCGAAAAACTATTTAATAACGCTCTGAATATGGCATATAGTTATAACGGCAATGGATTTAAAAAAGGACAAGGGCTACATTTTGTAAAAAAACCTCTTCTCAAATTGTTCGATAAGATACTATTTAGTAAAGTTAGAGAGGGGTTTGGTGGTGGACTCGACTTTTTTATTGGTGGTGGGGCATTACTTGACATTGAAATACAAAAATTCTTTTATGCTATAGGCATGCCAATGTTCCAGGGTTATGGATTATCAGAAGCAGCACCAATTATTTCGTCAAACTCGAAACGAAAGCATAAGTTAGGCTCATCTGGATACCTTGTTAAAAATCTTGAGTTAAAAATAATTGATGATAATGGAAACGAATTGCCAATTGGCGAGAAAGGTGAAATCATTGTTAAGGGCGAAAATGTTATGGTTGGATACTGGAAAAACGATAAAGCAACCCAGGAAACTTTAAAGAATGGCTGGCTATATACTGGCGACATGGGATATATGGATAAAGATGGTTTTTTATTTGTAATGGGTCGATTTAAAAGCTTATTAATTGCTAATGATGGAGAAAAGTATAGCCCGGAGTCGATTGAAGAAACCCTTGTGCAACACTCTAAATACGTTGATCAATGCATGTTGTATAATAATCAGAATCCGTATACTGTTGGATTAATAGTGGCCAATAAAGAAGCCTTAAGAAAATATCTTACAGAAAATAATTTAGATTTTGAAACAGAAAAAGGACAAGAGCTTGCACTCAAAAAAATACAATCAGAGATCGATGAGTACAAAAAAGGAGGCAAATTTGAAGGAATGTTTACTGAACGATGGTTACCAGCTGCTATAGCTGTGCTTGGCGAACCGTTTACAGAAGATAACAAAATGATTAACAGCACCCTGAAAATGGTACGAGGAAAAATTGTGGAGTATTATAAACTTCGAATAGAATTTTTGTATCAGCCTGAGGGGAAGGACATTTGTAATCATCAGAATAAAAATATAGTAAGCAAGTTTTAGTTTTAAATTGATCTAATCATGGGAGCATTAGATTTAATCGCCTCAAAAATAAACCGAAGAGATGATGAGCCAAATAAAGCTTTGGCCAAAGAAATTATACTCACCAAAAGAAAAGATTGGGTTAAAGAACTTGTTGAGAATCTAAAAAACAAGGATAAAAACATCCAAAGCGATTGTATCAAGGTTTTATACGAAATTGGTCTGGGCGGCTCAGCTGATCTTATTGCACCTTATTACAGGGAATTTGCTGATTTATTAGCCTCAAAAAATAACCGTTTGATTTGGGGAGCTATGATTGCAATCGACACAATTAGTTTCGAAAAACATAATGAAGTTTTCAGTTTACTTCCTCAACTAATATCAACGATTGAAAAAGGATCGGTAATAACAATTGACTGTGGAGTTGGGATATTGGCGAAACTTTCAACTTTTAAACAATATTCTGACGTTACCTTTCCTCTATTAATGGAACAATTAAAAAGATGTCCGGTTAAGCAACTTCCCATGTATGCAGAGAAAACTTTAATTGCAGCAAACTCCTGTAATACAACACAATTCGTTGGTTTGCTTGAGGAAAGGCTAGAAGAAATAGAAAAAGATTCTCAAAAAACCAGAATCAAAAAAATAATTAAGCAAATAAGAACCTAATACAAAAAAATATTTATACTTCAACCTTGTACTATAAGTTTTTTTAGTAACTTATCGGTTTCTAAATATTCTATCATATGTCAGCAAAATCATACTTTTACATAAGCCTTCTTATATTGCTTTTGAATATTGGAAAAAGCTTTGGACAGAATGGAACGCCTTTTATTACCCACTTTAAAGAAATAAGAGAAATAGAAAACCAAAACTGGTCTATTTGTCAGGACAATGACAACAATATGCTTTTTGCCAATCGTCGCGGTATTATCATTTTTGATGGAAATAACTGGGATTTAATAAGATTACCATATATTCCATTTACCATTAGAAAAAACCCGAAAAACAATATTGTTTATGTAGGTACAAACAATAATTATGGATATTTGCAAAAAGATCTGAAAGGCACTTATCAATACATCTCATTATCAAAAGATTCGGCAGATATTGGAGTTATTACAAAAATTATATTTACCGATTCAACCATCTTTTTTTATGGTGAGAATTCTATTACACGCCATCAGTTAGACGATCAGGAAAAATTTGTAAGATGGTACTCCAAAAGCCAGAATCCCTTTACAGGACTTTTTTTTACTCCAAAAAATACGTTTATAAATGTATTTGATGAAGGATTATATCGTCTAGAAAGTGATACGCTCTTTCCTATTGTTACAGGTTATCTAACGCAGAACAATGAAATATTATTTAAACTACCATACAACGACGAAAGAGTTCTGGTTGGAACAGACGAAAGCAAGCTGTTTCTTTTTGATGGAATTAAGTATTACGATTACGAGATTAAAGATGAAGGATATCTCCAAGAAAGCATTCTTTCTGAAGGTATAGTAATCTCGGACAGTTTATATGCTTTTGCAACCCTTATTGGAGGTGTTGAAATTGTAAATAAAAAGACTGGTAAAATTGTTTATACAATTAATTATCAAAATGGACTCCCAGATGATGAAATTTATTCATTTGCTCTTGATAACAACAATGGGTTATGGGTTGCTCATGAATATGGAGTTAGCAGGATTGATCTTAAACTCCCGTTACAGAATTTCAATACCTATCCTGGGTTAAAAGGAAATCTTATTACCACATTATGGCATAACAATGAATTATATGTAGCAACCAGTGAAGGTGTTTATTATCTCACACAAGTTAAAGATTACGCTGACATTCAGGTTTTGGTAAAAACAAAACCCGTTGAAGATAAAATCAGAATTACTCCCACATCAACTAAAGATGACCAAGCTGCAGGAGTTAAAGCTGAAGAACAAAAATCATCAAAAAGATTCTTTTCGAAACTCTTTGGTAAGAAGAATAAAGCAATTGAAGAAACAACAACATCTGAAGAAAAACCAGCAGAAACAGCTACATCAACAACAAAAACTATTAAAACTCAACCAAAATATATAAAAAAAACAGTATCAACACTTAAGTCCATTAATTATGTTTTTAAAAAAGTAGATGGATTGAATGAAAAAACCAAACAACTTGTTTCTACTGAAAAAGGTATTTTGGCTGCAACTAATAGTGGATTATTTCAAATAACTAATCATAAGGCTGAAACAATTGTAAAAAACAGATATATAAATCAGATTAGCCGAAAAACAAAAAGTAATTTTTATTTAATAGCTACTAACAAGGGTATTTTCTCGGTTGTTGAAAAAGAAAGTAAATGGGTACCAGTTTATAATCTTGTTGATTTTAGTGAGCCAATATACTCCATTGCCTTAACTGATGATTATCACCTTTGGTTAGGCAGCGACGATGCTATTTATTCTTTTTTAATAGATGATAGCAGTCTCCCAAAAGCATTAAAAACATATAAAATAAACACTCCTTTTCCTGAGAAATATTATCTTCAAAATGTAAACAATACTATTGTTTTGTTCTTAGAATCGGGATTGTATTATCATAATATAGCATCTGATTCATTTTTAACCTATAAACAGGAAATATGGAAAGACAAAACAAGAATACAATTTATCCTTAATCAGCATGGGCTTCCTTGGATAAAACAAGACAATGAATGGGTTTGCTTGTCGGATGAGAAGCCCTGGCAGGAAGAAACTCAGAAATTCCTAAAAATATTTACAGATATAAACTCGCTATATGTAGATCCAACGAATAATATTTGGGTTATTTCAGAAAATAATCAACTAGTAAAAATATCAAAAACTAAAGAAAAAGTAAATCCTGATTTTATTGTTTATTTTAAACAAATAACTAATGAAGAAGGTGTTAGCTTTGAAATTTCTGATTTGGTTTTTGATGCCAGAAACAATGCACTATATTTTAATATTGTTGCTCCTTATTATGTTAAGCAGAATTCAACCCATTACCAGTATTTTGTTGACGGATTAATGAGCGATTGGTCTAAGTGGTCGACCAGCACCATTATTAACCTTATTCTAAAGCCAGGTGATTATATAATCCGGGTGCGAGCAAAAGATGTTTGGGGTAACATTAGTGAAGAAAAAAGCCTTAGTTTTAAGCTTAAAGCTCCATTTACTCAAAGTGCTTGGTTCTATATACTTATTGCAATTTCTATAATTATTTTATTCTATTTTGTTGCAAAAGTTAGAGAACGAAAATTACAAAATGACAAGAGGATACTTGAGCAAAAAGTTAAAGAACGAACTATTGAAATACAGGAACAAAAAGAAGAAATAGAAGTTCAACGGGATGAATTAGCCAAAAGTAATGATGAAATTATGCGGCAGAAAGAAGAAATTACTGACAGTATAACTTATGCAAGTCGGATACAAAGAGCTATGCTCCCATTACGCGAACATTTTAATAAAACCTTTGCTGATCATTTTATATTTTACCGACCTCGTGATATAGTAAGTGGTGATTTTTATTGGATTGCAGAAAACAAAGATAAGGTTTACTTTGCTGCAGCAGATTGTACAGGGCATGGAGTACCGGGTGCCTTTATGAGCATGTTAGGAATTTCTTCGCTTAATGAAATAGTTGCTCATACAACAAATAACCTCACTGCTAATCAAGTATTAAATTTATTGCGAGAGAAAATAAAATTCTCGTTACACCAGACAGGTAAAGAGGGTGAAACCAAAGATGGTATGGATATAGCACTATGTATTCTTCATAAAGATAAAAACCTACTTGAGTATTCAGGTGCTTTTAATTCGTTATATCTTGTTAGAAAAGGAGCATTAGAAGAGTACAAGGCCGATCGCATGCCTATTGGCATTTATCATGTCGAGAAAGAGACTTTTACTAATTACGAAATAAAGATTCAAAAGGACGATACAATTTATATTTTCTCCGATGGATATGTTGACCAGTTTGGAGGCCCAACAGTTACAAAATTTAAAAGCACCAGTATGAAGAAGATGTTTATCGAAATTAATGATAAACCCATGATTGAACAAGGTCAGATTATTGAAAAAACATTCGATAAATGGAAAGGTGATGAATACCAGATTGATGATATACTTGTTATCGGAATACGTTTTTAATATTTATATTTCCCGAAAAAATACATCAAAGGTTCGTCTATTAAAGCCCGCCAGTTTCCCCATGAATGGCCTTCGTTTACTTCTTTATAAAGAAGCGCATAGCCTTTGTTTTCCATGACAATTTTCATTGATCTGGCCTGGTTTTGAGTATCGTATATAACACCTGTACTCATAT
This sequence comes from Bacteroidetes bacterium GWF2_33_16, assembly GCA_001768565.1. Lineage (GTDB taxonomy): Bacteria > Bacteroidota > Bacteroidia > Bacteroidales > UBA12077 > UBA12077. Next base: position 94,622 of record MEOE01000018.1, on the reverse strand, counting down.
AAATCTTTAATGGCATTAAAGCAGAATTATTGTAATTCTGAATAATTGTCTCATCAAAGGCAGGTGAATGTATTCCTATTAAATGAAATTTATCGTTGCGTGCATAACCAAAATAAGCCGAGTTCCATCCACCGAGTGAAGTTCCAAGAATTGCCCTTGCATCGGCACTTGTATTTGTTTTATAATTTGAATCAATAACCGGAGCAAGCTCATCAGCAACAAAATTTGCAAATTTTATATTAGCCCTATATTCGTCCATTCGCCTATTCTGACTTAAATTAGAAGGATTACGAGGATCAATAAATATAGCAATAACAGGATCAATCAGGCCAGAGAAAATCAAATTATCAAGCACAATAATCATTGAACCCTTAGCATTATCGGAATACTCATGTCCATCGGTAACATAAATAACAGGTAAATTAATCAATTCATCATATCCATAGGGAGTATAAACTTTATATTGAACTGAATAATTAAGATTTGATGCATTACTTACAATAGTAATATTATCGCTTAATGTTCCCCTGGTTGCTCCTGCTTGCAATATAGTTTCCTGAGGATAAATCCAACCGGGCATTCTTAATTCTGAATTTGGTCCAAATCCACTCATTTGAGTAAATGAATTTGCCGGATCGAGAATCCAGTTGTTATTTACCACAATTTTGTAATCTAAACGAGCATCACTTGGGAATTTTTGTTCAGCAATCCATATATTGCTCAAACCTACTTTTGATCCTTGGTAACCATCCATAGTAGGATCCCAACCATTAAAATCACCAGCCCAGCTAACAGAATTTGCTTCCCCTTTATATAAGAATGCAATCGAATCTCCAAAAATAAAAGGAATTTGATTTCTATTCTTTAACGTATCCCATAATTCTGTTAAGAACAACTCTCTGTCATCTTCTGATTTAATTGCTGCAATTCTAGTAAGCTCTGATTTAAAATCAGCAAAAGATTCAAAAGTGCAATCAATCTTAAATTGCGGTTTATCATCAGTTTCGGAACTACAAAATCCGAATAAGACCATAACAAATATTGATTGAAAGTATTTCATTTTTTGTAAGATTTTTAAATTAGCTTCTATTCATCGCGATGAACTGTATCAGGCGAGAACGCAGGCAAACAAACCGCAATGTATTCTGCTCCACCTTTAAATGGGGAACTGTACTGAATCCATTCGTTCTTTTCTACAAAAATCGCCTGGCCATCTCTAATAATAAACTCGGTTGATTTAGTCTTTGCTTTTAAAGCTCCTTTAAGAACAACAGTATATTCATCAAATTCGGGACACTGACCAGGTTCTTCCCATCCTTCGGGGCTTTTCATAAAGGCAATACTTATTTGGTTTGTATGTGAATTTACTCTACCAAAATACTCCTCAATAATTTTCTCTTTTGTTCCGGTCGCTTTAATTATTGATGGAGAGTTAATTAATTTTATCATAATTATTGAATTTAAATTTTCCCTTAGCTTATATATCTTAAAACCTTAAAGAAAAAGTAGTTTCATTAGGTACTGACTTAACCAATATATTTCCTCTATGTAATCGCATAACCTGACGTGCAAAGCTCAAACCAATACCTGAACCCTTTTCTTTTGTTGTAAAAAATGGAATAAATATCTTATCAATTTTATCTTCTTGAATTCCTGGTCCATTATCAATAATTTGTATGGTTAGACTCTCATTATCCTTGAAATATTTTAATTTCAATATTGGATTCGTTACATTTTCGAGAACTTCAATTGCATTTTTAACCAAATTTATTAAAACTTGCTCAATTAATAATTTATCGGCTAATAATTCCAAATCATAATCAAAAGAAAGTGTAACATTTATGCCCAATCTGTCAATATCTGTTTTATATAACATTAAAACCTTTTCTAATAATAATGGAACATTCATTTTTGAATAATCTGGATGTTGAATTTGGGTTAATTTTTTATACGATTCAGTAAATTTCAACAAACTCTCACTTCTGTCTTGCACAGCATTAAGACCACTTATTAGATAATCAAGATTTTTTTGATCAATATGATTGTTTTTTACATTTTTCGAAAGCAAGTTGTTTAAGCTTGATGATAAAGAACTAATTGGTGTTACTGAGTTCATTATTTCGTGAGTTAAAACACGAATTAACTTTTGCCATGCATTAAGTTCCTGTTCATCTAACTCAACATTTATATCTTGAATTGATATTAAATTGTAAGCAACCTCTTCCAACTTAAATTTCGAAATACTCAGCGATAGTTTAAGTAATTCTCCATCAATAACCAATTCAACTAACTCTGGTTTACCTGGCTTTAAATTTGATAATTTTTCTTTTATTAAAGGATACTTTTTTATGAGTTCATCTATTGTTTTTAATTTTCTGAGTTTAAATATTCGAAGTAAATTATTGTTAAATAAAACAACTTCCCTATTTTCGTTTATAACAAAAATACCAACCGAAATATGCTCAATAATAGTTTGAATAAATGAATGTTGTACTTCTTTCTCAAAACTTATCTTTCTATATTTTTCATTCAGTTGATTAAATAAATTATAGACTCCTGTTGAATCATATTTCTTATTGTAATAATTTGTAAAATCTTCATATATTAACGATTGAAGAAAAGAATTAAATTCCCGATTCATTTTATTTAGAAAATGAAAAAACTCCAAAATACTAATTACAGAAAAAATGAAAGAGAATAAACTCCTCATAAAATTTCTTAAAATGAAGGCTGAATAGACTAAAGCAATCAACGCGACTACCAGAATAGCAATTCGAAATACAAAACTCAGTTTGTAATTTTTAAATTCCATATTTTTCAATTCTACGATATAATGCACCTCTTGTCAGGCCCAATTCCTTTGCTGCTCGTGAAACATTTCCTGAATGCTTTTTTAAACAATTAGTGGTAGCCCATTTTTCTAAATCTTCTAAATTATAATTCTCAAATGGATTTTGATTGAATTCTTTACCTTCTAAAAAGTCAAAGTCAGAAGATTTAAAAATATTATCGCTTGTTAATATAATAGCTCTTTCAATCGAGTGTTGCAGTTCCCTTACATTTCCAGGCCAATGGTACTTTTGTAATTTTCTTACAACATATTCAGGCAATTTAATGATTGTTCTTCTATATTTTTTACAATATTTTTCTATAAAATGATTTGCCAATAATGGAATATCTTCAATTCTTTCGCGAAGTGCTGGAATATTAATTTCAACAGTGTTAATTCTATAGATTAAATCCTGACGAAACATATTATTTGCTACCAACTCTTTTAAAGAAACATTGGTTCCACAAATTAATCTTACATCAATTTTTACTGCTTTATTACTACCAACAGGAAATACTTCCCTATTTTGAATTACCGATAAAAGTTTTGATTGTTGTGCTAATGGTAAATTTGCAATTTCGTCTAAAAAAATAGTACCGCCACTTCCAGCTTCAAAACGCCCTATTCTATCTTCCTTTGCATCTGTAAATGCGCCTTTTTTATGACCAAACATCTCACTTTCAAATAGCGTCTCAGTTAATGCACCCAAATCAACATTAATAAAAGGATTTTCTGATCTTTGAGATCTTTTGTGTATTGCACGTGCAAACAATTCTTTGCCTGTGCCATTTTCTCCTTGAATTAGAACATTTGCATCCGCCGGGGCCACTTTATCTATGAGTTTGAACAAATCTTTCATAACTGCTGATGTGCCAATAATTTCAGGAACTTCTGTTTCAAATGCAGTTATCAGGGCTCTTTGCTTTGATTTTAACTTTTTTACTTCACGTTTATTTAGACTATACTGCAAAATTGCGTTGATTGTAGCAACTAACTTTTCATTATTCCAAGGCTTAACGATAAAATCAATTGCGCCATATTTTAGTGCATTTACAGCTATATTTAAATCTCCATATGCAGTTATGAGCAAAACATTTATATCTGGATCTATATTTAAAATCTCCTTTAACCATTTAATTCCTTCCTTTCCACTAGTTTCTCCTTGAGTATAATTCATATCAAGAAGAATAATATCAACATGATAATCTTTAAGAATTAGAGGAATCTGATTAGGATCTTTTAAACATAAAATTTCACCAAATTCAGGCTCTAATAAAACCCTTAAACTTAAAAGAATATGTTCATCATCATCTACGATTAGTATTTTATTGTTTTGATCATTCATAATATGTTAGTACTTTGTATTCTTTAACAAAGATAATTAAAAAACCACACATGTCCACTTATGGACAGTTTTGTGTTTGCTCGTGGACAGTCTAAATTAATTTATCTTACATAACAATTACCTATAGCCTTAAATTACAACACATTAACAACAATGGCATTTAAATTGGTTGTAATGTGTTATTATTAACAATAAAAAATTGTGCTATGTTTAAAAATTATATCATAACTGCTATACGAAATATAAAGCGAGATTTATTTTATTCGGGAATAAATATAATTGGTTTAGCAATTGGAATGAGTTGCTCTATACTCATTATGTTGTGGGTTTATGACGAATTAAGCTTTGATAGATTCCATCAAGATTCTGAAGATATATATCGAATAATTGCTAAGTTACCAACCATGCAAGCTGCTGTTGGACCACTTCCATTAGCCCAAGCTTTAAAAACTGATTATCCAGAAATAATTGAATCTTGCAATTTATTGGGTTCATCAGCACTTTTAAAGGTTGAAAATAATACTTTTAATAATATTGAAGGACTGAGCACAACAAAAGATTTCTTTAACATATTTAGCTTTAAAATATTAGCAAAGCAAAAGGATAGTTTACTATCCGATTTAAATGAAATTATTTTAACACAAAAAACTGCAGAAAAACTTTTTGGTAAAGAAGACCCTCTGGGTAAAACAGTAAATGTTAACCTAGAAAATGATTATATAGTATCAGGTATTCTAGAAAATATTCCGAAAAACTCACATATCAGTTTTGATTACATTATAAATTATAAATCGATTCAACGCATAAAATTTTCAGAAAATGACTGGGGTACTTTTATGTGTTTTCCATATATAAAAATTGCCAATAATGCTAATCGAGATACAGTAGCCAAGAGAATTGAAAATTATTTTACAAAAATAGCTGGAGAAGATGGAAAGGACGTAAAATTTGGAATTCAACCTATATCAGATATTCATTTAAAATCAGGTCATTTAAAGGAGCTATATGCAAAACTTGGTGATATTAAGTATGTTTTAATTTTTGCAATTGTTTCAATCTTTATTCTGATCATTGCTTGTATTAATTTTATGAATCTTTCAACAGCAAAAGCAACTAAAAGGTTAACAGATGTTGGTATTAGAAAAGTTGTTGGTGCAACCAGGAGTCAGCTAATTATCCAGTATTTGGGTGAATCATTATTTATTGCTTTTATTGCTCTACTATTTGCACTTCTTTTTGTAGATTTCATGTTACCAGCATTCAATAATATAAGCCAAAAAGAAATAACCATGAAAGTATTTTCATATAAGGAAATTGGTTGGTTAATTGCTATAACTATTATAACAGGATTGATTTCGGGAAGTTATACAGCTATTTATTTATCTAAAATAAAAAGCACTCAAATTTTATCAAAGGAGGTTGTACGTGGGAAAAAAGGAAAATTATTTAGACAAGTATTAGTTATAACTCAATTCTCAATATCCATAGCCCTAATTATATTTTCAATTCTTGTTAAATCGCAAATGCATTATATTCAAAATAAAGATCTTGGTTATGAACTTAATAATTTAATTTCAATTGAATTAGGAGGAGATATAACAAATGATTATTACAATATTAAAAGTGCATTGCTTGAGGTTCCCGATGTGCAATTTGTTACTTCAGCGTCGAGTCTGCCTATTCAAATAATAGAAGGTACATATGGTGGAAATTGGCCTGAAAAAGATCCAGAAGTACGTTACCTAACAAATATGTGTCAGGTGGATAATGATTTTATTCCTGCTCTTGGATTAAAATTAATAGAAGGAAGGAATTTCAGCGAAATATATGAAATGGATACTGCATCATATATAATAAATGAATCTGCAGCAAAACAAATGGGTTTGGCCGAGCCATTAGGAACCGAAATAAATTTTGCTAGAGGCCCTGGTAAAATTATTGCAGTTGTAAAAGATTTTCATTTTCAATCTATTCATTCTGCTATTGGTCCTTTGATTTTATATAGAGGTAAGTCTTCTGGAAATTTAATTTTAAAAATAAACGACAGCAACTTAAAAACAACAATCAGTAAAATTAATGATAAAATAAATAAAAATTTTCCTAACTATTCATTCTCATACCGACTTATGACTGATCGTTACAATGAATTATATACGAATGAGAAACGTATTGGTCAAATATTTGATTATTTCGCAATTTTAGCAATTTTCCTTTCATGTCTAGGATTATTTGGGCTATCCGCCTATGCCGCAGAACAAAGAACTAAAGAAATTGGAATAAGAAAAGCATTAGGAAGTTCAACAACAAGTATTATTTTTATATTAGAAAAAGATTTTATTAAGTGGGTATTATTAAGCAACATCATTGCTTGGCCAATATCATATTACTTTGCAAGTAAATGGTTAGAATCTTTCACATATAAAGTAAATCTATCAGTTTATATTTTTGCTCTGGCAGCCATATTAACTTTTGTAGTTGCAATTATTACTGTTTTTGCACAGGCATATAGGGCGTCCATTAAAAATCCAACCGAAAGCTTAAGATATGAATAAATGAATCAGGAAGAATAGAATAATAATTTCTATTCTTCCTGTTTTTAGTTGAGACTCCTTAAAAATTACTTTAATATTTTTTACTGGTTTGTAAATACAGAAATAAAGATATTTATAAAATAGACATGTTTTTAAAACTTAATATAAATAAGGTTTATAAATAACATTTTTGTAATTTGTGAAGGTATTAAATATGAATCAAAATGAAAAAGCAATCATCATTCAATCTATTATTCATAATTGCTGTTGCAGGAATTATAGCTCTTTCGTTAATGTTATTAAGAGCACCAAAATCTGTTCCTGCAACTGCTGATAGTAAAGAATTTTCGGCTGAAAGAGCGTACGAACACATAAAAAACATTGCTCAAAGCCCACATATGATTGGGACAGAGGAGCACTCAAAAGTGAGACAATATATTCAAAGTGAATTACTGAAACTTGGAGTGGAAACACAAATACAGCAAACTACAGCCATATATGAATTCAGAGGAGTAGCTAGAGCTGGATTTGTTCAAAACATAATTGCTACAATAAAGGGTAACGAAAGCAAGAAATCAGTTCTAATTGTAGGACATTATGATTCACAGCCAAATACACCAGGCGCAGCAGATGATGGCTCGGCTGTTGCTGCAATGCTCGAAGCAGCAAGAGCATTAAAGCAAAATACTATAACTAAAAACGATATTATTTTTCTGTTTACCGATGCCGAAGAAGTTGGTTTACTTGGAGCAAAAGCTTTTGTTGATGAAAATCAGCTTACAGATAAAATTGGTATTGTATTAAATATTGAAGCCAGAGGAAATAAAGGGCCAAGTATTACATTTGAAGTTAGCCCTGAAAATGGATGGATAATGCGTGAATTTATTAAAGCTGTTCCATACCCAATCGCTCACTCTATAGCATATGAAGTTTATAAAATTCTGCCTAATGATACCGACTTTACTATTTTTAAAAAGAATGGCATTTCCGGATTTAATACAGCGCTTACCGATGGTTATGCAACCTATCATAGCCCAACAGACAAACCCGAGAATCTTAGTTTAGCCAGCATGCAGCATCATGGTAGTTATATTATGGGTATCGCAAAGCATTTTGGAAATATTGATATTTCGCAAACCAAATCAAAGGATGTTGTATTCTTTAATATCTTTGGGTATATGATGGTTCTTTACCCAGTAAGCCTGAATATTGTTTTATTAATTTTTGTTTCGCTTTTATTTGCCTTTTATATTTTTATAGGCATACGAAAAAGGAGAATTACTCCATTAAAAGTTATTCTTGGAATCTTTGTTTTTATAATTTCACTTGCTTTAATTGTTGGGTTTGCTTATCTGCTGCAAAAAGGAATAATTAAAAAATATCCACATTACACACTTCATTATTACTGGAATTTTTACAATATAAAACATTATTTTGTTGCATTTACAGCCTTTTCGGTTGCGATTTTTGCATTTGTTTATACACTTCTAAATAAAAAACCAGGACTCGATAATTTATTTGCAGGTTCTCTTTTTGTGAGCTTTGTTGCCATGTTTGCACTTCAAAAATATTTTCCTACAGGATCATACCTTTTTATTATTCCGCTTATATTTATTATTCTGGCGAATATTATTTGTTTTCTAATGAATTTTGATGAAAAACATTCTAAAAAGATTTTTTACACTATTCAATTTATAATGCTTATTCCTGTTATAAGCCTCTTTGTGCCTTTGATCAAATTGTTTTATGTAGTTTTTGGACTTAAATTGATATTTGCAGGAGTTATATTAACCGTAATACTTTCAGGATATCTTTTAATGGTACTTGGTTCTTTTATTAATTACAGAAAATGGCTTCTGACTTTTGGTGCCTTATTAATCGGAATTGTATTTCTGATTACAGGCCATATTACATCTAAGTATTCAGAAAAACAGCCCCTACTTAGCAATGTGATGTATTGTTTAGATACTGATAATAACAAGGCATATTGGGTTTCTGAGAACCTTAAAACCGACGAATGGAATCAACAGTTTTTTACTGAAGCAGAGAAAAAAGCACTTACTGAAATCTATCCATTTTCCGAGAAATTACGATTAGTTGATTCAGCACCTATACTTGATATGCCAAGACCTGAAATATTCATTGAATCAGACTCAACTACCTTTAACGGCAGAAAGGTTGAACTTTGCATAAAATCCAACAGAGATGCCCAATACTTCGAAATATTTATACACAAAAGCGCATTATTGTCTGAATTAAAAATTAATAATCAGATTGTTACCTTAAAAGAATTTTATGATATAGGTAATAGTGAATATTATTCAATTTACTATTTCGGAATATATGAGAAGGGATGTCGATTATCACTTAACTGCGATTCAAAAGACAAAATTGAATTATTTATTGCAGAGAAAAAGATGGGATTGCCATTACCTGATGGCTTTAAACCTAAACCCGAATATGTTATTTCTGATAAAGACTACAACAGCAATTTAAGTTTAATAAAATCTAGTTGGGTTTTATGATCACCAAGAAATCTATTTTTTAATTTTATAAATTTAAATTCTAGCTTATATCTTGCTTATTTTTTCTTTTTTACATAACTTGTTGAATTCCAATATTCGGCAGTACAATTTTTGTATAATATAATCAACATTCTTGCTTATTTTTTATACATAACCTTAAATAATAACATAAAATAGAAGAAAATGAAAAAACTAATTATGATTAGCATAATTGGACTTTTATTAATTTCTACACCAATTTATGCACAACGAACAAGTGACATTGAAAACAGCAAAGACTATCCTCTCATAAGCCGATTCGAAGGTTCTATTATTGAATTCTATAAAGAAACCAAATGGGGTGCTTATAAACTGCCCGTAAGCGACAAAGGAACAATTGATTGGGATAATCCAAAAGTTTTAGAAGGAAAAGTCATCCGAATTCAATACTCCACATCAATTGATAATAACTCTGAATTTGTACTGCAAAATTACAAAGCTGCATTTAAAAAAGCAGGCTTTAAAATTCTTATCGCAATTGGTAATGAGGAATTAGGAGTAAGCGACAGACCACACACTTGGCATGCAAAATACTATACATCTGATGGATATTACGCTTGTCTAAATAATTCAAAATTTGGGTTAGGTGTTAACTTTCCAATATGGAAGAATAATCATTCTTTTATAGCTGCCCATGGGAATAAAGATGGAAAAGATATTTATGCAATAATCTATACTGTAGTTGGTGATAATATAACACTTATAACCCAGGATATTGTTGAAGTAGAAGCAGTGGAAACAGGAATGGTATCGGCTGAATTTATTGCTAAAGGAATTCAAACCGACGGACATATTGCTGTTTATGATATACTTTTTGAAACCGGAAAATCAGATATTAAACCTGAGTCGAGTGCAACAATTAAAAGTGTTGCTGATTATATGAATGCAAATCCAACCAAGAAATTTTATATTGTTGGCCATACCGATAATGTTGGTGATTTTGCAGCAAATATGACACTTTCTGAAAACAGGGCAAAAGCAGTATTAAACGAATTAATCACAAAATATACAGTTAAGGCCGAGCAGATAAAAGCATATGGGGTATCATCACTGGCTCCCGTTGCAACCAATACTACAGAAGAAGGCAAAGCTAAAAACCGCAGGGTAGATATTGTTGAGCAGTAAAAGTAGATTGTAATGAAAAATAAATATATTTTTTGGTTACTTGTATCTTTTCTAATTGCTGGAGTTTCCTGCGAAGAAGAAGAAATACTAGTTAAAGGATTTACAGCCTCTGAAGGAACTCATGTTGGTGTAGTTCACCTTACATACAAAAAAGCGTCAGGAGTTGAGGCATATGAAATACAGAGAAAAAACCCTGGATCAGGCAGTTGGGAGCAAATTGCCTATATAAAAGGTTGGGTACCTGATAAAGTTTTTGATGATAATGGAATTTGGCTGACAAATAATAGGCTACTCCCAGGACAGGAATATGGGTACAGGATTAGAGCTTATCCACAAAACGAATCTGCTAGTCCTTGGAGTGATGTTGAAACAGGATATATTTTTGCACCATCACCCAGAATTGCAAAAGTAAAATACGAAGCCGATGAGAATCCCGAAAACGATGGAGTTTTCACTTTTACAATTAAAGACCCATTGCCCAATAACTTGTCAAATTTAGTCTATAGAACTATAAACATATATCGGGCTAAGGCTGCCACTTCAAATTTCGTTAGTCTATCACTTAATAACTATAGAGTTGAAGGAATGGATTCAACAATTTATGTTACCTGTTATAATAAAAACGCAGATGCACCTTACGATTACAAACTTGAAATTTCATACCATTATTCTTATACTATTGTATCTGAGGAAGGTAGTAATTTGGATGGAGGACGTGCTGATTATATTTATCAATCATTAATCATTACAGAAGATGATATTGATATTGATGATGGTTCAATAGAAACAGTTAGTTATAATGTATTAAATTACAATGAAATTAATTCATCTTCATCAGGAGCCAAATATGGTACAATAATGTGTAAAGATGGTTCAACTGTTTACTTAGGATATTTTGATAATTGGTCTGGACTTTCTGGCACACCTGCAATAATGAGAAATACAGGATCTTCATGGGAAATTGTTGGTGGAACCTTACCATCAGAACTTTTAAGCGATAATTCAATCGATGAATTTGATTTTACGGTTTCTGAAGGTATAATTTATCTGGCAGCTTTAAGTTCAGATACACTATTTGTTTACAAATACGATGGTTCTTGGTCAGCAAATTTATCAACATCTACTTTATGGGGAACGACAAAACCAAACTATTTAGATATTGCTGTTTTAAGTAATGAATTGTATTTGACTATTAAACAGGAAGACAAAATCAATGTATTCAAATATACTGGTTCTGAATGGGTTCAGATTGGAAACACTATTGCTTCAGGTTTCTTTACGGATACAAAGCTAAAAGACATAGAAGGCATATTGTATGTTTGGTATGAAGGCCATGTAAATGAATCAACAGAAACAACTTTCTATATTAGCCACTTTAATGGTTCTTCATGGGAACTAGACCTGCAATGGACAAAAGACGCAGCATCAGATTTTGATATTATTAAAGCAGGTAGTGATATCTATTTTAAATGTTCTGGTCAGAGTTCAGGATTCCTTGGTGGTATATATAAAGTGACTTCTACAACAACTGTTACAAATTTGTTTGTAGATGGAAGCCTGATGCATACTCCCATGTCAATTACATCTGATGGTTCTGGTAATATTATCGCTTCTGTTGTTAATGGTACTACCGTAATTAATTTCCAAATTGGAGTATTCGTATATGATGGTTCTGTTTGGAAAAAAGTAAACGATGACTATAGTGAAGTTTCTATTCATGGAAGATCAAGTGGTGTTCAAACTATAAATAATGATATCCATTTTGTATATGGACTAAAATCAAGTGAAGATGGATTAGGATACGCAACAATTTTAAAAGCAAAAAAATATAGTAAATAACTAAATATGATAGATTTAAAGAACATCGCGTCTTTGATACGGTGTTCTTTATTTTTTAGTATTTACACTTAGATATCCTTCTATACTCTTCGACTGACTCAGAGTGACATCTCTCAGGATGACTATTTTCAGTGTTACGCATTGAATAGATAATTGTCATTTTGAGCCATTATTAGCTTCTGGTTAGCATTTTCAATAGTTCCATATCTGGTGCAATGAATTTAATTATAGGGTCAGGAGAATTTAAAGGAAGACCCATTTGTTCTGAAGCAGCTCTGCAACCAGCTTTGCATTTATCATAAGCCTTGCAGTTTTTACAAAATTCAGGAGTTATTTTTTTCCATTGCAACACATAGTCCGAGTTCATAATTGAATCTAAACTATCTTTAAAAATGTTTCCTATAACCTTAGGAGAATGATTGCAAAATCTTAAATTGCCTGTATAATCAAGAGTTATTGGTCTTTTTAAAACGTCAAAAGAACAAAAAGTAAATCTTATTCCTCTGTAATCTTTCGGATCCAACACGCATATCGGCGTACCCACATTTGAGGAAACAGTCAATTTCAATTCCTTGGCTTTATCCGATATTTCGTGATAAGCAGTTGTCAATTCATCTCTTGACAAAAGAAGTTTTTTAATAGAGTTAATTCCTTGCCCGCCAAGATTCAACCTATTTATCATTACTCTTTGCACACCTAATTCACTAATATACTTTAATGTTTCACTTACTTCATTACAATTTTGTTTTGTAAGTACGATCACAGCTATAACTTCAGCTTTAGATCGAATTAATTGCTTAATTGTTCTCACTGATTTTTCCCATGAGCCCAGATATTGAGTCAGATAATCATGATTTTTGGAATAAACTGAATGCAAAGGCAACTCGAACAAATCAACTTTAAGATCTACGAGTTGTTTATAAACATCTTCAGATTGAACTCCATTTGTTATTATAGATACCGAAATACCTTTAAGCCGAGTATATAATACTAATTCTAAGAATCTCTCTGCTTGTAATGGTTCGCCTCCAGTAAATGTTATATGTTCTACATCAGCAATTTGTAAAATTTTCTTTAATGTTTTCTTAGCTTGCTTATACGAATTAAGGAGTAAAAGCTTATTATTATCGTACTTCCAATGATTATAACAGTATAGGCAGTTCAGATTGCATTCATGACTTACTTCAAAGCTAATATTTGGAAGCTTAATCTTCATTTTTTAAATCGAGAATAAATGAAGCAATTGAATAATCTGGATTTGTAGCTTTTCCCTTATAAAGTTGTAAATAATACTTGTTAGTTGGTAAAGTGCTATCGAGTTCGATAATTATTTCTTCGGAATACTCATTAAATTCTCCATCAAATGGTTTTACATCTCCAACTTGAATAGTGTCAATATTTAAAGTGTCTGTTATCATGAATGAATAATCAGTATCATTTCTATGATAAAGACAACCTGTAATGGTTGTTGTTTGGTTTATATCAATAACTATTCTATTACTATATTCTGCCCCATATAAATTAATAATATTTGATGGATCCTCATCCTCATAACAAGTTCCAGTGCATGAATGATTCGTTATCGCCGTGAGTGATAATAAAAAAGAACCTATCAACATTTTTTTCGAAATCCAGAATTTAGATTTACCTCTGGTAAAATAAACTCCAATTGAAATTAAGGCAAAAACAATAGATAACCCAATAATTAAAATCGGCAATACATAGTTTTTCTTTACCATATCAAATGATTTGTTCAAATGTAAATGTAGCCAAAACGAAAAACAATAGCAATTTTTTGTAAGAAGTGAAATTTCAGCACAAATTTTCTAATTTCCGCTAACTTTGCTTTCCAAAAATTATAATTATTGTTTAACTATTTTGCAACCAATACACCTGTAATTATTCCAACCGCTACTCCCCCAACCCCAATCATAATTTTCTTTCCGGCAGTGTTCCAGCGCTCCTTTTTAATATGCTTGTTAGCAATTTCAAGGTTTTTACGGGTATTTTCTAGTATAATTTGTGTACTCTCTAATGTATTTTGAGTATTTAAAAGTGAGTTTTTGGTAGAAACCAAAAGTTCTAATGTTGTTTTCTCGGCCAAACGACTATTTTCTAGTAATTCTCTAAACGACAATTCATGCTCAGTTAATTTAATTTCATACGCATTTAATAACATAATGCAGGTTGAATCATTTTCATTGAGAATAGCCGCATGCATATTTTTATAAAACTTATATCTTTCTTTATTTATTAGAAAAACCGAATCGCACTGAATGAGTAACGTATCGCCAGCATTAATTAGCAGGGGTGATTTGGTTGATAAGCTAAAATATGGAGCAATAGTTTTTAATTGACTAACTTGAGCAATAGTTATTGAAAATAAGAATAATGTAAAAATCAGGAGGGATACTATTTTTTTCATAATTCGTATTGGTTAGCTTCTTGTTTTAATTTTTCTTTAACTTGTTCAATTCGCTTTATTTCATCCTTAAATTTTTGCAGCTCTTCCCAGTTTCTGGCTGTTTTTTTCTGTTCTTCAAGTTCAAGTAAATCGCGGTCAGCCATCAATAATTTCAACTCGTTTTCGGCAAAATCCATTTTTTGCATGGTAAGTTGAATGGTTTCTTGTGCTTTTCTCAAACTATCCTGAACGATTTTGAGTTCTGCATTAACCTTATTAATTGATTTTACTGTCTCTCTGGTGCGATTGGATGTGTTAAAAGTAAGGTAGATTAAAACTAGAATTACAAGACTAATTAATAATCTTAGAATCTTTGAAATGTCTTTCATAAATAAAAATAATTTTTTACAAAGTAAACATTTGTTCAAGATTTACAAAATAGTAATGTACTTTGATTTCTTATTTACCACTAGTTTTTTTTGGGGCTCTGATTGTATTCGCATCCCGAATAAGTTACATGTAAATAAATTTAAAAATCCAGGAAAGGCCCTACCGTAGATAAGTTTTGTATAGAAGAAAATAAAAATTTAAGTAAATTATCAACTAAATCTAATATTTTTCTTTCATTTTAATTGTTTGCTATATTACGCTTCGTTTTAATGCAGATGATAAATGTGTAAGTACTTCATAATTAAGCTCATTGCTAATGTCGCTAAAAGCACTTACCTTCATTTCCAGATCGCCCTGTTTACCAACAATTACAACCTCATCGCCCACTTTTGCCCCAGGCACATTTGTAATATCAGCAATAATCATATTCATATTTACAAGACCAATAACACCACAGCGCTGACCACCAATGAGAACCCGTCCTTTATTACTTAATGAGCGGCTATAACCAATTGAATATCCAATTGGAATTAATGCAGTAATTCTATCAGATTGTGCAAGATACGAAATCCCGTATCCAATATATTCGCCTGTTTTAACAGTTTCAATCGACATTATTTCACTTTTCCAGCTAAGTATTCTGTTCAATGGATCACTTCTATCTAATTTATTGCTAACATAAAAGATAAATGTTTCCATACTTGGCCAAAAACCATATTGCATAATACCAATTCTAACCATATCCATTCTTGTTTTTGGATACACAAATGCTGCCGCCGAATTCGCTACATGCTTATAGTTGGGTTTTAGATTGTTGCTCTCGAGAATTGATAGCATTTTTTGGTAGTTCTTAAGCTGTTTTTGTATTCTAAGATGATTTGATACACTTTCTGCTCCAGCAAGATGAGTACAAAACCCAACCAATTCAAAACAATCTATATTATCTAAAATGATTTTTATAGCCGCATTTAATTCTTCTTTATTTAAGCCAGAACGATGCATTCCTGTTTCTACCTCGAGATGAATTTTAGCTTTTATTTTTATTAGTTTCGAATATTTTAGGGCAAGATCGAGTCTTTTAATATTGAAAATATAAAATTCAAATCCCTTTTCGATGGTGTCTTTTATATTATTGTCAGCAATCCATCCCATGATCATTATGGATGCAGGCTTGAGAAGACTTGTTGAAACCCTAAGGGCTTCGTTATAATCAAATACTGAGAAATGATCAATTCCTGCTTTCTGAAACAAGGGTACAATTTGTTCAATACCATGTCCATAGGCATTCGCCTTTACAACTGATGATATTCTAACCTTAGATCCCATTTTTTTCTTTAAAAACCGAATGTTATTTTGTACCGCTTTTTCATTTAGTGTTATTACTGATCCTTTATTCATATTTTTCTATTTTGATAAAACAATTAAAAATTGTATGCCAAAAACCTTCTGATCCTTGAGCATAATAATTCTAGACTAATTCTCAGGCATGAATTTCTCTACAAATAGTTATGTATACATTATAATAAAATATCGTAGAAATCCAAATTATTCTTGCATTAAATAAAACAAAACCTCCAAGCAATGCGGTTCTACAAGACCTTTATTTAATTAAATCAAGATTAAAAAATAAAATTTATCGGATATTATACCTTTTATTAGTAAAAGAAGAGCTAAATCCTCAAAAATATAATGCATTACAGAATAGCAACAGGTACAGTATTTACAAAACCAGGAATCTTTTTTGGGATTGTATGTTTGTATTAATCAAGGATTATAAATCCAGCAGTTATATAATAAAATCATCTGCTAACTGCTGCTTTAATGAAGAAGTTAATATTAAGAAGGAAATGCTCATGTTAAAATTAAATTCTTACACTTGACTTCCTGATAATCAGCTCAGTATTTAATGTTTTGGTAACTGGTTCAAAATCATCATAGCTTTGCATTCTGTTTAGCAATAGCTGTGCAGCACTCTGCCCCATTTCGTAACCTTTTTGGTCAACAGTAGTAAGTTCAGGATCTGTCATATACGAAATAAATGAATTTGTAAATCCAGCAACAGCAATGTCTGAAGGAATTTGTTTATTTAGCTTTTTAATTGCAATCATAGCACCAACAGCCGTTTCGTCATTAACGGCAAAAACACCATCAATTTCCGGATGCACAAGTAACAGTTCAGGAATTAAATGCTGTGCATGTTTAAATGTATCGCAATATTGAATCGTATAATCATGTATCGGATATCTTTTTTCTTTTAAGGCATCTAAAAAACCATTTCGGCGATCAATGCCAATAGCCAGATTTTGCGGTCCAGCAAAGTGAACAATATTTTTGCATTTATTTTCGATCAAGTGCATTGTTGCATTATATGCGCCATTATAATCCTCAACAATTACTCTATCAGCTTTTATTTCTTCGCAAGGTCGATCGAAGAAAACCACAGGGACACCAACTTCTTCAATGTTTTTAAAATGCTCAAATCGGGTTGTTGTTTTAGCCATTGAAATTATAAAACCATCAATATTACTCGAAAGCAAAGCCTGAACGTTCTCGACTTCTTTTAAATAAGATTCGTTCGATTGACAAATAATAATATGGTATCCTGCATCATTAGCAACTTTTTCAATACCACTAATAACTGTAGAGAAAAAGTGATGAATAATTTCCGGAATGATTACACCAATAATTTTGCTTTCTTGTTGCAATAAACTGAGTGCTACTTTATTCGGTTTATAATTCATTTGTTTTGCAAGATCCTGAACATTCTTCTTGGTTTGCGGATTAATATCAGGATGATCCTTCAACGCTCTGGAGACAGTTGAAGGAGAAATGTGTAACATTTTTGCAATATCTTTTATGGTTACCTGATGACCCCTCATAAACTAATTTATTAATTTTTTGTTTAAGGTATAAATAAAGGTTAACTTTTTCATTAAAACTAAACAAAATTGAAAAGAAATGAAAAAAAAAATAACTTTTTTTTCTATTTGTTGCAAACGTTTGAAACAACCCTTACAGGTCTTTTTTTGCCTTTGTAACGCATTGATTGTAATGCACTTAACTTTGTTTTAACAAAATTTAAATGTATCTTTAACAAAGATTTAAAACCTTAAAAAAATATACTTTATGATAAAAAAATTAAGGCTCACTTTAATATTAATTTTTATTAAAGTTTTTATTCCTGGATTATTATTAGCGCAGGTTACTATTACAGGATCAGTAATAGACTCTGAAGACAATTCGACATTACCAGGAGTAACTGTGCTTGAAAAGAATACAGGAATTGGTTCAATAACTGATATCGATGGTAAATACAGCATTGCAGTGCCCAAAGATGCAATTCTTGTTTTTTCTTTTGTAGGATACAAGTCACAAGAAATAGTAGTTGGAACTCAAACAATAATTAATGTTGTTCTCGAAAAGCAAATGGAATTGCTTGACGAAGTGATTGTGATTGGTTATGGCACACAAAGAAAAAGCGACAAGACAGGGGCTGTGGCTCAAATAAAAGCTGAAGAAATGAATGGAGGCATTATTACCGATGCTATTCAGGCAATACAAGGAAAATCAGCTGGTGTATTAATTACAAAAAAGGGTGGTGATCCAAACGAAGGTTTTTCAGTTAGAATAAGAGGTGCATCTGGTTTCGACTCAAATACTCAACCATTGTATGTTGTTGATGGAGTTCCTGGCGTTGATCCAAGCACTGTTGCTCCTGAAGATATTGAAACATTTAACATTCTTAAAGATGCTGCTTCGGCCGCTATTTATGGTTCAAGAGGTTCAAATGGTGTTGTAATTATTAATACAAAAAGAGGATCAGAAGGGAACTTTAAGGTGCAATTAAATATGAAGGTTTCTGCTGATCAGGTAGCTAACAAACTAGATTTATTAGGTGCTTCAGATATTAGAAATTATGCTCAGGGATTACTTGAAGAAGCATTGATAACTAAACCAACTTATACAATCGACAGTGTTTTTAATGATGGAGGAGCCAATACCGATTGGCAAGATGAAATTTTCAGAACAGGTATTTCTCAGGTTTATAATTTAAATTTCTCTGGTGGTTCAGAAAAGAGCAACTATTATGCTTCTATAACTCAATCCAACTGGGATGGAGCTATGTTAGGAACCTCAAAAAAGAGAACCATTGGCAAGGTGAATTTAACTCAAAAAGGACTAAACGACAGACTAACTGTAAGTGGAAGTATTTCGGGTACTTTTGAAAGTAATGACTATGAAAATTATGGTGGATGGGGAAAAGATGATATTCTTTACCAGGCATTTTCAAGAAATCCTACTGATCCAATCTATAATGCTGACGGAACTTATTATGAAGCAACACGTGTTTTCAATTACCAAAATCCAGTTGCCATAATAAATGAAATAGATAATACGAGGGATGCACAACGATTCCTTGGGAATTTAAAAGCTGATCTCGAGATTTTTAAAGGATTAACCGGAAGTGTTAATATGGCATATACACAAGATGATCACGAGAACTATTATTTCAGACCAAATGGATTAATTGATAATGGATATGGTCGAAGAAGTTATAATAATACAACCCAAAAATTAATAGAAGTAACGGGTAATTATGTTAAACAATTAAATGAAAATCATACTGTAAATGCATTGTTAGGTTATTCATGGCAAGAACTTAATTATGAGGGATTTTCTGTTCAGGCTCGCGATGCACAATCAACATACCTGGCATCAAATAACTTGCAAGCTTTAATTGACCTTAAATATGGAGATATTGACTCTTGGAAAGGAATGTGGAGACTTATAGGTTTCTTTGGACGTGTTCAATATAATTACCAACAAAAATATCATTTATCAGCTTCAGTACGTCGCGATGGTTCGTCTAAATTTGGAGAAAACAACAGGTGGGGTTGGTTTCCAACTGTAGCTATAGGATGGGATATTCACAAAGAATCTTTTATGGCCATTTCTTGGATTGACCAATTAAAACTTCGTTTAAGCTATGGTACTTCTGGAAATCAGGAAATTGGTGAATATCGTAGTCAATTGGTTTTTCAAAACTCAGGTTTAACTGTTGATCCTGAATCCGGGAATGATGTTGTTACATTTGTTAATCCATGGAATGCGAATCCCAACCTTAAATGGGAAGAAACAACTGAATACAATTTGGGTGTTGATTATGCCATATTTAATAGCAGAATTAATGGAAGCTTAGAGGTTTATTATAAGAGAACTACAGACCTGATTGGGCTTTATTCTGTTCCAAAACCACCAAACTTATCAGACCGAACATATGCTAACTCAGGCGAACTTGAGAGCTATGGTATAGAATTATTTGTTCAGTCATTTATATATGACAGAAGTAATTTTAAATGGAAATCAATGTTAAATCTTTCTCATAATACAACCAAAATACTAGATCTTGGTGAATACTTTGAAGATGGAAGTGTTCGAAAAGAAGGATGGATTTCAGGCCGAGGAATGGTGGGTGAAGAGTATTATGTTACTGGTATAATGGAAGGCGAAGAACTTGGGTCATTCTATTTACCAACCTATGTAACAATGCTCGATGGTGTATTTGTTTACAAATCAGAAGCAGGAGGATATACTGATAAGTTAAGTGAAGCCAAACGGACAATTGTTGGTACAGCAGCACCTGATTTAGAAATAGGCTGGTCAAATACCTTTACTTTATACAGAAATTGGGACTTAGATATCAATTTCCGTTCAATGATTGGTAATGATGTGTATAATGCTACTGAAATGTTTTTCGACAATCCTGATTTGCCTTCATTAAATGCTAGTCCTACTGCTCTTGACTGGGAAGAAAAAGGACGTGTTACCGGATCAACTGTTATGGATATATATGTTGAAGATGGATCTTTTGTAAGATTAGATTATTTAGCTCTTGGTTATAATTTTAGTTCAAAGAAAATTAAACCAATAAGTAATTTAAAAATATACATTGCTGCCAATAATCTGATTACAATTACCGGTTATTCTGGAATAGACCCCGAAACTTCAGTTAATGGTGTTTCTTTTGGTATAGACCAATATAACGTATATCCAAAAACCAGAACTTTCTCATTTGGAATAAATGCAACATTTTAAAAAATAGCAACATGAAAAAGATACTTAATCTCATAATACTATTCTTCCTACTAATTGGTTTTTCTTGTACAAACTTAGATGAAGAAATATTCGATAATCTTCCCGGAGATGTTTATCCTGAGAATTCATTACAGGTAGCAGGCTTAAGTGTAAATGCTTATTTAGGAATGAAAGATTTGATTGATGATAATGGTTGGTGGTTTTTAGCACAGGAAATTTCATCAGACGAATTCTGTGCTCCTACAAGAGATGCCGACTGGTTTGATGGAGGAAAATGGTTAAATATGCACAAGCATTCCTGGACAAATGATGAAGAAGGTGTAAACCGCATGTGGGATAAAATGTGGAGCGGTGTTACAGTTTGTAATATTACACTCGATCAGATGCGACAGTTACCTGAAAGTGAAGTAATAGAAGCCAAAATGAAAGAGGTTGAAGTAATGCGCTCATTCTATTATTACCTTTTGATGGATAACTATGGAGATATACCATATATAACTAGTACTGCAGATGCCCCAGAAAAACCATATAAAATAAGTAGAGAAGCTGTTTTTGATAGTTTAACTACAACCATTGAAAACAATTTGTCGGCATTAAAATTAATCGACAAAAAATATTTGGCAACTCGCTATATGGGATTTGCATTGCTTGCTAAACTTTATATAAATGCTGAGGTTTATACTGGAACTTCAAAGTGGGCAAAAGCGGATGCATATATTGATAGCGTTTTGGCTGGTCCATATAGTTTGGCTACAAAAGTAGGCGATCCATTTGTTACCGATAATGAAAACTCATCTGAAATTATTTTCTCTATTCCATTTGATGAGGATACTTATCAAGGGTTTAGACTGCACATGAGAACATTACATTATCATCATAATTTAACCTATGACATGCCTGTAGGGCCATGGAATGGTTTATGCGTTACACCTACTCATTTTGATACCTATGAAAGTAATGATTTACGTAAGGCTGCATATTTTATTTATGGTCCACAATACAACTCGTCTGGAAATCAGATTATCGATGGAGGAACTAAACAACCATTAGTAATCGACCCACATCTACCGGCACTATATATGACTGCTGCAGACTTTACAGTTAATGAGTATCGAAATACAGGAGCCCGTGTAGGCAAGTACGAAATCAAAATGGGAGCCAAGGAAAATTTGAGTAATGATTTTCCATTATTCCGAATTACTGACTTTTATTTAATGAAAGCTGAAACAGAAATAAGACTTGGAGGTCCTGGTGATGGCGATTCATGGATAAACGAAATACGTGAAAGAGCAGATGTTTCAATATGGACTGGTGCCACTCTTGATCAACTTTTAGCTGAACGTGGTCGCGAACTATTTTGCGAAGGACACAGAAGACAAGATTTAATAAGGTATGGAAAATTTACTAATATATGGTGGGCAAAAGGAGATAATCAAGGTGGAGTAGCTGGTGATCCATCGGTAAAAACGTTTCCAATTCCAAAATATGCATCAGATGCAAATCCAAATCTATTATTAGATCCACAATAAAGAATTTATTACTAACTAAAATTTATTTACTAACTAAAAATTTACATTATGAAAAAAAATGTTTTTAAAAAAATCTTTAACCTTACATGGTTAATTTTAGCTGCTTTGTTAACATTCACAGCTTGTGAAGATGACGAAGATACCGATGATGAAATTGTCCTTGATGGCATTTATATTATGGGTGATGCAACAGCATTAGACTCTTATAATACTACTGGACGTTTTGCTGTAACCAGAAATGAAGTACTAAATGACGATTATAATGATGGAATAATTAATGAAGATGACAGACCAACATTATATGAAAAATACATTGCATTAAGTGCTACCGGAACTTTCAAAATTAAACATGTTGCAGGATCAGTAAAAAAGCAATATGGTCCAGGAACTGATTTTGCATTAGTAGCACTTGCTGATCGTATTAATGATGAACCAAAAGATGAAGATTTTTGGAGAGGTTCATATACAGAATCAACAACCGAATTCTCTGTTCCAGAAGATGGATTGTATCATGTTGTAATTGATACTGAATTACAAAAAGTTGTTGTTGCTCGCGTTGTTTGGGGTGTTATTGGTGCTGCAACTCCAGAAGGTTGGGGAACAGCAACACCTTTAACTGCTTCTGCATTCGACAAAAACACTATGACTTTTACAAAAACCGAAATGGAATTGCGTGGTGGCGATTGGAAATTCAGATATTCAAATGGTTGGAAAATTGTTTTAGATACTTTAGTAGACCTTGGTGGTGGTAAAAAAGGTGTAAATGTAAACACTAACTTTGGTGGTGCAGTAAATGCTATTATTGCTGGTGGTGCAAACATTGTAAATGCTGCGCCTGGAGTATATACTATAACAATGACATGGACTCTTGCAGATGGCCATTCTGCTACCGCGACTAAAACTGCTGATCTTCCATTAACAAACTGGACAGGTGTTATTTGCGATGCTGTTGGTACAGGTGTTAGTGCAGACAATGCAAACGCTATTGTTCCTGATCCAAGTGGTTGGGCCTGGGGAAATAAACTTTTAGCTGACGGTGCTCCAGTTAAAGTTGGAGATATCTATACATGGACTTGGTCAAATATGGTTATTGAGGCTAATGAAGGATTTAAACTAAGAACTGAAAATGGTGTTGCTCCTCCATCAGGTGGTGCTAACTTTGATGCTGGATTGGATGTTGTTGATCATACTGCAAGTTCAGCAAACGTAGACCCAGCTACTTCTGGCGATCTTAAGGTTTCTGTTAAAGGTACTTATGATATTGTACTTACAATTGATGCTGGAAATAATGATACTAAAAAAATAGTTATTACAGAAGGCAAATAATTCATGCACTCTAAATAAGGCAGACTTAATGTCTGCCTTATTTTTTTCTTATCTATAAAAAAATTAAAATGAGAATTCAATCGGCCTTATTATTTTTCTTTTTAAGTTTTAGTTCATTATTGGTTAACTCACAGGTAATAACCGCCGATCCGGAATTTCCTACTGCTACTAATTCTGTTATTATTTATTTTGATGCTACTCAGGGAAATCAGGAATTAAAAGACTTTACCGGCGATATTTATGCTCATACAGGATTAATTACATCTTCTTCAACAGAATGGAAATACGTAATTGCCGGGTGGACAGTAAATACAGCCAAAGCAAAGCTTACCAAAATATCTGCAAATCTGTATCAGTTTACCATAAGCCCATCGATAAAAGAATTTTACGGTGTTGCTGAAAACGAAGAAGTTTTAAAACTAGCCTTCGTGTTCAGGAATTCCGATGGTTCGAAAGTGGCACGCGAAGCTGATGGTGGTAATATTTTTTATAATGTGTATGCCGAAGGATTAAATGTAAATATTACTTCGCCCCTGCCCGATATGATTATTACTCCGGGCGTAAGTATTTCTATTGCAACCTCATCAAACGAATCTGACAGTCTTTTCCTTTATATTGATGATAACCTGATATTAGATTCGGCTGGAACAACTATTTCATTTAATCATACTGAAAATATTGTTGGAACACATAAAATTCTTGTGGTAGCAAAAACTACTACAGAAATTGCTCGAGATTCGGTTTATTTTCAGGTAAGAGGAGAACCTGCAATTGCCGAATTGCCCTCAGGTTGGAAAAAAGGCATTAACTATCTGGCCAACGATTCGGTTGGATTGGTTTTATTTGCCCCAAATAAAGAGTTTGTTTATGTATTAGGTGATTTTTCTGACTGGAGAACAAATGAAGATTATTTGATGAATATCACTCCCAATGATTCTATTTACTGGATTTCTATTGGAAACTTAACACCCGGTAAGGAATATATTTATCAATATTATATTAATGGTTCTTTACGAATTGCAGATCCCTATACCGAAAAAACAAGTGACCCTAATGATAAATATATTGCTTCTGAAACATATCCCGGACTAATTTCCTATCCATCGGAAGAAGCAACCGGAATTGCATCTGTATTGCAAACAAACCAAATAGAATACGTTTGGCAAAACACAGATTTTGTACCTCCATCAAAAAGCAACCTGATAATTTACGAGTTGCATATTAGAGACTTTATAGCAAAACATAATTACCGAACCTTAATCGACACACTTGATTATTTAGACAGCTTAGGTATCAATACAATTGAATTAATGCCTGTAAACGAGTTCGAGGGAAATGAGAGCTGGGGATACAATCCAAGTTTTTATTTCGCTCCCGACAAATACTACGGAACAAAAAATAGATTGAAAGAATTTATCGATTCCTGTCACGGAAGAAATATTTCAGTAATTATTGATATGGTTTTGAATCATTCCTATGGCCAGTCTCCATTAGTACAAATGTATTTTGAGAATGGCAAACCCTCTTTACAAAACCCTTGGTATAATGTGCAGTCACCAAATTCGACGTATTCGTGGGGGTACGATTTTAATCATGAAAGTGTGCACACTAAAGAATTTGTTGATAGTGTAAACAAATTTTGGTTAGTAAACTATAATGTTGATGGATTTAGGTTCGATTTTACCAAGGGTTTTACTAATACTCCAGGCGATGGTGGAGCTTATGATGTTTCGAGGATCAATATCTTAAAAAGAATGGCTTTGCGTATCTGGGATACAAACCCTAATGCCTATGTTATACTTGAGCATTTTGCCGACAATGCTGAAGAAAAAAATCTTGCCGATTTTGGAATGATGTTATGGGGGAATATTAACTATCAGTACAACGAAGCAAGCATGGGATATACATCTGATATTTCGTGGGGATCTTATAAAGCTCGCACATGGATTGCTCCGCATTTAGTTTCGTATATGGAGAGCCACGATGAAGAGCGGTTGATGTATAAGAATCTGCAATATGGAAATACACTTGGAGATTATAACATTAAGGAAATAAATACAGCTTTTAATCGAATTGAGCTTGTTGCCAATTTCTTTATTCCAATACCAGGCCCAAAAATGATCTGGCAATTTGGTGAGCTAGGCTATGATTATTCTATTGATTATGACTGCCGTGTTTGCAACAAACCCATTCGCTGGGATTATTATCAGGTAGCTGGAAGAAAAAGAATTTATGATGTATATAGCGCTTTAAATAATTTAAAAAATACATATCCAGTATTTAGTACAACAGATTATTCTATTGTTCAATCAGGAAAATTAAAATTCATATATCTCAATAGTACAGATATGAATGTAGTAATTGTGGGCAATTTCGATATGGAAACCAAAAACGTAATTCCCAATTTCCAAAAAACAGGCCAATGGTATGAATTTTACTCGGGCGATTCAATAACTGTAACAAGTACACTTGGTGAAATTGCATTAAAACAAGGAGAGTACAGATTATATACAGATGTAAAACTAAATAAGCCTGATATAACAGTTGGACTAGTAAATGACATAGAGATTTCAAATAGCGATTTAAGGGTTTTTCCTAATCCTTCATCTGGAGTATTTAGTTTTAGCTTTAATGATGATTCTCAAAATCAAAAGTTTGAAATAAAAATTTATAATCTAAATGGTCAGTTAGTTTCTATTAAATCAGGTTTACAAGCAGATACAACAATAGAAATTGATTTATCAAAATTGGGTAATGGTCTTTACTTTTACGAATTAAACTCAGGCAATCAACGTTTTACAGGAAGATTAATAAAAAATTAAAGAGTTAGTTTTTAGGGATTATTTTAGGGATTAATGGTGTTAACAACAAAATCGCCAGGCAAGATGCCTGGCGATTATTTATTATAAGAAAATTAGTTTTTAAATACCATATATCCCCAAGCATCAAAGCTTAAGTTGTTAGTTAAAGCTGAATTACTAAAAATATCGATAAAAGATTCGTTGCTTACATCGTAATTTATAGTAAAATCAATTTTCTCGGCCGACAAGTTGAAAACTGAAATAATCTTGTTTCCCTCTTTCTCACGAACAAAAGCAAATATCTTATCATCAGCAGAAGTTGGAATTCTTACCAAATCGCCACCAAATTCTCCATTCCATAAAGCTTGATTTTCTTTTTTCAGTTTTAATAAACTGGTATAAAGTTCATCTAATTCGCAATTCACGGCCCAATCAATTGTGTCTTTATCAAAAAAACGTAAGCGTTTATCTAAACAAGCCTCTTGTCCGCTATATACCAATGGCATTCCGGGCATAGTAACTAAAAGCACTGCAAATGTTTTTACTGCACTATTTAATCTTTCATACTCTGTTCCTTTCCAGGTATTTTCATCGTGGTTCGATGTAAAGTTCATGTGATATGCATGAGGAGGATATTTTATTTTCTCTTTTTCAATTAAACTAACCAAATCAGTAATATTCTTTTTTCCTTGTGCAATTTCGTTCCACAAAAAATGCATATCCCAAGCATAAGTCATATCAAATGCAAAATCGTGCATCTCAGGCTCATTTGCTTCGGCAAGCATAAATACTGGTTTTATTTTATCAAGTTCTGCTCTTGTATCATTCCAAAAATCAATAGGAACCATACCTGCAACATCACAACGATAACCGTCAATATTGAATTCATTTACCCAGTACTTAAGTGCATCAATCATGAAGTTACGCATATCCTTATTATCATAATTAAAATCAGCCACATCGCTCCAATCAGCAACAGGAGCAATTATTTCACCTTTATCATTCTTTGTATACCAATCAGGATTATTTTTTATTTGTTCCGTATCCCAGGATGAATGATTTGCAACCCAGTCGATAATAACATACATACCTAATTTATGAGCTTTCGTAACCAACTGTCTGAAATCCTCATCAGTTCCAAATTCGGGATTAACAGCATAATAATCCTTTACCGAATAATAACTACCCAATGATCCCTTTCTGTTTTCAATCCCAATGGGATGAATAGGCATTAACCAGAGAATGTCAATTCCCATTTCCTTTAAACGAGGGAGGTGTTCTGCAAATGCATTAAAAGTACCTTCGGGGGTGAATTGTCGTACATTAACTTCGTAAATACTTGCGTTTTTACTCCACTCCGGGTGTTTTACTTTTTGATAATCGGTAGTTGTGTTTTCTGATTTACATGAGCAAAGAAAAAGAAGAACTATTAAACTGCTAAAAAAGAAAAATCTACTGATTATTTGTGTAGTTGTTTTCATGCAATAATTTTTAATAAATTTGTGAATTAAATTAACTCTAAATTGTGATAAATCAGGGGTTTTTACTAATTTTACCTTTCTGTTTTCGAATAGTTCTAAAGATAGGAAAATTTTATTAAATCATATACATGTAAGGCTTATAAAATAAAGAAAACAGACGAATTATTTCCTGTCAAAATTAAAAACTTAAAAAATAAAGAATGAAACGTGTTTTAGTAGCAACAGCAGGTGGAGATTGTCCCGGACTTAATGCCGTAATCAGGGCTATTGTAAAAAGAGCTTCGCAAGAAAGAGATTGGGAAGTTATTGGTAGTATACAGGCATTTAACGGTATTTTATGGGAACCCACCGAAATAAAAATTTTAGACGAAAAAGCTGTGGCCGGAATTCATTTCCAGGGTGGAACAATAATTGAAACAACAAACCGTGGGGGACCTTTTGCCTGGCCAGTAAAAAATAAAGATGGATCGTGGACATCGGTTGATCGTTCCGAAGAAATGATTCGTAAACTTATGTACATGGGCGTTGATGCCGTTATAAATATTGGTGGAGATGGCTCACAACGTATTTCACAAGCACTTTATGAAAAAGGTTTAAACATAATAGGCGTTCCAAAAACTATTGATAATGACCTTTCGGCAACAGATACCACATTCGGTTTTCAAACTGCGGTTCAGATTGCAACCGATTCTGTTGATAAGCTCGTTACTACAGCCGCTAGTCATAACCGTGTTCAGATTCTGGAAGTTATGGGTCGTGATGCTGGTTGGATTGCTTTAAACGCAGCCGTTGCCGGTGGTGCGGAAATATGTTTGCTTCCTGAATTTCCTTATGATATAAACAAAGTGCTAGAAAGAATTAATTCCCGCTTTATTCGTGATAGAGGATTTGTAATTATAGTTATTGCAGAAGGAGCCAGAGCTATTGGCAAAGATATGTCATCTGAAAAAAATGATGAGATTGGCTATAATAATGCAAAACTTTCAGGTGCAGCCTCTCGATTGGTTGAAGAATTAAAAGAAGCAGGCTGTAAACACAGTATGCGCAAAACCGTTCTTGGACACATTCAGCGTGGTGGTATTCCTATTGCATACGACCGAGTACTGGCTACTCAGTTTGGTGTTCATGCATTCGAAATGGTGCTGGAAGGAAAATTTGGTGAAATGGTTTCTTACCGTCATCCACATATTACATCTGTTCCTTTTAAAGAAGCGATTACAGTTCCAAACTTTGTTACTTATGACACAGCCCTAATGCGCAATGCACGTGGTGTTGGAATTAGCTTTGGAGATTAAATAATTAAAACTTTAACTTTCGTAAAGCAAGCCCCCCGAAGGTTTAAAATCCTCGGAGGGCTTGTCACAAAAAACGGCTTCTGAAATTCAGAAGCCGTTTTTATTTTAGAAAATCCCGAATCTATTCTAAAATGTAGTATGAATAAGGTTTTAAGTTTATTTCAAATTGTTGATTTGTAATTTTATATTCAGGTGATGATTCTAATTTCAAAATACCCAAATATTCTGGAAGATCAATATTCAGGCTTTTTTCTGAGTTTGATTTATTAAATGCTATTATACAAATTTTATCAAAATACTTTCTGGCATAAACCATTGTGCTTTCATCAGAATGCAATAAAATCAAATCACCATAAATCAATGCCAGGTTACTTCTTCTTTCTTTAATAATTTTCGTTGTTTGATCTTTAACCATTTGTTCGAAACGGTTAAGACTATCGAATTTCATTGGTCTGCGATTATCGGGGTCGCCTGCTCCCGGCATTCCTATTTCGTCGCCATAATAAATTACCGGTACTCCCGGAATCGTATTTATAAAGGCTGTAACCTGAAGTAACTTGTAATAACCAATAGTATCGTTCACCTGAATATCTCGAGTCCAGCCGGCATTTTTATCATCTTCATCGAATTTCAGTGCTCCACCAGCAAACGAAATAAACCTTGGCAAATCGTGATTTCCAGTAATGTTTCCCATTAACGAATGACTTCCATAAAACTTTAAGCTTTCTTTTAACGACTGAGATAATTTCACAAACGATTCATTATCGGCAGCCATAATATTTCGCATATCGAAATATAGGTTAAAATCGAACTGACCATCGAGCATGTCGGAGCCAACATAACTTCTTATAAGTTCACGACTACCAAAAGTTTCTCCAATCTGGAATAACAGTTTATTATTGGTTTCGTCACGAAGTTTTTTAGTAAGTGTTCGCCAGTAAGGTGTTGGAATATGTTTAGTTGCATCATGGCGAAATCCATCAATATTATATTCTGTAATCCAGAACATAGCAGAATCCGACATCATGTCCTCCACCTCAGGTAAATCGAAATTCAATGATGGTAAAAATGTATCGAACCAGGTTGTTAACCTATGTTCTTCCCAAATACGTATGTTCTTAGTTCCATCAGGTAGATCAAGAGTTGTAGCCCAATTTGGATTATCAATATAAATCTTATTTTGCTCATGAACATGATTCGAAACATAATCAAGTATAAGGTTCATGTTTTTATTATGAGTAGATGAAACTAAATCCTTTAATGCATTGGAATCACCAAAACGATTATCGACAGTAGTTAATGTTATTGGCCAATATCCGTGATAGCCCGAATACTTACGATGTGGCGCGGGATACTCAATAAATCCCTCGTGTGGATTCTGTGTAATCGGCGACAACCAAATCATACTTACACCCAACTCAGTGAAATAACCATCATTAACTTTTTGAGTTATACCGGCCAAATCACCACCCCAGTAATTTGCTCTTTCATGAATTTCAGGATCGATCAAGGGTTTATCAATTGATTTATCGCCATTATTAAATCGGTCAACTAACATAAAATAAAGTACTTGAGCATGTTTGTCGGTACGATTTAGTTGATTTGCATCTGAAATAACTTCCCCATACTCAAGCGGAACCATAATATCGTTCGAATATCCAAACTCATTGCACGACCATACTCTAACATACGAACGTTTCAGTTTTTTAGCATTTTTAGGAATGTTAACTGAAATGGCATTTTTATCTGCAATAAAAGAAACCGGGTAATTATCCCATAAACAAATTATTTTATTTGTACTGCCATTAACACCAATCGTTATATTGGTTGTGGAATATGTGTAGGTAACTAATTTAGGCGCATTATCCGATGGGTCAGGAATTGTGAGTACCGAATTAAATCCGCCAATATTATTACTTTCTTGTATACTGTTGCCAGGATCAAGTATCCATTTTCCATCTACTACTACCTGATATTGATATCTGCCCGGAGATAACATGAGCGTGGTTTTCCATATTCCTCCCTCGTTTGTAAGCGGTTCTGAGGGAGTCCATGAGGTAAAGCTGCCTGATAACTGAACCTGTTTGTAAGTAACTCCTTTTGAATCAAAAACGAAATCATAATGCACTTTCTTCTCGTAAAGCAAAATAATTGAATAAGAATATCCATCAATCCATACTTTCAGTTCTTCAAGTGCAGGTGAATTTATGGAAGGTGTTACGTTTAACCATTTTCTATCTCCCGATAGTTCATACTCATAGTTTAGAAGAGTTACTGAATCGATTAACTCCGCATGACTGAAGTAACCATTCAGATATATTTCAGTACCCTCATCATTTATATAAACAGGCCCTGACACTTCGTACATTTCTGATTTTTCAGGAATATTCAGCTCAACTGATTTGCTGCATCCAAAAATTGAAATCAGAATAATCGTGATTAATAAGTTAATTCTGTTCATAATAATATTTTTATTGTTTCAATTCAATAATCATCGCCGCTTTGGCAGGCAACTTAAGTTCTTGCAAATTCTGTATTTCTGATTTTGAGATAATATCAAAACCTGATTTATACTTATTTAGCATTTCAGAAAAATGATTTGTTTTCAGTATTTGTGGAGTTATATTGTTATTCAAAACAACCATAACACACTCATTATCATTATATCTGAAATAAACATAGATATTATTTTCAGGAATAAAATGCACTAATCTTCCCGAATGAATTACCTGTTTGGTTTTTCGCCATTCGAGAATATTTTTATAATACGTGTAAATTTCATTTTGTTCATCTGATCTACCTTGAGGTGCAAATCCATTGATTATATCATCTGGCCATCCTCCTGGAAAATCCTTACGCATTAATCCATGAGCTTCATGTGAGAATCCTTCCATTAACAGTTCAGTTCCGTAAAATACAGAAGGTATTCCACGTGTTGTCAATTGAAAAGCAATAGCCAGCTTAAGTTTATTAATATCTTTATTAAAAGATGAAAATATTCGTGTAAGGTCATGATTATCGAGAAAAACAATAGTATTCATTGGATTATCATATAAAAAATCCTGCGACAAAATATAATAGAGCCTCGAAACTCCATCTGTCCAGCTCTGTTCTTCGCTGAATGCCTTTTCGATTGCATAATGCAATGGAAAATCGGTTACTACTGGAATATTTGATGAATAACCATCGAAATTTATTGTATTCTTTTGCCAATATGCTGTATGAGCTATTTCTTGCAACCAGGCTTCTCCTATTATAGTTAAATTAGGATATTCATCCTGAATTCTTTTAGCCCATGCAGCTACCATATCCTTGTCTGAGTATGGCTGTGTATCAAGCCTTACTCCATCAATTCCGGCATATTCAATCCACCATATTGTATTCTGAGTTAAATAGGTAGCCAGTAATTTATTTTCCTGGTTAAGATCAGGCATATTTACATCAAACCAGCCATCATTTTGCAGGCTTTTATCAATTTTTGATGCATAAGGATCCTGAACTACTTCAGAACGATAATTAGATCTTGTAAATCCATCATATTGATGAACCCAATCAGTTGCTGGCAAATCACTCATCCACCAATGACCACTACCACAGTGATTTAAAACTACATCAATAATAATTTTTAAGTCTTTTTGATGAGCTTCGTTAACCAACTCCACATAATTTTCGTTTGTTCCAAACCGCGGATCAACCTTGTAATAATTACTAATAGCATAACCATGATAGGTATATTTGGGTTGATTATTTTCGAGCAAAGGAGTTATCCAGATAGTTGTTGCACCAAAATCTTTTATATAATCCAGGTGATTTTTAATCCCTTTTATATCACCTCCATGTCTGCCATCAGGATTGCTTCGATTTGTCTTTTCAAGCACCTGTAAAGAATTATCATTTTTACTATCTCCATTTGAAAACCTGTCGGGCATAAGAAGATAAATTACATCCGAATTGTTAAATCCTTTATTTCGATTTTTGTCGGCACTTTTTAACCTAAACTCGTAGTTTATTGATTCTATAATTTTTTTATTCTTAAAAAAATCGAATTTCACTATATTGGTCTTAATATCATCAGGAATAACCAAATCGATAAAGAGATAGTTTGGATTTTCTGTTTTAATAATACCTGAAATTAAACCTGGCACATTGCATGTAACATCGTAGGTCGAAATCTGTTCTCCATAAACCATTAACTGCAATGTTTTTTCCGACATCCCAGTAAACCAGAACGGTGGCTCAATTCTTTTTACAACTTGCGAAAAAAGCTCGCCTGAAATTAGAACAACGAAAAAAAGAAGAATCGAATATTTTAAACCTCTACTACAATTCATAATTAATTTTTGTTAACACATTTATATTCGATTTTGGCTCAATTATATACTCTGAATCATTAATAAATAATTTCAGTTTTTTCGATGAATCATTCTGAACCATAACATCCTCGGTAGTAACCTGAACCCTAACATGATGACCACGATACTTAACATTGAATGAGTATTGTTTCCATTGCTCTGGAATAAAAGGATTAAAATGAAGCTCTCCATTCTTTATGCGCATACCACCAAAACCTTCAACAACCGACATCCATGTTCCGGCCATACTTGTAATATGCAATCCCTGATATACTTCATTATTGTAGTCATCCAAATCGAGACGTGCTGTACGCAGATATAACTCGTATGCTTTTTCCTGATATCCCAGTTTCGAAGCAAGTATAGAATGAACACAAGGCGATAATGATGATTCATGAACTGTTCGTGGTTCGTAAAAATCAAAATTGCGTTTTATGGTATCAAAATTAAATTTATCTTCGAAAAAGTAAATACCCTGCAAAACATCGGCTTGTTTAATAAAACACGAACGTAAAATACGATCCCACGACCATTTCTGGTTAATAGGGCGGTCTTCTTTAGGTAAATCCTTAACCAGAATTTGCTCTTTATCCATATATCCTTCTTGTTGTAAAAAAATACCAAGCTCTTCATTTACAGGATAGTACATATTCTCAATTATTCTTGTCCAGTACCCAACCTCCTTAAGTTCATCGAAGTTTATTTTTTTCTTAAGTGCAATAAACTGTTCAGAAAATTTCTCTTCGATTTTTGCTATACACTGAATTGTATATTCTAAGCACCAAATAGCAATAGTGCTTGTATACCAATTATTGTTAACATTATTCTCATATTCGTTTGGACCGGTAACACCAAGCATTACAAACTGTTTCTTTTCGTTCGAATAGTTAACCCGTTGTGCCCAAAAGCGACAAATACCAATTAACACTTCAATTCCATAATCAACTAAGTATGATTCGTCGCCAGTATATCGTGTATAATT
Source organism: Bacteroidetes bacterium GWF2_33_16 (assembly GCA_001768565.1). Classification (GTDB taxonomy): domain Bacteria; phylum Bacteroidota; class Bacteroidia; order Bacteroidales; family UBA12077; genus UBA12077. The sequence goes on along the minus strand of MEOE01000018.1, from coordinate 59,732 downwards.
ATAGATGGCATAAGCTATTGCTCCGTTACGATGAATTTCTTCGAATGTTATTTCCCATTCGTTATGGCATTCCTCGCCATTCATTGTTACCATTGGATACAGAGCAGCGCCATTTTTAAAGCCAAGTTTTTCGGCATTCTCAATGGCTTTTGGCAAATGTCTATATCTGTAAATCAAAAGATTTCTGGCAACATTTTCGCTGGCTGTGCGCAAATAGAAAGGAACACAATAAGCTTCGGTATCCCAGTATGTACTTCCGCCATATTTCTCACCAGTAAATCCTTTGGGGCCAATATTTAAACGGTCATCATCACCTGTATATGTCTGATTTAATTGAAATATATTAAAGCGAATTGCCTGCTGAGCAGCTACATCTCCTTCAATAATAATGTCACTTTCAAGCCATTTTTGCTCCCAGGCTTTTTTGTGTTCATCGTAAAGTTTTTCAAATCCTTTTTTAAATGATTTTTTAAGTACAGCGCTTGCAGCATCAATAATTGCTGTCTTATCGTGGTTCTCGGAAGTTGTAACAGCTCCATATTTATATACAGTAATTACATCATTCTTTTTACAGCTAACTGAAATACTCTGACTTACAAACTTCTTCCTGCGTTCTTCAATAGATGAATTACTGATTAAAGTCCCATTTTTATCGACTCTGTATCTCATCGCAGTGCAAACATGGAAATTAAGCTTTTTGGTTTTTGTTGAGATATAAGCTTCTCCCGGGCTACTTTTCACGGCCACCTCATCCCAAAATTTCTCGTTATAGTTTGAGTCTTCGTTAATAACATCGGCATCAATAAATGGACTTATTGTTATTTTGCCAATAACATTCAAGCTCTTAACCTCATATTTTATACATCCGAGTTCGGGTTCAGTCAGACTTAAAAATCTTTTTGCATTCACTTCTATTTTATTCCCGTTTTCAAACTCTGCAACAAAAGAACGTTCGAGAACGCCTTCGTACATATTTAAAATACGCTTAAATTGATCAACTATAACTTTGTCCAGATCAAGAATCTGGTCATTTATCAAAACATCAATTCCAATCCAATTTGGTGCATTCAGAACTTTAGCGAAATACTCAGGATATCCATTTTTCCACCAACCAACCTTTGTTTTATCGGGATAATATATTCCAGCGATATAATTTCCTCGTAACGAATCCCCACTATATTTTTCTTCGAAGTTTGCACGTTGTCCAATTCTTCCGTTTCCAAGCGAAAAAATACTTTCTGATGAACGCTGGTTTTTTGGATTAAAACCTTCTTCAATGATACACCATTCGTCATTTTTTAAATACGTATTCATCTGAACAGAATTTATAGTTTAGTATTTAATAAGTTTATTAAAGACTGAGATATCAACATTTTTAAAATCGCTAATAATAGCATCAGCCTTACAAAGCACATCATGCTCCCCCACTCCTATTGCTTTCATGCCAGCATTATGGGCTGCTTCAATACCAGCTGCAGCATCTTCGAAGACAACACAATTTCTTGGATTCACCTTAAGCTCATTAGCTGCTTTCATAAAAACCTCAGGATCGGGTTTCGAAAAAGCAATTTTATTACCATCAACAACAGCATCAAAATAATTCTGATAACCGATTCGTTCGAGAATAATTCCTGCATTTTTACTCGATGAGCCTATTGCAATTTTGTAGTTTGCAGATTTCAATTTTTGCAAAAACATTTTAACCCCGGGTAAGATATCGTTTGGGGTCATTTTTAATATGTTTTCTTTGTACCACTCATTTTTTCTTGTAGCAAGTACTTCTTTTTCTTTTTTAGTAAGATGATTTATTTTACCAATCTCCAGCACTATATCGAGCGATTCGAACCGACTAATGCCCTTAAGGTGCTCGTTTTGGTGAATAGTAAGATCAAAACCCATCTCATTAGCGAGCCTTTTCCATGCCTGATAATGAAAAATAGCAGTATCGACAATAACCCCATCCAGATCAAAAATTACAGCTTCAATGTTATTCATAACTAATCTCTGTCTTTAACAAAAACAACTAAAATACCCGCCAGAATCATCGAAATACCTCCAACAATAAGTGCATAAATTGGATGATTACTAAAAGCTGATTTAACAACAAAGCCAAGGATGCTGGCAGCCAAAATCTGTGGAATAACTATAAAGAAATTAAAAATACCCATGTACACACCCATCTTTTGCGCTGGCAATGAACCTGTTAACATAGCATATGGCATTGCCAATATACTTGCCCAGGCCAAACCTATTCCCACAAATGGCAGTAATAATAAAACCGGATTTGTAATTAAGTAAATCGAAGCTAAGCTTATACCACCAATCACCAATGATACAGCATGAGCAACTTTTCGATTTGTAATTTTGGCAAAATAAATGAGCCAGAAAGCAAAAATTGCTGCAAAGCCATTATAAATACCAAAGCATATGCCTACCCAGTTTGCTCCTTCATTATATAATGCAGATGTTGTATCAGATGTTCCGTATACATGACTTGTAACACCTGCTGTTGTATAAATCCACATGGCAAACAACGCAAACCAGGAGAAAAACTGAACAACAGCAAGCTGTTTCATGGTTGTTGGCATAGTATTAAAGTCTGAAATTACAGCAACAAAGCCATTTTTTAATTTCCCTGCTTTCTTTAACAAACCACTAATAATTTCAAGTAATCCGAATAAACCTAAACCAATTGAGAAAATAAATACCTCCTGATCAACATGAATAAATTTAAGAAGTACGGTTACTGCTATTCCTATAGATAAGAAGATGGTTCCAATTTTAAAATCATTTCTCGAATTTTTAATGTTTACTTCTTGTTCGGCTTTTAACTGACGTTCAAATTCCTTATCTTCAAATTCAGCCAATTCTTCAGGCGAATATTCTTTCGTGGAAAAAATAGTCCATAACACCGACGCGAGAAATACAAATCCACCAATATAAAACGACAGTTTAACAGACAAAGGTATTTCTCCATCGGGGGCAGTATTTGCAATATTTAGCCAGTTTGTAAATACATATGGGAGAAAAGATGCAATAATGGCACCCGTACCAATAAAAAAGCTTTGCATACTAAATCCAAGTGTTCTTTGCTTTGATGGAAGCATATCACCTACAAATGCCCTAAATGGTTCCATCGAAATATTTATTGATGCATCCATAATCCAAAGCATACCTACAGCAATCCATAAAGATGGAGAGTTTGGCATAACGAGTAATGCTATTGATGCTAACAATGCTCCTACAAGAAAATAAGGTCTTCTTCGGCCCAGACGAGTCCATGTATTATCACTTAAATGTCCAATTATGGGCTGCACTATTAAACCAGTAACCGGAGCAGCAAGCCAATAGAGAGCAATCTTACTAACATCGGCATCGAGTGTCTGAAATATTCTACTCACATTAGCATTTTGTAAAGCAAATCCGAATTGAATTCCGAAAAAGCCAAAACTCATATTCCAAATCTGCCAAAAACTGAGTGCTCTTTTTTCTTTTTTCATATACAATAGGATTAAAAAATGCAGAAATTTATCTTTAATCAAAGATAATAAAAAAAGCTATACAAAGCATGTAATTTATTAGTAGGCAATTATTTACAGCGGATCAAAACGAAGTCAAAGGCTTATTTCAAACGTTTGCAAAACGCTTATTTTTTTTCAAAAAAAATCCCACAATATTTTATATTGTGGGATTTTAAAAAAGCAATTTATCTTTATGATACTTTTTCTAATTTTTTCATAACCTTGAAAATGAATCCAGCAGCAATAAAACATAAAATAATAAAAATTGCCCATACCTGCCAGATTTGAACTCTTGCATACAAGAAACTACCAACACCTAATAGTAGGTTGCCTAATGCTGTTGCCCCTAACCATCCACCTTGCATTAAACCTTGATATTTAGGTGGTGATACTTTTGATACAAATGATATACCCATTGGACTTAGAAATAATTCGGCAATGGTTAATGTAAAATAAGTACCTATTAGCCATCCTGTTCCAACACGAAGGTGATTTGGATCAGCTTGTATTGTTTGAAATGGATCTAAACCTAAAGAACCAATTAATAAAATTAGAAATCCAAAAGATGTAATAATCATCCCAATACCAATCTTTCTTGGTGCAGAAGGTTCTTTTCCTCGTTTATTTAAATATGCAAAAATACCTACAACTATTGGTGTTAATAAAACAATCATTGTTGGATTAAAGTGTTGAAATAGTTCAGGGGAGAATGCATTTACTTCAGGATTATTGCTGTAAAAATAATATGTAGCTAAAACTGATAAAGCTAATAACCCAATACTTACAAGTTTAGTTTTACCTGAAGAATCCCTTTTCAAGATATAAGTTAGTGACAGAATTCCAACTACAATTGATAGTAAAGACCAAATATTAAATACAAGATAGGTAGCAGGTCCAACTTGCTGAACAGTATAGTCTCTTGCAAACAGACTCATAGTTAAACCATTTTGATGGAATGCCATCCAGAAGAAAATTACTACTCCAAAAACAAGGAATAATGCAGTTAAACGCTGTTTTGTTTCCTCTTTTGACATTTCAATAATCTGAGCTCCTTTTTCAGCAATGGCCTTCTTAACATCAGGCAACATCCTTTTGAAAATAGTGTATATTATTATCGATAACACCATAGTTATACCAGCAACAGCAAAAGCGTAATTAAATCCCGTACCATAGGCAGAAAGATAATCATGTGTAAAAGTTCCTAAATCGGTTACTGCACTTCCAGAAACCTTATCAGCTAAAGCTTGTAAATCAGTTTTTTCTGCTGCATTTATTAGTCCAGAATTAAATTTATGAATTAATGCAGGTAAAGAATCATCGCGTAAAAATCCTTTTGATTTAATAAACCAGTTAATTATTCCAGAAGCAGCACTTGGAGCAAATAAAGCACCAACATTGATACCCATATAAAATACACTAAAAGCAGAATCTCTTAAATGAGAATATTTAGGATCATCGTATAACTGGCCAACTACAGCTTGTAAGTTCCCTTTAAATAAACCATTACCAAAAGCTATAATCATTAAAGCCGCAACAGTAAATGCCAAACCAAAGCCAGGAACAGACATTAAAATATAACCTCCTAGCATGGTAAATAAACCTATATAGATAACTCCTTTATAGTTTTGGGTTCTATCAGCAAGGATACCTCCTACGAGGGCTAATCCATAAATAGATCCATAGAAAATACTATAAATCAATCCTGCATTTGATTCAGAAAGACCAAATTTGGCCGTTAGATAAAATACAAGAATACCCATCATGGTATAGAAACCAAATCGTTCTCCCATGTTTGCAAAAAAGGCAACATATAAACCCTTCGGATGTCCTTTAAACATAATTCATTATTTTTTAGTTAATATTAATTTTCAAATTTTTCTAAGCGTGACAAATATATAAATCTTTTTTCTGTGACCAAGTTTTTATTTAAAGGTTTAACCTATTAAATTTGTTTTTAAAAATATCGAAGTTATGAAAATATTTCGATCATCCCAAATACGTGAAATTGATCATTTTACTATCCAAAACGAGCCTATTAAATCTATTGATTTGATGGAGCGAGCTGCAAGTACTATTACCCAATGGATAATTCAAAACATAGAAAAAACTAAAAAATATCTTGTTTTTGTTGGACCCGGAAATAATGGTGGCGATGCTTTGGTTGTAGCAAGACAATTATTTATACAGAATTATATTATTGAAGTGTATATAATTAGAATCTCAGAAGATTTATCCCCAGATTGTGAAATCAACCTAAATCGAATTAAAAAAGATACAACGATAAAGATTAAAGAAATCTATTCACAAAAGGATTTTCCACTAATCCAGGAAAATTCAATTATTATTGATGGAATATTCGGATCAGGGCTTACGCGCAAGACAGATGGAATAGCAAGTGAAACTATTCGTTTTATTAACAATTCAAAAGTAGAAGTAATTTCTATCGATATTCCGTCTGGTTTATTTGGAGAGGATAATTCGGAAAATAACTCTGAATCAATAATTAAAGCTGATTACACTTTAACATTACAATTTCCAAAGCTTTCCTTTTTCTTTCCCGAAAATCAGGGGTATGTTAAAAAATGGATTATTCTACCAATAGGCTTGCATCCTACAATTATTAACTCAACTGAAACTCCTTTTTTTTATATTCAAAACGATTACATAAAAGACCATTTAAAGATTCGACAAAAGTTCTCGCATAAAGGAACATATGGTCATGTTTTATTAATATCGGGTAGTTACGGAAAAATGGGTGCAGCGATTCTTGGTGCAAGAGCGTGCCTGCGCACGGGGATTGGTTTGGCAACTGTGCATATTCCAAAACTAGGATACCAAATTATTCAAACAGCTTTGCCTGAAGCAATGACTAGTATTGATCAATCAGAGCTTATTTTTTCTGGTATAAATAATCCAAACGACTACACCGCAATTGGTATAGGTCCTGCAATTGGAACAAAACCAAATACCATAAAAGGATTTACTTCATTATTAAATGACTATTTAAATCCTTTAGTAATTGATGCTGATGGTTTAAATATCTTGTCTAAACATAAAGAACTTATTAATAAAATCCCTGAGCATAGCATTCTAACTCCTCATCCAAAAGAGTTTGAACGATTGGTGGGCAAATGGAAAAATGACTATGAACGGCTGCAAATGCAAATTGAATTCGCGGTAAAAAACAAACTTTTTTTAGTGTTAAAAGGGGCCAACACTTCTATTGCATGCCCCGATGGTACTTGTTATTTCAATTCCACAGGAAACCCGGGAATGGCAACTGCAGGTAGTGGCGATGTACTAACTGGCATTATACTTTCGTTATTGGGGCAGGGATATGATTCGAAATTTGCAGCAATTATTGGCGTATATTTACATGGACTTGCAGCAGATATTGCAATTGAAACAATAGGAGAAGAGGCTTTAATTGCATCTGATATTATTGAAAATTTGGGTAAAGCTTTTTTAAAAATAAAGCATAAAAATGTTGAATAAAAAATTTCAAGGTTGTCCAAGAAGCCTTAGTGTTTCTTTGTGATCCCGTCCCGAAAACTTTCGGGAGCTATTGAAACCTTTGTGTAACCCAGCCTGCCGGTTTGCAGGTTTGTGGTAAAATATAAAACCTGAATCACAAAGGCTCACAAAGAATATTAATTAGCAATTTCTTGTCTTTTTAGACTTTTCGGACACCCTCATTTTAAATTTACATAAGATGGATAATTAAATAATAAAAATATGAAGATAATTAGACTAGGCATTTTTCTCTTATTTGTGATTTTAGTTTCGTGCAAAACAACATCAGAAACAAAAGTTACTCCATTAAAGCAGGTAAATAATCTTTCAGAAAATGGGATTATTTATGCATTACCAAAAACAACCTTGCGTTTTACTGTTGAAGCTATTCGAACCGAAATTATTCCGGGTCCTTATGCTGAATATGCATCAAAATATCTGGGTATCGAAAATGCACCAGAAGAAGAATCAACTCAATGGCAGATTACAAATATCATAATAGATTCGTACAACGAGGTTGACCCTGATAATTATTATGTTCTCGAACCTTCGGGCAAGTTTAATTTTGATTTTTTAAAACTAATTAAAAACGGACTTATTTTTCCTGTAAATTCAAGATCATTTGAGAATCTAGCTAACGATTTTTATGGAGAAACTGATCCAGGAGATGATATTGTTTTTACCGACCTTAGCGTTAAACAATATGTTGGTAACGAGGATGTAACCTACTACAAAAGAGTTCAGCGCGATTCTGTGTTTGCGCGTGTTCCGGTGGTTAAAAAACAATATGTTCAAAAGTCATTCGAAGACAAAGCAGAAGAAGCATCAAGCTTTATTTTTATGATTCGCGCCAAAAGATTTGAGTTAATTTCAGGTATGGCCGATTTTTATCCAGAAGGTAAATCGCTAGAGGTAGCAATTAAAAAGCTTGACAATCTTGAAGATGAATATATGTCGTTATTTATTGGAAAGAAATTTACATCTACCTATAATACAGTATTTGAGTTTACTCCTGCTGAGTCAGATATAAATCAACCTTATATCCTTTTTAGATTTAGTGAAGACAAAGGAATTTTGCAACCTAATGATTTGCGCGGAAGACCTATTATAGTTGAAATGGAGAAACTAAATAAAACTAAAAATCTTTCATTCATAATTAACGACCTGAATAAAGCAGAATCAATTTACAAGAACAAACTTTACTATAGGTTTCCTGATCAGGCAGTTATAAAATTAATTGATGGAAAGAAAAAAATTGCTTCACGAAAACTGAATGTTGAGCAATTTGGAATTATTACTACTATACCTCTTGTCTTTCTTATGGATGAAGAAAATTTTATAGAGTTTAATCCTGAGAAGAAAAAGTTTTAGTGTTTGTTATAAGTGCATAAAATAAAAAATCCTACAGATTAATGCGGGATTTTTTTATTTATATACTTTTTTTATTGAGATTTAACATTCGAAACAAACTGTTTTGTAAAATCTTCGAATGTCTGATTCTTATAAGCATCAGCAGCAAAAAACATTAGGATTGGTTCTATACTTTCAGGTGTCATATAACCAGGAACTGTAGTAAGTAATTGGCTTTGTTCATTTAAATAAGCAACCGATGGATACGACATTCTTCCTTGTAAAAGTGCAATAGCTAATTGATGTGGGTTTCTTCCATTAGGCCCTTCGTTTATAAAGGGTTTCCCTCCAAAATATATAGTGTCGCGGCTTTCGGCATTAAACTTTACTGCATAAAACTCTGTATTGAGAATTTTTGCAATAGTAGGATCGTTAAAAGTACCCGAATCCATTTTTTTACACCAACCGCACCAATCTGTATATACGTCAATAAAAATCTTTCTCTGGCTTTTCTTATTAAGCTCAATGGCTTCCTCAATAGTATACCATTTTACTTTTACATCTTGACCAAACCCGGTATAGGTAAGTATAAATAACACTGTAAGTGTAGTTAAAGTTCTTTTTATCATCTTATTAAATAAATTCATATAACTAGTTAGATATTTAAGTTTAACGCAAAAGTATAGCTTTTGTTCTAAAAAACGATTTAAAATCTTTATTAAAACTTTTACTAAACTTTAAATATAAGCCAACAATTTGACAATATAAAGGAGTCTTTGTTTAATTGAAGTAATAGAAATTTAATGAATTAGAACAAATTCAATTAATCAACTAAATTATAATTTACAAATTGGTCATTTTTTGCTAAATTTGACATTCCTAAATTTTAAAGATTAAACAAAATCTATTTATTCGGGTCTATATTAGTAATAAAAACAAAATAAAAATTCCAGGAGGACAAAAAATGAGCGAAATACGTAATTTAAAACCAACAGCTGTTTGGGAAATATTTCAAAACTTATGTGATATCCCTAGACCATCGAAGAGCGAGCAGAAGGTTATCGAATATGTTAAAAAGTTTGGTGAGAATCTAGGACTTGAGACAATTGTTGATGAAATTGGTAATGTGATAATTAAAAAACCAGCATCAAAGGGAATGGAAGACAGAATGACTGTTGTGCTTCAAGGTCATTTGGATATGGTACCTCAAAAAAATAACGATGTACAACATGATTTCGAAAAAGATCCTATCCAACCTGTTGTTGATGGTGAGTGGGTAAAAGCAAAAAGCACAACCCTTGGTGCTGACAATGGCATTGGCGTTGCTGCTACTATGGCTGTTTTACAAGACAAATCATTGGTTCATGGACCAATTGAGGCCCTTTTCACTATTGATGAAGAAACCGGAATGACAGGTGCCGAAAACCTAAAACCAGGTATTTTAAATGGCGACATCATGATTAACCTCGATTCAGAAGACGAGGGCGAGCTATATATCGGCTGTGCTGGTGGAGTCGACACTGTGATAAAATACTATTACAAAACAGAAAAAACACCTGCCGATGTTAAGGCATTTAGAATTGATGTGAAAGGAATGAGAGGCGGTCACTCAGGTTTGGATATTAGTCTTGGCCGTGGTAATGCTAATAAAACCCTTAATCGTATTCTTTATACTGTAAACAAAACATTAGCTATACGTTTAGCTGATATTCAATCAGGCAGTTTACGCAATGCTATTCCACGCGAAGGCTTTGCCATTGTTGTTGTTCCAAATAGTTCGATAGGCGAGTTTAAAAACTTCATTGATGAATTAATACCTGTTATTAAAGCCGAATTATCGGTTACAGAACCTGGTCTGGTTATTGATTATACTGAAACTACAATGCCCGAATCAGTAATTGATGAGAAAACCCAAAACAATCTAATAAAAGGTATTTATGGTTGTCCAAATGGTGTTATCAGAAATAGTGATGCAATGGCAGGATTAACTGAAACATCTACCAACCTTGCAATAGTTAAAAAATATGAAGGATATATTCAGATTGACTCCTTACAAAGAAGTTCGGTAGATTCTGCAAAAGAAGATTTGGCAAATATGATTCGTTGTATCTTCGAATTAGCTGGTGCTGAAGTAATTCATCAAGGTGCATACCCAGGATGGAAACCAAATGTTGATTCGCCAATTTTAAAAACAATGAAAGAAGTATATAACAACAAATTTGGAAAAGTACCTGAAGTAAAAGCCATACATGCTGGTTTAGAATGCGGTATTATTGGTGATATTTATCCAAATTTCGATATGATTTCATTCGGACCAACCATTCGATTCCCACACTCTCCAGATGAAAAAGTAAAAATCGATACAGTTCAGAAATTCTATGATTTCTTACTCGAAACATTAAAGAATATTCCGAAAAAATAAATTTCAATTTATTCAAGTAAATATAACCCTGGCCTTATTGTCAGGGTTATTTTTTTTTTACAAATAGCTGTTAATTGCTAAAAAACTTTACAAACTATTCGATAATTTGTACCTTTCAACAAAAAACAAAACAAGATCATGAATCGAAAGACATTTGTATTTTTAGTTTTAGTTTTTCTAATCGGTTGTGGTCCTTACATTTATTTCAAATCCCCTCAACCTAAAAACAAGAAAAACATTGAATCTATTCCCAAAAATCTTTTCGGCACCTACATGTCTATTGTCGATAGTTCATTGTTAATAATTGATTCGGAAACTATAGTAAAAAAGCGATTTGAGAATATGTATATGTCTGTTGAATCTTATAAAGAAGAAACCGGCGATACTATTATTAAAGATACCTCTTTCGTTTTTACCGATAATTGGTTAATAAACATGAGCGTAATGGGTGATTCAGTATTAATTAATTCGAGCAGAGAAGAAGTGCTTTTTAAAATATCTGAAAACCAATTACTACGTAAATATAAAGGTTATTACTTTTTGAATTTTAAAGATACAAATGACCTTTGGAAAGTTGAACTTATTAAAAGAACTAAAGACACGCTTGAGTTTGGCAATATTCTTACAAAAGAAGATATTGAAAAAATCAAGGGTATTACTCCGGTCGAATCATACACTGATAGCACTGAATCTGGCAAATCAACCAAATATTATTTAAATCCTGCACGCAGAGAAATTAGAAAAATACTGAAGTATAGAACCAAAGGAGAAAAATTTGTAAAAAAATGATTTCTCCTTCCAGAAAAAATAAATGAGCCTAAAGATCTTTAAAAAAATCTTTAGGTTTTTTATTCCGCATTTTGTTTTATATATATTTGTTAAAAATTGAACACAATGGAAGAAAACGAACAAATTGTTAAAATCAATAACGAAACAAAAGATAAAGAAGTTAGTCCATATGATTTTATTATATGCCCCAATTGCGGTCAAACAGAAGTTGGCAAGTTTTGTCCTAGCTGTGGGCAATCGAACAAAGATTTTAATAAACCGATTAAAGAAATTATTGGCGAACTTGCCAGCTCAATAAATTTTGATACCAGGCTTGTAAATACGATTAAACCTTTTTTTCTGAAACCCGGATTTTTAAGTCAGGAGTATTTTAAAGGGCGAAGACAAAAATACGTACCTCCAATGAGGTTATATATGTTTTTTAGTATAATTTTCTTCTTCCTGGCCCAGTACGCGGGTATTAAAAGCATGAATAGTGCTGATATTAATCCGGCAAAATCTGATTCCAGCATGCAGGACTTTTCTCTTAAAGTAAATAATATGCAAGTTGATTCAATTATGGGGAATAATATATTTGACAAGGAAAAATTTACTGAAGAGATTAAAAATGACTCAACATCGTCCGAGGGAACAAAAAAAGCTGTACTGGGAGGAATGAACATTCTTAACAACAAAGAGTCATTTATTTCGTCTTTTTTAAAAAATTTATCATATGTGTTGTTTTTCCTGATGCCCGTGTTTGCTCTTATCCTTGCTATGATACTTTGGAAATCGCGGTTATTATATGTAAAACACCTTATCTTCTCTATCAACTTTCATTCATTTATTTTTGGACTATCATCGCTGGCTATAATTATCTCATTACTGCTGCCTGATAAAATCTCTGGTTATTTTTTATATATTTTATGGGGTATTCCTATTTATTTAATGTTTGGAATAAGTCGCTTTTATAATAGAAAATTAGTTGGTGCATTCTTTAAAACACTGGGTGCATCATTAATTTATATGTTTGTTATTTTAATAGTTTTAGTTGTTATTCTGTACTTTACAGCACAAAAATTTGCTTAAATAATCTGGAAATTAGTTCTGTAATTTCATAACTTGCTTTCTTACCAAATAAGAATTGATTATGAAAAAAATATTTCTATTTTCAGTTTTATTCATTTTCCTGTTTTCTTGTACAGATGATAATGAAGATGATAATTCCTACGACAAAGATTTTAAGCAGGAAATGCGAAACTTCGTAATTGGCATAAGTACATATGCTAAAACCATTAATCCCGATTTTGTAATTATTCCACAAAACGGGCAAGAACTTGCAACCATGGATGGAGAAGAATTCGGAGATGCTTGCTTAGCCTATCTTACAGCTATTGACGGAGTTGGTCGCGAAGATCTGTTTTTTGGATACGATAACGATGATGTTGCTACCCCTTCATCTGATCGGAGTTATATGATTTCATTTCTTGATGTGTGCGAAAATAATGATGTAGAAGTATTAACCACTGATTATTGCTGGACGCAATCGAAAATGGACGATTCATACACGCAAAATAATGCAAAAGGGTATATCAGCTTCGCTGCACCAGAACGCGAATTAAATATTATTCCTACATACCCCGCTAACCCATACAATGTAAACAGCAGTATAATTACAACACTGGCAGAAGCCAAAAACTTTCTTTATTTATTGAATCCTGAGAATTTTGTATCGAAACAGGAATTTATTACAGCCATTGCATCTACAAACTATGATGTTTTAATAATGGATTGCTTTTTTGATGATGCACTTTTTACATCAGCAGAAATAACCCAACTTAAATCCAAACAAAATGGTGGACAGCGACTTGTAATATCGTACATGAGTATTGGCGAAGCCGAAGATTACAGGTATTACTGGCAAAGCGAATGGAAAGTTGGCAGTCCATCGTGGATTAAAAAAGAAAATCCCGATTGGGAAGGTAATTACAAAGTTTTGTATTGGGATACGAATTGGCAATCAATAATTTATGGAAACAACGAATCATATTTGAAAAAGATTCTCGATGCTGGTTTCGATGGAGTATATCTCGATATAATTGATGCATTTGAATACTTTGAATAAACCCAGTATACCCTGCAGAGGCTTAAAATCCTCGCAGGGTATACTAAATAATTATTATATGCAAAAGAAAATTATGTTTGGAATTGGCTTGGGAATTATTGCCGGACTTATCGATTTAATCCCTATGATTATTCAGGATTTATCTTGGAATGCAAATCTTTCAGCATTTAGCATGTGGATAATTATTGGTTTTCTTGTTTCTGTAACCGAAATAAATACTAATGAAGTACTAAAATCAATGCTAATTGCAATTCTGGTTTTACTGCCAAATTTATTTATTATTGGAGTAAAAGACCCTTTAAGTATTATTCCTATTGTAATTATGACTCTCATTTTAAGCAGCATGATAGGCTTGTTCTATAAAAAAATAAAAGATGGCATCGAATCTAATAAATAGTGAATATTTTGTTCCCCAATGCAACAAAGTTTTTAATATGGTAGTTAATAAATTAGCAATAGAAAAAGTGTATTGTTCAATTTTATTAACCTCAACAATCACATTAGTTAAATCAGGAGCTATCATGATTTGAAAAACATATTTTTTAATGTTCTATAGCGAACCGATTAACAGGCAAACAATTTGAAAATTGACCAGAATTAGCTAACTTGAAAAAATAATTTTAGGATTCAAAGTTAACACACCTAAAATCGGTAAAATAACTGTTTTATTTATGTCAGTTATTATAAAAAATTCAATTATGAGAGAAAGAAATGATTTAAAACTGGCAGTTCTGATCGACGCCGATAATATTCCCTATTCAAATATTAAAGGAATGTTAGATGAAATAGCAAAACTAGGACTTCCAACTATTAAAAGAATATATGGTGATTGGACAAAGCCAACTGTTTCGGGGTGGAAACCAGCTTTACTTGAGCATGCTATAACTCCAATACAACAATACAGCTATACTACAGGCAAAAACGCTACCGATTCGGCAATGATAATAGATGCAATGGATATTTTACATAGCGAAAAAGTTGATGGATTTTGCCTTGTATCAAGCGACAGTGATTTTACTCGTTTAGCAGTACGATTGCGCGAATCAGGAATGCTGGTAATTGGTATTGGCGAAAAGAAAACACCGAATCCTTTTATTGTTGCATGCGATAAGTTTATATATATTGAGATAATTGCTGCCGATGATGTTACGAAATCAACAAAAACAACATCCAAACCTACCTTAACATCAAAAATAGATTCGATCGATGGCAAATTTATACATTTGTTAAAATCATCAGTTGAAGACCTCGCAGATGAAACCGGATGGGCATTTCTTGCTGAACTTGGAGCATTAATAATCAAAAAGAGACCCGATTTCGATCCGCGAAATTATGGTTTCCCGAAATTAACTCCACTTATAAAATCATTAAACAAGCATTTTATTATTGATGAACGAGAAGTAGAAAAAACACATATTAAACATATTTATGTAAAAATTAAAAAATAACGATACCCAAATTATGAATAACTTAAATATTCCGTTCCAAGCTATCGATTGGACAATAGTTCCAAAAACAGAACATAAAGGAGTAACAGGTGTTGCATTCTGGCAAACCATTCAATTACCCGGTTTACGAATTCGAATAGTTGAATATTCAAAAGGCTATTTAGCAGATCATTGGTGCGAAAAAGGCCATATTGTGCATTGTTTAGAAGGCGAGTTCGTGAGCGAGCTTAAAGATGGTTCGAAATCTATTCTCACCAAAGGAATGACCTATGTGGTTTCAGATGAATTAAGCTCTCACCGCTCAAGCACCGAAAACGGAGTTAAATTAGTAATTATTGATGGCGATTTTCTAAAATTTAAAACGGAATAAGGTTTTTGCACTAAAAGCAGAATCCCTAAACAAAAAACCCTTGTGCTTTTAACACAAGGGTTTTACTTTGTAGCGAGAGCGAGAATTGAATGCTGACGCTTCGGTCAGCATCCTGACAGGCTTGCCTCGTCAGGACCCGCGACCTCATGATTATACTTTTGCATGAATTGCTGTAGTCTTTTCTGAGATAAGTTTTTTAGTTTTTTCTCTAAATCCATTGCTTCTGTTCTTGTAGCTTTATCTGCCTTCCATAGTAGTTTCCATGGCGTACCTTTTGAGGTAAATATTTCGTAACCTGAATTATGCCTTTTAAGTCTTTCCTCTAAATTATTGGTTTGACCAATATAAAATTTCGAAAGTTTTTCTGAAAAAAGAATATATACGTAAAACATATATCAAATATAAAACAAAAAAACGGTCATAAAAACTGATCGCTTTTTGCAGAGAGAGCGATAATTACAACTGCAAGCTGTTGTGATTTGCATGAAAGAACACTTATCAAAGCAAAACTCATCTGGCTTCGCCTTTTTATAGGTCTTTCTATTTTTTTATATCCTCAAGCAAGCTTGGGATATTTAAAACAAAAAAAACCTGTGCTTTCAGCACAAGAGCTTTGCTTTGTAGCGAGAGCGAGAATTACAACAGCTTGTTATTGTGATTCTCATGGGGATTCCTATCATCAAAACAAACATTCTTGTCAATTAATTTTTATTTACCCACCTGCTCATTTAAACCTTTCGGTTTAATTCACATTTGGGTAAATAAAAAATCCCGGTGTTCACCGGGATCGTTTGTTTTGATGTAGCGAGAGCGAGAATTGAACTCGCGACCTCATGATTATGAATCATGCGCTCTAACCATCTGAGCTACCTCGCCATACTTTCTATTAATAAAGAACTTTTTTAAAAATATATACAAATCATGCGCTCTAACCCTGCCTGCGGCAGGCAGGCATCTGAGCTACCTCGCCAAAATATTTATTTTTAAGAACTACATATTGTCCTTTCGGGCTGCAAATATAAATTATTTTGGTTTATCTTGTAAACACATTGCGAAAAAATCTATTTTTTTTTTATATATTGCAATAATATGATGAAAATTAAAGACCTTGTAAATGAAAAATAAATTCGAACTAGAATATACTCTTAATTCTTCTCCCAAAATATTATTTCCCAGATTATCAACTCCAGGAGGATTATCAGAGTGGTTTGCAGATGATATAAATATTCAAGGTAACATTTTTACTTTTAGATGGGAAGGAACCGAAGAGCAAGCCGAAATGGTTTCTAAAAAAGAAAACCAATGTATTCGTTTTAAATGGGTTGATGATGAAATTGAAAATACTTATTTCGAATTTAAAATTAATCAGGATGAACTTACCGGGGATGTTGCTCTTGTAATTACTGATTTTGCAGATGATGACGAGAAAGAAAGTACCATTGAATTATGGAATTCTCAAATCGCCGACCTAAAAAGAACCTTAGGTCTTTAATCTAATTTTGTTTTTCATAAAATCCTTTTCACAAAATAACTTATTTTTGTATTCGTTTTACAATAAATATGAAATCGATTGAAGCGCTTACATAAGTTTATACTAGAATCATATCTCGGACCATTGGTCATGACTTTTTTTGTCTCGCTGTTTATTCTGTTAATGCAGTTTCTATGGAAATACATTGATGATTTAGCAGGAAAAGGATTGGAATGGACGGTTATTGCAGAACTTATAGTTTATGCTTCTGCAAGGCTTGTTCCAATGGCTCTTCCATTAGCAGTATTACTTTCGTCTATTATGACATTTGGTAACCTAGGTGAGAATTTTGAGCTAACAGCTATAAAATCTGCGGGTATCTCTTTACAACGTTTTATGGCACCTCTTATTTATCTAATAATTATTTTAAGCATATCGGCTTTCTTTTATTCTAATCATGTTATTCCATATACAAATTTAAAAACGGGTGCTCTAATTTATGATGTTAAACATCAACGACCGGAACTGCAAATTAAAGAAGGTATATTTTACAATGGAATTGAAGGTTACAGTATAAAAATTGCAAAGAAAAACCATAAAACAAACCTACTCCAAAATATAATGGTTTATGACCATAAGAATAATAAAGAAAATTTATATGTTACTGTTGCTGATTCTGGCTATATGAGAATGACAGCAGATGAATCAAACATTATTCTTACATTATATAATGGTTATTCTTACGAAGAGGTGGACGAACCTAGAAAAGATCGACGAAAAACAGAAAAGAAACATCCTCTCCAACGAAATATATTCGATAAACAGGTAGTAATTTTCGAACTTACAGGACTTGATTTTAGCCGAACCGATGAAGAGTTATTTAAAAATAACTTTCAAATGTTAAATTTAAAACAACTGATTTATTTCGAAGATTCGCTAAATAATGAATACAACGATTTGATTAAGAACTTTGCTATAACAATAAAGCAGAACAACTACTTTAAAAGAGAAAATCAGTTACTAAATGATATAGATTATAATAAAAAGGGTGAAGCAACTACAATTATAGAAACTGAAAGAAAACCGGAAATTTCTGAAAGAGACTCTCTTTTAGAACATAAGAAAAGAAATAAACACAGAATAACTAAAATCAAAACAGATCTGAAAAAGGATTTGATACAAAAACGCTACGACACAGCTTTTATCGAAAAACCTATAAATGATTCTCTCTTAATAGCAGAGAGTAATCAAACGAATGAAAATAAGTTTTATGTTGATACGGCATTTCATAATCTAACAATACAAAATAAAAACGAAGCAATAAAATTTGCACTTACATATGCCCGTGCTGCGCAAAACTCAGTAGATAATTCGAAAAAAACATTTAACTATAAACAAGATAGAATACGACGACATGAAATTGAAAGACACCGGAAATTCTCCTTGTCATTTGCTTGTTTTGTTTTCTTTTTTATTGGCGCTCCGCTTGGTGCAATTGTTCGAAAAGGGGGTTTCGGCACTCCAGTTGTAATGTCAATACTACTGTTTATTTTCTATTATATCCTGTCGATATCAGGAGAGAAATTTGTACGCGAAGGAGTAATGCCAGCATATATAGGAATGTGGATTTCATCCTTCATATTAATGCCATTAGGTATTTTCCTTACATACAAAGCTACCACAGACTCTGTTATTCTTAATTCCGATACTTATTTTACCATGATTAAAAAATTAATTGCCCGTTTTTCGAAAAAGGATTCAGAGATTACAAATTAGGGATGAATATTCTACAAATATCTAATAAGGGAACTTACCCGCGCGATGGAGGAAACCTGGCAATCCTTAATCTGGCTGAAGGATATTTAAATCAGGGACACAAGGTAACCCTGCTTAGCATGATTACTCATAAGCATTATAACAGACCCGAAGAAATTGAAAATTACAGAAAAAATAATCTCGAAATTATTGGGATTAGAATAAATACGAGGATCTCGTTGGTTAAATTGCTCCTGAACTTACTCCTTTCAAACAAACCTTATAATCTTGTACGTTTTATCTCAGAAAAATTCTCGAAACAAATTATTCAACTACTTACTACGAATACTTTTGATTTTATTCAACTCGAGGGGCTTTATACCCTGCCCTATTTAGAGCTTATCAGAAAATACCATCATGGAAAAATAGTTTATCGATCACATAATATTGAGCATAATATTTGGCAGGAGAATGCACAATCTTCGAAATCAATTAGTAAGAAACTGTATTATAATATTTTGGCAAGAAGATTAAAAAGGTTTGAAATACAAAACATAAACACATATGATATTTTACTGCCTATAAGCAATATAGATGCAAATTACTACCATCAGTTAAATAATAACAAGCCTTGCTTTGTTGCTCCTTTTGGAATTAAACCCGATAATTACAACCCAAAAATAACAAACAAACCAAACCAGGAAAGCGGCTCAACAATCCTTTTCATTGGATCACTCGACTGGATTCCAAACCAAGATGGATTATTATGGTTTATTCGTAATTGCCTTCCAATTATTATTAATGAAATTGAAGATGCAAGATTGCTTGTTGCAGGTAGAAACGCACCAAAATGGCTGGTAAAAAAACTCACGAACAATAAAATTCAGTTTTTAGGGAATGTCGAAAATGCTTTAGAGTTTATTAGGCAAGATGGAATATTTATTGTTCCCTTATTTGCTGGCAGTGGAATGAGAGTAAAAATAATTGAGGCGATGGCTATGAAAAAAGCAATTGTATCAACATCTAAAGGAATTGAAGGAATACAATATAACGAAAATGAGATTTTAATAGCCAACACTCCTGAGAAATTTGCAGCCTCAGTGCTACAATTATTAAAGGATAAAGAATTACAAAACAATTTTGGTAAATTAGCCCAAAACAGAATAAAAACAGATTATGATATAGATACAATCGCCATTTCTGTTTTAAACTTTATAATCCATAATTAGTATGGAAATATTATTTTGGATATTATTCGCTTTTCTAATCTATTCATATCTTGGATATCCATTATTAATGTTCTGTATTTCAATTATTATTAATGCTTTTACCAGTAAAAAGGAGAGTGGTGATTTATTATTCGAACCTCATGTAACTCTTTTTGTAACTGCATTTAACGAAATCGATGTTGTTCATCAAAAAGTTAAAAACTCATTTGATCTTGACTATCCAAAAGATAAATTACATTTTGTTTGGGTAACCGATGGATCAACAGATGGTACAAACAATGAGTTGAAGAAATATCCAGAAATAACAATTTTTCATCAGGATGATCGCAAAGGAAAGATTCATGCTATGAACCGCGGAATGAGATTTGTTAATACTCCATTGGTTATATTTTCCGATGCAAACACACTTTTGAATAAAAATTGCATAAAAGCCATAGTTACGGAATTTAAAAATGAAAAAACCGGCTGTGTGGCAGGCGAAAAGAGGATAATCCCACTTGTTAAAGATAATGCAGTAAATACTGGTGAAAATATATATTGGAAATATGAATCATTAGTTAAAAAATCTGAATCTAAAGTAAATTCAGCCATTGGGGCAGTAGGTGAACTTTTTGCCATTCGCACCGAATTATTCTCCGAAATTGAGAACAATACTATTCTCGATGATTTTGTTATTTCGCTACGAATTGCTCAAAAAGGATTTAAAATAAAATATACCTCCGAGGCTTATGCCGAGGAGAGAGCATCGGTGAACATAAAAGAAGAATTAAAACGAAAAACAAGAATTGCTTTTGGTGCATTTCAAACACTTTTCAGATTGAGAGAATTGCTTAATCCATTTAAATATAAATTTTTAACTTTTCAATATATCTCTCATAAAGTAATTCGTTGGACTATTATACCATTATCACTTCCTCTCCTTTTTATTTTAAATATAATGTTAACTTACTATCAATCCCAATCAGAAATCTATTCTATGCTACTTTTTATTCAAGTATTTTTTTATTTGATGGTACTTGCAGGGTTTTTGTTTCAATCGAAAAAAATAAGAATTAAATTGATTTTTGCTCCATATTATTTTTTTGTAATGAATTATTCATTGATAATAGGATTTCTCAGATTTTTAAAGCAATCGCAACCTATTAACTGGGAACGAGCAAAAAGAGGTTAAAAACTTTAATTTATACTCAATATTTTAGTTATTTAACAACTCTTATTATACTTTTGCAAAAGATTTTTAATTAATAGTTGCAACATGTCTACAAATAAGGATACACATCAACAAAAGCTTAATACAATTGAAGAGGCTATTGAAGAGATTAAAGCAGGGAAAGTACTTATTGTTGTTGATGATGAAGACCGTGAGAACGAAGGCGATTTTGTTGTAGCGGCAGAACTTATTACTCCTGAAATAGTTAATTTTATGGCCACACATGGCCGTGGATTAATTTGCACGCCTCTACCTGAAGATCGCTGTAAAGAACTTGAGCTAGAGCTTATGGTAGGCAATAATACCGCTTTGCACGCCACCCCATTTACTGTTTCTGTAGATTTACTTGGACAAGGATGTTCAACCGGAATATCTGTATCTGATCGTGCAAAAACTATTAAGGCATTAGTTGATCCCGAGACAAAACCTGAAGATCTTGCTCGACCAGGACATATTTTTCCACTCAAAGCCCGCCAAAGAGGTGTAATTCGAAGAGCCGGACATACGGAAGCTGTTGTTGACCTTACCCGACTTGCTGGTTTAAAGCCCGGTGGAGCTCTTGTTGAGATTATGAACGAAGATGGCACTATGGCCAGATTGCCTCAACTTTTTGAAATAGCTAAAAAGTTTGATCTTAAAATAATATCTATAGCTGATCTTATAAAATATCGTTTAAAAGAAGAAAGTCTTATTGAACGAGGTGTAAGAGTTAAACTGCCAACCGAATATGGCATCTTTGATCTAATTCCTTATTTGCAAAAATCCAATGGACTAGAACATGTGGCACTTATTAAAGGCGAATGGACAAAAGATGAAGAAGTTTGTGTAAGAGTTCACTCATCATGCATAACCGGAGATATTTTTGCATCAAAACGTTGTGATTGTGGTCAACAATTGCATTTGGCAATGCAAAAAATAGAGAAAGCCGGAAAAGGTGTTCTTTTATATATGAACCAGGAAGGTCGTGGAATAGGATTATTCAACAAAATAAAAGCATACAAATTGCAGGAACAAGGTATGGATACTGTTGAAGCTAATATTGAACTCGGTTTTCAGGAAGATGAACGCGACTATGGAGTTGGTGCCAGTATTTTACGCGATCTTGAATTAGGCAAAATCCGATTATTAACTAACAATCCTGTTAAACGCAAAGGACTTGAAGCCTATGGCTTAATTATTACCGAAAACATTCCTCTCGAAATTGAACCCAATAAACACAATAAATTTTATCTCGAAACAAAAAGGGTGAAAATGGGACATACTTTAGAACTGTCCAGATTTCATCATCCAGAGAAAAATAGTTAGTTTTTTAAAAATTTATATAACTCTTCCGGAGTAATTTTATTCTTTTTGCTAAAAGATTCAAAACTTATATCTTTTTCAATAGTACTAAATCCCTTGGATTTAAGAATAACTTTTAATGAGTCGAATGGTATTTGAAATATCTGCATAGCAAATTCTTCCATATTTAATTTCTCGGGATTAGCAATAGTTGGCATCTGAATATCTTTCCCAATGTTTTCTGAGATAGTAGTTCCTGCGTTTAACACCCATTTAAAAGGTTGATATGTATTTAGTGTCCCGGCAAATACTAAAATTGTAAGCAAAACTATAAAAAGCAACTCTTTTATATAAACTAATCCAAATTTCTCGGCTTTAAAATAAGAATACATTAACTGCCAGTTAATTTTAAAAATATGAAATAGAGAAAAAACAATAAAAACATATGAGAAAATCGTGTGTTGATGTTCCCATTGTTTTTTCGACAAACCAAGTACTTCCCACTCCATCCAGCGCGATATACTTCCTTCGGGTGCTATATACAAAACTATTCCAGAAAAAAACATAATAATAAAAGAAAATAACAAGCCTAGGCTAATAAAACTCATTAAATTAAATCTGGTTTTCATAAATTTAAAGGTTGATAGTAATTCAAAATATTTATAAATATAAAATTTTATACATTTGTTCTGAAAATAATCGGATTATAAATGGATAAAAAAGATTTGCGAATTGTTTATTTAGGAACACCTGAATTTGCAGTTGCCCCACTAAAAAAACTTGTTGAACAAAATTACAATATCGTTGGGGTAATTACAAATCCTGATAAACCTGCTGGTAGAGGCCAAAAAATGCAAGAATCGGCAGTAAAACAATATGCGATAAGCAAAAATCTAACCATTCTTCAACCCGAGAAATTTAAAGATCCAGAATTTATCAAACAACTATATGGCCTAAAAGCCGATATACAAATTATTGTAGCATTTAAAATGCTTCCCGAAGTGGTTTGGTCAATGCCCCGATTGGGAACATTTAATTTGCATGCATCACTTTTGCCTCAGTACAGAGGAGCTGCACCAATAAATTGGGCAATAATTAATGGCGAAAAAGTTACCGGTTTAACAACGTTCTTTTTAAAACACGAAATTGATACAGGCAATATTATTTTCAGAGAAGAAGTTCCAATTTGCGAAAACGACAACGCGGGATTATTACACGATAAATTAATGGAAAAAGGAGCTAATCTTGTAGTTAAAACTATTGAGTCTATATTAAAAGAAAACTACCCCCAAATTAATCAGAATCAATTTACTAAGCCTAATGAACAGATTCGGCCTGCACCCAAAATTTTCAAAAATGACTGTAGAATTAATTGGAATAGAGATATATATTCAATTTACAATCACATTCGTGGATTAAGCCCCTACCCTGCTGCCTGGACTGAACTTAGCAATAGCAAGGGTGAATCGGTACAAGTAAAGATTTTCGAAACTAGAAAAGAACTATTGAATCATTCTTTTTCAGTAGGAGAAATCATTACTGACAATAAAGCATTTCTTAAAGTTGCAGCAATAGATGGTTTTATCGACATTTTGAAATTACAGCTAGCAGGAAAAAAAACATTGCAAATTGATGAATTTCTTCGTGGATTTCAAAATATTAGCTCCTGGCATATTCAATAGTTATTCTTCAGTATCGAATTCAATTATTTCTGTTTCGCTCTTTTGGGGCTCAATCTTATCTTCGGGTTTTATTTTTCGCAACCAGAGTTTTTGACCTAATTCGGGTTCCTCTCCCTCTTTCATCCTGTTTTTTTCGTACAATTTCTTAACCTTTACACCATACAATTGCGAAATGGAATGCATTGTTTCTCCTTCCTTTACTTCATGAAAATTCTTACCAGGTTCAGCGCTATTTCTTTTAGGCTGAAGATAAATAACCTGACCTTCAGTAAGTATTGCATCCTTTCCTAACTCATTATAGCTGTATAGTTCCCATGAAAGTTTTTGAAACTCTTCGGTAAGTGATTCGAAAGTATCTCCTTTTTTAACAATTATGTAATCTATTCGATTCTTTTCAGATATAGTATGTTTATTTACCTGTATTTTAAAATTATCAACATTACCTAACCTAACATGCTGACTATCTGTCTCTTGATCTAATTCATTGATAGCTATAAACCCAGTATCATAAATATGTAATTGATTATCGTCGATAATTTTTATCAGTAAATTGGCATAATTCCTATTTGTTGCATAACCTGCTTTCTGCAAACCTTTTGCCCACGATTTGTAATCGGAAGAACTGTAATCAAATAAGAACTTGTAGCGGCTTCCATTAACAATAAAATCAGAATGATCGTAGTACGAATCATAAACATTGCTATATTTTCTAAAACATTCTCCTCGTTTATCATCATCGTGGTAAATCTTGCCCCCTTTCCATCCATTATGGCATTTTATTCCGAAATGATTGTTTGCCTTTCGCGCTAATGTACTATTTCCATTGTCGGATTCGAGCAAAGCTTGAGCTAAAGTAATACTTGCTGGAATTCCACACCTATTCATTTCCTTTATAGCCAAATCTTTATAGTTCGAAATATATGTTTTTCTATCCTGCGAGATATAAGCTACATCGTTTTGATTTAATGAGTTTTGCATTGATTTGCAAGAGGATATTAATAGTGGAATTATTAATAAATATATTTTTTTCATTATATGATGATTAGTTTTGTTTTGTAATTTAAGCTTATAAGTATTTATCTTATTATGATTTCAGTTTTTTTTTGTTATTTTGAACAAATATAAAAATAATCGTTTTACCAGATCAAATCATTCTTAAGCATTTCTTAAAAAAACACACATGAATAAACGAGAAATAACCTCTGTACTTATTGATTACAATTCTTCTGCCGAACTTGAAAATATTTATGAGGAATTAATTAACAATGCAAAAGAAGCAGCTAAAAAAGCCTATGCACCTTATTCTAAATTTAAAGTAGGAGCAGCTGTTTTGTTAGATAATGGAGCAATTATTAAAGGTAATAATCAGGAAAATGCAGCGTATCCATCCGGATTGTGCGCAGAAAGAGTTGCCATATTTTATGCAAATGCTCAATATCCCGAAAGAACTATTAGAGCAATAGCCATAGCAGCATTAACATCCAGCGGATTTACTGAGGAACCAATTCCTCCATGCGGATCATGTTTACAAGTTATGCTCGAAAGTGAAAAGAAATCAAACTCATCCATTCAGGTTTTGCTTTATGGACAAAATAAAATAACTTCTGCCGATAGTATTAAACAGTTTTTACCGATAAACTTTACTAATGATATGCTTATGTAATAGTAATTATTAATTAATCCCGCACAAAAAAAAGCATGAAAGCTTTAAAAATATTACATCTGCTTAGCCACTTACGTTGGCTATTCCTACTATGAATGATTGTTTTAATTATATTTTCTAATCTCTAAGCCAGACAATCCAATTCATCTTTTAGGACAGGTAATATTCATTTCGGGCATAATGATGGGACTTATAAGCTTAAGCGATGTTACCAAAATGCCCAAAAAGCAAATTAAAGATTTGTCAAATCCCAGAAATAGTAAAGTACAATTTATAGTTATGTTCGTGGGAGTTTAAATTCTCATAATGATTAGCATACTGTTCATTTCATTAAGAATAACATATTCTAACGCAAATGAATTGTATTTAAACAGTCTCACTAAACTGGGTTACTATTGCCTGTTAATGTTGCTTGGATTTCTTTGTCTTATAAAACAACTAACAGATCAGGTTAGTTATACACAGAACCTTAGTAATAACTAATTGAATACTAGTATTTAGCGAGAATTTTAAGAAATTCGGCATTTGGTTCAGTACCAGCTTCATCATCAGAAAATTCGGCTTTTAATCGATTAACGAAGTACATATCAAGGTCGACATTATTTTTTACTTCAATTTTTCCACGGTATGTGCAATCAAAGTAATCTTTAATATATTCATATGTATCACCAGATATATTGACTTTTCCTTCCTCACCGGATTGTTCCATTCGGGCAGCTTTATTTACAGCATCTCCCCAAATATCGTATGCAAACTTTTTACGACCAATAACACCCGCAATTACTTCACCCGTATGAATACCTACACGCAACTCCCATCCCTCCTGATTACTGCCGCGTTTTGTTTCAGCATACTCTTTCATGAATTTCTGGATTTTAAGACCCGCGATTGTAACATCAATTGGATTACTTCGGTTTGTTAATGGCAATCCTCCTGCACACATGTATGCATCTCCGATAGTTTTTATTTTCTCGATATAATGACCTTCAATAATTTCGTCGAACTTTTGGAAGTAAATGTTAAGCTCGGTAATTAAATCCTGACTTGGTATTACACCAGCGAGTTTTGAGAAATTTTTAAAATCGGTAAAAAGAATACTAACCATTTTGTATTGTTTTGATTTGGCAGATCCTTTTTTCTTTAACTGATTTGCAATCTCAGCAGGAAGAATATTAAGCAGCAGCTCGTCGGATTTAAGTCTTTGTTCTTCCAGCAATTGATTCGCTTTTTCAAGACTCTCGGTTAATGTTAATAAGCTTTCATTCTTAGCTTCGAGTCTCTCTTCTACTTCTTTTAATGCAGAAACATCCGATTCAATGGCAACAAACTTTATAATTTCATTTTGCTCGTTATAAATTGGTGTTAAGGTTGTCTGAATCCAAATTGGAGTTCCATAATTTGTTGTCCATTTGTTTTCATATACCACACTTTCATATCCTTCTTTGCATTTTTGTATTGCCTCAAATAATTTTGGATTGGATTGAGGATTAAATATATTTTCTTCAAACTTCTCTTTAAACTCGCTATACGTATATCCATACATCTTCTCAAATCCCTCATTTACCCACTCAATAACACCATCAAAGCTAATAACAATAACACTGTTAGCCGATCTCTTGGCTACAATAGATAATTCGCGTAATAACTCATGTTCAATATAAATTTCGTGCTGAAATTCGCTTCGATTTAATGCAGCATCAAATCGAAGAAGTAACTCATCTTTACAAAATGGCTTACGGATTATATCAACAATGCCATATTCGAAAATTCGGTCGATATTAATAACAGGCGAATAGTCAGCCACGATAAGAACCGGGATACTATGTGTTAATTTGTTTTGTTTTAAAGAGATAATACTTTCAATACCGCTTCGGACAAGAGTTTTAGGAAATACCAGAATAATATTGGGATTTAGTTCTGTTGCCTTGGTGTAAATTTCTTCCTTTTTTATCGGAATAATTTCAAGCCCATCAATTTCATCTATAAGCAAATCATGTAATTGCGAAATAGTTTCGCCATTATCATCAGATACTAATATTTTATAACCCATAGATGAGATATTGAAGAGTAATGTTTAAACGTTAAATGTATAATTTTTTTAAATAAATAGATCATTCATACCTGCATTTTTTTGATTTTCCCAACAAAAAAACCAAGAAGAATTCGTTCGAAAATAAATTTTTATGAGTATTACCGCTAATTATTTATTAAATCTTTAAAAGAATAAAGTTTTTTTTACCTTAGCTTATTAATTGTATAATTAAAAATGAATTATAATTTATTGCTTATTAATCATTCAAATGATGAGTTGATTCACCATAACAAGATTCTGTCAAGAATATTTCCAGATTACTCATTTTTTTTAATTCAGGATTATACTAACCTAAAGCATCAAGTAAGTAGTTGTGTACCAGATTTAATTATTTTAGATCTCGATTGTCCAAAAATCAATAATCTCTCAATTTTATCGGATCTTTTTCAGTGGTTTAATATTCCAATAGTTGCTATTTCTAGCACAAATGATATTGATGAAATATATAAAAATGGAGCCATTTTGTTTCTTCAAAAACCATTTTCAGAAGTTAGTTTTATATCCTCGATAAAAACAGCCATACGATTTATGGACAGTTTTAAATCATTGGAACAGAAACAAGAAGAAATTGAAGTAAAAAACAAATTTATAGAATTGCAGCACGAGAATGTGCTAAAGCAACGTGACATTATTACTCAAAAAAATAATGAAATAATGGCTGATATAAGATATGCAAGTCGTATTCAGCAAGCTATATTTCCTGATCTAACAAAATTCGAGGAATTAACAAATCAGTATTTTATATTTCATCTTCCAAAAAGTCATATAAGTGGAGATTTCTATTGGATAACAAAATACAATGAAAATCTAATTATTGCAATAGGTGATTGCACAGGGCATGGCGTTTCTGGCGCATTAATGCATATGCTCGGAACGGTGTATTTAAATAGTATTATTACAGAAAATAAATTTGTTCATGCCAGCGATATTCTTGAACAATTACGTGGGAAAATTATGACTCTTCTTAATCAAAAAGGGACTTTAGGCGAAACCCAGGACGGAATGGATATTGCCTTGTGTATTATTGATTCGAAGGCAAATAAGATGGAATTTGCTGGAGCAAATAATCCATTATACTTAGTAAGAAATAACGAATTAACCGAATACAAAGGAGATAGAATGCCAGTTGGTATTCATATAAACTTTAATAAACCGTTCACAAATCACGAAATTGAAATTAAAAATAATGATCATATCTATTTATTCTCTGATGGATATGCTGATCAATTCGGGGGTGAATCTGGTAAGAAATTTAGGTATAAAAAATTCCAGGAATTGTTGACAGAGATAAATGAGTTTCCCTTGTATCAGCAAAAAGAGATGTTAGAAAACGCATATATAGATTGGCGTGGGTCTTTAGATCAAATTGACGATGTACTTGTTTTTGGTTATAAAATAAAATAACTTTAACACATTAAACTAAAATCCGTGAGAAAAAAGTTTTCATTTCTACTTATATTAACCCTATATTTTAATTCAATAACGGGGTTTAGTCAGCAAATTTCTGAAGGGATAAAATCAGAACTTTCGGGATATGAGCAACAAATTTCAAAATATAAAAGTGAAGGGAACAAACAACTTGAACTCGAATATTCAAATAAGGCTGCATTCCTATGCTGGAATAACCAGCTTTTTGCACAAGCAATAAGTCATTTTGAAAATGTTCTTAATATAAGTAAATCGCTTAATAACACAAATGGTATTTTACTAGCGAGCAATTATCTGGGAATGATACATAGCGAAACTGAAAAATATCAAAAGGCAATTGATTATTTTAAAAGTGGCATTGGAATTAGTAAATCAACAAATAATAAAGCAAATATTGTTTCCGGGTTGATAAATATTGCCCAAACATATCAACTAGATAAGAATTACGAAGAATCAAATAAATCGGCTCAAGAAGGGATCTCGCTTTCAAAAGAGTTAAACGACATTAAATCTCTTAGAACTTTATATGGAATAGTAGCCGAAAATTATCAAAAATTAAATAACTCAGAGAAAAGTATAGAGTACTTTGATTTATTTGCTTCGCTTGATAAATTTATAAAAAACAAGGAGATAAAAGAAATCAAAGATCAGTCTGCCACCGAAGTTAATAAGGCGCAACAGGAGAAAGTAAAAACCGAACAAGAGCTCATTAAACAAACAGATGTATTAAAAATCACGAAAGATTCTCTAAATGCCGCGGAAGAACTGACCAAAGAACAAAGAATGCAGCTTGAGTTAAAAGAATCTCAGATAAAAGCACAAGAAGCACAATTAAAGTTTGAAAGATTGCTTCGTAGTATATTAATTTATGGAATTATTGCTATTTTAATTATTGCTACCTTATTACTAATACTTTATAGAAAAATAAAATCTCAAAAAATACAGATTGAAGATCAAAGAGATAAACTTGATTTGCAGAATAAAAAAATCAATTCAAGTATTCAGTATGCACAAAATATTCAACAAGCTATTTTGCCAACAAATAAACAAATAGCCAAATTTTTCGACTATTTTATAATTTACAAACCGAAAGATATTGTTTCTGGCGATTTTTACTGGTATGTTGAAGTGCAAGAGAGAGTTTATATTGCATCTGTAGATTGCACCGGACATGGTGTTCCCGGAGCATTCATGTCGATGATAGGAAGCCGTTTACTTAATGAAATTGTTATCGAGAAAAATATACTTGATCCTGCTTCTATTTTATCAACTCTTAATTCAAATATTATTAAAGCATTACGACAAAACGAAACAGAAAATGCCGATGGAATGGATGTATGCTTGATTTGCTTCGAAAATATTAAAAATATGAATTCGGTAATTTTTGCTGGAGCAAAGAGACCTCTATTAGTTTATAGAAAAGGGACATCAACTATTGAAGAAATAAAAGGAGATCGAATGGCTATTGGCGGATCTAAAAATGAAAATAGAGACAAAGAATTTACTAATCAACAAATTAGTTTAAGCAAAGAAGATATTATATTTTTATCTTCAGATGGGTTTAGTGATCAGAATAATCCGGAAAGAAAACGATTTGGTTCACAGCGTTTAAATGATTTAATTATAGATAATGCAAATGAATCAATGCCAAGAATAATGGAGGTTTTAGAGAAGGAGTTAAGCAATTATCAACAAAATGAAGAACAAAGAGATGATATAACATTTATTGGATTAAAAATAAAATAGTAAATTTATAGAGAAATTTAATATAAACTTGAACATTAAAACGTTGCTTTCATACCGAGGACCTTTTTATATTGAGCTTATTTCTGTTTTTGGCAGTAATGTCAGAAGCTATACAAGCGAGTACAGTAATGCCAATAAAAAGCTATTTAGGATTTTTATTGAACTGGCACAAAACGTTTCGTATTATTCAGAAGACTTTCATTTGGTTAACAACGAAAGTAGAATTGGAGTTGGTGAATTAGATTTAGTTGAACACGAATCGCATTTTACATTTACTACAAAAAACCTTGTAAAGAAAAGCGATAGCAAAATATTAATTGACCGCTGCAATTTAATAAACCAATCAGATCAAATGGAACTACGACAATTGAAGCGAGAACAAAGGCTTAATTCGCCTGGTGAAAAATTTGGAGCAAGAATAGGTCTAATTCAAGCAGTTATGCTTTCACAAAACAAACTACAATACAATTGCGAAGAAATAAACAATGAATTTGCCTATTTATCACTAACAGTAAGAATTGACAAAAATTAAACTACCTTTTAATATGGAAAATATTTCTATAAAAAGTTCACCTGAAACGCCTTATTTTCCTGAGGTTAATTTCGATTCCAGCACTGGAATATGTGAAATTGCAGGCGAATCTTATATGGAGGAAACTTATAAGTTTTATCTTCCGTTAACCACATGGATAAAAGAATACATAAGTACTATAAAGAAAAGTATTGAACTAAATATTAAGCTTATTTATTTAAATACCAGCTCAACAAAATGTATTCTTGATATTTTAGAAACCTTAAAAGACTATGAAGATGATGGTGGTCAGGTCAGGGTAGTTTGGTATTACGATAAAGAAGATCCTGATATGATTGATGAAGTTGAAGACTTCGAAGCCGAATCGGGTATTAAAATTGAATTACACGAACTTGTATAAAAACTATCTCATTTATTTTATATAACAAAGGCTACCTTATTTTGGTAGCCTTTATTATTTCTCAATTATACTTAGAATTATTTCAGAATCTCAACCCATCCATGTGTGTCGGGCTCATCTCCAAATTGAATTCCAACAAGCTTATTGTAGAGTTTTGTAGAAATTGGACCTGCTTTTCCATCTTTACAGAAAGTATACTTTTTATCAACATCTATATCAAATATCTCTCCAATTGGTGATATAATAGCTGCGGTTCCACAAGCACCTACTTCTTCAAAACTTTCCAGCTCCTCAACAGCAACAGGTCTACGTTCAACTTTCAAACCCATTTCCTCGGCTAACTGCATAAGACTCATATTGGTTATTGAAGGAAGTATTGATGTTGATTTTGGAGTAATGTAGGTATTGTCTTTTATTCCGAAAAAGTTTGCAGCACCAATTTCGTCTATGTATTTCTTTTCAACTGAATCGAGATACATTGGAGATGAATAACCAGCATCTCTTGCTTTAATCACACCCTTTAAACTAGATGCATAATTACCACCAACTTTTATACTACCTGTACCAAGTGGTGCTGCACGATCAGAATCGCGTACAACAGCAATTTTAACCGGATTAAATCCTTCTTTAAAATAAGGTCCAACAGGAGATACAAATACTGCAAATAGATATTCACCAGCAGGTTTAACCCCAACCTCAGCTCCTGAACCAATTAATAAAGGTCGTATATACAAAGTTGCTCCTGTTCCATAAGGTGGCATAAATCGTTTATTCATTAAAACGGCTGTAGTAATTGCTTTTTTAAACAATTCCTTTGTAACAGGTTGCATTAAAATACCATTTGCTGATCGCTCTAATCGTTTAAAATTCTCTTCCCATCTAAAAATCCGTATATTTCCATCTTTGCCCATATATGCTTTCATTCCTTCGAAAGCCTGTTGACCATAATGGATTGCAGTTGAAGCAATATGTAAATTGATATATTCAGATGATGAGATTTCAAGTTCACCCCATTTTCCATCACGATTATAACATCGAACGTTGTAGTCTGTTTTTAGGTAACCAAAAGGGAGTTTACTCCATTCTAAATTTTGCATAGCAGTTGTAGTTTAGTTTGTAAAAATTGCGTTACAAAGATACCAAATTCATTTTTTGAGCTGGTAAAAAAAATACTATTACGCAGCAGGTTTTCTTATAATTTAAAACATAAAAAAAGCTGGCTCGTGGCCAGCTTTAATTTATTAATTTATTCCTAAGCTTTTTAGGAGAGCATCGATTTTTGGCTCTCTACCTCTAAAAGCAACATACATTTCCATAGCATCCTTAATACCATTCATAGCCAACACATTTTCACGGAATGATTTAGCTGTAGCCTGATCAAACAAACTAGTTTCAACGAAAGCATCAAAAGCATCGTTATCAAGAACGCTAGCCCAGGTATATGCATAGTAACCAGCATCATAACCACCCATAATATGTCCGAAATATGTACTTCTGTAACGTGGATAAATCTCAGGAATCAAGCCAATACTATTCATATAATCCTTTTCAAAATCCATTACATTTAGGTTTTCTTGTGGTGCAGTTAAAACATGAAATTTCATATCAAGTAATGAAGCTGCAAGTACTTCTGTTAAGGCAAAGCCCTGGTTGAATTTTGCACTTTTCTGCAATTTTTCGATTAATTCCTCAGGAATAACCTCGCCTGTAGAATAATGAGTAGCATACATTTTAAGAACTTCGGGTTCAAAAGCCCAATGTTCCATAATCTGTGATGGTAACTCAACGAAATCCCATGCTACATCACCTGCAGAATAGGATGTTTTTGAGAACAATCCATCCAGAGCGTGACCAAACTCGTGAAATAGTGTTTCAACCTCATCAGCACTTAAAAGAGCAGGAGTTTCGCCACTTGGACGTGTAAAATTACATACCAATGTAACCAAAGGTTTAATTTCAACACCTTCTTTTGAAATACTATGATCTCTGAATCCACCACACCATGCACCACCTCTTTTGCTTGGTCGTGGATGGAAATCTGTAAATAATAGTCCTATATGTGTTCCATCAGCTTCTTTTACTTCGAATGCTGTAGCTTCGGGATGTGGAAGTGGAACATTATTGATTTGTGTGAATGTAATACCATAAAGCTTATTTGCAACAGCAAAAGCACCTTCACGAACATTTTCTAACTTAAAATATGGTCTGATTTGGTTTTCGTCCAAATCGTATTTTTCTTTACGTAATTTTTCGGTATAATAAAACCAGTCTGAAGGCTCAAGTTTAAATTTACCACCTTCTTTTGTGATCATTGCCTGTAATGCATCTCTTTCCTGTTTTACTTTTGGAGTAATCCCATCCCAAAGTTTCAGAAGAAGCTCAAAAACGCGTTCAGGATTTTGAGCCATTCTGTTCTCAGTTCTCAAGGCAGCATGTGATTCGTAACCTAATAGCTGTGCACGTTTAACACGCACATTGATAATTTGAGCCATTAACTCTTTATTATCTTTATCATCATTATTATTACCCTGATTTATATAGGCATTATAGATTTCTTTCCTCAACTCTCTGTTATCAGCAAATTGTAAAAAAGGGATAAGACTTGGTTTATTTAAAGTAAATACCCATTTACCAGTTAAGCTATCTTTCATGGCTACCTCAGCGGCAGCCTGAATTGAAGATTCTGGTAAACCAGCCAAATCTTTTTCATTTTCAATAATGAGTTTATATTGATTTACTTCACCAAGAATATTTTGCCCAGCTTTTAAAGTCAGGGTTGATAATTCCTGATTTATCTTTTTTAATTCCTCTTTTTTATCAGCAGGCAAATTAGCACCACTGCGAATAAATCCCTTATAAACACTTTCTAAAAGAAACGATTGCTCTGCATTAAGATTGAATTTCTCTTTATTTGCATAAACAACTTTTACACGCTCCCAAAATCTTGGATCTAAACCAATCTCATCGCCATGAGCTGAAAGTTTTGGATAAATCTCCTGAGCAAGAATCTGAATTGAATCAGAAATATTAACACTGTTAAAAGTGCCGAATACTGCTCCTACTTTACCTAATAAATCACCAGCATAAAATGAAGCCTCTATTGTATTTTCAAATGTAGGCTCTTCTGGATTTGTAAGAATTGCTTCTATCTCAGCTTTGTGTTGAACCATTGCCTCATCGAATGCAGGAGCAAAATGTTTTAATTCTACCTTTTCGAAAGGTGGTACTTCAAATGGAGTATCATACTTTGCCAATAAGGGATTAACCTCGGCCTTTTTTGCACAGGATGTAATGATAAAACTACCTGCCAACATCACAAATAATAATCTTTTCACTTTATTTCAATTTTTAATTAATATTAAATACTTTAACTTATTCGACAAATTTGAATTTCAATAGTTTAATAAAGATCGTAAAAATAAACTTTCTATATTTTATGGCTATATTTTTTGTTAAAAAAAACAGGTAAAATATAAAATAAATAAAATTAAAATCCCTTTCTTCTGAAAATTCAAAAGAAAGGGCTCAAAATATTAGGGTTTATTTGTTATAAGAATTTAACGTAAACTACTTTTCCGTCATTCTTATCATAAAAATCTTCGAACAGTGCTTTTTGTATATAATTCATTTTAGTATAAAACGACCGTGTTGGATGATATTGCTCTTTTGAAGATGTTTCGACATAAATACCATATCCACCAATCTCTTTAATCGCTTTTTCTGTTCTATCCATAAGCTCTTTGCCTACACCCGAACCTTGGTAATCCTGATGTGTAGCTATCCAGTATAAATCGAAACTATGTTTCGTACATGGAATACGTCCATAACAGGTATACCCAACAACCTTACCATTCACTTCTGCAAAGATAAATTCATAACCACTATCTTTACCTGTTTCGACGGCTTCCTCAACCAGACCCATAGCAACTTCAACCTCTTCAGTATTAAAGAAATTGGTAGATTTTACTATTTCGCCAACCGCTTCAATATCCGAAGCTTTAACATTGGTTCTATATGTTACATTATTATTTTTCATCGCTGTCCGTCGTAAATTATTTCTGAAATAACTTCGTTAAACTCTACTCCACCTTGGTTACATGCCACATAGAATCCCGCATCTGGTGAGATACAAGGATTAGCATTTATTTCAAGAACATATGGATTATTATCTTTGTCAACACGAATATCAACCCTCACATATCCTCTCAGATTGAATTTATTCCAGCAATCAAGACTAATCTGCTTTACTTTTTCGAGCAAAGGTTGATCACTTTCCGGAAAATCAAATGTTCGTCGTGTATTCTGGTATTCGAAGGAATCCTCATCCCATTTTGATTTGTATCCAAGCACGAATGGTTTATCATCGGGATATTCATAGTATTTCATTTCGGCAGGAGGCATTACTCGAGGGCCATTTTTACCACCCAAAACAGAAATATTAAATTCGCGACCGTGAATATACTCTTCAATAAAGAATCCGGCAGACTTATTAAAATCTATATACTCCTTCAGTTTGGGATCATTGCCATAAAATACTGCATCTTCTGAAATACCAACCGAAGCATCTTCTCCATATGGTTTTACAATATATCTTTTCTTTGGATTTAGTTTCTCCGTTTCGTTTACAGAAAACCATTCGCATGTAGGAATACCAGCAGCAACAAAAGCTTCTTTGGCATGCATTTTATGCGATGTTAAGTACAATGCAAACGACCCAGATCCTGAGAAAGGTATCTCAAGACTCTCGAATAACGCAGGAGCCATAAAACTCAAGAATCCTTTTCCATCAACTGTTTCAACAAGATTAAAAATGAAATCTGGTTTTAACTTCTGAATAGATACTTTAACCCGTTGCATGTTTAAATCAAAATCTTCTCGATACACTTCATAGCCTTGCTTTTTAAACTCATTTTCAACTACTTCGGCTTCTTCCAATACGTCGAGTTCATCCTGTAAAGCATTTTCAGATATTCTATTATGAATGACAAGTGCTTTTTTCATTTTAAATTCTTTGTTTTTTATTTTAATTTTTCTTCTGATTTTAATCGTTCAATTGCCGAATTCATAATCTTTCGCATTAACTCATAATATGTTACACCCTGCAAACGAGATAAAATGGGTAAATCGGAATGTATTGGATGCAAACCTGCTAAAGGATTTACCTCAATAAAACTACAAATTCCATTATCATCATAACGAACATCTACCCTGCCACCATCTAAACAATTTAATATTCGCCATGAGTCAAGTGCAACTTTTTCACATTCGGCTGCAAATTTTGGTTCAGCTAAATGATAATCAACTAATTCAAGATAATTATCTTTGTTATGAAATGAATATACGCCTTGCTCTGCCTTATTATTGAGAACAATTTCCATAACTCCGGCAGATTTGGCATTTAAACCAGATCCTATTACACCAACAGTAAATTCACGGCCCGATAAGTATTTTTCAACCAAAACGGGTTGCTTAAACTTGCTTAAAAGTAAAAGGCATCTTTCCTTAAGCTGATCGAAAGTATTAATTACTGACCCTGCATATATTCCCTTGCCAGTACCTTCTGCTAAAGGTTTTGCAAACAAAGGGAATTTTATTTTCACCTTTTCAATATCTTCAGGTTTCTCGACAACAAAAAACTCAGCAGTAGGAATTCCTGCATCGCGAATAACTCGTTTTGTGGTAGCTTTATCTAATGTTAGAGCCAATGTTAATGGGCCTGAAAATACATAAGGAATATTCCATGCATCAAGCAGTGCAGGCACCTGAGCTTCGCGACCAATACCATACATTCCTTCGCAAATATTAAAAACCAAATCCCAACGATCTCCTTTAGCTAAACAACGAGTAAGTTCTTTAACATTACCAATACGTTCGGTTTGATAGCCTATTTCCTTTAGAGCATTATCGATAGCATCAATAGTATCTTCCTTGTCGAATTCGGCCGCTTCCTCTTTTGTAAAACCCTCCTTTAAATAATCGCTTTGCAGATCGTAGGTTATTCCTATTTTCATTATGATTTTAGTATTAAAAAACTCCCCGAAAGTTTAAATATTTTCGGGAAGTAATTTATAATTTATATTTTAGTTTTTAATCTTTTTGATTTGGATAACAGAAGGTTTTTCCCTCATAGTTTTGCAAAACCACTTTTTCATCATCAATACTTTGCAAATAATCTGGCAATAACGGGATTTTTCCTCCACCGCCCGGAGCATCGATAACATAATGAGGAATTGCATAACCTGAAGTAAACCCACGTAATCCTTTAATAATCTCTAATCCTTTTGACACAGGTGTTCTAAAATGACCAGATCCTGGTATAGGGTCGCACTGATATAAGTAATATGGTCTTACACGAGCTTTGAGCAATTTATGAGTTAGCTCTTTAAATATAGAAACCTCATCATTAACTCCTTTAAGTAAAACAGTCTGGCTACCTAATGGTATTCCTGCATCTGCCAAACGTACGCAAGCAAACTGAGTTTCAGGTGTTAGCTCATCGGGATGCGTAAAGTGAATACTTAAAAATAATGGGTGATATTTGCGAAGCAATTTTACAAGCATTGGGGTTATACGTTGCGGTAAAACAACTGGAACTTTTGTTCCAATGCGAATAATTTCAACATGTTCAATTGCTCGTAATTTCGACAGTAGATATTCAAGGCGAGCATCCGATAATGTTAATGGATCACCGCCCGAAATAAGTACGTCCCGAACTTCTTTATGATTGCGGATATAATCAATTGCGATATCCCACTCGCTAATACTTGAATGACATTTGTCTTTTTTCGATACCATATGCGAACGGGTACAATATCGACAATAGGTAGAACAAAAACCTGTTACAAGAAACAATACCCTATCAGGATATCTATGTACTATATGATTTACCGGGCTATAATTCTCTTCGCCAAGTGGATCGGCTTTTTCTTCATGCGTAGTAATTAGCTCATCAAAAACCGGAACAACTGATTTTCTTATGGCTTGACTTGAATCACCTGGATCGAGTAAACTTGCATAATATGGAGTAATTCGAATTGGCAAATTAAAACCATTATCGGTAGGTTTTATTTCATCATCCGATAAATGTAATATAGATTTTAACTGGGTATAACTTGTATAGCTATTTTGTATTTGCCAACGCCAGTTATTCCATTCGTTAAGGGATGTGCCGGGAAAATATTGGGCTATAAATTGGAGAGTTCTTTCATTAATCGGGAAATCCGGTTTGTTCTGTTTTTCAGAAGTGAGTTTTAAATTAATATTTTGCAAATAGTTTAACCCACTCGGAGGTTCTACATTTGCATCCTCAATTGATGTAGAGGATTCTGTATTCATTTTTCCTGAATTCATTTAAGTTTATAATTTGTCTTTTTATGTTAATTTTTAGAACCATTTTTTCTAATATCAACTGAGATTTCAAACAATCTCTTATTAAATATTTATTAATGCAATTTTATGCATTTTATTAATTCAATACACCAATTCAAGTTAAAATAACCATTTAATTATTAACCGATTTCGTCAGGTTAAGTAATTAATTACCTGCGCATTAGGTCATTTCTGTTAATAATTATATGGTTTTTCGAGCCATAATGTATTTTGTTATAACTTTACAACAACCATAATACTTCATTTCTATGATTTATGATCATATTTTAAATGCAGAAAAATATTATAATCTGCATCCATTATTCGAAAAAGCATTTCAGTATTTAACAAAGAACGATTTTTCAACATTTAAACCAGGCAAATATCAAATAGAACAGGACTCATTATTTGCTCTTGTAAATAATTATTTTTCTAAAGATATAGACGAAAGTTTTGCTGAAAGTCACAGAAAATATATTGACATACAGTTTGTAATTTCGGGCAAAGAACGTATGGGTTTTGGATTGATAGATGATTTCTCCCATGAAACGTACGATTCAGAAAAAGACCTACAAAAACATACAGGAAAATTAAATTTTGTAGATGTTGAAAAAAATCGGTTTATTATTTTTTTTCCAAACGATATACA
This sequence comes from Bacteroidetes bacterium GWF2_33_16, assembly GCA_001768565.1. Taxonomy (GTDB): domain Bacteria; phylum Bacteroidota; class Bacteroidia; order Bacteroidales; family UBA12077; genus UBA12077. The sequence goes on along the minus strand of MEOE01000018.1, from coordinate 19,709 downwards.
CATGCCTGGGCTCCAAATTGAGGAACCTGAGGAAATAGTAAAAGTTGTTGTAAAAGTGGCTGTTTAGTAAATAAATAATACAATATATTAAGCTACAAGTTATCCTGTTACTGGTAATTGACTAGTTTCCCTATATAGTTTTCAACATTTACAATTAATAACAGCTAATCTATAATCATTATTTAATGTAGTTTATTGGACTTACAAATTCATATTCAGGTGATGCTTCGAATAGTGGATTTAATACTCCCAAATGGCCTGCCCCTATAATTAAAAGGATTCGGTGTTCCGGATTGTTGGTTATATCTTGAACATTTCTAAATATGTGTAAATTACGATTATACCAGCGACAAGTCTCAAAATCGGCTCCTGCGTATTTATTTTCGTCTGTTGAATATTTAAAAACTCCTGTTAAATATGCTCCCTGTTTTAACAAAATAAGCTCGGGATTATTTAGATATTGGATGCATGCATTTAATCCTTCTTCTTTAAATATGATATCTTGCTTCTTATATAAGTTGGTATAAAAATTATTTATCAAAGAATCAGGATTGGTTTCGTAAAAGCCCTCAAATGCAGAAAGTTTTATTGAATCATTAAAAATTTCCAATATATGCGGATAAAAGGTTCCCATATCATCAACACACCAAAGTTTTTTGTGATCTAGTTTTTTAGCCAGCCGAAAACCTATCTGGTAAATCTCACCGCGCTTAAGCACCAAATTATCATTAATGTATTCATTGTAGAGTGAGTCAATTCCTTTTTGGTACGATGGTTGCCTTTCAACTAAAATATGTGTTGGGTTAAATTCAGCTAAATCATCGACCAATTTTTGTATTTCAACCTGATTTGCATCGGAAAGCACATCAATCTTATCTTTATCTTCTGTTTTATATGCATCTAACCCGGGATAATTAAAATGAAATACTCCCAGTGTCATTATTTGTATTTGCTCTTTAGGTAAATGTTGTGCATATAGATTTAATGTTAAGATTATTAATAGAAAAAGGGTTATAATTCCTTTCATAATAGTTGATATTTAGTTTTGTTCCCAAATTAATTTAATTAGTTCCACATGACGTTTTTGTAACTCGCTGATTTCTAATTTAAATTCAAAATCCAGTTTCCATGATTCATCAAAACTGAATTTATTCCAGTCACACATCTTTTCTAGAAATTCATTGAAAGGTATATTGTTTTGTTTGGCTTGCTGAATATCATTCCAAATTGTTTTCAAATAATCAAACTGCCTAACAAGCCATTCTTTATTATGAATATTATAATGACCCGGGATTATATATTTTATATCATTATTACTATTCAAAATAATGCTTAATATTTCAATCCACCTTTTTATATCTAATTTTTGATCAAATCCTGCACCAGTACTTCTTAAATGAGAAATATTCATATCGAATTGTAAATCTCCAATAATCAAAAGGTTCGCTTCAGGAATATAGATTATTATGTCGCTGTTGCGATGTGCATTACCCATGTAATAAAGAAAAATATTTATATTATCCATATCTAGAAATAAATAATCAGTAAAAGCAATTGTGGGAGGAACAAATTCAAAATTACTATTTAAATCATTTATAAAAATTTCAAATCGTTGAATAGCATTTTTGTACTTATGGTAGTTCCTGCTATTTTCGGGCATTTCCTTAAGTATATCTTTATAATATGATATAGAAGATGCAGCCCAGGCTGAATCGGCTTGCAACTTCTCTTTGCCCTCTTCTTTATATTTTTTTAACGTGTCGAGGCAGTTTTTATGTGCAACAATAGGAATATCTTTAAAAACCTGATTTCCGCCAACATGATCCCAATCACAGTGTGTATTTATTACATATGCAAAATCATCCCTATTAAACTCTTTGATTATTGCATTTCTTATTAGCAATGCATAAGATTGTGATATATTATTATCTATTACAACAATTCCTTTGTTTGTTGCAATAGCTATTGTATTGTTTTGTTGAACAGGCTCAACATTAAGAACAATAACATTATCACAAAAGCGATTAATCTTTATTGAATCTTTAATAGTTTGGGCAGAAATATTACCCTGAATGAATAAAAATATAAAAAGGACTTTGTACCATTTAGCAATGTATTTTAATAATAAAGTATTCATAATTACTTTTACTCTTTTATTAATTTTATATTTCGCCATATTAGAAATTCTCCAGTAAAATCAAAAAGCTCACCGTTTGAAGAAAAAAACAACCCGGTCTTATATTCAGTAAGTTTTATGTAATCACCAAAGTATAAATATCCATTCTTTTTGATAATTTCAATTGGCATCGAAATAGGTTTGCCCATAATAGAATAGCTATATTTCCCAATGTATTTATCCCATTCTTTTTTATCTGGACCTGATTTTTCAGATAATCCTTCAACGAAATCAAGATGTTCCCCATCATAAAGGCGAATAATATTTATTGGAATTCCATCTTTATCTGTTACAAAATAGTAATAAAAACAATACCTCCCTAGCTGGTTAAATGCTTCTTTATTAGAAACAAAATAAAAAGGTATAAATTTTTCTCCCGATTCAACTCCTAACTGTTCATTTTTATAAACAAGAATCATCCTACCACCACTATTATATAAATAAGTTCCTGCTAATTTTTTTAAGGATAAAGTATCTTTATAAATGACTTGTTCATCACCATTTTTTAAAAGACTATTATCCTTTTTGGCTTCTCCTGTTTTAAGTTTAATAAAACTATTTAAGATATCTTCAGGTAGGGACTGTTGAAAATTATGATCTACAGAATTAGTAAGCATTACCACTCCAAGCTTATACTTGGGGTGCCACATCATATAAGCATTAAACCCAAAACCATTTCCTCCATGGCTAAGAACAATTTCCCCATTTTCATACTTTACTGCAGTTCCTAATCCATATCCTTGAATTTGTTTTGGGTCTCTGTCAGGTATTTTGTACATTTCGTCTAATAACATCTTATTAATTAGTTGTTTATTGTTTATTCTTCCATTGTTCAGATGAAATTGAACCCATTTAGCCAGCTCGTTTGCGTTTGAATATAATCCACCGGATGGTATCATAGGTATCTCAATTGGAACAGCAATTTTTTTTCTATGCCCCAATGCCTTTTCTTTATTTCCTTTTATCCTTTCTATATTGAAAGTGCTTGCATTCATACCAATAGATTTTAATACTTTTTCTTCGACATACTTATGAAAAGGAATACCAAAAACTTTTTCGATAATATACCCGGCAAGGTCAACTCCTAGATTTGAATAACTAAAACGTTGATAAATTGGAAAACGCAGCCATGTGTCTGAAATGCTCTTAATATGTTCATCAAAACTGCCTTCAGGGTAATAATTATTTCCTATTGGAGCTTCGTGTGTAAATCCTGCACGATGACTCAATAAATGACGAAGTGTAATTATATTCTCGGGATTTGATTCGTATCGGCTATTAACTGTAAAATCGTTTAAATATAGACTAATTGGAGTATCTAAGTTGAGCAAACCCTCCTGCACTGCAACTAAGACTGCCATAGCAGTAAAATTTTTTGAAATGGATTGCAAACTGAACAAAGTTGCTGATGTAACCGGAATTTTTGATAAAGTATCAGTAAACCCATACCCCTGCTCCCAAATCACTTCACTATCAGAAACAACAGCAAGGGCCATACCCGGAACATTTTGCGAATTTAATAGCTTTGGAATTGAATCATTCCAGAAACTGATAATTGAATCAACAGTATTTTGTTGTCTATGATTCGATTTCAAAGTACCAGGAAAAATCAGTTCTATTAAAAACAATACAAATAAAATTCTTTTGTTCATTGTAGCATATTTTTTCAACTTGTACAAAAGACGTAAACAAAAGCTATTCATTGCACCTGAATGATCCTTTCGTAATCGATTTTTTTACCCAAAAACAGGTGTCCCAATGTTTTTTTACCAAATTCAGCCACATCAGGCATAAATCCCCATTGTCCAAATCCAAATTTACTTAATAGATTTATGCTTGGTATATTGTTTTCTAGAATTATAGCTATTAACGTTTTTTTTTCAATCCTTATACAATCTTGTAATGCATATGAAATAAGATCCGAACCAATTCCTTGTCTATGATATGAATAATCAACATAGTAACTTATTTCGGCTGTTCTGGCCACAGCTAATCTTCCTGTTCGGTAATGACTAATTGAGCACCAACCCCTTATTTTACCATATTCTTCCTTAATATAAATAGGATAAAACTCAGTTGAATGCTCTTTAAACCAATTTAATTTATCTGAAACTTTATATGGTATAGTATCAGCTGTAGTGCCATTTATAATTGCCTGATTGTAAATATTAACAATTTGATTCAAATCTTCTTCTTGCGCAAACCGTATCATACAATAAATTATTTAATTTAATACATCAACATTCCTCCATCTACCAAGAAATTTTGTCCTGTTATATAAGTAGAATCACAAATCATAAATGATATCATTTTTGAGACATCTTCTGGTGTACCTAATCTTTTCATTGGGATTGTTTTTAGTATTTGTTCATATATTTCCTGATTAAAAAGTTTGTATCTTTCCATAACTTCACTTGTATTGATCCAACCAGGAGTTATACTATTTACTCTTATTGATGGAGCTAATTCCTGAGCCATGCATTTGGATAAATTTAATACTCCTGCTCTCGCACTACAGTAATTAGCTCCATTTTTTCTGCCTTTGATTGCAGTTAAGGCTCCAATGTTTATAATATGTCCGTTATTTCCTTTATATCTTAATGCAAATTCTTGTGAACAATTAAAGGTTCCTTTTAATATTATTGATTGTACTTCATTCCATTCATGGTCGCTCATTTCTAAAAATGGTTTGTCTAAATTTTTACCAGCACAATTAACAAGTACATCTATGTTGTTAAAACTGCCAAGGGCAATATCAAATAAATTATTTACTTCTTTTCTATCTTTTACATTTGCTTTTATAGCAATGGCTTGACTTACCTTCCTCATGTTAATCTCATATGCTAATTTATTAGCTTTCTGATTAGAATTATTGTAATTTATTACAATATTATAACCTTTACTTGCTAGTTCTTTAACTAAACATGAACCTATTCCTCCTGTGGCTCCAGTTATTAATACAGTTTTATTCATTTTGTGTTTTAATTATTCAATTTTCTTATTTGACAAACTGATAGGTAATTCAATAATAAACTCGGTATATCCCATATATGTACCATTCACATACCAAGGGGCTTGATAAATTAGTTTTTTACCAGATGTTCTTTCTATTGTGTAACAATTAACATTAGGATTATTGAGCATTTTAATTAATTTTTGCCTTTCTTTCTCGGGATGGCAATTAATAATATTTTGGCCAATGAGTTTTTCACCACCATCATTTTTAAATAATTCAATTGCTTTATCATTAAGGAATAACAAATTGCCTTCTTTGTTGCAAACATTAATTGCTATATTAATTTCCTTAATCCATTCGTGTTCTTTCATTTATTTTGATTTGTTTTAATTTGATATTGCATTCCCGGACCATCTTCAGATCTTGCAACAAAACCTCTTTTTTCGTAAAACATACGTTTACCACTGGCGCAAAAAAGCTGGATATCTGGAATATTGCATTGGACACATTTTTGAACAAGAGTTTTTAATATGGTAGATCCAATTCCACTTTTCTGGAATTCAGGTAAAGTAATAAGGTCATATATCATGGCATGTAAAACTCCATCAGATACAACTCTGCCAAAGCCGACAAGTTCATTATTATAAAAAGCTGAAATACAAAACCAATTATTTCCTAATGCCTTATATATCCTTTCTCCAGAAAGTCTATATTCTTCATTCCAACCTGTTGATATAAACAGATGATACAAATCATTTTTTAATGGAAGAATTTCTTTGTAAACGATTTTATTTTTCATGATTAATGGAATTAAATAATTCAATTATTTCTTCTTAATATTAAATATTCTAAAACTGCATCATATAAGAAATTTTTCCAATCATATTTTGATTGGCATAAGTTGCTTCAGAGTTAATCCATTCGTTTGAGTTAAAAATAAGGTAGACATAAGAAAGCGGTCTAAACTCCCAGGAAAAACGTATATTCCAATTCTGCATATCGTTGGCCGTGTTCCACTGATAGCGTGTGGTTAATTGTAATTTAGGATTTAATGCAAGCACTAATTCTGAAGATAAAAGAGTTACATCCAAATCTATTTTATTAACTCCAACATTTTTAAAACTTGTAAGAAAATAATCACCAGCAATAGATATATTCGGAATAATATTATATCTAAGTGTAAATCGATATCGGTCTATTAATCCATCATAAAACGCACCTTTACGCCAAGCTATAGTATAGGCAAACCTCCTTGATGGATCCGAAAGAAAAGAAGCATAATACTGTAAATAATGATATTCACCCATTTCGATTTGAATACCCAGAGGGTAAAAATCTTCTTCTAGGTTTTGGTACTGATAATCAATTGCCCATCCAATAATTGCGCCATTTTGAAATTCAATCATAAATGGCCTAAGAGTATATATGCCCTCTATATACCTTTGATTTTTTGCATTCAAATAGTTCTCGAAATAAATCGCTGGACTAATTGTTCTTACATTTTTTGGTCTCCATTCTGGTCTCCAGCGCAATCGTGTTCCTGCGGCATGGTAAATAATATTTTTACGATTTACAAAACCAGCCTCAGGATTATATGAATCCATAATATAGGTTTGTGTAAGCCATGAAACTGAATTATTCGTATTTTTAAGAAACCATGAGCTTGCTGAAAGTCCATCGCCATTATTTTTACCAACAGTTTTTGTTCCACTTACCATATATGTCCAGCGTAATGAACTTGAAAGTTGGCTGACTCCATCAATAGTAGCAGTATAATTCTGAACTGAAGCTATTGAATCAAATGCCTCATCGGCACGTACAGATACTAGGCCTCCAAGCTGATGGTTTTCGTTAAGATTGTTCGTGTATCTAAAAACACCAAAATTTGTTGCCGGGAAATAATCACTCGCCTTTTGACGGATCAATAATGCTCCAATCATGTTATTATCTGTTTTTGATACAATTCGCCCACCTGCAACAATTGGAATCGGATTTCCAACATCATCTAATCCAATTCTGCGGCTATAAAATGGTTGATTTTGATAATGGGTATAAAATGTTGGAGTAAATGCACTTGCGTTTTCGAGAAAAAATTGCCTTTTTTCAGGAAAATATACTGAAAATCTGTCATAATTATTTATCTGTTCATCTACTTCTGCTTGTGCAAAATCCGTGTTATAGGTAAGATCTAAAACTGTTTTGGAAGTTATAGCCCATTTTATCTCACCTCCATAATTAAGGTTTTGGGTTGAGGTATTGTCTTTTGCACTCGAAGAATTAGTTGTATTTTGATTAATGTTTCCTAGAGCATAAGGCTGCAAACGTATATTTGTAGAAGGTTTAGGTAAATTATATAATTTAATTTCGCCAGCATAACGCATGTTATTAGGCCCAAAAACTCTTGGAATAGGCGACCATGATGATGTTTCGTTGATACGTCGCGTACAGCGTCCAAAATTTATTCCAAAAGTTTGATCTGTAGTTCGGTTTTCATATCTTAATGTTTTCCATGGTATCTCGAATTCGGCTATCCAACCAGAATCTGTAATAGAAGTCTGTACTTTCCAAACCGAATTCCAGTCCATATCAAAAAGCTGATCGTCAATACAAATTAAATCGCCTTGTGCACCATAAGGATTAGCGTAAAAGACAAAAGCTGTGCGTTTATCATAAAATGCATCGATACTAATATTGATATAATCATTATTATCTCCGAAGTCGCGTTTCATGCTATTTACAACAACACGATTTGCTTTTAGTGAATCATAGCAAAAAAAACCAAAGTAGATGCTATTATCGTCATACAGCACATATACATCAGTATCAAATGTGGCTTTTTCGCCAGGATTGGGTTCTTGCTGGACAAAACCATTTATTGGGACAATATTTTTCCATGCAGCATCGCTCAATTGGCCATCGATACTAATTTTCGAGGTTGTTCGGGAAGCGAAGATATTTAAACGAGCTTCTGGAGGATCGAAAGTAGTATTAGCATATATATTTCCAGTTATAAAAACATATAGAAACCCGAAAAAAACTAAATTCCTTTTCATAATGTTTTTGTTGTAAAACTATTATGAACTTAAATCATAAAAAATCAATTTTCAGTGAGCTGGGTATTAACTGCAGGGAACAGATGAAATTGAATTATTTTTAGGGATGCTATATTCCGAAATGCTTAAAAATCTCATCTCGTTTCAATCTGCTCATCATAAATTTGTCTCCCGGTTGTGTAATTATAATATAGTCGTTTTTTGAATAATGTTGAATAGATTGTATTCGATCGATATTAATTATGGTGCTTCGATGAATTCTTATAAATTGGTTTGGATTTAGCCTTTTTTCTAATTCATTCAGGCTTTCGCGCAGCAAATGTATTTTATTTTTTACGACAATTTTTGCATAATAGTCATCAGCCAGTATCCAATCAATATCAGAAGTTTTTATAATAATCATGCCTTTTGCATCTTTAACTACTAACCTATCAATATATTTTACATTTCCACTTGTTTCGTTATTAATAACTCCAATATTTGAAAGTAATTCAGTCATTTTTACCTGAAATTCGACACTTCGTTGTTGACAAATAAACTGCTTAGCCTTTTGCAGTGACCTATAAAACTGATCATCATCAAAAGGTTTTAGCAGGTAATCAATTGCATTTACCTCGAAAGCTTTGAGTGCAAATTTATCAAACGATGTTACAAAAACTGTTAGGGGAATTTCATTTGGTTTTAATGACTCTAACACCTGAAAACCATTTAACTTAGGCATCTGAATATCGAGAAAAAGTAAGTCTGGCTTTTTGGTTTTAATGAGTTCAACAGCATCAATACCATTATCTGATTCACCAATTAACTCAATGTCTAAATCATGTTGCAATAAAATACTTATTCCTTCACGTGCATATTGCTCATCATCAACAATTAATGTTTTTATTCTACAGAATGAATTTTCCATTTTAAGCAACTTTTACGGGTAGCACAAAACGAACTACTGTCCCTTCGTCTTTTTTACTATCGATTTCGAAAACAGCTTTATTGTCATATATTTTTTTAAGTCTTTCACCTGTATTTTTTATTCCAATACCAAACGAAGATACTCCATAGTTTGAGCTATCGAAACCAATGCCATTATCTTTTACAATTATTTCTAATTTCTCTCCTTTTTTATTAGCATAGATACTTATTTTTCCATTTTCTTTTTTTTCACTCAATCCATGTTTGACAGAATTCTCGACAATAGGTTGTAGAATCAAATCAGGAATATAAATATTTTCTGCTTCAGATGAAATTTCTATTTCGTAATTAATCTTCTTAGGAAAACGTAATGATATTATGGATAAATATTTTTCGATTAATTCCAATTCTTTTTTAAGATATGTCCATTGTGTATCACGTGTTTCTAAAACATAACGAAGCAAATCGCTAAGGCCTGCAATGGTTTTTATTGCCTGCTGATCATCGTTTTTTCGGATTAGCATGCTAATGGTATTAAGCGTATTAAAAAGGAAATGAGGATGTAATTGCATTTTCAGTGCATTTAGTTTTGCCTCTGATAATAGCTTTTCAAGCTCGAGGTTTTGTGATTCCTTATCCCTGTATTTACGATAAAAATCAATTGCGTAGCCAGTTATTACCACAGCAATATATAATAGGTATTGTAAAAACAACCATGCAATCGAATACCTCAATAAATATGATGTAAATGATTCATTTAATCTTCCTGTGTAAGAATAATATAACCAACGAAAATAGGCTAGTACTGTTACATGAAAAAATGAAATAATAATAACAGTAACTAGATGGATGCCAAAAAACAAAAGCAGTTTATTTGTCTGATCAGGTGGAAATTTTTTAATAATCCAGAATATTAATAATGTATAGAATCCCCAAAGTATAAATGTTGGCATTTGATCAGCCACAGTAGCAAAAACATTGCAATTATATCCTTCAAACTCATTAAACAGATACGTTTGGAATCCATATATTAATCCAAATCCCATCCATATACCAAAAATCAGAAGGTATTTATTTTTCTTTTTTGTTAATGGCATAGCATTATAAATTAAATTAAAAAACTGAATACACGAAAGTTAAAAAATAATTCAGAATATAAACCCAATTGATTAATAAAACATCTTACAGTTATATTAAAAAATTTCATAAAAAAAAGCCTTACTAAACAGTAAGACTTTAATTATTTCTTGACGTTTAATTATTCTTTAATCATAGTAAGCAACATTTTAAATTTCTCGGTTGCTTTAACTGCATGCGGATTATTTGCAGGCATAATTATCGATTGACCCTGCTTTAATTCAAAAACTTGTTTATTAATAATAATTTGAGAGCTACCTTCCAAAACCTGAACCAAAGCATCAAAAGGAGCTGTATGTTCGCTTAGCTCCTGCCCTTTATCGAATGCAAAAAGTGTTATATTACCTGTAGGTTTTTGAATTATTCTTTTGCTAACTATACCATCGGCAGAATATTCAGCTTTTTGACAGAAATCGAAAATTTCTGATGTACTAATCTTATCGTTCATAATCGTAAATTTATTTATCATTATTAAATAATACATATTAGTCAAATAAAAGTTCATTTATTCTCACTTTTTTGGTTAACACATAAAAAATAGTTTATTTCACCCTTTATTTAACAAGAGTTTCTTTAAATTGACATTACATTCAAATGAAGTTATTTGTCGCTTTTTGGTTTATAGTATTTGTTCTAATCTTTGGCTTAATACCATTCTGGGCCCTGTATATTGTGTCTGATTTAGTTTATTTTATTTTGTATCGTTTAACTGGATATCGTAAAAAAGTCATTATCCAAAACTTAACAAAGATTTTTCCATCCCAAACTAGTATTGAACGGAATAAACTATTATCAAAAATTTACAAAAATCTTACAGATGTTATTATTGAAGGAATAAAAGCATTCACCATGTTTCCTTCTCAGGTTACAAAAAGACATAAAATTATTAATCCTGAAATTTTAAATTCAATCTACGAAAATGGCACAAGTATAATTGGAGTAACGGGGCATTATTGTAACTGGGAATGGGGGAGTTTGTCAGCAAGTTTACAAACCAATTATAAGGTGGTAGCATTTTACAAACCCCTAAGTAACAAATGGATTGATCGTTTTATGCTTTGGAACCGAACACGTTTTGGCACAAAGCTTACTTCTATATATGAAACATCAATAACATTTGAAAAACAAATTGAGGTAAAAAGTATTTATTTAATGGCAGCAGATCAAAATCCATCAAAAAGAAAGAAAACTATCTGGGTTGATTTTTTAGGACAGGATACAGCATTCCTTGACGGGCCTGAGCGATATGCACGAAAATACAATTACCCAGTTGTATATATGGACGTACAGCGCAAAAGGAGAGGCAATTACACGATAGAGCTTTCACTAATAACCTCAAATCCTTTAGAACTACCCGAAGGAGAATTAACAAGGCGATATGCTAAGAAATTAGAATCCGTAATTCTGGCCGAACCTAGCAATTGGTTATGGTCGCACCGTCGTTGGAAGCTAAAGCGATAAATACATTTTCTCGATAATATCACGATACTTTTCTTCAATTACCTTCCTTTTAATCTTTAATGTATTAGTTAATGCATTATTCTCAATGCTGAAATTATCTGGTAATAAAGTAAAGTTCACTATTTTCTCATACGAGGTAAGCTCCTCCTGATATTTATCAATCTCTCCTTTAAAAAACTGAAGAATTTTCTCGTTTGCAATTACTTCTTGAGGAGTAGTCAAATCCAGGTTCAATTCTGTTATAACTTCTTCAAGATTTTTAAATGAGGGAACTATTAAGGCTGTCATAAATTTTCGATTATCTCCAAAAACAACTAATTGTTCAATATATTTACTTTGTCCAATTAATAGCTCCAGTTTTTGAGGCGACACATACTTACCTACTGATGTTTTAATAAGATCTTTAATTCTATCAGTCATAACAAGATATTCTCCATCAACAACATAACCCTCGTCACCTGTCTTGTACCATCCATCTACAAGCACCTGTTCTGTTTCCTCAGGTTTATTATAATATCCTTTAAAAACTGTTTTCCCTTTAACCATTATTTCTTTGTTCTCTCCAATTTTAATTTCAACTTCAGGCATTATACTCCCGGTATAATCAAAATTGTAAATATTATTTCTGAAACATGATACTGTAGCTGTTGTTTCGGTTGCACCATATCCATAGTTTACAAAAAAACCAGCAGCATGAAAAAAGCGAAGAAGTGTTGGGCTCATTGCGGCACCAGCACAAGGTAAAGCTCTAATGTTTTTTCCAAAAATAAGTCGGAGTTTTTTAAATACCAGTTTCTCTGCAATTGTATGTTTTATCATTAGGTTAGCAGGCGCTTTTCTAGCATCTTTTTTAAATTCGATATACTTGTGGCCTACTTTAAAAGCCCAATTAAATATTTTCTTTTTAAAAGATGGCCACTTAGAAACTTCAGCAACGATACCTTCATAAGTTTTCTCATAGAACCTAGGAACTGTGCACATAACAGATGGATTAACCTTAGGAAGTTCCTGAATTACATCGCGAGGATTCTCAAGAAAAACATTTACCAGTCCGTTATATAAAAGAAACAGGGTCCATGTACGTTCGAAAACATGACTTAATGGCAAGAAACATAATGAAACATCTGTAGGGAGCAATTGTAGTCGTTCACTATTAATTTTAAATGCCTGCAAAAAATTTTCATGACTCAGCATTGCTCCTTTTGGTTCACCTGTTGTGCCCGAGGTGTAAATTATTGTAGATATGTCATCCGAATTTGACTCCTTTAAGATATCATTAAGATTAACATCATCTGTATAATTAACAACTGTGTCTTTTAATTCCTTATAACCAATAATTCGTTGATCATTAAAAGAAATCCCTGGTTCATAAACAATAATTTTCTCAAGTGTTTTGCAATTTTCCAGCAACCAAATAGCCTTGTCTAATTGCTCATTATTGCCTATAAATAATAATTTCATCTGAGTTTCATCAACAATATATTTAACCTGCTGAGCAGAAGCAGTTGCATAAAGAGGAACAACAATACCTCTTATTGCCATTATTGCTAAATCGGTTACTACCCATTCATATCTATTGCTACTAAAAATGCCAATTTTATGATTATAGCCATATCCAAGCGATAACAGAACTTTTGAAAGGATATCCATTTCGCTCCCAAGTTGATTCCATCTTATGGGTTTGTATTCTAATGATGATTTATCTTTATATCTAAAAACTTCTTGATCTCCAAATTTAGCAATTCGGTTTCTGACCATCTGAACAACATGCTGTTCCATACTCAATTTTTGGGTTTTTGTGGTTAAAAATATATACACAATTAAGCTCTTTTTTTTTATAAAAAAAAGAGCTTAAAAGGTAATAATAGAATTTTTAGGCTAGTTTAATCTGGGGAAAAACTGGTATAACCTGACTTAAGTCTAGTGTTTCAATATCAAATCTGCTTCCAATGAAATTCTTTAAATACTCAGCATATTTAGTTTTGTAATAATCAATCTTAATTTCAAATACTACCTCTTTTACAGGTTGGATCTTTCTTGCCATAAATGCTTTAGAACCTGCAAAGGCAAAACCTTCTTCTAAGTTTCCACTTGCGGCATTAAATAAAGCCTGTGCAATACAGTATGGAACTTTTCTAAAATCGCAAGATTTTAAACATTTCCATGGACATTTAAATGGTTTGGTATTTCCAAGATTAATTTGATCTACAAAATTATTTCTAATTGCTCTACCTGGCAATCCCACCGGACTATCAATAATAACAATATCTTCTTCGCTAGCCTTGATATACATTTCTTTAAATTTAATCGAAGCATCACATTCTTTAGTTGTTACAAAACGACTTCCCATCTTAACTCCTTTGGCTCCATGCTGCATAATTTTATACATATCTTCACCTGTATAAATTCCACCACCAGCAATAACAGGAATTTCCTTCTTAAATTCCTTTTCAAAATAACTAATCTCTCTTACTGTTTCTTCAACTAGTTGAGAAAGCGGAACCATCTCTGATCCTAAATCTTCTTTTTTAAAACCTAAATGACCACCAGCCATTGGTCCTTCAACCACAACAGCATCTGGAACATGATTAAAGGTTTTTGCCCAATATGAAAAGATTACTTTTGCAGCTTTTGCTGATGATACTTTAGGGATAAATTTTGTATGTACTTTATCGAAACCTCTATCAGTAACATATTGAGGCATTTTTAACGGGAGGCCCGCACCCATAATTACAACATCAATTTCTTCTTCAAGAGCAACAGTTAAAAGTTCTTCATAATCAGTAACTGCAACCATAATATTTACACCCAAAACTCCATCTGTAAGTTTTCTTGCTTTTTGAATTTCTTTTCGAAGCCCTCTTTTGTTTGCTTCACGATAGTTCTTCATATAATCCGGCTCAGTCATTCCAATTGCTACAGCCGATATTACACCTATTCCACCAGCATTTGCAACCGCCGATGCTAATCCTGAAAGTGATATTGCCACACCCATACCACCCTGTATTATAGGCAGTTTTACTTCAATATTACCAATTCTTAATGGATTCATTATTCTATATTTTAAATTTGCTGAGGGCAAAGCTATAGCCATTGACTATTTAAAAGAAAAAATAGGGTTAACTGAAAGCAATTAGGGATAAAAAATATGAATTAGGGGCTAAAATTGGCTATTCAGGGACGAAATTAGATCGTTTTGACGCGAATTAAATAATTTCTTTCAATTTATACGCAAAATTTTTCGAAACAGGAACAGCAAAATCAACTTTATCGAAAAACACTTTATAACCTTGAATACTTCCTTCTATTTTATCAATAAAGTTAATATTAATCATAAATGACCGATGGCACTTGAAAACGAATTTATATTCATTCAATACCTCTTCTGCTTTCTTTAAACTTGTTCGTACCATTTGACTTTTTACATTATCACTCTCCTTCCAGAAAATCTCAATATAATTGTTTGCAGCTCTAATAAATAATAATAGGTTAACTTTAATTGAAAGACTATCCTTGGTGTAATCCGATTTAAAATGAACGAGTTGTTCGTCTTTTGACTTATTCTCTTTTAACTTTTTATTAATTCCGTTAGCAAGTTTTAGATAAGAACGTAGCATACGGTTCTGATTAATTGTAATTAATCCGGTAATTGGAACAACTGCAATAAGGATTAATTTAACAATCATGTAAAAGTCTATTTCGAAAATACCTATCGCCTTATAATACAAGTAATAACCTACAGAGATTGTAGTAAGAATCCATACATTCCAAATAATTTCTTTTTTAATACTCCAAACTCGCTTAAGAAAAATTTGAGGTAATAAACTTGGAAGCATCAATAAATTAAGACTTAAGGATAAGAATGTAATAACTCCTAATCCAATAACTACAAATATTTTTTGTCGATTTTCTAGAACACTAACATCAAGAGGTTGAAATAAATATAAGAAGACTAATACTCCAATACTTATAAAAAAGATAATCTTGCTATTATGCTTCAAATCATCATTAAAGGGATATGGTCGGTTTAAGAATTGGAACATAACAGATTATTTATTATAAAATAAAAATCCAAAAGTAGACTTTTTTTTCAATATATTACTTTTTGCTTTTTTCTTTAGATAGGTTCTCTATTTGGTGATACTGATAAAATAGTCCCACAAAGAATCCTTGGGTGGATTCGCGATAATTGTTATAGGTTGTTTTGATACCGGATGAATAAATTCTATTTTTCTTGAATGCAGGCTAATTCCTCCATCAGGATTTGAACGCGGAAAACCATATTTCAAATCACCTTTAATCGGACAACCAATCTTTGCAAGCTGACAGCGAATCTGATGATGCCGTCCTGTATGCAAATCTATTTCTAATAAATGATAATTCTGGGCACTTGCAATTAAAGTATATGTTAGGCTTGCAGGTTTAGAATCTTTTCCTTCTTTTTCGAATGCATATGATTTGTTTTTTTGCTGATCACGAACAATAAAATGGTTCAGAGTATCCGAAATTGATTGTGGTTTTTCTTTTACAATTGCCCAATATAGTTTTTTAACTTCTTTTCGCTGAAACATCTCATTTAACCTAACAAGAGATTTTGATGTACGCGCAAACAATACAGCACCGCTTACAGGTCGGTCGATACGATGAGCTACACCTAAAAAAACATCACCTGGTTTATTATATTTAAGCTTAATGTATGCCTTAACTTTTTCTTCAAGGGATTGATCTCCGGTTTTATCAACCTGAACAATGTCAGAAGTAGTTTTATTAACTGCAATTATATGATTGTCTTCGAATAGAATTTCCATGTATATTAAAAATATAGAAAACTTATTAATTAAATTACGTTGATTCTTTAACAGTTAATTAGGTATTAAAAACTAAACAAATCCCAATCATTTTAAATTAAGCTTAATACTGCTCTTTTTCGTTTGGAAAATCTATGGTCTTTACATCTTTTATATATGCTTTTACCGAACCTTTTATTTCTTCAAACAAATTATGGTATCTACGTAAAAACCTAGGTGAAAATTCCTGTGTTATTCCCAACATATCATGTAGCACTAAAACTTGACCATCAACCTCATGTCCGGCGCCAATACCAATTACTGGAATTTTTAACTCTTTAGCCACTTTAGCAGCCAGTTTTGCAGGTATCTTTTCTAAAACTAATGCAAAACAACCAGCTTCTTCTAGAATATGAGCATCTTCAATCAATTTCTTTGCTTCAGCTTCCTCTCTTGCTCTAACAACATAGGTTCCGAATTTATGTATTGATTGTGGCGTTAATCCCAAGTGCCCCATAACGGGTATTCCTGCAGATAAAATACGATTAACTGATTCGAGAATTTCTTTTCCTCCTTCAATTTTAACCGCATGCCCACCTGTTTCTTTCATTATTCTTATGGCGCTTGTTAACGCTTCTTTGGAGTTACCCTGATATGATCCAAAAGGTAAATCGACTACAACTAAAGCTCTGCTAACTCCTCTCACTACAGACTTTGCATGATATATCATTTCGTCCATAGTTATTGGCAATGTTGTTTCATTACCTGCCATTACATTTGATGCCGAATCACCTACAAGTATAATATCAATTTCTGATTGGTCAAGTATTCTAGCCATAGAATAATCATAGGCTGTTAACATGGCAATTTTTTCACCACGAAGCTTCATCTCATATAGCACATGAGTAGTAACCCTTTTTATAACCTGATGAACTGACATAGCATTGGTTTTTAAATTATAGGTAACAAAACTACGAATATTAACTATTAAATATTTAAAATTCATAATATTCTTTGATTTTACAATTCGATTAAAAGAAAAACATCAACCAAATCTGCCTTTTTGTCACCCGGATTTGACAAATTATAATTATTCAGTTTTACAATTGTGTCAATATAGCATAATGTCAGAAAGAAAAATAACTGGCATAATCATTGAATATTCAAATATCGATAAAGAAAATAATTAACTAATTTATATATAAAAACATATTAAAATGGCAAAAATAATTGGAATAGACTTAGGGACGACAAACTCTTGTGTTGCAGTAATGGAAGGCAGCGAACCTGTTGTAATACCTAATAATGAGGGAAGAAGAACAACTCCTTCGGTTGTTGCATTTATCGAAAACGGAGAACGTAAAGTAGGAGATCCTGCTAAGAGACAAGCAATAACAAATTCAACAAAAACCGTATCATCAATTAAACGATTTATGGGAGAAACCTTTGACAAGGTTCAAAAAGAGGTTAATCGTATATCATTTAAGGTGGTAAAAGGTGATAATAATACTCCTCGTGTTCAGATTGACGACAGACAATATTCACCACAAGAAATATCGGCAATGGTACTTCAAAAAATGAAAAAAACTGCCGAGGATTATTTAGGACATGAAGTTACTGAAGCAGTTATAACTGTTCCTGCATACTTTAGTGATTCACAACGACAAGCTACAAAAGAAGCTGGAGAGATTGCTGGATTGAAAGTTAAACGTATTATTAATGAGCCAACTGCAGCTGCTCTGGCTTATGGTTTAGATAAAAAAAACAGAGAGATTAAAGTTGCTGTATTCGATCTTGGTGGCGGTACTTTCGATATTTCTATTCTTGAACTAGGTGATGGTGTTTTTGAAGTAAAATCGACAAACGGTGACACACACCTTGGTGGAGACGACTTTGATGAAGTTATTATTAACTGGTTAGCTGAAGAGTTTAAAAATGAGGAGCGTATTGATCTAAGAAAAGATCCAATGGCACTTCAACGTTTGAAGGAAGCTGCTGAAAAAGCAAAAATCGAGTTATCAAGTGCTACTTCAACAGAAATAAATCTACCATATATAATGCCAGTTGATGGTATTCCAAAACACCTTGTAAAAACACTTACAAGAGCCAAATTCGAACAACTTGCCGATCATTTAATTCAGGCAACACTTGAACCTTGCCGAAAAGCATTAAAAGATTCAGGTTATCAAACAAAAGAAATTGATGAAGTAATATTAGTAGGTGGTTCAACCCGTATTCCTGCCATACAGGATGTAGTGGAAAAATTCTTTGGTAGAAAACCATCAAAAGGAGTAAATCCTGATGAGGTTGTTGCGGTTGGTGCTGCCATTCAAGGTGGTGTTTTAACCGGTGATGTTAAAGATGTTTTATTGCTTGATGTTACTCCACTTTCATTAGGTATCGAAACAATGGGTGGTGTATTTACCAAATTAATAGAGTCAAATACAACAATCCCAACCAAAAAATCTGAAACATTTACAACTGCAGCCGATAATCAACCATCTGTTGAGATTCATGTTTTGCAAGGCGAAAGACCAATGGCGAATGGAAATAAAACAATAGGCAGATTCCATCTTGATGGTATTCCACCTGCTCCAAGAGGAATCCCGCAGATTGAAGTATCTTTTGATATTGACGCGAATGGTATTATTCATGTTGCAGCAAAAGATAAAGCAACAAGCAAAGAACAAAGTATCCGTATTGAATCATCATCGGGATTAACTGATGAAGAGATAAAGAAAATGAGAGAAGAGGCGAAAGCCAATGAAGAAAGCGATAAGAGAGAGCGTGAAAAAGTCGATAAGCTTAACACTGCGGATAGCTTGATATTTTCAACTGAAAAACAATTAAAAGAATTCGGTGATAAAATAACTTCTGATAAAAAGGCCGCCATTGAAAAGGCTCTTGCTGATTTGAAAGAAGCTCACAAATCAATGGATTTAGCTGCAATTGATGCAAAAACGCAAGAACTTAACCAAGCATGGCAAACCGCATCTGAAGAGATGTACAAGGCAAGCCAACAGGCAGGTGCACAGCAAAATCCAGATCAGGAACCTCAGCAACAAACATCTGAGAAAAAAGATGGCGAAGTAACTGATGTAGATTTTGAAGAAGTAAAATAACAAACCAAAGTATATCTTAATCGAGGCTGTCTCAAAAGGACAGCTTCTTTTTTTTTGTTAATAATTTAGGATAGATTTATTTTGTTATAATTAAGATATTCAGTATCTTAG
>MEOE01000017.1 GCA_001768565.1 Bacteroidetes bacterium GWF2_33_16 | reverse complement strand
ACCTATTCCAGTGTCTTCAATATCAAACTGTAAGGTTGCTCTACCTGATTGAGCCTTAACCAGATCGATATTAACAAGTATTTTGCCATCAAAGGTAAACTTAATAGAGTTGCCTATTAAATTAGATATAACCTGACGTAACCTAAAAGGATCTCCAATAAGCTGATCTGGCACTTTGCTATTAATTTTTGTAATTAGTTCTATTCCTTTATCTTCGGTGCGTGGTTTGAATAAAGAAACTGTTGATGCAATTTCCTCGCGAAGATTAAACGGCGTTTCCTCAATAACCATTTTCCCAGCTTCAATCTTCGAAAAATCGAGAATGTCATTTATTATTGACAATAATAAATCAGCAGATTTTTTAATAATATGAACTGCATCTGCTTGTTTCTCGTTAAGGTTTGTTCCACCAAGAGCATCGGCCATTCCAATTATGCCATTTAATGGAGTACGTATTTCGTGGCTCATTTTGGCCAGAAATTCAGATTTTGCCTTATTGGCGGCAATTTCTCGTTTACGAGCATTTTCGATTGGAGTAATGTCAATAAATGCTTCTAAAGAAAATTCTTCATCACCTACATGATACTGAACTTCTTTTTTATAAATAATAATTTCATTGTCATTATCATCATAATATAAATACTGATTCAAGTTGTCGGTATAACTGAATGAATCGGTATCTTGAAAATTCCGCGATATAAGAAACTGGTCAGATAAGGCTTTACCAACAAATTCGTTTTCGTTTTCGAGAGAAAATATTTTAATGGCAGTTTTATTAATGCTCTTCACTATTCTATTAGAGTCGAGCATCATAATTCCAACAGGTAACGATTCAAGTATTTCTTTAAATGCAGATTCGGACTTCCTGATTTGGTTTTCCTGATTTCTTTTTTTATTGACGAAGTATATAAGAGTAATAATAATAATTAAAAGTACAATTATTGTAAATATACTAACGAAAATAATGTTGTTAACAATTGATCTAATTACAATTTTTGTTTCGAGCGAAAAAGCAATTCCCAAATCCTTGCTGAGAATTCTTATAGGATGATACACTGAAATTAATTCATTTTTAACTCCATTAACTTCTACTTCATTTTTAACAAATCCTTTATAGCCGTTTTCTAAATCGCTGATAACTTTATCAATCTGACTTATTTGAATAGAATCGCTAGTGAGATTATAATTTACTATGTTTCCGTCAAAATCAACAGTCCATTGCCAAATAGTACTTCCCAAATGATAATTTTCAAAAATCTGTTTGATATATTCATTAATATCAACCTTAATTACAATATTTACAACTGCTTTATTATCTGAAAAAACTGGCAATGTATAATTAAATGATCCATCCTGGTTTTTTGTTACTTCTTCCCTTACATTAAGGTCTTTCTGTTTCTGAGCAATGTAATAATCTGTAATAAAATGATTTGTTTTATCCTTAAAAAGACTAAAAACATTCTTGTTTTCGTCTACTACTTTGATGTTTTTAATTAAGTTCTGATATTTAAAGTAAAATAGTTCCAGTTTTCTAATTCTCAATTCTTTTTTAGCTTCTGAATCGAAAAAATTAGCCATATCAGTAGAGAAAACGATATAATTAATCTCGTTTTCGAACTCATAGCCAGAGTGTTCTATCTCCCAACTACAAATTTGAATTTGCTTTTCCAAAATATCTGTTTGAAAAGCAATTTGTTGGTTATAAAAATTATAGTAATAATAAATATTGACGCCAATGATAATTACTACCAAGGATGTTATCAGGATATAGTACTTTTTCATTTGTTAATCATTTTTTCAGTTAATAATTTTTAGCAATAACCAATTGGTTTCTTTAATTTTTGAACTATAAATTATGGTCTTATTTGATTCATATATTAGCTCAACCATATTTTTACCTTGAATAAGTGACTTTACTGCTTTTCTAATATTCTTTTTATGAGAATTCAATAAAGAAGGATTTCCACTAAGGAAGATATCTTCGGTAAAGGGTTTATAGTAAGGATAATCGTTCTTTAAAGGAATTTTTAAGAAGCTGGCAGCTTTCTTTGTACATGATAATAACTCGCCATTTGTATTAATAATAATAAACATTTCCGATTCGGAAGAAAGATGCTTTTCACAAATAGATTTTAACATAATATCAGCTGAAATAATACCAAAAAACTGATCGTGATAATACAGTGGAGAAACACAGGAAATAATCCAGCCTCGGCCTGATGGATCAGCATAAGGGTCGTTAATCCAATAAGCCTTGTTCTCGAAGAAAGGTTTACTTGCAATTGTTTTATAAGTATTAAATTCCGTTAACCGAATAGTAGGTAAAAATTGTTTTCCAACGTTAATATATGGGAAAATTCTCAAGAACGAATTTGTATCTAAAAAGTATACCTGGTTTACAATCCTATTTTTATAACAAATATCAATCAATAAAGTATCTATTGGTTCAGAATTAATTATTGTTTTTTTTAGTTTTTGGGTAACTTCTATACCAGAAGGCAAAAATACTGCACAATTATTCTCATCTGATTGTGCCGAAAGTACATTGTTCTGATTTAGTATATACCTATGCTGTTTTTCCCAATCAATCCCTTTTTCAAAATCAATTTTGTGCTGAATAATCTGTGCTGCATTAAGTAAATCTTTCTCAACATTAGTTAAATCACTGGCCAATCTTTTGGATATTTGTTCTAAATGAATATAGTTTAAATCCTTTTCATGGTTTCGTTTACATGAAAAAAGGATTAAAACAATCAGAAAGAAGATTAATACACTAAATTTCATTTAAATACAACTGGTTATTATAAAAAATAAAAGATACAATTTAGTAAAAAATTTGCGATCTGTAAAAGAAATATGATAAAAGGCTATGATTGTTATTTAAACGGTTTATAACTTAATGCTAACGATGTTTTGATTCATCGCCTGAGAGAATGTTCAAGTAATTTAAATATCGCAATTCGCTAATTTCTCCAGTTTCGACAGCTTTTATAACTTCACAACCCGGTTCGTGCATATGAGTGCAATTGTAGTATTTACATTTCCCTGATACTTTAAAAATTTCAGGGAAATAATGAAAAAGTTCTTCCTTTTGAATGTCGAACAATCCAAAACCTCGAATACCGGGAGTATCAATGATATAACCACCATATGAAAGCTCAAACATTTCGGCAAAGGTGGTTGAATGTTTTCCTGATTTATGATAATCAGAAATTTTACTTGTTTTTAAATCTAATCCGGAATCAATACAATTAATTAGTGATGATTTGCCCACACCTGAATTGCCTGCGATCATGGTGGATTTATTTTTTAGTAATTCCTGTATTGCTTCGATATTTGTTTTTTTCTCAACAGAAATTCTGAAGCATTCATAACCAACCTTTTCGTAAATGTCAATCAAATAGTTCATATAAGCTGTTTGTCCTTTGTCGTACAAATCAATTTTATTAAAAATTAATTTTGCAGGAATACGATATGCTTCGGCTGTAATTAAAAATCGATCGATAAACATAGGGTATGTTTCAGGAAAAGCTACAGTAACAATCAATATAGCCTGATCGATATTTGCTGCAAGAATATGTGTTTGCTTCGAAAGGTTGGTTGATTTACGAATGATATAGTTTTTACGAGGCTCAATGGTGTGAATAATTCCTTTGTCTAAATCATCTGCATCTTCAAAATAAACAATATCACCAACAGCAACAGGATTTGTGTTTTTAATCCCATCAATACGCATTTTACCTCTTATATTACAAACTATAATTTGCTCTGTTTCGAATTCTTTAACCGCGTACCAGCTACCGGTAGATTTTAATACAAGTCCTTTTTTCAATTTAATTACAGATTATACAGGTTACGAAATTATTAAATATTTAAGTATTATTGCCATATCAATAATAAAAACATGATATAATGATAAAAAAGATTATTTCATACAACGTAAATGGCATTCGTGCTGCTTTGGGAAAAGACTTTATTGGATGGTTAAAAGAATCAAATCCGGATATTATCTGTATTCAGGAAACCAAGGCAAGTTCTGACCAATTGGATACAAGTGTTTTTGAAATATTAGGATACAATCATTATTGGTTTTCGGCACAAAAGAAAGGATACAGCAGTGTGGCCGTTTTTACAAAAGACAAACCAGACCAGATTATTTACGGAATAGGAATTGAAAAATACGATTCAGAAGGAAGAACTCTCAGACTCGATTTTGGTGATATTACCTTAATCAACTCCTACTTTCCATCAGGTACAACAGGTGATATTCGTCAGGATTTTAAGATGGAATACCTTGCCGATTTTCAGAAATATATAAATAAACTAAAAGCTGAACGACCTAAAATTATTGTAAGTGGGGATTTTAATATTTGTCATAAATCCATAGATATAAACCATCCTGAAAGACATACCAATTCATCGGGTTTCTTACCCGAAGAACGTGCGTGGGTTGACCAATTTTTAGCAAATGGATTTATAGATACTTTCAGAGAATTTAATAAAGAACCAAATCAATACAGCTGGTGGAGTTATCGTGCAGGCTCGCGCGGTAAAAATCTTGGCTGGAGAATCGATTACCACATGATAAGCGAAAACCTAAAACCACAATTAAAAGGAGCAGGAATATTACAACAGGTAGTGCATTCTGATCATTGTCCGATAGTTGTAGAAATAGAGTTTTAAAAACTTACTCTAAATCTTAAAAAAAGCATATTCAGTTTTTCTTCGGAGCTATAGAATTTGCCAAAGAATCGTTGACCAAATAGAGCAATCTCAAAATTATTTCCTGCCGAATAAATGAACGATGGATTTATGAAATAGCTATTTCCAAACGAGGGGAAATACATAACTGCTAACGAAGCATTTAATAGTGGGTGTAAAGGATATGAAGCCTGTCCCATAAACGAAAACTTACTAAACGATGTTGTTTTTACAGATAAGGGCATAAAATAAACATCATTGAATGAAGAAATGTTGAGTTTATCAAAATAACCATTGTAGATTCCTTCGAATGTAAACGACAGTGAATTGCTAAACATGTAATTCATACCTGCTGAAACCAGAAATACACCTGTTGAATCTGAAAAGTTCTTTTGTGGATGAAAATAACTTGCTTCGCCATTAAAACCAATATTAAAAATACTTCCTGTCCATCCTGTTCCAATTACATAATCGGTAGTATCGAGAATACCACCCAAGAATTGTAAATCGTAACCCCATTTATTAAATCGATACAAAGCAGCAGCAGTAATATTTTTATGCCGATCTATTTTTATTGCAGTCTCGGCAACCGATGTATAGTTTGGGTAATACTGTATTCGCAATGCATCGCTTCCGAGTCGTTCTTCGTAGTCGAAATCGAAAAAGGAGTAAGCATTAAAAATATCATTTGGATTCCATGCAAAAGATTGCCCCCAGTTAATTCGCTGCCGCCCCAGAGTTACAACAAAGTTATTTATATTGTATTCAAGGTACAAACGATCAAATGTTGTAGTTAATATTGCCGACTTAGTAGAAATTAAATTATTGCTTAATGAACTCATGTAACCATTGTCGTAGCTTACAATAGAATCATATTCTGGAATCATTTTAACAAAGTCGCCATAAATCAGTCGTGTTCGAACATCAGTAGCAAATGTAAAATCGTTGGTTATATACCACTTAAAGTTTAAACGGTTATGAATTAAATTGTCGATATGGTAATAATCATCCACATCTTCGAACATAACAGTGTTCATGTATTTTACATAACCATTGAGAGATAATTTGGGATTAATGGTGTCTTGGGCACTAGCATTAGATGCTATAAATATGATGATGAATATGAGAAGTAATTTTTTCAAGGCTTTTTTAAATTTTATGTTTTTTAAAACACAAAGGACACGACGAAAAACTATAAAACGGCTAACTATTTTTGTCAACTTATTACTACTTCCATCTGCTATATACTTCCAGCCCTTCTCTCATCCGAAACCACATGTCCGTCTTCAACTGTAATTACACGTCGTGCTTTATTAACTACGCGCTGATCATGAGTTGAAAATATAAATGTTATATTCTCTTCTTTATTAAGTTGTTCCATTAATTCTAGTAAAGTTTCTGTTGATTTAGAATCCAAGTTTGCAGTGGGTTCATCAGCAAGTATAAATTTAGGTTTTGAAGCTAGTGCTCTTGCAACAGCAACACGCTGTTGTTGCCCACCCGACATTTTTGCCGGGCGACTATCAGCTCGTTCTCCTAATCCAACAGCATTAAGTAATTCCATTGCCCGATCAGTTCTTGCTTTTCTGTTTTTGCCCTGTAACTCCATAATGAATTCAATATTCTCTCTTGCTGTAAGCACAGGTATTAAGTTATATGCCTGGAACACAAACCCGATATTTCGCAATCTGAAATCGATAAGCTTAGAAGAACTTAATTGGCTGATATTTGTTCCATCAATAATAATTTCACCTTCGGTAATTGAATCCAATCCTCCTATTAAATTTAACAATGTTGTTTTTCCACTTCCTGATGGCCCAACAATGGCAGCAAACTCACCCTGTTCGAAACTTAACCTGATTCCATCAACGGCTTTTACTTTTACTTCTGAATCGTTATAGATTTTTACCAGATTCCTTAGTTCTAAAACTTTCATAATATTTTTAATTTTAGATTATTCTAATTGATATCAAACTTTTTTCTTTTATCTATCTTACATATCTATGCGCAAAGCTTCTGCTGGATTTAGGTGAATTGCTTTACGTGCCGGATAAATTGCAGAGATTATTCCAGTTAATACTACCATTACCGCAACAACAAATACATCACTGAATCCAATTTCCGGATAAATAATTGCATCGAAACCAAGTGAATTTAATCCATCAGCCCAAATACTTAAATTTAGTCCGGTTTTAGCTGTAATTGCTGTTAAAACCAATGCTAAGAAAATCCCTAATACTCCTCCGGTTATAGACAGAAAGATCGTTTCTAGCACAATCATACTAAAAACCCTTACCTTGTTCATTCCAACAGCCATTAACATTCCCAATTCCTTAACTCTCTCTAGTATAACCATTAACATAGTGTTAACTATACCAAAGCCTAAAGCCAACAGAATGATTCCAACAAAAATATACATCATTAAGTTCATGCTTTCGGTCATCATTTTCATATCAGGTAAAATCTCAGTCCATTTTAAAATCTGATACTCAGGAAAAGAAGATTTCAGTTTTGTTAAAACCTGATCATTAATATTATTCTCGTTAAGTAAAATTGCAATTTCGTGCCCTGCCGTTTCGCTAATTTTAAGCAAATTCCGAAGGTCATCTACTTTAACAAATGCTTTCATTTCATCGTAGGCTGTATTTGCTGTTTTGTAAATACCTGCAACACGGAATGCTCCTCCCGTAATCGTTCCGTCCATTTCGGTAATAGTAACTACTATTTTTGATCGAACATTAACCTTTAATTTTTCGGCCAGTTTCGCACCTATAACTATTGGATTACTCTTTACTCCTTCGAAATAATCACCATCAATAACTTTTGTATATAAATTAGTTACTTGTTTTTCGTTTTCGGGGTTAATTCCAATAAGCTGAACACCTGCTCCTGTTTCTGCTGATGCTATCATGCAAGTAGCAATTACTCGTGAAGATATTGCTTTAACTTCAGGGATGTTTTTTATTTCATTCTGTAAGGAAATTATTTCAGGAATATAATCGTGTACCTCGTATGTTTCGAGATACTGCGACTGATGAATCTGGATGTGAGAAATCTCTGTATTAATTACTGATTCTATTCTCTGGTTAACCCATCCAAGCATAAACGCAATTGTATAAACACCAGAAAAAACTCCTATGGCAATTGCGATAATTATTACCAGACTTCTCGTTCTGTTACGCCATATATTTCGCCACGATACTGACCAAATCATAGTTTTAGTTGTTAAATTAATATACTACTATGCCCTGAGGGCTTTTGAAACTATCAAGTTCTTAACTTTAAAAATGGGATATAACGATACAACAACTGTAATTATAAATACCGTTAAAACCTGATTAATAAATACATTCGGAGCTGTACCGAAGAATAAATAAGGATCAAATCCGTATTGAGCATAAATTTCAGCCATCTCGGCTGGTAATGTAATCGGATTGTGAACCAAAATCAAGATTATTGGAACACTTACAACAAATCCAGCCAATACCCCAACCAAACCTATAAGAATTGTTTCGTAAAATAAAACTGCTGCCAATTTATATTTTTGCATTCCAACAGCAATCATAACACCCAGCTCTCTTTTGCGCTCGGCAACCATCATGATAATAGTTCCAAAAATTCCAAATCCAATAACAATATAAAGTATTCCAAGCATTAGATAAGCACTGTATTTATCGCTTTCAATATACTGAACCAACTCAGGATTTAATTCCTTCCAGTTTAAAACAGCAAGAGAGCCATTCGCTATTTTGGAAATTTTATGCTGAGCCGAAAGCACATTGGTATAATCATCAACCATAATCATTATCGAGGTTATCATTCCATCTGCTGAGAACAATTGCTGGGCATTCGGCAAATCCATAAAAACACCAATATTATTCATTTGCGGCGTGCTGAATGTAAGTATTCCTTTAATTGGGTACTTACCTGCAGCAGTCACTCCATGATAACCCTGACTTATTAAAACGATTGTATCATTTACACTTAGGTTTAAATGTTTGGCAACATTAAAAGTAACAAGGACACCATTATCGCCTTTTTCTAAAAACCCTCCTTGTGAAATCCAGTTTTGAAGGTTAGATGTTAGTTTATCATTATCAGGTTCAATACCAATAACAGCTCCACCGCGAGTATTGGGACCAGATGAAAGTAAAGCAAAAGATTCTAATCGCTGTGTTATTGTTGTTACTTCTTTAATTTGTCTAATTTTTTGCAATTGATCCAGTGATGGAGAAAAAACATTATTAATTGATTTGTTTTCCTTGAATTCAGGATTCTGAACCTGTATATAGCCTGATGAAAGCTTAACCATCATATCAATCATGTTGGAATAAGTACCGTCCTGCATTGAGTTCATTACAGTTGATATTAAAACACCAAAGAATATGCTGGCTACAGTAATTAAGGTTCTTCGTTTATTTCGCCAAAGATTTCGCCACGCTAAACGTAAATTTTTCATAATTAATAATTTATAATTTACAATTACTAATTTGCTATCTTGCTTTTTTCATGTTTTGTTGAGAAAAGAAAGAATCATCAATAGGAATATTAAATTTCATTGTATTAATTATTACTATCGTTTTTTGATTCTTTTTATCTGCTGGCACAATTTCAATTCTACCTGGTATTTTTCTTCCATCCATAATTTTAACATCAGAGGCAAATTCTGTTTTTACCAAATACTCATCCTCGTCAAAATACTCCGATTTCATTTGAATATATTCGTTCTTACTAATCCATTTAATAATCTTTCCCCAAACTACTGCAGCCTCTTCATGTGGCAACAGTTCAATTTTCCAGCAATCCAAACCATCAATTGTTTCTGAACCACTTATTTTATGATCAAAATCAACAACAATAGACGATTCCTTTAAAATATCATCATTTGTATAATCGGATCCCATCCATCCATCAGCCATCATTGAAGGAGGTAGCTTTACCATTCTGCCAATACTTGGCATCCAGTTCCACATTTCAGTACCCACTTTTAAAAATGCCTGACCTTTTTCTTTTGCCGGCGCTGTTATTAACGTTAAAGAATTGTCTTTACCCTTTGTCCAGTTTTTAAACTCAATGGTTCGCTCCCAAGTGGGCCTTACAATGGTCATAACCATATAACTTTCACTCGATTTCTCGCCATTCCACTTTTCATCCGCTTTTTTAATTATTTCGGTGGCATTTTGACCAAGAGTTACTTGCGATCCAAGTAAAATCAATCTTACAAATAATATTTTACCAAGTAATTTAAGTGTTTTCATTTATTTTGATTTTTATTCGTATATGCTAATAATTTTTTCTATCGCCTTATCAAATGGGAAATTTTCTGGATCAATGATATAATGCAATGTTATTCCATCTAACATAGCAACAAAAAATCGAACTTCGGAATATCCATCTTCAATGCCCTGATTATGAAAATATTTTGCCAATGATTTAAAATAAGAATCAAAAGATGACATAAAACCATCTCCTAAAACCATTAAAACCTGTGGTTGGGCCATTAATGAGAAGTAAAGCTTCCAAAAAGTAAGTTGTTCTTTAACCAATTCTGCAGATTTTCTGATAAAATAAATAAATTCTTCTTTTGTTAAAATTCCATCTTTATTTGGATCGAAGGATTCAATAATTTCATTCAACCCTTCTATTGCTATATCTCTTAACAAACTCTCTTTGCTTTCAAAATAATTATACATCAACCCCTTTGAAATACCTGCTTTTTTTGCAATTGTGCTAATTGATGTTTGGAAATACCCTTCGTATGCAAAAAGTTCAAGAGCAACATCCATTATCTTTTGCTTGGTTACTTCACGCATTTCGGAAAACTTCTCTGCTGATCTTGGTGCCATAATTCAAATTTAAAATCTCAAATTGTTTTTTGACTGAACGGTTGGTCAAAGTTAAAAAGGTTTTTTACTCAAATGCAAATTTTTTTATGTCTTTTTTTTATTAAACAAAATAATTACTTAATTTTCAAGGAATTATTTATTCTTTATGCCGATGAAGAAAATATCTCGTATTATATGCCTGGTTATCTTTATAATAATAAACTACCCTTTTCTTGCCATAACACAAATCAGTATTCCAGATAGTATTAAAATTCTTCCTTCGGAAAAAGTGGTGAATTTTTTAATTGGCAGAGGAGAATTTTTAGTGACTGCAGATTCACCATCAGCAGAAAATTACTTTTTAATGGCCAGCAGGCTATCCGATAGTTTAAAAAATAAAGAAAAATCAACGGAATCCTTATTTGCTCTTGGTAAGTATTATTATAAAAACTTCAATTACCCTAAAGCACTTGAATCGTTCTCCATATTAAATGAAAAATACAAAGCTGATTTATCTGAAAAAATGTTTGCAGATATTCAACATTATCTCGGATTAACCTATATAAGATTTGAGAATTACGAAAGAGCTTTATTTTATATTCAAAAAGCACTTTATTATTACGAAACAAAAAACGACAAGGCAGAAATTGCTAAGATCCAAAGAAATCTTGGAAATATTTATCTCCTCTTAAATAACGAAAGTCTGGCTTTACCAGAATATCAAAAAGCATTAATTATTTATCGTGAACTAAACGACGAAGAAGGCATTGCCATGTGCTACAATAACTTAGGCATGATTTTTAGCAAATTTGGAAACCTTTCAAAAGCCCTCGAATATTTTAATCAATCATTAGAAATTAAAAAGAAACTTAAAAATCTTTCTGGCTATGCAAATACATTAGGAAATATTGGTGATGCTTACAGTAATGTATCAAATTTCGACAAGGCCATCGAATATTTTAACCAAGCGCTTGAAATAATGGTAGAAATTAATAATCCGAATGGTTTAAGTGAAATTTATAATTATCTGGGCGAGGTTTGCATAAAAAAAGGTGATTTTAAAACGGCTTTCGAATTTCTAAATAAAGGGAG
Source organism: Bacteroidetes bacterium GWF2_33_16 (assembly GCA_001768565.1). Classification (GTDB taxonomy): domain Bacteria; phylum Bacteroidota; class Bacteroidia; order Bacteroidales; family UBA12077; genus UBA12077. The sequence goes on along the minus strand of MEOE01000017.1, from coordinate 12,617 downwards.
AATTATTTCTGAAAAAAACAACCTTAAACAAAGACTTACAGTAAATTATAAATTGCTTTCTGATGCATATTATGGTATTGGTGATTATAAAAATGCGATAGATAATTACAAAACATATAGCCAAATTAAAGACTCAATCTTTGAAGCATTATCAAATCAAAAACTTGCTGATTATAAGCTGGTATATGAAAACTTACAGATTGAAAATGAAGTTATTGCGCAAGAAAAGCAAATTCAGCGACAAAAAGATCAATTCCTGTTCATCATTATTGTATTAATTTCAACTCTTATTTTTATTATTATTTTATTATGGCAAAATAGAACCATCCGAAAAAAAAGCAGTAAAATTCAAAATATCAACCGCGAACTAGATGGAAGGGTTCAAAAGAAAACAACCGAACTTCGAATTACTCAGTATTCTGTCGATCTGGCTGTTGATGCTATTATGTGGATGAAAAAAGATGGCCGTTTTTTTTATGTAAACAATTCTGCATGTTCCCTTCTTGGTTATACTAAAAGCGAACTGGAAAAAATGTCAGTTTTTGATATAGTATTGGAGTTTACAGAAGATATATGGAACGAATACTGGGATCAACTTAAGAAAAACAAATCTTATGTTATTCAATTATACTATAGGTCGAAACAGGGTTCAGACATCCCCGTAGAAACCGCTTTTAACTTCCGTGAATTCGAAGGTGAAGAATATAATTTTACCTTTAGCCGAAATATTACAGAGCGTAAAATTGCCGAGGAAAAACTAAAAAATGCAAAAGAACGAGCTGAACGCTCAGATCATCTTAAGTCTGCATTTTTAGCTAATATGTCGCATGAAATCCGTACACCAATGAACGCAATAACGGGTTTTACAAATTTATTAATCGACAAAGATGTTTCACAACCAGATAAAGAAGAAATTGCTGAACTCATAAAGCTTAGCAGCAATGATTTATTAAATCTTATAAATGATATTATCGATATTTCAAAAATTGAAGCAGATGAGCTCTCTATTAACAAATCATTGTATTATGTAAATGATATTTTAAGGGATATTTATAAACTTTACGAACAGGATATTAATTTGAAAAACAAACCTCTTGTTTTAAAATTAGCTCTTTCCCATGATAGCGAAAGAATTGCTATATATACTGATTATGCTCGTTTCAGGCAAATAATGAATAATTTCTTAAATAATGCTATAAAATTTACTGACAATGGAGAAATAACTTTTGGCTATAATATTATCTCCATGGGCAATCGAAAGCTAATAAAGATTTTTGTTAAAGATACGGGTATTGGAATTGCAGAAGATAATTTAGACTCAATTTTCAATCGTTTCACAAAGCTTAACGATGATCGTAAAAAGCTTTACAAAGGAACTGGTTTAGGCCTTTCAATTTCAAAGAAATTAGTACATATGTTGGGTGGAGATATTGGTGTTGAATCTGAACAAGGAGTTGGTTCTATGTTTTTTATAATCCTTCCTTATCAGGAAATAAGCAAATCTGAAGCACATTTACTTAAGGCTTCTACATCAAAAAAATCGTTTGATTGGAGTCAAAAAACCATATTGGTTGTAGAAGATACCTCTTCAAATTATATGTTAATTGAAAATTTTCTTAAACCAACAAAAATAAACCTCATCTGGGCACAAAATGGAAAAGATGCCATACAGCTATTTAAGGAAATTTCACGAATCGACCTTGTTTTGATGGATATTCAGCTACCTGGAATTAATGGATATGAGGCAACAAAAATTATTAAAGCCCATAACAAAAATGTTCCAGTAATAGCACAAACAGCTTATGCTCTCTCCGGGGAAAAAGAATATAGTATGAATGAAGGATGCGACGATTACATTTCAAAACCTATAAAACAGGAAACGCTTATGAATCTATTATCTAGTTATTTAGAAAAGTAATACGTTCTTAGTAGCTGACTATGTTGGATTTTCTCATCTTATATTTTTCACTCTCAGATAAGTCCCTTTTAAAATTATAAAATGGTTTTTCCCAGGTTCCATACATTGGATTTGGAAGTATAATAAACTTGTCACCAAATTCTTTTTCAAATTGATCAACCAATTCGAAACCATAATTTTGCGATCTATCATCAAAGATCTCGATAAAATCGCCTAAGTTATCGCCTATTAGCAATAGTATTTCATAATCTTTTGCAACTTTTTCTCTTCTGCTTTTCTTTGAACTATCCTCTTCTTTTAATAATAAGTGATCGCTGTCGGCATATGCAAATTTTTCTGTTTGGAGATTTTTAAGTGTTGCTTCAAATTCAGATACACTTCTATTTGATATATAAAATATTTCAACTCCCAGAGACTCTGCAAAATGGCTAAATTCAATAGCCCCAGGTAAGGCCTTGGCAGCTGCTTTTGATGTCCACTGTGTCCAGTTTTCACTATTAAACGACTCTCCTGTTTCAATACACTTGCCTTCCGAAGGACTATTGTCGAGCATCGTTTCATCAATATCAACGATAACTGCTTTTTTTGCTTCAGAATTTAAACTAAGCACTTTCTCGTTTAAACGCATTTTGGCTAAATTAAAACCCTGATAATATAAAGCACGCATTTCGGCTGATTTCTGATACCATAAAACAGACATAATTAAATGATCTTGTTCTGTTTTTTCTTTATTAACTTCCGCTTGTTTGCATGATAATAAAATCAACCCAAATAAAATTAAAAATACTAGTCCTTTTTTCATTATTGTTTTTTTTGTTAGATGGATAAAAATAATCCTATTTTTAATATTTCTTCCTTTTTGCCTGTAACTTTTTATTTATTTGTTCGTCATATGTTGGAGTAATAACAATTATGGGATGACCGTTGAAGAGTACAATAAAAGTGTTGACTTATATTCGGACAATATATATCGCTTTATTCTAAAGAATATTAAAAATACACACGAAGCAGAAGATATTGTTCAGGATACGTTTGAAAAACTATGGGTGCGATCAAGCGAGGTTTCGTTTGAAAAGGTAAAGTCGTATTTGTTTACGGCAGCTTATCATACGATGATCGACAAGCTTCGAAAAAATAAAAGAAGCACAACGGTTGATGATTTCGAATCATTTAATATTTCTCATTCTGATACTTATAGTGATTTGAATGCTATTTTAAATGATGCACTAAAACGACTACCTGAAATTCAGCGTTCTGTAATATTATTGCGTGACTATGAAGGATATGCGTATAATGAAATCGCAGAAATTACAGGTCTAAACGAAAGCCAGGTTAAGGTTTACATTTATAGAGGCCGATTAGCTTTAAAAGAATTCATTGGTAAAATTGAAGCTTTAATTTAATTAAAAAATTATGTCTGGCATTAATAGAGACAACTACGGAAAGTATTTCATTGATTATCTGGATGGTGTTTTAACCCAATCAGAAGTTAATCAATTAATGGATTTCTTAGCTTCTAATCCATCCATAAAAGAAGAGTTCGATGAATTTGAAAACACCAAAATTATTGTAGATAAAAATATCAATTATAAAAATAAGAAAAGTTTACTTAAAAAAACCTCTGTCTTTGAAGTATATAATGAAAACAACTTTAATGAGCTATGTATTGCAAGAATTGAAGGAGATTTAACAAAGACTGAAAAAATTGAATTCAATACTTTAATTGAACAAAATCCAATGTTAAAAAAAGACTTTGCTCTTTTTGAAAAAACAGTTTTAATCCCAGAGATGGATTTGATTTTCAAAAGCAAATCTTTTCTTAAAAAATCATCTGTTATCAAAAAACAACGTGAAGGTTACTTTCAGTTTTTATCGATTGCAGCATCTGTTATTACCTTAATTGCTTTAGCAATATTTATACCTAAACAGATTCTTAACAAACAGGATAATTCTATCCAAAATGTAGCATTGATCCCTGATAATAAAGAATTTATCCTCTCAGAAAAAGAAAACACTTCACAATTACAGATAAAAGAGATTGTTCTAAAGCCGAATATAGTATCAAAACAAATTGCTATATCAGAAAACAATTTTGAACAAAATATTGAAGAAACAATTATTGAACCCAGAATAGATATTCAACGATTGAATTCAGCTCCAATTAAAATTGCCCAGAATTCATTTATGCCAGGAATGACTATGCGTTTTTCAACAAATGTTATTCAATTAAATATCAACACATATAAAGAACATTTGTCTATAAGAGACTTTCTTGTGCAAAAATTCAATCAAAAAATACTTAAAAAAGATGACAATTTAAATGAAATTCATTCATATGATTTTGCCCTCTTAGCAATAAATGGAGTTAACAAATTAACCGGAACTAAAATGAGCCTTGAAAAGAAATATAATTCCAACGGAGATGTTGATGAACTAGAATTCAATTCAAGATTATTAGCCTTTTCAACTCCAATAAAAAAATAATTTTATTTGCCTGTAACTTTTTTTTAAGTAGGCCGTCATACAGACAAAACAAACCAGTAATTAACTTCAAACATTTAATATCATGAAAAAAATAACATTAATAGTATTTACCTTATTTATTACTTTAGGTATTTATGCACAAGAAACTGATTCAACTTTAGTTGAAATGAAAGATGAGTTAAACAAAAGTAATGACACAACTAACATTCGTTTTAAAAGAAAAACCGTTAAAATAATTGAAGATAACGATGAAACAAAAATTCATGTTCAAAAAAACAAGAAGTCGGACTGGGATTTTTGGGGAGACAATGATTCTCAATTTAAGGGTTCGTGGTCTGGTTTTTCAATGGGCTTAAGCAATTACACAGATAAAGATTTTTCTATTAGTCGTGATGCAAGCGATGAGTTTATGGATCTTAATACTGGCAAATCGTGGAATATGAACATTAACTTTGCTCAATACAGTATTAATTTAATAAACAATAAATTCGGTATTGTAACTGGTTTGGGTATTGAGTGGAATTATTATCGATTTGACAATAACAATACAATTCAAAAAAATGACGATGGTGTTATTGTTACCGATGAAGTTACCTATGCCGACAAGATTGTTGATAAATCAAAGCTTTCAACAACATACGCAACTGTTCCTATTTTGCTTGAATGGCATTCCTCATCAAGCCAAAGTCGCGGGGTGGTTATTTCAACCGGTGTTATTGGTGGAGTTAAATTGGGATCTAATACCAAAATTAACTATAAATACAAAGAAAATGGAGATATCAATAAAGATAAAAGAAGAGACGACTACAACTTATCTCCTTTCAGATATGGAGTTACAGCCAGAATTGGTGTAGGCGACTGGTTAATTTATGGTAATTATTACTTAACCTCCCTATTTGAGAAAGACAAAGGTCCTGAGCTTTATCCATTTTCGATTGGAATAGCTCTTTCGTTTGAGTAAAATAATTTAAATAACAATGATTTCAAGGCTGCTTTTGCAGCCTTTTTATTTTACTTATATTCTGTTACTTAATTGTATCTATTAATGTATAAATACAAGTATTCTAAAAAATCATCCTAATAACAAACCTTCAATTCAATTCAATGTTGATATTTTTCTTATCTTTATTTAGATATTTTCAAGTTATGAAAAAAAATCTCTTTTTACTCCTTCTCCTTCTCATTTATCCGTTTATAAATTTTGGACAATCCGGGTATCTGGATAGTTTACTTGCCGATCTTAAAAGGCCAGATGATACTTTAAAAATTAGAACTCTTATTAAAACTTTTGAATATTATGAAAACAGCAAAATAACGGAGGGAAAGAAATATCTTGACGAAGCATTTGAAATTGCCCAACACTTAAATAGTTTAAGATGGATATCAAATGTTAACATGAAATATGGCAATTATTATAATATACTTGGGGAGTTTGAAAAATCCCTTCAATATTTTAATCGGGCAAAATTGATTTTTGAAAAAAACAATTGGATGATAGGTCTGGCATCAACATGTAATAATATTGGGGTTACTTTTGAAAAATTGGGAAAGTATGACGAAGCAATGGCCAGCTATATTGAAGCTCTAAACATTTATGATACAATAAACGACTCCCTTGCCCTTGCCAAAACATATCTCAATCTGGGATTGTTGTATTTCCGTCAAAATGACTTTGAAAAATGCAACGAACTTTATAATAAATCTCTTGAAATAAGGATCAGGCTAGATGATAAGGCTGGAATGGCACTGGTTTATAATAATCTTGGTATTTTAAATTATTACATGGAAGATTATGATAATGTTACACAATATTTTGAAAAAGCATATAAAACATATAAAGAATTAGGTCATCTCAGACAGCAAGCCATGGCTCTTGCAAACCTTGCTGAAATTCTTAACATTATAGGGCAAAAAGACAAATCACTTAAATACTATTTTGAAGCACTTAACATTGAGAGAGAGCTGGAAAATAAAAATGAACAAATCTCTACCCTTCTCCTAATTAGCGAAGTATATTTATCAAGAAATGATTATGACAACGCACATCTATATGCAAAAGAAGCTCTTTCAATTGCCAAAATTACGAATGCATTACCTGAACTTTCAAATAGTTATAAAGTACTTTACAATATTAAAAAAGAACAAAAAAACTATCCTGATGCACTTGCAAACCTTGAGTTGTATAAATTATATGAAGACTCCATTTTTAGCGAGAGCAAGATGAAACAATTAACTGAATTACAAACCAAATACGAAACAAAAAAGAAAGAGCAACAAATTGACAACCTTGAAAATGAGAAGTTAATAAATGAACTGAGAATAAAACGTCAGCGCAATTTCTCATTTACATTAATGCTAGGGTTTTTATCTGTTTTTCTATTTCTTCTTGTACTGTTTAAGCAGAACAAAAAAATAAAATTGGCAAATCATCTCCTTGCATATCAAAAAAAACAAATCACAGATAGTATTGAATATGCGAGCAGAATCCAGTCTGCTGTTTTACCTCCTGCAGATTTTATTTCTGGAATAATACCCGAACATTTTATTTTTTATAAACCGCGCGATATTGTTAGTGGTGATTTTTACTGGATTTCGCAAAAAGAAGGTAAAACAATTATTGCAGCAGTAGATTGTACCGGACATGGCGTTCCTGGAGCGTTCATGAGCATGCTAGGTATCGCTTTTATGAATGATATTATAAACAAAGAAAGATCGCTAACGCCTAATATCATTCTTAATCATCTTCGAGATTATGTAAAAGAATCATTACATCAGACTGGGCGGGAAAACGAAACCAAAGATGGAATGGACATAGCTCTTTGTGTAATTGATCAAAAGAATAACAACTTGCAGTTTTCAGGAGCATATAATTCGCTTTTGCTATTCAGAGGAAAAGATATAATAACTCTAAAAGCAGATAGAATGCCCATTGGAATTCACTTGTCAGAAATGACTTCATTCACAAATCACGAAATGATTACTATGCCTGGTGATAGTATTTACATTTTTACCGATGGATTTATTGATCAATTTGGAGGCAAAGATGGTAGAAAATTCAAGATCAATACATTTAAAGACTTATTAAAATCATTGCAAGGACTTAGAATGAACGATCAGAAAAAAGCCATTGAAAAAGTCTATTATGATTGGAAAGGAGATTTCGAACAAATAGATGATATTCTAATTATTGGTGTGCATCTATAATTTTTTCATTATATTTAACTCGAAAAGAAAAAATCAATAAATTAATATATTATGAAACTTCTATTAATTAGCAACTCCACTAATCCTGGAGAGGAATACCTTGATTATCCAAAAAATAATATTCGTGACTTTTTAGGTCCCAATATCAAAAAGGTTCTTTTTATCCCCTATGCTGCAGTTACATTTTCTTTCGACGAATATCAGCAGAAAGTGCAGGAGCGATTTGCGGAAATTGGCTATGAAGTTGATTCTATACATCATTATCCATTTCAGGGAAAAAAACAAGCAATTAAAGACGCTGAAGCAATAGTAATTGGCGGAGGTAATACCTTTCAGCTTTTAAAATTAATACAGCAGCAAGACCTGATTGAAACCATTCGTTACGAAGCATTAAAAGGAAAACCTTTTGTTGGCTGGAGTGCTGGATCTAATGTTGCTTGTCCAACAATTTGCACCACCAACGATATGCCAATTGTTGAACCTGAAAGCTTTCATGCAACAAATCTTGTCCGTTTTCAAATAAATCCTCATTATCTTGATGCCAATCCGGAAGGTCATGCTGGCGAAACCCGGGAGCAAAGAATTCAAGAGTTCCTTGTTGCGAATCCCTATATTTATGTAGTGGGTTTAAGAGAAGGCACAATGCTTAAAATTGAAGATGCTCAAATTAAACTAATTGGACCACGAAAAGCCAGAATTTTTAAAGCTGGTATGGAACCTCGAGAATTGGGCTCTGATGATGATTTTGATTTTCTGTTTGAATAATCAATAAAAAAGTATTTAAAATGCTGCTATATAAATTTGGCGGCTTTTTTTGCATCATTTTGTTTTTTTATTCGTCTTTTAATAAGTCAATTTGATTTTTTTGTAACTTGTTTAGCCATTTTATTGTCATATTGGAAATAACTTAAAGCTATATGTTCAGAAATTATTTTTCCTCTGCAATCCGAAATGTATTTAAAAATTGGAAATATCTGTTAATAAATCTTTTGGGTTTATCAATTGGCTTAGCTGCAAGTATTTATATTGTGCTCTTTGTTAATTTCGAGCTTAGCTTCGACAAATTTCATACTCAGGCCGATAACATTTATAGAATTGGTGTTCGCGGAATGATGATGAATAATGAAATTAACCAGGCGATCACCGCAGCACCAATGGCTGAAGCTATGCGTAATGATTACCCCGAAGTTGTTACTGCATGTAGGATTCGCGAAGCTGGTGATTGGCTTATTAAATATGAGGATAAAAAATTCAATGAAAGAAATATGTTGTTTGCTGATTCAACATTTTTCGATGTTTTCTCATTTAAATTAATTAAGGGTGATCAGAAAAACGTCCTTAAAGAACCAAAAACTGTTATATTAACTGAGTCTGCAGTAAAAAAATATTTTGGTAACGAAGATCCTATGGGTAAGCTTTTAAAAGTCGAAAGCGATACTACTTTATATAAGGTAACGGGGGTAATGGAGAACGTCCCTGAAAATTCACATTTTCATTTTGAATTATTAGGTTCATTAAAAACCCTTAGAGGTAGTGAAAGCACATTCTGGATTTCTCATAATTTTTACACATATATAGTTTTAAAAGAGGATGTAAATCCAAAAGATTTTGAGAAGAAAATGGAAGACATGGTTGCCAAGTATGTTGGACCTCAGATCGAGCAGGTTTTAGGTATTAATATGGAACAATTTGCTAAGTCTGGAAATTATTTTGGATATTTTATTCAACCTATTACTGAGATACATTTGCATTCTGATCTTCAATACGAAATTGAATCAAACGGCAATATTGTATATGTTTATATTTTTATTTCCATTGCAATATTTATTTTATTAATTGCCTGTGTTAATTTCACAAACATAGCCACAGCAAGGGCTTCAACCAGATCAAAGGAAGTTGGTATAAGAAAAGTAGTTGGGGCTATGAAAAAACATCTTGTGTTCCAATTTTTACTTGAAGCATTTATTATCTGTACCATTTCATTGTTATTCGCATTATTCATTTTAGAGTTTTTTATGCCAAACCTTAATAATCTGGTACAACTACCATTAAAAATAGACTATTTAGGAAATTTATATACAATCCCATTATTCATATTATTGATACTTCTTGTAAGTATTTTAGCCGGAGGGTATCCCGCATTTTTTCTTTCATCTTTCAGACCAATTGCCGTATTAAAGGGGAAACTAAAACTTGGAGTAAAAGGAGGCATTTTAAGATCAATATTGGTAATTTTCCAATTTATTGTTTCCGTTTTTATTCTTCTTTCGACATATACTGTTTTTGATCAATTAAATTTTATTTTAAATAAAGACTTAGGTTTTGATAAAGAAAACATAGTTATGATCAGACGATCAGATGCTCTTAAAAAACAAATGGAGGCTTTTAAGGCAGAACTTAAAACCATTCCTAAAGTAATTAGTGTATCAAATGCAGAAACATATCCTGGTGAAAATTTTTCTAATAATGCTTTTTTCTTAGAAGGTCAACCTACCAGTAATACATATCTTTTAAACCAGGCATGGATTAGCTTCGATTATGAAAAAGTGTTTGGTTTTGAAATGAAAGAAGGAAGGTTCTTTTCACCAGATTTTCCAACTGATTCGCAGGCTATTGTTATTAATGAAGCCGCTGTAAAATCATTGGGATTTGAAAATCCATTAGGAAAAAGAATCTTACGTCCTATAAGCGAAACAGAATTAAGGCCATTAACGGTTATTGGAGTCGTTAAAGATTTTCATTTTAAATCTCTACATACATCCATTGAACCTGCCGCATTTACTCTTATGCCAGGTAATTGGGAGGGTGTAGTTTGTGTTAAAATCGACAAGCAAAATATTCCAACAACATTAAATAGTATTCAAAAAACTTGGGAAAGCTTTACTTCTGATTATCCATTTGAATATTTCTTTTTCGAAGATCATATTAAATCATTATATAAATCAGAACAAAGAACCAGTCGGGTATTTGTTATGTTCTCCGTTTTATCAATCATTATTGCATTTCTGGGGCTGTTAGGTCTTATTTCTTTCATGACCGAACAACGCAAAAAAGAAGTTGGTATTAGAAAGACCTTTGGATCAAGCTCTTTAAATATTGTTCTTATTTACTGCAAAGAAATACTTAAGTTAATTGTTATAGCTTCGATTATCTCCTGGCCAATATCCTATTTTGTAATGAATAAATGGCTACAAGATTTTTCATTCAGAGTAAATATTGATTTAATAATGTTTATTGTTATTACAATATTTACAATCCTTCTTTCATTGGCAACAGTATTTTACCAGGCATACATAGCAGCAAGGCAAAATCCTGCAGAAACACTTAGATATGAATAATTTATATTATAGAACAACTTAAAACTAAAATACTATGATCAAAACAAATCAACTTGTAAAAATTTTCAGAACGGACGAAATTGAAACTACCGCGCTGAATAAGGTCGATCTTGAAGTTCAAAAAGGAGAATTTGTAGCCATTATGGGGCCTTCAGGATGCGGAAAATCTACCCTTTTAAACATTATTGGCTTACTTGATAATCCAACAGACGGAGAGTTGTTGTTTGATGGAAACGAGGTGTCAAAATACAAAGAAAGACAAAGAACAGAATTACGTAAGTCAAATATTGGTTTCGTTTTTCAAAGTTTTAACCTGATTGATGAGTTAACTGTGTACGAAAATGTTGAACTTCCCTTGCTTTACTTAAAAGTTTCGGCATCTGACAGAAAAAGAATGGTCGAAACGGTGCTTGAGAGAATGAAAATTTCGCATCGCAGAAAACATTTCCCACAGCAATTAAGTGGTGGTCAACAACAAAGAGTTGCAATTGCCCGGGCAGTGGTTGCTAATCCAAAGCTAATACTTGCTGATGAGCCTACTGGTAACCTTGACTCTGCAAATGGCGAAGAAGTAATGAAACTATTAACCGAACTCAATAAAGAAGGTACCACTATTGTAATGGTTACACACTCTCCTTCTGACGCTGAATATGCACACAGGATAGTTCAATTATTTGACGGACATATTGTTACAGAAAACATTAAAAAACTTTTATAAAAAAGTTTTTGTTTTTAGTAATTCTTTAATAAAGTTTCGTTTCTATTTATAGAAATAAAACTTTATTATTTTTACCTGATTAATAAAAAACGAACAATATGAAATCAAAAAACCTACTGTTTATTTTACCTGTTTTTTTGTGCTCTATTATTGGAAACGCTCAAAATGCTGAATCCAGAGCTATTAATGATTTCACAAAAATTGATGTTTGGGGTAATATTAAAATCGAGCTTCAAAAAAGTGATAGCAATTCACTTTACATCGATGCTAAATCAGTTCCTTTAGACGAAATAGTAACTGAAGTAAAGAACGATGTTCTAAAAATTAAAATGAGATCAAATCTTTTTAAGGATGTGGTTATCAATATAAAAATAAATTATAAGGAGATTGTTGATATAAAGGCAAATGCTTCGGCTGAATTAATATTTCCAAACAAAATTGTTGCTGAAAAACTTACGGTTGAATCAATTGGTGGCGCAAGGGTGGTTTTGGATGTAGAGTTAAAAAATAGTGACTTAACAGTCTACCAGGGAGGACAAGTTGATATAAAAGGCAAGTCGGATTTTGCTAATGTTTTTGCTAATTCCGGAGGTATTTTGTCAGCAACCAATTTAATAACTGATGAAGCAAACATCAAATTAAACACAGGAGGGAAATGTGAAATAACAGTAAACAAAAAATTAGTAGCCAGGGTTAATACGAAATCGAGTTTAAGTTATTTTGGGAAACCAGAAATAGAAGAAATTAAAACTTCGCTAGGTGCCAATGTTTCAAAATGGGATGAATAAGTATTTGCCCTATTAGATATTAGATATTAGATATTATTTATTATTATAACTATTTAGCTTGTCGTTTTTAAATTAGATGCAAAAACAAAAGGGGCTGTCTCAAAAGGACAGCTTCTTTTTTTTGTTAATAATTTAGGATAGATTTATTTTGTTATAATTAAGATATT
>MEOE01000016.1 GCA_001768565.1 Bacteroidetes bacterium GWF2_33_16 | reverse complement strand
ACTATAAGCTAAAATATAAATACGCTAAAAATAACAACATAAAAAAACCGTCTCAGATTATCTTTTGAGACGGCCTCTTCTTTTTATTTTCAATATTATATTATACTGCAGCAATTGAAATTGCCGATTCGTCCCACTCAGGAGCCGATTCGATAGCATTAATAATCTCTTCAGGGGTATTAACAAATGACCAAATATTTCGATGTTCCTCACGCATAAATTTTTCTTCAATCATTTTATCAAAAAAATCAAACAGGTGATTGTAAAAACCGTCTGTATTTACAAAAATGATTGGCTTTATGAATTTCCCAAGTCTTTTAAGAGTAATCACTTCCATTGTTTCTTCAAGGGTTCCTGAGCCTCCAGGCAAAATTACTATGGCATCAATATTTTCAATAAGCTTTTTTTTGCGTTCGTGCATATCTTTTACAATAATCAGGTTAGAAATGCTTTTGTGTCCCCACTCTACATCCATCATAAATTCAGGGATAATACCAATAATATTGCCGTTTTTTTCAATTACAGTATCAGCAAGTTGGCCCATCAGGCCTACAGCTCCACCACCATAAACAGTTGTAATTTTATTTTCGACCAAAACCTTGGCTAATCTTTTGGCAACATCGAAATATTTTTTATCAACCTTATGGCTCGATGCGCAAAATACACAAACATTAGAAATCATCGATAGAATATTTTATTAATGGATAAAGGTAAAAAAAAACGTATAACAAAAAAGCCTTTCTCCATTCGAAGAAAGGCTTTCTTAAATTTAAAAATATCTTATAACTTATTTACTAATAGAGTTAAACTTGATTTCAAGTTAGATGCTTTATTCTTATGAATAATACTCTTTTTAGCAAGTTTGTCAAGCATTGCACCAACTTTTGGCAACATTTCTGCTGCTTCAGCTTTGTCAGTTGTTTCGCGTAATTTCTTTACCATATTACGAGTAGTTCTTGCATAATACTTATTATGTAATTTTACTACTTCACTATGTCTTGTTCTCTTTACTGCTGATTTATGGTTTGCCATAATTCTTTATCTCCTTTTTAAAGTTGTAGTCCGTAGGGGAATCGAACCCCTGTTACCAGGATGAAAACCTGACGTCCTAACCCCTAGACGAACGGACCAAATTCAAGTCTGAAACTTGGTGGTGCAAAAGTAAATGATTTTTTGTTTTCTGCAAATATTTTTTTCGATTTTTTGTGTTTTTTTTCAATTTAATGAAAAATTCAGATTTTATGCATAAAACAGTATAACTACGAATTGCAAATAAAGTTAAAATAGGCAATATTTTGAAATACTAAGTAGAAATAATGTAGATTATCTTATTCAATTTTTAAATCAATAAATTTTGAATGCATCAGTCGTGCAGTAGCCATATAATTAGGATTAAAGCTAATTTTTTTACCAACCTGATATTTTGTTTTTAACTGAGCATTAATGTTTTTTCCAATATCATATACGGTCATATCAGAGGTGGTTCCTACAAAAGTTAAATTCTTATCTTTTGGGATAATATCTTTTACATCAACATCAAGCATTCCAAAATCTAATATGGCTCTATAAGATTTAAACACTGATTCATTTTCTCCATGATCAGAAGTATGTCCAATATTAGCATCAGATATTACTCCATCAGGAATATTGTTTTTTTCTTCTAATTCAATAATATTTGCATTAAAACTGAAGGTTTCTGTTGAAAGAGACTGGAATCTCTTATTGTCGAGCGGACTGGTTCCAAAAAAAACAGATTCTCCTATTCTAAAATGGTTAACTGCTTTGGGAACAAGCTTCTTGCTTATTAGAGGCAATGTAATAGAGCTTCCTCCAGAAATTAGAGGAATCTTTTTATTAAACATTTGTTCAAGCAATTGTTTATATAAGCTAAGTTGTAATAATTTATCGTAGGTTGGTTCAATTCCATACATGCAACCAAGGTTTGATCCAATTCCAATGATTTCAATATTGGGGAGAGTAAATACTTTTTTATAAAACTCAACAATATTATCTCTTACAACTCCTTCTCTTAATTCCCCAAGCTCAATAAAAATAATTACTTTATGTATTTTATTTTGTTTTATAGCTTCAATGCTTAATGCCTCAATTGTTTTAAACGAAGTATTCACTGAAATATCGGCATATTCAACAATGTTTCTGGCTAGGTTCTGAGCTGGAGGTTTAATATAAACAGTAACTAAACTCGGATTTATTTTTTTTATTGCTTTTAAGCTTGATAAACGACTATCTCCAATAGAATGTAATCTTTGAACAACATCGTCGTTTAGGATTTTTTTAAGAAAACTTATATCCCCAGATAAAACTTTGCTAACCAGACTCCACTGAATGTCATGTTTTTTAAGAAAATCATCAAGTTTTTTGATGTTTCGGATAATATTCTCTGTTTTTACTGCTAATTCAGCCATGTGGTAGATTTTGGTTGTTATTTTTCAAGTGTTAATAGCTTTTCTTTAAGACTATCTTTTTAGACGCATTTCTGCATACTTGGTTGTCATTCCTAATCGTTCGTATAGTTTTTTTGCAGGATTATCATATTCAACATGCAGTTTTATATCTCCCTTGGCTAATTCAAATGATCTTTTAATAATATCACTACCAATTCCTTTACCTCTATATTTTGCATCTACAGCAACATAAACAAGAATGTTTTCCGGAATATAACCTTCCATGCCTGTATTATTCATTACCAAGCATCCAACAAGTTTTTCATCCCAAAAACCTGCTAAAAGAAACCCTCCTTTACCTTCGGCATTCGAGAATGCATAATCAATAGATTTTTTAATTTGTTCTTTTGGATCAGTAAAACGATCGAGATGTTCATGTAGGAAATTAATGAATTTATCTTGGGTTAACTCTGGACTAAAGTCGTTAGTATTACGAATCTCTTTGATTTGTAGCATAATATAGTATTTTTATGATTAGTTAATAGAAAACAAAAAGCAATTAAAGAATAATTGAAAATAAACTATTTTCAATTTGTTAGAGATATTAGGTGTTGTAAAATGCTGATTCTCAAAGATACAAAAAAAATGGCAAAAATAAAAATTGAGGTTATATGCTAACGATCTGGAGATATTAAATTTGCTGCAAATTCTTTTAGTTCTATTCCCGAAAAGTTACCGCTGCTCATAAAAAGCAGATTGCAATTAGAAAGGTTAAATTCTTCAATTTTTGTAATTAGCTCTTTCTGATCACAAAAAACCATGAGATTTAGATTGCTAAATGATTGTCTTACCTGCTCTTTACTAATCGGTTCTAGTTTCTTATGCACTATAACTTCTGGATTATAATACACAATTGCAACATCTGCTAAATCCATTGTTCCACTGTATTCTTTAAGAAAATTTGCATTTAAACTACTAAATGTATGCAACTCCATAATACCAATTAACTTTTTGTGAGAAAATTGATTTTTAACAGCATTAACTGTTGCTTTTAGTTTTGAGGGTGAATGAGCAAAGTCCCTGAATATTATTGTTGATTGATTTTCTGCTAGTATCTCAAGTCGCTTTGAGGCTCCTTTGAAATGAGATATTGCTTTATAAAACTCATCATCAGTAATATTCAACTTATTGCAAACCAATTTGGCTCCACTTATATTTTGAAGATTATGATCGCCAAATATAGTGAGAGGAATATTTTTTTCCCCGTGTAAAAGAAATGTTTTATCGCCTTGTTGTGTATGTGGATGAATTTCGTATCCAATTTTTGTAATAGCAGCCCCTGAATTATCAACAACTTTTTTTAAATCGAGATCATTCTTATAATAAAATAGGATTCCATCTTCTTCAATTTTATCAATAAAAATGCTGAATTGTTCGCAATAGTTTTCGAAAGTTGGAAAAACATTAATATGATCCCAAGCAATACCACTAATTAATGCAATATTGGGCCTATATAAATGGAATTTTGGTCGTTGATCAAGAGTAGATGAAAGGTATTCATCCCCTTCGAAAACAGCAATGGGAGCTTCTTCTGTTAAACTAACCATGGTATCAAAACCTTCAATCTGTGCACCAACCATATAATCAAATAACCGATTATGGTATTTTAATACATGCATTATCATTGATGTAATTGTCGTTTTGCCATGACTACCACCAATTACAACACGGATTTTATCTTTGGTTTGCTCATATAAATACTCTGGATACGAATAAATCTTAAGCTTAAGTTCCTTAGCCCTAATCAATTCTGGATTATCTCCTCTGGCGTGCATGCCAAGAATTATTGCATTAAGATCAGATGAGATTTTTTCAGGGTACCATCCCAATTTCTCAGGAAGTATTGCACATTTTTCAAGTCGTGTTCGCGAGGGTTCAAAAATCTCATCATCTGAGCCGGTTACTTCATATCCTTTGTTGTGTAAGCTAATTGCTAAATTGTGCATTGCACTTCCACCGATGGCGATAAAATGAACTTTCATTGTTATATATTTGTCTTATAATTGTACCTCAAATATAGTTTAAAGTTAAATGTATAAAATAATTTACTATGAAACTTTTCCCGATACATATTACCAATTTCAAGATAGATGGAGGAGCAATGTTTGGTGTTGTTCCAAAAGTTTTATGGCAAAGTAAGTATCCCGCTGATGAAAATAATCTTTGCAACTGGGCTTTGAGATCTTTGCTTATTGATACAGGTAAAAGAGTAATTTTAATTGATAATGGTTATGGCGATAAGCAGGATAAAAAATATTTTAGTCATGTGTACTTAAATGGAGGTGATGGCCTTGAAGGCGCATTAAAGAAACATGGTTATTCGTTTGATGACGTTACAGATATGATTCTTACACATCTGCATGCTGATCATTGTGGAGGTGGTGTTAAATTCAATGCAGATCGTTCGGGATATGAATTAACATTTAAAAATGCGACTTATTGGGTTAGCAAACCACATTGGGATTGGGCAATGAACCCAAATAAGCAGGAGGGAGCCGCCTTTTTAAAAGAGAATCTTTTGCCAATGCACGAGAGTGGGAAATTAAAATTTATAGAAAAAGATATAGAATTGTATTCTGGAATAAATCTGCACTTGTATAATGGTCATACTATTGGACAAATTATACCTTTTATTAATACAGGCGATAAAACGTTTGTTTTTGTTGCTGATCTTATTCCTTCTACAGCTCACATTCCATTGGTTTGGAATATGGCTTATGATATTAGACCAATGGACACTTTGCAAGAGAAGGAAGATTTTTTAAATGAAGCGGTGGATAAAAACTACACTTTAATTTTTCAGCACGATTTGTACAATGAATGTTGCACAGTGCATCATACCGAAAAAGGAGTGAGAGTTAAAGAGACATTTACACTAAATTAATTTACTGTTTGATATTAAGGAATCCGGATCAATGTCCGGATTTTTATTTTAGCAATTCATCAATTCGTTTTATCTTTAGGATTAATTTTTAGATATGATTCGATCAAAATCAACAAAAAGAGTTTATTTATTTGTTCATACAGAGGATTGTTCAATTAAAACAAATATTCTTGGACGAACCTTCGATAGCGAATGGTTAAAAGTTGAACCTGATGGAACAATTACGGTTAAGGGTTCTAATGCTGATGGTTATGCCTGGGATGGATGTTCTCCAAAGTTCAACTTTTTGCAGCTTACATTTGGCACTCCTGATGGTATGCCGGTTTATAATACATGTAAGCCAATTACTTATTACGCATCTATGTTTCATGATGCAATGAATCAATATAAAAAAGTGATTGATATTTCACGAAAAGAAACCGATAAGCTTTTTAAGGACAATTTAAGGGCTGCTGGTTTTATCTGGTGGTGGTTGTATTATTTTGCCGTTCGTACTTTTGGATGGATAATGGGAAAATGGAAACTTAGTTAATAATACTTTAGAAAATTATGATAAACTTTAATGAAAGTGCTATTGATCAAATGATTGTGCACAAAATAGGCAAGAAGCATCAGGATGAAAATATTCAGTTTTCTAAATCACCATTAGTGCTTAATGATGAGATAAAGGAATTATTAAACCGCTATTTTCTTTCTCCATTTAAATCAGATGAATATTTTCATTTTTTTCATGAGTCTGACTTAGGGTTAAATGAGGTTTATCATTATGTGGAAAAAATATTTGCAAGTCCACAAACATTTTATGATCAGTCGGTAAACCTGGCAAAACACTTATACGAGCAATCTACTCATCCTAATATTAACGCAGGTGAATTTTATATCGTTTATTTCAAAAACTTCGAGTTTAATTATGAGATTACAGATGCTATTGGTTTGTTTAAATCTGAGACGCGAGATACATTTCTGAAAGTATATCCGAAAGGAGATAATTTCGCAATTGAAAGCGATCAAGGAATAGATATAAAAAAACTAGATAAAGGGTGTTTAATTCTTAATCAGGAAAAAGAGAAGGGCTTTGTTGTAGCCACTGTAGATAAGCTAAACAAAGGAGATGATGCTCGATATTGGGTTGATGATTTTTTAAAGATTAAGCAACGTGAAGATAATTTTTTCCAAACAGGACAGGTAATTAAAATGTATAAAGAGTTTGTTGTAAATACACTCCCTGATCAATATCAAATTACAAAAGCTGATCAGGCCGAGATGTTAAATAAATCAAAAAAATTCTTTAAAGAAAACGACAACTTTGAAATAGGAGAATTTGCCGAAAAGATATTTGAGCAACCTGAAATAATTGATTCTTTTAACAAGTATAGATCGAACTACGAATCAGAAAATGATGTGCATTTGTCAACCGAATTTGAAATATCAGATAGTGCTGTTCGAAAACAATCTAAAGCATTTAAAAGTGTTATAAAACTGGATAAGAATTTCCATATTTATGTACACGGAAATCGCGACTTTATTGTTAAAGGGTTTGATGAAAAAACAGGGATGAATTTTTACCAGGTATTTTTTAGAAACGAGTTATAATTAAATTGTATTATCAATGAAAATTAGAAAAAGCGGATACTGGAAGTTGTTTTTTACAACAGTTTTTTTAACCATTTTGGCAATTTTAACTATTATTCCAGCCGATAGTGCCAGTAAGGAATGTCTGTTAGGTTATAAAGCCTTTTGTACATTTACGCCAATAAGTACTGTGCTGTGTTTATTGCCCGCAGGAATAGTTTGTTTTGTAAGGAAACGTTTTTTTGTTAGTTACCAATAGCGGGAACTAATAGGAAATTAAATCGAATGGAATTTCTAGTACGTTTTTATATTCTTGGCCTTTTTCTAGAATAAAATGATCATTTGGGTCGTAATACCAAGATATGGAAACTTTTTTACCCGATTCAGTGATCTTTTGCAATTCGAAGAACAGCTCATATAATAGTTTTGCCGATAATGAATTAAAATATTCAAACTTGCATACTACATGGGTTTTATCATTTGCATAATTTGAATATTCAGTTACCCAGTTTATTAATGGAATATAAAACTTTGGGGATTCTTCGGGGTAAGAATTACCCATTATTTCGAACACATTGTTTTTTGGATCAAAGTTTATTTTAGGTTTGTCTTCGCTACCGGGAAAATAAAATTGCTTTTCCATAAAACGAGAATTATGCTACAATATGAATAGAGAAGAAGGATTTTTGATTATCAATTGGATGAAAATCAAAAACAAATGGAGATGCAATTTTCCTTGCCAGGTCTATTAATCCTATACCAGCGCCATTATTTTCGGGAACGTATCTTTCTTTAAGTTTTGAAAAGTATAAGCTTTTGAGCTCTTCTTTACTCATAGAATTTAATTTATTAAGATGATCCCGAAGAGCATCTACCTTAGAGTTTTCAATATAATTACCTGTATTTATTATATACCCTTTTTTCGATTGTCCAAGCAAGATTATTCCTTCGCTAATTTTCTGATTCTTGCAGCAGTGTTTGCTAATATTTTGAAGTAGCTCCACAATAACGTGAAATATTCTTTTCTTGGATGAAGAGCTTTCGAATACATTTTTAAGGTTATTATCAATGATTTTCAAAACAGGCAAAATTGATTCTTGTGCAAAATCACCCTTTTGAACAACAAGAATGTTTTTTTCCTGCATTTTTTTATGTAAGTAAACAGCGTCGGAGATAGGAGAGTGGCTTATGGAAAGAGCTTCTGGTGCTTCATCGGCACGTAATAAAATCTGGTTATAGAAATAAGAAAACGATTTATTGTAATCTTCGAATTCAAATTGTAGCTTTTGACCCGATTTTCTTGCCATTTCAATTAGGCCCAATCCGGCTCCACCCTTTCCTGATATTTCGTTATGCTCCAGAACCTGTAAATATAAATCTTTAAGTTCGTCTTTGTTTAGGTTGTTAACAACCTCCATTTGTGCTTCAATAGTATGGATATTTTTCTTTAATACCAGGTTTCCTGATGCAATGCAATAAATATCATTCCAGTTTCGGGTAAGAAAGAAGCTATTATTCATATGCTTCTCAAGGTCGGTAACCATTTCTCCATGCCTAATAATGTTCTGGAAACATTCTGCCATAAGAAAAGATGCTTTTTTTCGCATCTTCGATAATCCCTCAATATTATTTATGTTGTACTCACTAAGTTCAATAAGCTTATTGGTAATATCATCGCTTATTAAACCATTGTAGAGCAAACAAAGATTATCGTCCTTTATTTTTTCAAAAAACCAGAACGTAGTATTTAAATCCATAGGTTAAGGTATTCCACGCTTGAAATATAAAATAACATAAAAATTATCAAAAGCACTAATTTTTTAAACAAAAAATTTGTTGTCAGCAAGTTAAGATTCTTTTAGTCTAATTCAGGTTTATGGTGGGCAAATTTTAGACTATATTTACATTTTAGAAAAATAAATTTTATGAAAGCTGCTGTTATAAAAAAGTTTGGGTTGCCTAGTGTTTTTGAGATTACCGATCTTTTTATACCAAAACCTAAAGCTAATCAGTTGTTGGTTAGGGTATATGCAACGAGTATTAACCCAATAGATTGGAAACAAAGAAAAGGAAACCATCGTTTTATTCTTGGTGCTCCATTTCCAATAACTCTTGGTTACGATGTATGTGCTGAAGTTGTAGAAGTGGGTTCACAAATTAAAATGTTTAAGCCTGGAGATGTTGTTTTTGGAGTACTCGATAATAAATACGGGGGTGCATTGGCCGAATATGCATTAGGTACAGAAAGTTGCTTTGCTTTGGCTCCTCGAAATATCAGATTTGAGCATGCTGCAGCATTTCCAATGGTTTCTTTAACAGCATTACAGGCACTTAGAGACAAAGCAAAGTTAAAGCATGGTATGAGGGTTTTGATTAATGGAGCTTCGGGTGGAGTAGGACATATAGCAGTTCAAATGGCCAGATTAATGAATGCAAAAGTTATTGCTGTTTCAAGTTCTAGAAATCAAACATTTGTCGAATCACTTCAGCCTGATCAGTTTATTGATTATAACAAGCAAGATATCTTGAAAACTACTGATAAAATTGATGTTTTTTTTGATGTTTCGGGGATTTATTCCTTTGTAAAATGCAAGCATATGCTTAATCCTGGGGGAATTTATATTAATACATTACCTCGACCTAAAATACTTTTTCATAAAATCCTTCAGCTTTTTACAAAGGGCAAAAAGGTAAAAACGTTACTTATGAAGCATAGCAGTGACGATCTCCGAATAATTGGACAGTGGATTACAGAGGGAAAGCTCAAAGTAGAACTGGATGAAATTTTTAATTTAAATAATATTTCAGCTGCGCATCACTATGCCGAAGGAGGACATAGTAAAGGTAAAAACGTTGTCATTATTAATTAAAATAACAATTGGAATTTCTAAAGATAATTCCTATCAATAGAAATTATCTTTTTTACAATTGTCATTGTTTATCGTTTTCTTCTGTAGAATCTTTTAATACTTCTTTTGCTTTTTTAACTTCCTTGGTAAATTCTTTTAGGGCTTTACCAGCAGCCCGACCAATATCTTCTGCGTTCTCTTCAGTTATTACTTTTATTTCTCCTTCGAGTTCTTCCATTGCTTTTTCAAGATCTTCCATATCTTTTTTGGTAAACTCTTCATCCATTCCTTTCTGAAGTTCCTTACTAAATGCTTCTATCTTATCAACGTTTTTTCCTAAATGGGCAATTTTCTTGCCAACATAAATTTGAGAGATAGAAATTGCAAATGCAACAACAGAAATTATTAAACCTGCAATAATTAAACCTCTTATTTGATCTGATCTAACTGTTTTCGATAAGGCAATAGCTGTAAAAATAATTGCTACAACAGCTGGAACCATTGCTGCGATTCCAACCAATGGAATAAAGGATAGGAAGATTGCAATTAAAGCCAGAACAAATCCTGCAATGCCTAATCCTTGTGCTGTTCTTGATGTTTTTATCTCTTCCATAATACTTTCAGTTTAATTTTACAAAAGTGCTTTTAATAATGACGTATCATTTTATTAAATGCTGCATCAATTTAGCGAAGAAACAATCTTTTTAAAGTCTTTTTCCAAACTAAATTCTGGAGTTTCAATAATACGTCCAATTTCTTTCCCATTTATGCTAAATACAAAGGTAGGAACTAATTCAACATTAAGCTCCTTAACATTTGTTTCTAGAGCATTCTTGCCTCTATCAACAGCAATTATAGTAAGATAATCAAATGAGAAATTTATTTTTTCAAGTATTTTGTAAAATCGTGGAAATTCCCTTCGACTATCGCTGCACCATGTACCTAGAACAACAGTTATTTCTAAATTATCGATACTGTCAAGACTGATTTGATCTGAAACATCAGTATCAACAATATAATTATCGTACTCTAGTTGAAACCAGTCGTTAAACATTCCCGATGTAAATCCTTCGATATTGCAGTACCCAATTAAGATTTCCTGATTTGCTTTTTCATCAAAAACAACCATATTTAAATCTTGTGAAAAAAGACTGGAACAAATCAGTATAAAAAAACTTATGGCGACTAATTTTTTCATAGCTTGAGAATTAATTTATATGCAATAAATTTATAATTAATTTGGCACATAAACATAAATATTTAGTTTTTCAATAGCTAAATTTAATTAGGGGTGTATAATTTGGCATTCGTTATTATAAAATCAATACATGAATTGCAAAATCAGTAAATTTAAATACTTAATAAGATGAAAAACAAGATATTAGCTATATTTTTAGTACAAGTTTCTTTCATTTATGGTTATTCACAGTCACAAAACTCAATAAATGATCTGGAGCTAAAAGCACTAAATTATCAGTATGATTCCGTCATTATTATCTCAAAAAGTATTATTGAAATTGATTCTTCACAATCATATGCGTTTTATTATCTAGGCAAAGCATATCAGGCTAAATATAAATTTATTGATGCTGTAAAGGCTTTTGAGAAAGCATTTATGCTTGATACTACAAACACGATTTTTCAAAACAGTCTGGCCGAGACATATGAAGCAATTGGAATGGATGAGGAAGCAATAAATATTTATTTTAATCAATATCTTGAAGATACGTTAGATATCTCCCCAATTATTAGTTTAGGTAATATTTTTCGAAAGAAGAAAGAATATGGGTCGGCAATTCACTATTATCAGAAAGCAATTGCTATAGATCCGAATAATTTTTATTATTTTAAAATGATTGCATTTTGTTTTAACCAAATAAATATGAGCACTCCTGCCATTATATATTATACCAAAGCAATTGAAATAAATCCATACGATTTAAATGTTTATTTAATATTAGCAAATATTCTAAATGGCGAGCGACAGTTTAAGGGTGCAATTCATATTTGTACTGAAGGATTAAAAATAGACTCCTTGGATGTGCAATTAAAAAAGATTTTGGCTTATTCATATTATCTTAATAGAGAATTTGAGTTATCGATAAGCGGATTTGATGAGCTGATATCTAATGGAGATTCCTTATTTTTTAATTTTAAGTATAGAGGATTGGCTAATTTTGAAAATAGAAACTTTGAAGGGGCAATACCTGATTTAAAAAAAGCATTTGAGATTGAAAATGAAGATACTGAGGTGGCATTTTATTTGGGTAGTGCGTTAGGAAGAGTTAATGAATATGACGAAGCCGTTAGGTTTTTAAATATTTCGATTGCGCTACTTGCTCCTCCTCCAAAAGAAATGGCAAATATATATTCTGAGTTAGCTAATATTGAACAGAGCAAAGCAAATTATTCGATTTCATTGAATTACTTAAAACTTGCTTATCAAAATCGACCAGATCCTTTATTTTCTTTTAAAATGGCTCAACTATACGATCAATTTTTAAATGATAAAAAACTTGCTATTAATTATTACGATGGTTATTTAACTATGTTGCGAGAGGTAGTTCCAGAAAATCAACAAGTTATTATGATAGATAGTACTCAGAATATTTATAAAGAATATGCAGCTCAACGTATCAAAGTTCTCACCGAAGAATTGTTTTTTGAAGGGGGGAAATAAAAAGAAAAAGGTTGACTATTCGTCAACCTTTTTCTTTGCAGTTTTTTTTGGTTTTGGTGTTTCTTTTGGTTCTGCTTTAGCTTTTGTCTTATGTTCGGCTTTAACTTTTGGTTCAGACTTTACTGCGGCTTTTGGCTTGGGTGCAGATGTGGCAAGTATAGTTTTCTTTTTTCGTGGTCGGCGTGCGCCATATGAACCGAGAATAATTTTACCTCTTTTTGTTTTTTTATCTCCTTTACCCATAATTTTAAGTATAAAGTTTGTAAATCAAACTATAAATTTATAAAGAATAGATGTAATGGAGAAATTTAATCAAATAAAAAAAGAGTTGGTATAAGAAAATACCAACTCTAAACTAAATACGATAAAGAAATTAAGCAAAGAAACCTAAGGTTACAGTTAACCCGGCCATAACTACAGAAACCATAGTCATAAGCTTAATTAATATATTTAATGATGGACCTGATGTATCTTTGAAAGGGTCTCCAACTGTATCGCCAACTACGGCAGCTTTATGAGAATCACTTTTTTTACCACCAAGATTGCCTTTTTCAATATACTTTTTAGCATTGTCCCAAGCACCACCGGCATTGTTTAACATACTGGCAAGTGTAAAGCCAGTAACAAGTCCTCCTGCTAATAATCCTACTACTCCTGCAACACCAAGAAAAATACCTACAACTATAGGAACACTTATAGCCATTAAGGAAGGAACTAACATTTCTCTTTGAGCTCCTTTAGTTGATATTTCAACACATTTTGCATATTCAGGAGTTGCTTTACCTTCCAAAATACCAGGAATATCTCTGAATTGTCTTCGAACCTCATCAACCATAGCTCCTGCAGCACGACCAACAGCTTTCATTGTCATCGCGCTAAAAACAAATGCCATCATAGATCCAAGGAATAAACCACCTAGTAACATTGGGTTGAACAATGATAAGTCATACGCATAAACGAGATCTTTAACTGATGATGATGCAATATGAATTGCTTTTTGACCTTCAGCTAAAGTAGGTATATTGTTATTATAGAACAAAACATCACCGATTTGTTTAAAACCATCGCCAGCAATCTTTCCTAGCCAAAGTTTTATTTCTTCCATGTATGCAGCTAAAAGAGCCATTGCTGTTAAGGCAGCTGAGCCAATAGCAAATCCTTTGCCTGTAGCTGCAGTTGTATTTCCTAACATATCAAGAGCGTCTGTTCTTTCACGAACTTCTTTTGGTAATTCTGCCATTTCTGCATTTCCGCCTGCATTGTCAGCAATAGGACCAAAAGCGTCGGTAGCCAATGTGATTCCTAATGTCGAAAGCATACCTACAGCTGCAAATCCGATTCCATATACTCCCATTGGGAAATTTGAAAAACCACCTGCAAAACCATAAGCGGAGATAATTCCTGCTACGATTGTTACAACAGGAATCCATGTTGAGTACATACCAACAGCCATACCTTCAATAATTGTAGTTGCTGGTCCTTGCTGGGTTTGCTTAGCAATACTTTTTGTAGGACTATATTCATCAGATGTAAAGTACTCTGTACCTTGTCCGATAATAACACCAGCTAATAAACCAGAAACAACCGAACCAAATATACCCCATGTAATCCATTCGAAATAAGCTAAACCAGCAACTGCCATTAGAATTAATACAGAACTTCCTCCGGTTCCAATTAAAAGGGCATTTAAAAGGTTTTTCTGTGTCGCACTTTCTTTTGTACGAACCATAAAAATTCCAATAATTGATAGTATTATTCCAATTGCAGCAACAATCATAGGAGAGATAATCGCTTTAACAGGATCAAATCCTGCAACTAAAGGCAGTGCAGCGCCAAGTGCAGCTGTAGCCAAAATTGATCCGGCATATGATTCGTATAAGTCAGCACCCATACCAGCAACATCACCTACATTATCACCAACATTATCGGCAATAGTAGCAGGGTTACGTGGATCATCTTCTGGAATACCAGCTTCAACTTTTCCAACAAGATCGGCACCTACGTCAGCAGCTTTTGTAAAGATACCTCCTCCAACACGTGCAAATAATGCTTGTGTTGATGCTCCCATACCGAATGTCAACATAGTAGCTGTAATCTCAATTAGTTTGGTATGATCAGTTGTGCCTGCATGTACAAATGTTAATCCAAGAAAATGCATTCCGTTTTGCATATGTTCAGCAGTGTAAACAAGCTTATTTAGAATTAACCACCATAAACTGATGTCAAGTAATCCAAATCCTACAACTACAAGACCCATAACTGCACCACTTCGGAATGCAATCTTCAATCCTTTGTTAAGTGATTGCGAAGCTCCTTGCGCTGTACGTGCCGATGCATAAGTAGCAGTGCGCATTCCCAAATATCCACATAGGCCTGAGAAAATACCTCCTGTCATAAAAGCAACAGGTACAAATGGGTTTTGTACACCAAAATAGGCTAAACCTAATAAGATAAAAAACAATACAATAAAAACTATCCCAACAACCTTGTATTGTCTTTTCAAATAAGCCATAGCTCCTTCGCGAACATACTGAGCGATTTGCTTCATCTTATCTGTACCTTCAGAATTTTTCATCATGTCCTTAAAAAAGAACCAAGCAAAAACCAGTGCCAACACTGATGCAAAAGGAATAAACCAAAAAATACCATCCATTTTTTTACATTTTTTTAGTTAATAATTATCTGTCATTTTATTTCTTTCGATGCATAAAAATTTGCCTTAATGGTTATTACAATCATCAAGGCATTGTTATTTTGTTTAATAGATTCAAAATTAGATATAAAATTCTGCTTTACAACATATTTTTTAAATATTTGTTCAAGTGAGCAACTTTTCTTAAAAAAGAATCGAAATGTTTTCTATTTTTGCTACGGGTGAAAAAGTTTTTATAATATAATTAAAATACTTGTTGCTACTTAGTCGCATTTAATTTCCCCATCCACTCCTGTCCAAACTTCTATATTGAATTGCTTCGGCCAGATGGTATGCCTGAATATTTTCTTTTCCTTCAAGGTCGGCAATGGTGCGAGAAACTTTTAAAATTCGATCGTATGCTCGTGCCGACAAACCTAATTTTTCCATGGCTTTTTTTAATAATGTTTGTCCAGCAGTATCAATTTCACAGAACTCACGAATTTGTTTCGACGACATCTGTGCATTACAAAATATAGTTTCGGAGTTTTCAAATCGTTTTGATTGCGTTTCACGAGCGCTAATTACTCTTTCGCGAATTTTTGAGCTACTTTCAGCAGGCTTCACCTCAGCAAGTTGATCGTACGAAACAGGAACTACTTCAACATGAATATCTATTCTATCTAATAATGGACCTGAAATTTTATTTAAATAGCGCTGAATACTTCCGGGAGCACATACGCACTCTTTTTCCGGATGATTATAATACCCACAGGGACATGGATTCATTGATGAGACAAGCATGAAACTCGCAGGGTATTCAACAGTAAATTTTGCACGGCTAATAGTTATTACTCGATCTTCGAGTGGTTGTCGCATAACTTCGAGCACCGATCGTTGAAATTCAGGTAATTCATCAAGAAAAAGTACTCCGTTATGTGCCAAAGAAATTTCACCTGGCTGAGGAAACTGGCCTCCTCCTGTTATTTACAAAAGTATTTGATAAATTTCGCATTATTTACATTTATCACCACACAAGTGAATGAGAAAAAAAAGTAATTTTGCGGATTTTTATGAAAGTATATCACAAAAGAAGATAATAATAAGTCCTAAAAAGCAAAGAAATATTTCTTTATCGGAAATAAGTTTAACTGGTTCAATATCGAGTATAAAAAATAATGATTCAGTTCAATTTGAGTCTTCACTTGAACGTGATTTTATTTATTTAATTGAATTTGATAAAAAGGTTTATAGATATTTAGAACAACCATTTAAACTTTTCTATTATCAATATAATACCCAAAAATATTACATCCCAGATTTTTACGTTGAGTTTTGGAATGGATTAAAGCAAATAGTTGAGATTAAGTATAATGATGACTTAATAGCAAACAAATCTGTTTATCAAAAGAAATTCAATATTGCTGAAGAATTTTGCAAAAAGAATGATATTGAATTTCAAATATTGACTGAAAAAGAGATTCGATCACCCAAACTATTTAATGCAAAATTTTTGTTATCATATCAAAATCCAAAATATGGTTTTAATAATAATGATACTCAAATAATATTAAACGTTTTAAAACAATATGAGCAATTGACGGTTCAGCAATTATTGGATATCTCAGTAAAAAGTGATGATAAAAAAGCAGAAATGTTATATATAATTTGGTATATGGTTTCAAATTATTTAGTATATTTTGATAATGATATGAAACTGAGTATGGAAACAAAACTATGGTTACCAAAATTGTAGAATTATGGAAAGATTATTTATAACTAAGGGAGAAAAGATAATTTATAATAACACGAAATGTGTAATCATAAGAATAATAAATGTTAACACAGTTTCAATTGAAGAAATAGAGACCAACATTATTCATACTGTAGATGTAAGCGAATTAGAACCAATTGATAGAAGCGATGAATTAGAATATAATTTACATGGTCTCTCAGAAAAAGAGTGGGAAAAAGCCAATATACGCTATAATGTAATCAAACCAATACTTAAAAATAGGGGAGATTTGGATTTAATAAATAAAACTGCTTTTAATAATAAGGTTAGTATTAGTACGATTTATAGGTGGCTTAAACTTTTTGATAATTCAGGATTAGTTTCATCTCTTGTTGGAATGAAAAGAACAGGGGGTAGGGGAAAAAGTAGATTGTCAAATCTTCAGGAAAACATTATTAATGATAAAATTCATGCTGTATATTTAAATAGTTCGCGAAAATCAATAATAAAAACAATTAGAGAAATCCAACTTGCATGCGATGAATTTTCAATTCCTTGCCCACATCCAAACACAGTTCGCAATAGAATAAAAAACATTTCTGAAGAAGAAAAGATTCGAAAAAGATTTGGAATTCAAGAAGCAAGATATAAATATGAACCTTTAAAAGGAAAGTTCCCAGGTGCTGATTATCCATTATCTGTTGTTCAAATTGATCATACTCCAGTAGATATAATTCTTGTAGATGAGTATTATAGAAAACCAATTAAAAGACCTTGGTTAACACTAGCAATTGATGTTTATAGCCGAATGGTTGTAGGTTCCTATATATCATTTGAGACACCCGGATTTCTTGGAACAGGTATGTGTATAGCCAATTCGATTCTTCCTAAAGAAATGTGGTTAGAACAAATGGAAATTGATGCTGAATGGCCATGTTGGGGTATAATGGATAAAATTCATGTGGATAATGCGAAAGAATTTAGAAGTAATATGCTTAAAAAAAGTTGTATTAATTATGGAATTGATATAGAATTTAGACCAGTTGCCACTCCTCACTATGGTGGACATATCGAAAGATTGTTAGGTACATTTGCTAAAGAGATTCATAATTTACCAGGTACTACTTTTTCTTCATCAGAAGAAAGGAAAAAATATGATTCAAGTAAAAATGCTTCTTTTACACTTCAAGAGTTTGAAAGATGGTTAACCATTTTTATAACAAAAATTTATCATACAAGAATTCATACTGAGATTAATCAATCACCTCTCGAAAGGTTTAAAAATGGTATAATGGGAAATAAAGAAATGCCAGGAAAGGGGATTCCCCCAAGAATTAATAATGAAAAAAAGGTAAGACTTGATTTTATGCCTTTTGTAGAAAGAACAATTCAAGAATATGGTATTGTTATAGATCATATTTATTATTATAGTGATGCATTAAGATCTTATATTCATGATTCTGAAAAAAACATTAAAAAACAACATATTTTTAAACGAGATCCAAGAGATATAAGCATTGTTTATTTTTACGACCCTAATATAGATGATTACATAGAAATCCCATATAGAGATGCATCATTACCTCCAATGTCGATTTGGGAACATAGAGAAATTTTAAAGAAATTAAAAGAAAACAGGGTTAATATTGATGAAAAATCAATTTTTTCAGCCTTTAGGGAATTGAATGAATTAGAAGAAAGGTCTATAAGAGAGACAAGAAACAGGAAGAGAAATAAAATTCTAAATCAACAAGAACTTAAATCAAAAACCCCTGATGAAAACGAAGAACAAGAGAGAGTAAATAAAATTGAAGATTTAAAACCATTTGAAGAAATAGATGATGAAGCATTTAACCGAAAAAACTAGAACTTTTGTAGAAACCGCTTCAATTGAAGAAAGAATTGAAGCAACTAGAAAATTTAAATGGATTGGATATACAAACGCTGCCCAAATTTTAAAAAAAATGGAAGATTGTTTAAATTATCCAAAATCTATAAGGATGCCTAATTTACTTATTGTTGGTGATTCTAATAATGGAAAAACAGCACTACTAACAAAATTTGATCAATCTCACTTAGCCTACATTGATGAAAAAACTGACAAATTAATTAATCCAGTCTTAATGATTCAGGCTCCACCTGAACCAGATGAAAAAAGATTTTATAATGCTATCCTTGAAAAATTATTTGCACCAACAAGAACTTCAGAAAAAATTGATAGTAGGCAATCTAGGGTTAAAAATTTACTAAAACATTTAGAAGTTAAAGCTATCGTAATTGACGAAATTCATCATGTTTTAGCTGGATCACCTTCAAAGCAAAGATTATTTTTAAATGTGTTAAAACATTTATCTAACGAGTTACAAATTCCATTAATTTGTGCTGGTACAAAGCTTGCATTTAATGCAATTCAATCTGATTCACAATTAGCAAATAGATTTGAACCAAGAATTCTACCAAGATGGACAAATAATACAGAATATAAAAGATTATTATTGAGCTTTTCTATGGTACTTCCACTAAAGAAAGAATCTAGTTTAGTTGAAGGATCAATTGCAAATAAAATATTGACATATAGCGATGGATTAATTGGTGAAATTTCCAAAATATTGGAATTAAGTACAATATTAGCTATTGAAAGTGGTGCTGAACACATAACAAATTCAATTATTGAAAATATAGATTATATTCCTCCAACACAAAGAAAAAAGGCATTTTACAATTAATGGTTTATATAAAAAGTTTAGAAAAAGAAATATTCCCGTATTATTTACCTCCAGAAAAAGACGAGTTATTTACCTCCTGGTTCTGTAGATTATCAAATAATCATGATGTTAAGACTAATACATTTATACAAAATTATTTTGGTAGAAATGTACCATTTTGGAATAGAGATATTGATGTACTAGAACCAGAAAATATTATTAATATAATGGTGAAACATACACCATTGAGAATTGAAAATATTCATGAAATGTTTCTCAGAAATTATGAGGGATTTGCATATTACAAATACCATCATGATGGCACAATTAGAAATATATTACCTTTAGGTATAAATCATAGAAAAAGAAAGCAGTTTGGTCAACAATGTTGTACAAAATGCCTTTCAATGGGGACTGTTTATTTTAAAAAAAGTTGGAGACTCATTACTTCAGTTGTTTGTACAGAATGTAATCAGTTATTGATTGATAGGTGTTACAAATGCGGATCTCCAATAACTTACTATCGTGTTAATATGAAGTCTTTCTCAAATTTATCTACAATGGAGTTCCAACCATTATTTTTATGTAGTAATTGTAATACAGATTTAAGAAAATATGAACCAAACAGAATTCCAACAAAATTAGAATTGGATTACCAAAAATATATTGATAATTCAATATTATATGGATTTAATCCAATAACACAATATTCTTTTACTTTCATCAGAGTATTATTATTGTTATCATTAAGACTTAGATCAAGCTCAAAGAACAATAGATTTCGTGAAATAGTTTTAAAAAAATATAATACTCCGGAAGCCTTTATAAATAAAGAAATTAGATATTGGTCGGTAGAACAAAGAAGAGAAACGTTACCATTTATTTTTAGTTTATTTAAAAATTCAACTGATGAAATTTATTCTCTTTTTGCTGAAAATAAAGTAATGAGAGCATATTTAATTAAAGACAATGATTATATCCCTTTTTGGTTTGAAAAATTATTGTATTATTAATTATTTAAAATTCTTAATAATATTCTTCTTGCTAGACTGTCTTCTAAACTCTCATCTTTATTTAAATTTAAATCTTCATTTTCTTCAGTAATATTTTTCTTTTTTTCAGACATATGTTCAATAGGTTGTAGTATCTTATATCTAAAATTATTTAAAATTCTGTTATAATTCTCCTTCTTTAATTCATTATTATTTTTTTCATTAAAATATACTTCACTCCATGCAAATGAATGTTCATCTAACATAAATCTAATGAAACTGGATAATTTATTATCATTTACATCACTTAAAGGAATTCCAAGATTTTTAAATATTCCAATATAAACTCCACTATCACCATCAATTATACAATATTGATCAGTATCATTACTAATGGTTGCAATAATAATTTCTTCAACAATATTAAAAGGCCTATTATTGCTATCATAACATTTTGGTGCAATAGAAATGGGATAGTGTTTTGAATCATTTATTAAAATATAATTTATTATATACCCTTTATTTTTAATTAATTCCAAAGCATCAAATAGAATTTTAAAATGTGAAATGTACGATAAGATTAATTCATTTATTTTTCTTATGCCTGAAGTTGAATTAGTTTCATCATTAATTCCGTATCCATCATATTCTTTTATAAGAAGAGTTTCCTGAATATAACAATAGTTCTGATCTTCTTTATCTAAAATTTCAATTTCTGGAGATTCTTCAAAGAAACTTATATTATTAATATTATTTTCTTCTCTTGGGATTCTTGTATTTGTAGGATTTACGTCATCTAGTTCATTAGAAATGTTATTTGATTCTTTACCACGTATACTTGTATATCCCCTTTGTTCTTTAGTTTCTTTCAATAAAGAAGTCCTTTTATCATTTAAATTTAATAATTCAAATTTTTTAATAGTATAATAATCATTATAAGACTTGTTAGGAGAAATTGAAATAATATCATAAGCCATAAAAGTATCCTTCTGAATATATTGACCTAATAAAACCATACCTAAAGCAAAATTAAAAGGTATTTTATATTCAATTTCCCCACTAATTCTAGAATTATTTTTTTCATTATTTAGTAGTGTTTGATAAAAATTATTGATTGAATTTTTTAATAGATCAAATCCCGTATTTTCTCCTTTTGTGAACCAATATCTAGCAATTCTTTTTGTATCATAATAATTTATATATATATCATCATATAAAACATAATATTTCCCATTTTCTATTACCTTATTTAAAATTCCTTCTTTTAATCTATCATATATTATTGAATGTATTGCAGTATACGAAGTATAGTAAAAATACTTACTAATAAGAGAAATAGGGATAAATACATGATCCTTGTTATTTACTCCTTTATAATAAAAATAAGGCGTTTTATTGTTCTGAAAATTCCTATCTTCTCTAAAAATTGGAAATTCAGTTTCTGAAAGTAGATCATTAAGTCCATCTCTTTTGAAATTTAATTGATTTGATAGTACTACTCTTTTAGAATATAAATTTGTATCGCCCGGAATTGGATATTTTATAGGATATCCATGACAATCGAAAATTGTGCCAATTTTATAAATTAATGTTCTTTCTTCTCGAACAGAAACTTTTATTACTTTTTCTTTGTTCCAATCCTCTATCCTATAGTATTTATTACCTTTTATATTAACAAAATAAATTTCTCTAAGAAATGCTTGTTTAACAGAATCAGGATAAATTTCCCCAAATCCTATTAATAACCAAAAGTCTTTTCTTACAGAATATTTGGATATTTCTGCAATCTTCTTGTTAAAACCTGATGATGGTAATACTGTCATTATTAATAATTTTTTTAAATGATAAAAAGAAATTATTTATAGAATTCAATATAAACATTATCTTGACTTAATTATTTATAAAAAATATCTCTCTTTTGTCAATTCCATTATAATTCAACAATCTTACTTAAGTAATGTATTTTAAAGAAAAATCCAATTTGCTTGTACATTAATAGTATCAATAAAGCAATTATTAAGTTATGCCTAGATAGAATGCAAATTGAATTTTAGGAATAATGTTTTTTTCAGCCTTTGAAGCTATCCTGTTTAGCTTTTATATTAATGAATTACTTGCCACACAAATATTGGGTTACATTTAAATAACAGCTAGAATTTTAATGAATTGTTTTTTTATAATTATTAGATTAAAACTCTCAATTTGGAATTGTTTCTTGATGGACTGCAAAATCTTTGTAAAACATCTAATGGTATATTAAATGCTTTTGCTAATTCTTCATCTGTGTATTCTAAATCATCTCTATGCATTTTATATCCTGTTATGAAAAGTTTAGAAGCATCAATAAAAACATTTATAGGCTCTTCTTTCTTATATCCTTTTCTGCTGAGTTCAATATTCAAATACGTATATTTATCCTTAGAAATGCAACCTAAATCTTTAGCTCTTCTCACAATTGAAGCCATAGATGTTAACCAATATCTTTTTAATTCGGATAAATGAGAAAGTCTTAAGCCATGTAGAGAAGACTTTATAGCTTCTTTGGGCATTAGAAATTCTGATGCGAAATTATTGGCTTCGTCTTCAAGGTTTCTATAATCTGGAATAGGGAAATTTCCAGTAATATGCATAATTAGGTGACCTAATTCATGCGCAAGAGTAAATCTTTTACGGTCATTACTAAATGCTTTATTTATTACAATTACAGGATAGCCCTTATCAGTAACAAATGATGCACCATCAAAATGCTCCGAAGGATCAAACTCAACTATAATTATCCCGTTACTTTCTAAAAGATTATTTATCATCTTCACTGGTTCGTCAGCTGTTAATTTAAATTGTTTTCTAATGAATTTAGCAATACTTTCAGGCGTATATCCATCTTCAATATTAAGTGGGGTGAGACCAAAGTCTGGCCACTCTACTGAATGAGTCATTTGGTCAACGATAAATCCAATCAATTTAATACTATATTCAATATCTACTCGAATAGCTTTTGTAATTGTAGTTCTTTTTCTGTAATGTGGATTTTCTACATTGTTAGAAATTTTGATTGAAAAAAACTCTTCGGGAAAATTTAAAAAGCGTATTATTCTATACACTATTTCATCTGACAGTGAACCTAAGCCTTTTTCAAACTTTGATAAATTTGATTGTGATAATCCATTAATTTTAGAAGCTAATTCCGTTTGAGAAAGCTGTCTGTATTCCCGTGCAAATATTAACTGTCTATAATTGATTTCCATTTTTTCTAAAGTTTAGTTATAAAAACAGGTTGTACCCTATTTGAATTTATTTGTTTACTGCTTTTTTGTTTATACTCTCTTTTAATTTTGGCATAGCATCTTTTTCTTCTTTTGAAATACTTGTAGTTTTTATTGTCAAAATTTCATCGTGAGTAATAGTCCACTTGATTTTATCTTCATCAATATATACTAATTTTGGGTCAGCAATGTTTCCCATTTTATCTTTTCTATAACCAAAAAATAAAATTGGCTCAGCAACAAATGATGCTTCATCAAATAATGGTAAAGAAAGTTGTTGGGAAATTGCAGTAACAGATTTCGTTTTGATATTCATCGGTAGTCCCTTATTATCAAATTTCTTAAAAAGGACTATATATCCTTTAATTCTCAGAGTAAATCTTTTATATTTTCCGAACTTCCAATTGATTGGGAAATTAGATTGTATACTCTGAATCATTTTCGAATTTAATAATGATGCTTCAAAACCTCTTGCACGAGCTACTGGTGGTGTTTGCACTACCTCTCTTTCGTAAGCTGTAAATGCTTCATAAAAAGCTTTAAATAATAAGGGCAGTTCTTCTTTCAAATCCAACTTGCAGCCCTCAAAAGAAGCCAATCTTCTTTTTTGATTTGGATTATAACTAATTTTTTTTACATTTGTAACCATAAAAAATACTATTATTAAGTTATATAAATCGGGTACAACCGATTTTAATTAAATATCTCTGTTCAAGCAGAGATATTTTTTCAACTACAAATATATAAAATTTAAATTAAATTGTATAATCAATTATATAATATTTAATAATAATTGTAATTATTTATTAACAATAATTATTTTCAAACATTTTTTCTTTTTTATACAATCTTTATTCCAATCCAAATACTAAATTATTTGTATTTCATTGACAAATTGTACTAATTGAATAGTATGATGAATGATTGTGCCTAATTTATAGAGCATTATCTCATAACACGAAGGTTTTGGTTGTTATATGATATTTTATTTATTAATTTAAACGGTCGTTTAATATAGGCAAATATAGATAATATTATATTGTATATAAAATATTGTATATTTGTATAAAATATATAATATAATAGGTATAATATAACATTAAATAAAAAATCTATGAATTATGCATATATTAGAGTGAGTTCAGATAAACAAACAGTAGAAAATCAAAAATTTGAAATTTTAAAATATTGTGATAAGAAAAAAATTCAAATTGATTTATGGATTGAAGAAACTGAAAGTGGTACAAAAAAAATTGCATCAAGAAAAATTGGAGAAGTAATACAAAGAATGGTAAAAAATGATCTATTAATTTTATCTGAATTATCAAGATTGGGTAGAAACTTAATGGATGTAATGAAAATCCTTCATGATTGTATGGATAAACAAATAAATGTTCATTGTATTAAAGAAAACTATGAATTAGGTGATAATATTAACTCTAAAGTTCTAGCATTTGCTTTTGGATTATCTGCTGAAATTGAGCGGAATTTAATCTCTCAACGAACTAAAGAAGCATTAGCTAGAAAAAAGAGTGAAGGGAAAAAACTAGGGAGACCTTTTGGGAGTCTATCTAAACTAACCAAGCTTTCTGGTAAAGAATTGATAATTAAGGAATTATTAGATAAAAAAGTTTCAATTAGTGCAATTGCTAGAATATTAGATGTAAATCGACTTACAGTTAAATCATATATTAAATCTAGACATCTTTCATCATAATTATTTATATGTAAAAACACATAATTAATTCTTAAAATATAGTTGTTACTTTGCCCAATTTAAAAGTCTTGCTTCCTAATAATCCCAAATATTCCTATAGCTAGTTCAAGTATGAATG
This sequence comes from Bacteroidetes bacterium GWF2_33_16, assembly GCA_001768565.1. Lineage (GTDB taxonomy): Bacteria > Bacteroidota > Bacteroidia > Bacteroidales > UBA12077 > UBA12077. Next base: position 237,649 of record MEOE01000016.1, on the reverse strand, counting down.
TGATTTTATGTGAAAAAATGAAATTAATTATTAATTCTTTTTAATTATCAAGCTATCAACTGTACTTCTGTGACATCCTTTTTTTGGATAAATAAAGAATCTGATTGAATAGATTCCTTTTTGTAGTTTAATTTCGTTATTGTCAAATGAATATGTATAACATGGATTTTCATTACTAATCCGAATATTTTCTTTGAAGTAAAATTCTAATGGAATAAATCCAATAGAATTTCCAATATATAAAGGTTTTGATATAAAGTCTTTAAGTTGATAAAAATTATTGCTACAATTAATTTGTAAATCAAGATTTAAATGCTGAATAATAGACTGTATATCTTCAATTATATTATCTTCTTGCTTAGTTAAGAGCAGAAATGAATATTTAATTTTCTTATTTTTGCCTGATTTGTTAAATACCTGTGTCTTAATAGAATGAAAGTTTTCATCAGTTTTTGATTCTACAATCAAGTCTAAATAATCTTTTTCTTTCTTTTTTAAATCATCAAAGTACTGATTTGTTGATAATCTTAATTGATAGATAGCAATTATAAATCCAACCCCAGTTACAATTATTCCTGCATATTGACTTAACAGAGATTTTGTCTCATTTGTCCAGCAAGTAGCAAAAATTAAAAGTCCAATTACGATTAAACAAAAAGAAAACACTATTATAATCTTACTCGTTTTCATGGTATTTTTTTTTAAATTATAACACACGGTTTTTGGTTTCGTTTTGTAAGGAAATTTTGCCTAGCGTTCTTGTCAGCCTATTGAAAAATGAAGCTAAATAAAAAATGTCAAAAAACCTCTAAATCTCATATAAAACAGGAATCGATGTTGTGTGAAGTTTTATTAATAGATTTCATCAAACCCAGGTTTAGTTAAAACGATACAATCCATTCCTTTTCTATTTTCAAATATAATATAATTCTTTTCAGCAAGTTTTTCAAGTGCTTCAAATAATATTTCCTGTTCTTTCGGGTTTAAATTTTTCCTTAATTCCATCGATATTCATTGTTGATGAATTACATCATTTGGTTTACTTCTTAATTCCTTAAAACGATACATAATCAATGACTGTATTTTAAACATTGATTTTGGTTTATCAAATGGATAATGTTTTCATAACCTAAATCAGTTAATACTAGACATTCTTTTATTTCTTTTTTAGAACAAAAATTTCAATAGATATTGTCGTTATATTCAATTCTATTGTTCTTCAAGGTTAAAATAGTTTATTTATTTCAGAAAACAATTTTTCAAAATTACTCAGTGTTTTAGTTGAAAAAAAACTTTTGTCTACTGCCAATTGATTCAACTTGTTTGCTGGCCTATAATGATTAAACCGGTCTTTATTAATTGCCTTATTTATTTGTTTAATAATTGTATCTATTTCAGTGTCAAGATCTGTAATATTTACAGAATATTCTTTATCAAAAGCTGCATTGAAAATTTTGATATATTCATCTTTTGCAAACATGTCTTCAATGTCTGCTGTTTTCTTTTTGTTATTTGTAAACTCATTAAAAAAAAGAATATTTTTTTCTTTAATTATTTTATATTGAATTAAATCATCAACTTTTTGTTTTCCTTTTTGATCAGTAAAAGTGTCAAGGAGGCAAGCAACTTTCAATTGTGAACCACGAAGAAGTGAAATAAAGGTGGAAACTTTGTCTAATCCCCCAACAGGAACAATAGTAATACTATCTTTTAAAAATATTTTTTTATCTGCTTCAAGAATGCTAGATAGAATTGTCAAATATATTAAATCCGCTGGTCCTTCAACAAGTAAATTATTTTTTGAAATGAAAAGATTTTGAGCAATATCATAACCTAATGCTGCTTGCAAAGGGAATAATGTATTAGGATCTTTCTCTTGGATTGTATCTGAAATGATTGTTCCTTCCTCTGTTTCTAAGCAAGTTCTAACTCTGTCTAAATGGTTTGATTCAACCATAAAAGGAGAGTGAGTTGTGTAAACGATTTGGTGTTTTTTTGAAAGGTCCTCAATGAAGCGAAGCAAATCCGCTTGAGCAGAAGCATGAAGGTTTAGACCAGGTTCATCAAGCAACAAAATGTATTCAGAATTTTTGTCTGCTTGTATTTTATTAAACCAAATAATGAAAGAAAAAAACCAATTAAATCCTTTGCTACGTCTGTCCAAAGGAAGTGTTATTTTGTGGCGTTGGCTCTTAACTCTGATATCCAAAACTTTTTCTGGTTGCCCTTGTGCGTTGGTAATGTTCTGAATTTTAAATTCTATATCAAGATTTTTATTTGTTGACCAATAATTAAAAATCTCCTTTGTTATTTTATTTGATGATGCTTCTAAAAGAGCAATATACTTTTCATATTCTTTTTCAGTAGAGGTTAATATATCTTCTGGCTTTATTCTAGCAAGTTCAAAAAGTGCTTTTGAAGTTTTATCTTTTTCAGTTGCTGGTGGTTCTTTATGAAGTTTGTTTATATTTATTTTTCCACGGAGTGGATAATAATCATCAAAATACCAAAACTTCGGCATTTTATTTTTTATCCACCTGTTCGCAATATATGATTCCAAAAGATCTGTCCATGAGGGGTCTTGACATCCTCCATCAATTATTTTTTTAATTTCGGATTTAAAAGTTGGTAAATCAATATCTCCTTCTGCTCCAACTATTACTGCGATTTCTTTTAAAGATACACATTTTACAATTGCTTCTTTTGTAGCAGTAGATAAAGTATAATTTTGAATTTTAAATTCTAAAAATTTCTTGTTGTTGGCAGTTAAACCAGAAAAAGTAGGTGTTTTCTTTTTGTAATAATGACTATATGAAAATTCTTTTATTGTAAACACACCTTTCCCAATTTCATCCTCAATAAGTTTCAAAAGTTCAGAAGATATTTCATAATCGCATTTAATTATTTTACAATCTTCTTCTTCGCTTTGAAAATCAATAAGTTCATTTCTTGGATAATCTTCAATAATATCAAATTCAAAATCCTTATCCGCAACAAAATAATTTGTCTTGGCTATTGCTGTTAGGAATGCTGTTTTGCCAGATTCATTCATTCCAACAATTGTTGTAATTGCATTGTCAATCTCAACTGTCTGAGATTTCTGAATACTTTTGTATTTATTAATTGTTACTCGTTTAAGTTTTATCATTTTCTTGTTTTTTTATTTTTTAATAATCATTTTTATTTTACCCTTGCTCACAAAAGATTCGGCACAGGAAAAATATACTATTTCTACTTAGAGTTTTTGTCAGCCAATGAAAAATTAAATTTAATAATAAATGTCAGATAATTAATAAATTTGCATATTTTGTGATGTTATTTTGGTGTCTGCCTATTATTTTATTTCTTCGTCTTTCATCTTTTCGCCACCAATAAACCAAGCAGTAATAAATCCTGTAAATGTTCCAAATAATCCAACTCCTGTTACCATTAAAAATGCAGCGATTATTCGTCCTTCTGTCGTTATGGGAAACTTATCTCCATACCCAACCGTCGTTATTGTAACAAATGCCCACCAAATAGCATCTTCTGCTGTTTTAATATTTGAATTTGCATCAACTTCAACTTGCAAAATTGAAATTGAACCAAAGATAATCATTAGAAAAGCAATTAATGAAACAGTAGCAAAAGTACCTTGTGTTCTGTTTTTAAATAAATGATTAGTCAGAAACTTTACTGAGCGAAATGCTCTCAATACTCTCAATAATCTAAACAACCTAATAAATCGTCCATATCGCAAATATTCAAATGATGGTATGCTTGATATAAGGTCAATCCATCCCCATTTAATAAACTCTTTCTTAGAAGGTGCTTTGTAAAAGCGATAAAAAAAGTCAAACAAGAAAATAATACAAATAATATTATCAATAATATAGAGTAACTCAGAAACTTCAGGTGATAATTTAATGAAACTATCAATTAGGAGTGCTATCAGTACATAAACTGAAAAAATAACTATCACTATGTCCAGAAATGTAAATCCATTTTTATTTTTTGCTTCATTCATACCAAAATGTTATTTTTAGGTTGCAGCCAACGATTTAGGGTTAAGTTTTATAAGGTATTTGGATGTTATTTGTTTTTCTTTATATATGTCTTATTTCCATTCTTATTTATATAATATTTTCCACCTCGAGGGCCTGTATAAATAGTCTTGCCTGAAGTTGTTTTTTTTTCTGTTGCAACCTTCTTTTCTCCAGTAGTTTTGTTTTTTTCTTCCAATACTATTGTTGATTTTAAAGGATTGCATTTACTACATGGAGAATATTTTTCTTTTACTTCAGAAAGTTTTTTTGATATTCCATTTCCATTTAAATAACTACAATTTTCTGAATGATATTTACTCCCAGTTTTTGTTATGTAAACTGTTATATCATCATTAGTTTCATTAGTTTTTTCCTGAGCTATCATATACAAAGGAAATGTTATTAATACAATTAATAGAATAATTTGTCTTTTCATAGTTTTCAGAATTAAATTGCTAATATTTCAAAAGAAAGTATGTTTTCTTAAAATTTCTACTAACTCGTTTTTTTATAATCTTTGTCTTTATAGACATTCAAATCTTGTAAACTAAATTAAAAAGGTGCCGACAATTTGTCGGCACCTTCTGGTTTCAAAATAGTTATTTTTTTACAATTTTTTTAAATTCTAAAGTTTTATCATTCTCAAGTTTAATTATATATATTCCAGAACTAAAATTTGTTGTTTGAATTATATCCTTTTCAATTAATATTCCTTTATAAATTACTTGCCCTAATGAATTGTAAATCTCGTACCTAGTTTTAAGTAAATTATCCTTAGATACAATAATAAGTTCATTAGATACCGGATTAGGATAAATTTCAAATGATTTGTTGTTACTCAGAATATCAATTCCATTAATTACAACAGCAATAGAGTTTGATTGCTCAGAACTACATCCATTCTTTGTTACAATAACATAATATGTTTCATTTGATGTTACAGTATATTCTTGATTAACAGCTCCACTTATCAACCCGTTTGAATCGTACCATTGATTTCCATTTGGAACATTAGAATGTAATATATAATTCTCGATTTGAGAAATTGTTGGTGTTTCAGGTATGCTGTTAACCGTAACTGTTATTATATTGGATGTAGCTGTACTTTCTGAAATACATGTTGTTTCACTTGATATCAAAATACATTTTATTTGATCATAATTATTAAGCGAATCTGATGCATATGTACTATTTATTTGTCCATCAATATCCAATCCGTTAAGCTGCCACTGATATTCTGGGGAGCTTCCTCCATTGGATGGAGTTGCTGTAAATGTTACTAAAGTTCCTTCACAAATTAGATTTTCCGAAGCTGCAATTGATAAACCAGCATTTACAATTGGCAAAACAGTAACTGTTATGCTTGCACAACTTGAATTGCTGCAAGAATTCTCCCATCTTGCATAATAAGTAGTTGTGGTTGTTGGGGCTTCAATATTTAGTGGATTTCCTGTACCAATTAAAGTTCCGCTACAGCCAGATGTATACCATGACAATAAAGTACCAGATCCTCCAATAGCACTTAAGTCAATAGTTCCACCCTCATTTTCACAATAATCATTTCGACTCGAAATAGCACTTATAGGTGTTTCGCATGGTATGTATAATATCACTTCAAATAGATTAGAATTTGTTCCTATTATGGATGGTTCATTGCTGATAACTCTAATCATATACCCAGTTCCACTTTCAGTGTTTGCAGGAATACTACAATTAATAACACCAGTATTAAGATTGCTTATTGAAGTTCCAATATTTATTGGAGAAGCAAAAGAACCCATAGCATCTGATAATTGAGCCGTGTAAGTATTTCCAGTAAATGTACCTGTTGATGTATAGGATATAGTTGTAGCAAATCCTAAGACTGATGAAACACAGTATGTGTTATCAGGAGTTGTACCGGTTGTTATTGAATATGTAATTTGACTTGAATTAACTGAAGGAGTCAAATAACTTTCCTCTCCTGCTAAACAATTATATTCAAAAATTGAGATGTAATACGTTTGACCTTTAATCAGATTACTTACAGAAACTGTAGAGCCAGAATTATTGTAAACTACATACTCTTCAGATCCTAACTCGTCTCCTAAACCAAATACAGAATCAGATAAATATGAAGTATAATCTATTGGGATTTCAGTAATAGGATATCCCTGACACATTACTACTATTCGATTTATTCCATTGCCATTTATCCAATGAATGGTCATTGATGTATCACTTACTGATGGGAACGTAATATTGCTTGCTTGTATAGTAGGTGCTTGACATGAAGGACAAGTCACTGAATGAGCTCCTAAATAGGATACATCATCAATAGTATATTGTGTCCATTCAGTAGCTAATGTTGGAAAACCTATAGTTGGATTGGTTATAACTCCTGATGTTACTGAAGAATTTCTTACCAATGTTTTATCTAAAGTAGTAAAAGAACCACTGGTCCAAGCAGTCCCAGGATCTTCACCAATTCTTCCAATAATATCAACATAGGAACCGGATGATATTTTATATAAAGCAACAGCATCATCACCATTATAATTAACAGCTGCGTTTGTTATAACAGTTCCTCCATAAACTGTTGCAGAAGTATTTTTATATACAATTGTTGTTTGATCATTTAAAGTCCCAGATAATGTTACGTTTGATGTAGCAGTTGCCGAACCATTTGAAAATAATTGCAACTTATACCCAGAAAGATCCACTGATACTCCAGTGTTATTTGAAATCTCAATATATTTATTGCTTCCAGAACCTTCGATATACTCAGATATTATTAAATCTGTAGCACAACTTCCTGATCCTCCCGCAGAAGTTACACAACTTGTATTCAGAGCGGTCGGTATGGTTTTATAATTAATATTAATTAACGAATTTGTATATGGATAAATCTTGAAATAGTAAGTAGTTGAAGCAACTAAACCTGTAAATTTAACAGTTTGAGTTCCTTGTATTATATTTTTAATTAATGAGCCATTATCTTCTTTAATACCATCTACTGGATCTGTAATATCTACTAAGCTTACTGAGCTTGCTTTTATTAAATATCCATCAGGAATTATTGGAGTTGTTGCATCAATCCATGTTAATGATATTGATGTACTGGTTGATGTTCCACAGCTTAATGATGTAGGATAATCGGTCGGTTCATCTTTAATAACTTTATAGCTATTAGTTAATGAAGTAGATGTGTTGTCTTCATTATCCATGGCAATTATTCTATAAGTTACAGTAGTACTAGCAGGTTGATCAGGAATAGATGAAGTAGAAACATAGTTAGGTGCTCCACTTACATTCATTATAATAGAGTTATTAAAACTGATCCCATCAGTACACCATTGTAATGTTACTGATGTTACAGAAACATCATCTGTAACACTTGCAGATACTGAAACAACATTACTAGAATTTGGGTATGTTGGAGTGTGTGTAATATTTGTAATAACTGGCGATGTTGGACAGCTCCATACTTGGCAAACATATTCAGGATGATCAACAAAGGGATTTCTATTGTGTTGTGGAGTATTGTAATAAATAGCATTGTTTCTATCAATTTCTTTCTGGCTAACAGGATCACTATTGTTCCATAAAATTAACATATCAATAAACCATTGCTTGTAATTCCCCCCAGTACTATTTATAATATATTGAGCATCAGTTGTTGGATATGTAGTAATCCAAGTACTCATTTGATCCATATAACGTGCAGCCAAATATAAAAAAGCACGAGCAAAGTCACCTTTGTATTCGTTTATTGGTTCAAAAACAGTTCCTGTAAAACCAGGATAAGTACATGGTCCAACCTTGCTCCCATTTGTAGATGTCCAAGTTGGAGTTGAAGTTTGTGCTACTATGTTATTACTCTTTCTATTATTTACATATTGATCGGCTGGAAATAAATGATGCAAGTCAGAATACTGAGGATTTGCAGCATCATCAATTCCACCCCAATATGAATTTGCCATAAGATGTTCCCTTGCATAGCAATCTCCTTCCTCAGTAGCAGAACCGCATTGACTTGTATAAATAGTAAAAGTATAAGCAGGTATTCCACTGGGAATATCAGAATACATATCCCAAATAATTGTATTGTTTGGTGTAGGTCTTACGTCTGTAATTGCATATGCATCCCATACATCAAATTCTGTGCTAGTATAAGGAATTTTAATATGATCTGTAATTGTAATATCACGTAAGGCGGCTCTTAAAATTTCACCTGTTTTTCCATCTGCTAAATCATAATAACCTGATGGAATTTGTGCAATACTTGATAAATATAAAAAAAGAACAGCTATTAATAATAGAAAAAATTTCTTCATTTTTTTTTAAAAGGTAATGGAATTTTAAGAAAAAATCAAGCATGAACAAATCTACGCTATAATTTGACTCGTTGTTACAAATTGGGAAACTGGAATTGCTTTGCTTTCAAGTTGGTAGATAGTTAACCACAAAGAACAAAATAAATTTGTTTTTAGAGGGAAATTTTATTGCACGTAAAAGCAAATTTTTTTTGTAAAGGAGCAAGATTTTGTTTGATGATTTATTTAAAAATATTTATTAAGATTCTCCAATAGATAAAAGTAATAAAAGGTTGTGTTAGCCAGCCAAAATTAATAGGTTAACCGCACTTTTGAGGAATATTTTACAGTCAGCGTTCTTGCAAAAGAAAAACAGCTAACTGGGCAATTAAAGGCGAAAATATTCAAACTTTTTTTGTTTTAACAATAGCTTCAAATATATTTTTATTATATTGTCCTATCAGACAGTAAAATCTTTATGTAAATCTTTTCTAAAGAGTGTAACCTAACTGGTTACATTTTTGTATCTTTGGTGTAAGAGAAAATAAAATTTAAAATTTATTTATTATGTCAAAACCTGAACAAAAATTTAAAATTATGATTGATCAGAAACCTTTTGAGGTTGAAGAACAATTTATTACAGGAGCACAGATTAAAACCAAAGTTGGTGCCCCTGCAAATTATGGAGTATGGCTAAAAGTAAGTGGCCCTAATCAGGATAAAGAAATTGCTGATAACGAACAGGTTGATTTAGCACAACCCGGCAGAGAACATTTTTTCACAGGAGCAAAAACAACTACTGAAGGATAATGTTTTTACCAGAGTTCGACAGAGATTATTTATTGGATAAGGGTTATCAATTTGAAGAAAAAATTGATTCCGGGAGAAATGGCCTAATAATAAAAAACTGGATATTGCCGAATGGGAAGTATGATCGTCAAATATCAGATTTACTTATTATACTGCCAAATGGCTATCCTGAAGTTAGACCAGATATGTGGTATTTCAATCCTGCCATATTATTAGCTCCATCAAATAGACCTGCGCGACAGACACAGGCAAATATAAGTTTTGAAGGAAAAGTTTGGCAACGCTGGTCAAGGCATTATCCTGCAAATGAATGGAGAAGTGGTATTGACGGCATACACACTTACTTAAAAAAGGTGCAAATAGCTTTGGAAACAGCTTCATGAAGAATACAATAACCATACAAGAACAGCATTATAAAGAACTCAAAAATCATCTTATTCAAGATGATGGTAAAGAAAGGGCTGCTTTTATTATTTGTGGTCGTTCTTTGGTTAATGGTAATGAAGAAAGGTTGCTTACAAGAGAAGTTCATGTTTTATCTGAGAAAGATCTTCTTTCATCTGAACGATATCAAGTAAGTTGGAATAATAATCACTTTATAAAGATTTTAGAAAAAGCAGAATCTAAAAATTTTGCTGTAGTAATTATTCATAATCATCCGGAAAATCTTAACCATTTCTCATCGGTTGATGATAATGGCGAATACCATCTTTTTAAACTTACTTTTAATCGTAATGGAGGTAACGGTTCGCATGGCAGCCTTATTATGATGTCTGATGGATCTTTAATTGGAAGAGTTTGGAAGCCTGATTTATCGAATGAACCTATTTCAAAAATTAGAATTATTGGAGAATCTTTTAAACTTAATTATCCTGAAAGAACTTCAAGCTTTATATCACCAGAGGTCTTTAACAGGCAACAATTAGCTTTTGGAAGCTCATTAGTTCAAGATTTATCAAAATTAAAAATTACTATTGTTGGAGCTGGTGCAACAGGCTCATCAACTGCATTGTTATTAACCCGTTTAGGTATTGGTGAATTATGCCTTATCGATAAAGATACAATTGAAGAATCGAACTTGAACCGGTTACACGGAGCCACAATGAAAGATGTTGGCAAATATAAAGTAGATGTACTGCAAAAATATATTAAGGAAATTGGGTTAGGAACTAAAATTTCAGTAGAAAAAAGATGGGTTTCTGATAAAGAATGTATTGATCAGCTAAAAACAAGTGACCTTATTTTTGGTTGTACTGACGATCATGCTGGCAGAATATTACTGAATCGTTTCGCATACTTTTATTTAACACCTGTAATTGATATGGGATTAGTAATTTCTGTTAAAGAAGGTTCCTGTGAATTACAGAATTTGCAAGGACGTATTTCATATCTTTTCCCTGGGAGTGATTGCCTTGTAACCAAAGGTAATATTGATATGGATATTGCTTATGCAGAAAACTTAAAAAGGAACGAACCTGAAAATTACAAGAAACTGAAAGAAGAGGCTTATGTAATTGGCGAAGGCAATCCTTCTCCTGCTGTGGTAACTTTTACAACCCAAATTGCCACTATGGCTGTAAATGAACTAATAAACAGAATACAGGGCTATAATATGCAAGCATTGAATGCTCCACATAAAATATTTTTCTTTCATCGAGGCATGGAAATTCATCCAGAGAATGTTTCCAATAACGAATGCCGTATTTGTGGTATGAAAAACTATTGGGGCAGAGGAGATATGAATCCCTTTTTAGATATGGTTTTATAAATGAAAGAGTTGAATTTTTTCAATAGAATAGTTAGAGATATGCTTTGGTCAGTTAATCAATTTAAATATAAAGTTGAGATTATTCCCGATAATCCGAATCCTGATAATCTGAGAAAAGATATTATTTATGTTGTTGGTGAAAAAAGATTTGTGAAATGGGCATATATGAAATGTCCATGTGGTTGTAATGAATCAATAATGTTGTCATTAAATAAAAATAGTTTCCCTTCATGGACAGTAAAACAGGACAAACTGGGCAGAGCCACTATTTCACCTTCAGTAAATAGATTAGAAGGCTGTAGAAGTCATTTCTTAATTAAGAAAGGTAAATTAATTTGGACTCAATCTTTTTGGTAAAGATATGAAATCTCAACCTTGTCTTTTTCTACTAAGCTCCACGATTTCATGCCTTCATTTAAATGATTAATGATACTCTCTCTGCTGTGTTTATTTAAAGAATCTATTAATGGTCTACAATTAATTAGATGAATTATATCATCTGGGTATGAAGGTAACATGTCTAATAATCTATTAAACTCTAAATGTGGTTCGAGCGGAATTAATACAAAATGGCTTATAGGAACTAAAAATTTTTCTATACCATTATTCATATAATATCTATAAAGTAAATCTATAATTGATATTTCTTCCTTATTTAAATTCTTCCAAACGGCAAAATACATTTGAATCTGATAGCTGTTTTCTTGAATTAAGACTTCTATAATAGTACGTTTTTCATATAACGATAATTCTTTATTATCAATTACTTTGAATAAACGATCAATTTTGTCAGAAGTTAAGGATGAACCAAGTGTAGTTAATCTTTCAATTTGTAATTTTCTCTGATTTTGCAAATCTGATTCAATATCAACAAATATTTCATTGATTTTTTTTTCATTTAATTCTTTCTCATAAAGGTCAAAACGAGTATTGATTTTTTCATCTAATTGTTTATTAAATTCAATAATTTTATTCTCGAATTTATCAGTTGCAGAATTTGCTCGATCAAGAGCTAAATCTGCTTGTTTAGTTAAGGGTTTAATGCTGAAAAAATATAGGAAACCTGAAAGAAAGGCTATAATTCCAAAGATGACTGCAAAAATCTGAATAAATGAATTTTGAAAGCTAATCGTATGCTCAGCTGACTTTAGAGATTCGCGAAGCCTGGTATCATCAATACTCTTTTTAGTTGAATCTAATGATAATGATAGAATATTAAAATGACTATTATAAACTGAATCTGATACGATCAGTTTATTTTTAAGGCTACTTATTTGCCTTTTTAGTTTAACTACACTATCATTCAGCTCTTTCTTTATTTGTAAGTTTTCAATATTATTATTTGGCTGGGAATAGCAATAAACAAATGAAAAAGAAAATACCAGAAGAAACAATAAGTTTTTTTTCATAGAATATTAGTTAGTTCTTCAAAATTAACAAAATTTATTTACAATTTTAAAGAATAGTTTAGGTTGATCGAACCATATCCCAAATAAATAATTCGATATTTTCTTATGTATTATTAGCAATATCAATTGTATTTTTGCAACTTCTTTTGTAATTGACACCTCCAACAAGAGCAATATCTGAAATAGTATGGTGTGGAGAGCGAAATGGCCGCTTGGTCATTAAAGAAGTTCCTGAATCAATTTTCCCAGCTACAGAATGAATTTTTGTTGTTTCCAGTGCTTCTTGTAATGTTAATGGAGGAATTATAGTTGGTAATCTTTTTGAAAGCATTGTTTTTCCAGCACCTGGAGGACCAATCATAATTATATTATGACCACCTGAAGCTGCTATTTCCAACGCTCGTTTTACATTTTCCTGTCCACGGACATCGGAAAAATCAAATTCGTAATTGTTAACATTAGCATAAAACTCTTCTCGGGTATCGATAACAGTTTTTTCTAATACCTTATCACCATTAAAAAAATCAATAACTTCTTTTATATTGTCAACACCATAAACATCTAAATTATTTACAACAGCTGCTTCTCGGGCATTTCCTTTTGGTAAGATAAATCCCTTAAATCCTTCTTTTCGGGCTTGTATGGCAATTGGTAAGATGCCTTTAACTTTTTGAACAGTTCCATCGAGGGAGAGTTCTCCCATAATAATGTAATCGCCAATGTTTTCAAATTTTATTTGCTCAGATGCAGCCAAAATCCCTACAGCTAAAGGCAAATCGTATGCCGAGCCTTCCTTTCGAATATCAGCAGGTGCCATATTTATTACAATTTTCTTTCCAGGCACTTTGTATCCATTGGTTCTGAGGGCTGAATCGATTCGCTGCTGGCTTTCTTTTACAGCACTATCGGGTAATCCGACCAGGTAAAAATTTACTCCCTGCGAAACACTAACTTCGAGGGTTATGGTTGTTGCATTTATACCATGAACCGCACTTCCGAAAGCTTTTACTAACATGTTTTAAGAATTATTTTATATGATTTTCGATGAAATGAATAAGTGAATGTATTATTTTTATATGGATTTCCTGCGCCCTGTCGGCATAATTACTGTGTGGTGCCCTGATTTCAATATCAGATAATAGGGCTAGCTTTCCACCTCCTTTGCCAGTTAATGCTACGACTTTAATCCCTTTACTTTTAGCTATTTTAACCGCATTAATAACGTTTTCAGAGTTGCCACTTGTACTAATAGCTAATAACACATCGCCTTCATTACCAATTGCTTCCAGATATCTCGAGAAAATAAAATCATAACCATAATCATTTGCGGTACATGAAATATGTGTTGGATCAGAAATAGCAAGAGCAGCTATTGCTTTTCTGTTATTCCTGAAACGACCTGTAAGCTCCTCTGCAAAATGCATTGCATCGGCCATTGAACCTCCATTCCCACATGCAATAATTTTATGTCCTTCGTTTATCGATTGAACCATAATTTTTCCTGCATATTCAATTTGCTTAATATTGTTTTCGTCCGCTAAGAATTGTTTTAGAATCTCGAGTGCTTCTAAAAAATTATCCTTAATAGTTATCATCTTATATAATATTTATAGTGCTAAGATAATTATATTCTTTTATTTCTTTAAATAAATTGTTAAACTTGCTTTATGAAGTTTTATAAGATAATGAGTCGTACTTTTGTTAATTAAGTCTTAAATTTATTAATGATTTGGTTACATTTGTTTAATTTTGGGTTTGAATAAAAATATATGAGTAAAGTAAAACTAAATGTATTAGGTATTTCATATAGCCAGACACAAACAGGGGCATATGCACTTGTTTTAACTGAAGAATTTGGGGAGAGAAGGATTCCTATAATAATTGGAGGATTCGAAGCACAAGCAATTGCTATTCAGCTTGAAGGACTAAAACCTCCAAGACCACTTACTCACGATTTATTCTTAAATTTTTCTATGTCGTTCGGAATTACAATAACTGAAGTTAATATCTACCGTCTCGAGGAAGGTGTTTTTTATTCGCAGCTTATTTGTAATAATGGAGGGAAAGACATTTCTATTGATGCCCGAACATCTGATGCAATAGCTTTGGCATTAAGATTTAAGTGTCCTATTTATACCACAGAAGATATTTTGAAAAAAGCAGGTATTGTTATTGATATTGTACCAGACGAAAAAGATAGTTCAAAATACTCAGTAAAGACAAGACCAGAAAAAACAAAACCTAGTACATCATCAGATGAATTTATAAACACTGATACAGAAGTGTTAGAACAACTGCTCGAAGAAGCTGTTAAAAATGAAGAATACGAACGGGCATCCCGGATTAGGGATGAGATAAACCGACGAAAATCTCAATAATAATTCTCTAAAATATTAATCTCCAAAAAAAATCCAATGAAGAAATTCCTTATTCTCTTTTCGCTTATAGTTATTAGTGCAGGCGTAATTATAGGTTTTACATCAGGTGTATCGAAAAACGAATCAAATCAAACAGATACAGTTACGGTTGTTTCTGAATCAGCAAGTGAAAACTCTCAACCAGATTCCGTTGAACAAATTCAGGAAGAACCTGCTAAATCAACAATTTTATTGAAAGGTAGTGAAAAAACAGGTTTTAGCTTTATTACTATATTGCGAGGTTTACTTGGAATGTTGGTTCTTGTTTCTATTGCCTGGCTTTTTAGTGCAAACAGAAAGGGTGTTGATTGGTTTGTAATTGCTAAAGGACTCGCTATTCAGCTAATATTAGCTATTTGTATACTTTATTTGCCATTTATCGCAATGTTTTTTGAGATCGTAGGAAAAATGTTTGTTAAAATATTAGATTTTACAAAAGTAGGTAGCGAGTTTCTATTTGGTTCATTAATGGATATGAGTTCTGTAGGTATGATTTTTGCATTCCAGATATTACCAACCATTATTTTCTTTTCAGCATTAACAAGTGTGCTTTTTTATTGGGGCATTATTCAGATTGTAGTTAAAGGCCTGGCTTGGTTAATGATAAAAGCGATGAAACTTTCTGGAACAGAAAGTTTATCTGTTGCAGGCAATATTTTTCTTGGACAAACAGAGGCTCCCTTAATGATTAAGGCATATTTGCCCAAAATGAACGATTCGGAGATGTTGTTAGTTATGATAGGTGGAATGGCTACCGTTGCAGGAGGTGTTCTTGCTGCATATATCGGATTTCTGGGTGGCGATGACCCCATTCAGAGGGTTTTGTTTGCAAAACATCTTTTAACAGCATCTGTTATGGCAGCTCCGGGTGCAATAGTAATCTCAAAAATTCTTATGCCCCAAACAGAAAAGATAAAACAAGAAATGGATGTTTCAATGGATAAAATTGGTTCCAATTTTCTTGACGCACTTTCTAATGGGACTATCGAAGGATTAAAGCTTGCTGCTAATGTTGGTGCAATGTTATTAGTGTTCTTTGCTTTTTTGGCAATGATTAATTTTGTTTTTTTAAAAGTAGGAGCATGGACAAATCTTAACGAAAGCATTACTAGTTTAACCAATGGTCAGTATACAAACCTTTCTCTTCAGTTTATTTTAGGATATACTTTTGCCCCACTAATGTGGGTTATAGGAGTGTGTAAAGAAGACATCACTTTGCTTGGGCAATTGCTTGGGGAGAAATTAATTGCCAGCGAATTTGTCGGATATACTAGTTTAGCTAATTTGAAAGCTGTAGGAACGGCTACATATGGTAGTTTTACTCAGTTTAAATCTGTAATTATGGCAACTTATATGCTTTGTGGGTTTGCTAATTTTGCCTCTATTGGCATACAGATTGGCGGAATTGGCGGGTTGGCTCCAAATAAACGTGGATTTTTATCGAAACAAGGTATGCGTGCGCTTTTAGGTGGAACTTTGGCTTCGTTATTATCTGCAACAATTATAGGAATGATTTTAGGTTAATGGGATTGTTAAAATAGCATTTGTAAATTTTATTAAGAATCTATTAGATGTGATCATTAGTTAAAAAATAACGTAAGAATTTAATTTTAATAACATCATATTATATGAAAAAAATTGCTGTATTAGGCGTAGGACTTGTTGGAAAAGCCATTGCAATAGATCTTGCAAAATCATTTGATGTTACTTCTATTGATATCAATCCATCAAATCTGGAAAAACTCCAGAAGTATTCAAATATAAAAACAATAATAGCGGACCTGTCTGATAAAGACGAATTTCAGGATGCAGTTAAAGATTGCGATCTTATTATTGGTTGCCTCCCTGGCTATATGGGCTTTGAAACAGTTAGGCAAGCTATTCTTGCAGGTAAAAACATTATCGACATTTCTTTTTTTAGACAAGATCCTTTTGAATTAGACGAGCTTGCTAAAAAGAATAATGTTACTGTGATTGTAGATGCAGGTGTTTCTCCGGGTATGGGTAATATTATTCTTGGATATCATAACGCCAAAATGAAAGTTAATAGTTATAAGTGCTACGGTGGGGGATTACCATTTAAGCGTGAATGGCCTTATGAATATAAAGCAGTTTTTTCTCCAATGGATGTGTTGGAAGAGTACATTGGATCTGCCCGATATATTCTACATGGTGAAATGGTTGTTCGTGAGGCGCTATCTGAAGCTGAACTAAAACACTTTGAACCAATTGGTTCGCTGGAGGCTTGGAACTCAGATGGATTAAGAACAATGCTTAAAACCATCAAGATTCCTAATATGATAGAGAAGACACTTCGATATCCGGGAACTATTGAATATATAAAAGTTCTGCGCGAAACTGGTTTTTTCTCCGACAAGGAAATACTTGTTGATGGATTGCAAATTAGACCGATTGATGTTACTGCAAAACTACTATTTCCTGTTTGGGAACTTAAAAAAGACGAAGAGGATTTTACCATGATGAGAGTTATTATTAAGGGTAACGAAAATGGAAAAGACAAGAAATATATTTACAATTTGTTCGACAGATATGATAGAGAGACAGAGACAACTTCAATGGCTAGAACTACAGGATATACATGTAATTCTATTGCAAATTTATTTGCCAAAGGGATGATCAAGCAAAAGGGCATTTGTCCGCCAGAGTTCATTGGAGCTGATGAGGCAAATTATAAGTTTATATTAAACTATCTTAAAGAAAGAGGCGTTGATTATAAAATAACTGAAGAATAATAAGAAAAGGCAGCTTCGTGCTGCCTTTTCTTATTAATGTCTCCCAAAATGATCGTCAATTTTTTCTCCTGCTAATATTTTTACATCCAGAATGTTCTCTTTTGGAGGCAAAGGACAAGTTGCAAAGTTAGTAAATGCACATGGTGGATTGGTTGCTTTGTTAAAATCGATAAACGTATTCCCATTCTTGTCAGGTTTTTCAACAGATAGAAATCTTCCAGCTCCATATGTTTCCTCAGCACTGGTTTCATCTGCAAAAATTACGAAGAAGTCTTCGTTAATTCCATCTCCTGTAGGGATTAATGAATATTCCTTACCTTCAATAGTAAATTTTAGAACTCCATAGTATTTTTCAAAGCTTGTTTCACCAAGTACGTTTGGAATAGCAATTTCTTTTGACTCTTGGAAACGTTCGAATTTGGCTTCGATTCTCCAGTTTAAGTCTATTGGGAAAGATGGAATTTCAGCTATTTGGTTGATTAGAGGACTTTCTAAATCACGTAATCGAATACCATATCTATCTCCTCGTTTAATAATATGCCATCTCAATGTTCCTAGTTTAAACTGGGTAGTATTTTCGTCATTGTCGGTTAATATATCATATTCTTTAAATAACGAATCATTAATATAAACATTAACATCAGCATTAATTGAGACACTAATATTTCCTTTATAAAGAATTATAGTACCAATAAATTCCGGAGCATTCTTTGGAAAAATTATGTTGTTGGCCTCACTACTTCCAAAAGGATTTTGTCCATCTTTTAACCAATATAATCCTACCAGATTTAACCATCCATTTTCAGATTTCAAATTGGTTAATCTTTTTTGTTGCCATTCCTTTATAGATTTTACATAATCCTCAGGAGTAACTTTTTTTTCAGTAAGTTGGCAACCGAAAAAGCCCAGAAGCATTGATAATGCTATTAATGTGATAAAAAAATAGTGTTTCATAATTTGATTTAATTTTTTTGGAAAGATAAAAGATTGTTCTTATCATTCAAAATCAAATCATATAAGTTTTATAACTAACAAGCAAAGATTTGATTGTGTGTTATTTTCCCATCCACGCATCATTTCCCGCCTTACTTTAAGTGTATCATTTATATGCAATTGTTGTTTTTTACCATCAACACTAAGTAATCCTGATCCTTCAATTACAAAAAAGACAACGTCGAAAGGATTTTTATGGTAACCAAGAGTATCTCCCGGCTTTAAGAGTAGGTGAACTAGCTCAATCGGTTTTTCAGAATGCAGTATGTGTGCTTCGAGGGCGAATGGAACTTTTAATGAATTTTGTAAGTTTTGAATTTGCATGTTTTTTATTTAATCTGAAGATTTCTATGTTTATACTTATCCCAAAAATACAGAAACGTATCGATAGGATTCTTAAACAACATTTTTGGACCAGAATATCTCATTACTTCAATAATCTGTTTTCTGTAGTTTGTATTATAACAATGAATAGTGCATTTCGAACAAACAGGTTTATCTTCAGCAAATGGACAGGCTAATAAACGGTTATGTGCATATTCTAATAAGTCTGAACAATCAAGGCATAATGCATTTTGATTATGTTTATCATCACAAAACCTTTTAACCATCAGGTTAATTAGGCGTTTTTCACGTTCAAGTCGCTTATCCATAAAAACAGTTTTTACTACTGTTAAACGGAATTAAAGCAATTTTGTTTGCCCTTGTGGTTTTGGAACTTTAGTAACTAGTATTCTTAAAATGCTATTACTCTTATTATACCAACAGTGTGGAATTTTTGCAGGGCTTTCAATTAATGTGTCTTTTGTTACTTCTAACTGTTCATCACCAATTTCTACAACTCCGACACCTTCAAGAACATAGAAAATAGCATCAACTGGTGTAATATGCCGTTTTAATTGTTCGCCTGGATTTAATAAAATGTGTGTCATTATCGCATGTTCGCCATCATATATGTTTCGGGCATCAACTCCATGAGGATTGGGACGTGCTTCTGCATCGGTATATATAATTGTTTTCATAATTTGAATTTAAAAATATAACAGGGTTTTAAACCTGTTATATTTGGATTAATTGATAAATAATTAATTCATAAACATTTTAATATCTTCATCTACTGTTCCTATTCCTGCAATACCAAAAGTTTCAACCAAAACCTTTGCTACATTAGGCGATAAGAATGCAGGTAATGTTGGGCCTAAATGAATATTTTTTACTCCAAGATACAATAAAGCCAATAATACAATTACGGCTTTTTGTTCGTACCATGCAATATTATATGCAATAGGCAACTCATTGATATCATTTTTCTGAAAAACTTCTTTAAGTTTAAGTGCAATAACTGCAAGTGAATAACTATCATTGCATTGACCGGCATCTAAAACTCGAGGAATACCACCAATATCGCCTAATTGTAATTTGTTGTAACGGTATTTAGCGCATCCTGCAGTAAGAATTACGGTGTCTTTTGGCAATTTATCGGCAAATTCGGTATAGTAATCTCTGTCTTTCATTCTACCATCGCAACCAGCCATTACAAAAAACTTCTTAATTGCTCCTGATTTTACGGCATCAACAACTTTATCAGCTAATTGTATAACCTGATTATGAGCAAATCCTCCTATTATCTCTCCTTTTTCAATTTCTATTGGCGATGCACATTTTTTTGCATGTTCTATAATTTGCGAAAAATCTTTAGATTTACCATTTACTCTATCAGCAATATGCGGAAATCCATCGAATCCTGCGGCACCTGTTGTATAAACCTTGTTATAATATCCGGCATCTTTTTTTGGTGGAACTAAACAGTTGGTTGTAAAAAGAATAGGTCCGTTAAATGTTTCAAATTCTTCTTTTTGTTTCCACCAAGAATTGCCATAATTTCCCACAAAATGTTTATATTTTTTGAAAGCTGGGTAATAGTTAGCAGGTAACATTTCGCTATGAGTATAAACATCAACACCAGTTCCATCGGTTTGTTTTAAAAGCTCCTCCATATCTTTTAAATCATGACCGCTGATTAGAATTCCTGGATTATCTTTAACACCTATATTTACTTTTGTAATTTCAGGATTTCCATATGATGAAGTGTTTGCCTTATCAAGTAATGCCATTGCTTCAACGCCATATTTCCCTGTTTGTAAGGTTAATGCTACCAATTGATCGGAAGTTAATGAATTATCGGTTGTAGCTAATAATGTATCCTGCATGAATTTGTACAATTCTTTGTTTTCGTAACCTAAGTTAAAAGCATGCTCAGTATATGCTGCTAACCCTTTTAATCCATAGGTAATCAATTCACGCAACGAACGTACATCTTCGTTTTCAGTTGCTAAAACTCCTACTAACTTAGCTTTTTCTTCATAAGTATCTGGGGTGCCATCCCATATTGCTGATGAATGTGGTTTTAGCACTTCAATATTTACTCCTGCATCTTCAAGCTTTTTGCGTAAACTGTTTCTGATTTCTAAAGCAGAAGTTACTCTTTCAATAAATATTTGTTTGCTGAAATTTGCGTTGGTTATGGTTGCAAATAAACCATCAAAAACGAATTTGTTGATTTTTTCATCATACTCAATTCCTTTATCTCTTGCTGTTTTAGTATAAAAAGATATCCCTTTTAATACAAACATTAAAAGATCCTGCATATTGGCAACATCATCTTTTTTTCCGCATACACCTTGAATGGTGCAACCAGTTCCTTTTGCAGTTTCCTGACATTGATAACAAAACATACTCATAATTTTAGTTTTTAATAATTAAGTTAATATCTGATTTAAAATTTAATATACTTCTCCCAATTAGACACAATAAGTATTGTATCTATTAATAAATAGTATGTCGAACAGTTAATTATACCCAGCTTTCAGATAAAATCTCTCCAGAGATACTTACAGTAACTGATTTAATAGGAACTTTTCGTGTGGAATTCTGCAACGCTATTTGAGCCATTTGAAGTATTCCTCCACAGCAAGGCACTTCCATTTTAACAACAGTAATTGTGTTTACTTTTGCATTATCAATTAGAGCAACAAGTTTGTCAATATAAACTTCCTTATTTGAGTCTAATTTCGGGCAAGCAATTGCCAGTGTTTTTCCCTTTAAGAATTTATTATGAAAATCGCCTAATGAGAATGCAACACAATCGGCAGCAAGAACAAGGTCCGAATTTTGAAAATGATTTGCACCTGGATTAATCAAGTGCATCTGAACAGGCCAATGTGTTAGTTGTGATGGAATATCATCTGAAAAATCGGTTGATTTATTTTGCACCAGAGTAAATGCTTTTGATGCAGACCCTGGACATCCTCCCTCGTGATTATGCTGATTATGTGCATGATGATGTTGTGGTTTTGGTTGCTCCTCGTGACCACCACAACCACAAGAAACTGAAGCTGTTTCATTATGAGCTTTAGTTCCATTATGGACTATTGCAATTACTTCATCAACATCAAATTTTATTTCAGATTTGTTTTCTTGCATCCATTTTACACCTTGTTTTAAAAAATCAAATTCTTTGTGATCCTTTAAGTGCGATAAATGGGCTATTACAGTATTTTTTCCTTTGGTCACCATTTCTTTAATAACTGTTATTTCATCGTAAGGTTGAGCTTCTCGTTCAATAATTTCAATAGCACCTTCGGGACAATGACCAATGCACGCTCCCAAACCGTCGCACATTAAATCGCTAATTAATCGTGCTTTTCCATCGATCATTTGTAAAGCACCTTCGTGACAGTTTGGAACACAAACTCCACAACCATTGCATTTTTCTTCATCAATTTTTATTATTTGTCTTTTCATATATGTTTGATAATTATTAGTTTATATTTAAAAAGGTAATCAAGTAACACAATACCAAAATAACAAATAGTTTTTCGTTCTGCCAAGCAATTATTTATGATTTATATCATGTTAGCGATTTTATTTCAGAAATTCTATGAAAATTGATAATGAAAGCAAATAAAAAAATCCCAATATAACTATTGGGAAGGAATATTTTATAGGTAAAGTTTACTATAGGTATTGATCAATTGTTTGATCTTTCAAATAATTTCTGAATTCAGTTGTCATTTTATTTGTAACATCATTCATTATACATTTATCGAATGGACAGATAGGCTTGTCCATAGGGCAAGTATTTATTTCAATATTCCCTTCAATAGTCTCGTAAATGTCAAGAAAATTTATTTCCTCAGGTTTTTTCTTAAGTACAAATCCTCCACTTGGTCCTCTTTGCGAATATAAATATCCGGCTTTAACCAATCGTTGCATTACTTTGGCAACATGGTGTTTTGATGTATTTGTTCGTTCAGCAATTTTAATAACATTTAAGCCTTCCTGTTCCCGTGCAATTAGGATTAATCCATGCAGTGCGATTGATGCGGCTTCTGATAATGAAACAATTTTTGACATAATTATTTAGGTAATTTGCGTATTTAAATGCGTAAATGTAATAATTAAATTTTATTAACAAGCTCTTTGTTGAAAAATATATTGGCTTCGAACTCATTGCAGCAAAGGGTCCTTATGAAGAATAATTCAAAATAAGCTGGTATGGTCTTAATTATTTAAAATTACATCTTAGTATTTTCTTAATTTTACATCGAACGATTAAAAGAAAAACCAAATCATGAAGCAATATTTAGGCTTGCTCGACCATGTATTAAACACAGGGGCAAAAAAGGAAGATAGGACAGGTACAGGCACAATAAGTTCCTTTGGTTATCAGATGCGCTTTAATCTTCAAGAAGGATTTCCTTTACTTACCACAAAAAAGTTACACCTAAAGTCAATACTTTATGAGTTGTTTTGGTTTTTAAATGGAGACACCAATGTTAAGTACTTGAATGATCATGGGGTAAGCATTTGGAATGAATGGGCCGATAAAAATGGGGATTTAGGAAATATCTATGGATATCAATGGCGCTCATGGCCTGCCCCCAATGGTGGTTCCGTTGATCAGATTACTCAAATAATTGATTCAATAAAAAACAATCCTGATTCGCGTCGCCATATTGTGAGTGCATGGAATGTTGCCGATATTAAAAATATGGCATTACCACCTTGTCATATTTTATTCCAGTTTTATGTTGCCGATGGTAAATTATCTTGCCAGTTATATCAGCGAAGTGCAGATGTTTTTCTTGGAGTACCTTTTAATATTGCATCATATGCAATATTGTTAAAAATGGTTGCCCAGGCAACTGGTTTGGAAGCTTATGAATTTATACATACTCTGGGTGATGCACATATTTATCTAAATCATATCGAACAGGTTAAACTTCAGCTATCTCGTGAGCCAAAAAAATTACCGGTTTTAAAGATGAATCCAGATAAAAAAGATATTTTTTCTTTTGAGTTTGATGATTTTAAATTGGAAAACTACGATCCACACCCACATATTAAAGGAGTAATTTCGGTATAGTAAAAATCAGAGGTAGAATCTGTATTACCGTCCCGATAACAAAAGGAATTCTGGACATTGATTTAATGAAAATAAATGAACGTTAATATTTTATGATGATTTCAATTATAGCTGCAGTAGCAGAAAACAATGTAATAGGAAGAGAAAATAAACTAATCTGGCATTTGCCAAAAGACCTAAAACATTTTAAAGAAACAACAACTGGTCATTATATAATTCAAGGCCGCAAGACGTTTGAGTCGTTTGGAAAACCTTTACCAAATAGAACCACTGTAATTATTACTCGTAATCAAAATTATAAAGTTGATGGTTGTATTGTTGTTAATTCTTTGCAAGAGGCGCTGGATATAGCAATAAATGAATCAGAAGTATTTATTATTGGTGGTGGTAAAATATACGAGCAGGCAATGCCTATAGCTGATAGAATATACTTAACCAAGGTTCATCATTCGTTTGAGGGAGATACCTTTTTTCCCGAAATAAATATGAATGAATGGAACGAAATTAGTCGGTTAGATTTTGAACCAGATGAAAAAAACCCATATCCATTTTCAATTATCGTTCTAGATAGGAAAAAGTAGATCGACTTAGTTTATTTACTTATTAAAGCGCAGTAATAAAGCAATATAAGTTATTTATTATTAAATGCAAAAAAAATAATTGATGACTAATTTTACTTACATTCACCGCGAAAATTATATTCAGATTTTATACATAGACGGAAACATAAGACTATCTTTGGTTGTTAATGAAGAGATTATAACTAAGGTAAATAAAAGAGAAATATAAATTCTAAAAATTAAATATTGAACTCCTTTAATAGAAAAAATACTAAAACATGAATGAAATAAACAATATGGCATTGACTAATAAGTTGCTCTTAATAATAGTAGTTCCTTTAGTATTTTATATTTTGAAATTACTTTCATTTATATTTATTCCTCTTGTTTCGGCGCTTCTAATAGCATTGTTGTTTATGCCAATTATCAGATGGGCATTTAAGAAAAAAATTCCCAAATGGATTACTATGACTTTTATAGTATTCATCTTGCTTATACTTATTACAGGGAGTGTAATCCTTGTTAGGTTAAGCAGCTTGGAATTATTAAGTATAGATAAAAGCTATTGGCAAGAAGTAATTTCAAAAATGAATAATATTCTGATGCCATTAATAAAAATGTTTGGTATTGATTACCTTGAAGGACATAGCTCTCTGGGTTTATACTTAAATAGTAATGAGTTAGCTAATACCATATACGAAAATTTAGGTAAAGTTTTGGGATTTGTTCAAAGTACTGTTGTAATGCTTCTTCTGGCCTTGTTTTTTATTGTTTTGCTTTTAGCCGGATCTGTTAATGTTCAAAAACTTATGGAGAGTACTCTTTTTAAGAAAAGACTAACTTCAATTCGTACTTTTATGATAATTGAAAAGAGCATTGTTAAGTTTTTAATTGTTAAGTTTTTAATTAGTGCAGGTACAGGTATTTCATTTGGGATTATGTGTTACTTTTTCGATATTAAATTTCCTGTTTTCTGGGGATTACTTGCTTTTGGATTAAATTTTATTCAAATGATTGGTTCCATTGTTTCGACCGCATTACTTTCGATTTTTTCTTTTGCTCAGATTGATCATACTGGAACACTTGTAGCATTTATTTTAGTTCTTATCGGGTTACAGATTCTATTTGGGAGTATTCTGGAGCCGATTTTTATGGGTCAGGCATTTTCTATAAATACCATTACTATAATAGTAATGCTTATGTTTTGGGGTTTTTTATGGGGCGTTCCTGGATTAATACTTTCTGTACCTATTACAGTGGCTGTTAAAACAATTCTCGAACAATTCCCAAAAACACAAATAATCTCTAAAATAATGTCGTAAAGAAATTATTTGTTTATTTGAATATAGAGAATTAGGCTGCTTTTAAACGTTGAATATTTGTTTTTGCAAGTTTCTCTTTAGCGTATTCAAGAGTTATTTTAACTGTTTTTTCATCAGTGGATGGAATATCAAACATAACATCGATCATAATTGCTTCACAAATTGACCTTAATCCGCGGGCTCCAAGTTTAAACTCAATAGCTTTATCTACAATAAATTCAAATACTTCCTTCTCAAAGCTTAGCTTAACGTTATCCATTTTGAATAATTTCTCGTATTGCTTTATAATTGCATTTTTTGGTTCAGTAAGTATTCTTCGTAAAGCATCTCTGTCTAGCGGATTAAGATAGGTTAGTACAGGTAAACGCCCAATAATTTCAGGAATTAATCCAAAAGATTTTAAATCTTGTGGAGCAATATACTGCAATAGATTCTCACGATCGATGCGATCTTTTTCACGACTTGCCGAATATCCAACTACCTGAGTATTTAGCCTATTTCCAATTTTGCGTTCAATGCCATCAAAAGCGCCACCACAAATAAACAATATATTTTTAGTATTTACAGGAATCATTTTCTGATCAGGATGCTTTCTACCTCCCTGTGGCGGAACATTAACAACGGAACCTTCCAGCAACTTTAGTAAGCCTTGTTGAACTCCTTCGCCCGAAACATCACGGGTAATTGATGGATTATCTCCCTTACGGGCAATTTTATCTATTTCATCAATAAATACGATTCCCTTTTCAGCTGCTTCTGTATTATAATCGGCAACCTGAAGCAAACGTGTAAGAATGCTTTCAATATCTTCGCCTACATAACCCGCCTCGGTTAAAACGGTAGCATCAACAATGGTAAATGGTACATGCAACATTTTTGCAATAGTTCTGGCTAAAAGAGTTTTTCCTGTACCGGTTTCGCCAACAAGAATAATATTTGATTTTTCTATTTCAACCTCTTCTTCGTCTTTATGACTGGTTTGCATTAATCGTTTATAGTGATTATAAACAGCTACTGCAAGGTATCGTTTTGCTTCTTCCTGGCCAATAACGTACTGATCGAGGAATTTTTTGATCTCAACAGGTTTGCTTAGTTTAATCTTTGAAACATCAAAATCGCCTTTTTTTTGCAATTCCTCTTTTACAATCTCGAAGGCTTGTTCTATACATCTATCGCATATATGAGCCGACATCCCAGCAACTAAAAGGTTAGTTTCCTTTTTTTCTCTTCCGCAAAACGAACATTTATCCATTGTAGTAATTCTTTGATCCTAATTAAATAACACCGCAAAGTTAAGGCATAAATAAATAAAAAAAAACTGCATTTGGGAAAATGCAGTTAATTGTATATTAAATTGAAGAAAATTACTTTTTCTTTCCGTTTCGTACCAAAACTTCATCAATCATTCCGTATTCTTTGGCTTCCTGAGCTGTCATCCAATAATCACGATCTGAGTCTTTCTCAATTTTCTTGAATGGATTTCCTGTATGAGCAGCAATAATTTCGTATAATTCCTTACGTAGTTTAACAATTTCGCGTGTAGTTATTTCTATATCGATAGCCTGACCTTGAGCACCACCCATAGGTTGGTGAATCATAACACGTGAGTGGGTTAATGCCGAACGTTTGCCTTTGGTTCCGGCTGTTAATAATACAGCACCCATTGATGCTGCCATTCCGGTACAAATTGTAGCAATATCCGGACTAATATATTGCATGGTATCGTATATTCCTAAACCAGCATGAACTCCACCACCAGGGGTATTCATATAAACTTGAATATCTTTTGCCGGATCAACTGATTCTAAGAACAAAAGTTGTGCTTGTATAATATTTGCAACATCATCATCAATTGGAACACCTAAAAAGATAATTCTATCCATCATTAAACGGGAGAAAACATCCATTTGTGCAACGTTTAACTGACGTTCTTCGATAATTGTTGGTGAGATATAACTATTATACAATGAAGAGTATCTCTCCAATGATAAGCTACTTAGACCAATATGTTTGGTTGCATATTTTTTAAATTCGTCTTTTGAGTTCATATTTAACAGATTTTAATTTGTTGCTTATAAAGTTAGTTAAATTTGATAAATGACGAAATTATTTGGTCTTTTGTTCATTCCAAAGTTTCTGAAAATCTTCAGTACTTACTTCTTTCTCTTCAAGTTTTACAGACTCTTTAATGAAAGCAACTATTTTATCTTCGAACTTCTTCTCATATAATTTTCGTTTTTCGCTTTCTTTTTTTAGAATCTCTTTAGCATAATTTTCAAGATGTTCTTCTGGTAAATTACTTAATCCGTATTGCATAAACTGCGCAGCGGTTATTTCTTTTGCCAGTCCAAGAATTTCTTCGTCGGTAACCTTTATATCGTTATCTTTAATAATCTGATCTTTAATAATCTGCCATTTTAAATCATTCTCGAATAATGGATATTCAGCTTCGATTTGCTCAGCTGTAAATTTGCCTTCGTTTATTTGCAATAACCATCTCTTTAAAAATGCTTCAGGTAATTCAGGATTTATTTTTGCCACAATTTTTTCTTTTGCATCGATAGAAAAACGATAATCACTTTCTTTCGAGAAGTTTTGTTTTATCTCATCTACAAGTTTCTTTTTGAAATCCTTTTCAGAAGTAATAGTTCCTTCGCCAAATGCTTTGTCGAAGAGCTCCTGATTCATTTCTGCTTTTTCGAATCGCTGAATTTTTTCAATTTCGAATTCAAAATTACCGGTAATGTTCTTTGCAACTTCTTTGTCGATACGAAGCATTGATGCTATTTCGGTTTCGCTTGGGTATGCTTTTCGAATGTCGAAAATTATTTTTTCTCCTACTTTTTTACCAGCAAAAGCTTCTTTTATTTCGTTATCTTTTATGTATTCAAGTGTTATCTTAACTGCCTCGGCACTAATACCACCTTCAATAACTGCATTATTCTCATCAACTTGTTTAAAATTACCAGTTAGCATTTCCATATCAGTGGCAACATCAATATCTTTAAACTCACCGAAACGACGGGTATAATTGTCGATATGAGAATCGAGAATTGAATCCTCAACTTTTATTTCGTAGTAAGGTATTTTATCTTTTTTCGATAATTTAACTTCTACTTGCGGAGCAACAGCTATATCAAAAATAAACTCGTAATCATTATCAGTATCAAAATCAAAAGGTTTCTGATGTTCTTTGCTTGGAAGTGGTTCGCCAAGGATATTTAATTTTTCATCAACAAGATATTTGGTCAGTGTATCGGAAACAAGTTTATTAACTTCGTCAACAAGGATTGATTTTCCATACATTTTACGAACTAATCCTTCAGGTACTTTGCCTGGACGGAAACCATCAATACGAGCTTTTTTGCGGAAATCCTTAATCTGATTTTCAACTTTCTCGCTATAATCTTCTTTTGTTACATTAACTTTTAAAAGAGCATTTAAATTGTCAATGTTTTCTTTCGTGATATTCATCTGATATTTTTTTTTGTATTACTTAAATTTTAAAAACCGCTAAATCATCGAAATTGTTCGATTTCTTCAGCGGTTTGTTTTATTAAGTGCGGATGAAGGGACTCGAACCCCCACGCCTTACGGCACTAGATCCTAAGTCTAGCTCGGCTACCAATTACGACACATCCGCAAAAAGACCGTGCAAAGATATCTATTTTTTTAATATGGAAAACAATTTAGATAAAAAATTAAAATAAATCAAATCGATAAAGTAGAAAATTAGTTATCAATGTTTTATGATTAGGTTTTTTAGTATGAATTATTTATTCTTAATGGGTGCAATAATAAATCAATTTTTAATCATTTCTATTAAGATCTCTTAATTCGAAATTTTTACCCAGGTAAACCCGTCTTACTTGCTCATCATCGGCTAGTTCGTTGGCAGTACCTGATTTTAGGATATTGCCCTCGAATAATAAGTATGCTCTGTCGGTAATCGATAATGTTTCATGAACATTATGATCGGTAATAAGGATGCCAATATTTTTTTCTTTCAAGTGAGAAACAATTTCCTGTATATCTTCAACGGCAATAGGATCGACACCTGCAAAAGGCTCATCTAGTAAAATAAATTTTGGTTTTAAAGCCAATGCTCTTGCTATTTCGGTTCTTCTTCTTTCACCTCCAGAAAGCTGAATACCCAAGCTTTTGCGAATTTTTACCAATCCGAATTCATTTATCAGGGTTTCTAGTCTTTCGTGTTGTTCATCTTTGGGGATGTTTGACATTTCTAAAACGGCTTTAATATTATCTTCAACACTAAGCTTGCGAAATACAGAAGCTTCTTGTGCTAGATAACCTATTCCTTTTTGGGCGCGTTTATATACGGGCTCCTTGGTAATATCTTTATCATCAAGATAGATTTTGCCCGAATAAGGAGTAATTAAACCTACCATCATGTAGAAAGTTGTTGTTTTTCCAGCTCCGTTAGGTCCTAGTAGTCCTACAATCTCTCCTTGCTCAACATCAACAGATACCCCTTTAACAACTGTTCTGGAGCGGTATTTTTTATATAAATTGTCTGTTCTTAGTTTCGACTTATGTACCTGATCCATTGTATAAATATTTTTGCAAATGTACGTTTTTTAATCAAATTGTATTAAGACTCAATTTCAAATGTTATACCACAAACTAATCTTCTACTATTTTTTAGAAAACAATCTGTAAAGTAACCCTTAATCCGAATTTATCTATGTTTTCGTGATCAAGGTAACTTAGCCGCCACATAGCATCAACCCTAAGAATTTTCAGGATATTTTCAATACCCGCACTAACTTCATAATATGGTTTAGATAAACTGTACAATCCTTCAGGATATAACATTACTTTTTGATGTTTGTTGCTAAGTTCGCCTATAAGACATTTTCCAGATACTACTTCACGTAGTTCAAGCTTTTTTAACAAAGGAATTTTATTTAGGAAAAATCCTTGAAAATGATGCTCGGCATAAAGACTGATATATCGATCGCTGGCAAATTCATAATAATTCATCATGTTAAATGCATATTTATCGAATGCATATGTTTCATTTCCTTCGTGTAGCTTAAGGTAAGGATATGGAACAATCCCAAATACCTGACCTGCATCGATAATATATTTGAAATATCCCAATGGACTTATAGGAATTTTATGCGAGAGGTTCGCACTAATTTTATAATATTCGTAATCGCTCTGAAAAACATTTTTCAATCCTGCAGTTAGAAAGATATTTAGTATGGGTTGATCTGTTCCCAGATTTAGTCTTTCGAACTCACCACGCAAATACTTTTCATTTTTTGCAAGTCTGATATTAAATGTAAGTTCGGATGTTTTTAAATCACCAGTTGAAATAGTATCGGCCCCATAAATCTTCTGAAAAGGAATATATTGGGTTGGTTCAATTCGCTTATGGTTAAAGGAGATTTTATTTGAGAATCCCTGAAACCATTCGTGCTCATAGTAAGTATTAAAATCAGTAACAAGCGATATTTTGTAGTTTGGGTTACGACGAAGAATGGAAGTGAAAAAATTATCTTCGGTAAGGGCAAATGGGCTTTGCCCTAATTGCTGCATATCGTACTTGTAATCTACAGCAAATGCTCGTCGTGGGTTTTTATTAAAAATATATAATAATCCGCCACCATATTTGAAACGGTTGTCTTTTTCACCATACGCTACAAACCCACTAATCATTAGCTTGGTGCTAAATTGGTTGCTTGTTCTTGCACTCAGACGGAATCTATTACCCTCAATCTCATTAAAGCTAAAGGTTTTATAATATGGCCCCAATTCGAAATAACCAAGTTCATAATGATACATTACAAACATACCGGCAATTCTTTCATAGGTTTTGTAAATTGGTACTTGTTGAATTGAATCAACCATTTTGTAAATATCTTTTTCTCTTGGGGTTAAATCATAAGGTCGTTTTTCTTCCCAGTAAAGATTGTCTTTTATCAAAGCATTCTCATTAACAATAACATTGTCATTAAGTAAGGTGATTTCGGGAGGTAACTCATTATTATAAGAAATATTCATGTAATGAGTCGTTTTTCGTCCAAAAAATCCTGTTGACCTGTCAGTAATATTAAAATCGAAAAAGAGGTTTTCCTGACTTAAAAACCAAACACTATCGTCGAGTTGTTCGAATTCATATTCGGCAACAAAATCATTAATATAATTAATGTTTACATCCTTTGCCATTCGCATTTGAATCCGTTTTATAGCAAATGTTGTATCGTGAACCCAAAAGTCGCCCCTAAAAACGCGTTCCATCGTTCTTTTGGGCAAAAACGAAATTTGGTAACACCATTGATTACCAATAAAAGCACTATCTAATAAGTAATATTTGTAATATAGCAATCCGAAGTCGGCAATAGGACTAACAAATCCGGGCTCGAAAACAGTTTCGAAGTTTTCATAAATATTTATCTTTTGGTACATTTTACCTGTAAACTGAGATAAGCTCTCATCCTCAACACCAGAAATTTTTGTTGCTGTTATTATTTCACGTTCAATCCTTGGTAAACGGTTATAATAATATTTTGAAAAAGATTCGGTAATAAATATAGGAAGGTAGGTTTTTCCGGTTATTGCATTTGTATCAACAAAATCGAATATAAACTGAAAATCCTTAAGAAAACGGTTGCTCTTTAATTTGTCATCTACATTATTAATATCAATTTCAACTTTGTTATATAATTCGTAGGTATATGAATCAAACTTCTTTGGATTATTATTCTTTTTATTAGCAATTATATTCCTTAAAATTGCATGTGCAGGATTTTCTGTAGGAAGTACTACTATTTCGTCGAGATAAACCGATTGAGGGCTTAACAAAACTTGAAATTCCTGGTAAATATTTTTCTGAATAGAACGACTTTGGGTTTGATACCCTACAAATGAAATAATTATTGAATCGGTTGGTGTTCGAGTTTCGAAAAAGAATACTCCATCGGTATTGGTAACTGTTCCAATAGAGCTGTTTTTAAAAGAAATATTTACAAATGGCAGAGGCTCGCTGGTAATAGAATCTTTAACAGTTCCTCTAATCTTTGTAATTTGGGCCTTAGTGCCTATAAAGCAAAATATTAAAAAGAGGAAAAGAAGAATTCTATTTTTTATAAATTCATTCATGAGGTTAAATAAATCAAAATAAATGTAAACAGTTTTCGGGGATTATTTATTTTTTCGCTCAATATTTTTAGCAATTACAATGCCAACTTCATAAAGAGCAAATAAAGGTAAAGCTACTAGAATCTGACTAAAGATATCAGGAGGGGTAATAATTGCAGAAATAATTAAAATTACTATGATTGAGTGTCGTCGGTACTTTTTCAGGAAGGATGAACTAACCAGGCCTGCTTTACTTAATATATAAATTAGTATGGGTAGTTCAAATGCTATTCCTCCAGCAAGAGAAATGGAAGTAATAGTTGAAATATATGATTTCAGATTGATTTGGTTCAAAACATCGCTACTCACCTGATATGAGCCAAGAAAATTTAGTGATAAAGGAACAATTAAAAAATATCCGAATAAAATACCTGTTAAAAAAAGCGAGGAGCTAACCAAAACAGCTCCTTGCGTATGTTTCAATTCTTTTTCGTATAAAGCAGGTTTAATAAAACGCCATATTTCCCAGAAAACATATGGAAAGGCTAGAATTAATCCAGCAATAAGTGAAATATTGATGTGTGTTGTAAACTGACCGGTTAAATTTATATTTATAAGTTGAAAGGGTTCTGCATTAATACATAAAGCAGTTATATCCATCCATTTTCCAAATTCGCATAACCATTTATTAGTTATAAAATCAGGACTTTTGGGAGCTAAAATAATCTTGTCGAATAATATATCTTTAAAAATGAAAGCTGCGATGGCTAAAATGACTATTGCAAAAGCGGATCTCACTAAATGCCAGCGTAATTCTTCAAGATGCTCAAGAAAGGTTAGTTCCTTTTTTTCTTCTGCCATCAGTTAAATTTTAAACAATTCCCTCCTTCAGGATATCATGAATATGAACAATGCCTACATATTTCTTTTTACTTGTTACAACAAGCTGAGTAATATTATTGTTTTCCATAAGTTGAAAAGCGTTAATAGCAAGTTCGTCTTTATCTATTGTTTTTGGATTAGGCGATAAAATATCTTTAGCTGTTAGAGTCTCAATCCTCTCATTTTTCTGAAGCATTCTTCGAATATCACCATCTGTAATTATTCCGGCCAAATCACCTGAATTGGTCAAAACGGCTGTAGCACCTAGTCTTTTTGAGCTTATTTCGATAATAACATTTCTAACATTCTCTGTTAAAGAAACTTTTGGAACTTCATTGTTTTTATATAAATCGCTAACCCGCATATAAAGTTTTTTCCCTAATGCACCACCAGGATGATATTTGGCAAAATCTTCGGTCGAAAAACCACGATAATCAAGTAAACAAACTGCAAGTGCATCGCCAATTACCAATTGCGCTGTGGTGCTTGATGTGGGAGCCAAATTGTTCGGACATGCTTCTTTTTCAATTGTTGATTTTAATACGTAATCGGCATTTTTTCCTAAAAATGAATCGACACTCGAAACCATTCCTACAAGTGCATTTCCACGACTTTTAATAAGAGGAACCAGAACTTTAATCTCAGGAGTATTTCCACTTTTTGATATACAAATAACGATGTCGTCTCCCTGCACAATGCCTAAATCTCCATGAATAGCATCGGCAGCATGCATAAAAATCGCAGGTGTTCCTGTAGAGTTTAAGGTGGCTACAATTTTATTGGCAATGTTGGCGCTTTTTCCTATGCCGGTTACAATAACCCTACCTTTACTTTTAAAAATTAATTTTACAACTTTCTCAAAATCCTGATCGATATAATCGGCTAATTTCTTAATCGATTCTGCTTCCTGTAAAATGGTTTCTTTGGCTAACTTTATAATATCCATGGGTTTATATTTCTTGAGTTGTGGTGTTCATTAATTTATATATAATTTAGAAAGAATAATTAAGTTAATTTTAAAAAAAAATCGTAAATTTATATACAAATGTATTTAATTTTGGAATAATCTAAATAGGATTGATGCAAAACATCTGCTAAAATAAACCAAACTAAATACGAGGTGATAATATTTATTAGCAGGATTACTTATTTAAAGTTTTGAATTTAAAATTTATTATTGATTGATATGAGTTTAGGTGCAGAAGTTTCGTTGAAAGAATACCTTAAAAAATATTTTGGATTTGATTCGTTTAAAGGCAACCAAGAGGTTGTTATTCGTAATGTTCTTAATGGAAATGATTCGTTCGTTTTGATGCCAACCGGTGGAGGCAAATCGTTATGTTACCAATTGCCATCTTTAATAATGGAGGGCACGGCAATTGTAATTTCACCTTTAATTGCCCTGATGAAAAACCAGGTTGATGCTATGCGTGGCTTTAGCACCGAAGATGGTGTTGCACACTTTTTAAATTCCTCGCTTACAAAAACACAGATGCAAATGGTTAAGCAGGATGTTATTAGAGGTAAAACAAAATTGCTATATGTAGCTCCTGAATCATTAACAAAAGAAGAAAACATTGATTTTCTAAAACAAATTACTATATCTTTTTATGCTGTTGATGAGGCACATTGTATTTCGGAATGGGGACATGATTTCAGACCTGAATATAGGCGAATAAGACCCATTGTAAATAAAATTGGCAAAGCCCCAATAATGGCTCTTACTGCTACTGCAACTCCTAAGGTGCAAAGCGATATACAGAAAAACCTGGAGATGATGGATGCCCAAGTATTTAAATCATCGTTTAATCGCGAAAACCTTTATTATGAGGTACGACCAAAAATTGATGCTACAAAAGAAATTATAAAATTTATTAAGAATAATTCTGGTAAATCTGGTATTGTATATTGTTTAAGTCGTAAAAAGGTTGAAGAAGTAGCCGAAGCATTACAAGTAAATGGGATTAAAGCGTTGCCATACCATGCGGGGATGGATGCATCAACCAGGAGTCTTAATCAGGATAAGTTTTTAATGGAAGATGTTGATGTAATAGTTGCAACTATTGCTTTTGGTATGGGTATAGACAAGCCTGATGTTCGGTTTGTAATTCATAATGATGTACCCAAAAGCTTAGAAGGTTATTACCAGGAAACTGGTCGTGCAGGGAGAGATGGTGGTGAAGGTAAATGCGTTTCGTTTTATAGTTATAAAGATATTCAGAAGCTTGAAAAGTTTATGCAAGGCAAACCTCTTGCTGAACAGGAAATAGGGAAGCAATTACTTCTGGAAACAGTTGCCTATGCTGAATCATCTATTTGTCGACGTAAAATGTTGCTGCACTATTTTGGTGAGGAATATACAGAAGAAAACTGCGAAAACTGCGACAACTGTAATCATCCAAAAGAACAGTTTGATGGAATGGAAGATATTGTTCTTGCATTGCAGGCAATTATTGATGTTAAAGAAAAATTTAAGTCGGAGCATGTTGCAAATGTTTTAGCAGGAGTAAAGAATTCCGCAATAAAATCATATAAACATCATGAGCTTGAAATATTTGGTCATGGCTCTGAGCACGACCCAAAATACTGGAATGCTGTTATAAGACAAGCCTTGGTAGCCGGATTTGTTGATAAGGATATCGAAAATTATGGTTTACTAAAAGTTAATCAACGAGGTAAAGATTACATGGATAACCCTGTAACGTTTATGTTGAGTAAAGATCATGATTTCGAAGCTGACGATGATGATATTGAAGGAAGGGGTGGTGCCGGAAAATCAGGTGCTGTCGATTCGGAGTTGTTTAATATACTTAAGGACCTTAGAAAAAAGGTTGCTAAAAATATGAATCTTCCTCCATTTGTTATTTTCCAGGATCCTTCACTTGAAGATATGGCCATTCAATATCCGATTACTCAGGATGAGATGACTCGAATTGTTGGAGTTGGTTCTGGCAAAGCACAGAAATACGGCAAAGAATTTATTGAACTTATCAAAAAGTATGTCGATGAGAAGGAGATTATCAGACCTCAGGATATGGTTGTAAAATCGGTAGTCAATAAATCCGGGTTAAAGGTTTATATTATTCAAAGCATCGACAGACAAATGTCGTTAGACGATATTGCCAATGCTAAAGGATTGAGTATGGCTGAATTGTTAGATGAAATAGAATCTATTGTACAATCGGGAACCAAACTAAATATCGATTATTACATAAACGAAGTTATTGACGAAGATAAGCAGGAAGATATTTTTGAGTACTTCCGAGAAGAAGCCGAGACAGAATCAATAGATGCTGCACTCGAGGAGCTTGGTGAAGATCAATATTCAGAAGAAGAAATCAGGCTAGTTCGGATTAAATTTTTCTCTGAGCTTGGAAATTAATTTAAATAATGGATTATATAATAAAAAAATTATAATTTCGAAGAGGCGGTCTTAAAAGCCTCTTTTTTTATATCTACACTTTGTCACCCTTCGACAAGCTCAGGATGACAATTCACAGTGTAATATGATAATTTTATTATGTTGTCATATTGAGCCTGTCGAACTTTTTTCTTGCGTAGCAAAAATATGAACAAAATACATGCTTTTAAGTTAGTTCCTTTATTGTTGAACATTAAACCATATTATAGTGGAAAAAGTACTGGAAGTAAATAATTTAAGTAAGAATTATGGGGGTTTGGAAGCGGTTCGAAATGTTTCATTTTCTGTAAATAGGGGTGAAGTATATGGTCTGTTGGGCCCAAATGGGAGTGGAAAAACGACAACGCTTGCTGTAATTCTTGGTGTTTTAAATGCCAATGGTGGCGATTTTAAATGGTTCGGTAATACCCTGCAAAAGGAAGCCCGACAGAAAATAGGATCGTTAATTGAAACGCCGAATTTCTACCCTTATTTAACCCTGTTTGAAAATTTGCTGATTGCTGCAAAAATTAAAAATGCATCAGAAGAAAGTATCAATTATGCATTGGGAGTAGCGAATCTCCTAAAACGCAAACATACAAATTTTGGAACTCTGTCATTGGGTATGAAACAGCGAATGGCTATAGCGTCAGTTCTTATTGGCGATCCAGAAGTTCTGGTTTTAGACGAACCTACCAATGGGCTCGATCCCGAAGGTTTTGCAGAAGTTCGAAGTATTATTCAATCGCAGGCAGCTAAAGGAAAAACGATAATTCTGGCAAGTCATATTCTTGATGAGGTCGAAAAGGTTTGTTCTCATGTAGCGATTCTTAAATCAGGCGATCTAATTGCGAATGGACGAGTAGGCGAATTATTAACTACCGAAGATCTTGTTTTTATTCAGAGTACAAATCAGGATGAGTTGTTTTCAGCACTTCAAATGGCAGAAATGGTTTCTCGTGTTACTAAAGTAGAAGATGATTTGTCGGTTGTACTTAAAAAACCTTTTTCGGCATCAGAATTAAATAAATTCTGCTTTGAGAAAGGATTTGTACTTTCGAAAATTATGCTTAGAAAACAAAGTCTCGAAGCACAATTTCTAGAGTTGGTTAAGTAATAAAATAAAAAAATCGACATAAAATGTTAAAAAAATTATTTCAGATAGAAAAAATAAAAGCCTTATCATACCCGGCATTTAAAACATTAATGATCATTCATTTTTTATTATTTTTTCTGGTTGTACTTATTGTATCGCAAGTGCAATTTAGTATTCCGGGATTTTCGATAAAGAAACTCTACCAGTTTCCGAATATATGGCAGTTTTTTCCATGGGTAGCAAGCTGGTTTAACCTTTTTTTGGCCATTGTTGTGATATTGCTGGTTGGGAATGAGTTTTCGTATCGCACCTTCAGACAGAATGTTATTGATGGATTAAGTCGCAATGATTTATTACGTGGGAAGCTGATATTGATTTTCTCAATTGCCGTTTATACCTTTTTAATGGTCTTAATTGCAGTAATGTTGTTTGGATTAATAAATAGCGACGATTATAGTCTAAATGCCATATTTGGTAGGTCGTATGTGCTCCTGATTTATTTTATTCAGGCCTTGGGATACATGTGTTTAGGCTTATTAATGGCAATTATATTCAGGAATAATGCATTGTCAATAATTATGTTTATTCTTTATTTTTTCCCGATAGAGCCTATTATACGATGGATTTTCGAAGCTCATGCTCGCAGGTATTTTCCAATAAAAATCATAGCAAATTTAACTCCTATGCCTGAGTTTTTAACAATGACATCAGAAAATACAATTAACACATCAACGGGTACAAGTGCTTTGGATTTTCAGGAAATTGGACTAACAATAGAACCGCTAAGCAAAGGCCTGAATGTTGGATTGGCCGTTATTTATATTCTCGTTTTTTTAGGTATTTCAACTTATTTATTGAATAAGAAGAATTTGTAGAAAAGTTTTTACTTTTTAATAGAATGATAATTTTGCTGGCACTCGTTTTCAAACGAGTGCCATTTTTGTTATAAATTTATCTACCAAGGGTATGACGACTACTAATTGTGTCTAATTACTCCCTTTTGTATCCAAGGCATCTCTTAATCCATTACCCACAAGAGTAAAGGAAAGAACCAGAAACATAATAGCCAGCCCGGGCAAAATAGCAAGGTAAGCTTTGTCCATTATAATATATCCATAATGTTCTTTTATCATTGTTCCCCATGATGGAACTGGTGGCTGAACACCAATTCCCAAGAAGCTCAATCCTGCCTCGAGCAGAATAGCAGTTGCAAAATTTGCTGCAGAAATAATAATTACCGGACTCATAACATTTGGAAGGATATGTCGGAATATTATTCTTCGGTTACTAAATCCTAATGCACGAGCCGCTTCAACATATTCTTTTTCCCGAATACTTAATACTTGTCCGCGAACAACACGAGCCACTTCAACCCACATGGTAAGTCCTACAGCAATAAATATCTGCCAGAACCCTTTCCCAATAACCAATGTTATAGCGATTACCATTAAAAGGGTTGGAATAGACCATATTACATTTATAAGCCACATAATTAAATCATCCACTTTTCCTCTATAGAATCCTGCAAGAGAGCCAAGAGTTATTCCTATAAGTAATGAAATGAAAACAGAAATAAATCCTACCGAAAGTGACACACGAGTACCAATTAACAAACGGCTAAGTAAATCGCGACCAAATCGATCGGTACCTAGTAAAAATCGTTTAGTAATTATATTTTCTTTTTCGATTAGTTGATGTGCCTGCTTTAAGTCGATGGATTCTTTTTTGTTATTAACAAGGGTAAACTCAATCTGTGAATTATTTATTTTTACTTTCTCGCCAAATTTCAATGGGTAAATAACATCAGCTATATTTATTTCCGAATAGAACGATTCTTCGCCTTCAATGTCGTTAAATTCTTGTATTAAAATTTTATCTCTATCGAAATGGTATGAATTAATTGGTATATAATTGTAAGTATCCATTCTACCAAAAAACATGGTACTAAGGAATCCAGAATTCTGCTGAATTTCATTTTTACGTACCTTAAGCATTTGAACTTTAAAACCGGGTTTACGGGTTGATATTTCCAGAATCTGATTATTTGCAAAAGCAGATTTATCGGGAGTTATTATATACCCAAACAAAGCTATCATAGCAG
This sequence comes from Bacteroidetes bacterium GWF2_33_16, assembly GCA_001768565.1. GTDB lineage: Bacteria > Bacteroidota > Bacteroidia > Bacteroidales > UBA12077 > UBA12077. The sequence continues at coordinate 197,283 of MEOE01000016.1, read as the reverse complement.
ATAAAACAATAAAAACCATTCCTCCCAAGGATAGTTTATTCCGTTTAAACCTTTGCCAGGCAATGTAATTGAGCGATTCGTTAATTTCTGTTTTCCTTTTTCTGAATATCATTCTGATATTTTAAATCTGTTACCAAAATTATTGATTTTATCTGAAATTCCTGTTTTTCCATGTAAATCTTCCTGCTAGTCCTGCAATAGAGGTATAAGTTATATAAAATGGGTAAATAATTTGCAGAGGAATAAAAAGCCACATAAGTCGATGCCTTTTAAAAAAGTAATTAAAAGGATAAAGTAAGGAAAGGTCGATAACAGATTTAATCACTAAAAAAAATAGATAATAATAGAAAATGTGTTTATAAAATACCGATGCAAGTAAGCTAAATGTAAGAATATAATTGACAAGAGCAACAATTACTGCCACAAAAACAATATCAATATCGCGATAAGCTTTGCTTTTTGATGCCCAACGAATACGTTGTTCGAAAAACTCCTGCAAAGATATGGCAGGCTTAGTATAGACTATTGAATCAGTTGATTTAATAAAGTGAATAGATTTTGGGTACTGTTTTTTTATTTGTAGCAAAAGAAAGATATCATCCCCTGAAACATAATTATTTTCAAGCAAAGCATGTTGATACATTGATTTTTCAAAAAGCAGGTTGGCTCCGTTACACATAATTGGTTTGCCAATACCAATGGCTCCTGCACCTGAGCTTATTAAACTTAAAAACTCAAGCGATTGGAATTTCTGAAATATATTTCTTGTTTCTGATAAAATTACCGGAGCCACCAATAATTTAGGTTTATACTGTACATAATAACTCACCATGCTTGTAATCCAATTTTCTTTCATCGCACAATCGGCATCGGTGGTTAAAATAATTTCTGATTGTGCCAGGTTTATGCCATATCGCAAAGCTTCCTTTTTTCCTGCAACCTCATTTGGCAGATGCAGCAGCTTAATGCTAAGATTAGATTGCCTTTGCAAAATTTTAACGGTTTCATCTTCCGAGTGATCATCCACAATAATTATTTCAGTATTTGCTTTTGAATAGTTTTGTTTTTCCAGCGAATCAAGTAAACCAGTAATGTTTTTTTCTTCGTTGCGGCAAGCAATTACAATGCTTACAATGGGTTTGTCGAAATCTGGCTTTGTACAAAATTTCTTTATCCTTAACCATCCTATAGCAAAAGAAAAGATGGTAGCTGTATACAATAAAAAAACAAGGATACTAATAGATATAATTATTTCCATTCAATTTAAATTCAATCAAAAGTACAAATTAAATCAATTAAATAGGAGCGAAAAGTAATCGCTCTTTTGCTAAAAGCCTGTATTTTTTTTAACTTGTCATAAATTTTTTTGGGTATGAAACATATGAGTAGAATTTTACTTGTATTTAGTTTTCTTATTTTTACTATAGCTTGTAATTCGCAGGAAAGTAAAAGAGAAGTTCCAATAATCGATCGACAACCGGTAGTTGCTGGATCTTTTTATTCTGATAATCCCGAAGCTCTTAAAATGGTTTTACAATCACTATTTGCAAAAGCAGAAAAAGTAAAATCTCAGGACAATGTTTTAGCTATTATGTCTCCTCATGCCGGATATGTTTATTCTGGAAAGGTTGCTGCATCTGCTTTTAATCAGATTGATCCAAATAAGGAGTATGAAAATATTTTTATTCTGGCATCGAGCCACAGGACAATTTTTAAAGGCGCTTCGATTTATAATATTGGCGATTTTATTACGCCGCTTGGCAAAGTTTTTGTAAACAGAGAGCTGGCTTCTGAATTAATAAAAAATCATGATGTATTTGTATTTAATCCAGAAGCTCATTCGGCTGAGCATAGTATCGAGGTGCAATTGCCTTTTTTGCAATATCATATGAAAAAGGAATTTCAGATAGTTCCTATTGTTACCGGAACACAAAACCTGAATGACTGCCAAAAGATTGCTGAGGCTTTATTGCCGTATTTTAACGATAAAAACTTATTTGTAATTAGTACCGATTTTTCACATTATCCAAGCTATGATAACGCAGTTAAGGTGGATAAAAAAACGTGCGATGCAATTTTAACAAATTCGGCAAATAAATTGATTGATATAATCAATGAAAATGGTGCTGCTAATATTCCCAACCTTGCAACCAGTTTATGTGGATGGCCGGCAGTTCTAAGTTTTCTTTTTATTACAGAATCAGTACCCGACATAAAGGTAGTTCATATCGATTATCAAAACTCTGGCGACGAAACACAAGATAAAAGCCGTGTAGTTGGATATAATGCCATTGCTTTTACAATAAAAAAGAATCAACATATGTCTGAAACAAAATTTGAGTTTTCTAAAAAAGAAAAAAAAGAGCTATTAGCCATTGCACGAAATACTATCGAAACATATCTAAAAACAGGGAAAACTTCTGAAGTAAACCCGAAAGATATTACTCCTGCTATGAGAGAGAATTGTGGTGCATTTGTTACATTGCACAAAGATGGTGCTTTACGTGGATGTATTGGTCGGTTTTCTGCTTCCGAACCATTATATAAAGTTGTACAACAAATGGCTATTTCAGCTGCAACTGAAGATAATCGTTTCTCGGTAGTTACCATCGACGAAATGAAGGATATTGATTTAGAGATTTCTGTCCTTACTCCAATGCAGAAAATAAATTCAATCGATGAGATTGAGATGGGCAGACATGGTATTTATATTAAAAAAGGTTTTTATTCTGGTACATTCTTGCCACAGGTTGCAACAGAAACAGGATGGTCGAAAGAGGAGTTTCTTGGATATTGTTCGAAGAATAAGGCTGGTTTAGGTTGGGATGGATGGAAAGAGGCTGATATTTATATTTATGAAGCACTCGTTTTTAGCGAAAAAGACAAATAAGTAGTTAACAAATACTCTAAAACAAATTGACCCATAAAAGCCTTCAACTTAAATTTGCCATAATATTACTTGGTTTTATAGCATTCGTAACTCAGGTAATTTTATTGCGCGAGTTTCTTACCTTCTTTAATGGCAACGAATTAATAATAGGTATAATTCTGGCAACATGGATGCTACTAACCGGGTTGGGAGCATATCTTGGGCGATTTCTAAAATCTTATAAAAAACAAAACGAGACAATCTTAATACTTCTGGGTAGCTTGGCTTTTATTCCTATTCTAACTGTTCTGGAGTTGCATTTTTTATCGCGAATATTTTTTACACCGGGCATAATGCTTGGCTTAACCGATGCTTTTTATTACACACTTCTTGTGTTAAGTCCTTTTTGTATTATTTCGGGTATGTTGTTTACTCTATTTGCCAAAACAGAATCGATAAATAATAATCAAAACAAAATAGGATCGATATATGCACTGGAGTCAATTGGTAGTATGGCCGGAGGATTAATTCTCAATATTGTATTGATCTGGTTTTTATCAACTTTTCAGAGTTTATATGTTGTTATGATTCTGGTTGTTGCAATAACAGCTGTATTAAGCATAAAAAATAAGAGTTTCCTTATTTCAGGAATACTGGTATTTATTTTTATGCTCTTTAATTTCCTCTATCTTACAAACAACCTTGACAAATCTATTCGAGAATTATCTTATCCAAATCAAATAATACAACATATTGATGAGACACCTTATGGAATATTAGTTGTAACAAATCAGGCAGGGCAGGTAAACTTTTACGAAAACAATGTTTTAATGGCTACTTCAGGTGATGTTGCCTTACGTGAAGAGTCAGTACATTTTGCAATGATTCAACACGATAATCCTCAAAATGTGCTGGTTTTATCGGGAATTATTACCGGAGCAATTCCCGAAATATTAAAATATCCTGTTAAAAAAATTGATTATATTGATGTTAATCCGGGTGTTATTCGATTGGCAAAAAAATATTTAGATGTAAAATCTTCCGAAGTTTTAAACCTGATTGAGAATGATCCTATCCGTTATTTAAAGAAAGCATCAACATTGTATGATGTAGTGCTGATAAATTTGCCAAAGCCATCAACAATTCAGTTTAACAGGTTTTATACGGTTGAGTTTTTTTCATTACTTAAAAAGCGACTTACAAGCAATGCTGTTGTTTGTATTTCTATGCCATCGAGCTCTAACTATCTGAACGATGAAGCACGAAAACTCTTGTCTGTATTAGCGGCAACACTTAAAACTGAATTTAAAAACATTCTGATTTTACCCGGTGTTGAAGACTTTATTCTAGCTTCTGATTACTCATTAAATGGCAACATAACTCAGGTTTTAGAGCAGAAAATGATTCAGAACGAATATGTTAACTCGTTTTATTTTCATGATGATTTGTTGCAAGAACGAAGTGCTAATCTAATGAGTCAGCTTGATTCGAAAGTTTCCATTAACAGGGATTTTAATCCAGTTGGTTACCAAAGTAGCATTAAGCTCTGGTTAAGTTATTTTAAAATTAGTTACTGGATTCCGGCTTTACTTATAATTCTATTTACGGGATTTTTTTATTTCAGAGCAAGTGCACTAAACAAATCTGTTTTTGCTGCAGGATTTGCTGGAACAAGTATTGAACTTCTGTTGTTACTGGTTTTCCAAGTACTTTATGGATATGTATATTTTGCCGCGGGTGTATTTTTTATGATTTTTATGGGAGGATTAGCTATTGGATCGCTCCATTGGCAACGGGTTATAAAACAGGCTTCCAGTCGATTGCCAGCATATCTGTTAGCTATAATTCTTGGTTTTACAATTACTCTACCATTGGTATTTAAGCTATTTAGAATGGTTGATTTTCCAGAGATAGCAATTGTTATAATTTTTGTTCTTTTAGTACTTATCATTTCTTTACTAAGTGGTGCTATTTTTTCAATATCAACTCACCTTGGCAAAAAAGAGATTAGTATTATTGCTTCTGATGCATATGGTTTAGATTTATTGGGATCGGCAGCAGGGGCTTTATTGTTATCGGTTTATCTTGTTCCTATATTGGGATTTGAATTATCTCTTGTCGGTACTGCATTTGTTTGTTTACTTTCATTACTTTTTATTTATAAAGATCATCCTAAAAAAAGATAAACTAAAATCTCACAAAGATTAATGTAACATTATCTGCTATAATCGAATAAATGTCATAAAAACTTGCTTTTGGTTCTCATCACTTTTAAATTTGTTACATTGCTTGCTCCCCATAAAATTGTACAATGAGTAATAAGAAATTAAATAAACGCGATTTTATAAAATGTGGACTTTTGGGAACGTGTGCATTTGCATTGGGTACAAATAACACTTTTGCATTAACAAGGAGTGCAAATTCATTTTTCGAGAAGTCTGATGAAATATGGAAGTGGAGCAAAGAATCAAAATTTTATATTCAAACAGCGCGAGGAGTTAAGTGTACGCTATGTCCAAACGAATGTACAATAAAAGAAGGTGATGAGGGAGACTGCAGATCACGAATTAATTATAAAGGAAAAGTTTATTCGATTGGATATGGTAATCCTTGCTCAATTAATGTTGATCCAATTGAGAAAAAGCCGCTTTATCATTTTTTACCTGCAAGCCGGTCTTATTCGCTTGCCGTTGCAGGTTGCAATTTGGCATGTTTGAATTGTCAGAACTGGCAAATATCGCAGGTTAGTCCTAAAGATACCCGCAATTACGAGCTAATGCCCGAAGAAGTATACAAGCAAGCCAAAGAATATAAGTGCTTATCTATTTCATATACATATTCGGAGCCAATTGTTTTTTACGAATATGTAATCGATTCGTCTAAAATTGCCAAGCAAAACGGAATAAAGAATGTGTTGGTTTCAGCTGGTTACATTAACGATAACCCATTACGAGAGTTGACTCCTTTTATTGATGCCGCCAATATCGATCTAAAAAGTTTCGACAATGATATTTATAACCGACTTAATGGAGGAGAACTCGAGCCGGTTTTAAACACATTAAAAATTCTGAAACAAGAAGGCGTTTGGCTCGAGATTACCAATCTTATTGTTCCACAATGGACTGATGATTTGGATATGATTAAGCGAATGTGCGAATGGCTTTATAACAATGGCTTCGAAGATACACCCCTTCATTTTAGCCGGTTTCATCCAATGTACAAGCTTACTCATTTGCCTGCAACATCTGTAAGTATTTTAAACCAAGCAAAAGATATTGCCACCAATTCAGGATTAAAATATATATACATTGGCAATGTCCCTAGCTCCGATGCGCAAAATACTGTTTGTCCAAAATGTAAAAACATAGTGGTTGAACGTAAAGGATTTCAGATTTTACAAAAGAATCTTGTAAATGGCAAATGTAAAAACTGTAGCACAATAATTCCTGGAGTATGGAGCTAATAAAAACTAAACCTTATATCTTTTTTGTTTTCAATCTCAAACTATTCAGTACTACCGAAACCGAGCTAAAAGCCATAGCTCCTCCGGCAATCATTGGGTTTAACAAAAATCCATTTATTGGATATAGAATTCCGGCAGCAACAGGTATGGCAATAATGTTGTAAATAAATGCCCAGAAAAGATTCTGTTTAATTGTTCGAATAGTTAAACCAGAGAGTTTAATGGCAGATGCAATTTTTTCAAGATCTCCCTTAACCAGAGTTATGTCGGCACTTTCAATCGCAATATCGGTTCCTTGTCCCATTGCAATTCCTACATTTGCCTGAGCAAGGGCAGGAGAATCGTTAATTCCATCACCAACCATTGCTACTTTTAATCCTCGCTTTTGTAAATCTTTTATATAATTCAGTTTATCTTCAGGTAAGAGTTCCGCTTTATAATAATCTACTCCTGCTTGTTTCGCGATAGTATCGGCAGTAGCCTCATTGTCCCCGGTAAGCATATGAACTTTTAGGTTCATATTTTGCAGTTTTTTTATTGCTCTCCAGGAGCTCGATTTTATTTGATCTGATATTATGAATAATCCAATTAGTGTATTGTTTCTGGAGATGAAAACATGCGTTTGCGCTGTTAAACCGAAACCGGTAAAGTATTTTTGCTCTTTTTCAATATCAATACCTGATTCTTTCATTAGAAGATAGTTGCCAATAAGGTATTTTCTGCCATTTACAATAGCAGAAACGCCTCGTCCAGTTTGACTTTCGAAGTTTTCAACTTGTAATTGTGTATTGGCAAATTCTTCAAAGTGTTTAACAATTGATTCGGCTAAAGGATGTTCCGATTTTTTCTCGATAGCAATAATCTCTTCGAGTATAGTTTTTTGATCTAATTTGCTTTTAAGCCAGATTGTTTCGTGTACGTCAGGTTTTCCTTGGGTTATTGTTCCTGTTTTATCAAGAACAATAACATCTAATTGCCTTGCTTTCTCAAGGCTTTCGGCATTCCTAATAAGGATTCCACTTTCCGCACCTTTACCAATACCAACAATTAATGCGGTTGGTGTTGCTAATCCTAAAGCACAAGGACAAGCTATAATCAAAACAGTTATTAGTGTTACAAATGCATGTGTTAATGCAGGATCAGGACCCAAAAGATACCAGAATAATGCGCTAAGCAAAGCAATAAATATAACAATAGGTACAAAAATAGAAGCAATTTTATCTGTAAGTTTCTGTACAGGAGCTTTACTGCCCTGAGCAGTTTTTACCAATTCGATAATCTGAGCAAGCATGGTATTTTTACCAATCTTCTCGGCAACCATGGTAAAACTACCAGTTTTATTTACTGTTGAACCAATAACAAAATCACCATTAGTTTTTTCAACTGGCATCGATTCTCCGGTTAACATGCTTTCGTCAACAGCCGAATGGCCTTCCAATATTTTACCATCTACAGGGATTTTTTCTCCTGGTCGAATTATAATAATTTCTCCAATTACAACATCATCAATGGAAATTTTCATTTCTTTTCCATCACGAATAACTATAGCCGACTTAACTTTTAATCCCATTAACTTCTTTATAGAATCGGATGTTTTTGATTTTGCCTTTTCTTCGAGATACCTGCCCAACAGAATTAATGAAATTATTACTGTTGCTGCTTCGTAATAAACATGAGGTTGTATTCCTTTAGAAAGCAAATAAGATGGAACAAAGGTGTTAAATAAGCTAATTATAAAAGCTGATCCAGTACCTAAGGCAACCAGTGTATCCATGTTTGCCGACTTATGTATTGCTTGTTTGTAGGCAATAATATAAAAATCGCGTCCAAACCAAAATATTATTGGGATAGTAAAAAACAACATTATCCAATTACCAAAAGGTAAATGGTGAAAAAACATGGCAATTGTAAAAACCGGTAATGCTAGAAGAATTGAATAGAAAGCCTTTTGTTTTGCTTTTTGTAGTTTCTTTTTTTCTTCTTCGTCAGATAGTATAGCATTATCAGAAGTATCAATTTTTAACGAATACCCAATTTGCTCAATGGCTTTTGCAAGTTCAGCAAATGTTGTAATGGCATTATCATATTCAACAAAAGCAGAACTATTTGCATAATTAACACGGGCTGTTTTAACTCCATTAAACGACGAGAGAATAGTCTCAACACTAATGGCGCATGATGCACAGCTCATTCCATCCACCATGAAAGTTTCTTTTGTCATAATAATAAAATTGACCAACCTTATTTAATTAATTCAGCCGAATACCCAGCTTTTTTAAATGCTATTATTATGGTATTTTGCAGATCTTCAGTTGAAGGAGCTTCCGTATTAACTGACAATGTTTTGTTAGGACTATCCAGATCTACATCCCAAGATTGAATTCCGTCAATTTTATTTAAATGTGGACGTATAGCATTGATACAGCCTCCGCATTTTAAGCTGGTTTTAAACTTAATAATATTCATTTGTTTTGATTTTAATAAAAAGGGCCCCGAAAGCTTTTCAAGAAAATGATTATGAGAAAAATTACCTTGTTATTAACCCTTACTTCCGGAGCACCTTGTAGGATTTCTAAATTGAATTTAGAATAATACAAATATAAGGTAAGAAACAGTGTTTTTGTTATATAATTTTCATTTTTTTTTACAAAATTATTGTTTTTTGTAATTATAAGTCAGAAAGACTTTTACGGCTCTTGTTCTGTATTTTTTTAAACTGTGATGGTGTTAGTCCGGTTTCATTTTTAAACTGGCTACTTAAATGTGCACTGCTGCTATAATTTAACTTTAGCGCTATTTCATTAATATTAAGCTCATCATATACAATTAATTCTTTAACTTTTTCAATCTTTTGTTTTATTAAAAATTTCTCAATTGTAATATTTTCAATACTTGAAAAGAGGCTTGTTAGGTAATTATAATCTTTACCCATTTTTTCGACAAGATAATCTGAGAAGTTCGTTTTGAATATCTGATCTCCGCTATAATGTATATAATCAATAATCAGAGTTTTAATCTTATCAATTAGTTGCAACTTTTTATCCTCGAGCAATTCGAATCCCAGCAACTTAAGTTCATCACGAATAAGTTCATAATTTATTTGATCAGCTTTAATAATTGTTTCGCCAAGTTTAATATCAACCAATGTATAATCGAGCTTCTTAAATAAATCTTTTACAGCCATAATACATCTTGGACAAACCATGTTTTTAATATGTAGTGTATGCATATTCATAAGTACAAAACAAAAAAGGAGTAAAAAAGTTAAATCCTTATGCCTATAAGTAGTATATCATCAACTTGTTGTTGAGTACCTCTCCAGTTGATGAAGGTTTCGAAAATAATTTGCTTCTGTTCATCGATTGGTTTCTCATGAACATCTAGTAGCAATTCGCGAAGGTTTCCAATTCTAAATTTTTTCTTTTGCGGTCCACCAAATTGATCTACAAAACCATCAGTAAACATATAAAACTGATCGCCAATGCGAATGTCTATTTCGTGATTTGTAAATGGATCCATTGCTTTTGCTGAGATACCTACAGGCATTTTGTCAGCCCTAATAATCTCAAGCATATGGTCGCGGATAAAGTATAAATGATTGTAGGCTCCTGCATACTCAAGCTTCATATTTTCGCGGTCGATCACTATTAGCGAAATATCAATGGCGTCTTTTGCTTCATCAATTTTATTTGAGCTTACGAGAGTTTTTACAATCTTTTTTCGTAATCGGTTTAGTATTTCATTTGGAGTAATAATATGCTCATCAAAAACAATTTCATTTAAAAAATTTATTCCAATAATACTCATAAAAGCTCCGGGAACACCATGTCCGGTGCAATCCGCAGCCACAATGATCGATTTGTTTCCGATTTGAGCAACCCAATAGAAGTCACCACTAACAATATCTTTTGGTTTAAATAAGCAGAATCCCTTGTTTAAAACTTTTTGCAATGTAAACTTATCAGGAAACAAAGCTATCTGAATATTTTTTGCATATTCAATACTATCAGTCATATCTTTGTTTTGCTTAACTACCTGATCTTTATGGTATTCAGCTATCTCTATCTGTCGTTGAATCTCATCTCTTTGAGCTTCTATTTCGTCGCGTTGGGTTTCAATTTCCTCTTTATGTTGAAGTATTTCCTGATTTTGTATTCGTAAAAGTTGATTGTTCCTTCTCCTTTTCTTGTTTTCACGAATCATAAAAATAATTTGTATTATAAAAATCAGGATTGCTCCAAAAAGAACATACATTAATACAGATCTCAGCTTTTTTTGTCTGTTGAGTAGACTAATTTCCTGTTGATGTTTATCGGAATTGTATTTTAGCTCAAGTTCTGCAACACGAACACTTGATTCTTCGTTAATACGCTTATTATTCAGTTGATTATATAACTCCAGATAGTATAGCGACTTTTCATATGCATTTGTTTCTTTATAAATCTTATAAAGGATATCATAAGTTAATTCCAAAGTTATTTTAAAACCATTTGCTTGAGCAATCTCCATACTTTTCTCGCAGAAAGCAATAGCCTCGTTAAATTTCTTTAATTTCAGATTTATACCACCAAGATTAAGATATGATGTTGAAATACCATCCATATCACCTAATTCAATTTCAAGATCGAGGGATTTTTTATAATAATCTCGAGCCTGAGCAAAAAGATTAAGGTGCTCATGCAACACTCCAAGATTGTTATATGAACTACTGAGTCCTCTTTTGTCATCAAGTTTTTTATTAAGATCAAGAGATTTTTCGTAGTATTCTATTGCTTTTCCATAGTTCTCGGTTGATCTATATACAATACCCAGGTTGTTATATGCCCTCGCAAGTCCTTTTTCATTGTTATTTTTAATTTGATTTTCAAGAAATTTCTCGAAATACTCAAGTGACTTTTTATTATTATCCTGAAAATAGAATGATTGACCAAGGATTTGATAACAATAATCGATTACATCTAAACTATCGTGCTTTTCGGCTAATACTAATAATTTATTGGCTGTTTTTATTGCTTTCTCAGGAGTATTGTCAATATAGTATTCGGATAGTTTTTTTAAAATGAGCATTTGCTCAGGTTCGGTCGATTTTAAAAGAACTTTTTCAAGAGAATCGGGATTTGTAATTTGTGAATATCCATTATTAATGCCAGCAATAAGCAAGAATAATAAAGCAAAAATAAATATTGCTGGTAGTAATTTTCTCATATCAGCTATTATAGCAAACTATTTTCTTAAAGTTATACAAACAGATACGAAAAAAAGAATAAAAGGATACAGAAATTTTAAAAAACAGGTAAAATAATTATGCAAACATCTGTAAATCATGAAGTTTTTTATATATGCCGTTTTGTGAAAGCAATACATCGTGCTTGCCTCTTTCTACAATTTCACCTTCGTGTAATACACAAATTTCATCTGCTTCGCGTACTGTTGATAAGCGATGTGCGATAACGATTGACGTACGGTTTTTCATGAGGTTGAAAATGGCATCTTGTACTAATTTTTCCGATTCGGTATCGAGTGCAGAGGTAGCTTCATCAAGAATTAATATCGGAGGATTTTTAAGCACTGCACGAGCAATACTTACTCGTTGTCGTTGTCCACCAGAAAGTTTTGTTCCTCTGTCGCCAATATTTGTTTGATATCCATTTTCGGTTTGAAGAATAAATTCATGTGCATTTGCAACTTTTGCTGCAGCAATGATTTCTTGCTCAGTGGCCGATTCCATTCCAAAAGCTATATTATTGTATATTGTATCGTTAAATAATATTGATTCCTGATTTACATTTCCCATTAGATTTCTTAAATCAATAAGGTCTAGGTCTTTAATATTATTGCCATCAATAAGAATATCTCCTTCAAGAATATCATAAAATCGTGGTAACAAATCGACTAGTGTTGATTTGCCAGAACCAGACTGCCCAACGAGTGCAATAGTTTTCCCTTTTTCAATTTTAAGGTTGATATTTTTTAATACGTAATCTTGAATATATTTAAAACTAACATTCTTATACTCGATTGATTCCTTGAAATCTTTAACAGGAGTTGCATTTTCCTTTACAATGATAGTTACTTCTGCGTCTAAAATACCATTTATACGATCAAGTGATGCTAATCCACGTTGTAAATTATAATAAACGTTCGATACCTCTTTTGCAGGAGGAATAATTTGAGAAAATATAACAATATATGCTATAAATGTTTGAGGGCTCATGACAGCATCTTGACTCAAAACCAGATTTCCTCCAAGCCACATAACCAGCACAATTACTACAGTTGCCATAAACTCACTAAATGGACCGGCTAGTTCTTTTTTACGCCATATTCTGGTCATTAATTTTGCATAGGAACCATTTTCTTTTCTGAATCGATCATCAATTTTTTTCTCGGAATTAAATGCTTTTATTATTCGTAATCCAAAAAGCGTTTCTTCAATATATGAAAGGATTAAACCCAATTTTGCTTGTCCTTTTATAGATTTTCTGCGTAACGATTTACCAATACGACCAATAATAAATCCACTTAATGGAATCAATACCAAAACAATAACTGTTAACATCGGGCTCATCATAAATAATATAATGAGATAAATGATTATGGTTAGAGGCATTTTAATTGCATTGTTTAACGATCGAACAATAGATGCCTCAACTTCTTGAACGTCACCTGTCATCCTCGATATTAAATCTCCTTTTCTTTCTTCAGTAAAATAAGATAATTGTAACTCAAGAATTTTTTTATTCAACTTATTCCTCATATCACGAATAACATAAGAACGTAATGGTGCCATTACATAGTTACTCATGTATTGAAAGAAGGTTTTTAATAAAACAAAAAACACTACTAAAAAACTAACGGAAAGTAAAGCGGCTTCAGGTCCTTGTGTATCAATGATCTGACTCAGGTAGTAATTAAAATTATTGCCAACAGCCTCTGAAGTTAACTGCCATTTTACTAATTCTGTTACTCTGGGCTGAGTGCTAAATAAAACTCCCAAAAATGGAATAACCATGGCAAATGAAAAGATGGAAAAAACTGTACCAACTAATGAATAGAAAATACTCAAAGCTCCTTTATCCCAATAAGGGAGCATGTATCTAATAATTTTGTTTACACCTTTCATCGAATTGAATTTTATAGCTAAATGCCTATTGGCAAATGTAGAAAAAATCTTGCATTATTGAGGAAATAATGAATATGTTTAGTAGTTGTAATAAAAAAGAGATTGCCTCGAAACAAAATGTAATGTGATTTCAGGACAACCTCCGTTCTTTTTCTGTTTAAAATTATCTGCGTGATGAAATCTTCGATAATAATCGTAATATTTCAATATATAACCAAACCAATGTAACCATGAGTCCAAAAGCAGCATACCATTCCATATATTTTGGTAGTTTGGCCTTTGATCCCTCATAAATAAAATCGAAATCGAGAACAAGATTTAGTGCGGCAATAATTACTATTACTATACTAATTCCAATACCAAGAATTCCATTGCTATTGATTATAAGATTATTGGCGCCAAAAAGAGAAAAGATAATAGAAATAAAATAAACCAGTGCAACCGCTCCTGTGGCAGCAATAATGCCTGATCTGAGTTTGTTAGTAACTTTAATAATTCCGGTTCTGTAACCGGCTAGTAAAATAAACATTGTTCCAAATGTTAATGCAATGGCTTGCATAACTAATCCAGGGTATCTGGCCTCAAAGAAAGCAGAAATAGCTCCCAGAAACAACCCTTCTAAAACAGCATAAAATGGAGCGGTTATATATGCCCAGTCTTTCTTGAAAATGGTAACCAAGGCAAAAATAAAACCTCCAATACCACCAATTGCTATCCACTTTGACACCAATGCTGCACCAGCTTCAATCGTGGCTGCACCAAAAAACATTTTCCATGTATAAACGGCCCCAACAATAACCAATAACAACATGGTTAAGGACTTGTTAATAGTACCATTAATTGTCATTACCTCAGTATAATCAGCAGCATATGACTGCGTTTTAAATACGTCTTTTGATAAAACAGGATTTGATGATCTTCCGAAATTCATAATAGTATTTTTTAAATTTTTATAGTATTAATCAAAAAATATACCGGACATTCTTTTTCTGTCAGAATGTTTTAAATCCGACTTACTTTGTGACAAATAGTCATTATTAAATTACAATTATTTTTCTGTCGAGTAGTACAAAAACCAACCCTAACATGAAACTATAAAAAGCATACCATCTAAGTGGAATATAATCTTCGGGATGAATTCCAAGTTTATAATAATTGTATGCAATCATTATTACTTTTGAAATAAAATAGGCAACAACCGTAGCTAATGCAACACCAACAACACCATAAACATTTACCAGCCAAATACTAAAAAAAATATTTAAGATTACTTCAATAAAAGAAATAATCATTAGTGTTTTTACTTTTTTTAAGCCTATCAATAATGTATGTGGAAATAGTAGACGGCTAACTATAGCCAAAAGATAAATTACAAAAACGTCGGAGCTTCTTGAGAAATCTGGGCTGAATATATTTTTAAACATAGGTTTGGCAAATAAAAGCATTGCAATTGTAAGTGGGTACATGGAATGCATTATTCTTAGAGATTTTTTTCTGATAATTGCAAGGGTTTCCTTGATTTGAATGGCATTATTAAATTGGGTAAGCATTGCAGCACTTAAACCAGCCGCCAGCATGGTAACAAAAGGAAGCTCTTTTGCTCCATAACGGAAAATTGCAAAACCATCGGCATCGTAATGAGATGATATTACCATTCCGTCAATATACTGAGAAGAGCCACTAATTAATGTGCTAATGATAAGTGGTCCTGAAAAAATAAGAATCTCCTTTATATAAGGTATAGAAATTTTTATTTTGGCATAATTGTAGATTAATGTTAAAAGCCAAACATTTCTAATGGCAGCAACAATAACCAATGCGCGAAGCGACCATATAACATTATAGCCTAAAACAACTGGCAGGATGGCTGCAACTAATTGCAAACTATAAGTAATATAAGCATAACTCAAGGTATTGCCTGATTTGTTTTGAACCATGTAGATGTATTCAACCAGATTGGCCGGACTACTTAATAGTAAATACCAAAGTGTAATATTTAGAAGAGGAACATGGCCTTTATATCCAAAAACAGAGAAGTTTCCTTTAACAGCCAAACCTATTCCTGCTACAAGGAAACTAAAGAAAATAAGTAAAATATAAATATTAAATATTTCCGGTGACTTTTGTCCTATAATTTTTTCTTTATTACCAAAAGTCTTAGAGTTTTTATAAAGAGGTAGAAAAGCCTGAATTAATCCTGTTACCCAGAAAAAACTTGCTGCACTTGCAATGAAAATAGCTACTTCAAAAACACCAATTTCTTCTTTTGATAATCCAATTTTTGTAAAGACTATCGAGATTATTAAAAAAGTAATAAATCGAAGCACATTAAAAACTTGCAATCCTGCTACACTATTTATATTTTTTCTTACCCCAAACACCCTTTTATATTATAATGATTAGCTGCTAAAATTACATTTTACTAAATGAATAAAAAATCTTTTAACCTTTTTTAGCATATATAGATGGATATATACTATCCTGAATATGCGGGTATAATCAATTTGTAGACAGTTGGTTGAAAGAGTATTATTTGTACCAATAAGTACCTTAATAAATTATTTCTTAACTCTGCCAAAATAAGTGTTTACAATAAAAAAAAACTCTGGTAATTTACCAGAGTTTTTTTGGGTGGAAGACCGGGTTCGAACCGGCGACCTCTGGAACCACAATCCAGCGCTCTAACCAACTGAACTACATCCACCATATTTGGACTGCAAATATAATTAACAATTTTTAAATTATAAACAATTCAATATTTTTTATTTGTAAAAATTTCGTTGACGCATGGCTTCGAATACCAATATAGCGGTTGATGTGGAAACATTAAGCGAATCAATCTCTCCATTCATCGGAATCTTTATTTGTTCATCGGTACCTTTAATCCATTTTTGGGTAAGTCCATCTGCTTCGGTTCCCATAACTATTGCTGAAGAACCAGTAAAATCTGTTTCGTGATAAAATTGTTTGGCAGTAAGTGCTGCTGCAAATGATTTAATCTTGTTTTCTTTTAGCCAATGCATTGCTTTTTCCGAAGAGCAGGCAACAACCTTATTTGTAAAAACACAGCCAACGGCCGAGCGAATAACATTCGGGTTATAAATATCTGTAAGTGGATCACAAATAATTACTGCATCAACATTTGCTGCATCTGCGGTTCGTAAAATAGCTCCAAGGTTTCCGGGTTTTTCTACCGATTCGAGAATTATTAAAAATGGATTTTTTCTAAGTTTAAGATCTTTCAATGATAAAAAGCAAGGTTCGGCTAGTACCAAAATTCCTTCGGTTGATTCACGATAAGCTATTTTGTGATAAACCTCTCGCGAAATATCAAAAACAAGATTTTCATTATTATTAATCTCTTTAATCCTTTCTGATGAGATAATTTCGGAACAAAAAAAGATTGCTTTTATTTCAATACCTGATTTAATAGCTAGTGCTATTTCTCTAAATCCTTCAATTACAATTAAGTTTTGATTCTTGCGTTCCGATGATTTTTGCTGGAGTTTAACAATGTTTTTTATTCTCGGATTTTGTATGCTGGTAATTTTTTCAATCATAATAAACTAATAATATGTGCAAAGGTAATTTTAAACTTTAATCAGTCAAAATTGTTTGATTAATACTCGATTAAATAAATTGATTTTGCATAAATACGCATTTATTGCAATCTTTGTGCACGCGAATTCCAACTCATTACATGAAAAAAATTGAATTACTTGCTCCGGCAAAAGATCTTGAATCAGGTAAAGCTGCTATTTTGCATGGTGCTGATGCGGTTTATATCGGCGCACCAAAGTATGGAGCTAGATCGGCGGCAGGAAATAGCCTTGACGATATTAAAATTCTTATTGAATTTGCTCATAGGTTTTATGCCCGGATTTACGTTACTCTCAATACCATTTTTCATGATAATGAATTACCCGAGGTACAGAAAATAATTTATGAATTATATAATATAGGTGTTGATGCGATAATTATACAGGATATGGGTATTTTAGAAATGGATTTGCCTCCTGTTTCATTCTTTGCCAGCACTCAAACAAATAACTATACCTGGGAAAAAATTAAGTTTTTTGAAGATATTGGAATCCAAAGAGTAATCCTTGCCCGTGAATTGTCATTAGATCAGATTCGCGAAATCCGTTCCAAATCGACTGTTGATTTGGAGTTTTTTGTACATGGTGCATTATGTGTAAGTTTTAGTGGCCAATGTTATTTTAGTCATGCCATCGAAAAAGGTAGTGCTAATCGTGGAGCATGCGCTCAGCCTTGTCGTGCGTATTATTCACTGCTCGACAAAAATGGTAAGGTGTTATCAAAAAACAAATATCTGTTGTCGTTAAAAGATTTAAATCTGGCAAACCATATAGGTGCATTAATAGATGCAGGTATTAGTTCATTTAAAATTGAAGGAAGATTAAAAGATATTGCTTATATAAAAAATATTACAGCTTTTTACCGAAAACAAATCGATGAGGCTATTAAAGAACGAGAAGGTTTTTCCAAATCATCCTCGGGAATTACCCAGCTTGGATTTGATCCTGATCCTGATCGAACATTTAACAGAGGATATACCAATTATTTTATAAATGGTAGATCAAAGAACATTGCATCACCTGATACGCAAAAATCAATTGGCAAGATAATAGGCAAGGTAAAATCAGTAGCAAATGATTTTTTTATTATTGATTCTATAATCAAACTGAATAATGCTGACGGAATTTGCTTTTTTGATGAGCGTGGCGAATTACAAGGAACATCGATAAATAAAGTGGATTTTGATAAGGTTTTTGCAGACAACCTAGAGTATTTAAAGCCGGGAACAATTGTATATCGTAATTACGATCATGAATTTAACAAAACACTTACCACCTCAAAAACCGAGAGAAGGATTGGTGTAACCACAAAAATCAAAGAGTCAATCAAAGGAGTTTTAATAGTTGCAGAGGATGAAAACCTCAATAGAATTGAGCTGGAAGAATCGATTGTAAAGGAACCAGCAGTAAATGCTGAAAAAGCAATTACAAATATTAAGAATCAATTTAAAAAATCAGGTGAATCAATCTTTAAAATTAATATGGTTGAGGTTAATCTAAAAGATGCAATATTCTTTCCAATTTCAGTTTTAAATGATTTACGACGAAAAACACTTGATTTACTCGCATTAGAGAGAATTAAAAACTTTCCAAAGCTGGAAAAAAGCATTGAAAAAACAAATCATATTTACCCGGAGCAATTTCTTGATTACAAGGGTAATGTACTTAATCAAAAAGCAATTTCTTTTTACGAAAGGCATGGTGTTAAATTGATTGAAAATGCTTTTGAGATTCAAACCGATTTTGCTAACAAGCAGATAATGGTTACCAAGCATTGTATTAAATACCAGATGGGCTTATGTTCCAGATACGATCACCCAAAAGAGAAAATTGAGGAGCCACTATTTCTTGCAGATAATCACAGAAAATATAAACTTGAGTTCGATTGTAAACAATGTGCCATGAAAGTTATATTTTTGCAGTAAACTTTATATAAATGAAATTAATCACACCGCAAAGCTGGGTAGAATACGAATTAATCGATGCAGGTAATTTCGAGAAACTTGAACGATTTGGAAAATATATTGTTTCGCGTCCTGAGCCACAAGCTATTTGGGATAAAGCCCTTTCTGAAAGCGAATGGCATAAAATGGCACATGCCGAATTTAAAAAAGAGAAAACAGGTGGACTAACTGCCGAAAAGGGAGAATGGGTAATTAAACCAGGAATGGCTGAACAATGGTTTATTAATTACCAGTATAAATCGATGAATATTAAAATGCGGTTGGGATTAACGTCATTCAAACATGTTGGTATTTTCCCGGAACAAGCCGATAACTGGAATTATATTTTCGATAGTTTATCTGAATTAAAAACAAAAGAGCAACCTAAAGTACTTAATCTTTTTGCATATACCGGAGGCGCATCGCTTGTAGCCAAAGCTGCCGGAGCTGATGTAGTGCATGTCGATTCAATTAAACAGGTAATAAATTGGTCGGCAGAAAATATGGCAGCCAGCAACCTGTCTGATATTCGTTGGGTTATTGAAGATGCAGTTAAGTTTGTTAATCGCGAAGTAAAAAGAGGTAAACAATATAACGGAATTATTCTCGATCCGCCATCTTATGGTCATGGGCCAAACGGCGAAAAGTGGATTCTCGAAGATAAATTGAATGAACTCTTAAAACAGTGCAAGCAATTGCTTAGTCCTAAAGAAAACTTTTTTATTCTGAATCTATATTCAACAGGAGTATCATCAATAATGGCAGAAACATTGACTGAAAGTATTTTTGGCAAACAAAAGGATAAAGAAACAGGAGCATTATATCTTACCGATAAGTCGGGGAGAAAATTGCCAACAGGTGTTTTGTACCGATTCAGAAATTTGTAATTAATTATTTTGATTCTACTCTAAAAACAAAGCCTGTACGGTGTTTGTTTATGATTGCAATTTCCGGTACTGCTTTAAAATATTTACGCAAACGTGTAATAAAAACATCAAGACTACGACCAACAAAATAATCACTATTGCCCCACAAAACTGTAAGAATTCTCTCGCGAGGGATAAGAGTATTCTTATTCTCAATAAAGAATTTTAATAACTCAGCTTCGCGATAAGTAAGTATAAAACGTTCTCCTTTTACTTGTAATTGAAGTTTCTCAAAATTAAATTCAACTCGTTTTACTAACTCAATCAATTGCGTTTGATCGGTTTGTATAATGTTTTTTCGTTTTAAAAAAACATTAATTCTTAGTATCAGTTCCTCAATGCTGTAGGGCTTTACAATATAATCATCGGCTCCCAGAAGCAATCCTTTAATCCTGTCTTCTGGAAGTGTTTTGGCGGTAATAAATAAAATCGGAATTTCTTTATTTGCCATGCGAACCTTTTGAGCAAGATCAAAACCATCCATTAAAGGGAGCATTATATCAAAGAGACAAATATCAAATCTATTTTTTTTGAATTGTTCAAACGCCTCAAGTCCGTTTGAGCAATGGGTTATTTCAAAGTTATTTCGCTCAAGGTTTTCCTTGGTAATAAAACTAAGTGTTTCATCATCTTCTACATATAGTATTTTTGGATTTTTAGTCACAATTACCTTTTTTTAGTGGAATTCGGATAATAAAGGTTGTCCCCTCGTTTATCTTGCTTTCCAATTTTATTTTCCAGTGATGGTTTTTAACAATGCTGTAAACATAATGCAAACCTAATCCAAAGCCCTTTACGTTATGTATGTTTCCTGTAGGGATCCTGAAAAACTTCTTATATATCTTTTTATGATATTTTTTATCAATGCCTATACCATTATCTTTAATACTCAGAAACAGATAATTATGATCCGATGTTGTACTCATTAATATTCTTGGAGGTTCTACTGAATACTTTATAGAGTTGTCGATAAGGTTGTAAATTAAGTTGGTAAAATGAAACCTATCGGCACAAATGCTCTTATCTGTTTTTATTTCGAGATAAAATTCACCCGATTTTGTTTTTACTTTTGCATCAATATCATTCTTGAAAGAGTATAAAAATTCAGGTACGTTTATTTCTTTAAGGTTTAATCTGTGAATATTCTCTAACTCACCCATGCCCAGAATTCGTTCAATTTGCGACAAAAGATTTTGCGATTGCGACCTGATTATTTGTACATAGTTTTTAATACGTTGAGGTTCATTTATTATATCATCTGTACTTAAAACATCAGTAGATAAAAGGATTGATGATAAAGGTGTTTTAAATTCGTGGGTAAGGTTATTTACAACGGTATTCTGTATTTCGGTTAGTCGTCGGTGTTTTAAAATTACAATTAGTGCATATCCAAAAAACAGTGTTACCAGAATTAGTATTCCCGACAATGTATAAATAATTCGTATGTTTCCTGTAATTGATTGTTTTCGCTTTGGAAAGTATATGCCAAAATAATAAATAAACTCATCGTATTTGGGCATTTCAACAGTTGAAGTATTATGTTGTTTCTGTCCCATGTTAATGTGGTTTCCATAAACCATATCGTCGGTCTGGCAATCATATATTGCATACTCAAAGTTGAGTTTGATATTATGCTGCTCGAAAGTTTTTATGAGGTAGTGTTCGAGAATTCTTGCATCGATAAAATCGTTAACATTAACAACGTAATAATCTGGCGAATACTGATAAACAGGGTTTAAGCCAACATGTTTTATTTTGTTGAATTCGTATATTTTATTAACTACGTCCCACAAAGCAACCTGAATTTTCTGGTTAAGTTTTCGCTGTTCTGTGCTAAATGTTACCTGGAAAAAATAAACCTGCAAGGCAATTATTCCTGTTATCGAAATAATTCCAAACAAAACAAATAGCCTTATAACCAAGCGTTTCATAAAAGCGAAGATAATGAATATGATGGTGATTCTAAAAACATTAACAGAAATTAACAACTCCGCGTTCAGACAATTTAGAATAATTATAAACAAACAGTTTCGATTGTAGAATAAAAAAAAAAAGATAGTTTTAAATAAAAAATTAAAACTGCCATGCAAATGAAAAGAAATCTTTTAATCTCAATTATTCTAGTGTTCTTATTTAATGTTGCGTTTTCGCAAGCACCAAAAGTAAAATTCGGTAAAGTAACCGAAGAAGAGCTCACCATGAAATATTATGATCGAGATACAAGCGCTGATGCAGTAATATTATTCGATAAGGGAGAATTAAACTTTTTTTATAACAACTTTGAAAGTCCGAAACATTTTCAATTTGAATTTAAAAGATTTTTGCGCATTAAAATCTTCAATAAAAACGCACTAAATAAAGGTAATCACGATATTTATCTAAGAAAAGGAAATGGCAACCGCGAAACGATAAAATCATTAAAAGGCTATACTTATAACTATGAAAATGGAAAGATTGTAAAAGACAAGATTTCTCAGAGTGATTTGCTTAATGAAGAATATGACCGAAATACAGATATTGCAAAATGTGTTATGCCGAATGTTCGTGAGGGATCTATTATAGAAATAGAATATTCTATTCTTTCAGATTATTTATATTATTTACAAAACTGGGTGTTTCAATATGAAATTCCTGTTGTGTGGAGCGAATTTATAGCTGTTATTCCTGAGTTTTATAACTATAATATGATCTATACTGGTTATTATAACCTAGATATTAATAAAACTGAAGATAAAACAGAGTCATTTCAAATACAGTGGGAAGAACAGGCAAGAATTGGATACGGAGTGCCTGAGCGAGGATATTATGATCTGGAATCTGAAAGTAAAAGGTATCATCTGGCAAGTTCAAATATTCCCGCATTTAAGGAAGAACCCTTTATGGCATCTACTGAAAACTATATTTTTAAAATAGAATTTGAATTAGCAACCGAAAAATTCCCAAACTCTCCTATGAAACATTATGCAAAATCGTGGGAAAGTATACACAATGAATTAATTACAGACGACGATTTTGGTGTTGAATTAAATAAGAATATAAATAAGAATTTATTAGAAACTTTAATCTTAAACAGCCCTGATGATATTTCAAAAATGAACAATATATTCAATTATATAAAAAATAATTATAAATGGAATAATAAAAACAGATTATTTGTAACTAATTCACTTAGCCAGGTTGTTAAAGAAAAGACAGGTTCATGTGCCGATATAAATTTGTTATTGGTTAATCATCTTCGACAGGCTGGATTAACTGCCAATCCTGTTTTAATAAGCACAAGAACTAATGGTGTTGTTAATGATATTTATCCAGGATTAAATAAATTTAATTATGTTATTGCAAGCGCTCAAATTGGAAGTACAAATTATTTAATGGATGCAACCAATACTTATTCTCAACCTAATATTTTACCATTAAAATGTTATAATGGGAAATCTTTTCTTGTAGGTGAAGAACGATTTGCATGGATAGATATTCAAAATAAAAATATATCACGAAATTTTGTTACTGGAGATTTTCAGATTGGTGCAAATGGAGAATTAATGGGCGAGATTGATTTTAAAAGTAGTAATTACTTTTCAATTGATATTAGAGAAAAAATAAAAGAGCAAGGATCTCTCGACAAATATATTGATGATTATAAAAATAAAAATCAGAATCTAGACATTTCTGAAATTTCAATTTCAGGATTAGATACCCTTGAGGCTCCTATTCAGATGAAGTATTCTGCAGAAGTTGAAAATAGTATTGAAAAGATTGGTGATATGATTTATTTTAATCCGCTAATCTATTTATTGGATGATGAAAATCCATTTAAGAATGAAGAAAGGAAATACCTAATATATTTCAACTTCCCTACTGATGAGATATATATAATAAATTACAAGCTGCCAGATGGATTCAGCGTTGATCAACTACCAAAACCCGTAGTTTTAAATTTTTTAAATGGATCTATCCACTTCTCCATTATGTATAAACAAACAGACAATAATTTGCAGGTAATATGCAAGAAAAAAATCATTCGAACTATATATATGCCTGAAGAATATCTGGGACTTAAAGATATATTTAATCAAATGACCGCGAAGCAGCAAGAAAAGATTGTACTTAAAAAAGCCGTTAATTAATGAAAAATAAGTTTTTAATTTTATTATTCTGTTTCGGTTTTATTAGCATTAGCCGGGCAAACGACCCCAACTTTGGTATATTGCCAGAGAATTTAAAACAAGATGCAAATGCCATTATAAGGTATTATGATGTTGATGTTACAATGATCTCGAAAAACATCTTTACTAAAACGGTTAAATATGCAATTACAATTTTAAATTCAAATGCAGATGATTTGGCACACCTGACATTTTATTACGATAACACAAATGTATTGGGAATGATCCATGGAAAAATATTTGATAAAAACGGGAAGCTAATGAGGAAAATCAAAGCGGAAGAAATTAAAGACAGAAGTTACTTTTCTGATGGAACAGTGCTTGGTGATGGTAGATTAAAGTATGTTGAAATATACAATAATACCTATCCGTATACTGTAGTATTTGAATATAGCTTAACCTATAATGGGTTTGTTTCGTTACCAGACTGGACTCCTGTTTGGGGATACAATGTTGCAGTTGAAAAATCGCAGTATAAATTTAAGGCAAGTGCTGATTATAAGTTTCATTATAAAGAAATTAATTTGCCGTCGGAACCCCTCGTATCAAAGTCTGGCAGTTCCATCATATATCGATGGAATATTGAAAATGTTAATGCTATTAAAAAGGAACCATTTTCAAAGGGCTTATATACACTTTATCCCAAACTTTATATTTCGCCTGATAATTTTTGGTTTGATGGTTATGATGGGAATCTAGAGAATTGGTCGTCGTTTGGATATTGGATAGATTTTCTTCTGAAAGGACGAGATATAATTTCAGAACAAACACAGCAAAAGGTACAACAGATTATTAGTGAATCACCAACTGATTTTGAAAAAGCAAAAAGAATTTATGAATACATGCAGTCTAAAACAAGGTATGTAAGCATTCAGTTAGGGATTGGCGGTTTTCAACCATTTACTGCTTTGGAAGTAGACAAGACAGGTTTTGGTGATTGTAAAGCATTAACTAATTACACCAAGGCATTACTCGATTATGCTGGCATTACTTCATATTATGCAATAATTAATGGTGGTGATTATGCTAAAGAAATAATTACAGATTATGTTAGTGTTGATCAAATGAATCATGTAATTCTGTGTATTCCATTTGAAAACGACACTGTTTGGGCAGAATGCACTAGTCAACATATTCCATTTGGTTATTTGGGGTTGTTTACTGATAACAGATATGCCGTGATTGTTACTCCACAAGGAGGGAAGCTAGTTAAAACTACAAAATATGGTATAGAAGAAAATACCCAGATAAGAAAAACAAATGTTGATCTTAATTTAAATGGAGAGATTAATGCAAAGACCGAAACACATTACAGAGGATTACAATATGATTATATTTCCGATCAGTTAATTAGTAAAAAACAAGATCAAAAAGATGAATTACTTAAAAATTTAAAATTCAATAATTTTGTATTAAATGATTTTAGTTACACTAATAATAAATCAAGATATCCCGAAGCAATTGAGAATATTGACATTACTGTAAAAAATTATATTTCATATGCAGGTAACAGGATATTGCTACCATTACTTATATTTGATCAGCAAAGTTATATTCCGCCCAAAGTAAATAACAGAAAATCAGATGTTCTTATAAGATTTTCCTATATAGATATTGATACTATCTTATATAATGTTCCAGAAAAGTTTACTGTTGAGTTTCTTCCAGAGCCTGTTAAAATTGAATCAAAATTTGGGAAATACTACTCAGAAGTTAAGACTGAAAACAATAAAATAATATATATAAGGAAAGTAGAAAAATACGAGGGGACATATAAACCAGAATCTTATGAAGAACTGATATCATTCTATAAACAAATGGTTAAAGCAGATAATCAGAAAGCAGTTCTAATTAAAAAGGAATAAATTGTAATTTTAAGGAATCTAAATTATTTGGTTCCTTTTTTATTTATTTCGAAATTGCATTTTTATTATAATATATGATCGACCTTGGAATAATTACGCTACGCAATTGGCAGAAACAGGATATTAAATCACTTGTAAAAAATGCTAACAATAAGAATGTTTGGAATAACCTGCGTGATGACTTTCCCAATCCTTATACCGAACTTGCTGCACAACAATGGATCGAAATAGCCAATCAGAATAATCCATTAACTAACTTTGCAATTATATATAAGGAACATGCTATTGGGGGAATAGGTGTTAATTTACAAACAGATGTTTATAGGAACAATGCCGAAATGGGCTATTGGCTTGGCGAAAAATACTGGCATAAAGGCTTTGCCACAAAAGCGTTAAAAGCAATGATCGAATATACTTTTACAAATTTCGAAGTTGACAGAATTTTTGCACAGGTTTTTGAGTCGAATGATTCTTCGAAAAGAGTTTTGGAAAAAGTTGGTTTTTCTTTCGAAGCAAGATTAAGACAAGCAATTATTAAAAATAATAAGATTCAGGATTGTCTTATTTATTCAGTTTTAAAATCAGAATATAGAAATATAATCGGTTATGCTTTTTAACGAAGTAAAAAAGGAAGATTCAGTAGAATATACTGTTCAAATGGGGAGAGTTAATCTTATTGCCATTTTTATGATTATTCCAATACTTATAATTTTTTTGGTTCCCTATTTATTATTATGGAATTTTGATATTCTGAAGATTGGTTATAAACTGTTTTTAAAAAATATTTTCTTATTGGTTTTCGTAGGAATTATCTTGCACGAACTGTTGCATGGTATTACATGGGCGATTCTTACAAAGAAAGGATTTAATCAAATTAAATTCGGAATAAACTGGAAATATCTTTCTCCATATACTCATTTTAAAGAACCGCTTAAAATAAAATACTATTTGGCTGGAGCGCTTATGCCACTTATTATCTTAGGTATTATTCCTGCTGTATATGGGATTATTATGGGAGATGGATTTTTTCTAATATTCGGAATTTTCTTTACCTGGGCTGCTGCAGGCGATATTATTTCAAGTATACGATTGTTAAGATTGCCAATGAATATTTTTGTTCAGGATCATCCTAAAGAATTGGGGTTTATTGTTTTTGATCAAGCAACCAATGGTACTCTTTAATCATCATTATGACAAAAAGGTAATTTTTATGAAGAAAAGATTTTTAACACAAGTTTGTTTAGTTGGATTATTCTCTCTTTTATTTTTTTCATGCATAACTGATGAAGATCCTATAAAAGGAAAATTTCCGACCGTACCTGTTAATTTTGAAGCTGTGAATTCAGAATATGATGACTACAATTCAGCGAGTCCCTATGAATTGTATTACGAATTCCCATTCGTATTTTCTTCGAACAGAAAATCGCAAGGGGGAAACTTTGATTTTGTAAATTATATAGCCTACTATTATTACAACACATCACAAAAACTATTCTATCTTGATGTATACGAGGGTTCATATTGGTTTCTTGATTCAGCAATGGTTAAAGTTAATTCAGATTTTAACGAATATGGGCCATTATTTATAGATGTCGATTATTCTAAAGTTTTGTTAATGTATTCCAACGATTCATCGGGGAATTTAGACCTTTACTATAGCTTAAGTTCATTAGGTGAATGGCAATCTCCTAAAAAAATAAATTCGGTAAATTCAAATTACAATGAGGCTTACCAATGTTTTAATAAATCAGGAACAAAAATGTATTTTTGTTCCGATTCCACTGGTAATTTTGATATTTATTACATAACCCTTCCAGAATCTACTCCAATACTTAACTGGATACAATCATCCGAAAAATTAACATGGGAAAATCATGCCGCCTCAAATTCTTCTGCGGATGATAAATGTCCATATATTAATGGCAATCTAATGGTTTTTACTTCAAATAGAGAAGGTGGTTATGGAGGGTACGATTTGTATTATTCTATTTATGAAAATAAAACATGGTCGGATCCTGTAAATTTTGGACCTGAAATAAATTCTGAATATGATGAATACCGACCTTTAACAGCTTATGTTTACGATTATAAAAACGATCTTATGATTTTCTCGTCAAATAGGCCCGGAGGTTTAGGAGGTTTCGATTTATACTATGTTGGAATACCCAAAATGACAGATTAAATGGATTTATTCATTTTGTATTATCCCTGTTTAATTCATTGATTTTGAACAGGGATTTTTTATATCTTTAAAAATTATAAAAAAGAACTTTTATGAAAAAGATATTAATTGGTATAATTCTTAGCTTAATTGTGTTGGGTTGCTTCTCGCAACCTATTATTAATTCTAACAGCGATAAAATTACCCTACTGCTTGTTCATCCTACCGAATATAACCTGAATTTATTTAATTATCTGGTTGAAAAAAAGATTGTTTCTGTCGAAAATCTTGAAATCATTGGTGTATATCACTCCATGGAGGTCTATGATTATTCTCAATCTGAAAGATTTCTGGATAGTATGCAAATTAATTATATTCAATTACAAATGGTTTCTGAAAATATTATGGCTGAAAATATTTACCAGAAAAACAGTTGTTCCGATATTTATTCAGAATTATTTAAAAAGAGCAATGGGATTCTTTTTTTTGGTGGACCAGATTTACCCTCATCAATTTATAATGAGGAAACCAGTTTGCTTACTGAAATTAGCGATCCATACAGGCATTATTTCGAAGCTTCATTTTTATTTCATTTGCTTGGGGGCAAACAAAATATGGATTATAAGCCACTTCTCGACCAAAAACCTGATTATACTGTTTACGGCATCTGTTTGGGTATGCAGACAATGAATGTTGCCACTGGAGGATCAATGATTCAGGATATTCCTACTGAAATCTATAGTTTAAATTCTGTTGAGCAGGTTCTTTTGCAAAATAGTAACTCTCGGCACAGAAACTATAATAATAACCTTACTGTTAATTCTGAATTATTTGCTGGTCATTTTCACGAAATTCTAATTCCACAAACCATGTCTTTTATTGGCGATGAGAAAATGGAATTAAGTCCTTTGGTATATAGCAACCATCATCAGGCAATAGAACAATTAGGGAAAAACTTGATTGTTTTAGCTACTTCTGTAGATAAAAAAATTATAGAAGCTATTGGTCATAGGGAATATCCAAATGTATTAGGTATACAGTTTCATCCCGAAGGAACCTATTTGCATAATCCTGAAATAAAATATAAAGTATCACCTAATGATTTGTTAATGGCAGGCTATGATATTCTTAAGAATCATGGAAGCTATGATTTCCATCTCGCTATCTGGAAAGAATTTTCTCGAAAACTAAGTTTGCAAAGCCAGGATAAAAAGTGATTGACATTTATTTTATACTTGTAGAACCGGCTGTTCCTGAAAATATTGGAGCAGCAGCTCGTGCCATAAAAACCATGGGGTTTAGCTCATTGCGGTTGGTTAATCCGGCGAATCATTTGGCAGATGAGGCCAGATGGCTTGCACATGGATCAAATGACATTTTGGAAAACGCGCAGATTTTTAATTCTTTAAAAGATGCAGTTAAAGACATTGACTGGATTATAGGCACCACCGCCAAAAAACGTAAAGTAAATCAGGATTATTACCCAGCAGACAAATTGAATGAGTTGATTCGGGCTAAATCATCAACAATAAAAAGCCTGGCCATTGTTTTTGGACGCGAAGAAAGTGGTCTTACCAACGAAGAATTATCTCTTTGTCACACCGTTACAAATGTGCCAATGAAAACAAGTTATCCTTCACTCAACCTGGCTCAGTCGGTTATGATTTATGCATATACATTATCAATGCTTGATTATAATTTGTTAGTTGTAGATGTAGAGAAAAACGAAAACGAGTTTAAAGCATTAAAAAATAAGGTTGAGGCGATATTATCCGAAATTGGGTTTAAAGAAAATACTGCTATTTATAATCGAATCATGGAACGAATTATGGTACTAGGAGAAACGGATATTCACCTTATTCATTCAATCTGCAATAAGCTCAATGAAAATATTATGAATGATTAATTAGCTATGGCAATTGCCATTACAGCAACATGCTAATGAATTGCTTTTGACTTTCTCGAATGCTTCGCGAGCTTCTTTAAAGGTAAACCACGCAATGACTAACGAGCCCAGTATATCAATATATCCAATTTCAAAAACGGCATAAGCCATACTACTTACAAGTAAAACAATAGAAAGGTAAAGGCATGATTTGGTGCAATTTGCATCAGCAATTATAGCATCGGAATTTAAAGCTTTACCTATTTTTAATTTGTAATGCAATAAGAAATACATGGTTATTATCGAAACGGATGCAACAATTATTCCAGGTAAAGTGGTTTCTGGTTTTGAACCTTTAATTAGTGTAAGCATAGCTCCAATAAGTATTCCTGCCGTTAATACATAGAATCCAAATCCTGTAATTCGTAAGGCTTGGCGTTCAAACTTATCGCGTTGAACTACTTTCGAAAAACGCATTCGTAAAACCATATGTAAAATAGCAATGCCTGAAATAACTTCAACAAAGCTATCTGTACCAAATCCCAAAAGTGATAATGCATCATCATCAATTCCAAAATAAACAGATATTATTCCTTCGGCAATATTATAGACTATTGTAATTAAACTTAATAGAATTGCAATTCTTAAGAGCTTTTGTTTTTCCATGTTTTAAAAGGATAATTCAATATTGAAACAAATTTAAGTTGAAATGGTTTGCCATTGTTTGTTTTTTATTAAAAAGAAAGAACCTATGATTGCTGGTATTGTAATATTAATTGCCCATATAAAAAAAGATGCAAGTACAATTCCTATAATATTATCTGAAAATAATCCTATGAAGAATATAGCCAGCGAGCCTCTTAATCCAAGTTCTACAAGTGTAGTGGTGGGAATTATTGTCATAAACAAATAAGTAAGGGTAATCGATACAAATCCTTCTAGCATAGTAAGTTCAACATTAAATACATAAAGCAAAATCAAAAACTGAGTAAAAAAAACAGTATACCGAACAATACTTAAAAGCAAAATAATTGACAACGACTTCCTTGATTCTCTAGACAAATATTGAATCTGTTCTGATCTCTTCTTAAAAAATGGGATTTTTACTAATGCCGGAATTATTTTTTTTACATTATAAAAACTCCATAAAAATAATCCAAGAAACATGAATAAAACAAATGCTGTAATTTCGTTAAAAAAAGAATTTATGTGAAGCCTATCTGGGAAAAATAATAGGAATACAATAAATCCGGCAACTCCCATAATAATAGTAGCAATAAACTGGGCATAACTGCCAATACCTGAAGTTAAAGCACCATAGGTTCTTTTTCCTTTTTCGAGAAAAGCAATTCGTCCGCCAATCTCTCCAATCCTGTTGGGCGTAATTATACCAATAGTAACGCCTGAAATTACTGCCTTAAAGGCACTGCTTAATGATATAATCTGTATTTTGGAAATAAGCATTTGCCATTTAAATGCTTCAATGGTCCAGTTTATTAACATTAAAGAAAGAACTAATAATAAATAAAAAACATTTGATAAATCGTTAAGTAAATGCCAGAACTTAAAGGTCTTGAGTTCCTCAAAATGAATTATCTTATGTATAATAAAACCATACGAAAGAATAATTATGAGTGTAATAATTAAAAAACGAATAAATTTAAAATGCATAGAATATTGCTCATTATGATATTTCAAAGATATGATTAATTTGAATTTGACCGAAGTTTTTCGATCTTTACACATTAATTCAAATCAATTCGTTAAATTCCAAAATCGATGAGTTACGTACGGCCAAAAAAAAGTCTTGGGCAGCATTTTTTAAAAGATCAAAATATTGCCCGTAAAATAGTGGCTGCCTTGGATCAATGCAAACAAAAAACAATACTTGAAATTGGTCCTGGAACGGGTGTGCTTACATCAATTTTATTGAGCCAGCAAGAAATTAATTTGTATGCTATTGAGGTAGATACCGAGGCATATGAGTATTTGAAAATAGAATACCCTCAATTGAGAGAAAAGCTTATTTTAGCTGATTTTCTTAAAATTAATATCAGGGATTATTTTCAGGATCCAATAACAATGATCGGAAACTTTCCTTATAATATTTCTAGTCAGATTTTTTTTAAAGTGCTCGAAAACCGCGATTTGGTTTTAGATGTTGTTTGTATGATTCAGAAAGAAGTAGCAGATAGGATTAAAGCATCGCATGGGAATAAAACATATGGAATTTTAAGTGTTTTTTTGCAGGCCTTTTACGATATTGAATATTTATTTACAGTTGGACCTAACGTATTTGATCCGCCGCCAAAGGTAAATTCGGCAGTTATTCATTTAAAACGAAATAATAGAAAAGCACTCGACTGCAATGAGGAATTATTTTTTAAAGTTGTAAAGCTTGGATTTAATCAACGAAGGAAAACATTGCGCAACTCATTAAAGAGTATTTTGGTAAATTTACCAACTGATAACCCGATATTTAATAAGCGGCCTGAGCAATTAAGTGTTGATGAGCTAATATATCTTACAAATATAATCGATCATAAAAATTAACATTCAACCCTGTTTAATATGGCAATGCAATTTGAACTAACTCGCGAATTTCTTGATAAACTTCGTGTTCACATCGACAAGAAAGAAGAAGCAGCTGCATTCGATATGGTTAAAGACCTCCATCCAGCTGATATTGCTGATATTTATGATGAGTTAGAAATGAATGAAGCTCAGTTTCTTCATGTAATGTTAGATGAGGATAAGGCGGCAGATGTTTTTGTTGAGTTGGAAGATGACGACCGCGAAAGATTTATTGAATCCCTGCCTAGTGAGTTTATTGCTAAGCAGTTAATCGACAAAATGGATTCTGATGATGCTGCTGATGTTATTGGTGATTTATCAGAACAAAAACAGGAAGAAGTAATTTCATATATTCAAGACCTTGACCTGGCAGGAGATATTGTCGATCTGTTAAACTATGATGAGAATACGGCCGGTGGTTTAATGGCAAAAGAGCTTATTACAGTTAACGAAAACTGGAATATGACTACTTGCCTTAAAGAGATGCGTAAGCAAGCTACTGAGGTTGATGAGATTTATTATGTTTATGTGGTAGATGATAATAATATCCTTAAAGGAACACTTTCTCTTAAAAAAATGTTACTGGCATCGGCAAATGCAAGAATTAAAAACATCCAGAATACAGAGGTAATTTCTGTGAAAACCGATACCAAATCGGAAGAAGTTGCAAATATAATGGAAAAGTATAATCTTGTTGCTTTACCTGTAGTTGATGCAATTGGGAGACTTGCCGGAAGAATTACTATCGACGATGTGGTGGATGTAATGCGAGAAGAAGCAGAAAGAGATTATCAATTGGTATCTGGTATAACTCAAGATGTTGAACACTCCGATAGTGCATGGTTACTAACACGTGCAAGAATACCCTGGCTTTTTATTGGGTTGTTTGGTGGCATTATCGGTGCGTTGGTTATTGGTAATTATGAATATGATTTAGGTCTTTATCCTCAAATGGCATTTTTCATTCCACTAATTGCTGCTATGGGTGGTAATGTGGGAGTTCAGTCTTCGTCAATAATTGTGCAGGCTCTTGCTACCAATTCATTGGGCTTTGAGAGTATCGGGAAAAAGTTATCTAAAGAACTTTTTGTTGCCAGTATTAATGGAATTATTCTTTCTTCAGTAATTTTTACGTACAATTTCTTTCTTAGCGATAGCTTCGCATTAACAATAACTGTAAGTAGTGCCTTATTTGCTGTAATTATATTTGCTTCTTTGTTTGGAACGTTTGTACCAATGTTGCTCGATAGATTTAAGATTGACCCAGCACTGGCTACCGGACCTTTTATTACAACTGTAAACGATATTATGGGATTATTTCTTTATCTTATGATTGGAAGATTATTTTTCTCCATTTTTTAATTAGAAAACATTCCAGTAATAAAGTAATAGAAACAAAAGAGGTACAATAATTCCAATTGATGTTAACCATGCACCTCGACCAGTAATTCCGTTTTTGCCTTTGAGTATAAATAGCCCTGTAATAGCAAGCAGAATTAATGAACCTGCAAAAATATCAGAGGTTATTGTCCACCATTTACGTGGATTATAATGCAGGTAGTTTACCTGATGAAATACAGGTCTTCGTTTCGATGTTTCTATAAATCCCTTACCTGTTTGGGTGTCAAGCTCAATATTGCCATCTTTTATAAATATCTTAATTACTCCTTCTTTTGGAAAATAATGATTTTTGTATTTTTCTTCAGGTGCAATATTTTTTAAAAGTGCAATTGCATTATCACGCGATAAGTCTTGAAAATCGAATGAAGAAATTGTTGCACTTATCTCTTTATTCTTAATCACATAATTTGGATTCCAATCATCAATATGATTTAATGCAATTCCCGATAATCCATATATTACGGTCATTGCAAAAAAGATATAACCCAAATCGCGATGCAGGTCTCTGTTTAGTTTACGTATTTTCATAATAAGTGAATAAAAAAGTCCGAGAAATCACATATGATTTTCGGACTATAATGTAAATTTAAACTATTATTTTTCAGTTTCTTCGGTCACTTCAGGTTCAGTTTCAATCTCTTCTGTTGATTCAATTTCTTCAACTTTCGTTGCTTCAATCCAATATTGCGAGATGTATCCTTTTTCTGATTCAGTAACCTCAAGACGCATTTCTGCTATTTTCTCAATCTGTGTACTGTCAAGTTCGGCAGTTTTATGTTCACCATCATGAGTGCCATCGTGTGTATGAGCAGCTTCTGATTCAACGCCAGCCCTCATCTCTTCCTCCATCTCAGCTATGTAAGCTTCATCAATTCTAATTTCTTTAACTTTACCATAAACATTAACTTTACTGCCTTCCAAATCTTTACTGAAAACTCCAATTTCATCGTTTGGGATAACTTTTATTACGATATCAGGATTTTCAGCAATTAAAAACAATCGCTTGCCACCATGCGAGCAAACATGACTAACAGTTCCAGATACTATCAAATCTTTGTCGATATAATTATCGATGCTTGCCATTAAACTCTCAATAGATATTTCCTCTATTTTGTTTTCAGTTTCTTTTTGCTTTGTTCCGCAAGAGAATAATAATGAAGTAATAACAAATATTCCAATTACTTTTTTTAACATAGGTCTACTTTTTTAGGTTAATAATTTAATACTCTACGCAAATATACAAATCAACTTTAAATTTTCTTTGGATGTAATATTTTTAACATGGTTTTAACATCAAACCAAGATAATAAAGCAAATGTAGATTAATAGCTCTGGATTATTCCTAAAAGGTATTATTTATTGCTTCTACAGGATTTAATCTTGCTGCAGATCGAGCAGGAGCATAACCAGAAATTACTCCAATGATTGCTGATATACTCAAACCCAGAATAATATTACCAAAAGTAAGTACTATTTCCAATTCTGTTTTTGCATTGGCAATTAAGCTTCCACCATATATAAGTAATAATCCTAATGAACCACCAACAAGTGATAATAATACCGATTCGAAAAGAAACTGAAATAAAATAAAAAATCTTTTAGCACCTAAAGCTTTTTGAATACCTATAATATTTGTACGTTCTTTTACTGATACAAACATAATGTTTGCAATTCCAAAACCACCTACAAGAATTGAAAATCCTCCAATAAGCCAACCGGCAAAATTGATTACACTAAAAATCTGATCAAGGCTTGATGTTAACAAACTTGATTGATTCAATGCGAAATTGTCTTTTTGTTTAGGGTTTAAAGTTCTGGTCGAACGAATAATATTTCTTACTTCGTCTTTTAGTTCCGCAACAGAAACGCCAGGCTTGGCTTTAACCATTATCATCGGATTTACATTGTCACTTTTAATGTCAAGAAGATTTTTTGCATAATTAACAGGTATTACAACCATTTCGTCTAGCGAACCACCACCACCAAGAATATCTTTTCCTTCTTTTTTTATTACTCCAATAATGCCAATTTTTCTTCCTTGTATTTTTATTTCTTTACCAATAGGGTCTATTCCTTCAAAAAGATTTTGAGCTACTTCATAACCAATTAAACAAATGTTTTTGCCGGCTGCCGATTCAAAAGGAGTGAAGTATCTGCCGCTTTCCAGTTCAAAAGTTCTTAATTTTTCAAATTCATGAGAATTTGCCCAAATAATAACATTTTCGGCCGTTGTATTTTTATATTTTACATTCCTTAATGTAGAAACTGCAAAATTGGCTGCAAGTGTTTTTTCAGAATGTTTTTTTATGTTTTCGTATTCTTTTATACTTGGCAATGGTCGTTTCAGATATTCCCACCAGGCATATTCTTCTCCAGGAGGTGGAGTCCAAGGCCATTTTTGGACATAAACAATATCATCACCTAATGAAGAAAAACTATTTCGAATTGTTCCTTCTAGGGCATCAAGTACTGTAAAAACAGAAATAATTGCAAAAATGCCAATGGTAATTCCTAATAATGTTAATATCGTACGCAACCTATTTACCTTTAGGGCATTAATTGCAAAAAGAAAGCTCTCTTTAATCAAATTTAGAATTATCATGAAATCAAATAAAAATAATTTAAACAAATATACACATCCTAATTTTTTTTTTGCCGTATTATTTATATTTTCGAGCAATTATTCAAATTATAATATTTAGGCTTGACAAGCTGCGTAATTCTGCGTAATTCTGTGTATTTTTAGCAGTTATTTTTAGTGTCGAAATCTGAAATATTATCGAATCGATATAAATTATTATAAATGAGTGATTTAAAGAAGATAAAGACGGCCTTAATTTCTGTATACGACAAAACAAATCTAGAGCCAATTATAGAATTGCTTGATTCTTTAGGTGTAAAAATATATTCAACTGGAGGAACAAAAGATTTTATAGAAAAGCTTGGTGTTCCTGTAATATCAATTGAAACTCTTACCAATTATCCATCCATTCTTGGTGGTAGAGTAAAAACATTACATCCTAAGGTTTTCGGGGGAATACTTGCCCGCAGAAGTAATTCTTCTGATTTATCTGAGATGATCAAGTATGAAATTCCTCAATTAGATCTTGTAATTGTTGATCTTTACCCTTTTGAGGCTACAGTTGCTTCTGGAGCCGACGAGCAAGATATAATCGAAAAAATTGATATTGGTGGAATATCCTTAATTCGTGCTACTGCAAAAAATTTTACCGACACATTAATTGTTCCTTCAAAGAATCAGTATCAAAAATTAATCGATTTACTCACTTTACGAAAAGGGGAATCAACTATTATTGAACGAAAGCAATTTGCACTTGATGCATTTAACGTTTCTTCGCATTACGATACAGTTATATTTAATTATTTTAATAAAGATATTTCTCTAGCGGTATTCAAGCAGAGCATTCAGGAAGGTGAAGAACTCCGTTATGGAGAGAACCCTCATCAAAAAGGATATTTCTTTGGAGATCTAAATAAGGTTTTTGATCAAATTCATGGCAAGCAAATTTCTTACAATAACTTACTCGATATTGAAGCCGCGGTGCAGCTTATTTCCGAATTTGACGAAACTACTTTTGCTATTCTAAAACACAACAATGCATGCGGTATTGCATCACGTCCAAACCTTGTAGATGCTTGGAATGCAGCCTTAGCTGGTGATCCTGTTTCTGCTTATGGTGGAATTTTAATTACAAATAAAGAAATTGATAAAATCAGTGCCGAAGAAATTAATAAGATATTCTTCGAAGTGATTATAGCCCCTGCATATCAAAGAGATGCAATAGAAATTTTAAAAGGAAAGAAAAACAGAATTATTCTTATTCAAAAGCCAACTGATTTTCCAAAAAAACAGTTTAGATCATTATTAAATGGAGTACTATTGCAGGATCGTGATTTGAAGATGGAAACCGACAAAGATCTTACAGTAGTTACTAATACAGCGCCTACTTCAAAAGAGATTGAAGATCTTGTTTTTGCCAATAAAATTGTAAAAAACTCAAAATCAAATACCATAGTTCTTGCAAAAGACAAACAACTTTGTGCAAGTGGGATAGGACAAACATCAAGAATTGATGCGTTAAAACAAGCTATTACAAAAGCCAATAGCTTTAAATTTGATTTGAATGGAGCCGTTATGGCTTCAGATGCTTTTTTCCCCTTTGCCGATTCGGTTGAGATAGCTAATCAAGCTGGAATAAAATCCGTTATTCAACCCGGAGGATCGGTTAAAGATCAGGATTCGATAGATTATTGTAATAATCATAATATGGCAATGGTATTTACCGGAACCAGACATTTTAAACATTAAAATTTAACTATAAATAATTACAAGATAATGGGATTGTTTTCATTTTTTACACAGGAATTAGCAATTGACTTGGGAACAGCAAATACAATTATTATTTGCAACGATAAGATTGTAGTTGACGAACCATCCATTGTGGCTGTAGAGCAAGGAACTAACAGACTTGTTGCTATTGGAAGTAAGGCTCGTCAGATGCATGGTAAAACGCACGTAAATATTCGTACTATTCGACCGCTTAGAGATGGAGTTATTGCCGATTTTAATGCTGCAGAGCAAATGATTCGAGGTATGATCAAAATGATTAATCCTAAACCACGATTATTTGCTCCTTCATTACGAATGGTAGTTTGCATTCCATCAGGAAGTACAGAAGTTGAGATGAGAGCTGTACGCGACTCGTCTGAACATGCTGGAGGTCGTGATGTATATATGATTTACGAACCAATGGCTGCAGCAATTGGAATGGGTATCGATGTGGAAGAACCCAAAGGTAGTATGGTTGTCGATATTGGTGGAGGAACAACTGAGGTTGCTGTTATTGCTTTAGGAGGGATTGTTTGTAACAAGTCGATTCGAATTGCGGGTGATGCTTTTACAGCCGATATTCAAGCTTATATGCGCCATCAGCATAATATTAAAATTGGTGAACGCACAGCCGAAGAAATAAAGATTAATGTTGGTTCATGTCTTCCAGAACTTGATAATCCACCAGAAGATTATGTGGTTCGTGGTCCAAATATTATGACAGCCATGCCTGTTGAAATACCTATTTCTTACCAGGAAATTTCACATTGTTTAGATAAATCAATTTCAAAGGTTGAAACAGCTATACTTGGTGTTCTAGAGCAAACTCCGCCTGAATTATATGCCGACGTAGTAAATGACGGTATTTTTCTTGCAGGTGGCGGTGCATTAATGCGTGGGTTGGCTAAACGATTAACTGATAAAATAGGTATTCAGTTTAAAGTTGCTGAAGATCCATTACATGCTGTTGCTCGTGGTACCGGTATTGCTTTGAAAAATGTTGATAAGTTTACATTCCTTATGCGATAAGCATTATAATCATTCATAAGGTAAATAGAATATGAGAAGTTTATTTGATTTTTTACTGCGAATTCATTTCCTGGTTTTATTTATCCTTATGGAAGTACTATCAATTATCTTACTTGTAAACAACAATAATTTTCAACAAGCAGCCTTGGTTAATTTTTCAAGGCAAATATCAGGACGATACTATACTCGCGCAGCAAATTTAAAACAGTATTTTTCACTCGCTGAGCAAAACAGAAAGCTGGCCGAAGAAAATACCCAACTATTGAATGCGCTGGAGTTAAAGTATAAAACAGATAGAACAATTACTCAAATTATAAACGATACAATTTATAATAAACAATATACATACATACTTGCCCAGATAATTAATAACTCTGTAAATAACCGACACAATTACCTAACCTTAAATAAAGGATACCTTCAAGGCATTAAACCTGAAATGGCAGTTATTTCACAAGATGGTGTGATTGGTATTGTGAAAGGTGTTTCTAAGAATTATTCAACAGTTTTATCAATGCTTAATCTTGATTATAAAATTAGTGCAAAGATTAAAAAAAATCAATATTTTGGATCTCTATCGTGGGATGGTGATGACTATCGAACTGTAATTCTAAATGAAATACCATTGCATGCAGATATCCTGGTAGGGGATTCTATTGTTACAAGTGGATATTCCTCAATTTATCCAGAAGGGATAATGATTGGAACAATACTTGACTTTGAAGAAAAAGGAGGTAGTTTTTACGAGATTAGGGTTTCGCTGTCTGCTGATTTTAAGAAGCTTTATCATGTTTATATTGTTGGAAACATTATGCGCGAAGAAAGATTGTCGCTCGAAGAAAAACTCGAAGAATAATGATAAAAGTAATACCCCGATATATTATAAATTTTGTTGTTCTTGTATTAGTTCAGGTCCTTATTCTGAATAATATTCAATTAGGGGGTTTTATAAACCCTTATGTTTATATACTTTTTATACTGATACTTCCTTTCGAAACCCCAAAATGGCTTTTGCTTGTTTTAGGATTTTTACTAGGATTTGCAATCGATTCATTTACAAATACTTTAGGAATGCATAGTTCTGCATGTGTTTTTATGGCATTTCTACGACCTTTTGTTTTAAAAATGATTTCTCCTCGCGACGGGTATGAGTCAGAAACATTACCAATGGTTAAATTCTATGGACTCGGCTGGTTTCTGAGATATGCAGTTATTTTGGTTTTTACACATCATTTATTTCTTTTTTATGCTGAGGTATTTCGTTTTTCCGATTTCTTTTTAACCTTTTTTAGGGTTATTTTAAGTTCTATTTTTAGTTTATTAATAATTTTTATCAGTCAATATTTTTATCGTAGCAGTACCCGACGAAAATAATGCCAATAAATTGTAGTTACAGTGGATTCATTTGCAGGTAGAAAGAATATTATCCGTTTACTCATAGGACTAGTTGGTTTTATTTATATTATTCGTCTATTTATTCTTCAGGTACTTGACAGTACTTATAAATTAACAGCCAGTAATAATGTGTTGCGTTACGAAACACAATTTCCTGCCAGAGGATTAATTTATGATCGTAACGGAGATCTTCTGGTATACAACGAAGCGGCCTATGATATTATGATTAATCCAAGGCAGGTAGTTCCGTTTGACACTGCAGAATTTTGTTCAATACTTGAAATCGATAAAAAATATATTGATGAAAACATTCTAAAGGCCCGTCAATATTCTTTATATAAGCCTTCAATTTTTCTTAAGCAGGTTTCGTCAATTGCATATGCTCAGTTGCAGGAGAAGCTATTTAAATTCCCTGGTTTTTTTGTACAACCTCGAACTATTCGAAAGTATACATCAACTCATGCAGCTCATGTTTTAGGTTATGTTGGTGAGGTAAATGAGAAAATGATTGAATCAAACCAATACTATAAACTTGGCGATTATATTGGTATTAGTGGCATTGAGCAATCATACGAAGAATACCTTAAAGGGAAAAAAGGCATTAGTATCTTGCTAGTTGATGTTCATAATCGAATAAAAGGACCTTATAACAATGGGAGATTTGACGAGAAGGCAGTTGTTGGATCGAATGTTATTTCAACAATAGATATAGAGCTCCAAAAGTATGGTGAAGAATTGATGCAAAACTTAACCGGAAGTGTTGTTGCAATTGAACCTGCAACAGGAGAAATTCTTGCTTTAATTTCTACCCCAAATTATGATCCCGATTTACTGGTAGGTAGAATTAGAACCAAGAATTATAATATCCTAATGATGGATTCTCTTAAGCCATTATTTAATAGAGCTCTAATGGCACAATATCCCCCAGGCTCTACTTTTAAAGTAATAAATGCACTTATTGGTCAGCAGGAAAAAGTTTTATTTCCTTATACTAGTTATAGTTGTCAGGGAGGATATGTGGTAGGTCGATTTAGATTGGGCTGTCATATCCACAGTTCTCCTCTCGACCTTGTTCAATCAATTAAAAATTCGTGTAATACTTATTATTGTCATGTTTTTCGAAGTATTTTAGATAACAGCAAGTATCCATCTGTTCGCGATGCATTCGATAGCTGGCGTAATCATGTTATGTCATTTGGATTTGGAAAACCTCTTAATAGTGATTTTGGCAACGAACTTGCAGGTCTTGTTCCATCCAAAGAATTATACGACAGAATTCATAAAACAGAAAATTGGAAATCTTTAAATGTGATTTCACTTGCTATTGGTCAAGGCGAAATGGGAACAACTCCCTTGCAAATGGCAAATATGACAGCAGCTATAGCAAATAGGGGATATTATTTTATCCCTCATATTGTTAAAGAGATTGAAGGTGATTTTAGCTTAGATAAAAGATTTTATGAGAAGCAATTTACAACTATTGATTCGTCTTACTTTGAACCAGTGGTACACGGTATGGAACTAGCTGTAAATGGCGATTATGCTGGAGGAAGTACGGCCTGGCGGGCCCAAATTCCTAATATAATAGTTTGTGGAAAAACCGGTACTGCTCAAAATCCTCATGGCGAAGATCATTCAATTTTTATTGCTTTTGCACCAAAAGATAATCCTAAAATAGCAATAGCTGTTTACATTGAAAATGGTGGGTTTGGAGGAACATGGGCTGCCCCATTGGCCAAATTAATGATTGAAAAATATTTGAATGACTCAATTTCTCAACCATATTACGAAGATTATATTTTAAATGCTCATTTAACAATAGAAAATGCGAAGAAGAGTAAATATATGGAGTGATTTCGACTGGGTAACTGTTGGAGTATATTTCTTGCTTGTTTTAATTGGCTGGATTA
This sequence comes from Bacteroidetes bacterium GWF2_33_16, assembly GCA_001768565.1. Lineage (GTDB taxonomy): Bacteria > Bacteroidota > Bacteroidia > Bacteroidales > UBA12077 > UBA12077. The sequence goes on along the minus strand of MEOE01000016.1, from coordinate 154,623 downwards.
ACATATATGCTGCTGTTTTTAACGAGGACCATCAAAGTATATTCGATTTTTCGCAACGTTATGGCAAACAATTGGTCTGGATATCTGCCGCATTAGTTATAATTATTTTGGTTTTTTCTCTCGATGTGAATGTGTATTCTTTTTTTGCTTATGTTGTTTATGGATTAATGATATTCCTGTTATTGGCAGTTTTAATATTTGGTAGAGAGGTGCATGGTGCAAGGTCTTGGTTCGAAATGGGGGGTGTTAGATTACAGCCGTCAGAGTTTGCCAAAATTGCAACAGCACTTGCTTTAGCACGATATTTAAGTTCTTATAATGTGCAGATAAATACATTTAAATCTTATTGGAGAATTGCTTTAATTGTACTTTTACCTTCATTATTAATTCTTTTGCAAAACGATACAGGTTCAGCATTGGTATATTTTGCTTTTATTTTTGTATTATATCGTGAAGGATTGTCTGAAAGTATTCTTTTATTTGGTTTTTTTATTATCGTACTATTTGTATTGGCCCTTGTCCTTGAAAAGATTATACTTATTTTTCTATCTATTTTTGTTGCCTTAATTATTTTTTGGATTCTGAATAAAAAGCTCAAGAATTTTATAATTGCACTATTAATATTCACCTTTTCGGTCTTAATTTTATATGCACTTAATTACTTCCTAAATTTAGATCTTCCGACCTATTATATTGAACTTATAGCATTAGGAATATCGTCAATTACATATGCATATTTGGCCTTTAAAAACAAAATAAAACATGTAATTCTTTTGTTAATGTTTCTTTATGGGGCAATTATTTTTACTTTTTCGGTTGATTATTTTTTTCATAATTTTCTAGAACCTCATCAGCAAAAAAGAATAAACACATTATTAGGATTAGAATCTGATCCCTTAGGAATAGGGTACAATGTTAACCAATCAAAGATAGCTATTGGCTCCGGAGGATTTGCCGGAAAAGGATTTTTGCGTGGGACGCAAACCAAATTTGATTTTGTTCCAGAGCAAAGCACCGATTTTATCTTTTGCACAATTGGCGAAGAATGGGGATTTATAGGAACATCAGCTATTGTATCCTTATTTCTTGTATTATTATTCAGGTTAATAATAATTGCTGAAAGACAAAAATCCACATTTAGCCGAGTCTATGCCTATGGTGTTTTATCTATTCTGTTTTTTCATATTACCATAAACATTGGTATGACAATAGGATTGATGCCTGTAATTGGCATTCCTCTGCCTTTTTTTAGCTATGGAGGTTCGTCTCTGTGGTCATTTACCGTTTTGTTATTTATTCTATTGCGTCTTGATGCCAGCCGATTTGAACTGCTAAGGTAATTCTGTTGATCTTATATGGGTAAACTCTTTTGTGACTTCGAAATTATATTTTGGATATTCAAAAATAGGAAATCGGCTTTCAGTTTCTCCAATTGAAAAACCCCATATCGATTCATAATCATTTAAATCTTCACCCATCTTTTCAAGTTGTTTTAAATACTCACCTATAGGTTTTGATGCTACAATTATTACTTCCTTTGTTTTATCAACATTTGGACTGTGCATTCGGGTGTTATCATATTCGAACTTGAGAATTCTTCTGCCACGTTTAGTTATGCCAATTGTTCTGAAAGTCAGGCTTTTTCCAACTCCGGGTAGGTTTATTACATTTCTATCGGTCGCTAAAAAAGGCAGGTTTTCAAGATTTCTTAGATAATCTATATTTTGTATTATTTCGTTTGCCAAAAGAGGATAGGTTTTTATGAGCTCTTTGTATTTTTTAGGGATTTTTCCTATTCTTTTTTCTTCGAGTTGTTCTTGCACTGCACGAGCATTGGTTGCATAATTATGATAGTTTTCCATATACCCCTTTACTGTAAAAGTGTAGTATGTTATTACACCAATATCATTCAATACTTTGCGTAATTTATTTGTATGCCCTCTGCGTGATGCAGCGACTGTAAATACAAGCTGGTTCGTTATTGTCCATCCCGCTTTTACTATTTTTTCTATTGCTGTTTTTACTTCAGGGGTTATTTCCATTGCTGTTTCGAAATGCGTCTGAATAACAAACTGTTTAATCCCTATTCGTGATGCTTTCGATTTAAAATCTGCCAGAATTAGTATTAGTTCATCAGTTATTCGTTGAGGTAAATAAACCGGTAATCTTGTGCCTAAACGAACTCGTACTATTTCAGCATATTTTTCCCCATTTTTTCTGGTTTTATTACCTTCCTTCTTGCGAAGAGCCATTTCATAAACGCTATCTAAAATACGCTTTAGGGTTATATCAGAACTCATCAATGCATCGCCACCTGTAATTAAAATATCACGCAATTGGGTGTCGTTTTCAAAGTATTTAAGTAACCTTTCAAGTTTCACAGGCCATGTTTCGTTGGGTTTGAGTTTTTCAAGGTTAAAGTTGAGGTTTCCTCTCTGAAAATCATACATTCGTTGGCACGATGCACATAAACCACCGCAAGCACGACCCATGGAGTCTGGAATAAAGATTGCCACCTCTGGATATCGGCGATGTATGTTTGTACTGTTTGGTAAAAGCCATCCAGCGGCATTAGGCTTGCCAGGTTCTACAACATCTTCTTTTTCCCATGCTACAATATGCCCAAATTCGTTTACCAGTTCTTTTGAATAAATAATATAATCTCTAATTGCTGCATCTGCATAGCGATCTGCTTTTTTATCAATATTTAATAGAGAAAGATAATAAGGATTAATAAAAAATGGAATTCCTTTCTTTTTTGCCTCAAAAAGAACTCCTATGGTTTCTTTATCAAGAGAATAATCTAACATCTTATTTAATAATTCAGGATCACGTATAGCAAATTTTAATTGAAATTTTTTTTGATCCCACCATTCATTAATTAAAGCTATTTTTTGGTCATTTGTATATTCGGGATTAAAATTATATGTATTGCTTTTTATCCGTCCTGAATCAACTATGCCTATTAGGATTTTGATTATTCTTTCTTTATTGGCTTGCCTTTGTAAAATTATTTTTTCATCAAGACCCGATGGATGCATGTTCATCCATCCTATAACTTTCTGATTACTTGGGCGGCTATATTCCTTTTGTCCCGAAAACTGTCGGAATAGTTCAAGCATATCTTTAAAAAAGTAATATTTGCCTTCTCCTGTTTCATTTTTAACTGCTAACCATAGTATTTTAAACGGTGTGTTTTTTCTAAGATTCTCCTTTACATTTAAATCAATGTAGCTTTGGTTTGTATGATCAATGTAGTCTAATAATCGGATTGTTCCAACATCCCTCCATGAGAGTTTTTCGAATGCTTTTCTACCTTTTTCAATATTCTTATAATAATTATAGGCATCCATATTTTTGATCAATTCACCTTCAGCCCATACTTTTATTGCATTGATTACTTCGTATTCATTAGTAGATGTAACAAGTATTTCTTTTAATCTTGGATTTTCTTTTAATATAAGCTCAATAACTTTTTTTGATCTTAAGCTCAGATTATTTTTCTCCTCCTGGGTTTTATTTTTCATAACAATTTATTTCAATCTGTATTCTCCAGATTTGTAAAAAGGCGTAATTGGAATTATTAATTTAATTTTTTTGGCCTATTAGACCAGAGGATTTAGTAGACGTAGTTTCTTATTTTGCAATATACAAATTTTCTTGTAAATGAAAAAATTTTAAAAAGAGGTACTTATTGAATCTTTATCTTAATGCCATGTGAGTAATCTACATAATACAAAATCTCAGAAAAAAATGTAAAGAAATTTTCTTCAAGAAATGTGTAATTTTCTTTTAGCGTAAGTATAGCAAATTCAGAATAATCGGGTAATGATGTAAATTTCGACATAGTGCTTAATACAGACCCTATTCCTTCAATTGTACGATATGAATACAATCGGTTATTCTCAATTAATTTTGGTATAAAAACCTGAACCTCGGTGGGTAATAAAAATTCGTACTTAAGTAAGAGTGCATAGAAATTTTGAGAATAATCATATAAAGGAATATTTGAAAACCGACTCCAATTGTTCGCCAAAAAATGATCGTAGAGGATATCAGTAACTATTCCTGCATATTTATGATATTGTATATAGAAAAGTTCTTTCGCCTTAATAACCGTCCGGTTTCTGTCAGTAAATGAATCTATGCTTCGGTGTAATCGTATGCCTCGTTGCATATTATCCGGATACATTTGAAAGGCACTCCCTTTAATATAATCACCAATAAAATTACCGATCCTGATCTGATCATCTTCGCCAGATAAATATATGTGGGCCAAAAAATTCATTTTTATTGGTATTCAAATTTTTATAAAATTCCCCAATGAATTAAAGTATAATTCTATACTAAGTTAAATGTTGTTTTAATGAAATTGTTCATTTGTATAACGAAATTGTGCATAATTTTCATGTTTCTTAACATGTTTTTTCTGAAAGCACCTATTTTACAGTAATTATCAGAGTATTAAAAGATTATTGAATACATCAATTAGAAACTTTGTATTTCAAGGATATTGATTTTTCGCTTTAAAAATTATCTTTGTTGCACTATAAATAATAATTAACAAAAAAAGGAGGAATTATGGCTAAGAAGAATGTGATCATTATCGGAGCCGCTGGAAGAGATTTCCACAATTTTAATACGTATTACAGAGACAACGCAGATTATAATGTTGTTGCTTTTACTGCAGCTCAGATTCCTGATATTGATGGCAGAAAATATCCTGCTCAATTAGCAGGTAAATTATATCCAAAAGGTATTCCAATTTTTGCTCAGGATGAATTACCAAGATTAATTAAGGATCTTAAAGCAGAAGATTGTGTTTTTTCATACAGTGATGTTCCATACCAGGTAGTAATGAATATTAGTGCTTTGGTAAATGCTTGTGGAGCAAATTTCGTTCTATTAGGTCCTGGTAAAACCATGATCAAAAGTACTAAACCTGTTATTGCTGTTGGTGCAGTTCGTACAGGTTGTGGTAAGTCTCAAACTTCAAGAAGAATAATTGAGTTATTAATGGAGCAAGGACTTAAAGTTGTTGCTATTCGTCACCCAATGCCTTATGGCGATTTAGTAGCTCAAAAAGTTCAGCGTTTTGCTACAGTTAAAGATTTGGCAAAACACAAATGTACTATTGAAGAGATGGAAGAATACGAACCACACGTGGTTAGAGGTAATGTAATTTATGCAGGTGTTGATTACGAAGCAATTGTTCGCGCTGCTGAAAAAGATCCTGATGGTTGTGATGTAATACTTTGGGATGGTGGAAATAATGACTTTCCTTTCTACAAACCAGATTTAATGGTAACAGTAGTTGATCCTCATCGTCCAGGTCATGAATTATCATATTATCCAGGCGAAGCAACTTTACGTTTAGCCGATTATGTTGTAATAAACAAAATGGATTCTGCTGATGCCAAAGATATTCAAACTGTTCGTGAGAATATTGCAAAAGTTAATCCTACTGCTATTGTTGTTGATGGAGCTTCTCCACTTACAATTGATAAGCCAGAATTAGTAAGAGGTAAAAGAGTGTTGGTTGTTGAAGATGGACCAACCTTAACTCATGGTGAAATGAAAATCGGTGCTGGTACTGTTGCTGCAAGAAAATGCGGAGCTGCCGAACTTGTTGATCCTAGACCTTACGCTGTTGGTAAATTAGCTGAAACTTTCAGAATATATCCAAATATTGGAACATTACTTCCTGCAATGGGTTATGGCGATCAGCAAATTAAGGATCTTGAAGCTACTATAGCAAAAACTCCTTGTGATGCTGTTGTTATTGCTACTCCAATTGATTTAAACCGTATTGTAAAAATTAAAAAACCAACTGTTAAAGTTGGATACGATTTACAAGAAATTGGTCAGCCAGATTTAAGACAAGCGGTTACTGAATTTGTAAAAGCTCATAAATTAGCTAAGAAGAAACCAGCTAAAAAATAGTTTTCTTACATTATTTAAAGGCGACTCAATTTATTGGGTCGCCTTTTTTTATTAATTTATGTACATAAAAAAAACTGCTCTTGATGGAGCAGTTTTACATATAATAAAATTAGGATTAACCTAAGTACTTTTTAAGCAGTTTGTTTTTTGATGAATGTCGTAGGCGTCGTATTGCTTTTTCTTTAATCTGACGAACACGTTCGCGGGTTAAATTAAGCTCTTCGCCAATTTCTTCAAGTGAAAGTTCTGTTCCGCCAATCCCGTAATAGTATTTAATAACAAGCTTTTCTTTGTCGGGCAAAATACTTAATGTACGCTCCACTTCTTTAGTAAGGGATTCATCTAAAAGATTTGAGTCGGCAGTTGGAGAGTCAGTATTTTCCATTACATCAAGCAAGCTTCCTTCTTCGCCTTCGGCAAAGGGAGCATCAACTGATAATGGTTTTCCCGACAATTGCAAAGTGTCTTCAACTTTATCTTTTGGCAAATCAACATAAATAGCTAATTCTTCTGCTGTTGGAGAACGATCAAATTGTTGCTCTAAAGTGGAATATGCTTTATGAATTTTATTTAATGAACCTACTTTGTTCAATGGTAAACGAACTACTCTCGATTGTTCAGCAATTGCTTGAAGTATCGATTGACGAATCCACCATACAGCGTACGAAATAAACTTAAATCCTTTGGTCTCATCGAAACGTTCGGCAGCTTTTATTAAACCAAGATTTCCTTCGTTAATAAGATCGGGCAAACTTAATCCTTGAAATTGGTATTGTTTAGCAACTGAAATAACAAAACGAAGATTTGCTTTTGTTAATCTTTCCAACGCGGCACGATCGCCTTTTTTTATTCGTTGAGCTAATTCAACTTCCTCTTCGGCTGTTACCATCTCTTCCTTACCAACATCTTGCAAATACTTCTCTAAAGAAGAACTATCGCGATTAGTGATAGATTTTGTAATTTTTAACTGTCTCATCTCAACTTCTCTTTACTCATTATTAATTTTGGTGTCATCACACACGTTGGGCTGGATACGAACAGATATTTTCCGGAAAATTCAATGTTTTTAACCCTTTACCCTAAAAAAGAATACTAATTACAAAAAAGAATGCAAAGTAGCAACTTTTTTTTTAGAAATAAAAACTTTTGCCATTACATCTTTAACGTAAAATATTAAAAAAAGTTTTGAAAAAGCAGAAAAAAGCATTTATTCATTAATGAATTTATAAATAGTATACAAATACTGACCTGCATCCTGAATTATAGTATCAGGGAAATCAAAATCGGGGTTGTGTAAATTGGGTTGATCAATTCCAGAGCCGATTCCAATTAATGCTCCTGGAATGTTTTTAGTATAATGCCCAAAATCTTCGGACCATTTAAATGGTTTTTCTAAAAGGAACAGATTAGAGTTATTGTTTTTTGCAACTGAAATTAACATCTCGATACATTCTGGATTATTTTCAGTTGATGGGAATTCTTCAACAAAATGTATGTTATAATCAATTCTATGTTCTGATGTTATTTCGTGAATCTTTTCAGTAGAATTTCTAATTAGCCATTCCATATCATTATCAGAAAATGCTCTTAATGTAATCATTACCTCAGCATAACCAGGCGATGTACCAAAAGCAATATCTCCCAACCGTGCATGAACAACAGTTGTTAGAACCATATCATTAAATGTTGCTTTGTTTGCATTTAAAGAGTCGAAAAAAGTAATAAGCTCTGCCATAGCAAGTGCGGGCGAAATACCTTTTTCTGGTTCCGAAGCATGTGAAGTCTTACCAAAAAGTTTTATTATCATCCCTTTTGATGCTGCGGCAAAAGCCCCTGATTTAAGCAAAATTTGGTTTTCTGCAAATCCTGGTATATTATGTATACCAAAAATGTAATCAGGGATTATAAAATTATTATCGGATAACACTTTAATAGCTCCTTCACCAGTTTCTTCGGCAGGCTGAAAAAGAAATACTGCAGTTCCCTTATGCGGCCTATCTTCTGAAAACATCCTAATAGTATTAGCAAGAATTGCTATATGACCATCATGGCCGCATAAATGAGCTATATTAATGTTTTTCGATTTATAAGGGATGTTCGATTCTTCCTGTATTGGTAAAGCATCCATATCGGCTCTGAACATTACTGTTTTGCCATGTTTTTTCCCCTCGAAAACAACCAGTAAACCGTAACCTCCAACATTTTCTATTATTTTATCAGGATTAAATCGTTGTATATAATCTTTTATTTGTTGTGATGTTTTCTTCTCGTTACCCGATAATTCGGGATATTGATGCAATATTCTTCTAAAATAAGTAATCTCGGTTATTTTATCTGTGTTTGAATTCATTTTATACTATGTTTTTTATTAGTGTAAATTTACCTTATAATTTTGGTTAACTCACAACTGATTTTAAAATAATAGTATAACTTCGCAGGCTATAAATACAAAAATAAATTGATAAATAAAGTATCTCTTACAGCTTATATAGCAGTATCATTCGCTATGATTTTTTGGAGTTTTACCTTTATCTGGTATAAAGAAGTATATCATTTTTATAATCCGGTAACCACAGTATTTTTTCGCTTGATTATTTCATCGGTTTTTTTGTTTTTATTAATGTATCCTTTAAAAAGATTGCAAAAAATACAAAAAGGGGATCTAAAATATTTTATTATAGTATCGTTTTTTGAGCCTTTTCTTTATTTTATTGGTGAAAGCTATGGTATTAAATATGTCTCAACAACCTTAGCAGCTGTTGTTATTGCTACAATTCCTTTATTTAACTCCTTTACCTCATCTTATTTTTTAAGCGAAAAGATTACCAGGATGAATTTGCTTGGAATTGTATTTTCGATAGTAGGAGTTGGATTAATGATATTTAATAAAGAAGAAGGAATAAATGCTTCTGTTTTTGGTATTGGAATGCTTTTGCTTGCTGTTGCTGCGGCAATTGGTTATGCATTTGTTATAAAAAAGCTTACATCAAAATACAATTCAATTAGTATTGTTACATATCATAATTTTATAGGCATATTCTTGTTTGTTCCATTATTCTTTATACTTGATTTTAGCGATTTTGTTCAAACTGGATTTGCAAAAGAGGGATGGATACCATTGGTTAAACTTGCTATTTTTGGATCGTCATTTGCATTTATTTTCTTTACTTTTTCGGTTCAGAAAATTGGAGTTGCAAAATCCAGTGCATTCACTAACCTTATTCCAGTGATTACTGCAATCATAGCCTTCTTTGTGCTAGATGAAGTTTTTAATATCAATAAGATTCTTGGCATATCATTGGTAATTGGTGGATTATTTCTTTCGCAGGTAAAAATAGGAGGTTTGCGTGATCGTATTCGTGATTATATTCGTCCTAGTGAATAATGAGTATTTTGAACCAAATATCATTAAATGAATTACGCGACAGAGCTTTAAAGTTGACGCCTGAAACGAAGCTATTCTTTGCTAGGTTAAAAAGGAAAAAACCTAAAAATCTGGATGACATTGTTCATCAATTACATGATGAAGTTTTTCAGGATATTGATTGTCTTAATTGCGCCAACTGCTGCAAGTCGATCAGTCCAACATTATATGAGAAAGATATTGAGCGACTTGCAAAGCATTTAAAAATAAAACCATCTCAACTGGTAGATGAGTATTTGCAAATTGATGAAGAAAACGACTATGTATTTCGCAAACAACCCTGCCCGTTCTTATTGCTCGACAATTATTGTATTGTTTACGAGAGTCGCCCAAAAGCCTGCCGAGAATATCCACATACCGACCGAAAAAGATTTTATCAGATTTTGGATTTAACCCTTAAAAACACCGAGGTTTGTCCAGCTGCTTTTGATGTGGTTGAGAAATTGAAGGGGAAAAAGGAACTTTTATAGGCAATTTATAGCTATAAACTAGTGAACTTATCATTTGAAAATTGGTTTTAGTATTAATGAATTTAATACTTAAACATCTTTTTATCCGTTATATCTAAAATTTAAGAATGGAAAAATTTATTTTAATTGCTTTATTTGGTTTTTTTATTACATCACTTAGTGCACAAGAATGGACTACTGATTATGATGAAGCTATAAAAACAGCAACTGAAAAAAACAGGAATATTGTATTGGTTTTTCAAGGTTCAGACTGGTGTGCACCGTGTATAAAATTAGAACGAGAAATATGGACAAGTGAAGAATTTAAAACATTTGCAAGCGGACATTTTGTATTATTAAAAGCCGATTTTCCACGAAAAAAAGCAAATCAATTAGACAAAGCTCAACAAGAAAAAAATAACAACCTAGCTGAGAAGTATAATTCAGCAGGAAACTTCCCTTTTGTTGTTGTTCTTAATGCAAATGGCAAAGTGCTTGGAGAAACAGGTTATCAAAAAATGACACCTCAGGAATATATTACTCTTTTAACCGAATTTGAAAAGTAGAAAATTGAAGAACTTTCTTTTAATAATTATCACATTCTTTTTCACTCAAAACCTGGTTGCTCAGCAAACTTATGTAAGAACATTAAAGTTAATGGGTTGCAGGTTTGATGTTACAGTTGTTGCAGAAAATTCAAATTTTGGTAATGAATATATAAGTCTCGCCATAAACGAAATAGAACGAATAGAGAAACTTATCTCTGAATGGGATTCAGAATCTCAAACCTCAGCAATAAATAAGAATGCAGGTATTAGTCCGGTAAAGGTTGATAAAGAATTGTTCGATTTAATTGATCGTGCTACAAAAATATCGAAATTAACTGATGGAGCGTTTGATATTAGTTTTGCGGCCATTGATAAGGTTTGGATATTTGATGGGTCAATGACTAAGAAACCATCGGATGACGAAATAAAGAAATCAGTTGAAAAAGTTGGCTACCAAAATATAATTTTGGATAAGGAAAAAAGCACCGTTTTTCTTAAACTGGAAGGAATGAAAATCGGTTTTGGTGCAATTGGGAAAGGATATGCAGCCGATAAAGCAAAAGCACTTCTAATAGAAAAAGGTGTAAATGCAGGAATAATTAATGCATCGGGCGATTTAAATGCCTGGGGAAAGCAACCGAATGGAGAAGATTGGATGGTTGCAATTACAAATCCTTTAAATAAAACAAAAGTTTTTGCCTGGTTACCTGTATATAATGGAGCAGTGGTTACTTCGGGTAATTATGAAAAATATGTTGTATTTGATAGTATCCGTTATTCGCATATTATCGATCCTCGAACTGGATATCCAAGTGCTGGAGTCGAAAGTGTTACCATTTTTACAACAAATGCAGAGTTTGCTGATGCACTGGCAACATCGGTATTTGTAATGGGTGTAGAAACTGGATTAAATTTTATTAACCAATTAAATGGTGTTGAATGCATTATTATTGACGATGGAAATAAGATACATACATCAAAAAATATAGACTTAAATAAAACAAACAATTAAAATGAAAAAAATATTTCTTCTTTTTATAGTGCTGCTTTTTTTTAGTTCATGTATGGTAGTTAAAGAATACCAAAAAGTGAATATAAACGACCCTGACATGGCTTTAAATTATCGAAAAATTGATCGTTTTGAATCTAATTTTCAAGCATACAGAGAAGCTGCATCAGGAGCAAATGGAGGAAAAACAGGTGGCGGTTGTGGTTGTAATTAATAAATAAAATCCAGATGAAAAAAACGATGATCTTGATTTTGCTTCTATCAAGTATATGTGGATTTTCCCAAAATATATCCAACGATTCTACTAAAGTTTATAAGAAAAGAGTGTTAGAATCATCAGAGATTGATTTCTTAACCAGTTACTATTTGCAGGATGGCAAAAATGCTGCTGTTACAGGAGGAATTGGTACAGAAAAATTAGATGATTTTACTTCCACTCTGGTTGTCGCAGTACCGTTAAATGCGGATGATGTTTTAACTGTTGATTTTGGTATTTCTGCATATTCATCTGCATCATCAAGCAATATAAATCCATTCGATGCCGATTACGCCAATGCTTTTCAGGCTTCTTCCGGTGCCTCAGCAAGTGATGTGTGGTATAATTTTGTGGGTTCATATAGTCACAGTTCGGATAACCGGAATTCAATCTGGGATGCCAAACTTTCTGTATCAATTGAATTTGATTATTACTCATTTGGTCTGGGCGGAGGATTTACGCAATTATTTAATGAAAAGAATACAGAATTAAGTGTTCATGGAAATGTCTTTATAGATTTTTGGGAAACCAAGTATCCGGTCGAGTTGAAACCTGCAGGAAGCTCCAATGAAGATGGTGATGAGCATTTTAATATAAGCAATTATATAATTACTGGGAATACTAATTACAATCCTATTTTTAAGGAATTTGATAATAAAATGCGTAATTCATATTCGTTGGGTTTTGGATTATCACAAATTCTATCCAGGAATTTTCAATCATTAGTTGCTTTGGATTTAGTGCTCCAACAAGGATTGTTATCAACACCCTATCAAAGAATTTATTTTAACGATATTGAAGATTCATTTATCGAGGATTTTCATTTAGCCGATGCCATTGAAAAACTACCTGATTTGCGATTTAAAGTAGCTGTTGGCAATAGATCTAGCTATTATTTAAACGAGCATTTTGTTTTACGTACTTTTTATCGTTATTACTACGATGATTGGGGAGTTACTTCTCACACAGCAAGTATTGAGATTCCAATAAAGATTACCGATAAGTTTACAATTTACCCTTCGTATAGGTATTATTCGCAAACAAGATCAGATTATTTCGCTTCATACGAAAACCACATATCAACAGAAAATTTTTATACTTCTGATTATGATTTGTCTGGCTTTATTGCAAACCAGTATAGTTTTGGAATTAGCTATACGGATATTTTTACTAATTCGCACATCTGGATATTTGGACTTAAAAGCGTTGATTTGAAATTTAATTATTATGAAAGAGATTCGGGTTTTAAAGCGGGATTTGTAGTTGCAGGATGCAAATTTATTCTCGATAACGACAAAAATATAATCCCAAACTTGCTTAATAAGATTGGATTATAAGGATTTTTAAATTATTTACCAACAAGCACATTTAATCCTTTTGGGATGATTTTAATTTTAAGTTCTTCGCCCATTTCACCGGGCTCTCCATCGAAATGAATTACATCTGGTTTTTTTCGCCGGATTGTTAGTTCATTACAACTAAATGTTTCAAGATAGCTACTTTTATCAATATTTTTAAGAAAGAGTCTTGCGCCAAGAAATGGTGCTGAATATAAAGGAAATTGATGCATTATGGCAACTTCTAATTGTCCATCGTCAACCATTGCTTTAGGAGCAATATGTGCATTATTTCCATATTGCGATGCATTGGCAACAGTTATAAGGAAAGCATCTCGAAAAATAGTTTTATTATTTAAATTTATCTCATATCGTTCTGATTTATATCTAATAAATTCCGAAACGGTTGCTTTTATATAATTAGCAAATCCACGTCCTTCATTTTTGGCAAAAATATGTCCAATATGTGCATCGAATCCAACTCCTGTAGTGCAAAAGAATAAACGGTCGTTAATTTGGCCATAATCCATTTTTAAAATATTGCCTTTCTGAATTGTTTGTAGTGCTTTTTTTGGATTCATAGGAATTTTAAGATGTCTTGCCAGTCCATTTCCCGAACCAATCGGAATAATTCCTAATATAGCATCGGTATTTACAATAGCACTGGCTACTTCATTAATTGTTCCATCACCACCCACGGCAACAAATTTTTTAATGCCTTGTGAGAATCTGTCTTTTACCTGCTGGTTGGCATCTCCTGAGAAGCGAGTATACACAATTTCATAGTTGAAATTGTTTTCTAAAATATACCTTTCAATTAAACTAATGGCATAATTTTTTCTTTTACCTCCGGAGATAGGATTGACAAAAAAAACAGCCTTATCTTTTTTATGAACATCCGCCATATCAATATTTCTAAATGATCAGGCAAAATTACTAATGATCAATAACTTTTCGAAACCTTTTGTAAAATAAATCATTGCACTTAAAAATTAAATAATAAGCTTACAAATAATTCGTTTACATGGAAGCAATTTTATAATACTGCCAATATTTGTATTTTTACTGAATGATTCGAAAATCTGCAATTATTTTTATTTTTATTTTTTTGAGTATAATCTCCAATGCTCAAATAGGAGGCATGCATACTTATAGTTTCCTCGATCTGGTTAATTCAGCAAGGGTTGCTTCGTTGGGTGGTAATGTAATTGCAGTTGACGATAACGACCTTAATTTTATTTGCCATAATCCGGCACTTTTAAATCCCGACATGAATCAGAGCCTTGTTTTGAATTATGTTAATTATTTTACCGATATAAATTATGGATATGTTTCGTATGCCAGAGAATATAAGAACTATGGTATGTTTGCAGCCGGTATTCAATATATTAATTATGGAAAGTTTATTGAAGCCGACGATAAAGGGTTTATAACAGGAGAGTTTAAAGCGTCTGAATATGCTATACACCTTGTTTATTCGAGGCCAATAGATAGTCTTTTTTCGTTTGGAATAAATATTAAACCAATTATCTCAACTCTCGAAAAATATACATCCATAGGAATAGCGGGTGATTTTGGTGTATTGTTTACCAACCGCGACAAGCTGTTTTCGGCAGCATTGGTTGTCAAAAATCTGGGTATACAATTAAAAGGATATACCACCGAAAGAGAATCATTGCCATTAAATATACAAATAGGTATTTCTCAAAAGTTAAGGCACGCACCTTTACGATTTTCAATTGTTGCAGATCATTTAGAAACACTCGACTTAACCTACGAGAAGCCCGAAAATGAATCTGATCTGCTGTTTGATGATGAAGAAGAGACAGAATCGGCCATTGACAAAGTTGCAGATCAAATTATGCGTCATATCATTATTGGCGCAGAGTTTAGTCCTATTGAAAATGTGTATATCAGAGCAGGTTATAATTACCGTCGACGCAAAGAAATGATTATTGATTCAAAAACGGGAATGGTAGGTTTTTCGTTTGGCTTTGGTGTTAAAATATCTAAGTTTCATATTAGCTATGGCAGGGCAACATATCACCTTGCCGGAGCATCGGATCATTTTTCAATAAGCACTAATCTCGAAAGTTTTTACAAAAGGAAATAGCAAAAGCCACTTAATTGCCTAATTATTAAACTTCATATTGAAATATTCTACCATATAGTCCACCAATTTATCCAGTCCATTTTGAATTTGATTTCCAATTACCATTCTCATCATTGGATTTAATTCTGCTTCAAGTGTTAATCGCAGAGCTGTTGAGCTTGTTTCTTCGTCTACTGGTTTTAGCTGTATCCAAAAAAAGAAGCTGAATGGGCCGCCATTGCTGGTAATTTTTATCAGTTTAAAGGGTTCTTTTTCTACCATCTTTAATCCTGCTTTTCCGAGTCCGGATACGGTAAATTGACATGAATCAGCTGTGGCCGAGAAATCAGAAACCTTATCGGCCGGAATAATATTTTTCAGATTGGTAAAATCAGAAAGAAAAGTATAGATTTTTTCATCCAGCAAATTGATTTTGCCTGTTTTGCTTATGTACTTGCTCATTTTTATTGGTTCCAAGTTTCAGGATTAGTTCTCCATTGCTTAAGGGTTTCAATGTCCGACTGCTTAATATATCCTGTTTCGAGAGCAGTCTCGATTAAAACATGGTAGTTGCTTAATGTGTGGAGAGTTACGTTATCTTTTAAAAAGTTTTGAGCAGCATGATCGAATTCATATGTAAAAATTGCAACCATACCTATTACTTCGATTTGTGCATTTCGAAGAGCTTCAACAGCTTGCAAACTGCTTTTTCCGGTTGATATTAAATCCTCAATTACCACAACTTTACTTCCGGTTTTTATTTCACCTTCGATCATATTGCCTAATCCATGTTCTTTAGGTTTAGGTCGAACATACACAAAAGGCAATTCAAGAGCTTCGGCTACAAGTGCTCCTATAGCTATTGCTCCAGTTGCAACACCTGCAATTGCATCAGGTTTTCCGTATTTTGAAAGTATTATCTCAACAAAACCTTCTTTAACAATTTTTCTTATTTCAGGATAAGAAAGTGTTTTACGATTATCACAATAAATAGGTGATTTCCAACCCGAAGCCCAGGTAAAATAATTTGCAGGTTCTAACTTTATTGCCTTAATTTGCAGTAAAGATTGAGCTATCTTCTTTTCTAAATTTTCCATACCACAAATGTATAAAGTTTTTTATAACGATCGTACAGTTTTTTTTATCGATGACTTTCAAAAGTACTTCGATTTAAACGAAGGATTGTTTTATAAATTCACTGATAGAAATCAATTACGTCAACTCCTTGAACTATTTTCTAATGTTCCTGGTTTTAAAAATCTGTTTATTTATCACAACGATATTGATTTTGTTTTCTCAGAGTTTTCTTCACTTTTTAAAATTATTGAAGCAGCTGGTGGACTCGTTAAAACACCAGATGATTATTTTCTGATAATAAAGCGAAAAGGTTTATGGGATCTTCCCAAAGGGAAACTCGAGCGTAAAGAAAAGTCAGAAAAAGGCGCCATTCGAGAAGTAGAAGAGGAGTGTGGAATTTCAAACCTAAAACTATCCGATCAGATTGAAACAACATATCATATATATACTGAGAATGATAAGCAAATTCTGAAAAAAACTATCTGGTACGAAATGTTGCATGATGGAAATGTAACGCTAACACCTCAAACCAAAGAACAGATAACTGAGGCAAAGTGGATACATAAAAACAATATACACGAGATTAAACAGAATACCTATGCATCTATTATTGAGGTGTTAAAAAAGGGGAAGGTAATTTGATAGTCATTAGTGATTGGTGAATAGTGATTTGAAAAAGAGTATTAATACTCTATTATCTCAAATAAATTATTATAGACATTATTTACAGATTACTGCTCACAATTTACCATGCACCATTCCCTGCTCACAACTCACATTTCACCATTCACAAGTCACGGCTCACCAATCACCATTAAATATCGCCGTTCTTGCGCATGACATTAAAAATGTAGTATTCAATATTCTCTCCGGGAGTTGCAGCTGGCGATAGCGCAAGTTTTCCTTCTTTGTCAATAAAGTAATATGTTGGCACAGCACGAATATCAAACTCTTTAAAAACTTCAGATTGATTCCCATAATAAAGGAATGTAAATGGATAATCCTTTTTCTCTATGAAATTTTTCATTTGAGCAAGGTTGTCGTCCATACTAATTATTACAATCTCGAAATTCTGGTGTTGTCGCTCGTACAATTTCCTAAGCATTTCAAATTCCTGAATACATGCATAGCTTAAACTTACACAAAATCCAAGGTATACGTACTTTCCTCTGTATTTTTGCAAGCTAACCATGTTACTGTCTTTATCGAGCAATTCGAAATAGGGCGGCTCAAAACCAACCATAAGTCGGGTGACTTTTTTTCTTATATTTTCGGCAATAATTTTATGTTCTGCAATTTTAGTTTGAAGTGCCAGCGAATCAAGAACAATTAACATGGCAGAACGCGAAATTTTATCATCGTAAAATTCATCGTGTAAACATTTAAGAATTACCAGTTCTTTTAAGGTATCGTTCTTTAAAATTTCATCACTGCCAAGTGTGTTTTTTAAAGCAGTAATACTTTTAAGTTTACCTATATCTGAATAAATCTTTTCGCCATTCTCTGTTCTCCCAAAATAACCAAAGAACTTATCATACACCTGATTAAATAATTGCATGTAAGCTTTGTTGTTATACAAAACCTTATTTTTAAGGTAATAAGAATCTGAAATGCTTCTTGATTTTTGATGATTTGAAATATGTAAAAAGGCGGCAAAAGTGTAAGTTTTATAATCATTAAAGAATGGATTGTCAATATTCTTAAATATAGAATCAACTTTATTTATTTCAGTAAGGGCATTAAAGGCAGAAGATTTAATATAAATCAAATACGCATTTGCTTCAAACATTTTAGTGTACTCATGGTTAAACCAAGCCAGGAGATAATTTAGCTCATTATCCGATGAGTTTTCAACACCCAGATGATAAAGTTCTGGTTCAAAATAGGGATTTAACCTATCGGCTGTACTTTTATCTTTTTTTTCAGGAAACAAGAGAATGTATTCTTTATCTGGTTCAACAAATATAAATGCTTCATAAACTCCAAGATGTGCGAATACATAAATTGTTTCATCAGTTTCGAATGAGCAATCGAACTTGCCAGTGCTATCTACAATCGCTGAACATAACAATCTCTCGGTAAAAGTAATTTGATCAGAATAGGTTAGGAACTCAAGTTTGTGCCCTGCGTAATCAGGAATATCTCCTTTAAAAACAACTCTTCCGGCTAGGGATGTAAATGAGATTAGAAGAAAATAACTTACAATTAAAAACCTGAGCTTTACCATTAGAATACCTTTTTATTTTTTACTGATCTTCATTTTTAATGGTACAAACTTACTAATATCCCCACCGTGACGATATATATCACGAACTATCGATGAGTTAATTGGAGTATGTTCGGTAATTGTAAGAAGAAATACTGTTTCAATATCATTATACATGGATTTATTTACTTGAGCTATAGCTCTTTCAAATTCGAAGTCAGCAGATGTTCGAAGGCCTCGTAAAATATAGCTGGCGCCGACACTCTTGCAAAACTCAACTGTAAGTCCTTCGAAATGTACAATTTCAATTTTAGGATTATCTTCGAATACCTGCTTAATAAAGTTTTTCCTTTCTTCAAGCGTAAAAAGTGCGTCTTTCTTTGGATTTAAACCAACAGCAATAATTATTTTGTCGAATAACTTTGATGCTCTGTTTACTATAGATTCGTGACCAACGGTAAACGGATCGAACGATCCTGGAAATACAGCTATTTTTTCCATACTATTTGAATATTGAAATTTATACAACAAACTTATAACATTTGTTTGAATAATTCTGCTTAATAAAAGTTAAATAGGCTAAACAAGGTTTTAATGCCCTATTTAGCCTAGTTAAAACGAATTAAATAAACAAAGAATTTTTAAATCTAGTAGCTTTTTACTTCAATACCCCCAAACACAACATCTGCTTTTATGTACAAATAATTGGTGTCTTTGCTAAAAGCCTCTGTTTTGTATTGAGTTGATCCAAAAGAAGCATTATTTCCATTTGGCATTTGGGCCGAGCCAAAAACGGCTTCTGCTTTAATTCGGATAGGTGTTTTCTCACTTATTTTAATATCGGTACTTCCAAAAATCACATTTACATTAATTTCTTTTGATCCTTGCGACAAGTCAATATCGCGTAGGTCAATCATGTTGCTACCAAATATTACATTAAACTCTTTGTGTTCAGCATCAAGTCCTTCAACACGTCTTTCACCAAACATTGTTGTGTTTTCATCATGACGTACTTTCCAAAAAGTATGGTTTCCCAAAAGGATCTTTATCCCTAAAAAGATAAAGAAGAAAGCGATAATAAATTTAACGATGGGGAAGTCGATATTAAAAACGACACGTATTACTATACCTAATCCAATTAAGATTAAGAGTATTCCCCAAAACATTCCTGCGCCCATTTTCATAGTATTAAAGATTAAACAATAAATAGTTAAAAAGATAAATTTACTGAAATAAATAAAACAGTCAAGTATTACATGTAAAAAACAAATTCTTATTGTTTTGTACGTTCAACTTTTGTTGCAAAATACTTTGTTTCACCACGCCACGGAAAAGCCATATAGCGTTTTTTAAAATGCAGATTTACGCGTTCACCACTTAATGCAACTTCTTCCAGTGCTTTAATTACTTCGGTTTCGCTTTTTTCAACTGAAAAGTTGAATGATTCTGCAATCGGACTGGCACCTTTTAATGCTCCAAAAGTTTCGAGATTTAGTTTGCCTTCGTAGGTTTTGAAAATCACACCTTTTTCACTTATTCGCAGCACTTTTCCTGCCATTACACCTCTTTCATAAACAGCAAAATAATTAAAGGAGAAGTAACCAACAAGTAAAAGCAGAAGTAAAATGAGAATACCTTTTATTATTTTCATAGAGTTGAATTTTATTATCAAATTTACGATAAAACGCTTATACTTTTACTGCTTTTTTAACCTTTTCCTTTAAAAGCGCAATTTGCAATACTTCCATAATATCTTTAACATAATGGAATTTCAATCCTTCAATATAAATGTCTTTTATTTTACCAATATCTTTTCGATTTTCCTCTGATATTATAATCTCTGTAATATCAGCTCTTTTTGCTGCAAGAATTTTCTCTTTTATACCGCCAACTGGTAAGACCTTTCCTCGTAATGTAATCTCGCCTGTCATAGCCAGATTACTTTTTACTTTTCGCTGTGTATATAATGATGCGATGGATGTTGCCATTGTAATACCTGCCGAAGGTCCGTCTTTTGGTATTGCGCCTTCAGGAACATGAATATGGATATTCCATTTTTCGAATGCTTCATCAGAAATATCTAAATCTGCTGCATGCGATTTTATATATTCCAACGCAATAACAGCCGATTCTTTCATTACATCACCAAGGTTTCCTGTTAATGTCAATGTCCCTTTTCCTTTACTTAAGCTGCTTTCGATAAACAATATTTCACCACCAAAAGCTGTCCAGGCAAGTCCTGTAACAACTCCTGCGTATTCATTGCCTTGGTATTTGTCTTTTGAGAATTCGGGCGGACCTAAAATTGTTTTAATATCAGTTATAGTAAGATTTTTATTCGATTTCTCGTCGAAAGCAATTTTTCGTGCAACATTACGCATCACTTTAGCAATGGTTTTGTCCAATGTTCTTACACCCGATTCGCGTGTATGATTCTCAATAATATACTCAATTACTGATTTGCTAAATGCAACTTTCGATTTATCAACGCCATGTGCTTCAAGTTGTTTTGGAACCAAATGACGTTTTGCTATCTCAACTTTTTCTTCAACGATATAACCACTTACGTCTATCATTTCCATACGATCGCGCAATGCTGGGTTTATTGTGGCTACCGTATTTGCTGTTGCTACAAACATAACATTTGAAAGATCGTATTCGAGTTCAAGATAGTTATCGTGAAAAGCATTGTTTTGTTCAGGATCAAGCACTTCAAGTAATGCCGATGCAGGATCACCATGAAAATCTTTTCCTACTTTATCAATCTCATCAAGAATAAAAACAGGATTTGATGATTTTGCCTTTTTAATGTTTTGAATTATTCGTCCGGGCATTGCACCAATATATGTTTTACGATGGCCACGAATTTCGGCTTCGTCGTGCAAACCACCAAGCGACATGCGAACATAATTTCTTCCCAGTGCTTTGGCTATGGATTTGCCTAGCGATGTTTTTCCAACTCCCGGAGGTCCATACAGACACAAAATAGGAGATTTTAAATCGCCTTTTAGTTTTAATACAGCAAGGTATTCAAGAATTCTGTCTTTTACCATCTCGAGGCCAAAATGATCTTCGTCAAGTATATCCTGTGCTCGTTTTAAATCAAAAATATCCTGGGTAAATTCGTTCCAGGGCAAATCAAGCAATGTTTGTAAGTAGTTTAACTGAACCGAATATTCGCCCGAAGCAGGATTAAGTCGCTGCAATTTCTCTATTTCTTTACCAAATGTTTCTGCTACTTCCTTATTCCATTTTTTCTCTTCAGCCTTTTTTTGCAGTTCAGTTATTTCCTGATCCAGTGGGTTGCCACCCAACTCGTCCTGAATTGTTTTCATTTGCTGATGCAGCATATATTCTCTCTGCTGACGGTCTAAGTCCGTTTTTACCTTACTCTGAATATCATTTTTAAGCTCGAGCATCTGCATTTCGCGCGATAGATGCTCAAGAAGCTTAATGGCTCTTTCTTTCAAATTGCTCATTTCGAGCAAAGCTTGTTTGGCCTTTATGTCGATATCGCTATTTGAACATATAAAATTGATCAGAAACTTTGGATTTTCGATATTTCTAACTGCAAAAGATGCTTCGGGAGGGATATTACTTGAAAGCTTAATAATTCGTAATGAAATATCTTTTAAAGAACCAACAATGGCTTCAAATTCTCTGTTTTTATCTACAGGATACTTGTCTTTTAAAAGCGTAACTTTTGCTTTATGATAAGGCTCGGATTGAAGTAGCTGAGTAATTTTAAACCGCTGACGACCCTGGATTATAACAGAAGTACTGCCATCTGGCATTTCAAGAACCTTTAGTATATGAGCAACTGTACCTGTTTTATAAAAATCATTTTCTTCAGGTTCATTTATTTGAGGATCTATCTGTGCAACTGTTCCTATAATCTTATTACCCCTGTATACTTCATTTACCAAACGAATGGATTTTTCTCTTCCTACAGTTATGGGTAATATTACACCCGGAAATAGTACTGTATTTCGCAATGGCAGAATAGGCAGCTCTGCAGGAATGTCTGCTTTTTGTAGATTCACATCATCTTCATCATCAGAAATAAGAGGTATAAAATCTCCATTATTATCCATCTCGCTCCCTAAAACTATGCTTCCTATTATTCTGGGATTTCTATTCTTTTCACTCATTCTTATCAATCTTAAAATTCATTTATGCCGACAGATTGTCAGCCTTTAAAAAAAAACTATTGGAATTATATATTGGCAATAGATGTGCCAAAGAAAAATTGCTTGAACCAATTATACTTACAGCATAATTCTGATTTAATAATTATATTCTTCTGTAATGAGCAGTAATCTCAAAAACTTTAGATAAAATGTTTTTTTCAGTTTCGTTAAATTTAATTCCTCGTCGTTCCATAACTTTCTCAGCAACTTCAAATGCCTTTTCTATTGAAAAAACTGAAAATCCATGAGATCCCCCCCATGAAAAGGATGGAACAAAATTTCGGGGAAATCCTTCGCCAAAAATATTTGCATTTACACCAACTACAGTACCTGTATTAAACATAGTATTAATGGCGCATTTGGAATGATCGCCCATAAATAAACCGCAAAACTGCAATCCTGTTTTTATAAATTTTTCAGTTGTGTAGTTCCATAATCGTACCTCAGCATAATTGTTTTTCAGGTTCGAGTTATTGGTATCTGCTCCCAGATTGCACCATTCACCAATTACAGAGTTTCCAAGAAATCCATCATGGGCTTTATTTGAATATCCCATAATTACGGAGTTATTAACTTCGCCACCGACCTTACAATGTGGACCAATAGTAGTGGGTCCATAAATTTTAGCTCCGAGTTTTAATGTTGAATGTTCTCCAAGCACAAATGGACCACGTATTAGCGAACCTTCCATTATTTCTGCATCTTTGCCAATATATATAGGGCCTGTTGATGCATTTAATGTTGCAAACTCTAATTTTACACCTTCTTCGATAAAAATATTTTCTTTACCCAGAATATTATTTGTTGAGCTAATAGCCTGAGAATTTCTGTTTTTTGTGATTAAACCAAAGTCCGATTCAATATTTTGCCCATTTAAACTAAAAATCTCCCAAGGCCAATTAATTTTTAATAGGCTTGAACTATATTCAGAAAACTTATACGATTGTACGTTGTCATAACTAAATTCTGCAATTTCTTTCTCTTCAAGTCTTGCTGCTATTAATTGATTATTTTTTACTATAGAACATGAGTTATTTAAATCAAGAATAGTCTTAACTAGTTCTAAATCAGGAATTACAGAACCATTAATCAATATGTTTTGGGCTCCGGTTTTTAACGAATATTTGGTATTAAGATAATCTTTAGTAATGTAAGAAATTGGCGAATTTAAATACTTTTCCCATTTTTCTCTTATAGTAAGTATACCGGTTCTTATTTCGCATACCGGCCTTGTAAAAGTTAAGGGTAATAAATTATCCCAGCTGTTATCATCGAATAAGATATAGTTCATATGAGTAAAGTTTTTCAAAGTAATACTGACAAATTTACATAAAAAAAGCTCCACGTTCGCGGAGCTTTAAATTTTATATAAAAGAATAACTTATTCTTTACCCTTTTCGATGTGTTTTTTGTACTTGTTCATATACTTATCAACACGTCCAGCAGTATCAACAAGTTTCATTTTACCTGTATAAAACGGATGAGAAGTATTTGAAATCTCAACTTTAATCAATGGATATTCGTTACCGTCTTCCATTTTTATCGTTTCTCTAGTAGCAGTACATGATTTGGATATAAAAGTTTCACCATTTGACATGTCTTTAAAAACTACTAATCGATAATTTTCCGGATGTATTCCCTTTTTCATTTTCAAACTCCTTATATTATGCTATGCTATTTTATTTCAAACTAATTTGGTTTGCAAAAGTAAATATTGTTATTAAAAAAGCAAAATTAAATCATGTTTTTTTTATTTATCATAGAGAAAACCACTTTTTTAGGTCATAATTTGATTTTCCAATCATACTTCTATGAGTAAATTCATTCGTATTTTTATGATATTCATAAGATTCAGCCCATTTTTTATGATTTTTTGCAATTTCTTCAATAGCATTTACAAAATAATCAATTTCTGAATTCAGGGTAGTAGGATGTATTGACCAACGGACCCATCCTGGCTTTTGCGATAAATCACCATGATTAATAAGCTGTGTAATCTCATGCGAATAGTTATAACTTACATCTAATAGGTAATGTCCGTATGTTCCGGCACATGCACAACCGCCACGAACCTGTATTCCATAGCGGTCGCTAAGGATTTTAACCACAAGGTTATAATGTACGTTTTCGATATAAAATGATAGTGCACCAATACGATCAATCACATTATCAGCTAATATTCGAACACCTGGAATTAACCTGAGTCCATTAAATGCTCTCGGTATTAGTTCTTTTTCGCGATTTTCAATGTTTTGAACGCCCATTTGGTCTTTAAGTTCAAATACTAATGCAGTGCGTATCGCTTGTAAAAAGCCCGGAGTTCCACCATCTTCCCTTAATTCGATGTTGTCAATATATTTATACTCACCCCAACGGTTTGTCCAATCAACTGTTCCTCCACCCGGATTATCTGGCGCCTGACTATTATATAAACTTGAATCAAAAATTAAAATCCCAGCAGTTCCTGGTCCTCCTAAAAATTTGTGGGGAGAAAAGAAAATAGCATCTAATTTTTCCATTGGATCTTCGGGGTGCATATTTATCTCTGCATATGGTGCCGATGCAGCAAAATCAACAAAACATACGCCCCCATATTCATGCATTATTTTAGCTAGTTTATGATATGGAGGTTTTACACCTGTAACATTAGATGCCGCTGAAAAAGAACCAATCTTTAGTTTTCGGTCTTTATATTTTTCAAGTTCTTTTCTTAAATTTTCGGGACTAACAAGCAGATTTTCGTCAGGTTCAATAATAACCACCTCTGCTGCAGTTTCATACCACGATGTTTGGTTCGAATGATGTTCCATATGAGTTATGAATACAATTGGTCGATCCGTTTCGCGTAAACATTCCTTATGTTTTAGCATTCCACAGCCTTTTAATCCCAAAATACGCTGTAGTTTGTTAATTACTGCTGTCATGCCAAAACCGGCCTGAACAATTACATCGTTTGGTGATGCATTTACATGTTGCTTAATTAATTTCTGGGCGTAATGATAACTATGTGTCATCAAGGTGCCTGTTTCGCTTGTTTCTGTATGAGTATTTGCTATATAAGGGCCAAACTGTTCTAGTATTTTTCTTTCGATCGGAGCATATAATCTGCCACTGCCAATCCAGTCGGCATACATAATTTTTTGTACACCGTTTGGTGAAATGTAGGTTGTGTCTATGCCAACTATATTCTTACGGAACTGCTCAAAATATGATTCTAATGTATTCATAACAAAAGATTTTTTATTTCCGGGTGGTAAAAATAGAATAAAGCTTTCAATATTCCGAAATATAATTATCTATTCTTTACTATTTCAAATTATTCAACAATCCAAATGTTATTTTAATTTATCAATATTTGGTCAGCCAATTATAAAACTAAATGTAAAAATGTTTGAGAAAGCATTTGTGCAAAAGATATTTTAATCTACCACAATATGTTAAGTTAAAGTTTAATTCGAATTTGAGCTTTTATTTCTGACTTTGTATTCCCCTGAATCTCCGAAAGACCTGATGAAATAACGTTTAAATTAGAATAATAGCTTTGCGAATATCGAACCCATAAATCAATATTTTTTGTAATAGAATATTTTAGATTAAAGTAGAACCTTGTTCCTTGTGAATAGTAAGCAGGAATTGAGAAGGCATAAAGTAAATCACTCTCATATGCATAAATTCGTGCATTGTATGTGTCGGTGTCGAAAACGGCATATCTTAGATTAATTGATAATGGAATTCGAATTAAACTGTAGAAAATATCTTGGTAAACCAGATAACCATATTCAGAGTTATTTTCAGCTTTTTGGTATCGGGAGGTTTCAATACGGCTTTTTAATGATAGTTGTTTGCTTAAATTATAACTAAGGTGATAGCGAATTTTAAAACTTTCTTCCTGAACCAATTCCTTTAAACCTTCTTCTGTACTTTGATTAACCTGTTTTTCCTCATACTTTACTCTAAAGTACATGCTCACGCTTCGTATGGGATTAAAATCTGCCTGTGCAAAGTAATCAACGCCCTCCGATGGTGCATCTGCTGAGTTACTTAGCCAAGGAAATTTATATGTATCGTAGTATGCAGAAATTTTCCAGTGCTTAATAGGATAAACTTCAATTCCAAAATAGAGTCCTGATTCGTTGTTTGCCTTTGACGATTCTGCAAACGCATTTCCATAATTTGATTGGTAATTTTTTTCATAATGCCGGTGTAAAACCGATAACGAAACCTGGGGGGCAATGCTCACCAACATACCGTTTAAAAAAGCGAGTCCGCCATTATCACTAATTGCTTCTTCTCCAAAGAAACTAAAATCGCGTAAACCAAACTGGTAGTCGATACTAATATTTGAGTTCTGGTTTCCCTGAAAATCAAACTGGCTTTGTGGAGTAGTGGTTTTAACTAAATCAGCGCCATATTTGTAATTTAATCCGGTTAATCCTAATTTAAATTTTGAATGATTGTAGGTTATGTTCCCTCCAATAAGTTGTTCTGAAATAGATTTCTCATCAATTATTTCAGATGGAATTGAATGTAAACCAGAATTCTGAAAGGCCGAGATTGCAGCAACCTCATCATCTATACTATCAGTTATATTGGCATCAATGTTTTTATATGATGCGAACGCAGTAATATCGAAATTTTTGAATCTAACAGTTGTTCCGGCACCACGCATAAACTCGTTTTCATTGGCCGACGAATACTTGGATAATCCCTGGGCTCTTTTTCTAATATTCAAAACATACGATGATTTTCCGGATGACAGATCTGATAACAAGACCAAGCCCTGACCGAATTTGGCTTGAAAATCGCCAACAACAATTGTTTTAAAAGCACCTAATTCATTCAAAAGCAAATGGGCCGAATAAAAATCAAAACCATGAGAGTTGCTTCCTTCAAAAAACTCCTCGCCAGCATCTTTTTCTGCAGTAAAACCAAAGCTCATTAGATTTTTATAATTGTATTTGTATCGGGTATATAGCTTTGTTGCATTACCAAGATATCGTGAATTAGGATTTGCAGTAAGTGCCGAATCACTTATGTTACTAAATCCTTTTTGCTCCTCCAACACCTGTTGAGCTCTAATGAAAACCTGATTGTTACCGTATATTAATGCATTTCTAAAGGTGTTTTGTTTTTTCTGATCAGTTTTCGCAATTGTAATAAATGGTAAAATAAGATCAATATCTTGCTGAGAAAAGCCATAAACTAACTGTAGCTCATAAATGGTAAGCATTTCGCCATTCTTCTTAATATAATCCAGGAGACTTAAAATCTGAAAATCATTTAGAATTTGCAGTTTTTCCAGATCTTCGGTTGTAGCATTATTAAGATTAAGTGGATTATTTAAAAAATAATTCAAATCTTCGTACAGTGAGGTATAGTCTAGCTCAATATCTGTTCCCGATGCAATATTCTCAATTAGGTCTTCGATAACCAGTTTTTTTTCCTGTACATCTTGGGTAAAAGCATCTATACTGAATAGTATCAATATAAAAAATAAAATAGTTTTAAGTTGGGTGTATGGTTTTTTAAAATCCATAGCTTAACGAGAATGAGGGTGTAAAACCAAAAGTTTGATGTTTTAAAAACCCAACATGAAGATTTATATCGGAATGGTGAAGTCCTACTCCGAAAGAATAGTTTGACGGATTGGTTGAAATACCTGCCTGAAGTGAAACAAGATCGATAAGTTTATAATCAATTCCTGCTTTAAAAATCGCATCCTGATCAAGATCCTTTTCGGTCTCAATGGCTAGCAATGCTTTATCAGAAAAGAAGTATCCAATTCCGGCTTTGTATATGGTAGGAATATTTTCACTACCCATTTTGCTGCGGGATGGATTATAAACACTTACCCCTACAAATAAATTATTTATAGGTTGTGATAAAATACCTATCTCGAATGTAACAGTGCTCGCAGAGCCATATTCACCAGCAATTTGTGTGTGCAGGTAATTAAGTTTTACACCAGCTGAAAAATACTCGGTGAATGTTCTCCCGAAAGCTAATCCAGCTTGAATTTCATTGTAAGCAGAAAATCCATAATAATCAAATGTAGCAGCTAAGGTGCCTGTTTTAGTTGGCACTGCCACTCCAATGCCCTGAGAATTCTGTTCTGAGATAAACCCTGAGCGATGGAAAACCCCAGCAGTAATTTGTTGTAGGTAGCCTAATCCGGCTTGATTATTATATATCGACCAGAAATCATTTAGAGTAACAGAAGTATTGGCCATGGCAGCGCTTCTTGCACCGGCAGTAGTATAATTATATTGAGCGTTGGTTTTTTGAGAAAGCAAAAAGAGGGATAGAAAAAAGAATGCCAAAACAAATTTACTTTTGCTCATTTTATAATTAATTAAAAAACTGTTTTGAGGAAAAATCCCTTTATGAACAGTTTCTATATTTTATTTAATTTGTTTTGTACTCGAATTTTATTTTCGATATGTCCTCGTTTGCTTTAACGATCTTCGATTTAAGGTCTACTTTAAAATCGACCAATGCTTTTTTAAGTTTTTCATCGGCAGTAGCTAGAATCTGAACCGCAAGTATTCCTGCATTTTGAGCTCCATCAATTCCGACTGTTGCAACCGGAATCCCGGGAGGCATTTGCACAATAGCCAGCAATGCATCTAAACCATTAAGCGATGCATTGATAGGTACACCAATAACAGGAACAGTAGTCATTGCAGCAATAACACCCGGCAAGTGAGCAGCCATTCCAGCTCCTGCAATAATTACTTCAATTCCGTTCTCGCGTGCCGATTTAGCAAATTTCTCTACTTCATCTGGTGTACGATGTGCCGATAAAGCATTAATTTCAAATGGTATTTTAAAGTCGTTAAGCACTTTTGCAGCTTTTTCCATAATTGGCAGGTCAGATGTGCTGCCCATGATGATACTTACTTTTGCTTTCATATTTATTACAGATTTTATAATCTAAAAACGTAACTTTGTGCATTAATTTTTATCTTCGCAAGATACTTAAAATTGAAATATTTCATATACAATGAAAAAAATAAAACTTAAAGATAAAGAATTTGGAGTCAGCCTCGACTCTGATGAAATTTATAAAATAGTTAAACAGGTTGCTCAAAAAATCAACAGCGATTATAAAGGTAAAGAAACTCCTTTGTTTATAAGTATCTTGAACGGATCTTTCATGTTTACTGCTGATCTTTTAAAGCAAATTGATATAAACTGCGAAATTACGTTTTTAAAACTTTCTTCTTACCTTGGAACATCAAGTACTGGTAGCGTTAAGGAACTAATAGGTATTAACGAAAATATTCAAGGCCGACATGTTATTGTTCTCGAAGATATTGTTGATACCGGGATAACTCTCGAGCAAATTTTACTGGAACTTAATAAACAAAAACCTGCCGATATTAAAATCGCTACTTTTTTGTTTAAACCTGCTGCTTATAAAAAAGACATAAAGATCGATTATGTTGGAAAAGAAATTCCAAATGATTTTATTATTGGATATGGTCTCGACTATGATGGACTAGGGAGAAACTTACCTGATATTTATACCTTAATACAATAAAAGACTAATTTAATTAATGCTCAATATTATTTTGTTTGGGCCTCCGGGTGCAGGAAAAGGAACGCAATCACAAAAACTAATCGAGAAGTATGGTTTAGTTCATATATCTACAGGCGAAATTCTGAGAATCAATATTGCTGAAAAAACTCCTTTGGGTATCGAAGCCCAAAAATATATCGATCATGGTAATTATGTTTCTGATGCAATTGCCTTGGAAATTGTTATGAACGAAATAAATAAAAATATTCCTTGTAATGGTTTTGTTTTTGATGGATTTCCAAGAACAACTCCACAGGCTGATGAGTTTACAAGAATTCTTGGTAAATACAACTCTGAAATAACTGTTCTTATTTCACTTGAAGTTGATGAGGAAACCCTGGTAAAAAGATTATCCAACCGATCAGAAAAATCGAACAGGCCTGATGATACCTGTGATCAGATTATAAAAAAAAGACTTACAATTTATGAGAATAACACAAAAATTGTAAAGAATTATTATAAAAAATTAAATAAATATCAATCTATTAATGGTTTAGGTGATATTGACAAAATTTTTAGTGATATTTGCAAAGTGATTGATAACATCTGTAAAAATTAGAATATGTCGGGAGCGAGTTTTGTTGATTATGTGAAGATATTTTTTCGTTCGGGTAAAGGAGGCGCGGGATCTCCCCATTTGCATCGTGAAAAGTTTATTGATAAAGGAGGACCCGACGGTGGTGATGGTGGTCGTGGAGGGCATATCATTTTAAAAGGAAATGCACAACTTTGGACCTTACTGCATTTGAAATACCAGAAACATATTTTCGCAACCAGCGGTATGGCTGGAGCAGGATGGGAAAAAACAGGTGCTAATGGCAAAGATGTTTATGTCGAAGTTCCTCTCGGCACGGTTGCTAAAGATGGCGAAACAGAAGAAATATTATTTGAGATAACCGAGGATGGTGAGGAGAAAATTCTTTTAGAAGGTGGACGAGGAGGACAGGGGAATGTACATTTTAAATCGGCAACTCATCAAACTCCTCGTTATGCTCAGCCTGGCGAAGACAAGAAGGAGGGCTGGTACATTCTCGAGCTTAAATTATTAGCAGATGTTGGATTAGTTGGTTTCCCAAACGCCGGCAAATCTACCCTGCTTAGTGTGGTTTCGGCTGCCAAACCAAAAATTGCTGATTATCCTTTTACAACCCTTGTACCTAATCTTGGAATAGTTAAATATAGGGATATGCAGTCATTTGTTATGGCTGATATACCAGGGATTATTGAAGGAGCACACGAAGGAAAAGGTATAGGATTACGTTTCTTGCGCCATATTGAACGAAATTCAATGTTGTTATTTATGATTCCTGCAGATAGTAACCACATTCATAAAGATTACAGAACTTTACTCTCAGAGCTCGAACAGTTTAATCCAGAGTTGCTTGATAAAAAAAGAATTCTTGCAATTACTAAATCCGATTTGCTCGACAAAGAGTTAATAAAAGAGATAAAACAGGACTTGCCCGATATTCCTTATGTCTTTATTTCATCAATTGCACAAAAAGGAATAAGTGAGCTTAAAGATTTAATTTGGAAAGAATTACATTCGAGTTAGCATGATTGATTTTCTCATATATTGGGATACACAATTGTTTATTTTTCTTAATGGAATTCACTCGCCTTTTTGGGATGATGCTATGTGGTGGATTACCAAAACAACGTTGTGGATACCATTATATTTAATATTGGCTGCATTTATAATATATAAGCAACGAAAACAGTCGTATGTAACATTGCTTTTTATTGCTTTACTTGTTTTACTCTCGGATCAAGTGTCAGTGCATTTTTTCAAAGATATTTTTCAACGATTGCGTCCTTGTCATACTCCTGAGCTACAAGATATTGTTCATTTGGTAAAAAACAAATGTGGGGGTAAATATGGTTTTGTTTCGTCGCACGCGGCGAACACTTTTGCTATTGCAAGTTTCTTAACATTTTTGTTTAAATATATGCCCTTTACTATTTTTATTTTTTTATGGGCAGTAATTGTTTCCTATAGCCGAATTTATTTGGGAGTTCATTATCCTCTTGATGTAATTTGTGGCGCATTGCTAGGTTTTCTAATTGGTTTTGTTGTTTTTAAAGCCTATAAACTTGCTAATAAAAGGATATTTAAACAAATGTAAATAGAGATAGTATTTACCCGTTTTTCAAGATTATTCAAATGTTAATTATCCAAAATAGTACTACTGATCCTTATTTTAATATTGCCGTTGAGGAATATCTCCTTAAGAATTTTACAGATGACTGTTTTATACTATATCAAAATAAACCTTCAATAATTATTGGAAAACATCAAAATACACTTGCCGAAATAAACTATCAATATGTAAAAGAGAATAATATTGCTGTTGTTAGGCGATTATCTGGTGGAGGAACAGTTTATCATGATCTGGGGAATCTTAACTTTTCTTTTATTAAAAATTCAGGAAACGATAAAAATCTTGTTGACTTTAAAATGTATACCACACCTATAATTGAAGTTCTAAAACAGCTAGGTGTAAATGCTGAATTTGGAGGGCATAATGATATTCAGGTAAATGGTTTTAAGATTTCAGGTAATGCAGAGCATATATTTAAGAAAAGAGTTTTACATCATGGAACATTATTGTTTTCGTCCGATTTATCGATTTTAAATAATGCCATTAAAGCTCCCGAAAATAGGTATTCTGACAAAGCAGTTAAATCAGTTCGTGCTGTAGTAGCAAATATTAAAGATTTTATTTCCAAAGAGATCTTAATTACTGAATTGCAAAGCAAGATAAATCAATTTATAGAATTAAATTATAGTGATGTTAAATCGTATTCATTTAACAAATACGATATTGCTCGAATACAAGAATTAGTTCTGGAAAAATATGCCACATGGGAATGGAATTTTGGATATTCACCTGATTATGATTTAAGCAATAAAGTAAAAACGGAGCAGGGTGAATTAATATTTTCACTTTCAGTAGAAAAAGGAAATATAAAGTCATTATCAATTTCTGGAATTGATGCAAAAGAAATAATAGAGAATGTTTTAGTAGGAGTAAAACACAATGAAGGTGCTGTCCGAAAAACGTTAAATAAAATAATCAAACAAAAGAATATTCAAATAAATACCGAAGTTATTATCAAAGGTTTATTTTAATTAAACCTTTAAGTAAATTGTTCTTCTAGAAAAACAGCATATTTCAGGTGCAAATCTGAATAATGCTTAAGTATAATTTGATTCTGTTTTTTATTATTCGTAACTTTCTTTTTAGAAATCTACCATATCTCTTTGTATATATTATAATCGTATTATTTTTAGTAAACCTAATACCCATCATTATGTATAGAAAGTTAATAATAACCACATTTATTTTCATGTTGTTATTCTTTTTTGGATGCTCCAGAAAAGATAAGAGCAAAGAAAGTATGCCACAATCAAAAATTGAAAAACTTCTGATGAATTATGCTGATGTAAATTTAACAGCCAACCTAAATATCTTAACTGAAAATCAGAAGAAAATGCTTCCATTGTTATTTGAAGCAGCCCAGATAATCGATGAATTATACTGGATACAAACTTGTGGTAAGAAGGACCAATTACTTGAAATGGTTAAAGATGAAAAAACATTGAAGTATGTAAATATAAATTATGGACCATGGGATAGGTTGAATGGAATGGAACCTTTTGTTGATGGAGTAGGGAAGAGGCCTGATGGAGCTAATTTTTACCCATCAGATATGACTTATCAAGAATTTGAAGAGTTTGGTGATCTGGAAAAATACAGCTCTTATACACTTATACGTAGAAATGAAGTAGGTGGTTTACAAACTATTCCCTATTATAAGGCTTATGATGAAAAACTTCAAAGAATTGCCGAATTAATGAATAGAGCCGCTGAATTAGCCGATAATAAAGATCTTAAAAATTATTTGGAACTTAGGGCTAAAGCATTGCTTACCGATAAATATTTTGAAAGCGACATTGCATGGATGAAAATGAAAGATAATATTATAGATTTTATAATTGGACCTATTGATGATACTGATGATCGGTTGTTCTGGTCTAAAGCCTCTTACCAATCTATGGTTTTGATTAAGGATAAGGAATGGAGTAAAAATCTTGAGAAATATGCATTGTTGCTTCCATATCTTCAGAAAAATCTTCCTGTGGATGCAAAATATATTAATGAATTGCCTAAAGGACTATCTGATATTATGGTGTATGATGTAATCTATTGTTCGGGTGTTTGGAATGCAGGAAGTAAAAAAATTGCATTTAACTTGCCTCGCGATGGACAGGTGCAGATGCAGGTTGGCAGTAGAAAACTTCAGTTCAGAAATGTAATGGAGGCCAAGTTTGAGAAAATACTGAAACCAATTAGCAATTTATTAATTAATCCGGAGCAACAGAAGCATATTACTTTTGATGCTTTTTTCGAAAATACAATGTTCTACGAAGTTGGTAGTTCCCTTGGAATTAAAAGTACATTAAAGAAAGAACCAGTAAGTGATGTTCTTAAAGAACATTATAATATTATTGAGGAAAGCAAAAACGACATTCTAAGTCTTTTTTTTATTACCAAGCTTTACGAAATGGGCGAGTTAAATAAAGGCACACTCATGGATAACTATGTTACTTATATGGCCGATATTTTCAGGTCAGTTCGATTCGGAATATCAAGTGATCAAGGTGTTGCCAATATGATTCGGTTTAACTATTTCCAGGACGCAGGAGCATTCTCATATGATAAAAAAACAAATACCTATACTGTTCATTTCGAGAAAATGAAAGAAGCTATGAAAGGTTTAGCAAATAAAATTTTGGTTATTCAAGGCAATGGAGATTATATTGCCGCGAAAAAGCTTATCGAAGAAAAAGGATTTATCCGAGATGAATTATTAAATGATTTGTATAGAGTTCAAAAGGAAAGAATACCAAAAGATGTTGTATTTATACAGGGCTTAAGCGAAATAGGATTGTCTGAGTTATAGTTTTAGGATTTGAGGATTAAAAAAACTCCAACAAGTTAACTTATTGGAGTTTTTTTATAGAATATAACATGTTTATTGTTCACCCTCTGTCGTGTTTTCCTTAGGCGGTTCGTATCCATAAGCTATGCCTTCAATATTAAAGGAAGGTGCTTCTCCAAAACCACCTATAGGTTCTTCTTTAGTAACCAGAACCATTGCTGCACCCAAATTTGCTGCTCGTTTCTGCAATCTTATAATAGCACTCCTTTTTGCCGATTTGGCATCTTTACTCCCAGCAGATGATTTCCCATTTACAGCTCCCAGTTCATACAAACCAGCAACATCACTTTTGTTATCTGTAACAATAATTGTTTTCCAATCGCCTTCTGCAACCATGCTAAATACAGGCTTATTAAAAACCTCTTTTCTCCCATTATTAAATATTATTTGTTGAATCTGTTTTCTTTCAATAGTAAACGACCCCTGATTTTTTGGATCATAATATCGGACAGTTGCTGAAGAAACATTTTTAATCTGAACAACAAGTTTTTTTCTACTTAATAGAAAGATAGTATCAAGTTTTTCTGTTTGGTCCTGAGCGAAAACCTGAATGCCAACAATAAAAAATAAAAAAGTAATAATTAATCTTCTTACATTCATTTGTTCTGTACTTTCTGTTTTTTGTATCACTACAAAATGGGATGTGAAAATAATAAGTTAATTAGAATATTACAAAAAATATACCACTAAGCTAACTATTTTTTTATGTATTAATAAGTTCTTAATTTTGGCAAAAGAAATTTTATATAAAACTTTATTTTACAAATTTAACGAATCATTAAAAATGATTAGTATTATACGGTCAATTATTATCTGGTTTTTTATTTTTATTACGATAGTATTTATTGCTCCAATATTTATAGTTACTTGGCTATTAACTTTTTTATTCGATCGTCGATTATTTGTGTTAAGTAAAGTAGCTCTTTTCTGGGGATCTTTATATACTAAATTGAGTCCTTGGTGGCATGTAAAAGTTACTGGGAAAGAAAAAATCAAAAAAAAAGGTGTTTATGTGGTTGTTGCAAATCATCAGTCTATTGAAGATATCCTAATAATGTATCGACTTGGGAAACCGTTTAGGTGGGTGTCGAAGTACGAAGTATTTAGAATTCCGGTTTTTGGATGGCTTATGAATTTAAGTGGCGATATTAAACTTAAAAGAACCAGCAAAGCAAGCATTAAAAAAATGCTTATCGATGGCGAAAAAGCACTAAAAAAAGGATGTACACTATTTATTTTTCCTGAAGGTACACGCTCCAGAAATGGACAAATGGGAAATTTCAAAGAAGGAGCTTTTAAATTAGCACAACTATCAAAACGATCAATTCTTCCTGTAATAATTCAAGGTACAAGTGATAATCTTCTTACAAAATATGGAATATTTAATGGATCACATACAGTAAAACTTAAAGTATTGGATGAGATTTCATATTCTCAATTTCAAAACATGGATACCCGGGAATTAGCAAATTATGTAAAAGAGATTATGGCGAATGAACTTAACCACCTAAAAACGGAGTCAGCATAAAAAGGTTGTAATCCCTTTAAATTTGGAATAATTATCTATTTTTCAACAGCTTTGTTGTTTTTTGATTTTATTAGGTTTGCTAACTTAACTTCCTGCATCAGATATAAATGCCTTATAGTGCGCCATTCTTAGCATATAAGTAAATCTGTTTTATGTTAAATCTTTTGTATGGATGTTTTTTACCTGTTGATAAACTTTTTTAACTTGAAATTTACTTTTATATATATTTGACAAAAATTTGGTGAAATGACGGCAATTTATTCTGAAGACAGCATTCGTACATTAGACTGGAAAGAACACATAAGAAAACGTCCGGGGATGTACATTGGAAAGCTTGGTGATGGAACATCAAACGATGATGGTATTTATGTGTTACTAAAAGAAGTGCTTGATAATTCCATTGATGAATTCATGATGGGATTTGGCAAAACTATTGATATAGAGATTACAGGTCAGAAAGTAAAAGTACGTGATTACGGAAGGGGAATACCTTTAGGCAAGGTTCTGGATGTAGTATCGAAAATGAATACTGGTGCTAAATACGACTCTAAAGTTTTTAAAAAATCGGTGGGCTTAAACGGAGTAGGTATAAAGGCAGTAAATGCACTTTCTAATAATTTTAGAATTGAAGCATACCGGGAGGGTGAGAAAAAACTAATTGAGTTTGCTCATGGCGAAATTATAAACGAAGAAGATATTCAGCCTACATCAGAAAAAAACGGAACAATGGTTTCATTTAAGCCTGATAGTTTGTTGTTTGGAGAATTTCATTATATCGAAGAGTATGTAGAAACCATGATCCGCAATTATGTTTATCTTAATTCGGGATTAACTATTAAGTTAAATGGCAAGCCATTCTTCTCCGAGAATGGTCTTCGTGATCTGCTAGAGGAAAATATGAGTACCGAGGGTCTATATCCAATAATTCATTTGAAAGGTTACGATATAGAGGTTGCTATAACTCATGGAAATAGTTATGGTGAAGAATACTATAGTTTTGTTAACGGGCAGTTTACATCGCAAGGAGGAACTCATCTTATTGCATTCCGCGAAGCTATCGTTAAAACTATTCGTGAATTCTATCATAAAGATTTCGATCCTTCAGATATTCGTACTTCAATAGTTGCTGCATTAAGCATTAAGGTTGAAGAACCAGTTTTCGAATCACAAACCAAAACCAAGTTGGGATCAAAAAACATATCTCCTGATGGCGTTTCAATAACAAATTTTATTCGTGATTTTCTTAAAAAAGACCTTGATAATTATTTACACCGTAATCAGGAAACGGCTGAAATAATTCAACGAAAAATATTTGATTCAGAAAAAGAAAGAAAAGCTATTTCTGATATTAAGAAAATTGCAAAGCAGAGAGCTAAAAAATCAAACTTACATAATAAGAAACTTCGTGATTGCCGAATCCATTTCAACTCTTCCGAAGAGTTAAAAAGAGAAACAATGATTTTTATTACAGAGGGCGATTCAGCTAGTGGATCAATTACCAAATCGCGTGATGTAAATACCCAAGCAGTTTTTAGTTTAAAGGGAAAGCCTTTAAATACATATGGTTTAACCAAAAAAATTGTTTATGAAAATGAAGAGTTTCATTTACTACAGGCAGCACTCGATATTGAAGAAGGAATAGAAAACCTTAGGTACAATAAAGTTATTGTTGCTACAGATGCTGATGTCGATGGGATGCATATAAGATTGCTTTTAATGACTTTCTTCCTGCAATTTTTTCCTGATTTAGTGAAAAACGGACATTTGTATATTCTTCAAACACCCCTATTCAGAGTTCGTAATAAAAAGGAAACAATTTATTGCTATAGCGAATCAGAAAGAGAAGATGCAATGAAAAAGCTAGGGACAAATCCTGAAATTACGCGATTTAAAGGATTAGGAGAAATATCACCAGATGAATTTAAGCATTTTATTGGTAAGGATATTCGACTTGATCCGGTACGTTTACGGCGCGATGATGCAGTTAAGGATTTACTCGAATTTTATATGGGTAAAAATACTCCCGAACGACAGGATTTTATTGTTGAGAACCTCAAGTTTGAGGTCATTGATGAGGGTTGATAAATTTTGGAATATTGTTTTTGATTAGTTTATTTTAGAAAAGAATGAGTACAGAACAAATGGATAATATTGAACTTCCTGAAAACGAAGATACAAATCAACAAATAGAAGAAAATAATACTGGTAACGGGGAATTACATAAAATTGTACACCTCTCCGGGATGTACAAAGATTGGTTTCTTGATTATGCATCATATGTAATTCTAGAAAGGGCTGTTCCACATTTGAACGATGGATTAAAACCTGTTCAGCGTCGTATTTTGCATGCTATGAAACGACTTGATGATGGTCGCTACAACAAAGTTGCAAATATCATTGGCTTCACAATGCAGTTTCATCCACATGGAGATGCTTCGATCGGAGATGCTTTAGTTCAGTTGGGTCAAAAGGATTTATTAATAGATGCTCAGGGTAACTGGGGTAATGTTCTCACAGGCGATAGTGCTGCTGCTCCTCGTTATATTGAAGCACGACTTTCAAAATTTGCTGCCGATGTAGTATTTAATCCTAAAACTACCGAATGGAAAAAATCGTACGATGGACGAAATGACGAGCCTGTTACTTTGCCTATCAAGTTTCCATTACTGCTTGCTCAAGGTGTTGAAGGAATTGCTGTTGGTTTAGCCTCAAAAATCCTTCCTCATAATTTTAACGAACTGATTGATGCTTCCATTGCTCATCTTAAAGGGAAAAGTTTTGAACTGTATCCCGATTTCCCTACAGGAGGAATTGCTGATTTTAGCCGTTATAATGATGGTATTCGCGGTGGTTCTATTAAAGTAAGAGCACGTATTGAAAAAGAAGATAAAAAAACACTAAAAATAACTGAAGTACCTTTTGGCAAAACAACGCAAAGTCTTATCGATTCAATATTAAAAGTTGCCGAAAGAGGAAAAATAAAAATTAGAAAGATCGACGACAATACAGCTGAGCATGTAGAAATATTAATTCACCTTGTTCCCGGTATTTCTCCCGATCAAACAATTGACGCTCTTTACGCATTTACTGACTGCGAGGTACCAATTTCGCCAAACTCATGTGTTATTGATAATAAAAAACCTATATTTATTGGTGTTACTGAGATGCTAAAAATCTCAACTGATAATACTGTAAAACTACTCAACAAAGAACTCGAGATTAAAAAGGCTGAGTTACAGGAATCATGGCATATGTCATCACTTGAAAAAATCTTTATTGAAAAGAAGATTTATCGTGATATTGAAGAAAGTGAAACATGGGAAGCTGTTATTTCTGCTATTGATAAGGGATTAAAACCATATACAAAACTTTTATTACGTAAAGTTACTGTTGAAGACATTGAGAAACTTACCGAAATTAAGATTAAGCGTATTTCAAAGTTTGATGTTAAGAAGGCAGATGAGATAATTAGTGGACTGGAAGACCAAATAAAGGAAGTACAAAGTCATCTTGATACGATAATCGAGTATGCAATAAATTACTTTAAGCAGATAAGGAAGAAACATGGCGATGGACGCGAACGAAAAACTGAGATCCGCAATCTCGAAACTATTGCTGCTACTCAGGTTGTTGTTGCAAATGAAAAGCTTTACGTAAATCGCGAAGAGGGTTTTATTGGTTATGGGCTTAAAAAGGACGAATATGTTTGCGAGTGTTCCGATATAGATGAAGTTATAACTTTTCTTGGTGATGGAAGATATATTATTTCGAAAGTTGCTGAAAAGAACTTTGTAGGGAAAAATATTATTCACGTTGCTGTATTTAAACGTAATGATAATAGAACAATATATAACATTGTTTACCGGGATGGTTTAAATGGAGCAATTATGATAAAACGTTGCGCAATTACTGGTATTACACGCGATAAAGAATACGATATTACGAAAGGTACAAAGGGCTCTAAGATTCTTTATATGAGTGTTAATCCTAATGGTGAAGCTGAAGTTATTAAGGTGTTCTTGCGTCCTCGTCCACGACTAAAAAAACCAGTATTCGAATTTAACTTTACTGATTTAGCTATCAAAGGCAAGCAATCAATGGGTAATGTACTTACCAAATATGCAATTCATAAAATTGTTTTAAAAGAAGAAGGTTTTTCAACCTTGGGCGGTCGAAAAATTTGGTTCGAAGAAGAAGTACTTAGATTAAATGCCGATGGTCGTGGCAAATTTTTGGGCGAATTCCATGCCGATGATAAAATACTTATCATTACAAAATCAGGTAAGTATAGATTATCATCATATGACTTGATGAATCACTTTGAGGATGATATCTTTATAATTGAGAAATTCAGATCCGAAAAAATATTCTCAGCAGTTTATTATGATGCCGACCTTGAGTTTTATTATTTAAAGCGATTTACACTTGATCCTACAGATAAACTAACTAGTTTTATTGGTGACAATGAAGAGTCGCGACTATTAAAAATGAGTGAGGTGGAGTACCCTAGGTTGGAAGTAAGTTTTGGAGGCCGACACAAAAATCGCGAGAGTGAAATTATTGAAGTTGCTGATTTTATTGGAGTAAAAAGTTATAAAGCTAAGGGAAAACGATTATCGAATTACGAAGTTAAGGTAGTTACTGAGCTCGAACCTCTAATACGTATTGATAAAATTGAACCTTCTGAACCTTCTGATGATAAAGGACCAATTGAGGATGATCCTTCGCAAATGAGCCTTTTTGATTTAGACTCTAAATAAATGAACCAAAAAAATCGTCGATGAGAATCTTTATTATAGGATTTATGGCCAGCGGTAAAACGACTATTGGCAAAAAACTGGCAACTAAATTAAATTTACCTTTCATCGACCTTGATAAAGTTATTGAAGAACAACAGAAAACAACTATTCGTTTGTTAATCTATGAGTTTGGAGAAGAGAGATTTCGTCAAATTGAAAAAGAAGCACTCGAAATTATAATTAAACAAAATGAGAATGCAGTAATTTCGGCAGGAGGAGGAACACCTTGTTTTTTTGACAATATGGAAAAAATGAATGCCTCCGGAATTACAATTTATCTTGAAGTAGATATACCTATTCTTGTTAGTCGATTAGCAAATTCGAAGACTGACCGCCCTTTAATATGGGGAAAATCAAAGTCAGACCTTACAGCATATGCACAATCATTGCTTGAAAAGAGAAATCCTTTTTATAATCTGGCCAAACATAAAATAAGTGGTAAGAATTTATCTGCCGATGATATAATTAGTCTAGTAGGTCTCAAACCTAAAATGTAGAGATTTCGGAAACCACAAAATTTAATGTATTTATTTTCTCTGTGATTGATTTAGCAGAAAGTGTTGCCCCCGAAATGGCCTGTATATCTTTTCCATAAACAAACTGCACTGTATTTTTATAAAATTGTTTAAGCCAGTTTTTATTTGTTATTTCCTGTCCATGCTGAGAACGATAGACAAGAACTTTAACCAATTTTATTTCTTTTTGTGAGTTATAAATAATAACAAAATCAAAAGTATCCATGCGCCCCTTTGCCGATGCCAGAATAGCATAACCCACAAATGAATTGTCTAGAAACAGCTTAAAAATTTTATCTTTTGTTTCTGAATTTACTATTTCCTGCTTCTTAAGGTCACCAGATCGAAAATAACTGTGTAATTCTTGTTCAAACTTTTTTTGTGTATCATTATTCTGGCCAAAAAGGTTTAACGATAGGCCGAATGAGAACAATAGGAATAATTTAATTTTCATAGCAATTGTTTTAATGTGAATTTAGAACTCAGATAACACCAATAAATATGATTTGACTGAGTCTTAATTTATGTTTTAAGGCTATATCTGTGTTATCTGTGTTCTATTGTATGAGATAAATACTTAAAACCAAACTCCAACCCCCATATTAATCATTGAGTTAAATGTTTTTTCAGTTGCATTTTTATACCATTGGTAATCAATCTTAAAAACTGCACCATGATCCATTTTAAAAGCAAATCCAAGAAAAAGTTCAGTTCTACTAAAAGCAGTATTTTTTGTCATTCCGTTAGTTACAGTGTATTGTGTATCATACTGCTCGTATCTGAAGAAAGGAGTTAACTCATTTTTAATCGAACTGTTATTTCTAAAAATATCGTAGGCAATTTCGGCATAATAGCCCATCATCGATTCGCCCAGATCACTTCCGGTAAATAAATTATACTCAACTACATTACTGAATTTACTGTAAATAATCTGTCCACGTGTTTGAAATCCTGCAATCGAATAGCGATAATCAAGACCTAGCATACTAATACCAATCACAGAAGAATCGGCTGATGCATTTGCCAAGTCATCCTTTTTATCTAATCCATCATATAATTTCGATTGTGAATCACCAAAATAACCTGATAAGCCAAGCTTTAATCCACGAATGCCATAATAATCAATTTTTGCTGAAATATTTGGAGAACTTATGTATGATTCGGCTCCTTTTTGTCTGCCACTTCGCAATCCACTAGAACCTTTAAATTTCGCCGTACCATCATATCCGTTAAATCCATTAACAATATAAACCTGATAGCGTAAAGATGCTCTATTAATTCTTCCATCGAAACCCAATCCAATTTCTCTCCATGTTGTTGGAACAATAAGATTATCAGTATTAGGACGCTCTACACCATTGTATGAAGGCGGTTCGTGATATTCATTTATTATCCCCATTGGTATAAGTATTAAACCCCCTTTTACCGATAAGTTATTCATTACATTGTAGCTCAAATAGGCTTGCTCAACATACAATTCTGAAACGTGCTCAAATTCAAGCTCAGTTATAAACTTGGTTTTTTCGTTAAACTCATAACCTGCAAATAGTACTAATCGATGAACATCTAATTTCCCATTTTCTCGAATGTCTTTATCAAATGGTTGGTTGTAATCTATTTGTCCATAACCGCCAAAATTTAACTTGTTTTGATTTTCAGAATCAAAAATACTTTCGCTTATGGATTCTGGTATTTTATTATCAAGATTATTTTCTTGCGCAATTAAAGCGCTATTAAGTACAAAAAAGCATAAATAAAAGTAAAGTAGTTTTTTCATTTTTAATTGTATTAAATAGTTATTATTATGGCAACAAAAGTAGAACGATTCTAAATAATCGACAATACCTAAAAATGGGGATTTTAATAGAATAATAAATAGATGATATTTGTTTATGCTTTGTATCCTATTACAAATCAAAAAAGATACTATTAAAAATTATTTTGTAAATTGACAAAAAAAACAAAATACAAATATGTTTCATCCAGCGATACCCTTTACCGATTCTATACTTATTTTTACTTTAATTCTTGTATTAGTTTTAATTGCACCTGCTCTTTTTAAAAAAATAAAATTCCCCGAAATTATAGGTTTGATATTGGCTGGTTTACTTATTGGCCCTCATGGTTTAAATTTTATTTCAAATGATAGTAGTATATCTATTTTGGGAAAAACAGGATTAATATATCTTATGTTTTTGGCTGGATTGGAAATAAATGTTAAGGAATTTCTGCAGAATAAAAAGCCAAGCATAACATTTGGATTATTAACATTTTTAGTTCCGTTTATAACTACAGGATTAGTTTTCTACTATTTATTAAATTTTAATTTTTTAGCGACGTTGGTAATTTCTAGCATGGTTGCATCACATACGCTTGTGGCTTATCCTATAATTGGAAGATTTGGGATAAACAACAATAGGGTTATCAATATATTAATTGGAGGAACCATAATAACAGATACTACTGCACTGTTAATATTTGGAATTGTTTCTGAATCAGCTAAAGAGAGTCTCGACTTCTTTTTTTGGATACGATTTGTTGGTTATTTTCTATTATTTCTGGGTTTTGTTTTATGGATTATTCCTAAAATTAGCAAATGGTTCTTTAAGAATCATGATGGCGATTCAGGTACAGAATATATTTTTGTTTTAACAATGGTATTTTTAGCTGCAGTGGCGGCCGAATTTGCATTTGTAGAACCAATTATT
The DNA here is from genome assembly GCA_001768565.1 of Bacteroidetes bacterium GWF2_33_16. Taxonomy (GTDB): domain Bacteria; phylum Bacteroidota; class Bacteroidia; order Bacteroidales; family UBA12077; genus UBA12077. Next base: position 109,953 of record MEOE01000016.1, on the reverse strand, counting down.
GGAGCTTTCTTTGCCGGATTAGCTTTAAGTAAGCTAATTCCAACTTCTTCTCCATTAATGAATCGTATCCAATTTATAGGGAATACTATTTTTATTCCTTTTTTCCTTATTACTGTTGGAATGCTTGCTAACCTACAAATCCTTTTACAAAGTCCAGCATTATGGCTTTTAATCTTTGTTCTTCTTGTTATCTCTATGGGTAGCAAATATCTTGCAGCGTTAATTACACAATTGGTCTTTCGTTTTACTAAACCAGAAAGAAATCTGTTGTTTGGTTTGTCAAATGCTCGTGCAGCATCTGCCCTGGCTATTATTATTGTTAGCTTTAATTTGAATATTATTAATGAGTCTGTAATGAATGCAACCATTATTCTCGTATTATTTAGTTGTTTGGTTAGCTCGTTTGTAACTCAAAACTCTGCCAGAAAAATTGCAGTTGCTGAGATTGATAAAAAGCCGGAACAAAATGAATTAATAGAAAAAATTCTGGTTCCGATTTCTAATCCTGCCCGTATTGAGCAGTTAATTAATTTTTCAGTTCTTATAAAAAATCCAAAATCTACAGAACCACTGTACCCCCTAACAATTGTTGCTGATGACGATAAAGCGTCTGAAAATGTTCTTTTCTTTAATAATATACTGGAAAAAGCCAAAAAGCAAGCTTCTTCGTCAGACATTATAGCAAAGGTTATCTCAAGAATAGATACTAACGTTGCAGATGGTATTGCAAGAACTGTTAAAGAATTGCAAATAACAAAAGTAATAATGGGTTGGCATGGGAAGGTGACAACGATTGATTTTTTCTTTGGAACACTGCTCGAAAATGTATTGGCTAAAACAGGCCAGATGATTATTGTGACTCGAATTATAAAGCCAATAAATCTTATCGAAAATATACATGTTTTAATCCCTCCTGCAGCAGAATTAGAAATTGGTTTTGTTGAATGGGCCAGAACGGTTTTTTCTTTGGTAAAACAAACAAATAGCAAGCTCTATTTTTGGGGTTACGATCAGACGCATATAAGTATTAAAGAACTTATTAAAAAAAGCAAAATCCAGTCCGATGTTGTATTTCGATCAGCAACCTGTCCTGCAATGCTTAAATTAATTTCAAAGAAATTTATTGATAATGATTTGTTGGTGGTAATTAATGCACGAAAAAACAGTCTTTCGTTTAACAGGCAGGTTTACCAAATAACAAGTAATATTGATGCGCAATTTGTTGATAGCAATTTTATTATCATTTATCCCGAACAAGAAATATTATATAAAGAGACAATAAATTTGCAGGTATAAAACAAGCTTGCTTAATATGATTGTATTTTAAGAAGCTGTAATAAAGAGATTTTATTCAATAGTCATATCTCTAAAAGCATTAACAAAAAGAATATCACCCATTTCTTCATAGCCCAGAAATAATTTGTCTCCTTCGTGTTTTAATTGTTCGCTTCTAAATCCCACCATGGTTAACCCAGCTTTTACTGATTTTTCATTAATTATGGTTTTTAGGTTCATATTGTCATTTATGTCGATAAATTCGACATTTTTTAAGGAAATGGGTAATCTTCCGGTTTCAACTAACTCCATTAATTGATTCGTAGCTTCATCATGCTGACCTTCTTTTCGTACATTAAATATTTTTATTTTGGCTCCTTTCCAATCGGGATGACCAAGAATAATATAACTAAGAAGAACCATAAGATTTAGATTTTCATAATCAACCCTTCGCACCCAAATATGTATTCCTTCGTTGTAATTAACTCCACGATTTGATCCACCTAAAATACAAACATCATAGTTTCCTGATCTCACTAATGCATAATTATCGACAATTTGTTGAAGATTTTTAGGATTCTTCTTATCATATTCGAACAAAATTAAATTGTTATCGAGACCTGATACTCCCGGCAACTGGATTATCTGGGCAATCGCCGATGTATATGATGGCGAAACAATAGTATCTACATATACATTGCTTTTGCGTGATTCTGCTCTTTCTATTAGCAAATCCAATGCATCTTTTGCCTTATCGTGGGCGGAGTGCGAATAGTAATCCTGAATGTATTGAATATAGGTTCCAAATCCATATTTTTCCGATATCCAGGTTAGTAATCGAAATGCATTGTCGCGATCAGATTTTGCTTCGGTTACACAAATTGCTGATGGATGCCAACTCGCTTTTTTCTTAATAGATTGATTCTTTTGTAGATATACCTGAAGATTCCTGTTTATCTGAAACAGTGCACTTCTGAAGATAGATTCCAAGCCTTTTCTAGATTTATGATAATTACTTATGTATATGTACAGGATAATCATAGCAACTATTGAGATTATTGCATATAATGTATCCATTTTAAGCATTAAGAAAACAGAAAAGACAAATCCAATAAGAGAAAGAATCCAATGTGAACGGAATGTTGGTCTATATTCAGGTGATGCTCCAAAATGGTTTAAAAAGGAAATTAAACATAAGGAGCCATAAGTAACCATAAAAAACATTGAAATAATTCGTGCAACAGCATCTACATCACCTAAAGCAACAAAAATAAATGCAATTAATATTGTAATTACAGAGGCATTGTATGGCTCATTTGTAATTGACTTTCCTTTTGCCATAAGGATATTGAATCTTCTGAAAGGAAATGTTTTGTCATTTCCTAAAGCTTGCAAAGTTCTTGGTGCTACCATTATAGATCCCAATGCTGAAGAAATAGTTGATGCTGCAAGGCCAACCAGAATCAATGGTTTTCCCCATAATGCTATATCTCCCATAATCAATTGATTATTTAGCAATTGTTCTGGTGAAGCAGAACGAACCAACTTTATAATTATAAATATGTATACAATTAGGCCAGTAAATGTTGCTGCAACTGTACCTATCGGGATTGATTTTCCTGGATTTTTCAAGTCGCCAGATAAACCCACTCCAGCTGTCATTCCTGTAAAAGCAGGAAAAACAATGGCAAATACCAGAAAGAAATTGTCCATATTTCGTAATGGACTTTCTGTGATTCCAGCTGCTGCAGTTTCAGCATAGGGAGTTTTACCCATAAAAAATAAAAATAGCGAAAAGAATAAAATGGCAACTACAATATATAACGCCTTTACACCTAAATTTGCACCTTTACGAAGAATTAGCAATGCAAGAATTGCCATGGCTGGCAAGCTGATTACTTGTCGTGGTAATAGTATGTCAAATCGGTTATATACCCAATTAAAAAATGGTTCAAATGCTTCGGTAAAGGCAATAACATAAAATGCTACGCTGATTGCCTGAGAAAGAAATAGTGCTATTCCAATTGTTCCTCCAATGTTTAATCCAAATGACCGTGAGATAATAAAATATTCGCCGCCGCCTTCAACGCGCTGATTTGTTGCGATTTCGGAGATGGCAAATGCAGTTGGAATTGTTACCAGGTGTCCCATAAGCAATATTAGGAATACACCTAATGCACCTAATGTACCAACAGCATATCCAAAACGCAAGAACAATATAGCGCCCAGAATAGTTGAAATTGCTGTAAAAAAAACAGGTGCAGTTCCAAACCCATTAGTTCTTTGTGTCATAATAATCTTTTTATTTTATAAAAAATAAATTTAAAGAATAATGTTTTATTAATGTACAAATATTAGATTTTTATTACCCATGATTTGAATTAATTTTGATTGTCCTTTTTGTGCAATAATATTAGGCAAATAAATTGAAAGTCATTTTTTTTGCCCTAAATACCTGAAATGATCAAATTAATTTTATTCACACCATTTAGTCCCCAAAGCTTTTGGGCGGGGACGAATGAAGAAAATCATTAACAATAATTATGAATTAAAGCGGACAATCGTGAATCAATACAAGCTTTTGTTCTTCATTATTTTTTGGAAGTATTTGATAATGATAAAATTATTCTAATATAAATCTAAAAGAGATTTTATTGCTTAACAATAGTTGACAAATTTCCTGAATGAATTATTTTTGTAGTTAATAATTTGTATTTTATCACTTAATAATAGGATTATGATACGATTTTTGTTGATATTGATGGTTCTTGTTGGATTAAATGTTCAAGTAGTATATTCTCAAGTAGTATATCCTAGCGAACCCGATACCACCAAAAAGGAAGAACTACCTCAAGAGGTTAAGCAAGATAAACCAGCTGTAACAACTGATATTATTTATCAGCACGATGGAACAAAGATGCTTGTCAATGTTAAGAAAATTCAAATGAATGACTTATTTTACTCATTACCTGGCGAAACCAAGGTAAATAAAATGGATCAGCGGTTGGTTTATAAAATTGAATATAAAACAGGCAAAATAGAGATTTTAAATGAAAAACCAACAGAAATAAGAGATGTTGGTGATTATCGCAAGATAAAAGTTACCTATGATCCCAAAGATGTTGATGGATTAATTGAAATAGCTCAGCTTGAAGCCCGTGCAGATGGGAATGAAAAAAGTTATTCTACTCCAAAATCTCTTGAGCGTACTGCTATTATTGTATTGCGTCGTAAAGCAGCGCTAATTAATTCCGATATAGTATTTATTACCGACAAAAAAACACATGTGGCTTTTGGTGAAATTCCTTTTATTATTTTGTATGCAAAAGCCTATTCATATAAATAGTGCAATGCCGTTTTAAAAAGAAATGCTGACAGTGATGCCAGCATTTCTTTTATATTATTTCTTTATTGTATGCTTTAATTTCTTGATAAAGAAACTTTAGTTTTTCCATATCCGTATTTTTCCTCCATGATAAATAGTTATATCGAATTCTAGCCCATAACTTTTTAAGCTTAATGTAGTAATAAAATCCAAACAAACCAGTCACAGGTAAGCTAATTACAAATGCTAAATTTGTCCATCCGTGTCCAATAAAAAATCCACTAATAATGGCAAGAATAAGGTAATAAACTGGAAATAGTATTATTGCAATAACTAATCTGAATGAACTTAAAAATTGAGGATCCTTTATCTTTTTAGTAAGCCATACAGGCAAATTGAACGGTAAATAATTTAATAGTAATCCATACAAAAATATGGGGGATAATATGAGCATTATGAGAGATTGTAAAATAATTCCAAATACATTATAATTAGGCTTGTGTGTAACCCATAATCTTAAATTGAATTTTTGTAATAATAATTTAAAAGAATTAACCATTTCGTTTAGGATTTTGGCTTCATCAGGTTTGTCAATAATAAAGCGATTTAAACTCTCAATAATTTTTTGTTCAGCGAAAAGTTGTTCAGGTTGTTTTCCTTTTTTTACATTCATTTCCGGAAGAAAAAACGCACGAAGAAAATCAATCATATTGTAATATTCATCACTTTCAATATGTATCATGTATTTCTTCAAGTCGCTTTCAATCCTTTCACGCAGGAGATTCATCCCTCTGGGGGTATTTTCTTTGTAGGCATCATAATAATCGGAAACGCTAATTGCTTCGCCAAAATACACCAGTAATCGACTGCCGAAGTTTATATAATTACTATAATCGAGTCCTACAGGAATAATTTTAATATTTAATTTAAAGTCGTTCGATTCTTCAGCTTGTAATGCGATGCGCGAAATTCCTTTTTTTAATGTTCGTAATCGCCTCATTCCTAAATGACTTCCTTCTGGTAGAATTACAAGGCCGTTTTTGTTTTTTAATACATCGATTGTTTTTAAAAATATGGCATCGTTATTTCGTAAACTCTCTTTGCCGTCACGTATACGATAGATCGGGAGTATTTTAAAGAAAGTTAATATGTTACTAATGGTTTTTTTATTAAAAATATCAGCACGAGCCATAAAAACAGGTTGTCTATTAACGGTAGCCAATATAGCCAAAGCATCGATTAATGTATTTTGATGATTTGCTGCAAATATTATAACATCATCCTTTGGAATATTTTTATAATTATATGATTTGGTACGAAAAAAAAATTTAAAAATGAAATCAACATAAGCCCTAAGCAAAAAATGACCTATCGAGAATTTCTCAATTGTATTGCGATTTGTTCCCATAAATTTTTTTATTCTTTTGATTTAGTTACTGGACGATGCGCCCAATAATAAGCAACTCCTAAGCCAGACAATATATGCCAGATACCCCACCAAGCAGCAATAAATGCCATTCCACCCATATGCAGGTCAGGTGGGAATATTTTTGGATTAAAGATGAGTACAAGACCCAATCCAGAATTTTGAATTCCTGTTTCAATAGAAATTGTTCTTTGATCATTTTCGGGTAATTTAAAAACTCTGGCAAATGTATAACCTGAAAGGAGAGCTAATCCGTTATGGATAAATACGATAAGCGCAATCAGATGAATGTATCGCATAAAATAACTGAAATTGTTTGCTAAAGCGGCAATCACGAATCCTAAGAAAAAAACAATCGAAAATATTTTTATTGGTTTTAATATCTTTTTGGTAGTTTGAGGAAATTTCTTAGAGAATATCATTCCTAGTATTAGAGGTATTCCAAGTAAAATAAATACAGTCTGGAACATTTGAATAGGATCAATTTCAATTGGTCGTAAAAGTGGGTGAGACTTGGCATATAATTTACCCCAAAATGCAAAATTGAAAGGAGTCATAAAAATAGCAGCGAGTGTTGCTACAGCTGTTAAACTAACAGATAAAGCAATATTACCTTTGCCGAGTGAGGATATGAAATTTGAGATATTTCCTCCCGGACATGCAGCAACCAAAATCATTCCTAAAGCAACAGCTGGAGAAGGTTGCAAGATCATAACAAAAAGAAAAGTAACAAAGGGTAATAGAAAAAATTGTGATGCAAAACCAATAATAACCGATTTAGGTTTTTTAATAACGTTCTTAAAATTTTCCAGATCAATCTCCAGAGCTACACCAAACATTATAAATGCCAGCGTAATATTCATGAATAACAAACCACCCTGACTAAAATTCAAGGTTATGCTATCCAAAACTTTTAAGCTATCAGCTATCATAAATTCATTTTTTATATGCATTAAAAATAAACAAATACATTTAAAAAAGTGAAATCATTCGTCAAAATTGCGAAATAGATTAGTTTATTGTCGAAACTATTGTTATATCTTTACTATAGTCGTGTTAAAATAACACCATGATTGAATTGGAGATGAAGAATAAAGAACAAGTCTTAAAACTAATTGACGAAATATCGAATGTATTGTCCTTATTGATAGAATTAAAAAAAAACGGACAATTTAGAGAAGCTCTCGAAAATATTGACAATACTCTATTGCGCTATTTTAATTGCAACACTGATTTTATTTATTCTGTTTCAGAAGATTTTTTTATTGATGCTTTAAAAGAAGAAAAGGGCTTATCGACTGAGGAGTTAAGTTCATTAGCAGAGCTATTGATAGAACAAGGCGATATTTTATTCAGACAAAATAATTTAAAGGATAGCAGCAAAGTGCTAAGAAGTACACTTAAGATTTATTTTTTTCTAAACGATGATCAGGATTTTTTCTCGTTTAAGAATATGAACAAAATGGTAATCATTAATGATAAGCTGGCAAAGATAAATCTAAAAATTGAAAATTAATTTCTATTTTAATCTCTCCTTAATTTTCTTTGTTTCTTCTTCAAATCCTGGTTTGTCAAGCAATGCAAACATGTTTCTTTTGTATTCTTCAACTCCAGGCTGATCAAATGGATTTATTCTAAGCAGGTACCCACTTATGGCACATGCCTTTTCGAAAAAATAGATTAATTGACCAATATAATATTCATTTATTTCAGGAAGTGTGATTTTTATATTTGGCACTCCTCCATCAATATGGGCAATCATGGTGCCCTGTTCGGCCATTTTGTTTATAAAATCGAGATGCTTTCCTGCAAGAAAATTCAGTTTGTCGAAATTATCTGAATCGGAAGGAACAGTTAATTTATGCTTTGGTTTTTCAATTGATATTACTGTTTCGAATATGTTTCGTAAACCCTCTTGAATATATTGACCCATAGAATGGAGGTCGGTTGTAAAACTTACGCTAGCAGGAAAAATTCCTTTATTTTCCTTCCCTTCGCTTTCTCCATACAATTGTTTCCACCATTCTGCAACAAAATTTAATCGAGGATCGAAATTTGCAAGAATCTCTGTTGTTTTATTTTGGCTGTACAAAGCATGTCGAATGGCGGCATATGTATAAACCTGATTTTTACTAAAATCATCCGAATTACTAATTTTTAGGAAATCTTTTGCGCCAGTTACTATTTTCCCGATATTAAAACCAGCACAGGCAATAGGAAGTAATCCAACTGGAGTAAGAACCGAATATCGACCTCCAATAACATCATCTATAATAAATGATTTGTAACCTTCTTGATTAGCCATGCTTCGCAATGCTCCTTTCGAAGCATCGGTTATAGCAATTATTCTTTCAGATGCTTCTTTTTTTCCAACTCTCGTTTCAAGTTCTTTTTTTAATATTCTGAATGCAACTGCAGGTTCTGTTGTAGTGCCCGACTTAGAAATTATAATTAGTGAAAATACTCTGTCTTTTAGAAATTCCATCAGCTCAAACATATAATCTTCAGAAAGATTCTGTCCTGCAAATAGAATTAATGGATTTCCTTTCTTGTTTTTAAGATTATCGAATTGTCCTGAAAGGGCTTCTATAACAGCTTTGGCACCCAGATATGAGCCACCTATACCAACCACCACAATTACATCTGATTTTAAACGAAGATCGCTTGCTACAGAATTTATCTCATCAAGTTCTGTTTTGCTTATTCTTTCTGGCAAATCGTACCAACCCAAAAAGTCGTTACCCTTACCTGTTTTGTTTTTTAATGCCAAATCTGCATTTTTTGTCAGTTCTTTGTATTGGTCAAAATCATTTTGTTTTAAAAATGATATTGCATTTTTAATGTCAATTTTTAAGGTTTCCATAATGGATCTTAATTTGGTAATACTATCTGATATTTTCTGTAAGAATTTTAATCTCGATTGCCGGTGAGATTTTCTCGTAGAGGATATTGTAAACAGCATCTGTTATTGGCATGTTTACCTTGTATTTCTTGTTGATTGCATGAATTGATTTTACTGCATAATAACCCTCTGCTACCATATTCATTTCTAGTTGGGCAGACTTCACAGAATATCCTTTTCCTATCATTGTTCCAAAGGTTCTGTTACGGCTAAACTGTGAATAAGCAGTAACCATAAGATCTCCCAAATATGCAGAGTTTTTAATATCTCTTGTTATTGGATGCACTGCATCAACAAATCGTTTTATTTCTTGAATAGCATTCGATATGAGTACTGCATTAAAATTATCACCATAACCTAATCCATGACAAATACCGGCAGCAACTGCAAAAATATTTTTTAAAACAGCCGAATATTCAGTTCCATAAATATCATCGGAAACGCTTGTTTTTATGTAATTGGTTGATAAGATATCGGCAACCCAACGGGCATTTTTCAAATCCTGACAGGAAATGGTTAAGTAGGATAATCTTTCAAGCGCAACTTCTTCAGCATGGCACGGACCAGCAATAACGGCAAACAAGTCGAGCGGGATTTCGTATTTTGTATTGAAATATTCGCCGATAATCATATTTTCGCCAGGCACCATTCCTTTAATTGCCGATACAATGATTTTATCCTTTAGATCTGCTTTGAGATTTTCAAGAGCCGATTTTAAAAATGCCGACGGAATGGCAAAAATCACGATATCTGATTTCTCTACAACAGTGTTGATATCGTCCGAAAGCGCAATTTTATTTGTGTTTAGGCGTACCGAACTAAGGTAGAAATTGTTGTGCTGATGCTTTTCGATAAAACTTATGTTTTCTTTGTTTCTCATATACCAGTTTACCTGGTGAACATTTTCGAGAAGCATTTTAACAATGGCTGTAGCCCAGCTACCTCCTCCCAACACAGCTACCCTGAGTTTTTGTTTCATGATGTTAGTTTAGTTTTTCTAACCACGATTTAATATCATCGATACTAGGGTTTGTTAATCCCAGTTTGTGTTTTTTATTGGTGCCGCACAACTTATTATGTAAGCTGGCAGCATTAACACCTTTTAAACTTTCAACAGTAAGGTGTCCCGATTTTTGAATTATAGCTATCCATTCTGCAGGAATGCCTGCTTCAGTGAATTTCGAGGTATCATCTTTTTGTGATTTCTTTTCAGGGCGCATTTGAGGGAAAAACAAAACATCCTGAATCGATTGCGAATTAGTCATAATCATTGCAAGTCGATCAATGCCAATTCCTAATCCAGATGTTGGTGGCATTCCATATTCAATTGCTTTTAAAAAATCTTCATCAAGCACCATGGCTTCTTCATCACCTCGTTTGCCAAGAATTAGCTGTTGTTCGAATCGTTCACGCTGATCAATCGGATCGTTTAATTCAGAGTAAGCATTGCAAATCTCTTTACCATTGCAAATTGCTTCGAATCGCTCTACAAGACCATCAACAGTTCGGTGTTTCTTTGCAAGAGGAGACATTTCAATGGGGTAATCGGTAATGAATGTAGGCTGAATAAGTTTGCCTTCGCACATCTCGCCAAAAATCTCATCAATGATTTTGCCTTTGCCCATGGTTTCATTTACTTCAACACCTAGCTTTTTAGCAGTTTCTTTGAGTTGATTCTCATCCATTTGCGAAATGTCGATACCGGTAAAATGTTGTATAGCTTCGAACATGGAAAATCGTTTCCAAGGCCGTTTGAAATTTATTTTATGATCACCTACCTGAACTTCTGTTGTTCCATGCAGATCGAGTGCTATTTTCTCGACCATTTCTTCTACTGTATTCATCATCCAATTATAATCTTTGTAGGCAACATAGAGTTCCATTTGAGTAAATTCAGGATTATGAAAACGGTCCATTCCTTCGTTACGAAAATCTTTCGCAAACTCATAAACGCCATCGAAACCACCAACAATAAGTCGTTTTAAGTAAAGCTCATTGGCAATACGTAAATACAGTGTTTGATCGTGTGTATTGTGGTGCGTTTTAAAGGGGCGTGCAGCTGCTCCTCCGTACAAGGGTTGTAAAATAGGAGTTTCTACTTCTAAATATCCTTTATTATTAAGAAACTCACGCATTGAGTTAGTAAGTTTTGTTCTTTTTAAGAAAGCATCGCGTACATGCGGATTAACAATTAAATCAAGATGTCGCTGACGATATCGCTGGTCAGGATCAGTAAATGCATCGTAAACCACACCATCTTTTTCCTTTACAATAGGAAGAGGCCTGATGGATTTGCTTAAAATAGTAAGTTCAACAGCATTTATCGATGTTTCGCCCATTTGGGTAACAAAAACATTTCCTTTTATACCAATAATATCACCTATATCAAGAAGTCTTTTAAAAACTGTATTGTAAAGTGTTTTGTCTTCGCCTGGGCAAAGATTATCACGTTTAACATAAATTTGTATTTTCCCCTTATCATCCTGAATTTCTAGGAAGGATGCATTACCCATAATGCGGCGGGTCATTATTCGTCCGGCAATAATTACATCCTGAAAATTGTTTTTTTCAGCACTGTAATTCGAAAGTATTTCTGTTGTATTTGTATTTACGTTGTATTCTGCTGCAGGATAAGGATCTATGCCCAAACTCCTTATTTCTTCTAGTGATTGCCTGCGGATAATTTCCTGTTCGCTTAAATCTAAATTGATCATAATTTTTTTATATCCATATTTTTAAAAACAGTACAAAGATAAAATTAAATCGGGAAAATCATATAACGCCAAATCGCCCTTTAATTTCAAATATTAAAATTAAATTTGTTATACAAAACATTTTAAAATTGTTACGATGTTCAAGAGAATCAAAACCGATATACTTTTTTTGTCAATATTCATAATTTTCTCAGCTCTTTTTTACAATGGTTTTGAAGAATTAAACGAGCTGCCTAAAGGTTTTCACCAATGGAAACAAAGCATGCATTTTTCAATAATTCAGAATTATGCCAATGGAAGTGCTAATTTCTTGCACCCTGCAATGCATAATCTTTTCAATGCAGATAATACCGGAAATTTAATCCTTGAGTTTCCTGTTTTTCATCAAATTGCAGCATTTATTATTCGAGTTTTTCCTTCTGCTTCACCTACTATTTCCCGGTGGATTATGTTTATCTTAACATTTATTGGTTTTTTTCACGCATATAAGCTTGCCAATATCCTATTAAAAAATAAGATTCTTTCTGTATTGGCAAGTTTATTAACGTATGTAATTCCAATCGTAGTTTTTTATGGAGGGAACTACTTAGTAGATGTCCCTGCAATGGCATTTGGTTTTTCATCAATTTATTTTTTCGAGAAGTATTTTATCAAAAATAATTTTTTGGACATTGTTGCAAGTTTGGTATTCTTAACTTTATCAGGATTATTAAGATTGCCAGTTCTTATATTGCCTCTGTCTTATATTGCTGCAAGTATATTTTATAGGAAAAAGGCATCGTATTTATTATGGTTTATTCCTTCAATTGTTCTGATTTTTTGCTGGTATTATTATGTAAAAAAATACAATACCTATTTTGTTTCATATCCCCCATCCGAAACATATAGCAATTTATCACCAGAAAGAATTACAAGTACAGTTAAATCAATTTTTGATTTCATGATTTTTCAAATAGGATGGGCATATAGATCCATTGTTTTTTATGTTCTAGTTGCTTTCTTTCTTTTAATATATCAAAAATATATTTCAAAATTCTGGTTTACTGTATTAATGATTAACCTGATCGGGTCTATCCTTTACATTTATTTGTGGTTTGGAATATTTGAGCATCACGATTATTATATTGTACCAATTGTACCTCTATTATTTTTGATTTGGGTAAATGTATTTTTTGTAGCAAAAAACCTTAATTACATGAGACTCATTATTGCAATTAGCATAATAGTGCTAACACTAAATACTGTAAATGTTTTCAATAATATGAGGCAAAGAACATTTCAGAAGAAAATTAAAGCTACAAAGGTTTTTGCAGGAAGATTTGAATCTGGAATATGGCGTTTTTATAAAGATGATGATAAAATAAAATGGAGCGTTTTTAGAAAGATTTCTCCTTTTAACAACTCTTCAATTCTATTAAAAAATGGAATATTTCCACAAGATACTGTAATCTGCGATTTTGATATGTCTCCTACTTATTCATTGGCATTGCTAGATTTAAAAGGGTGGACAGCTTACAACTGCAAATTTGATTCTTTAACAAGTTTTGTCCGATATTCAAATTTTGGTGCAAAGTATCTTTTTAGTAATATTCAAAATACTTCTAAATTGGATAGTATTCAACTTTCTAATTTAAGAAAGAATATAGTTTTTCAGATTGATAATCTTGCAGTTTATAATATTGAACATTTAAGAAGTAAATAGAATTATAACCAAATAACATTAAATTCTATTTTAGTTATTTCTATTCTTTCATACCCATTTTTATTTAGAATAATTTTAAATTTGCATTCTGATCTGAGTAAGAGTATGGAATCCGAAAAAAAAAATACACGCCGATTGCCTCGCTGGATGAAAATGCAAATGCCCAAAGGCGAATCGTATTCGAGAGTTAAAAATATTGTAAATCATCATAAACTGCATACAATCTGCACTAGTGGTAATTGTCCAAATATCGGTGATTGCTGGAATCGTGGTACAGCCACATTCATGATTTTAGGAGATATTTGTACTCGATCATGCAAATTTTGTGGTGTTAAAACCGGCAAGCCTTTGCCTCCAGATTGGGATGAACCAATGCGGGTTGCAGAGTCGGTTCGTTTAATGAATATAAAACATTGTGTTTTAACATCAGTTGATCGTGATGATTTGGATGATGGTGGTGCTGCATTTTGGGCAGAAACCATTAGAACCATGAAAAAAATTAATCCTGAAACAACTATTGAGACATTAATTCCTGATTTTGATGGAGTTAAAGAACTAATCGATAAAGTTATTGAAGCCAAACCCGAAGTAATTTCGCACAATCTCGAAACTGTGGAAAGGCTTACATCTCAAATTAGAACCAGGGCAAAGTATCGACGTAGCCTTGAGGTAATAAAAATTATTGCCGATTCTGGAGTAACTGCTAAATCAGGCATTATGTTAGGGTTGGGAGAAACCGAAGAAGAAATTCTACAAACTATGGACGACTTGCTTTCTGTTGGTTGTAGTGTATTTACTCTTGGTCAGTACCTGGCTCCAACACTCGAGCATATTCAAGTTAAAGAATATGTAACTCCCGAAAAATTCGAAGAATATATGCAAATTGGACTTAAAAAGGGATTTCGATTTGTTGAAAGTAGTCCATTGGTTAGGTCTTCGTATCATGCAGAATATCATGTTGAATCAAACAAAAAATAAATAAAATGAGTGTTAAAGTTGCGTTTGAAGATTTGGGTTTGATTGACTATAAAGAAGCCTGGGATTACCAGGAAAAAATATTTGCTGAATACTTAAAAATAAAAGCAGAAAACAGAGACTTACCTAAAGAGAAACAAATAGAAATTGAAGGGAACGTTATTTTTTGTGAGCATCCTCATGTTTATACTCTTGGGAAAAGCGGAGAGCAAAACAATTTATTGATTGCCGATGAGTTTTTAAAAAAGATAAATGCAACCTATTACAAAATTAATCGGGGAGGTGATATTACATATCATGGCCCGGGCCAGATTGTTGGATATCCGATAATTGATCTTGAGCGATTTAATTTGCAGGTGAAACAATATATTGCTAACTTGGAGCAATCAATTATTCTTACTTTAGATGAATTTGGAATTAAGTCGGAAAGATTGAATGGAGCTACCGGAGTTTGGTTAGATACTACTATTCCAGGTAAAACAAGAAAAATTTGTGCAATAGGTGTTAAAGCCAGTCGTTTTATTACCATGCATGGATTTGCGTTTAATGTAAATACAAATCTCGAATATTTTAACTATATTAACCCTTGCGGATTTGTTGATAAGGGAGTAACTTCGATGGAAAAAGAACTTGGACAAAAACAGGATTTTATTCAGGTAAAAGATATTTTAAAATCGAAAATGGCAAAAGTATTTGATATGCATTTCTAAAAGATGAAAAAATATGAACAATATATATGGAAAAAAGATGGGTTCTCAAACAAAAAGGGAGAAAAGATGATGTAGAAAATCTGGCACAAGAACTAAATATCGAACCTGTCTTAGCAAACCTCTTATTACAAAGGGGTGTTAAGACATTTGAAGATGCCAGGAGATTTTTTCGCCCGGAGTTAAGTGATCTCTACGATCCCTTCCTGATGAAAGACATGGACCTCGCTGTTGAGCGCATTGAGAAAGCGGTTAAAAACAACGAAAACATTCTTATTTATGGTGATTATGATGTTGATGGTACAACATCGGTGGCTTTGATGTACTCTTTTTTAAAGAAATTTCATCCCAATATAGACTTTTATGTACCTGACAGATATAGTGAAGGTTATGGAATTTCAATTCAGGGAATTAATTATGCAATAGAGAAAAATGTAAAGTTAATTATTGCTCTTGATTGTGGTATTAAGGCGAATGAAAAGGTAGCTTACGCGAAAGAGAATGGTATTGATTTTATAATTTGCGACCATCATTATCCCGGTTCCGAATTGCCCGATGCTGTAGCTGTGTTAGATGCAAAACGTCCCGACTGTAATTATCCGTTTAAGGAATTATCGGGGTGCGGGGTTGGCTTTAAACTAATTCAGGCTTATTCAATAACAAATAATATTCCTTTCGGTGAATTAATAGAATATCTCGACTTGGTAGTTGTTAGCATCGCATCAGATATCGTTCCTATTGTAGACGAAAACAGGATACTTGCTCATTTTGGTTTAATACAGATAAATAAAGCCCCCAGGGAAGGATTAAAATCAATAATTCAAATTAGTGGATTGTCGGGTAAAAAAATCGCAGTTGAGGATATAGTTTTTAAACTGGGTCCAAGGATAAATGCGGCGGGCAGAATGGAATCGGCTCATAAGGCGGTTGAATTGTTACTTGCAGCAAATGCAGCAAATGCAAAAACCAGCGCTAACAGTGTTGACGATTTTAATGATGCCAGAAAAAATATTGATCGCTCAATAACACAAGATGCCCTGCGAATGTTATTTGATAAATCAAAATTGGAAGAGAAGAAGTCAACGGTACTCTATAATTCGAAATGGCACAAAGGAGTAGTGGGTATTGTAGCATCGCGACTAATTGAAACATACTATCGGCCAACTGTAATACTTACAGCTTCTAATGGAATGGCTACAGGTTCGGCCCGCTCAGTAATGGGTTATGATATTTACCAGGCAATTGAAAAATGTGCCGATTTACTTGAAAACTTTGGTGGTCACATGTATGCCGCGGGTCTAACTATGAAAATTGATAATGTATCAAAATTTATTGATCGTTTCGAAAGGATAGTTTCTGAAACCATTTTAGATGAGCAACTTGTTCCACAAATTGAAATTGATGCCGAACTGAAACTTAGTGAGATTACACCAAAATTTTTCAGAATTTTAAAGCAATTTCAACCATTTGGACCTGAAAATATGGCTCCAGTTTTTTTGGCTGAAAATGTTTCGGATAATGGTGAAGGCAGAATTGTTGGCCCGAGTAAAGAACACTTAAAATTAGCTCTTATTCACGAAGAAGAACCTTTTAAAGGGTTTCCTGCAATTGCTTTTCAGCAAGCTAATAATTTCGATTATATTAGGTCGGGCGATTCTTTTGATATTTGTTATACAATTGATGAAAATAACTTCAGGGACAAATCAACAATTCAACTAAATATTAAAGATATTAAAATCAATAAAAGAGATTAGTAATTGGGGGACTTGCTTCCCCCTTTTTTAACTATTTCATTTAAACAATAGGCAATTATTCGCTTGTCATAATAAACAATGGTTGCAGCTCGAAACTTTTATAAAAAGGTCGTAACCTTTCGGTATTATAATGTTTATTTATGTTTACCAGTTTTTTAGAATTAATAACTACTTCAATAGGGATATTATCGTATCTCCCATTGCTCAGCACAACTAGTCGTCCATGAATTCCTTTTAGAATTAAATCTAATGCAAGATTACCATATGCCATAGGTACAATTGAATCAATTGCATCGGGATCTCCTCCGCGCACCAGATATCCAAGTTTCTGGTTAATTATTCCTATGGGTTTTCCATTGTTATATTTAGGAGAAAGTTCCTTTAATTTTAAAGATACCAAATCTCCAATACCACCCAGTTTTGCATGACCAAATGCATCTTTGTCCTGTCCTTCGAAAATCATTTCGCCTTCTTTAAACATAGCTCCTTCCGATACCAAAACAACCGAGTATTTGCTGGGATTATTATATCTGTCTTCAACAAGTAGTTCGGTTAACTTGTCAATATCAAATTTATGCTCAGGAATAACGCATCGGTTTGCTGCTCCTGCCATGGTAGGCAACATAGCAGTGAATCCTGCATAACGTCCAAAAACTTCAATTACCAGAAAACGCTCATGAGAACCAGCACTCGTTCTCAGGTTATTTGTCATTTGAATAGTTCGTGTAATGCAGGTGCTAAATCCAATACAATAATCAGTTCCTGGAACATCATTGTCCATAGTTTTTGGGATGCCAACAATTTTAATATTTTCCCGATATAATCGTACGGCATAACTCAGAGTATCATCACCTCCAATTGGAATAAGATAATCGATGCCTAAAAACTCTATATTCTTAAGAACTTCTGGTGTAAGATCATTCTTTTCCTTATTGTATTTATCTTTTAAATGCTCTGGTACATCATATTTTACTACTTTCTCAGGATTTGTCCTTGATGAATGCAAGAAAGTACCACCAGTTCGGGCAGATTTATTTACTATTATCTCTGTGAGAATCTGATAGCATTCTGAATTATCAGCTTTTTTATCTCTTTTTAAATTAACCAGTCCTGCCCATCCTCGGCGAATCCCAATAACTTCGTAACCTTCGCGTAATGCCCTTATTGTAACTGCCCTAATTGCAGGGTTGAGTCCCGGAACATCACCACCACCAGTTAAAATGGCTATTCTCCCTTTTCTTTTAACTATTGCTGCCATATTTACTCCTGTTTAGTGAATAAGTTGTTAATTTACAAATTTTTAGGCTAAAAGTAAATAGGTTTGATGTATTAAAGATAATGTAAAATCAAAGCAGTAATTAAATTTTATAAAATTAAAATATAGTGAAACTCAATAATACACTGTTGAAGCAGCTGAAAAATTTAGCACTTGTTCTTACAATCAGTTCAAAAAATAATGATATTTTTAGCTTTTATTTAATGTAATAAAATATAATGATAAAAACCCTGTCAATTATAATTCCTGCTTATAACGAAGAAAAAACTATTCAAGAGATTCTGGATAAAGTTATTTTGGTTAACCTGGGAACAATTAATAAAGAAATAATAATTGTGAATGATTGTTCAAAAGATCAAACAAAAGAAATAATCGAAACCTTTATCGATGGTCATAAAGGAGAGAATATCAGGTTGATCAATCAGGAAAGGAATCAGGGAAAAGGTGCGGCTTTGCACAAGGGAATAGCAAATGCTACAGGAGAATATATTATTATTCAGGATGCTGATTTAGAATACGATCCAAATGAGTTTCTCGATTTATTACAACCCGTTTTTAAAGCAAATGCTGATGTAGTTTATGGATCGCGATTTATGGGTTCAAAACCACATCGAATATTGTTTTTCTGGCATACTATTGGAAACCGATTTCTTACATTCTTATCGAACATGTTTACCAATCTGAATCTTACAGATATGGAAACATGTTATAAACTAATGCGAACAAATATTATTCAAAAGATAAACCTAAAAGAAAAGCATTTTGGTTTTGAACCTGAAGTAACAGCAAAGCTTTCAAGAGTCCACGAAATTAAAATCTACGAGGTGGGTATATCATATTACGGCAGAACATATAACGAAGGGAAGAAAATAAACTGGAAAGATGGGTTTAAGGCTATTTATTGTATTTTTAGGTATAATTTATTTACATGAGAATAGGAATTAGAATTAATCACAGACTTCGTTGGCTTATATTTATTTTTTCAGGGTTATTTATTCTGTTTGGTTATCTAGTGCTTTTTAGTACATCTGCCAAAGGTGGAGCAGATAATTATGCTCATTTTCGACTTGCTCGTTATGCCTTTAAATACCCTCACTTTTTTCTTGATCATTGGGGTAAACCATTATTTACTATTTTGAGTTCTCCTTTTGCACAGTTTGGATTCAAAGGAATTCAGTTTTTCAATGTTATTGCAGGATTGTTAGCTTCGTTTTTTACATACTTAACTGTTCGTAAACTTGATTACAAAAACCCGTGGCTAGCAATTATTTTCACATGTTTTGCGCCTGTTTATTTCATTATTATGTTATCAGGCTTAACAGAGATTCTGTTTAGCCTTGTATTGATGATATCTGTTTTCCTGTTCCTCGACAAACGGTTTTTTGCATCATCAATTGTTATTTCATTTATTATTTTTTCTCGTACTGAAGGAATTATTGTTTTACCTTTTTTTTTGGTAGCAATTATTATTGAGAAAAAATATAAAGCGATCCCTTTTTTATTTACTGGATTTATTTTCTTTAGTCTTCTTGGATATTTAATTGTAGAGGATTTTTGGTGGTTTATTACTCAGAATCCATATACCGGAGCCAGAGAGATTTATGGTACAGGTGAGATTACTCATTTTCTAAATAATACGAAAAAGATAAATGGAATACCCTTAGCTTTTATGGCTGTTTTGGGCATTGTAAGTTATGCTATTGAATTTTTAAAGAGATCAAAAAAAACAAAGCAATTATTTGTGGAAATCATACTGGTGCTTTCTATTTATCTAGCTTATCTTGCTGCACATTCAATTGCATGGTGGAAAGGTGTTGGGGGATCTCTGGGTTTAATTCGTGTTATGGCAGCTGTAATACCATTGGCTGCTATTTTATGTTTACGAGGGTATAATTTGATTTTCGATTGGCTTAAGTTTAACCAGTTTGTTCAGTTAGCATTAAAAATCATCGTTCTGATAGTTGTTATTAAAGTGCCTTACGATTTGTACCATTTACCTTTAAAACAAGACGGACGAGAACATACTCTTTCGGAAGCAGCTGATTGGACAAAGCAAAACAATCTACTAAAACACAAAATATACTATTACGATTTATATTTTATTCATCAGTTAGAATTGAATCCTTTCGATAAGAATATTTGTTTTGAGAGAATTCCTGAACTCCAAAAACCTGGAAAAGGAATGCCTAGCGGAAGTCTGTTACAATGGGATGCTCATTTTGGTCCAAACGAGGGGCAGTTACCACTCGATTCACTTATAAATAACCCGTATTTTAAGATACTTAAAGTGTTTAAACCCGAAAAACCATTTAAAGTGCTTAATGGTTATGAATATGAAGTATATATTTTTCAGAGAACCGATTACAAATAAGATGCCGTTATAATGATTAAAAGAAACAGATATACATCTATTGTCCTTATCATTGTTGCGTTTGTTTATATCTGGACCGTTTTTAATATCTCGAAATGGCGTAAAAATCTGGTAATAAACAACGATACTGTTTCATATTATTCGTATCTGCCGGCAACATTCATTTATAAAGATCTACGTTTTAACTTTGTTGATAGTTTACCATTAGATTTTGAAGGCCGCATCTGGTTCCAGACTGTTGATAATAGTTCTAGGGTGCAAAAAATGACAATGGGTTTATCTGTTTTATATGCACCTTTCTTTTTTATTGCACATACTATAGCTCAAATCGGAGATTATGAGGCGAATGGGTACTCATCAATATATGGAATGTTTTTATGTTTGGCAGGTTTATTCTATGGGTTACTTGGATTATTTGTTCTTTCGAAGGTATTGTTCAGGATTTTTAATGATAAGATAACTGCTTTAACTATTTTAATTATAGCTTTTGGTACCAATTTCTTTTATTATGTTACCAATGAAGGTGAAATGTCACATTCATTTTCTTTCTTTCTTTTTAGTATATTTTTATACTATTCAATTCAATGGAACGAAAGACAATCTTGGTTGTCGGTAATGTCAATTGGATTGTCAGGAGGATTGATAGTGCTTGTAAGGCCATCTAATTTAGTTGCTTTTATAATTCCGATAATTTATGGAGTATATAATTTTGAAACACTAAAAACCAAAATAAATTTACTTTTGAAAAATTGGTGGCAGTTAGTTGTTATGGTTGCCATTGTTATTATCGTTTTTTCTCCTCAACTTTTTTATTGGAAATTTACTACGGGTAATTGGTTTTATTATTCTTATGGTAACGAAGGCTTTTTCTTTACCAAACCACATATTATAAATGGGTTATTTAGTTATCGTAAAGGATGGCTAATATATACTCCAATAATGCTATTTGCCATAATTGGGATTTTAATGCTGTTTAGGAGGTTAAGAGAGTTTTCAGTTGCCATAGCAGTCTTCTTGATAGTAAATTTATATATAATATTTAGCTGGTGGAGTTGGTGGTATGGTGGAGGATTTGGAGCCAGACCACTTATTGAGTCGTATGTATTTTTATCAATACCACTGGCCGTATTTTTGGATTATATATTTAATCAAATAAAAACTGCTAAATACATTACAGGATTTTTACTACTTATTTTAATAGTATTAAATCTTTTCCAAACACTTCAATATCGAAGAACAATAATTCATTGGGATTCGATGACGAAACAAGCCTATTGGTCGGTGTTTGGCAAATTGAAATTTCCCAATGACTATAATTCATTAATTAAAACACCAGATTACGAAAGTGCTTTAAAAGGCGAACCAGAAAAGAAAAAGAAATAACATTGTTTAATAGTAATTACCCACTAAATTCTGTTAAATCATTTATAGTAAATCCCATTTTAAGGAGATTCTTTGGGGTAAGAATTTTTTCCAGTTTATCAGGATCAATTATTTTTAGCTTGCTATTTACTCTGAAAATATCTTTTCCACTTTTTTGCATTTCTTTAGCCAATTTGGCTGCTTTATGAGATCCAATATATACAATTAATGCATTTGTAATCGTGGAGCTATGGTATAATCTATCTTCTGCCAGATCACTATTAATTATTATATTACTAAACAAATTTTCTTGTAGCGTTTTGTTAGCTGCAGTAAGTAACTTTATGCTCTCCAACAAGGCATTTCCAATTATTGGCAAATAGGCATTTGAGTCGAGTGATCCTTGGGCACTAAGTGATGTGATAAGCATATCGTTCGCATAAATTTTGTGTGCTGCACTAATAACAAATTCAGTAATAACGGGATTATTTTTACCACTCATGGCATAATCTCCAGCTTCTTTTTGAGGAATGGATATCTCTTTTGCGCCGAACAAATCTGAAGAAAGAAGTCTCACATCAGATGCAATTTTTTCAAGATTTACTGCATGAGTTTTAAGAAATGCATGCACTGTAACCCATGAATCATAGTTATTATTTGTATCCGACAAATTCTTGCTACGATTAAAGTTGTGGTTAGTTAGTTTCTGAATAGTTGGCATCAATTCCTTAATAAAAATCTCCGGAACGGGCACTCCTGTTTCTAATGAGCGATCTCCCAAATTTATCATTGTCATCTTTTCATTACATTTCGAAATGCGCTGTAAGTCGCGCGACAAGGCCTCGGCATATGTGCTAAAAAGTCTTGCGTATGAAGAAGGCGCAGATTGCTGCATTTGGGTATAAGCAATTCTAAGTTTGTTCTTATTTTGGTGTTCAAGTTTTTCAACTTCAAGCTTTAGTTCATTAATTTGCTCGTTAAGATCAATAAGTAACTTCGTTACTGCAATTTTAAGTGATGAGGGAATAACATCATTTGTCGATTGGAAAATATTTGCATGTTCGATGGGATTTATTTGATCGTAATCTCCAGGACTTAGGTCCATTCTTATTAATGCAGCATTTGTAATTATCTCGTTAATATTCATATTAATGCTGGCACCAGCTCCACCTTGTATTGCAGGAATAATAAAATTTTGAAAATATTTGCCTTCGGCAACCTCTTCAGCTGTTTCAATCAGAGCAGTAATTATCAAATCATCGATAAGGGATAAAGGCGTATTTTCTAGCATTTCTTGTTCAATCACATTTTTCTTAAATGTTTTATATGTGAGAAAGAAAGCAAGTTTTGTAATTCCTATTGCTTTGTACCACTCCAGGTGAAACATTGAATTGTCAGGAAAATTTTCTCGGGCACGAACAGAATGTATGCCATATAGGGCATTTTTATTAATTTCTTTTTCACCTAAAAAATCTTTTTCTAACCGTGACATGAGTTTAGTTTTTAATTGTTTGTTTTTAATTTTTATAAAAAACCAATTGTACTAAATACAAATGCTTACTTATTTGGAAATGGGTTGAGCATAAGCAATAACATCATCTCCATTAATTTCTTTTTCGCACAAAATAATTAATCGTTCCAAAACATTTCTAAATTCCCGAATATTACCAGTCCAGTTTATTTTCTGCAATTCTTTTATAGCTTCTGGTTTAATAATTTTTTTAGGTACACCATAATCACGACAAATAAGTTCATTAAAGTGATCAGCTAGTAGAGGAATATCTTCTTTGCGATCGTTAAGAGATGGAACATGAATAAGAATAACACTTAAGCGATGGTATAAATCTTCGCGGAAATTATTTTTCTGAATTTCTTCTTTCAGGTTTTTATTTGTAGCAGCAATAATTCGAACATCTACATGAATATCTTTATCACTCCCAACGCGTGATACTTTTTTTTCTTCAAGTGCTTTTAGGACTTTCGCTTGAGCATTAAGGCTCATATCACCAATTTCATCAAGAAAGATAGTGCCGGTATGTGCTTGCTCAAATTTCCCTTTACGTTGTTTATGGGCCGATGTAAAAGCACCTTTTTCGTGGCCAAATAATTCGCTTTCTATTAACTCCGATGGTATTGCAGCGCAATTTACCTCAACAAATGGATTTCCTGCACGTGTACTTTTTTCATGTAACCATCGTGCAACAAGTTCTTTCCCTGAGCCATTATCGCCAGTAATTAATACGCGTGCATCTGTTGGAGCAACCTTCTCGATCATCGTTTTAACCTTTTCAATTGCTTGTGTTTCTCCAACAATATCATATGTTTTATTAACTTGTCGTTTAAGTATTTTGGTTTCTTTGAGGAGTGAATTTTTATCCATTGCATTTCGGATAGTAACCAGAAGTCTATTTAAATCAAGAGGCTTCTCAATAAAATCATAAGCACCCTTCTTAATCGATTCTACAGCAGTATCGATATTGCCATGGCCCGATATCATAATAATTGGCATATCATCTGTTTCAGCTAATAGGTCGTCAAGCACTTCAAGTCCATCCTTTTTGGGCATTTTTATATCGAGCAATACAACATCGTATTTATTTGATTTGAACAATTCCAAACCCTGATCTCCATCGCATGCCAGATCTACCTCATGTTTTTCATATTCAAGAATCTCCTTTAAGGTTTCGCGAATGCTCTTTTCATCGTCGATAACTAATATTTTAGCCATATTTAATTTATTTAACCATTTATGATTTTGTCAATCATTCCTTCTTTTAAAGCGAATGATGATTGGGTTATTGATTTTATGTTTAGTTTTTGAACTATAAATTTAACAAAAATACTGGCTAGAACAATCATTTCTACTCTAACAAATTCTAACCCTTTCATAATTAACCTTTCCTGGGATGTTGATTTGATTAAAGCATTATGAAGCAAATAGTAATCATCGAGTTCAACAGGGAATGATTTATGAAGCTCATAGTGCGATTTATCTAGCCTTTTACGTTCAATTATCATTTCGCGTATTGTATCGAAAGTACCCGATGACCCAACAAGTTGTGTAGGTTTATATATCGCTACAGCATTATACAATGTTTTTAATTTGGAATCAATATAAAGCTCGACCTTTTCAATTTCTTTGGTGGTTATTGGATCCGAAGGATTAAATTTATCAAGCAGTCGCGCCATTCCCAGATTATAGCTTTGTTTCCATTGCAAACCATCTTTATTGGCAATTATAAATTCATTACTTCCACCACCAATATCAAGTATTAAAATATTCTCGATTGAAAACTCAATTGTTTGTTTCACTCCACGATAAATTAATTCAGCTTCTTTATCACCGGTAATAATCTGAACAGAAACACCGAATTGTTTTTGTATTTGTGAAACCAACTCATCCCCATTTTGTGTGCTTCTAATGCCTGATGTTGCTATTGCGACTATCTTTTCTGCTTTAAATTTATTAATCGACTTTATGTGCTGTGCAATTCCATTTAAGGCTCGCTGAAAAGCATCTGGAGTAATAATCCTCTTATTTATTCCATCCTTACCTAGTTTTACTCCTGTTTTATCATTAAAAATAATACTATACTGCTTATTTGCCTTTATATCGGCAATTAACAAGTTAAATGTATTCGTTCCTAAATCGATAATAGCGATTCTCATATTTTTAAATTAAAAAAACTATCTGCTAAGTAAACAGATAGTTTTGAAAAGTGGTTTATTCTAAATTAATATTTATAGCGTATCCATTTCCACAGTTCCTTGTAATTTATTTTTTTGCCATACATTAAAATGCCTGTACGGTAAATTTTACCTGCCAACCAAGTTGTAAAGACAAAAGTTAATATAAGTAATCCCATTGATAGTGCAATTTCCCAGTATGGAACACCAAACGGAATACGAACCATCATTACTATTGGTGAAGTAAATGGAATTATTGAGAACCAAAATGCAACTGGACTGTCAGGTGTTTGTATAGCGTTCATCATTACAAAAATTCCTAGAATAAGAGGGATTGTAATTGGAAACATAAACTGCTGTGTATCGGCTTCGTTATCAACAGCTGATCCAATAGCTGCAAACAAAGAACCATACAATAAATATCCGCCTAAAAAGAAAAAGATAAAGGATCCAATCATTAATCCATAATTAACAGTCTTTAATGAATTGAATATATTTTCGAATTCCTGCATGCTCTGCTGTTGCTGAATAACCTGCTGTGCTTCGTCAGGAATGTCTTGACCTGCGGCAGCAAACATATCCTGAGCTACAACTTCTTGAGCATTTTTTGTTCCAAGTTGAGGAAACATAACTGTTTTTACCCCGGCAACTATTGCAAAAGTAAGCACTATCCAAAGAATAAATTGTGTTAATCCAACTAAGGCAACACCAACAATTTTACCCATCATTAATTCAAAAGGACGAGCAGACGAGATAATAATTTCAACAATCCTACTCGATTTCTCTTCAATAACACCACGCATAACCTGGGCTCCGAACATGAAAATAAAGAAGTAAATTAGAAAACCACTGGCATAACCAACGGCCATTGCAATTTCGGTTGAGCCTTCTTTTTCTTTTCCATCTTCAGTCCACTGAATTGTTCTAATGGAAACATCAGATTTAATTGATTTAAGGACGTCTTCATTTATTCCAGCAGCACGTAATTTTTGGTTTTTTAGCTCCTTTTCCATGGAGCTTGATATGTAATTTTTTACAGCAAAACCAGGTTGTTTAATGGAAAACAGATGCACTGCACTGGGTTCGTAGGTAATACTTGGTAATATCTGAAGTATAGCGTAATATTCTGATTGAGCGAAAATTTTCCTTGCCTCATTTAACGAAGTATTTTCAAGATATTTGAATTTTATATAATCGGTATCTTGTATTTTATTCACAAAAACCTTCGAGCTGTCTATTACGGCAATCGTTTTAATATCAGTATCTTCCATTGATGCAATCCACGCTGGCGCAATAAACAGAGCTGCAAATAGAATCGGACCAAGTATGGTCATTGCTATAAATGATTTCTTTTTAACCCGGGTTAAATATTCTCTAGATATGATTAATCTAATTTTATTCATGATTTTTATATTTTTTTACTACTTGTTTTTATTCTCATTTACCACATCAATAAAAATATCATTCATACTAGGCATTACCTCGTTAAATGATATAATTTCAACTGACGGAATGATTAATGATAATAATTCATTCTCATTGGTTTGGTGTAGAAGCTTTACTTGGATGGCATTTTTCCCATTAACTTTTAGTTTTTTAACTACTTCGTAATGATTGTTTAGCGATCCTTCAAGTTTATCTATTTCTCCATGGAAAGATATCTCATAAATATTCGATTTGTAACGATTACGTATTTCATCAATCTGTCCTTCGAGTATGTTTTTTGATTTATTAATCAGTGTTATATGATCACAAAGTTCTTCTACTGACCCCATATTATGGGTCGAAAAAATAATAGTTGCTCCATTGGCTTTCATATCCAGGATTTCCTGTTTAAGCATATTGGCATTAATTGGATCGAATCCACTAAAAGGTTCGTCAAATATTAGCAACTTGGGCTCATGAATTACTGTTGTTATAAACTGAACTTTTTGTTGCATTCCTTTTGAAAGCTCCTCAACTTTTTTGTCCCACCATGCTTGTATTTCAAATTTTTCGAACCAAAATTTGAGTTTTTTTAATGCATCGTGTTTCGACAGACCTTTAAGCTGAGCAAGGTAAAGAGCTTGCTCACCAACTTTCATTTTCTTATATAAGCCTCGCTCTTCAGGTAAATAACCAATATTGTGAACATCATCAGGATGTAATGGTCTGCCATTTAAAAATATTTCGCCACTATCAGGTGCTGTAATTCGATTAATAATTCGAATTAGAGTAGTTTTTCCTGCTCCATTCGGACCTAAAAGTCCATAAATACTATTTTCTGGAACAGATATATTTACTTTGTCCAGTGCAAGATGATTAGCAAAACGTTTATCGACATTTTGTGCTCGTAATAATTCCATAAATTTAATTTTTAAAAAAGTAAAGATAGATAAATTGTAATACCCATAATTAATTTCATTGTCATTTGACGTTAAATATTGTTAATTCTGTTTTTAATACTTTTAAGTATAATAAATATTATCTTTTGTGTTAGTTAATTTATTGGTTAATATGTTACATTTTAAATTTTTTTATTCATCTTAAAAATAATTCTTTTAAAAATCCTCGATAACATAAAAGGTTAGTTCGTTTTAAATAAATATCTTTGAAATTATAATTTATTGATATGCTTCGATATATTGCTTTAATTATCTCCATTGTGCTGCAACTTGTTGCAGTTGTTGTAGCTCTTCGGTTAACAAAAGTTACTAAATATAAAATCTCCTGGATTTTAATTTCGGCAGGTTTTGTTTTTATGGCTTTTCGTTATTTAATCGATTTATTTCAATATATGAACCGCCCACGGTTGGAAGAATTAGTTGTCCTAAACGACTGGATATCTGTATTAATTTCAATATTTATTGCTTCGGGTGTAATTATTATTCCCGAAATATTCAATTATATGCGACGAGCAGAATATGCCCGAAAAATTGCAGAAAAGAATGTGCTAAATGCAATTATCGAGACAGAAGAACGTGAGCGAAAACGTTTTGCCAAAGATTTACATGATGGGCTGGGACCACTTTTATCAACAGTTAAAATGTCGGTTTCGGCTTTAATGAAAACAGAGAAAGATGAAAAAAATCTCGAAATAATAAAAAATACTGATCATGTAATTAATGAGGCAATAAAAAGCATTAAAGAAATCTCCAATAATTTAAGTCCACATGTACTTACAAACTTCGGATTGGCGAGTGCTGTGAAAAACTTTACTGATAAAATAAATGAAACCAAAGTTGTTGAAATAAATGTTGATTCAACTATTTATAAACAGAGATTTCCAACAAATATTGAGGTAGTATTATACCGGACTATTTGTGAGTTGGTAAATAATAGTTTGCAACATGGTAATGCGAAGAATATTAGAATTAATCTAACCTCGACTGATAGTATTCTTGATTTGATATATGAAGACAATGGGAAAGGGTTTGATGTTAGTAAGGTTCTGCAAGAGAATACAAGTGGTACAGGTCTACGAAATATGATTTCGAGAATTGAATCAGTTAATGGCACTTATAAGTTCGAGAGCAAATCGAAAATAGGATTCAAAGCAACATTTAGTATACATATTGGACGAAAACATGATAAAACATAAAGTTTTTTTAGTTGATGATCATTCGTTATTTAGGAATGGATTAAAATTGTTATTAAACAGTTCAGGTAAAGCTGAGGTTGTAGCAGAAGCCTCAAATGGACAGGAATTTTTGAATATCATTAAAAACTTTACCAATACAATAGTTTTTATGGATATTGAAATGCCCGTTAAAGATGGTATTGAAGCAACTGTTGAAGCACTTAATAAATATCCAAACTTGAAAATAATTGCACTAACCATGTTTGGCGAACACGAGTATTATCTCAAAATGATTGAAGCTGGTGTGAAGGGCTTTCTGCTTAAAAATTCAGAGATTGATGAAGTAATTGATTCATTGGATACAGTTGCAAAAGGTGATAGTTGTTTCTCGAAGGAGCTATTATTATCATTAGTAAAGAATATTCATTCAAAATCACAGAAATATACCGACTCATTACTATCTGATAGAGAGATTGAGATATTGAGTCTTATTAGTAAAGGATTTTCAAACCAGGAAATTTCAGAAAAATTATTTATTAGTAAAAGAACTGTTGATAAGCATCGGTCAAATATTATTGAAAAAACAGGTTCGAAAAATACTGCTAGCCTTGTTATGTATGCCATTAAAAACGGAATAATCAATATTTAATAACCTGCAAATTTTTCAAAACTCAAAAGATCACTTCATAAATGAAAGGTATTTATACAATAGGATTATTAATCCTCTCAAATATTTTTATGACTCTTGCTTGGTATGGTCATTTAAAGTTCAAAGAAATGAAATGGTTTGGTACACTACCGTTAGTAATTGTAATATTATTAAGCTGGGGAATAGCTTTGTTTGAATACTTTTTTCAAGTTCCTGCAAACAGAATAGGATTTAAAGAAAATGGAGGCCCGTTTTCACTGGTCGAACTCAAGGTAATTCAGGAAGTTATTACTCTTCTTGTTTTTACTATTTTTACTACATTGGCCTTTAAAAACGAATCGTTAAAAACAAATCATTTTATTGGATTTACCTTCTTGATTTTGGCGGTTTATTTTATTTTCAAAAAGTAAGTTTCATCCTAAAAAGTTATGCATTTATCAATTAATTTTTGTTGTTAATAAAATAGCATAACCAAAGGCATTGTTACACAAAAATACTTCGTAACTTGCCTTATTATAGAACAAGTTTTTTCATAAACCCTTAACAGCATATTAGTATATTCTAGTATGATTAGTAACAGGTAAATTTTACCTATTATTTATTAACCTTAACCTAACCTAAACCAATGAAAAGACTTTTGTTTGTGCTAACAGGTATTCTGTTGGCCATAAGTTTATTTTCGCAAAGCCCTGATGTTTTTAAATATCAGGCATCGTTAAGAGACGATTCAGGGAAACCTTTGGCCAGTCAAACTGCTGATATTAGTATTAGTATTTTACAGGGCAATCCTTCTGGTTCTGTTGTTTATGTTGAAACCCATAATAAATTAACAGATTCGTTCGGTAACATCAATCTTGAAATTGGAAAAGGAAACACAGCTAGTAATTTTTCAATTATCGATTGGTCGTTAGGGAGTTACTACATTAAGATTGTTGTAAATGGAAATGAGCTTGGTGTTTTTCAATTACTAAGCGTTCCATATGCCAAATTTGCTGACAAAGCGGGAAATGGTTTTTCAGGTAATTACAATGATTTATCGAATTTACCTGACTTTACCAATTGGGATATTAATGCTTCAGATGATTTTAGTGGACAATATTCCGATTTATTTGGAAAACCTGACCTTAGCGATACTTCTAGCTATATAAGAACTTCGATTCCTCAAGCTGGAGATATTGTATTTTTCAATGGTACTAATTGGCAATTATTGCCAAAAGGCAATAATAATCAAATGCTTATTATTGAGAACAATATGCCTGCATGGAGAAATACTACAATCGAAACTACCAGTAATTATATCGGAAAACTCTATGAAGGAGGAATAATCTTTTATGTTAGTCCGAATGGTCAGCATGGCTTAATTGCAAGTCTTTACGATTTGGATGATGGAACAGGGGCTGCATGGAGCGAATTTGTAAGTGCCGAAGCATTCGCTACAAGTTGGTATAATGGTTCAACTAACACCGACTCAATTATTCTTCAGGGAGCAACTAGTAGTGCAGCACTTCTGTGCAGGTCTCTTGGAGACGATTGGTATTTGCCATCAGCTTGGGAGTTGAATTTATTATACGACAACGCGTATGAAATAAATAGTATTCTAGAAAAAGATTCTGATCCAAACACAAAAGGATTACTTATTACTGGATCAAGCCCGGAAGGTAGGTACTGGTCATCAACAGAGAATGGATTAAACAGAGCGTGGAGTTTTATGATAAACTTTGGTAATACAGCTAATAGTAATAAATTAACAAAATGCAGGGTTAGAGCTGTTAAAGCATTTTAAAAAAAATATTTATTCATCATCTGAATTGTAAGTATAGTTGTATTTTGTTATTTTTACCATCATTTTCATATGATGAATAAATAAGAATGAAAAAAAATGCTATTCTAAGCTTTTTGTTTTTCTCTACCATATTTTGTTATTCAAACAATCAGCTTCAGGCCGACAGCTTGATTAATCAATTAAGCAATACACCCGATTCAATTAAAGCTGGTGTATTGAATGAAATAAGCTGGGAGCTAAGAAATTCTTCACCACAGGTTGCGGTAGAATATGGCAAACAGGCCATTGACTTCTCTGCAAAATATAATGATTATGAAAACCTTGTAAAAGCATACAGTTTTGTTGGTGTAGCTTATCGTATACTTGGAAATTATTCCGAATCAACAGATTATTACTATAAGGGATTAGAGCTGTCAAAAAAATATCATATCGATGAGCAGGAGGGATATGCATATATCAATATTGCCAATCTGCATATTTATCAGGAATATTATAATAGTGCATTGGAAAATTTGAATAAAGCTCTTGAAATTGCCGAAAGAACTGAAGACAAAAGGATGAAAGCCTATGTTT
The DNA here is from genome assembly GCA_001768565.1 of Bacteroidetes bacterium GWF2_33_16. GTDB lineage: Bacteria > Bacteroidota > Bacteroidia > Bacteroidales > UBA12077 > UBA12077. The sequence goes on along the minus strand of MEOE01000016.1, from coordinate 77,913 downwards.
ATTTAAATTTCGGCAGAGCTCAACTACTTAGGAAAGAGTATGATAATGCATTAATTAATTTTGAAAAAGCATTGGCATTGCGTGAAGAAATACAACAGGTTTCAGGGTTGGCTGTTTGTTATAAATATATAGGAGATGTTTATTATGAAAAAATGGACTATGCTAATGCACTTAGAAAATACCAGGAATCAATAAAAACGGTTGATGAGAGTTCAGATAAAGATCTAACAGCAAATATTTATATTAAGATTGCTGAGATATATCTGCAATCTAAAGATTATATACTTTCGGAAAAGAATGCTGATATGGCTCAAAAAATTGCTGTAGAAATAGGAGCAAAATTGGTTATTCGCGATGCCCTGAAAATTCTATCCGAAGTTTATTATCAAACAGAGCAATATAAAAAGACAGCCGAATCAAATAAATGCATAATCAGGTATAATGACACCTTGTTTAGTCAGCAGCTTTCTGAAAAAATATTTAACCTCGAATACCAGTTTGAGAAAGAAAAGAAACAGGCAGAGATTGATTTGTTAAATAAAGACAAACAGATTCAGGAATTATTATTAACCCGTTCTCAAACTCTTTCAATTACCTTATCAATAATTCTAATATTGGTTACAGGTATGTTTGTTTATTTTTTCTATTCATATCGACACCGCAAGAAACAAAACCTTATTCTTGAAAAGCAAAGAGATGAGCTTAAACGATTAAATCTTACTAAAGATAAGATGTTTCTTATTATTGGTCACGACCTTAGAGGGCCAGTAGGTAGTTTGGTTTCGCTTATTGAAGTTCTTCTTGCCGAAGAAGAAATTAGTAGTAACAGGAGCCTGGTAAATACATTTAATGTATTTATGAAATCGGTACAATCGATAAATGATCTTCTCGAAAACCTATTGTTCTGGGCACGAAGTCAAAGAGGTGATGTAACCTATACTCCAGAGAAGTTGAATCTAAATCTAATCGTTGAAAAGAACCTTCTGCTATTCAAAGGAATTGCTGATTCAAAAGAGATTATCCTTAATTCATCTATTTCGGAAGAATTCAATGTATTTGCTGATAAAAACATGCTAATGCTTATTGTCCGAAATTTATTGTCGAATGCAATTAAATATACTCGTAAGGGTGGATCTATTGATATAGATATTATGCGGGAAAACGAATCATTAAAGTTTTCTATTAAAGATACAGGAATAGGATTCGATAATAAAATGGCAGAAAAAATCTTTAAAAACGATTCATTTGTAACAACTGCGGGTACAAATAATGAGAGAGGTTCTGGATTGGGCCTTACGCTGTGCAAAGAGTTTGTTACAAAAATGGGAGGTGCTATTTGGGCGGAAAGTACTATAGATAAAGGCACTACTTTTTATTTTACCATTCCCTCAATCAATTCACAGTCTTAATATTTTGGTATTAGTACGTATAACAAATACGCACATTTTATAATTTTTTAAGTATTTGATCTATTTACGAACTTAAGACTATCATCTATATTTGTTTCTTATTCTAAATCAAATAACTATGAAGAATATTTTTGCTATTTTTTTAGTTCTATTTATTTTAATTCTTTTTTCTTGTAATGAGAATAAAAAAGATTCAACTTCTAATAATTCAAATTCTGAAAATCTAAAGGGAACAATAAGTATCTCCGGTGCTTTTGCTTTATATCCTATTACAGCAAGGTGGGCAGAAGAGTTTCAAAAAATTCATCCTGATGTTCGTATTGATATTTCTGCCGGTGGAGCTGGAAAAGGGATGACAGATGCATTATCTGGCATGGTTGATATAGGAATGTTCTCACGAGGAATCACCGATGTCGAAAAAGCAAAGGGCGTTTGGTGGTTAACCGTTACTAAGGATGCAGTTTTACCCACGATAAACTCAAATTCTCCATTCATTGAAAAGATAAAAAAACAGGGTTTTAAAAAGCAGGATTTTAATGATATATATATTAATGGTAAAATAAAAACGTGGGAAAAATGGGCTAAGGGTGGTAAAACAAACGATCTAAAAATGAATGTTTATACTCGTTCCGATGCTTGTGGTGCGGCTCAAATGTGGGCAGAGTATTTGGGTAAGAATCAGGAAGATTTATTAGGGACAGGGATTTTTGGTGACCCAGGTATTGCAGATGCTGTAAGAAATGATGTTTTAGGTATCGGTTTTAATAATGTAATTTATGCATTTGATATTAACACACGTTTAATTAATGCTGGACTTGAAATAATCCCAATTGATCTAAATGAAAATGGAGTGATTGATGCTGATGAAGATTTTTATAATTCACTTGATAATATTATGGCTGCAATCAAAAGCAACAAATATCCTTCTCCTCCTGCACGTGATCTTTATTTTGTAGCCAAAGGTAAGCCTCAAAGTAAGGTGATTATTGAATTCCTAAAATGGATTGTAACCGATGGTCAAAAATTTGTTAATGAAGCAGGTTATGTTCAGATCTCAGAAGAGAAACTACAAAACGGATTGAAGGATCTTGAAAACTAAAGATATCTTTTAAAATTCATGAAGAATTTTTTTCTGCATTTTTTCAGAGTTGGTCGTCAAATTAAAGACAAATTTCATTCGTCGTGGATGTTTTTTTGCCTTATCCTTGTTTTCGTAATGCCATTCCTGTTAGGTTTAGGATTGTTTTACAAATCCAATTTATTAATTAGAGACCAATCGCTTCTTCATCTGCTGTTCTCAAGTAATTGGCATCCATTAAAAGGGGAGTTTGGTTTCTGGCCATTTATTGTAAGCTCATTATGGATTACAGTATTGTCAATTCTTATTTGCGGACCAATATGTTTGTTGTCGGCCATTCATTTAACGCATTATGCCAAACGTTGGGTTTTAAAACTAATGCATCCGGTAATTGATATTCTGGCAGGAATACCATCTGTAATTTATGGTGTTTGGGGAATAATACTTGTGGTTCCATTTGTTTCCCGATTGGGTGCGTCTATGGGTCATCCAAATTCGGGATATACTATTTTATCCGGCTCGATAGTGCTTTCGATAATGATTATTCCTTTCGTACTAAATATCCTAATTGAAGTTATTCGAACTGTTCCTCGGGAATTAACTGAGGCGTCATTGTCTCTGGGAGCCACAAAGTGGGAAACCATAAAAAAAGTGGTATTACGAAAAGCATTTCCTGGAATAATTTCATCATTTGGGTTAGGTATTTCAAGAGCCTTTGGCGAAACGATAGCTGTTTTAATGGTGGTTGGTAATGTGGTAAAAATACCAACTGGAGTTTTTCAGCCCGGTTATCCATTGCCTGCATTAATAGCGAATAATTATGGCGAAATGCTGTCAATTCCAATGTACGACTCAGCATTAATGTTTTCTGCACTTATATTGTTTGTTGTTGTTACCATATTCAATTTGGGCTCCAGGTATTTAATTATTCATTCTGAAAAAAGGATTTAACCATGAGTAGGAAATTTTGGAAAAATACAGAAGTTGGGATTTTCAGAGTTTTAATGTTTTTGGCTACAAGCAATATTGCATTGGCATTGCTTTTAATTATTGTAAGTATTCTATACAAAGGACTTCCTTCTCTAAACTGGCAAATGGTAACTCAGGTTCCCAGGGGAGGATATTATTTTGGAAAAGAAGGAGGGATACTGAATGCGATAATAGGTTCTGTTTATTTGTCGTTTGGGGCTACAATACTTTCGTTTATTGTAAGCCTGCCTTTGGCTTTATATATTAATGTTCACAGAGTAAAGCAAAAACGATTGGTAAATACTATCCGGTTTTTTCTTGATTTATTATGGGGCGTGCCATCAATAGTATACGGGGCTCTTGGATTTACTATAATGATTTATTTTGGTTTACGGGCTTCACTACTTGCAGGAATAATTACTGTTACATTATTTATTATTCCGATAATGGTGCGATCTATGGACGAGATTTTTAAAACCGTTCCTAAGGGTTTGCTTGAAGCTGCTTTATCGCTAGGATCAACCAGATCGGAAACATCATTTAAGGTATTAAGCAGGCAATGTATTCCTGGTATTATAACAGCCGTTCTACTCGCATTTGGAAGAGCAATAGGCGATGCTGCTGCCATTTTATTTACAACAGGTTATACAGATAATATTCCTACCTCGCTATCGCAACCTGCAGCAACTCTGCCATTATCAATCTTTTTTCAGTTAGGATCGCCAATACCCGAGGTGCAAAATAGAGCATATGCATCGGCAGTTGTCCTTACGATTATAATTTTAATTATAAGCATTACATCACGTATTTTATCGAGAAAATATTTCAAGGAAAGAATTAAATAAAAAATCACCATGGAGAATGGAGACAAAATTAGGATTGAAAATCTGAACCTGCATATTGGGAAACAACATATCCTAAAAAATATTAATGTTGTTATTCCTGAAAGGCAACTTACTGTTATACTTGGGCCTTCGGGTTGTGGTAAAACAACGCTATTGAAAAGTTTAAACAGATTAACTGATCTTTATCCTGAAATAAAAATTGATGGAAATATATATTTGGATAACAATGAAGATATTCTTAATCCGAAAATAGAAATTACTGAGCTAAGAAGAAAAATGGGATTACTATCTCAAAGTCCTTATCCATTGCCGATGAGCATCTACGATAATATTGCTTACGGACTAAGAATCAGCGGTCGCCGAAAAAAGAAGTTTCTCATAAAACGCGTGGAACACTACCTTAATCAGGTTAATTTGTGGGACGAAGTAAAAGAAAGGTTAAATGATCCTGCATCAGCATTGTCTATAGGTCAGCAGCAGCGATTATGCTTAGCTCGCGGATTAGCTGTTGATCCTGAAATTATTTTAGCAGATGAGCCTACATCTGCATTAGATCCATTATCGAGCAAGCAAATAGAAGAGCTTTTTATAAAATTAAAACAGCGATATACAATTGTTGTAGTTACACATATTTTACGACAAGCAAAACGCATAGCCGATTATGTTATTTTTATGTATATGGGTCAGGTTATTGAGCATGGACCAGCTAGTGAATTTTTCGAAAATCCAAAAGAAGAACTTACAAAGGAGTATTTAAAGGGAGCGTTTAATTAATCCTGTTTTAATGTGGAGTATAATCATTTCAAAAGCAATATTATATGGGTTTTGTAGATTATTCTTAATACATCATTAATAATTTGTTAACAATCCGAAAGCATCATTCTAAAACCTTTTATTTACATTTGCTTTCTAATTCAAATATAAAAGATGATAGCATTATTTTTTACTGCATTTGCAGCTCTTTTTTCAGTTGTTAATCCCTTGGGTACTATGCCGGTTTTTATTGGTGTAACAGAAATAAATACAAGGTCTGAAAGAAATAGAACAGCTCTAAAGGCGAGTATATATATGTTTTTAATTCTTTCTGTTGCTTATTTTGCCGGTAAATTTATTATCCATTTCTTTGGAATATCAATTGAGTCTTTGCGAATTGCAGGAGGATTAATTATTGCCAGTTCGGGTTTTGCTTTATTAACAGGTAATTTCTCGAAACATAAAGGAATGGATCAATCGGTGCATGAAGAAGCTAAAACGAAAGAAGACTCGTCGTTAACACCTCTGGCTATTCCCATGTTAGCTGGCCCCGGTTCAATATCTCTGTTAATTTCACTTAACGAAAATTATACTAACTTGATTCAAACATTAATTGTATTTTTAACTATTCCTGCAGTTGGATTAGTTACTTACCTTATTTTAAGAAGTTCTCATTTTATATTCTCAAAATTGGGAGCGTCGGGTTTAAATTCTATATCTCGCATTATTGGCTTTATAGTTATAGCTATAGGAATAGAATATATTATTACTTCTGTAAAAATTCTGGTTCAACAGATGCTGGGATAAGGTTGCTTTTTAAACGATAGGCTTCCAACTCATTCGAAAAATAATTATTAGCCAATGACCTGAGATTATACTGCGATGCCATTGCTTCGCCATAAGCACCTGCTGAAAGTATTGCGATTAAATCACCCCTGTTTGTTTCGGGCATGATAATGTCTTTTGCAAAATAATCCGATGTTTCGCAAATTGGTCCGGCAACATCGTAAACACTGCTTCCTGTTTCGGATGTAATATTGATTATTTTATGACTCGATTGGTACAATGCAGGTCGCAAAAGTTCAGTAAATCCCGCATCACAAATAATTGTTTTGCGTCCACTGTTTTCTTTAACATACAACACCTTTGTAATTATTGAACCGCTCTGACCCACAACAGAACGGCCAGGTTCGAAATGAACCTGTTGGATTTTGTAAAGTTTTAAATTGTTGTGAAAAACAGAAAAGTAAGCCCCAAAATCAGGTATTTGATTTATAGGGCTTTCATAATTAATTCCAAGGCCACCTCCAACATTAAGATGAGGTAAATATATATTCTTCTCATAAATATATTTTTGAATTTGATTGATTTTATTACAAAGATTTACAAAAACAGTGTTGTCTGTAATTTGTGATCCGATATGAAAATGCAACCCATTAATAATTAAGTTTTTGTACAATTCTCGATTAGAAAGAATCGTGTAAAGTTCGTTTTCTGATATACCAAATTTGTTAATTGTTAAACCCGTGGTAATATTATGATGTGTGTGTGCATCAATATTTGGATTTACCCGCAAAGCTACCGAAGCTTTTTTATTCAGCATGCCGGCAAAATAATCGATAACTTCTAATTCTTGTATTGATTCGCAGTTTATACTAAAAATATTATTTTCAATAGCAAATTGTAATTCATCATCTCCCTTTCCAACACCTGCAAATACAATGTTTTTTGGGTCAAATCCACATTGGATAGCTTTTTCGATCTCGTTTCCACTAACACAATCAGCACCAAAGCCATTATTAGAAATTGTTCTTAGAATTTTCTCATTTGCATTTGCCTTTACAGCATAATGAACCTTGTAATTATAAAATTCAGCCGACGACCTTATTGCAGCCAGTGTTTTATTCAACAAGTCTGCATTATAATAATAGAAAGGTGTTTTTAGGCTTCTAAACTGACTTATTGTATATTGATTGAACATAGATGATGTCTGAAAATATGTTGATTTAAAAGATTTAAAGCTTCAATCTTATTTGTTGTATCGATAAGAAAGGAAATATTTATTTTACTTGCGCCAAATGATATCATATGAACAGGTATATTTCCTAAGCCGTCGGTAATACTTTGTATCGAGATGTTTCGGTTGTCATTAAAATTTCCTACTATACAAATAATAGATTGATTTTGATCTATTTCCACTTCACCCAAATTACAAAGTTCTGTTATAATGGGTTCAAGGTATGCGTTATTATCAATGGTCATTGCCACCGAAATTTCTGACGTGGTTAGCATATCTACAGGAGTTTTGAATTTCTCAAATACCTCAAAAATGCGACGTAGAAAACCATAAGCCTGCATCATTCTGGCCGATTTAACTTTTATAGCTGTTATCCCGTCTTTTACTGCAATGGCTTTTATTCCTTTGCTTATAGCATATTCCGATATAGTTGTACCTTGATCGTCGGGCGACATAGTGTTTTTTAGAGCAATGGGAATTTTGGCTCTTTGGGCAGGAATAATACACAGTGGATGTAATATTTTTGCGCCAAAATATGCCAGCTCACTGGCCTCCTCGTATGATAAATTGCGAATAGGGAAGGTGTTTTCCACATAGCGAGGATCATTATTTTGTAACCCATCAATATCGGTCCATATTTCAATAATGCTCGCGCGTAGAACATTTCCAATAATGGTCGCTGTATAATCGCTTCCTCCACGGTTAAGATTGTCGGTCTGCCTCTTGTAGTTTTGGCAGATATAGCCATTTGTGATAAAAAGCTTGCATCCGTTGTATTTACTAAGTTCTTTAGTTAATTTTTCAGTAATTTTTAAATAGTTTGGCTCTTTGTACTTGTCGGTAAACATAAATCGCAATGCTGGAATATATGCTACATCCATTTCATGCTCAAGCATGTATAAATAGATAATCGAACAGGAGATAAGCTCCCCTTGTACAAGAATTTCTTTTTCTGCTTTCTCAGTAATTCTGTGATTTGAATAATAGCTCAGTAATTTCAGCGATTCCTCAACTTTCGACTCGGCAATTTGTTTATAGTTTTTGCTCGAAAAAAGTTCGGTAATTACTCTAAAGTGAATTTCTCTGATTCTTAAAAAGGTATGTTGGCATATTTCTTTTTCACCCAGTTTCGATTGGTAAATAAAATCAGCTAACATATTGGTAATTCCTCCAATTGCCGAAAACACAAACAGTGTTCTTTTATTTACGTCAATAAGATTAACTAGTTTTTTAATATGGTAAGCAGATCCAACTGATGTTCCTCCAAACTTTACAATTCGCATAATTTCTTTTAGGTATTAAAATGTTGAGCAAATCTATTTATCCGATGCATTACATAAAAAAATAGTTGGCATTAATAACAAAAAAATAACAATATGTTATATATTTAACAAAATGTTATAAATGAATTATGATAACAATTTCACAAGCTGTAGAAACCATCGTTAATCAACGAATATTTATTGTTGAACTACTAAACGATGGATTGGTAAATTATTCCTCTTTGGCAAAGAATATTAAACCCGATGTTGAATCATTACTTAATAAAAAGGTTAATGATGGGGCTATTGTTATGTCACTCCGAAGATATGTTTCTGTAAATAAGGTGCAAACTACGGCTAAGCTTGAAAAGATGGTTCGGAAACTGGGTGATATTATTGTGAGATCGAACCTTGCTGATTACACTTTTAAAAACTCCGATACACTGCTTAAGAAGCAGCAAAAACTTATTTCTCTGCTTAGTACCAAAAAAGATTTGTTTTACACTTTTTCTCAAGGTGTTTACGAAACTACATTTGTTTTGAGCGATATTGTAAGTAAGGAAATTCCTGATATTTTTAATGAAGAAAGGCTTATCTCGTATAATTATGGATTATCATCGATTACCATAAAACTACCTGCCGAAAACATTGACCAACCTGGTTTGTACTACTATATTTTTAAGCGGATTGCCTGGGAGGGAATAAATGTTCTTGAGGTAATATCAACTACAAATGAATTTACAATTATATTAAAAGATAAGGATGTAGATAGGGCCTTCTCGGTAATTAAACGATTGAAATAGAAAAGTTTTTAAAGAACTTTAATGCTTTCAGCAATCTTTTCCATTAGCCAGCGTGGCGTTGATGTCGCTCCACAAATACCAACTGATGTAGTGTTTTTAAACCATTCAGGTTTCAATTCTTTTTCGTCGGAAACAAAGTAAGTAGTTGGATTTTCATCTTTACAAACCTGAAATAACATTTTGCCATTTGAGCTTTTCGTGCCACTTACAAAAATTACCACATCGTGCTTTTTAACAAACTCACGCAGTTGTGGTTGACGATGAGAAACCTGTCTGCAAATGGTATCATTCGAAATAAGAGTAATGTTGTCAACTCCCTGAGTATCGACCATTCGTTTACGAATTTCCTTTTCAATTTCGTAAAATCCCTCGATGCTTTTTGTGGTTTGCGAAAACAGATTAACAGGTTTTGTAAAATCAATTTTAGAGAGATCATTTATTCCTCCAATAACAATAGCCTTTCCGTTGGTTTGTCCAACCAATCCATTCACTTCGGCATGCCCTTCTTTACCATAAATAACAATCTGTCCTCCCTGCGCAATAATTTCATCAAAGCCCAATTTTATATTCTTTTGCAGTTTTAAAACCACAGGGCATGATGCATCAATAAGTTGAATATTGTTTTCGAGTGCAATTTTATAAGTTTCGGGTGGTTCACCATGTGCACGAAGTAATACTTTGCAGTTTTTCAGTTCTTTAAATTCGTTGTGATTAATAGTAACAAGGCCTTTCATTTTTAAGCGTTCCACTTCGGCACTGTTATGAACAATATCGCCAAGGCAGTATAAAGTATCCGAATTGTCGAGTTCCATTTCAGCCAATTGGATTGCATTTACTACTCCAAAACAAAAACCAGAATTGCTATCAATCTCAATATTCATTTTTAAAATTGATTTGTTATTTTAACTTTTCTATTAAACCCAGAATCCAGTTTAATTGTTCAGTCTCTGACATATTGCTATTATCAAGTTCAATGGCGTCATGAGCTTTTCTAAGCGGACTTTCGTCGCGTGTTTCATCATGATGATCGCGGCTTTTAACATTTTCGAGAATTTCTTCGTAACTAACCACAACACCTTTTTCTTTGAGTTCTTTGTATCTGCGTTCTGCTCTTACTTCAGCTTTGGCATTCATAAAAATTTTTAATTCGGCATTTGGGAAAACAACAGTTCCAATATCACGCCCATCCATAACAATGCCTTTTTCTTTGCCTAATTCCTGCTGTATGCGAACCATTTTTTCGCGCACAAATTTTAATTTACTTATAAAACTAACGAGGTTTGATACTTCCATCTCGCGGATTTCATCTTCAACATTTTCGTTGTTTAAATAAATCTCTTGTCTGTCCTTCAGTTGATTTATTTTAAAGTTTATATGAACCGAATCAATCTGTTTTTTTAACTCTTCTTCGTTGATCTTTGAATTTGTTTTATCGATTAGTTTATTTCGAATAGCAAAAAGAGTAACCACGCGGTACATGGCTCCACTATCGATATATTTAAATCCAAGATGTTTGGCAGTGGCTTTTGCTATAGTGCTTTTTCCCGATGATGAATACCCATCAATAGCTATAATTATCTTTTTATTCATTAATAATCTCTGTTTTTTATAAGTCCCAAAGGTATTTTATTTTTGAGCTTACCACAAAAATAAAATCATTTTAGTATAAAAATAGAAAGATAACTTGAATGATAATGGGTGAGTATTGAAATCCAAATATTCTATAACACAAACTCAACCTCTTTAAAATCGAATTCTTTTAATTCATCTTCGGGAGTTAGTATTTGCAGGTGTCCAAATTCGGTTACTCCGGAAATTTTTCCGCGGAACAGTAAATCCTTGGTTTTGTAATCCTGCCAAACTTTGTATTTATAAAGATTTAGAAGATATTCCTTGTCAATTTCCTTGAAGTGTTTTGCTTTGAGTTTATTATAATACTTGGCAAGATGATATTTTAATTCAACAAGTTCGTCTTCAAGATAAGAGTCGCTACTAATAATTTGTTTTAAGGAAATAGGATTTGGAGCATCACCTTTAAAATCAGTTTGGTTAATATTTATTCCAATGCCTACAATGCTTTGGTTAATTTTTGAACCAGTAATTGTGTTTTCTATTAAAATTCCTGCAATTTTTTTATCCGTATAATAAATATCATTGGGCCATTTTATGGAAATATGTCTCGATTTAAATGCCAAGTACTTTTGAATGCCAAGCGCTATTACTTTTGAAATCATAAACTGATGTGAGGCTTCAAGAAAGTCGGGGTAGAGAATCAGACTGAAAAGTAAGTTTTTGCCTTTTTCACTTTCCCAGCTATTTACACCTTGTCCTTTACCTGCCGATTGATTATCGGTAATAATTATGGTACCCTCTTCTGGTTTTTCCTCTTTTAGTAGTTTCGATGCGTACACATTGGTAGATGAAACAGAATCTAAATGAATTATATTATTCCAGGGTTTCATGATTTAAAATCTTAATGTCAAATAAATATAAAATTTAGTATTGCAATATAACCTTTTGTGTGACATATATCAATAAAAATATCTAAAAAGATGACATTATTACCGGTAATCAAAAAAAAATGAAAAAGGAACGCTATTTGTAAAAACAAAGTGTATTTCTTTTATGTTGTTTCATTATGAATCAAATAACCAGATACTAAAAAGAAATTAATTTAATTACCTTTGCAAAAAAATATTAAATGGGAAAAAGAAAAGTAAAAGTTGAGACAGGAACAGAAGCCCTTTTGGCATCAATAGTTGAAGGGATTCATCGAAAAAAAGGAAAAGAAGTTGTAAGTCTCGATCTAACTAAAATAGAAAATGCAGTTTGTAAATATTTTGTAGTATGTCATGGTGAGTCAAATACACAGGTTGATGCATTAGCCGATTCGGTTATGGATACTGTGCTTGAAACAATTGGCGAAAAAGTTTGGCATAAGGAAGGTAAAAGTACTGCTACTTGGATATTGTTAGACTATGCCGATGTTGTTGTACATATTTTTCAGAAATCATACAGAGATTTTTATAAAATAGAAGATTTGTGGGCCGATGCAAAACTTACAAAATATGAAGATGTTGTTAAATCTAAAGGAGAAACTAAATAATGTCAGAAGAAAATAAAAAAGAGAAAAAAGACTTTAAAAGCACAATGGGAGTAGGTAATACAAATGGGAAACCCAAATTCAATATTTTTTGGGTTTATGGTATTATTGCAGTTGTGCTAATTGCATTACAATTTATGGCTTCAACTGCCGAGCCGAAAGAGATTACAATGCAGGAGTTTGAACGCGAGATGCTAAAAAATGGTGATGTTGCCAAAATAGTTGTTGTAAATAAGGAAATTGCAAATATTTATATCAAACCAGAACTATTAGAAAAAGCGCCTTATAAAGAGATGTTCGATAATAAGTTTGCTCGCGTATCAAAAGAAGGGCCACATTTCTTTTTTACTATTGGATCAATGGAATATTTTGAGAAATGGATTCGTGAGGTTCAGGATAAAAATCCACAAGGTGAACTTATCGAGGTTAGTTTCGAAACCAGACACAACTATTTTCGTGAAATTTTTGGTTGGTTAATACCGATATTTATTATCGTAATTATTTATGTTATTATTTTCCGCAGAATGGCCAAAGGCGGTGGTCCTGGTGGTGGTGGTAATATTTTTAATGTTGGCAAATCGAAAGCACAGCTTTTCGATAAGGAAAGTAATATAAAGACCGATTTTAAAGATGTTGCCGGATTAGAAGAAGCAAAAGTTGAGGTTCAGGAAATTGTAGATTTCTTAAAAACGCCTAAAAAATATACCGATCTGGGTGGGAAGATCCCAAAAGGAGTATTATTGGTTGGCCCTCCAGGAACAGGAAAAACATTACTTGCCAAAGCGGTTGCAGGCGAAGCGAATGTGCCATTTTTCTCAATGTCGGGTTCCGACTTTGTTGAGATGTTTGTTGGTGTTGGCGCATCACGTGTTCGCGATTTGTTTAAGCAAGCAAAAGAAAAAGCTCCTTGTATTATTTTTATTGATGAGATTGATGCTATTGGTCGTGCCCGGGGCCGAAATCCAAACTGGGGTGCAAACGATGAACGTGAAAATACACTTAACCAGTTACTTACCGAGATGGATGGTTTCGGAAATAACGTTGGTGTAATTATTATGGGAGCTACAAACCGTGCCGACATTCTCGATAAAGCATTGATGCGTGCCGGACGTTTTGACAGACAAATTCACCTCGAATTGCCCGATATTAACGAACGTAAAGAAATATTTGGTGTTCATCTAAAACCACTTAAGATTGATGAAAAATTAGATCTTGAGTTTTTATCAAAACAAACACCTGGTTTTTCTGGGGCCGATATTGCAAATGTTTGTAACGAAGCTGCTCTAATAGCCGCTCGTAAAGGGAAAAAGCTTATTGAGAAACAGGATTTTCTTGATGCTATAGACCGAATTGTTGGTGGAATGGAACGCAAAACCAAAATTATTACCAAAAATGAGAAAAAAACGATTGCTTATCACGAAGCCGGACATGCCTCAATTAGTTGGTTACTCGAGCATGCTCATCCATTGGTAAAAGTTACGATTATTCCTCGTGGTAGAGCACTTGGCGCAGCCTGGTATTTGCCCGAAGAGCGTCAGATTACTACTCGCGAACAGCTGTTAGACGAAATGTGCTCAGCTCTTGGTGGTCGTGTTGCAGAAGAATTGGTATTTGGAAAAATATCGACAGGCGCAATGAATGATCTTGAAAAAATTACAAAGCAAGCATATGCAATGATTGCTTATTTTGGTATGAGCGAGAAGGTTGGTCATGTTAGTTTCTACGATTCATCTGGCCAATCTGATATGGCATTTACAAAACCATACAGCGAGAAAACAGCCGAGTTAATTGATTCTGAAGCAAAAAACATTATCGACGAAGCTTATAAACGTTCAAAGGATATTCTAATCAAACATATGGATGGCTTAAATAAACTTGCAGAGATTCTGTTAGAGAAAGAGGTTATTTTTGCCGAGGACCTGGAAAATATTTTTGGTAAAAGACCTTGGCCTTCACATCATGACAAGGAATCGCTTTGGAAATCAAAAAAAGAAACAGCTAATGATGAACTTTTAAAGGCAGAATCTGAAATTGATTCAAAAGAAACTGTTGATCCCAAGGTTAAAAAAGAGAAAAAAATCGAATAATATAAATACATAATCAAAAGAGATTTGAGTAACCTAATACAACGTACTATTACAGGAATTATTTTTCTGGTTATAGTTGTAAGTGCAATTGCTTTCAGCAAAATATCATTTCTGGTACTGTTTTTATTAATTCAGATAGGTTCAATGTATGAGCTTTATACTTTATCGAAAAAAGATGAAATAAGTCCATTAAAAATATACGGGATTATAGTTGGTTCTTTCATTATTATAGCGAATTACCTGTTTGTTAATAATATATTGTCGGCCAAATGTTTTCTTCCGGTTATTCCTCTGATAATGGGTGTTTTTATTATTGAACTCTATAGAAAATCTGATCAACCTTTTACAAATATTGGGTTTACTATATTGGGTCTATTATATATTGCAGTGCCACTATCATTTGCCAATTATATAGTTATCGATGAGCATCTCAATTATAGTTCGCATATGCTACTTGGATTCTTTTTCTTAATGTGGTCGTACGATACGCTTGCATATATTTTCGGTGTTTCATTTGGCAAACATCGACTTTTTGAACGAATCTCACCCAAAAAATCATGGGAAGGTTTTATAGGAGGCACAGCATCAACAATTGGAATAGCCTATATTGTATCACTAATTTTTAAGGAACTACGATTCATCGATTGGGCAATTGTTGGTTTGATAGTTTCTGTAGCTGGTACTTTTGGCGATTTGGTTGAATCATCTTTTAAACGAAGTATTGACGAAAAAGACTCAGGTAAATTATTGCCTGGGCATGGTGGTGTGTTGGATCGTTTTGATGCCGTTTTTTTGGCATTACCTCTATTTTACGTATATTTACAATTAATACACTAAAAGATTAAATTATAGTTATGACTATACATAAAGAGGGTTATAAGATTATTATATATGTATTCATTTTGTTAGCAATTATTGATTTTCTTGCAATAAATTATATTTCTGTGTCATTTATTTCCTTGGGAATATTTACTATATCATTATTATTTTTTGTTTTTATATTACGTTTCTTTCGAAAACCATCACGTGTAATTGTTACCGATGATAATTATGTTTATGCCCCATGTGATGGAAAGGTAGTTGTTATTGAACAAACAGAAGAAAATGAGTATTTTAACGATAAACGAATTCAGGTTTCTATTTTTATGTCGGTTTGGAATGTTCATATTAATTGGTTTCCAGTAGGAGGTATAATTAAATACGTTAAATATCATCCTGGTAAGTTTTTGGTTGCCCGATTACCCAAGTCATCAACCGAAAACGAACGTACAACTGTAGTAGTTGAAAATAAAAATAAGCAACAGGTCTTATTCCGCCAAATTGCAGGTGTTGTTGCCCGAAGAATTATTTGTTATGCTAAAGAAGGAATGAAATTTGAACAGAACTCAGAAGTTGGATTTATTCGATTTGGATCAAGAGTTGATATTCTTCTGCCATTAAATACCGAAATCAAAGTAAATATTAATCAAAATACAGTCGGAACTCAAACAGTGATTGCTAAGTTGAACTGAACTAATTACAATGAGTATTATGCGAAAACTATTGTTGTTTTTTTTCATAGCACTTTCGTTTAGTGCAATGAGCCAGGATATAATAAAAACCATTTATGGTGATGAGATTAAAGCCAAAGTTACTGAAATTACCAACGAAGTGGTTAAATACCAGAAATTTAATGTCTCAGATGAAGTAATTTATTCAATGGCAATAGCCAATATAGAATATGTAGCTTTTGAGAATGGAAATATACGACGATTCAATAAAGGGACTGAAAAGGTTCAAGAACCCCTAACAGCTGTTATAGTACCAGAAAAAGTTCCTGATAATATAAAGCCAATATTATCAAAGGGTAAAAAGGTATTCCTAACATCATCTAATGAAAATGCTGTTGAACATGCCACTTATTTTCTGGAACGTTGGGGTTACTGGAAAGTAGTAAAAACTAAAGCTGAGGCTGATGTTGTAATTAATATTAATTTACGGTTTAATACTTTTGGAGTTTGCTTCGCTTTTGCTCAATTTAAAGATGTAAAAAAAGATGATATTCTTTATACTACCATCGAAGTTTCATCATCAAAAGAACCGAAAACGTTCGATTTTAATACAAAGCGATCGGCCATGAATGAGTTGGTTGAACAAGCGTTGAAACCAGTATTTAAATAAGGCTAGTCAAAATAGTTATCGATATTTATTCTGTACAGTTTGTCTTTTTTAAAGATGAAAGTATATTTTGTTCCATCGCCAATCAGTTGAATACTATCTCCTATATAATCTAGTTTATCTACAAAACGATCGGTAAAGGAAGTTCTTGGCAAACCAACCTGAATGCCATTTTCCAACTCAATTTGTTTATTCATTATTTTCCCTGCTAACAGAAACTCTTTGCCAGCATAAGTCTTGTAAAAGAAAATCTCCGACTTCTTATAATAAAACCTATATATTGTATCAGTTTTCTCCGGATAATGCGTGTTTTTACGTAATAATTTTTGAGTTTTAAACTCCGGTTGTAATTCGGCAGTAAAATTTTTAATACTTTCTTCAAAACCAAATGGCTGTTTAAGAAAATCCTGCTGACTTATTTTATTATAAATTTTGGTAGTGTTTTGTACTGTACAACAATGTACCAGAAAAACAATAAAGAAAGAAAAAATTATTTTTTTCATAATATGAATTTTGGCTAATTTACAATAAAATAACAAATTACAGCCTTAATATCTTCAATTTATATGGGTTTGATTTAAAAGCAATTTCAAGTTATTATTTTTATTTATTGCCATTAAGCGATAATAGAAATCAATAATATTAAATTTATAATTATTTTTTTTAAGATTTTATTCCGTCTTTTTTAACATATGGTTGTCTATTAATTAAACTGTTTAGGATTTTGGGCAAAGAAACCGTTGAAATACAATTGAAACTCATTGAGCGTGCACGCGGAGGCGATCAGCAGTCGATGTACAGACTGTATAAATTATATGTACAAGCCATGTATAATACATGTATCAGAATGGTTGCAAATCAATACGATGCAGAGGATATTATACAGGAATCTTTTACATGTGCATTTAAAAACTTAGGTTCTTTTCGCGGTGATTCATCTTTTGGAAGCTGGTTAAAACGAATCGTAATTAATAAATCGATTAGTTTTCTTCGAACGAAGAAGTTCGAATATAGCGAGATTGATCATTTACAAATTGTGGATGATGAAAGCTCAAATGACGATATCCCTGATATTGAGCCTGCGAATGTACACGAAGCAATTAAAACATTACCCGAAAAAGCAAGAGTAATTTTAAATATGCATTTGCTCGAAGGGTATAAGCACAAAGAGATTGCAGAACTGCTGGGAATTTCGGAATCAACTTCGAAATCGCAATATCAAAGGGCAAAAATGTTGCTGCGAGAAAAATTAATCAAAGAAATGAGCTATGAAAATTGAAGAGTACATTAGACAGAATCGAAACAAGCTCGATGTAGAAAATGCAGATGAAGACTTTCTTTGGGCTGGAATATCTCAGTCTTTTATTAAACCAAAGAGGTCAAAGCGAATGGTTGTGTTGCAAATAGCTGCATCTGTTTTATTGTTTATTGGTCTTTCGTATGCAGTGTTTGAATTATCTATTATCAGGAATAATCAAGAGTTAATACTAAAAAACATTGATCCTAAGTTAGCCAGGCAAGAAGCTCAATTCCAAAAACAGATTAATACATATTATAACACATTAATAAAAACCAATTTTGATAAAGATCAACTAGCGACCAGTTTTAATGAGCTCCAGAATATTGACGATATGATTCATCAATATTCGGAAGATTTAAAAAATCATGGTGCTAATCCAAAAATCCTAAACTCGCTAATGGATTTGTATCAAAAGAAAATTCTGGTCTTAGACCGTATGTTAAACGAAATTGAAAAAAACAAAAATTATGAAAACAATAAAACTCAAATCTAAAATTTATCTGTTACTCTTTGGAATCATTTTCCTGAGCTTTTACACCCAGGCACAAGAGAAAAAAGACAGTTTTGAAAAGTCATTTAGTATTAATTCCACAGGCGATTTAACTTTTTCTTGTTACGATACCGATTTAAAAGTAAATACATGGGCAAAAAATGAAGTTAAACTTTCAGGAGAGATTATTATTAAAGGAGGCGAAGACGATGATCAAAAGATTTTATTGGACTTATTTAAAAATCCAGAGATTATTCAGGGAACCAATTCTTTAAATATTAAAACAAATTTATCGAAAAGCACCACACAAATTGGCCCTTTTAAAAGAACAACATTAGTAAATGGCAAAACAATTAATATTGATAAATACACTATAAAATATACACTTTGGATTCCAGAAAGTATTGCTTTTAATTTAAAAAGCAAGTACAATAAAATTGAAATTGCAACATTAAAAGGCAAAATAGATTTTGATTTGTACGATGCCGATATTACTATGGCAAGCTTTGGTGACGATGCTAAACTTACTATGAAATACTCTAATGCATCTATCGGAAATGGGGGAGATGCAATATTAAATATTTATGATTCGGATATAGAAGCTTTGGAAATGAAAAATGTTGAGATAACTTCTAAATATTCAGAAATTATAATAGGAAGTGCTAATACACTAGATTTAAATTCGTACGATGATGATATTATTATTCAGAATATTAATTCTTTAAAAAGTGAAGCCAAGTATTCTGATTACAGGATAAAAGGTGATATGTCGAATTGTATCATAAATTTTTACGATTCGGATATTGAAGCAATCAATATTGGCACACTTGTTTTTTCTGGCAAATATTCAGGAATAAAGGCAGGCAATGTAAATCAATTTGTTGTAAAATCAATTTACGACAGCGATGTTAAACTTGGTGATGTTGGAGAATTTAGCTGCGACGAATCGAAATATGATTACTTTGTTTTTGGTGGAATAAAAAAGCTAATTAAGATGCCAAATACTTACGACTCAGATTTAACTATAAGTAAGGTTTATCCATCATTTGCGCTGTTCGAAGGTAATTTTAAGTATTGTTCAGTAATTATGCCTTTGGATGCAACAATTAATTTTTCGTTGGAATTTGAAACTACATATGGCGAAGTGAAATTCCCCCGCGAACGTTTTTCGAAAAAAATCACGAGTATTAAGGAAAATAGCAAATACCAGTTTGCTGGAGCGACAAGCGAAACTCCAACTTGTGACATAAAATTTGGAGCCTATGATTCAAATTTGGTGTTTTAATCAGCGTTTTATTATATAAATTAAGTAAGATTTTAAAAGAAAGAAGCTGTCTTTTTTGGAGACAACTTCTTTTTTAATTATAAATAAAATACTAGTAGCCTGGATTTTGTTCAAGATTTGGATTTACATCTCTTTCATCCTGTGGTATTGGCCATAAATATTGATTTGTGCTAGTAACATTAGTTAGTACATTAATTGCCTCACCAGTTCTGGTTAAATCACACCAGCGATGTCCTTCGAAAGCAAACTCAAAACGACGTTCGTTAAGGATATCTGTCATTGTAATTGGACCAGGGTGATTTCCTAAACCAGCCCTAGAATAAGTCTGGTTAAAATCAGCAAGTCTTGAATCACCTCCTACTGGTGTAGCTCCATTAACCAATGCTTCAGAGCGAGTTAAATACATCTCTGTTAATCTCAAAACAATTACATTATCGCTACCGGAAGCAACATCAGTGTATTTGGTAATATAATAACCGGTTGCAGCATAGAATCCAATATTTGCATCATATCTTACATCGGATGCATCATAGCTAGTTTCTAGATCATCAGAAACACCATATTCATATCTTCCACCTAAATCATCAGGATGATACCAGAAAGCAAAATTATTTGCATCTTGTCCTGTAAAGTCTACCTCGAAAATACTTTCTGAACAATACTCGTTTTCGTAAGTAAAAATATCGGCATAGTTTGTTTCAAGTGTATAAGGGCTATTAACTATCACATTGTTTGCATAATCGTATGCATCCTGATAATGTCCCTGATATAAATGAACTCTTGACAATAGTGCTCTAACAGCCCAGATATTGGCTCTGCCGGCTTCATCATAATCACCAAGTTTGGTTTCGGCCTCTTCTAAATCATCAACAATTTGAAAATAAACATTTGCAACTGTTTCTCTTGATAATTTTTGAATATCTTGAGTTGATCTAACAGGATTAAGTTGTAATGGAACATCTCCCCAGTTTTTAACTAAATCAAAGTAACATAGAGCCCTAATAAATAAAGCTTCGCCCTGCATGCGGTCTGAAACTTCCTGATCAATACCTTTGATATTCGGAACATCTTCATAAATAGTATTTGCGATATTGATTACATAGTATATTTGATCCCACACTTGAGCCAATATAGTATTTGATGGATAAATCTCATTTTGATCAACTTCGGCACTATTAACAAAAGTACCGGTATGATCCATATTGTCAGATGGCAGGTCTCCGAATGTAATTATATAATTACCATAGTAATATTGATTTTGCAGGCCATCATACATACCTGTTAAGGCAAGTTCAGCGCGGGCTTCAGTAGTGATTACACCCTGATCTGTATTGAATGATGAAGTAGTGTTTACTTCAAGAATATCCTCACAGCCCGAAAACAGTAAAATAACTGCTATTATTATTAAATGAAACTTTTTCATAATTATCTGTCTCCTTTATCTTTTATAAACCTAAATTAATACCAAACATCATGGTTCTTGCTACCGGGTAAGTGTAAAAATCAGTACCAATAATTGTATTATTAGTTCCTGCATAGTTAACTTCAGGATCTGGACCACTATAGTTAGTCCATGTAAATAAATTTTGTCCGGTTGCATATACCTGTATGCTCCTTATTTTAACTTTTTCAAGCCATTTTGAAGGTATATTATAGCTTAATTTAACTGATTTAAGTCTTACAAAAGACCCATCTTCAACTTTATAAGATGATTCTAATGCAGTAATATCTGGATTGCCATAATATGCACGAGGAACATCTGTTTTATCACCAGGATTTTTCCATCGGTCAAGAACCTTTGTATCCATATTATCCCAATAATAAGATTGAGAATAAGTACTTACTGCATTATAGACATCATTTCCTTGAACAAACTGGAAGAAGGCCGATAATTCTAATCCTTTAAATGAGAATGTATTGGTAATACCGCCCTCGTATTTAGGATTAGGATTTCCAATAAAAGTTCTGTCATCATCTGTAATCAGTCCATCATCATTTCTATCATCAAACACCATATCACCAGTTGCAGGATCAACTCTTAAAAACTTTAAACCATAAAATTCACCGAAAGAATGGCCAACGGCAAACCTGTTTGCATATCCAAAATCAAGAGGTTCGTCGTTATACAACTCTGTAATTTCGCTTTTGTTGAAAGATATATTAAAGTCAGTATTCCAAGTAAAGCCTCCTTTAGTTTGGAAATTAATAGTATTTAAACCTATCTCAACACCGGTATTCTTTACACTACCAATATTTTCGGTTATACTAGTATATCCACTAACGCCAGTTAAAGGCCTGTTTAGTAATAAGTCATCGGTATTTTTACTGTAAACAGAGAGATCAATCATTATACGATCTTTAAGTAAACCTAGGTTAAGGCCACCTTCAAATGTCGTAGTTTTTTCCCATTTCAAATCAGGATTTCCTAGTTGTGTAGTTGCTACACCTGGATTTCCATTATAATTATTTCCAGAACCCCAAAGCCCATAGGATTGGAAGTTTCCTATGTTTTGGTTTCCTGTAGTACCATAACTAGCTCTTATTTTTAAATCACTAATAAAAGATATGTTTTTTATAAATCCTTCCTCAGAGAGTCTGTAAGCCAGTGATGCTGAAGGGAAATATCCATATTTATTATTTGCTCCAAAACGAGAAGAACCATCAGCACGGATAATGAATTGGAAAAGCAATTTTTTATTAAAATCATATTGTACTCTTCCAAAGTATGATGCTAGTTTATATCCAGTTGTTCGGGCGGTTCCTCCATTTACTTCAGCTGCAGAGGTAATCCATTTAAAATCATTTGATGGAAACTGAATTGCCTGAACCTGAGTATAATACTCTTTATTGTCCTCGTAGCTGAATCCTCCAAGAACTTTAAATGAATGAGAATCAAAATTCAAACTATAGGTAAGAGTTTCTTCTAAACCTACACGTTGAATATCAGAGTTTCCTGAAGTACCACTACCATTGCTGCCAACAGCAATTCCAATATCGGTAGGTAAAAAACTATCCTCTCTTAAATTTAATAAATCGGCATTTACACTTGATTTAAACGAAAGATTAGTAATAATATCATACTCAAGAAATACATTTCCTATTGTTCTGAAGATCTGATTTAAGTGTTTTGGTTCTTTTCCCATAGCAACAGGGTTAGCATATAATGTATTAGTGTTATAACTACCATCATCATTATATATTGCATCTGTTGGCGGAACAGCATAAGCGTTCGATAATGGTCCATAGATATTATTATCACCCCAGATTCGGTTAATATTTTCTTTTGAAATCTGAATTCTTGTTCCTAATTTCAATTTATCTGTAGCTTTAACATCCATGTTAATTCTTGCTGACAATCTTTCATAGTCAGAACCGATTACAATACCTGTTTGATCCATGTAACCACCTGAAACATAATAGTTAAATGTTTCGCTTCCTCCAGCAATAGATAACTGATATTCCGACATAGGTGCAACTCTAAATACTGCATCTTGCCAATCAGTATCTGCATCGTAATCTTCTGGGGATCCCAAATAATCTACTAACCCATATCTGTTGAACAATCCTTCATTCATTGCTTCAACATATTGTTCTGTATTAAGCAAATCTCGCTTTTTAATTACTTCTTGGGTACCAGTAGAATAACTAAAGTTTACTTGTGCTTTTCCAGCATTACCGTTTTTAGTAGTAATAAGAACAACCCCATTAGCAGCTCTTGCTCCATAGATAGCAGCATAGGAAGCATCTTTTAATACCTGAATATCTTTAATGTCATTGGGATTAATAGATGTTGTTGCACTTAAATCCTGACCACCATAAGAAGTTTCCTGCGAGTAATCTCCAGTATTGATTGGAATACCATCAATTATATACAAAGGTTCATTACCTGCCAGAATTGAAGATGCTCCTCGGATTCTCACAGAAATACCACCACCAGGAGTACCAGAGTTTGCAGATACTCTTACTCCGGACATTCGTCCTTGAAGAGCCAAATCAACTCCTTGTATTACTTCGTTTTCTAGTTTATCAGCACTTACGGAAACAACAGATCCTGTAATTAATTTCTTGCTTTGGGATCCGTAACCGACAACAATTACTTCATCCATCTCCATTACTTCTGATTCCATCTGAATATCAATTACAGATCTCCCATTTATAAGCACTTCCTGAGTTTTCATACCAACAAAGCTGAAAACCAAAACTTGTGCAGTGCTGGGTACTGATAACGAATATTTACCATCAATATCTGTTGTTGTACCAATTGTTGGACTTTCTTTTACAACAACAGATACTCCTGGAATTGATAATCCATCTTCAGCTCCAAGTACTGTTCCAGAAATTTGCATTTGTGCCTGCGAAATAAAGCCCGCAAATAGCATAAATGCAAAAAAAATCATTCGTTTTTTCATAGATTAAAATTTTAAGTTATTAAAAAATATAAATTCTGTAAATATATTTGTGAAATATATTTCATATTTAAATAGATCAACAAGTTTACTTCTACCCTACAAAATGGTAATATTAATTCTACACAGAATCTTTTATTTACTTTTTAATTATAATATTTAACCGTTGTTAATACCAAATAATCATATATATTAAAAATAATCAATTAGTAGTGGTTGTAAAAATAAAATTTTTAAAATAAGGAAATTCATTAATAATGCCAAAGTGTATATGTGCAAGAAAATTAGAATTATAGGACTATAAGACGAGGTTGATATAAATAAAAAAACGACCGGTTCCGTAGAGTGTTTGTTCGAAATCGAACATTAGAATTTTGTAATTTGTAGAGTGATAAAAAAACTCAGATCAAATAGTCATGTTAAATAAATGTTTATGCTATTCCAAAAAAAAAACAGGGAGCGAACTCCCTGTTTTTCTTATTAATTACTTAATGTCTTTTTCAATCCATTTCGATCTGTCAGGATCTGCTGGTGGATTTACTTTTTTAACAGGATTCTCCTGAAGTTGTTTTAATAAAACTTCGACTGCTTTTTCAATGCTTGGATCGATTCCCTTAGCAATTAAATGAGGAGCATCAATTACTTCTATATCTGGATAAACGCCAACCCCCTCAATAATCCACTCTTCGTTTTCGTCGTATACTCCAAACTGAGGAACATTAAAACTACCTCCATCAACAAAGCTTCTGCCTCCTTGTATCCCTACTAATCCGCCCCATGTGCGTGTACCAATTAAAAGGCCTAATCCTTTTTTCCTGAAATAATATGGAAATGCATCACCACCTGAAGAGGAATACCCATTAATAAGCATAACTTTTGGTCCGTCATGTGCTATTGCAGGCGACTTGGTTGATTTTAAACCTCTTCGATGCCAATAGCTTAACGTTTCACGATCAAGCAGATCGGCCATGTTTTCAGGGATAAAACCTCCACCATTATCTCGATCATCAATAATTAAAGCTTCTTTATTGTGATAAGTATACATTCCCCTGTGCAATTCGTAGTTTCCTTCTACAGCAGTATTTGGTACATGTATATATCCAATTTTACCGCCTGATAGTTTATCTACCATCTGTCTTCTGGTTTCTATCTGATCAAGGTAAAATAATTCTAATTCACTCTTTATTGGTTTTATCTCGTAAGTTTTGGATCCATCAACAGTTGGCTTATTATTAACTGTTATTTCAATAATCTTACCAACAGTATTTTCGAGGAATTTATAGGGATTGTCTGCCAAAGTAACATTACTTCCGTTTAAGGTAATTAAATAATCGCCCTCTTTAACATTTATGCCCTGTTCAGTTAATGGTGACCGGCGTGATTCGTTCCAGTTTTCACCTTTATAGATCTTAGAAATAATATATCTGTTTGCAGCTAAATCTGGTTTTAATTCAGCACCTAGCAACCCTCCATCAATTCTCTCAACTCTTTTTATATCTCCCCAGTTGTCGTAAGCATGACCAGTATTGCTTTCAGAAATTATCTCACCAAAAATATAGTCTAAATCGGCACGATGACTAACATAAGGAACAAGCTTTTCGTATTTTGCTTTCAATCCTGCCCAATCGATATTGTGCAAATTTGCAACATAGAAATAATCTCTGAATATTCTCCATCCATCGGTATAAATCTGCTGCCATTCTTTTTTAGGATCGATTTTCATAACCATGTTTTCCAGGTTTATTTTTCCATCGCCTGATTTTTGCCCGGGTTTTATGTCAACAATACCATAATTTGGTCCAGCGTTATAAATTAATTTTTTACCATCAGCTGATACAATAAATTGTCTGCTGCCGGAAATAATTACCTGATCTTTTTCGTCAGCAATATCATATTTATGTAATCCATCGTTTGACGAATAAAGTATTCCACCTTCAACGGCATCTATACCTCTGTAATTTCCTGCCTGAATCGGGAAATCCATTATCCTTGATGCTATACCATCGAAATCAATTTTTATGTTTAATTCTGATTTTGGTGATTCTTTCCCTTTTGCATCTTTCGATTTGGAATCGCCAGCCTTTGGTTCAGTTGATTCTTCTTTTTTAACTGTTTCAACATCATTTTTGAATTTAAACAATTTAGGGCTGTCATTTCTTAATGCCAATGCATAAATACGAGTTGCATTATTATATAAATAGGTAAATTCAAAACTTGAGAAAGCAAGATTAAAATCTCTGTTTGACAAAAAGAAAATATAGTTTCCACACTTCGAAAATACAGGTGAGTTATCGTTAAAAGAATCGTCGGTTAGTTTATAGTTCTGACCATTCTCGAGATTATAAACATAAATTGCGCTATTGCCATTTTCTGCATCATTTGTATATGTCACCCATTTTGAATCTGGGGAGAACTGATAATCGCGAATTTCATTTGAATAAGCGGATGTTACATCTTTTATAATTCCTGTTTCAATAGTTAGCAATTGAAGTTTTAAGGTACGATCAAAAAACAACAAGTATTTACTATTGGGCGACCAGATTAAATCATATTTCCATGATTTGGAATTAAAGGTTATCTGTTTTGCTTTAGCTCCTTTTTTATTCTCAAGCAGATAAATTTCATATTCGCCAGTAGCATCAGAAACATAGGTTATATATTTACCATCAGGTGACCAATTCGAAAACATCTCTCTAATGCCTTGTGTATTCGTTAGATTCTCTGTAACGCCATTCTCCGCTGGCACAGAAAAAATATCACCACGGGCATCGAACAAAGCTCTTTTACCACTTGGAGAAATATTAAATCCATCAATAAATTCAGAAACATTTTTGAAATATGGAAGTATGTTCGGATTATCGAAATTAATATTTACAATTACCTTTTCGTTAGTTCCAGTTTCTAAATTTAGTTTGTAGATATACCCACCATTCTCGTATGCTAACATACCGTTTTCTCCTGAAGGCCACATTACATCAAACTCAGTATGATTGGTTATTTTCTTTGTTTCTTTAGAATCTATATCGTAGCTAAAAATGTTAAGAGTAAGATCTCTGTCGGAAGCAAAAAAGATTTTGTTTTTATGCCATGTAGGTATTTGATCTGTTCCCACAAAATCTGTAATACGCTCTGAATTATCATTTACCAGATCATAAATCCAAAGATCTGAAGCGCGTCCTCCTTTGTATCTTTTCCATGTACGAAACTCACGATCGACAGGAGTAAAACAAAGCTTGGTAGCATCAGGTGAAAGTACAGCAAAACCGCCATTTGTTATCTGAAGTGGTTTTTCGAGTCCCCCATTAATGCTTACAAGAAAATACTTGCCGTTTCTATCTCCATAGGGAGTACGATTAGCTCTAATAAGGATATTCTTGCTATCTGGAGTCCAGTCGAGTACAACATAATCCCAACCACCACGTGGAGGCATAATACCTACATCATTATAATAGGTTAATTGTTCTGGAGTTCCTCCGTCAGATGGCATAACATATACTTGTCGGCTTCCTGAATATTCGGCCGAAAATGCAATCCATTTTCCATCTGGTGATATTTTTGGAAACAATTCTAACCCAAGGTGTGATGTTAATCTTTTTGCATCACCACCATTTGAATTTACTGTCCAAATATCTCCTGCATACACAAATGCTATAAGATTTTTGTTAATATCAGGAAATCGCAGTAGTCGCGAATCGTTTTCTGCTTTTACAATACTGATCGATAGGACCAATATAAAAACAGAGCTGATTAGTAATTTTAGATATTGTCGCATATATTTAATTATTGGTTATTCTTTCTTTTGACAATGATATGATGAAAAGGATTAATAAAAAATTTCAAAAAAATATTTTATTTAAAAGCCACTTCGTATAAATATGGCCATCGTTTACCTGTTACAAATATTCTCCCGTTTTTTGAATCGTAGGCTATTCCATTTAGAACATTATCCTCTTCTCCATGAAAACCATCAGGAACTATCTTGCGGCAATCAATGCGTTTCATCACTTTGCCTGTTTCAGGATCGAAGGCGATTATCTCTTCGGTCTGATATACATTGGCATATACAAGTCCATTTATAAATTCAAGCTCATTTAATTTTTTAACCGGACCATTGTTATCAAAAACCTCAATACTTCCATTTTGAGTGAAATACTCCGGATCGAGAAAATAGATTGTTGATGATCCATCGCTCATAATTAATCGCTTACCATCGGTAGTTAAGCCCCAGCCCTGAGTAGAATATTGAAGTGTGGTTAATAATTTGAAACTCTTTTTATCATAAACAAAACCAACCTGAGACGTCCATGTTAACTGTATAATCTTATCACCAAAAGCAGTTATTCCTTCGCCAAAGTGTTGAGATGGAATGCTTAATTCAGCAATTATTTTACCTGTTTCGAAATCTATTTTACGTAAAACAGATTGGCCATATTGACCAGTACCTTCGTACATTTTTCCGTCTTCGAAAATTAATCCCTGAGTATACGATTTAATATCATGAGGATATGTGTTAATTATTCTACACTCGAGATTTTCCGGTACAATATCTGATTTAAAGCGAAGCTTAAGATAATATGTGTCGATGTGATTTCCGTTTGAATAAGCAAATATGCGCAATTGGTTAGGGCCAGTATTTAATTTGTCAGTTTTCCAAACAAATGTAAGTTCATCTTTTTTAAGCTGATTGTGATGATATTCACTTTCTACAACCAACGAATCAATTGTTAAGTCAGATTCTTTCAGCGCTATTTTAATAGTAATATTATCTCCAATTGAAAAAAGATCTCCTGCTTTTGGAGAAACTACCTCAATAACTGATTCAGTTTTACTGGATTTTTGTGCACTTTCTATTCCCGGTTGACTTTCTTTAGTTTCTTTTGTATTGCAAGAATAAAGTAAGAGTAAAAGCAAAGAGAGTAAGTAAATTGGTTTTATCATGGCAATATATTTTTGGCGGTTGTATTTTTGGGTTATTTGAATAATCGTTTAAAGATGGATTTTCTTTTAAGAGGAATATTTTTCATTTGTTTTTTTATATCATTTGTATATTCATTAGGGTTTAATAGTTGCCAAATTTTACTCCAGCCCAGAAAACCGCCTATATTTCTATCATCAATATATATATCAGCTTCAACTTTTCGACTTATAGTATCATCATAGATCTCTTCTGGATAATTTTTATTTACCGCATAAAACTCAACTCCGTTTTGCTTACAAAACTCAACTGCTTCCTGCAACTCTTTTCCCGATCTGAATGTCCAGAGAATTAGCAGATCACCTCTCTTTTGCAGTGCTTTTAATGTTTCAAACGCAAAAAGCTTTGTTTTCCCTATAATGGGATATTCGTGATCAACAATTGTTCCATCGAAATCGACTGCAATTTTCATTTTTCGGAGATTTTAAACAAAAGTAACGAATATTTTAATGAATTATATTATGTGTTTCCCTTCGACGATTTTTTCTGGTTAAAGGAGTAGCGCACCGAAAATATATTAGAGTAAAGTGCTAATGAATTATCGCCTAGATCGGTAAGTGCGTAGTCAATACTAAAGCCTTTAAACTGAATGCCAATGCCAAAATTGGGCTGAAATGTCATCGACTCTGTGTTGTCAAACTCAACTACCTGTTGAAAATTGCCAACTCCAAATCGAATAAAAGCCAACTTATTGTAATTAATTTCTATTCCAAGATGAGGATCGATGCTTATGGGGTCACCTTCAATAAGCACATGCCTTTTTCCATCAAAAGTAATATCCAAATCTATTTCTGCCAATCCTGTAAATTTATTATAAACCGGAAACTCGCGCGAAATGCCCATTAGTAATCTTGGCAATGTAATTTCGAGAGAATTATCTGGGGCATAATTATAAGTAGTATCCAAAACTTTAATAATCAGCTCTTCTTCATTAAAAGTCCACGCATTGAATGTTGATGTAATATCACGTAGTACGATTCCATAGCTCCATCTATTATGCTTAAACTGAGCTCCGGCATCTAATCCAAAGCCCCATGAATGAGCAAACTTTCCAATATTGCGGTATACAACCTTAATATTAGCGCCATAAGATAATCCCTGAATTTGCGATTTTCGTGCATACGAAAAAAGAAAAGCATAATCGGCAGCAGAGAACTTAGAAATACGATCGTAATCAATATTCCCTTCTTTATCAATTAAATCAGTAGTATTAGGAATATCATCCACACCAAAACGAATTATACTTGCGCTAATCCATTGTACAGAATCTAATTTCATTGCAGCACCCATGTAATCATACTTAGCAATACCAGCAAAGTATTCGGCATGCATAAGTCCTGCATCAAAATCAGTTTGTAATAAAGTTAAACCAGCCGGATTCCAATAGCCAGATGAAGCATCGTTTGTGCTTGCAATAACCGAATTACCCATTGCCAATGCTCTGGCTCCAACACCTATAGACAAAAACTCATTACTGTACTTGGGTGCTTGTCCAAATACAAAATGACTAGTAATAATGAATATAGGAATAAGAATTCGTTTATACATTGGTTTAACTAATTCTGTTTTTTTAGGAATCAAACTTAGTAATTAAAAAATAATTTATCAAACTCTAATTTTTAACTTATTTTTGTGGCTATTATTGTTCATCTGACAACTAATTTAATATGATTACAAGATTAAAAAGACATATTCCAAATACAATTACATCATTAAATCTTCTTGCAGGATGTATTTCTATTGTATTATCATTCGAAGGATATTTGCTAGCTGCGGTATATTTGATTTTTCTGGCTGCTATTTTTGATTTCTTTGATGGAATGACAGCGCGATTGCTTAAAGTTTATTCTGAAATGGGCAAAGAACTTGATTCATTAGCCGATGTTGTGAGTTTTGGTGTTGCTCCTGCGTTTATTGTTTTTCAAATGATGAAAACAGCATTGTTTGGTTCTGAGCAATTACCTTTCTATAGTTACATTTCGTTTCAGGAGTATTTCTTTTTGATTATTCCTTTTTTAATTCCTGTGCTTTCGGCTGTTCGTCTTGCAAAATTTAATCTTGATGAAAGACAAACGGATTCATTTATCGGATTGCCAACACCAGCCAATGCATTGTTTTTTGTATCGTTGTTTATAGTTACTCTAACTAATAATAACGAGACGGTTTTAACTTTGTTTTATAATAGGTTTTTTATTGCAGTATTGGTTGTGGTTTTTTCTTTATTACTTGTAGCTGAGTTTCCTATGTTTGCATTAAAATTTAAAAACCTGGGACTTAAAGGAAACAAAATTCAATATTTATTTATTGGCTTATCTGCAATTTTATTAATATTATTGCATTCGATTGCTGTTCCTATAATCATTATTCTTTATCTGATTTTATCAGCAATTAATAACTGGATTTATAAACTGAATTAATATATAAAACAATGAAATTTATTGCTGAAATTAACGTGATGCCATTAAAAGCATTGCTCGATCCACAAGGTAAAGCGGTTACTCATAGCATGAAAAATATTGGGTTTACCGAAGTATCAAATGTTCGAATAGGAAAACATATTACTCTCGAAATAGAAGCGAAAAGTAAAGAAGCAGCAATGGAAAGAGTAAACGAAGCATGTAATAAAATTCTTTCGAACCCAATAATGGAAGGTTACGATTATACATTGAAAGAATTGAAATAATAGATCTTTAAGCAACGAAAAAGTTTTATGAAAATCGATTCATAAAACTTCTCTAATAAATAGGTAGAATAAATCATTCAAAATATTCTACCAACTATTTTTCAGTACATTACCCTATTTAGAAGATTTTATCTTACTCATTACTTCAGTTTGCCGTTGAATTGATTCTTTATGTACAAGCTGAAGTAGTTTTTTTACAAATTCTTCCGATAATCCTAGCGCCTTACCATGTTTAATTCTTGTAGTAACAATTTTTTCCCAACGACGTAATTGTAAAATAGTAACTTGTTTTTGGCTTTTATACTTGCCAATTTCTTCAACTACTGTCATTCGTTGAGCCAATAATTCTATCATTTGTTGATCAATAGAATCTATCCTGTTTCGTAGTGTTTCTAAAATATTCGTGAAGGTTTCATCATCAGATGTTGCTTTGCGAACAACTAAATTTTCGATAAGAATATTTAACTGATGAGGTGTTAATTGCTGTTCTGCATCACTAAGTGCTTCAGTTGGATTGCAATGAGTCTCAATCATTAGTCCGTCCATATTTAGATCGAATGCTTTTTGGGCTATTTCAGCAATATATTCAGTATTTCCGGCAATATGACTCGGATCGCAAATTATTGGCAAGCTATGACATAAGCTTTTTAGTTCAATAGGAATTTCCCATTTGGGTATATTGCGAAGCGTAGTTTTTTCGAATGGGTAAAATCCACGATGTACTGCAGCAAGCTTTTCTATTCCAGCTTTATTAAAGCGTTCTAAAGCACCAATCCATAATTGCAAATCAGGATTAATAGGATTCTTCACCATCACTGGTTTGTCAATACCTTTCATATAATCGGCTAACTCTTGAACTGAAAATGGGTTTGAAGTTGTTCTGGCACCAATCCACAAAATGTCTACATCATATTTAACAGCCAGATCAATATGCTCAGGACGGGCTACTTCAACAGCGGTAAGTAATCCAGTCTCTTTTTTAACTTGTTGTAACCAGATTAATCCTTGTTTGCCTACACCCTCGAAACTGCCTGGACGAGTTCGAGGTTTCCAGATACCAGTTCGGAAAATTTTAACCTTACCTAATGCCGCAATTTGTTTGGCAGTAGTTAGAATCTGTGTTTCCGATTCGGCGCTACATGGACCTGCAATTATTAATGGAGAATCTCCAATTCCTTTAAACCATTTTTTAAGGGGAACGATATTTTTTAATTTGGGCATTATTTATTAAGTTGATTTACAGTTTACAATTAAGTATTTATAACCAAAAAGAAAATAAAATTATTTTTTTTCGATCTTTTCTATAGCTAAAACTGATAGTTTATAACTTACCCAGATTAAAACAGGCCACAATGCCAACCAGATTATTTCAGTTATATACATAATTTAAAGTTATAAGTTTAAAGAAGAAAGTTAATACACATGAATATCCTCGCTCATTTCATTGGCGTCAATCTTTTTATTATTGATTGATCTCCATGCAAACCAGATATAAGCTGCAACAAAAGGAACCATTAATGAAACATAGCTCATAATTGTTAAAGTATATTTACTAGATGATGCATTTTCAATTGTTAAAGAGTTTTGTAAATTGAACGTTGATGGATAAAAGGCTGTATTGTTTAATCCTGCTACAAGGAATAATGATAAAACCGCTAAGATTGTTCCTGCTCCTGCAAACCAAATTCCGTTTGAACATGATTTTAAGATAGATTTCCCTATCCCGAAAAGCACTAGCACAACACCAATAAGGAAAAGGATTAATACTACAGGCATTTGAATAAAATTATGCAAATACTTGTATGGCTCCATTGATACCTGCTTTGTAATAGAATTATAAGCAAAGCCATCAATAAAAAGCAACCAAATAACAAATAGAAGAAAGAATACAAGGAATGGAATTGCATTAATAATCAATTGCTTTTTAGAACGAGCAATAATTTCTGGATGATCAATGTTGTTCATAAAATAGAGAATACCTAAAACTCTTGCAAGAAAAAATACAGCCAATCCAAGAGATAAGTTGTGCAAATTTAATGCAAGCTCAAGTCCATATGCTGCACCTTCCCATTTTGAGAAGTTCATTTCGTTTAGCGAAAACTCTGATCCGGTAAAGAAAGTAGAAACTGCTATGCCAAGCAGAATTGTTCCTAATGCCCCATTAATGAATAGAAATATTTCATATGTTTTTGCACCCAGAAAATTATTTGGTTTCGACCGGAATTCATACGATACGGCTTGTATTATAAATGCAAATAAGATAATCATCCACACCCAGTATGCTCCACCAAAACTTGTGGAGTAGAATAATGGAAATGAGGCAAAAAATGCTCCACCGAAAGTCACAAGAGTGGTAAAGGTAAACTCCCATTTTCGACCTAAAGAGTTTATTATTAATCTTCGTTCAAGTTCTGTTTTTCCTAATGTATAAATAAGGGTTTGCCCTCCCTGAACAAACATCAAAAAAACCAGGATAGCTCCCAAGAGGGAGATAATTAGCCACCAATATTGTTGTAATGCTAAATGCGATATTGTTTCAAGCATATTAATGTCCTCCTTCTTTAGGTCCTATGTTTATTTGTTTAGTCATGATTTTTATCTCTGCAATCAGCAGTGCAGTAAATATGACCATAAAAAGCCAGAATGTAATCTGAACGGCACTAGCATCGATCTGAGATACTGCTGCTACTGTTGGTAGTAAATCCTGAATAGTCCAAGGTTGGCGACCCACTTCTGCAACAATCCAACCCGACATAGATGCAATATAGGCTAATGGGATAGTTAACACTGAGAGGCGTAAAAACCATTTTTTAGATTCGAGCTTATCAACAAACACAAAAAATAGGGCCAAACTAAAAAATAGAATAAAATAAAAACCCAATCCTACCATTATGTGAAAACTATAAAACGTAAGGGGTACATTAGGTATTATGCTTCCTGGATCGTTTAAAAAACCATAACCGAAATAACGAAAGCTTTCTTTAAAAGTTAATAATGATTCTTCCATTTTGACAGGATCATTATTTTGTTTGGCATTTTTATACTCGCGTAATGCAGCTATCGATATTTTTCCTTGTTCTATTTTTTGCTCTGCAGATATTGCTAACTGGGTATTTCCATCTTTATCTGTATATTCAAAACCTCCGTTAATTAAATCATTAACGCCGGGAACAAATGCTTCGGTATCGCCATATCCTAAAAACGATAATAACTTAGGTATTTCAAACTTAAATACGAATTCATCTTTTGAGTCATTGTACTGTTTTCCTGGTGTTGGCATTCCGAGTACAACAATTCCTGCGCCTTTCGATCCTTGATAAAGACCTTCCATGGCAGCCAGTTTCATGGGTTGCTTTTGAGCAACCTGATATGCTGAACCATCACCAGTATATACTAAAAACAAACAACTTAACAAGCCAAATACAGAAGAAATAACAATGCTACGTTTTGCAAGTAATTGCTCACGCCCTTTAATTAAATACCATGCACTAATGCCAATAACAAAGATGGCTGCCAAAACATATCCTGACGTAATGGTATGCAGAAATTTATTTATTGCTATGGGTGATAAAAAAACTTCCCAGAAATTAAGCATTTCGTTGCGGGCAGCATCGGGATTAAAATGCATTCCTACGGGTGATTGCATCCATCCATTGGCTACCAAGATCCAAAGAGCAGAAAGGTTTGATCCAAATGCAACCAGCCAGGTCGATAAGAGATGAAATTTCTTACTTACTTTATTCCACCCAAAAAACATAATGGCGATAAAAGTAGATTCAAGGAAAAAGGCCATTATTCCTTCAATTGCTAGCGGTGCTCCAAAAATATCACCAACAAACCACGAATAGTTCGACCAGTTTGTACCAAATTCGAATTCAAGGATAATACCTGTGGCTACACCAATTGCAAAATTAATTCCGAAAATTGTCATCCAGAATTTGGTTATGCGTTTCCATTCGGGATCGCCAGTTTTAACATAAATAGTCTCCATAAAGGCTATTATAAAAGTTATTCCCAGGGTCAGGGGAACAAAGAGCCAATGATACATAGCAGTAAGAGCAAATTGTGCTCTCGACCAGTTTACTAATGCCATATCTACGTTTTCAATCATTGTTTATTTTTTTAGGAGTTGTTAATTGTTCAAGCACATATTCGCCACGCTCTTTATCGGTAGCAAAATTTGATTTTAGTAAATTGGGAAAGAAAAATAATTTAAGTATTACAAATATGATAAAGAGCTTAATAAGGATAATAATCCAAAGCCGTTTACCTAAGGTCATACTTCTAAATCCTTCGTAATAGAAAAGGAAAACCTGCTTAAAAATGTTTTTTTGTATAGTCATTTTTGAATTCCTTATTCAAAGATAAAAAAACCTTTAACAGAAAACCATATTCTAATAAATAGTATTAGGTTTTTCTAAATAACAAAACACATAAAGTTGCAGATTTAAAATAAAATAGGTGATATAATAAATAATAATCGAGAATGAAGAGTTATTTCTTATTTCTAAAAAGATGTATAAAACCAACCCTGTCCTTTACCGACGGATCATCAGATTTGAGAATATAATAATACACACCTTCGCTCATTTCTGCTCCCGTAGAATTTCTTCCATCCCAGATTATAATAGGGGCTTTAGATTTATACACCATAACTCCTGTTCTGCTAAAAATGGAAATATCGAGGGGCGTAATCCCGTTCGAACGAATAATGAATAAATCATTTATATTATCTCCATTGTTGGGTGAAAAAACATTGGGTATAATTATAGTGTCGCGTACCGGAACGATTTGAGAAGCAGTAATTGTATTATTATTAGGTTTATCGAAAACTTCAAGATCAATAGTATAATTTCCTTCGGTTGCAAATCTGTGTCTAAAAATAGGTAATGTATCATTGGTTTGTTCTACTAAATCTATATACCAATGAAAAACATAGTTTGTATCGTCTAGATTTTCAATTGGATTAAAAACAATGGTATCTCCTTCATCAATCTTCTGAGCAAAGAATGAAAACTCAAATAACGAGACTCCACGATGAAAATTAAAGATAACCGAATCAATTTGAGCAAAGAGATCAGAAACAGAAAATATTAGCAGCAGGAAAATAATTATTTTAACTCTTTTCATTATTGTTTTTTTACACACGTAAATATATAAAATACCCAAAGAAATCCTTAAATTTTTTCGGTTAATTTTTTAACCACCTTCAAGTTGTTGAAAAATTCTTTAGCAAAAACCCTAATTATAGTATATGTTGGAACAGCAAGTATCATACCTATGATTCCAGCCAGACTCGCCGCCATCATAATAACTATAAAAATTTCCAAAGGGTGGGCATTTACGCTACTTGAGTATATAAATGGTTGAAAAACAACATTGTCGACAACCTGAACAAGAGAGAAAACAATAGCCATATATACTAATAATGGAAATAACTCTGAATTAAAATCAAGATTAAGGTGAGTAGCAAAACCTAAAATAATACCAATTGATGAACCAATTAAGGGTCCAACATATGGGATTATGTTGAACAGTCCGGCTACAAGCCCAATAACTATGGCTGTTTGGAAATTAATGCCAATAATAACCAAACCTATTGAGACTAATGTTATTACACCTAAAACCTCTATAATAACACCAATAACATATCTTGTTAATAACTTTTTTATCGAATCAAGTATATGTACAAAGTTTTGGTTTAGGTTTTCGGGAACAAAGAGCAAAATTCCATGATAAAATAAGGTTTGATCTTTTAGGAAAAAAAACGTAATAAACGAAATAGAAAATATTGCAATAAATATATTTCCAAGCACTCCAATTATAG
Source organism: Bacteroidetes bacterium GWF2_33_16 (assembly GCA_001768565.1). Taxonomy (GTDB): domain Bacteria; phylum Bacteroidota; class Bacteroidia; order Bacteroidales; family UBA12077; genus UBA12077. The sequence goes on along the minus strand of MEOE01000016.1, from coordinate 40,464 downwards.
ATCCAAAAAAATTTGATAAGAAGGTGCCATTTAAAAATACAAGAGCCTTTTCGCTAATATAATCTTCAACAGACTGAGCATTGTCAGCTGAAATATTATACTCAGCTATTAATCTATTAATTTTCTCGAGTGGTTCCTGGAATTTCAATGATAGTGTGTCCACATTAATAGATGATAAATCACTTGCTTGATTTGCAATGAGTGGTATAAAAAAGCGAAAGAAGAAAAACAGCATACTCCACAGCAAAAATACTGTAAATAAGGAAGATATTGCTTTCGGAATTTTAATTCTTTTTATATGTATTTTGTCGAGAAAGTCAACAATAGGTTTGCCAACAATTGATAATACTGCCGATATAAGAATGTAGGTCACAATTGATTTAAAGTACCAGAGAATAAATCCAACGCCAATAATTCCAATAGCAATAAACAAATATTTAATTTTGCTGTTCATATTAAACTTAATTAAGTTGATTCTATCTAAACAAAAGCAATAAGCTAAATTAAACTTTTTTAGGGGATTATAAAACAAAGTTAAACAATCAGCTTTGCAATACTTACAACCAATTAAATTAATTTTATGTTTCAATCGCATCCTGGAGAATTTGCGGCACTTTTAACTGCAGTTTTTTGGACAATTACAGCCTTAGCTTTCGAATCGGCAAGTCGCAAAGTTGGATCATTATCAACAAATCTTATTCGATTGTTTTTAGCATTTATCTTTATTGGTGTTTATGGTTTGTTTATTCGAGGATCATTTTTACCTCTGGGAGCATCAACTCATAATTGGGTTTGGCTTTCGTTATCGGGCTTGGTGGGTTTTGTACTTGGCGATTTATTTTTGTTTCAAGCTTATGTTGTAGTTGGAGCAAGGGTTTCAATGCTTATTATGTCATTAACCCCGCCCATTACAGCTTTTATTGGATGGATTGTTATGGGAGAAAAACTTACAGGACAAAATTTCTTAGGAATGTTCCTTACTCTTTCCGGAATTATTCTTGTGCTTTTCAACCGTGAATCAAAAAGCGATGCTGAGAATAATGAGAATGGACGCAGAAAAGTAAAATTGATCTATCCGATTTTAGGAATTTTATTGGCTTTTGGTGGCGCACTTGGACAAGCAGGAGGCTTGGTTCTTAGTAAATACGGGATGCAGGATTATGATCCATTTGCAGCAACCCAAATCAGAGTTATTACTGGCGTTTTTGGATTTATGCTTATTTTTCTTTTTACAAAAAATTGGACAAAACTTGGAATTGCCGTTAAGAACAAAAAAGCAATGACACGTTTAAGTATTGGGGCCTTTTTTGGACCTTTTCTGGGAGTTTCCTTTTCACTGTTATCCGTAAAATATACCTCAACTGGTATTGCATCAACTATAATGTCTATTGTTCCGGTTTTAATTATTGTACCTGCAGTAATTTTCTTAAAAGAGAAATTAACTATTAAAGAAGTAATTGGTTCAATAATAGCTGTTGGAGGTGTAGTTTTATTCTTTTTATAGAATGAATGAAATAATAAAAACTTACATTTTTTTAATTCTTACTTCAATATCATTCTCTGCTTTTAACAGTTCAACCAATGTAGATGTATCTGTATCACCATAATGATAAGGATATAATACTTTTGGTCTGAATGCTTTTGCTGCATCGACAACCATTTCAATTGTCATCGTATAGGGAAGGTTCATTGGTAAAAAAGCAATATCGATATTTTTTAGCGATTTTATTTCTGGAGTATTTTCAGTATCACCTCCTATAAGAACTCTTTTATCTCCAAAAGTTAGAATGTATGCATTTCCTTCTCCTTTTGGATGAAAAGGATGGCCATTTGGTCGTTTGTTCTCTATATTATAGGCTGGGATTGCTTCAATTTCTAATCCATTAATAGTTAGAACATCCCCAATTTTTATCACTATAAAATCGCTTATATTTTCGCTTAGTTCCTTGCATTTTTCGGTAAATATGATTTTGGTATTTTCCTTTTTGATCTGTTCGATGGCATTCAAATCTAAATGATCACCATGGTGATGTGTAATAATAATTAAATCGGCATCGGGATATATTTCATAATTTCCCATTCTGGCAACAGGATCGATATGAATTATTTTACCATCAAATTCAAAAAAGAGAGAGGCGTGTTTTACAAAATTAATCACTAGTTCTCCTTTGCTGGTTGAAAAGCTATCTTGTTGTAAGTCTTGTGCCATAGCTAGGTTCATATTTAAGTTGATAATGCAAATTAGGATTATTATTTTTTTCATGTTGCAATAATTTTTGATGAAGCTGAAAGGTATTAATTTTTAAAAACAAATCAAAAAAACTCCGTTAAGTTGATAACGGAGTTAAACGAAATGTTTTGTTATTATTTAATTACCAATTCGATACGAGAACTTGATTAAGAAAACATTGTGTGGATGAAGGTTAAATAATCCATCCATGTCGTTCATAAAAGAGAAATCTCCTGTAGCAGTACTTCCTGTTTTGCCCTGTGTCCAAACAAGATAAATTAATGAGCCAGGGCGATATTCCCATCTGGCAACTAGATTTGACCTGAATTGGCGAAAATTAAAGTCGTATCCATTTTCAAAATCATCTGTTGAAAAAGAAACATCGGTACTAAATCTGTCTTCAAATTTATTTGCATTCGGATTGGTTATATACTTTGGATCATAATAATCAACTGCACTAATAAAAGGCGAACCGTAATACTGAATAGTTAGTTCCGGAGTAATAGTATAATCAATTCTAAGGGTTATGCTGGTAGTAACCTGATCGATTGTAGCAAAAATGTAGCGATCTTCATTATTGTAGTTCTCTGTTGTAACATACTGCAATTTATCATTTGAATAAGAAATTGAAGGTGATAATGAAAACCTAAGTGCGTCTAATGGTCTGTAAATTAGCGAAACACCATAGTACGAATTTTTCGAAGAATTTTCGAATCCAAAGTTACTATTAGCATTTCCAGAGAGTTGGATCTTCTTTCGATTATCGGTTCCAAGACCTAACCAGTAATTGGTGCTTCCCGGATATTTTATTGAAGGGCCTCCTCGTAACATGGTATTAGAAACTGATCCTGCGTCGTAACTAATTCCTCCATTAAACCACCAGTAATTTTTAAATTCCATAAATGTGTTGATATTCCCTCCATAAAAATTGCTATTTAATCCAAAATCCCAACCAGTCCATTGATTAAAATTTATTTGCATAGATCTGAAAATACTAAATGGTTCAGTAAATTTGTAACCAGCCCAGAATACCTGAAAAATAGCATCGGAGTGGTGCAAAAAACCTACGTCATTTGTTTCAAATTGAGGCGAACGCCATGTTACCCAAAATACCCATCGCAACTTGCTGAATCCGTTTTTTCCAAATTGTATAGTTCCCGCATGCCCGGTGAGTGAAGTTCTTGTTGAATCAAATGTATTATATGTATTATCGGGTCGTTGAAAATATCGTCGTGATGAGCTTTGCTGATCAATTATCGCAGTGCTATCACCAGTTACATGACTCATAGCATATACAAGTTTCATATAATACTTTTTGTCTTTCCAATATTGGGTTAAATCTAATCCGCCGGAATAAGCATCCGTGTTTAAGAAATTCAGATGATCATCATTAATAAATCTGTTGGTCGAAGTGATCATTCCTCCAACAATTGTATTGCTGTTATTAAGATCTTGTTGAACTCGTCCCACAAAATAGTTTGTCATGGGTTCAACTGTTTCTGTGCTTTCTACTCCATTTCTCGAAATATCAGCTTTTTCTTCTGCTGTAACGCTTTCAATAATTCCAATAGACAAACCATTTTTTGTTTTTCCGGTAAGTTTTAATGCTCCAAGTATGGTAGAGTTTTCGGGTACATCGGCATATTCAGAGTTGTCGGAATCAACATCTGGGTAATAATGTGGATTACGACCTATTCTCCTTGAATAGAATAAATTATCCAGAGCAAAAGAGTTGCCCCCGCCTGAAATCTGGAAATTGGTTATATTTCTTCCTTCAATAAAGAATGGTCTTTTTTCATTAAAGTAGGTTTCAAATGCACCAAGATTTACTTGCGATGGGTCAGCTTCTACCTGCCCAAAGTCGGGATTAATTGTAAAATCAAGGGTGAAATCATTTGTTATTCCGATCTTCCCATCTAGTCCAATTCCATAACCAGGTTCTTTTCCCTTTGAAAAAGGATTGTCAATATCTTTGGTATAGGTTTCGATTTTTGCAAGTACATATGGCGAGATTTCAAATAGTTTTTTGGGCTTAATTCCTTTTATACCATGCAATTCGCCAAAATTATGAACCCATCCTGAGGCATCCTGAGGAACATGTTGCCAGTTCGATCTTTCCTGATTTCTATAAAATCGTCGGTTAACCTGCAAACCCCAAATATAATTTTCCTTATTATTACTAAATCGAAGTGCTGTAAACGGAATCTTCATTTCGGCAACCCATCCCAAGCTATCGATACTGGTTTTAACATACCAGATTGGATCCCAGGTTGAATCCCAGTTATCACCATCGTTTGTTATAGCTTCATCTCCTTTAACACCCGAAACAGATGCAGTAAATGAAAATGCTGTGCGCTTATCAAAATAACTGTCGATGTTAATCTCAACCCAATCGCCATCAAATCCATCGCGGCGCGACATTCGTTTTACGATCTTGTCGGGTTCAGTATCAAAAGCCCTTATTGCAATATATAAGTTATCGTCGTCGTACAAAATTTTAATAGCTGTTTGTTGTGATGGTGCTGCTCCATTGTGTGGTTCGCGTTGAATAAAATTATCCGACCACTCAACTAAATTCCAGGCCTGTTCATCAATATAACCATTAATTACAGGTGTTTCGCCATTTATTCGCTGTGTAGTGTAGATTCGTTTTTCAACTCCATTCTGCTGTGCATAAACTGTAACTACTGCAATAAAAGCAATAGTTGCCAGTAACATTTTCTTGTACATAATTCCCTTTTTTAGTCATTTTTCAGTTTATAGACGAGCAATTTTATTATTTGATGCTTTTTTTATAAAAAAATAAGAATCATTTATAATGCCATACTTATTAAGTTGTATATAATCAAAACGTTAGAGCAATAATCATGAAAATTAAAAAATCTTAAAATGTTCGGTTTTATAGCAGTTGGTGTACATAATCGGACAGGGAAGAAAGGTATTAGAACTGAAAATAAATAAAGGGTTGTATTGCTGCTGATTTGGCCTGATAGATCATAAAAACTACGATTACTACAATTAAAACTTTAATAACAATATTGCTTTGTATGAATTTGCCTCTGTAGTATTCCTTAAATGAAGTTGGTAACCAATGAATTAATAAGCCTATTAGAATTACCACGAATATTTTATAGTATGATGAAATCATAATGGGGATGAGCTCTAGCTGGAAGTTCAAACCTATTTGGGTTATCATGGTTTTTGCACTCGGCATATCTTCAGCTCTAAAGAAAATCCAAGCAAAGCTAACAAGGTTAAATGTTATAAAAACAGAAAGAAAATGAGTGAACCAGTTGCGGCTTGTTCTTACATTATAGTATTTGTTAAGCGAAGAGTTAAGATTCACCCATAACTTGTGAATTACAAGTCCTAGTCCATGTAATCCACCCCAGATAACAAACCGCAAATTTGCACCGTGCCATAATCCGCCTAAAATCATAGTAATCATTAGGTTAATTGTGGTTCGGGTTTTTCCTTTTTTATTACCTCCCAATGGAATATAAAGATAATCGCGTAACCATGATGATAATGAAATATGCCATCGGTGCCAGAAATCGGTTATGTTTAAAGATTTATACGGGGAGTTAAAATTAATTGGTAAGCGAAATCCTAATAAAAGTGCAACGCCAATAGCGATATCGGTATAACCGGAAAAGTCGCAATAAATCTGAATCGAATAGCCATAAACAGCCATCAGGTTTTCGAATCCTGTAAATGAAGATGGCGAATCAAATATTCTATCAACATAATTTATTGAGATATAATCTGAAATCATCATCTTTTTAACTAATCCGTTCAAGATTAAGAAAATAGCATGCCCGAATTCCTGTCTTGTAAGCCTGTACTTCTGATATAATTGAGGCATAAATTCGGCTGCCCGAACAATAGGGCCTGCAACCAACTGAGGGAAAAACGAAACATAAAAGCCAAAATCTATTATGCTTCTTACAGGTTTTAGTTTTCCTCGATATACATCTACAGAATAACTAATGGTTTGGAAAGTAAAAAATGAAATACCCACAGGGAGTATAATTTTAGAAATATCAAATCCTGATCCCGTAAGTTGGTTTGTCCAGAGTGCAAGACTGTTAATTACTTCGAAATTGCTCTGAAAAGTTTGGTTAAATATATCGGTAAAAAAATAAGCATATTTAAAATAACCAAGTAACGATAAGTTGGTTACAATACTAATTGTTACAAAGAGTTTCTTTCGAAATTGTGAAACTGATTTGTATATCAGTATTCCTGCTGTATAATCAACTAAAGTAGAAAAAATTAACAGTGTAAAAAAATATCCTCCCGACTTGTAGTAAAAGAAAAGACTCATCAAAAACAGAAAGGCGTTTCGTAATGGATTTCTTTTGTAAATAATAGAATAAACAACAAGTATTAAAGCAAAAAATACCCAAAAATAAAGACTTGTAAACAACAAAGGTTTATTTTCAGAATAGATTAATATGTTTTTAATAAATTCCAATTGTAATTGTTTTATTTTGAATCAAAAAGATTTATTAATGCTTTATAAAATAGGTCTCCTTGAATTTCGTATCCTTTGCGGTTAAGATGCAAACGGTCATCAGCGGCAAGTTGTTTTTTATGCCACTCGCTAATTGATCCTTCGCCACCCATAATCTCATAAAAATCCCAAATTCCAAAAGCGAAGAACTTACTTAAATGATAAATGCTTTCATGAACTATTTCTAAATTTTTATTTGGTTTTCCATCTTTATAATGATCATTAGGAATAGCAATAATAATTAGGGCATCGGGATTTAGATTGTGAATTTTCGAGATTAGGCTTGTAAAACCAAAAATAAAATCTTCTCTTGTAAAATCCTTGCTATATGCTTCGTTTGTGCCCAGCGAAATTATAACCAAGTTCGGATTAAGTACTTGAAAGTGATCGTCGAATAATTTGCATTTTAAATATGATTTTGCCATTGATCCATTTACACCAATTGTATGATATTGAACCATTGAGTTGCTTTTTTCAAGTATAATTCCATAAAGGTTAAAATTCTTTGTGGTGTCGGTGTTTGTTAACGAAAAATTTACAGAATCGACCAGATTATTGAATTGCCATGTTGTACCCAAATCATTTTTTTCACCTAAAGTATTGTTTGCTAAAACTGTAATTGAACTATCCGTATTATGAAGTAATGTAGCCTTGTCGAAAAAATATTTCGATTTATAGTTATACTTCTGGTTTTCTATCTTAATACCAATTTCTGCTATTGGAGATTTTGATGACACTGTTATCCCTGACAGACCAATTGGTGCATTCTGAATATCATCTACATTTCTTGTTCTGGTCCATAAACCTGTATAATTCACTTTATAGAAAAAGGGATTATTCGATTGAGCAATACTAAATGGGAATATAAAACCGGGTGAAGCAAGAAAACTGTCGTCGCGAAAATATTCATGTAATTGTTGTTTTATCTTTTCGGTAAGGAATGCAGCCTGCAAATGAGAATCACCAATATGCAAAATGTGGAAATTTCCCGATTCAAGTATTTTAGAGACTCTTGCCTGGTCGCTATAAGAGAATTGTATTTTATTTTTCTCGCATTGGATAAAAGCAAGAGTATCGCACAAGCTTTGGCATGATGCAGAAATAGATACTAATGTTAAAAATATATGTAAACTAATTAATTTCATTCGTATTCGGTTGTATTTGTTCTGTTGTTTGTTGTAAATAATAATTGTAATCCGACATAAGAGCATCAAAAAACATTTTAGCTATAACGGTAGATCCTTTCCACGTAAAATGTGTAAAATCGGTTCGTGCCAGAGGCGGATCTGCATATACCCATGCGGGCATTGAATTTATTCCACCCATTGCCTGATAAGTATCCCAGAATGCACAATCAGATTTGAATGCAGCATTTTTCTGAGCCTCTCTTATTTTTTCAATATTTGGATAAGAAACATATTTCCCTCCTTCGTTTCGTGACATATCTGAAACACCAATTACAATAATACTAATATCAGGCCTAAGACTCTTAATTGTTTTCAATTGTTTTTCGAGTTGTTTTTCATAATATGAATAATCGCTAACTATATGAGGAACAAGGTTAACCCCAAACTGCAACAATACAAGTTTAACATTCAGTTTTTGGTACATTGAGCGAAAAAATGCAAGATCGGTTTTTGTAAAATCTGTTCCACTGCTACCACGTAAAGGGATATTATCAACTGCAATACCTTTAAAATCATCTAGTGCCATGGCGTAAATATCCGGACTGTCTTCTCCTTTAAAATGAATTGTTAACTCATCAACTGAATTATCTATTTTCCACGAAATAGTGCTTAGTTGCTTAGTTACCGATATAAGCTCAGCATCAAGAGTTTGATTTTTATATTTTAGTTCTGCGATAAATGGTTTCTCGTTATATCCATAGTATATTTTAAGGTTTTTAAATTTACGTGTGTTTAGGTACGTATTGCTTGATTTCCTGAGTGTTATTTCGGCAGAACACATAGTATTTTCTTGTTGAATTACGGGAGCAAATCTGCTAAAACTCATAAGTGCACCTAATCGTTTGTGATAAATATTCCCGTTACGTATGCTTTGAATAGTATAACGATCCCAACTTCCACTTAGCTTTTGATCTACCGATATAGTTGTACCTTGAATAATTACTGCCGGGAACAAACCAATTCCTGATCCACCAAATTCCCTTTGTAACTCTTTTCGAATGTATGAGCTTATTCGATCACCCTCAATTTGAGAATCACCATAATGCAAAATTCGAATTAAATCGTTTGATGTTTTTAAATTATGCAGCGACTCAAAAAAAGTGAATAGTACATTTCTGTTATTGTTTGGATATTCAAGTTTTTGTTTTACCGATCCCGGCAAAATTGCTTTTTTATCGGGTTTCATCTCGGCACTTTTCGAAATGGTATCGGTTAAATATTTTGAAGTAATTGAATCTGGCACAAATTCAATACTATCTGAAACAAACTCCAATGTATCGCTTTCGAATATTGTATCGAGTGGTTCAATTTGATATTGCTCTATAATTCCTGAGATATCTGCATGTGCATTATTCTCATTGATAATTATAGTTTCTAGCCTGGGAAAACGCAACAATAAGTCGGAACCAATTCTGATTCCTTGTATAGGAAAAAAATAAGATAGTATTGCAAGCAGTAAAAATGTGAATATCAGAAACAGAAGTGTTTTAAAGGGCTTCATAATACAATTTTGCTTGATGCCTTCTTGCAAGGCTAAATTGAGAGATAAATATATCAATATTTATTTAAATATATTATGGAATAATAAATTTCTAAATAGATTAACCATACTTATGTACAACTATTTTTAAAGGAAAAGAATCTTTCTGCTGATTATAAAAATTATTTTAAATAAATTTTAACTGAATATAATAGAGAAAATAATGTTGTGGAATTAAAAACAATAGTTTTACTATAATTGTTATATGAAAAAAAAGGGATTAGCTGGTGAAAATAGATTGTTTTTATATATTCTTATTTTTTTTATAAAACATTCTCTATTGTATTATGTTAATTATTTAATATCTTTGATTTAATCAAATTTAAATAAATCGTAAATGGCTAAGGATCAAACTGTCTCCGCGAAGAATCACAACCTCTTTATAATTCTTTCAGCTCTTTTTATTACAAATGCTTTAATGGCCGAGTTTATTGGCGTTAAAATCATCTCGTTAGAAAGGATTCTTAGAATAAAACCATTAAACATTGATTTTATTGGCGATTCATTACTAAGTCTAAATATGAGTGTTGGTGTTATAATTTGGCCAATAGTTTTTATTATTTCCGATGTTATTAACGAATACTATGGTCGTAAAGGAGTTCAGAAAATAAGTATTCTTGCATCCTTACTAATTGCGTATTCATTTATAATTGTTGTTTTCTCGACTCAGTCGCCACCAGCAGATTTTTGGCTTGAGAATAATAATGTAGATCCCGATGGGAATGTGTTTAATATCAATTTCGCCTACAATACCATTTTTCGTCAGGGATTAGGTATTATTGTGGGTTCCATTACGGCTTTTCTTGTTGGTCAGTTGGTCGATGCATACACATTTCATTACCTTAGAATACTTACCAATCATAAATGGTTGTGGCTTAGAGCAACTGGTTCTACAGTCGTATCTCAACTTGTCGATAGCTTTTTAATACTTTTTATCGCATTTTACCTTCTTGGAAACTGGACATTTATTCAGGTATTATCTGTTGGATTAATTCAGTACATCTATAAAATATTTATTGCAATATTATTAACTCCTGTTATTTACTGGATGCATTTTATAATTGATAAATACCTGGGTAAGGAAAAAGCCCATGAAATGATTGAGGTAGCTACAAATGCATAATTGATTTATTAATAGTACAAAAAAATTTGACTTTCCAAAGGCTAATACTTTTGGAAAGTTTTATTTTTATAAGGTTTTTAGTTTAATAATCTTAAAAATCTGATTTATGAGAAGATCAATCATTGTTATATTTTGCATTTTATCAGTTCGTATAATTGCGCAAACCCAAGATCAGAATCTGATTCAATTTGTTAATCCTTTGGTTGGTACAAAAAACATGGGTCACACATACCCCGGAGCAACAGTGCCGTTTGGAATGGTTCAATTAAGTCCCGAAACAGATACGGTGCAGTACGAATTAAATGGTAAGTATAATGGTGATGTTTATAAGTATTGTTCTGGATATCAGTACGATGACAAAACAATAGTTGGTTTCAGTCATACTCATTTTAGTGGTACCGGGCATTCGGATTTAGGAGATTTTTTAATAATGCCTACTGTTGGTGATTTAAAATTGAATCCGGGAATTTCTGCAAATCCCGAAAGCGGTTATAGATCAAGGTTTAGTCATGATAATGAAACAGCTCAGCCAGCCTATTACAAAGTAATGTTGGATGATTATAACATTATTGCAGAGTTAACTGCTTCCAATCGTGTCGGGTTTCATCAGTATACCTTCCCAAAATCCGATAGTGCTCACATCATTCTGGATTTGATTTCGGGAATATACAATTTTAATGACAAAAACGTTTGGACATTTGTTAGGGTAGAGAATGATACGCTAATTACAGGTTATCGCCAAACAAATGGCTGGGCGCGTACACGAACAGTTTATTTTGCAATGGTGTTTTCAAAACCATTCTATCAATATGGTCATAAAAAATATGATCAGAGCATTTATAAAGGGTTTTGGCGTAAGTTCGATGAGTCAAAAAATTTTCCAGAGATGGCAGGAAAACAAATCAAAGCCTACTTCGATTTTAAAACAACCGAAGATGAAAAGATTAAAATTAAGGTTGCTCTATCGTCAGTAAGTGCTCAAGGTGCTTTAAAAAATTTGCAAGCTGAAATTCCTCATTGGAATTTTGAAGCAGTAAAAAATCAAAGTCAAGAACTTTGGAATAACGAACTCAATAAAATTCAGGTCGAAACAGGAAGTCAGAGCGAAAAGGAAACGTTTTATACAGCTTTATACCATACTTTTCTTGGGCCAATCACTTACATGGATGTTGATGGAGCATATCGTGGATTAGATCAAAATATTCATTATGCTGATAATTTTACAAATTACACCATTTTTTCTCTTTGGGATACCTACAGAGCCTTGCATCCATTGTTTAATATTGTTCAACCTGTGCGCAATGCAGATATGGTTAAGTCAATGCTAGAGCATTACAACCAAAGTGTACATAACATGCTTCCAGTGTGGTCGCATTACGCCAATGAAAACTGGTGTATGATCGGCTATCACAGTGTTCCGGTTATTGCCGATGCAATAATTAAAGGGACTTTGCCTGCCGGTTTTAAATATAAAGAATTGCTTGAAGCTTGTGTTAATACTGCCGAAAATAAATACTATGATGGATTAGATTATTATATGCAACTGGGCTATGTTCCCGAAGATAAAAGCTCATCATCGGTTTCTAAAACACTAGAATATGCATACGATGACTGGTGTATTGCACAGATTGCCAACAAAGCGGAAGATAAAGTAAGTTACGAGAAATTTATAAAGCGTTCTCAGAGCTTTGAAAGCGTGTATGATAGCTCAATTGGTTTTATGAGACCTAAATTATCAGATGGAAGCTGGAAGAGTGAATTTAACTCGCTCAGTACTCACGGACAAGGATTTATCGAAGGCAATGCATGGAATTATAGTTTGTATGTGCCTCACCAACCTGATCAAATGATTAAAATGATGGGAGGGAAGGATAGATTTGTAGAACACCTCGATTCATTATTTACTATGCATATTGATGATGTGCATTTTGCCGAAACTGAAGATATAACCCGTGATGGAATTATCGGGAATTATATACATGGTAATGAACCGGGGCATCATATTCCGTATTTATACAACTGGACAAATCATCCATGGAAAACACAGCAAAGAGTTCGCATGATTATGCAAACAATGTATTCAAATACTCCTGACGGATTATGCGGAAATGATGATGCAGGACAAATGTCGGCATGGTATGTATTTAGTGCATTGGGGTTTTATCCTGTTTGTCCGGGAAGTAATCAGTATGCTATTGGAAGCCCGATGGTTAAATCAGCAAAAATTAACCTTGATGGGGAGAAATTATTTATTATTGAAACTAAAAATCAGAGTGCTACGAATTTTTATATTCAGAAAATCATTCTGAATGGCAACGACCTAAAACGAAATTACCTGTTGCATTCAGATATAGCCAATGGAGGCTCAATAACTTTTTTTATGGGATCAAAACCAAACAAAAATTAGTACAAATGAAAAAATTATCAATTTTAATAGGTAGTCCAAGAAAAAAAGGAAACTCTGTATTTCTGTCAAACGAACTGGCAATCAGGGTAAAAGAAAAATTTGAAATAGATACTATTTATCTGTATGGATTCAATATTGAGCCATGTATCGATTGCAGAGCATGCAAAACAGGTGATCTAATTTGTGTCCTTAAAGATCAGATGAATGATTTGTATGAAAAACTAGAAAAATCTGATATTCTGGTTTTCGCTACTCCTATCTATTGGTTTGGTCCAACAGCACAGACAAAACTACTTATCGATCGATTTAGACCTTATTTTGTAAATAAAAAACTTAATGGTAAAAAGGCAGCATTAATATTACCAGCTGGTTCGGGTGCTGGTGATTGCGATCTAACAATCGAAATGTTTAAACGTATATTTAATGCACTGGAAATTGAATATTTAGGAGTAGTTACTACTGAGTCTTATAATATTGGAGATGCAGAAAATGATTTACCTGCCTTGAACCAATTAGAAGAATTGGCAAAACTATTATAAGGTTGAAGATTATCCTTTAGGTTTAATTTTAATGGTCTGCCCAGCTTTTAACGATCGCCCACTTGTCATGTTATTTAGTTTCATTATTTCTGTTTCTGTTACTCCCGGATACCTTTTTGCTATTTCCCAAAGTGTATCACCAGATCGTACAGTATAATAAACATAGTTTCCTGTTGCTGGTTGACTAATAATTTCATCAGGAGGAGTACCTGATTTTCCTATCCTTTGTTGCTTTTCTTCAAAAGAGAGTGAATTAATATCGCTGTATTTGCCTGCACTTTTTTTAGGAACATAAACAACAATATTCTGTCCAGAGCGAATAGTATTTCCACGAATATTATTCCAGTATCTTAAATCAGACAAACCTACATTGTACCATGCAGCTATAAATCCCAGATTGTCGCCAGATTTTACAGTATATACCAATTTTTCACGACCGGTTGGTGCTGTTGGAATGTAATACGATTTCTGGGGTGATTTTATCGTATTATCGGCAGTAAAGAAAATAGAATCTTTGTACGAGAAAATCGAGTCTTTAAAGGTAATAAACTTACCTGTAAAATTCATGGGTAAAGTTATCGGATAAGAATGGCCTTTTGCTGGTATTATATCTATTTTATATTGTGGATTTAAATCTCTTATTTGTTGCAATGGTATACCTAAAACATCGGAAATCTGCTTTAGATGCAAATTGTCAGATATCATTAACGTGTCGGTAGCTATCGATATTTCTGGAATAACAGGAGATATATAATGCTCTTTGTAATAATTCATAGTATAAGCTGCAGCAATAAAGGCCGGTACATAACCCCTTGTTTCGCGTGGCAGATGGTAATATAATTCCCAAAAATCGCGTTTCCCTCCCGTGCGACGAATGGCTTTATTTACATTTCCCGGACCACAATTATAAGCAGCAATAACCAATGTCCAATCATTGAACATGCTATACAGGTCTTGCATAAATTTGGCTGCAGCATGAGCTGATTTAACTGGATCACGGCGCTCATCAACATATGAATTAATAGTAAGATTATACATTCTGGCTGTTCCATACATAAATTGCCACATTCCTGTAGCTCCTACTCTTGAAACGGCTCTTGGATTTAAGGCCGACTCAATAACGGCCATGTATTTGAGTTCTGTTGGTATACCATAACCTTCGAAAATCTCTTCAATTATTGGAAAGTAATAGTCTGATAATCCTATCATTGCCTGTACGTTTTCTCTGCGTTTCTTAGTGTAAACGTGAATGTAGTTTCTTACAATAGGATTGTAATTTAATTCAACAACAGAAGGTATGTTTTTTAATCTTTCAATGTATACCGAGTCAGAAAACTCTGGAACATCGGTAAATTCATTTTCATAATTTGCCGAATAGTCAGTTTTTAATGAATTTTTTATATACCATAAATTTAGCAAACTGTCTAAATTGTCTTCAAAATTTGAATAATACTCAACTCCAAATCTTAGTGTATCAATAGGATTCGTTGAATTACCATTGAAAGAAATAAATTGAAAAAATATGATCAGTGTTATGAAAATTCGTTTAAACATAATGAAATAATATAAGTAAACATTATAGCCCGAAATAAGGGCTTTTCGACATAAAAAAGAAATATTTTTTGTTATAAATTGTTAATTCTTTTTAACAGTAGAAAACTAAAATAGTTTTAATGTGTTGAAAAAATCAATCAAATAAACTTTTGTTACTTTTAAAGTTAATCTTTAAGGAGAATCCTGCCGCACTCTGATTGTTAATTGTATTAAATAGAGCGGGTTGAACATTTAGCGACAAATCCTCGCTAATATCGTAATAGAATAAATGTGCATCGACAGTGGCATCAATAACATTTAAGAGATAGATAGCTGCAAGGCTGATTACGTTCAAATCACGATTACGTTTATAATTATCCCGAATTTTATCAAGTGTACTAAATTCAGTATAACCTTCGAAATTCGTTATCTTATTAGATTTAAGGTCGATATAGGCGTTTGTGTATTTGTTGTACTGATTGTTATTAAAATCGAATGAATAAATAAATATTCCGGTTAATCCATAAATTACAGGTAGTTTCCAATACTTTTTATTATAAATCTGGCCTAATCCAGGAATCAGGGCAGAGTAAATAGCTGCTTTGTGTGGTGAATGATTTTGCTCCAAATTATTGGTAATTGGAACCTGATCGCCAGTAATAGCCGGATCTTTCTGACTGTATGTCTTAATAGATATACAAGTTAGAATCAAAATCAGAAAATATTTATTAAAAAGGAATTGTAGTTTATGTCCCAACAAAACAGCAAGTGGTTTTAGTTTTTACTGGGGCAAAATTATTTCATTTTATCGATAATTCCCATAATTCTTTCTAAATCTTCATCAGATTTAAAAGGAATAACAATTTTCCCGCTTCCTTTATTATTTCTTTTAAAATCAATCTTTGCAATAAAGTGATCCGAAAGATGCTTTTTGAGCTGTTCGTATTCTTCAGGTAATCTAACTTTATCCTTTTGTTCTTCGGGCTTTGGAATATTTATATCACGGGTTATATCTTCTATTTTTCGTACCGATAAATCTTCGTCGATAATACGATAATAGGTTTTAAGTTGGGTTTTAACATTTTCAATATTTACTAGAGCCCTGGCATGTCCCATTGATATTTTCTTATCGCGAATACCCAATTGGATTTCAGCGGGAAGTCTTAATAAGCGTAAGTAGTTAGAAACAGTTGATCTCTTTTTACCAACTCTGTCGCTTAAATTTTCCTGTGTTAGTTTGCATTCTTCGATTAAACGTTGGTAACTAATAGCGATCTCTATGGCATCTAAATCCTCACGTTGAATATTCTCAACAAGTGCCATTTCAAGCATCTCCTGATCGTTAGCAAAACGAACAAAAGCAGGAATTTTATTTAGTCCAGCAATTTGTGCTGCTCTCAAACGTCTTTCACCAGTAATTAACTGAAACTTTCGATCGTCAATTTTTCGAACGGTAATAGGTTGAATAATACCAAGTTGTCGAATAGAATTCGCGAGCTCATTAAGAGCTTCTTCATCAAAATTTGTTCTAGGCTGGAAAGGATTAACTTCAATCCTGTTTATATCAATTTCGTTAACCGAATCGGCATTTACTGTGTGTTCCTGACCTGCATCGTCAATCAATGCTCCTAATCCTCTGCCTAATGCATTTCGTTGTGCCATTTTATACTAAAGTTAAATCTATACTAATTTATTATTCAACAATTTTTGCCGCGTTTGCAATTTTCGTTTTATCGTTGCGCTGTAATAGTTCTCGTGCTAAATTAAGGTAATTAACCGATCCTTTCGATGCAGCATCATATAATACTACTGGTTTACCATAGCTAGGTGATTCGCTTAATTTAATATTGCGCTGAACAATAGTCTCAAACACCATATCCTGAAAATGCTTTTTTACTTCGTCGACTACCTGGTTTGATAATCTTAATCGGGGATCGTACATTGTTAGCAGAAATCCTTCTATTTCAAGATCTTTATTTAAGCGGGTTTGAATTATTTTTATTGTATTCAATAGTTTTCCCAATCCTTCAAGAGCAAAATATTCACATTGTACGGGTATTATTATCGAATCGGCAGCGGTTAACGCATTAACAGTAATTAATCCGAGCGATGGAGAGCAATCAATTAGAATATAATCGTAATCATCTTTAAACTTTTCAATAACTCGTTTAAGAATATATTCACGGTTTGGCTGATTTAGCATTTCAATTTCGGCTCCAACCAAGTCAATATGAGACGGAATTAAGTCCAAGCCCTCAATGTCGCTGTTCAAGATAATGCTTTTAGGATCAAGATCATCGACCAGGCATTCGTAAATGCTTGTTTTAATAGCTCTTATATCGAATCCGGTACCAGATGTAGCATTGGCTTGTGGATCAGCATCGACAATAATAACTTTCTTTTCAAGAACAGCTAAACTGGCGGCCAGATTTATTGCGGTGGTTGTTTTTCCTACTCCGCCTTTTTGATTTGCTAAAGCAATAACTTTTCCCATGTTTGAATTTATTGGATTTGCTTTGTTTTCGTTACTAAAATTAATTCCTTTTACAGGATTTCAAAAATACAATTTTATAATCTTTAAAAATACGTGGCGGAGAAGATTTGTAAACAATTTTTTTGTAGTTATTAACAAATTATTAACAATGATCGGTTTGGCTATTTCTTAAAAAATACAAGTTTTATAAGTGTTTTGGCCAATTTGTGAATTATCAGATCAATTCTCAAAAAATAAAATTGATTATGAAAATTTCTTTATTGTTTCATCAAGCAATTGTTTCTTATCAACTGGTACAACGCCAATTTTTTCGCAAACCAATCCGCCGGCAAGGTTTGATATTTCAGCAATAATCTCTGGATTGAGTTTTGCAGCCAAACATAGGCTGGCAATACTTATAATTGTATCTCCGGCACCTGAAACATCAGCAATATCGCGCACTTCTGCTGGTATTGTTTTATATGAATTGTTATAACTTATAAATACTCCCAACTCAGATAATGTTACTAATAAATACTTTGCTGATAATTCTTTATGAAGTTTTTTCGATGCGTTGAAAATCCCTTCAAAATCTCCTTTTCTAATGTCAATTTTTGATCCTTCGATCAATTCCTTGAAATTGGGCTTAAATAAAGTTACGTTTTTATATTCAGAAAAGTTTCTACGTTTTGGATCTACAAGTGTTGGTATATTTTTTTTGTTTGCAAATTCAACTACCTTTTTAATTACCGAAGGAGTAATACAACCTTTATCGTAATCTTCAAAAATTATTGCATTTACATTTTTCGTTGATAAAATCTTAATAATGTGCTTAACAAACACGTTTTCAATACTTTTCTCCAATTCAAAATCAACTTCTTCGTCAATTCTTAAAAGATGTTGATTATTTGAAATAATTCTTGTTTTAACTGTTGTCTTGCGATTTTCGTCCTCTATAATTCCTTCAGAAGTAAGATGTTGCTTTTTAAGCAAGTTGAAAAAGGTTTTTGCTTTTGAATCATTACCAATCACAGAGCAAAGTATTGGGTTTGCTCCAAGCGACTGAATATTTAATGCAACATTAGCTGCTCCACCTAATCGATATTCCTGATGTGTACTCATAATAATAGGAACGGGTGCTTCAGGAGAAATCCGATTTACCTTACCCCACATGTATGAATCGATCATTACATCGCCAATGATCAGTATATTGAATTGATTGAATGAATCAAAAACGGATTTAATATCAGCTTTTTTCACAAGAATCTTCTTTAATAAATAACTTTTAATAAAAGGCTTAAGCCCTTTTATTGTTTAATTTTAATATGCAAAAATAGTAATTTGAAGTTGAGAAATTATTATTTTATGAATATTATTCGTTGTTTTCTGGTTTTAATCCATCATTTCCAGTATCGAGAACAAACCTCCATTCTCCTTTTTCGTTTTTTTCCCAAACAGTTGCATAAGTGCCTTGTTCAGTATGACCCTTATTTTCTCCAGCCAGAAATTCAACCACCCAAATACCATAAGTATATCCTAATTCGCCAGATCTTGCGATTTTTGCATAACTGGGTTTCCAGGTTAATTTGTACGTTGAATCAGACTTGCCTATATAACTTTGTTTCAAGGCCTCGATTCCGACAATAGGATATGAGTTTGGTTTTAGCATCGTAACATCATTAGATGCATACTCAATAAATGCCTGATGGACTCCCGCTTCAACAGATCGATTTGAGAAATCAATATCTGTTTGCATCATTTTTTCTTTTTCCTGCTCTAAATTGATTTTTGCGGTACACCCTATTAAAACTAATAAAATTGATAATGGCAGTAACTTTGTTTTCATAATTTATTTATTTTAAATTTTAAAAGTACCAAAATGTTTAAATTAATCATCGGATTAGTCACTAAAATTCATTCAATTTTATTAAATAAGCGATTAGATGCCAACAATTTTAAAATAATTAATATAAATTTGAAAAGAAGATATAGTAATTTTAAGAAAATGATTTTTACTCAAAAAGATATAACAAGTGTTGTCTAATAAAGAAAAATCAAATATTACGTTAGCCATAATTGCCACCATTGTTACAGCATTGGTGTTCTTATTTCTTTATTTATTTCTAGGCATAAACCATCGCAAAGATGTTTACGAAGATTCAAAACAGATTGCCAAGGAGATTTCGCGAAAAGCTGCTGCCGAAACAGAAATATATCTTAATTCAGCATTGGCAATTGGTCAGTCGATGCAAAAAAGGGTAATACTTGTAAAAGAACTTGGGGGTTCACGCGAAAAAATTAAAGAGATTTTAAAAGACGGATTATTCTCTAACCCTAATTTTCTAGCTACTTGGACACTTTGGGAACCCAACGCTTTTGATGGCAAGGATAGTTTTTTCAAAAACGATTCACTTTACAATAAACAGGGAACATTAGGTCTGGCTTTTTTTAGAAATAATAATTCTGTTTATACTGAAACCATGACCGAGGCTGATTATATCAGCATTTACTATTTGCCTGTGAAAGAAATAAAATCAGTTATTATTGTTAATCCTTATAAGTTCAGATATTCTGGGTATAATAAACTGTATTTTGGAACCACTGTTAGTGTTCCTATAATTCATAATGAGCAGTTTCTAGGAGTTATTGGGGTTGATATTGATTTTAAAAACCTGCAAGATAAACTCAACAAAGTTATACTCTATCAAACTGGTTTTCTATCACTTATAGCCAATAATGGTGTTATTATTACTCATTTTGATTCAACTTTTATTGCTAAAAATATTTTTGCATTAGTAAATGGAAATGATTCACTTGTTTCCAATTCAATTCATAATGGAAACGAATTAACAACTGAATCGAAATCAGAATTTACAGGTAAAAAAGTATTCCGGTTTTTCTATCCAATAAAGATTGGGAGTGGAAGTAATCCTTGGAGTATGATGGTTGAAATACCAATTGAAGAGGCCACTGTGCGATCAAAAGAATTGTTTTACATTGCGATTGGAACCTTGGTTATTGGTTTGTCATTATTGTTTTATCTTATAATTAATATTGCAGATAGAAAAAGATATGAAAAGGTACTTTTAGATGCTAAAATAAAAGCAGAAGAAAGTAATCGTCTAAAAACAGCCTTTTTAAACAATATTTCACATGAAATCCGTACTCCTTTAAATGGTATTCTTGGATTTACTGAGTTAATAGTTGAAAACAATATAGACCAGAATCATGCTAGAGAATATAAAGATATGATACACAGCTCAAGCAAACAATTATTATCTGTAATTTCAAATGTATTAGAATTGTCTAATATTCAGGCTTGCAAGCTTGATAAAGTTTGTGAAGAATTTGAAATTGATAAAGCGATTTTACAAGTGCTGGATACTTTAATTCCTGCATTAAACAATAAGGGTCTTGATTTAAAAACAAATTTTCCTGATTCAGATAATAAACTACTTATTACCAACGATGAAGAAAAATTTAAAAAGGTAATTGCATCACTGGTAAATAATAGTATAAAATTTACTGAAAGAGGCTTTATCGAAGTGGGATTTAATTGTAAGGAAAATACCTGTTCCTTTTATGTAAAGGATACAGGTATTGGCATAAAGCCAGAAAATTACAAAAACATTTTCAGGTACTTTAATCAGGAAGATCCAACATTAACAAGAAATTATGGTGGATTAGGAGTGGGATTGTCAATCTCTAAATCATATGTTGATTTAATGGGCGGATCAATTCGTTTTGAGTCTGAACTTGGTAAGGGTTCTACTTTCTATTTTGAACTTCCAAACCTCTAGTGCTTGCAGATAAATCCGTGACGATTCTTTTTGGCAAGTTTTTTAAATTAAACAATCGGGTATATTTAAATTGGATCAATGTCGATGGTAATTTGTACCATCTTAAAATTATCGTGCGTATTGAGCTTTTCAATTTCTGCTTTTAATAATACTTTCGCTTTGTTAAAAGAACTTTGTCGTTCAACTTTAATCAGAATGTTTTTAATGTAAAGATTATGCATTCGACCAATTACAGGCGATTGTGGTCCTAGAATTCGTTTACCAAAAATACGTTTTAGGTTATCTGCCAAGTATTGAGCTGCATTATTAGCCGTTTCAGGATTCTTGTGCTTTATACCAAGATTTATTAAACGGCAAAATGGAGGATAACTAAATTCCATCCGTTCCTGAAGCTGCGATTTATAAAATCCATCATAATTATTCTTTATTACAAATTGCAGGATAGGATGAGTAGGATTGTTGGTTTGTATAATAACTTTACCTTGCTTGTTCTTTCTCCCGGCTCGGCCACTAACCTGAGCCATAAGCTGGTAGCTTCTTTCATGTGATCTAAAATCTGGGTAATTTAGCATGTTATCGGCATTCAGAATCCCAACAAGTCGTACGTGATCAAAATCAAGTCCTTTTGAAACCATTTGGGTTCCAATCAGAATATCAATATTTCCATCTTCAAAATCAGAAATTATTCTCTGATAGGAATGTTTTGAGCGGGTTGTATCCAGGTCCATACGCACGACTTTTGCATTCGGGAAATAAATTTTAATGTCTTCCTCGATTTTCTCAGTACCAAAACCGCGAGTACTTAATGCTGTATTGCCGCATTTCTTGCATGCTTTAAAGGTATGTACTGAAAAACCGCAATAATGACAAGCTAATTCATTTGAAAATTGGTGGTAAGTTAAGCTAACATCGCAATTAGGACAATATGGAATCCAACCACAGGTTTCGCATTCAAGATAGGGAGAGAATCCTCGTCTGTTTTGGAAAAGAATTACTTTCTCGTTTTGCTCCAAAGCTTCTGTAATGCTATTAATGAGCTGGTCGCTAAAATGCGATTTCATCTCTTTTCTTTTTTTCGCACGAAGTATATCAACCAGCTTTGTAGATGGCAATTCTATATCCAGGTATCTATTAATTAGTTCCACGAAACCAAATTTTCCCGATTTGGCATTAAAATATGTTTCGATAGATGGAGTTGCTGAACCCAGCAAAACGTTTGCATTTTGTTCCTGTGCAAGAATTATTGCACTATCGCGGGCATTATAACGTGGGGCCGGATCGTATTGCTTGTATGAAGGTTCGTGTTCTTCATCTACAATAATTAATCCCAGATTCGAGAAAGGAAGAAATAGTGCAGAACGGACTCCTAAAACCAACTGGTAAGAGTTTTCGTTTTTGGTATTTAAAATATTTTGATAAACCTCAACACGTTCTGCATCGCTGAATTTTGAATGATAAATTCCTACCTTATTTCCAAAAACAGCTCTTAATCGGTTTATTATCTGAGCTGTAAGTGCAATTTCAGGCAACAAATACAATACCTGTTTTCCTTTATTTAGTTGTTCTAAAATAAGATGAATATAAACCTCTGTTTTTCCGCTTGATGTTACGCCATGCAACAAAACCACCTGTTTTTCCAAAAACTGATTTTGAATTGATAAGTAGGCTGCTTGTTGGGTATCAGAAAGAGTTTTTAGTTCGATAGCTTTTTGGTTATTCAGATTAAGCCTACTAATAGGGATATTGTATTCAGAAAGTATTTTTTTTTCGAGTAAGGGTTTAAGTATCTGATGGGTTGATTTTGAATGTTCTAAAAGGGTTTTCTTCTTTACTTCTGTTATTATTTCATCATTAAATACTTTTGATAACTCAACGAAAGCTAGTAATAAATTACTTTGTTTAGGAGCTCTTTTTAGCGATTCAATAGCAATATTCAATTCATCTTCGCTTTTAATAGAGTTGTGTAAAGCTATATATGGTTCTGTCTTTTGCTTGTACATTTCTTTTAGATGCTCATCTATGGTTATGGCATTTTTTTCAAGCAGAGAAACAGTAATAGGGAAAATATTCTTTCGGTTGAGTGCTTTGGTAATTTCTTGAACTGTTGCTGTATTTACTTTTGAGAGAAAATCGAGCACAAGAATTTCAGATTTACTCAGTCTATCTGTTTCGATATAATCCGGGTTATAAATTATCCGGGTTTCGCTTTCGAGCTTTAAGCCTGCAGGCAATGCGGCTTTATATACTTCCCCAAGCGCACACATGTAATAATCACTTATCCAAAACCAAAGTTTAAACTGATGATCATTTATTATAGGTCGATTATCTAAAACAGAAAGGATGTCTTTTGTCTCATAATTTACTGGTCTCTCTTGGTGTATTTTATATACAATTGCCGTGTAGATTTTACGTGCTCCGAATTGGACAATAACTCGTTTCCCTTTTTTCACAATATCCTTAAGCTCTTCAGGAATCGAAAAGGTGAATAACTGATTCAAAGGCAATGGTAAAACTACATCAGCAAACAGGGTATTCTTATTCATGAAATAAAAACCTTTTTTAATGTGTTGAAGGTATAAAAAAATAGCTCACTTATTGGAATACAAATCAACTTTTATTTTGTTTAAAAACGAAAAGCAAAGAGAAAGAATTATGCTCTTTACCCTTTGCTCTATGCCTTTTTTACACCTTCTCCGTTTTCCACTTTCCTTTGCGGAACAAGTAAATTGCAATTAGTGTCATTAAAGATTCGGCAATTACAATTGCAGTAAATACTCCATTTTCGTTATGAAATACCCTTTTTGACAATATCAGAGCAAGAGGAATTTCAATCATCCAGAAACAAACAATATTAATTAGTGTAGGCGTTCGGGTATCGCCTGCCCCATTAAACGATTGTACCATAACCATTCCCATAGCATAAAATATATATCCCATACTAATTATTTGCAAACCTTTAGCTCCGGATTTTACAACATCAGGATTATCAATAAACAACCTGATAAAAAAGTCTGGATAGGTAATAAATATAATAGATACAAGTCCGAGTAATACCATATTTACATACCCGGTAATCCAAACAGCTCTTTCGGCTCGCTCTGGTTTTTTTGCTCCCAGATTTTGTCCAACTAAAGTGGCGGCTGCATTGCTAATTCCCCACGATGGCATTAGTGCAAAAATGATAACCCGAATTGCGATTGTATATCCTGCTAGTGCATTACTGCCATATTCGGCAATAATACGAACCATTCCAACCCAGCTTATTGTTGCAACAAGCGATTGACCTATTCCTCCAAGCGATACTTTAAAGAGATTATACATCACTTTTAAGTTAAGCTTAATAGCTCTTCGTATTATCCGAACTCTTCCATGTCCTTTAAATAATAAGTAGAACTGGTAAATAACTGCCAATCCTCTGCCAATGGTTGTTGCTAACGCTGCACCTTTAATTCCCATTGCTGGTATTGGCCCCCATCCGAAAATAAAAATTGGATCGAGAACAATGTTTACAATATTTGCAAGCCACAATACACGCATTGAAATAGCTGCATCGCCAGAGCTTCTGAATACTGCATTTATTATAAACAGAAGCATAATAACCATATTGCTGCCAAGAATAATGGTTGTGTAAACCGAAAACTCCTCGACTATTATGTTACTTGCACCCATTAATTTTAATAACGATGGTGCAAAAATGATTCCTGGTATTCCGATTGCTAACGATACAACAATGCCAGCCATAATGGCCTGTACAGCAATTACCGATGCTGAATATGGTTTCTTTTCACCAATTCGGCGCGAAACCATTGCAGTTGTTGCCATACTTAAACCCATGCCTACTGCATATATCATGGTTAGCATTGATTCGGTTAATCCAACAGTTGCAATTGCATCGGGTCCAAGTTTTGAAACGAAAAATATATCAGTAATAGCAAATATCGATTCCATTAAGGTTTCAAGAACCATTGGAATGGATAATAACAAGATTGATTTGCGTAATGGGATATTTGTAAAATCTTTATCGGTACCAGCAATCGATTCTTTAATATCTTTCCACAGTTCCAATAAATTAGATTTTGTAAATCTATACTTCGTATAGTTATAAAGGTATTTTTTTAACGACATTATAATTTGAGAATAAGATAAAACAATAGAAATAGTTAAATGATATGCGATTTAAAAACAGGAGTTTTTAAAACAGGAATGCCACTTGGGCAATAAATACAATGATCGGTTTCATCGGTGTATGTTTTATCTCATGCAAATTTAACAAAAAGTATTTGAAGAATGCAAAAGTTTTTGCCAATGTAATAGTAAATTTATCTAGGAACGGTTTAAGAAAATCTAATTATACTTTTATAAATAATACCAGAAAGAAATTTACTTTAATGCTGTTATGCTTGGAATTTAGGTAGTTAAGTTGGCTTTTGCATCAAATTCACATTGAATTTGAAATGTTTTGAAATCGTTTGCTGCGTCCGATATTTGCAAAGGAAAGAATAAAAAAAGAGATCATCGAGATCTCTTTTCGCAGTATGATTGGGTATTTTCTTATTCTTCGTAAGGCTCATCCTTTACATTTTCGGCTTCATCGTAGTTGTCGTCAAGATACTCTTCGCTCTCTTCATCTTCAGCATCATCTGCTTCAACTTCATCTGCAAAGTCACCACGCAATTTACCTTCACTATCAAAATCATCATCATCCTTAACAATCTGTCTGGCTTCACCTGCTGTCATGCGGATTAAATAATAAATTTCTTCAGTTTCGAATGGTAAAGCCGATATATATCTGCCCTCAGCATTTGTAAAAGTTATTAAATTGTCTTCGTATCCGTCGGGATATACCATCTTTATCCTGTTTATTGTATCTTCAGGAAGCTTGTCGTAATCTATTACTACTCGTTTTTTTGCCACTTTTCTATGATTTTAACTTAGTTTTTAATGTCCGAAATATATTTAGAAATTGTTATTTGACAAAGAAATCAGAACTTTTTTCCACTAATTTCATACTTTTCTGATTAATAGTGATTTTTTACTCTGTCTATTTCAAAATACATGAACTTATACCTTAAAAAATTCTTAAGGTTATAATTCAGGGTGCAAATTTTAGAAAAAAAATCAAAATAGTTGTTACTATTTTGATTTTGAATGAAATTATTTTTAAAAATCTTTTAAATCCTGCGCGATATTATTCGTATCGCAATGAATTTGAGGGGTTTGTATTAGCTGCTTTCATGGTTTGGGATGCAATAGTAATCATTCCAAATAACACAATGATAAATATTCCGGTAAAGATAGTTCCAAATCCAAAAGGAGCATGATTAGAAATATATTGTAACCATGCATTATTAATAAAATACGCTAATGGTACTGCAATAATTCCAGCTATTATAAACATCCTGATATATGCTCTTGATATAAGAATTACAACGCTTTTAGTATCTGCCCCAAACACCTTTCTAACACCAATTTCTTTTGTTCTGGTTTGAGTACTGTAAGTAGCCATTCCAAGTAAACCAAGGCATGCAATAACAATAGCTAATGCTGATGCAAACCCAACAGTATAAATCACATCTTCAAAATAGGAATAATAATCACGAATTTCCGCATCCAGAAATTCCCCTTCAAAGTCGTTGTATTTATCAATGTTTTTCCATTTGTTTTTAATTTTTGCAATTATTGAAGGAGAAATACCTCCATTAATTCGAAGTGCTGCAATTCGGAAACTTTTTGGGGTGTATCTTAAAACAAGCGGACGTATTGGCAGAAACATTGCAGTATATTGGTAGTTTTTTACAACCCCTATAATTTCAACTAGGGTTGAGTCTTCAATAATTATGCTTTTACCAACGGCATCATTTGCATTGGTGAAATTCAATTTCGAAACTGTATTCTCATCAACAATGATAAAACTTTCAGTTTCTGCAGATAAGTCGTTAGGGAAATTTTCACCTGCAATTAGTTTAATGCCCATAACATCGATATAATTCTCGTCGACTGCGAAATAATGAGCATCTTGTTTTTCATCTTCTTTGTTTATTCTGATATCTGTATCCCAAATATTTCCAACTCCAGGTACATGAGATGCTCCAGAAATGTTTTGTATTTCTGGAATTTGGCTATAATAATTTTTAATTTTTTCAAAGTTGTTTTTTTGGAGATGCACATTATAAACAAAATCGCGATCAAATCCCATCTTCGCATTAACCATATAATTCATTTGCCTGTAAATAAGAATAATGGAAATAATAAAGATCATCGAAAAAACAAACTGTGTTACTAAAAGAATTTTGCGAAAAGTTACTTTGCTAAGTAATTTTATGCTTGATGATCCTTTTAAAACTTTTATCGGACTGAGTGAGGAGATAAACATGGCTGGAATTATTCCCGACAAGAAACCTGTTACCAAAGCAAATATAAAAAACCAAAGAAACATAGAGAAATCTAGTTGAGGAGTAACTTTTATGAGCGACATTAATTTCATTCCTGAGAATCCGGGTAGTATAAATTGCAGCAACACAAAGGCAAAAATCAATGCAAAAACGGCAGTTAAAATTGCCTCTAATAAAAATTGGATAATTATTTGGGTTTTTGTAGCGCCAACCGTTTTGCGCACGCCTACTTCTTTAGCTCTTAGCATTGATCTGGCTAACGATAAACTGGTATAATTAAAGGCTGCAGAAATTATTATTATCAGAGACAAACCTCCAAGGAAAATAATAAAAATCTTTGGAAGAAATACTCCAATTTCATTACCTATAAAGTCTCCTGGGACGATCTTCTTAAAAGGTTTTAAATAGAAGCTAACATTCACCTTTTCGTCGTCCTTATATTTCTCTTTACTAATTTCAGCAAGAGCTTTTTCAATTTTTGTAAAGGCTGTGCCTTTTTTTACAAGTATATATAAATAGTTTGAATAGAAGTTTTTCCAATTATCAGTAACCTTATTTACCTTTTTGTTGTTTTCGAGTAATTCTAATGTTTTTGATGAAACTAATGCATCAAATTGAAATTGAGACTTGGATTCGGATGTTCTAACAATACCTGTAATTTTAAAATTTCCGAGGGTGTCAATTTGTAAGAATTTCCCAATAGGATTTTCATTACCAAAATATTTTTGAGCAATTTCATCGGTTAGAATAATCGAAAAAGCTTCCTCAAACGGATTTGTAAATGAATTTTTTGTTAATTCAAATTCGAACATATTTAAAAATGATTCATTAACATAAAAGCCATTTATACGAAATCTTTTATCGTTATATATTCCAGAACCATCCAGTCTGTTATTTATAATGGCAGCATTTTCAACAAGCGAATATTTGGTAATTAGTTCACTATATAATGGATATGTTGTTGAAGCAAAATTACGCACTGCATATTTACTCATATTATCGATGCTTTCAACTCTATAAAGGCGATCTTGGTTGGGAACAAAATCGTCGTATTTAAACTGATCTATAATTATTACAATTATTAGCATGCAAACCGACATACTAATAGCAAGTCCAAAAATATTAATAAACGAAAAACCTTTGTATCTGAGGATATTTCTAAATGCAGACAGGAGATAATTTTTTATCATAATTTAATTTTGTTTTTCTTTTCTGACACTTAATTAAATAATTAGGTTACAAAAAATTCAAATAAATGCAAATTTTCTTTCTGCTAACTTCCTAGTGTCTGAATTAATGACACAGATTATTTACAAAAGTTGGAATTATAATCAGGAAATAAATAATTAACTAAATTGGATGGATGGGAACCGAAAAATAAAAAGTAGAACCTTTACCAAGAATACTTTCTACCCAAATATTACCCTTGTTTTTTCTGGCAAACTCTTTACAAAAGAAAAGTCCAAGTCCATTACCTTTTTCTCCCTTTGTACCTAGTTTCCTGTCTTTTTCGATGCTAAATATTTTACGGAGTTTAGATTCTTCTATACCTATACCGGTATCGGCAACCTGAATTATTGCCTTGGCATTGTCAAATGTACAATCAATAATTATTTCACCATTTTCTGGTGTGAATTTTATAGCATTATTTACCAGATTTCGCAAAACAGTATTAAAGATGTTTTTATCAGCATAAATAAATAACGAATCAGTAATTTTATTAATGAGTTTTAATTTTTTATAACTGGCAATTGGTGTATAAATATCAATAATGAAATTTGTAATTTCTTTTAGAGAGTAAGTTTCTGGTTTATATGGAATATCATCGTTTTGACTTAAAGTCCAGTTAATAAGATTATCGATTAGCGACAGAACCCTCCGAACAGATTCTTCATTTTTTTCGGCAAGATCGATAACTGTATCATAATCTTTCTCTTTTATTAACTCAGGAATAACCTGCAATGTGCTGCTAATTGATATTAAAGGGCTGCGAAAATCGTGCGAAATAATTTTAAACATTTGGTCTCGCGTTGCGTTTGCCTTTTTCAGTTTTCTATTTGATTTTATTTTTTGATACAGGTTATATGAAACAAAAAAGGCCAGAATAATTGTAAAAATAAGACCGATAAGAATTAATAATTTTTCTTTTTTCTGATTAGAAAGTTCAAGGTCGCTTTTATCTTTTAAAAGTTTTAACTCAAGTTCTTTTTCCTGAAATGCGAGTTTTTTTACTATCCTCTCATTTTTCAAATCATTATAGAAATTCTGATAATCGGTAAAATACATATATGCATTTTTGTAATCATGTATGTTGCCGTAAGCCTTATAAAGAATGGCAGAAGCATTCATTATATATTCTTTTTCCTCATTTTCGATAGCAATAGACATTCCTTTTTTTGCAAACTCAATAGCTTTTTTGTTGTTGTTTGAAAGAAGATAATGATTGGCAATCAAAGTATAAGAGTTGCTTAACTGACGCAGGTTTCCATAGTTTTTTAATAATTCTAACGAAAGATTATGATAAATAATGGCACTATCATAATTTCCTGCAAGATCGTGTAAGCTGGCAAGATTCTGGTATGTGCTTCCAAGGATATAATTATTATGAATTGAAGTATTATACTCCAAACTTTGCCTGCAATAGTTAAATCCCTCTTCAATATTGCCAGCTTTAAGATGATAAAATCCAATATTATCGAGCGAAACGCCAATGCTAAAAGTGTCTTTCAGCATTTTTTTTATTTCAAGTGCTTTAAAATTATACTCAAGAGCTTTTTCGTAATCACCAAAGTTTGAGTATATCGATCCAAGGTTATTATAGATTTTCCCCATTTGATTATAATTCTTTGTTCTTTCAGAAATCTCAATACTGGTGAAATAATTCTCAATCGAAGACTTGTAATCTCCTTTGTACATGTGAATAACTGCAATTCGATTTAGACATTTTATCTGACCTTCATAATCTTTTGTCGATTTGAAAATTTCAAGTGCTTTTGTGCAGAGTACAATTGTTGTATCGAAATCGCCTTTGTTCCAATAATAAAACCCCATACTAAATAAGCTATTTGCGATTCCTTCTGGATGGTTTATTTCAGTCGAAATAGTTTCGGCTTCTTTAATATACTGATACGTTTTCTCAAGATTTATATGCTGATATTCAAGAGCGAGTTCATTAAGGTAATTTACTCGAATTTCATTCTTTTGTAAATTGGAGTTTAGATAATTGAGAAGGCTGTCTATCTTCTGAGTTTGCGCTATAGATTCGAAGAGAGAAGAGAAAAATATTAAAAAAAAGACAATATAAGTTCTCATGAGAATCTTATTATTTGTGATAAAAATACTGATTATAAATCAAAGGATAAATAGGCAGGCTGCTCTTTTTTTGGAAAGGGACTAATTTTAATAGTATTTTTCTAGTTGCATTCCTGGTCCATCTTCAGGTCTGATTTCAAAACCAAGCTTCTCATAAAACTCCTTTTTGCCTTTGGCACAAAATAGTTGAATATCGCGTATTTTGTGATGCTTACATTTGGCCACTAACTTATCCATTATTAATCGACCAATTCCCTTGCCTTGTTTCTCAGGTAGAACAATTACATCGAGAATAAGCGCATGCACCGTGCCATCACAAATAATACGCCCAAATCCAAGAAGGGTCTCATTTTCATAAACAGAAATAGCGTACCATGAATTTTTTAGTCCCAGATATAATTCATCTTTGGATAGCTCGTATTTTGTATTCCATCCTGTAGTTTCGAAGAGTTCGAAAAACTTTTCAGATGAAGGTAGTTGTTCTGAGACGGTCATGTTTTTGAAAAAATTTATGTAAATATAAATGATTATTTGTTTGATTAGTAAAACTGATATAGGGAAGTTTTATTATTCTTGTTCCTGAACAGGAATAGATATGGATTGAGATTCTATTTCCTGCTCAATTAAGGAACTCTTGATTAAAACACGCAAAAGGATTTCGATTAGTTTCTCTGGTTTCATCCTTTTTAAGATAGATTTTTTAATAGATGGATTTATTGAATATTAAGCTGCGTTTACTAAAATAAAAAACGGGAGAAAATAGTTCCTCCCGCCTTACAGAATTTAATATTTATTATTTCAATCCGCTTCTTTCTAAGAATGCATCAAGTTGAGGTTCCATGCCTCGGTATTTTTTATATAGATCCATTGCAGGTTCGGTATTTCCTCTCGAGAGAATATTATCGCGCAATGATTTTGCAGTTTCCTGATCGAATAATCCTTTTTCTTTGAAAACACTGAAAGCATCTGCATCCAGTACTTGTGCCCATTGGTAGCTATAATATCCTGATGAGTAACCACCACCAAAAATATGACCAAAATAAGGGCTGCGATAACGAACAACGATTTCAGGAATCATACCTATTTTAGTCATTATTTCATTTTCGAATTGGGTTGCATCTTTTTCAACTGGTTCGTTTAATGTGTACCAATACATATCTAACAATGCAGCTGATGTATATTCCAAAACAGTAAATCCTTTATTGAATAAACCACTTTTTGTAATCTTGTCAATTAATTCTTGTGGAATAACTTCACCAGTTTGGTAATGTTTTGCATACATTTTTAATACTTCAGGTTCCGATGCCCAGTTTTCCATTATTTGCGATGGCAATTCTACAAAGTCGCGGGCAACATTTGTAGCAGCCAATGAATGGTATTTGCAATTAGATAGCAATCCGTGTAATGCATGTCCAAATTCGTGGAAAGTTGTTGAAACTTCGTCGAAAGTGAATAATGCAGGTTTATCACCAGATGGAGCCGAAAAATTGAAATTTGTGGTTATAATAGGATCAACACCTTCTGATTGTCTGCGGTATTCATCCATCCATGCACCACTAACTTTGCTTGTGCGTGGATACCAATCCATATATAAAATTCCTAAGAATGATCCATCTGGATTTTGAACTTCGAAAACTTCAACATCGGGATGATATTTAGGTACATCAGTACGTTCAACAAATTTTATTCCCCATAATCTAGTTGCTACTTCGAAAGCACCATTGCGAACATTGTTTTTCTCAAAATAAGGGCGAAGCATTTCTTCGTCAAGATCATATTTTTCTTTACGAAGTTTCTCTGAGTAATACCACCAATCCCAATGAGCCAGCTTAAACTTGCCACCTTCTTTGTCGATCATTTTTTGTAATTCAACGGCTTCTTTTTTTGCAATTGGCAATACAGCAACCATTACTTTGTTTAGAAATGCAAAAACGGTTTCCGAATTTTTAGCCATATTTACATCTAGCACATATTCAGCATAATTATTAAATCCGAATAATTGCGCTTTTTCTGCACTTAGAGCAGCAATTCTCGATAATATTTTTTTATTGTCGTACTCATTGTTATTATCACCACGCATTATATAAGCAGTGTGCAATTTCTGACGTAATTCGCGATTTTCAGCATAAGTCAGGAATGGAAGCATGCTTGGTTTCTGGGTTGTAAAAATCCATTTGCCTTCCATGCTGTCAGCTTTGGCTGCATCAGCGGCAGCTTGTTTTACTGCTTCGGGTAATCCTGCCAAATCAGCTTCATTATCAATAATCATTTTGTAGCTATTGGTTTCGGCAAGTACGTTTTCACCAAATTTTAAATTCAAGGTAGCAAGTTCCCCGTTAATTTCTCTTAATCTTGCCTGTTTGGTAGAATCGAGATTAGCGCCTCCACGTTCGAAATTTTTATAACTAACTTCAAGTAAACGATTTTGTTCCGGAGTTAAGGTAAGTTGTTCTTTTTGATCATAAACAGCTTTAAACCGTTTGAAAAGCTCAGCATTTAATGCAATATTATCGTAGTGTTGGGTAAGCATTGGAGCTACATCTTGTGCAACTTTCTGCATTTCGTCGCTTGTTAACGACTGATTAAGGTTTGTGAAAGTGGCATTCACTTTGGTTAGTAACTTGCCGCTAAATTCCAGAGCTTCAATGGTGTTCTCGAATGTTGGAACTTCTGTATTTGCAACAATCGCGTCAATTTCTTCTGCATTTTGTTTTATTGCTTCAGTATATGCAGGTACAAAATGTTCTACTTTTATTAACTCGAAAGGCGGAACTCCATGTGGAGTATTAAATTCGCTCAATAATGGATTCTCCATATTTTCTGTTTTTGGGGTACACGATGCTAGAAGTAAACCTACTGCGAACATCATTAATGTTTTTTTTTTCACGATTAGATATTTATGAGTTATTACTTATGAATTTAAATTGAAAATCAAAGGTAAAACTTATTATAATATTAAAAAAGAAGCTGCCTTTTTTGAGGCAGCTTCTTTTTTATTAAAAACCTAAAATTTATTGAGCATTTACCACACCAACTCCATATGCAACAGCGTGGGCAATAATCCAAACGCCATCACCATTTGTATCGGTTACATCAATTGTAACTGAATGAGTTGTAGCAAATGGATTGAAATAACCTGTATTTCCATATTGTCCTGGAGCAAGAGTTGTTGGCCTGAAATCACCTGCATAAACATGAGCTTCTTCTATAGAATAGCCAAAGTCTAAGTTATAGGTTATTGTAGCTTGCGTACCTGTGAAATCAACCACAACATCACCAACTAGTAATCCTTTTGATGTATAATTTAAACCTGCACCAACCCAAAGATCATAAGTGTAAGTTCCTGCAGAAGCTAAGTTTATAGCCCAACCCCAACGGTTTTTAGTTAAATTCAATGATGGGAGTTTTTCAGGATTTGATTTTTTATCAGTTGTGAAAACATATCCACCTTTAGCAAAGGCAGTTCCTAATTTCTCACTTGATGGAGGAGGAGTTACTTCGCAGCAAGCTGTTGTATAACTTGCATAATAGTACCAACGATTAGTTCCTGTTCCTGAAATATTACCACCAAATGCTGTTTCGTTTCCACCATTTATTGATACTTCAGCATGTGCAACTACATGAATAATATCTCCACAAGTGTTGTAGAAAGAAATTGATGACAAAGGAATTATGTATGTGTACGAACTCAAACCAGTTGCATCATAATGATATGGAAATTGCCCAGGTATTGGGGTTCCTGAATTATTCTTTGGTAATAATGTTAAATCAGTACCTACCCATAAATGCAAAGTTCCGAATACACCTGTAGTTGTGTAAGTAACATAAAGATTGGTTTCGTCATTTGCAACTGTAAGTGTTCCTGCATCAATTGTTTGACCAGCCCAAAGAGTATAGGTAGCTTCACCACAATAAGGACTTGATGGTTCTAATCCAACCTCATTTGTTAAGCTAAAAGTTGATTCTTGTTCAAGAATAGGTTCTTCACCTACCAATGTTTCGTTACATGAAATGAACGATAAAGATCCTACGAAAAGGACCAGAACTAAAACTAGTTTATTAAATCCAAATTTTGTTTTCATTTTTTATCTCCTTTTATTTTTATTTAGACTTAGTAAAAATAAGCACAGATTTGTCTTTTACAAAATTTTCATCGTATTATTCCATGAAATGATAAAAATTCTTGATGAAATGAATTTTTATCCTGACGAAGATTTTAAATAAAGCTGAATAGTAAATTTATTGAATTTTCAATCTATATTAAATAGGTATAAATTGAAGTTTTGTCATTTTAAAATGATGATTTAAATAAGTCTTATATAAGAAGAGATAAGTAAAATATAAATAGAAATTGAAGTAAACAATATATGTGCAATAATTAAATAGGTCAAAATTGATATTCTAATTCATTTCAGTGCCAGTGAGTTTTTCATATTCCTCACGCATTAACCTGAGTTCTTCGAAATTCTGGCGCATTTCTTCTTCCTTTTCGCTCATAATGAGTTCCTGCTCTTTATATTTTTCTATAAGCTGAAGGTTTCTTTCATTCATTCGAGTATTGTTTAATTGCGAAGCAATATTTAGAGCAATGCGTTTTACAAAATCGGTTTCAATTTCAGTAAATGCTTTAAATCCTGCAATCTCGATCATCCCAAATACATTGTCTTCTATACTTAAAGGAACAATAATTAGTGATTTTGGTTTTGCTTCACCTAGTCCGGATTTTATTTTAATGTAATTTTCAGGAATATCTGTAATAATCATTACTCTGTTTTCGGTAAATGCAGCACCAAGCATTCCTGTGTTTGTGTAAACTTTCAACTTATTTTCGCGAACATCCTTTGTACATCCAAAATCAGATATCAGCTCAAGATAGGGCTCTTTTGTATCAAATTGGTTTAGAACATATAAAACACCAAACTGTGCACCAATATATTTAACCAGATTTGATAAAACCTTGTCACTTAATTTTGTAAAATCATTCTTGTTATCTGCAAGAATGTCGTTTATTTGGGCAATTCCTGTATTTATCCAGTTTTGTTGTTTTTCTTTTTGCTGATGTAGAATTAATACTTCATGTTGCGATTGCAATTCTTTAGTACGTTCGTAAATGTTTTTTTCAAGATTCTCTTTTTCTTCTTTAAGTTGATCGCTTAAATGTTCGTTCTGATTAATAGCTTTTGCCGACTTGTGAGTAATTGTAATCGATTGGATAACCATAAATGTAACAAGTCCATAAGGAGCAAAATATGCAGTCTGAATAATCCCCATACTGCTTAATACATCATTAATGGCTGTAGCGTAAAGAATAAACATACCTATAAAAGTAAATAGTGCAGTTTCTCTTTTTCGCAGAGCAGCTACCAATAAAACACCAAAAGTAACATACAATCCACCAATCAGAATATATAATTCAAAAAAGGTTCTGAATCTTCCATAGAAATTGGCAGGAGTTGCAAAAACGAGCAGAGTAACAAATATTCCAAAGCCTATCAGGATGTCTTTAATTATTTTCGGAAAATCATCTTTAAATAAACTGTAAAAGAATAGGGCGAAAAGAGGAATGGTACCAAATCCAGAGAAATTATCAAGTTTAACAAGTAATTCCCAGTTTATATTCGGGAAAATATAAGTAATAATCCTATCCTCAGTAGAGATATTTCTTAAAATCATTACAATACAAACAATGCTGAAGTAAAGATTGGAAATATCATTACGACGGAAAAAATACATATTAAGATGATTAATACCAATAATCAAAATAATCCCAATGATTATAAGATTAAGGATGTCCATCCATCGTGAATCTGCCTTTAGATTTTCGAAGGTGCCAAAAAATATGGGTTTTTGTAAGCCGGCTCTTTGATGTGAAAAATTCGAAATTTGAAAAATAATCTCGATTTTGTCTGTTGGTCCTTTCTCTGGGTCAAGAATAAATGCGATATCCTGGTATTTAAATTGTGGAATCGAATTATTTTTTAGTGTACCAACCTTCCCTGTTTCGTTTAATAATTCGCCATTAACCCATAGCTTATAATTAGAAAAAACAGAAGATACTTTTAAACCATAGATTGTTCTTTTTGTATCAGGTAGTTTTTTTATTATAATCCGATAGGTTGCATAACCCTCATTTGTTAGTTTGGTATTCTTTACTGTGTAAGTGGTCCATGATTTAGGAATCTTAACAAATGCTGGCTCCAGATTTTGATTCTGGGTCTGAAAATCTTTTGGTTCCAATAATTTATTCCAGTAAAACTCGCAATCACCTTGTAATTTTATGCTCCGTGATTTTTCAATATCAACAATGCTCAGATCAAGAATACCTTTTTCTACCTGTATATTACTTGAGAAAACAGAAATGGATATAAAAATCAATACAATAATAGATGGGAATAAAGATCGAAATTTCATGATTCTTAAGTTTCTAAAACAAAAAGCTAAATCTAAGGTTTTTTTTGAAAAGTTTTATATCGAAAGGAATCATTTTTTTGTACGTCAAAAACCAACATGGCCAATATATTCAATTTTGTGTCATAATTGCTGGGAATACATATCTGTTTGGTGTTTTGTTTAGTATAATTCTCAGCAAATCGCAACCAAGTCCTTATAAATACAACTTACTTTTGTATGGCTTAATTCTATTTCAATACGATCATCGTTTTTACTTGATGCTCTAATTCTGTATCAAGCATAATGTAATAGATTCCGTTTAAAAATAAATCAGCGCTAATATCAAATTTATAGGTTCCTGTTGTGGTATAATCATTTATAAGTGTTGATATTGTTCTACCTTGAATGTCTTTTATCTGTAAAAGAACGGGTGAGTTTTCTTTTACAGCAAACTGTATTGTTGTTGACTCCGAAAATGGATTCGGATAATTTTGCTCTAATGTTATTGCCGATTCAGCAATTGGAGTCTCAATTCTTGTTGCTGTCATTGAAGGACTTCCTGCTGCAATCCAGGCGGTGTAAATAAGTTCTGCCAATGCATGCGAAGCATCTTTAAATAACTTTATAGAATATAGTTTTGATTTATTCCAAAGAGCTGTTTTATATTCGGTTGATGAATAATCACTCGAAATACTTTTTGCATAATTATCGGCTGCTATAACCGAATCAACATAAGGATAATTTGCATATATATAATCGAAAATATATTGATTTACATTGTTAATTAATGAAATGTTATCGCCTGAATAGGTAATTTGCGAAATGTAGGAGTTAATCATTGTTGATTCGAAGCGTGAGTGAATCCCGTCATTATCAGTATCATATCCATTATAGTTTCTTGTGATATGAAGAGGCATGTGTCCGTCGGCAACATAATGCCCAAGGTCGGAAGCAAAAAGTACAGCTTTGTTCCAGTCTTTTCTCTGAAAACAGCTTTTTAACGAGTCAAAAGCTGTAATAGTGGCCCATGGTAAAATCCCGTTATCGTAAACAAAACTACTTCCATGCGCTGCAATAGCTCCACTTAATGTTTGAGGAATAATTCCTGATGAGATAAACTCAGAATAATTATCAATATCAATATAATGTTTAGGAGATTCTGATGAATCCCAGGATTTACGACTGTCGGCATCAGAAGCATGACTGGCCAGAGTATTTGTCCATGAGTAAAACTGACTCATTTCCTGGTTAAAAGACAAGGATGTTGCATAGTTTATTTTGTAATGGCCTGTTCCACCCCAGCTTATTAAAACAAATGATAAAATAATTATTCCTGTAATACGTATTAATTGCTTTTTCACAATGGTAGTATTTGATGATGATACAAAGGTAGTTTATTTGTTAGTTACCAAATGGTTAAACAGATAGCAATATTTTATTTTATTTGAACTACTTTTAGGCAATTATCCTGTTAAGTTGAAAAATTATGAAAATCATAGGCTTGCTGGGAGGGATGAGCTGGGAATCATCGCTTGTGTATTACAAAATTGTTAACGAAAAAGTGAAAGAAAAACTGGGTGGACATCATTCGTGTGAATGTGTTATGTACTCAGTCGACTTTGATATTATTAAGAAACTGCAATTCGAAGGTCACTGGGAGGAGCTTACCCGCATAATGATTGATGCAGCCAAGAAAATTGAACATGGTGGAGCCGAAATGCTTACCATTTGCACAAACACCATGCATAAAATGGTTCCTGATATTGAAAGAAACATTTCTATTCCGATTGTCCATATTGCTGATGCTACTGCTGAAGTAATTAAGGCAAGGGGGATTAAAAAAGTGGCATTGCTTGGAACCCGTTTTACCATGGAGCAGGATTTTTACAAAGGAAGGTTAGTTGAAAAACATGGAATTGAAGTAGTTATTCCCGAAGGTAACGACCTTGAACAAGTGCATGATATCATTTACAATGAACTGGTGTTGGGTGAGATAAAACAATCATCAAAAGAAATCTATAAACAAGTAATAAAACGACTCATTAAAAGAGGAGCGGAGGGAGTAATTTTAGGTTGTACCGAAATACCTTTGCTTATTCAGCAGGAGGATTGTTCTGTTCCTGTTTTTGATACCACTCAAATTCATGCTGAAAAAACAGTTGAGTTTGCAATAGGATTTTGAGCAATAAAAATCCCTACGAGAATTAAAATTCATCGTAGGGATTATAAAGAAAAGACAAGCTATTTCTTAATAAACTGTTTTACCAGTTTTTCTTTTTCATCATCAACTGAAATTATATACATTCCAGCAGGAAGTTCAGAAATGCTAATTTCTTTATCGCTTCCTTCAATATCGGCCGATTTAACAAGTGTTCCGGTTAGGTTGTAGATATAAACCTTGCCATATCTGGTTCCGTTATTTATACCAACAGTGATATATTCAACAGCAGGATTTGGCCAGATAGTTAGTTGTGTGCTTTCTTCATTACCAAGGATCTCTGCAATTGGAGTTTCATTTGATAAATTTATCATTGCAGCATCAACAACATTTACAGTATAGTCTTCTACTTCACCATAGCTGAATGTTTCACAAGAAGTTGGAGCAGCATTGTATTTCATGGTTACTCTCATTCTTGTTAAGCCAAGTAATGCTGTTGAAGGAACTGTAAATGAATATGATAATGTTGCACTACTGCTTGATGAACCGGCAACCATTTGTTCAGTTGCTTCAAATGTACCATTTTGGTTCCAGTCAATCCATACTCTCCAGTATTCAGTATATGCGCTGCTCTTGAATCCTGCACTTACATTAATTGTTGTGCTGGTTCCAAGGGTAACAGTTGCAATTTTGGATGCAGTAAAGTTTCCGTATCCTGCATTTGCAGCAGTTGTATTAGTCATACCACCGTAAGCAACATAATCAATCCATTCGTAAGCAACATTACTACCTTTTGATGCACAATAGCTTATTGTTGTTGCTAATGTAGTAACACTTTTTGCAGTACTTGCAGCAGAAATATTG
>MEOE01000015.1 GCA_001768565.1 Bacteroidetes bacterium GWF2_33_16 | reverse complement strand
AAGTGGCACGCGAGCTGGGTTCAGAACGTCGTGAGACAGTTCGGTCCCTATCTGTTGTGGGCGTTGGAAATTTGAGAGGCCCTGCTTCTAGTACGAGAGGACCGGAGCGGACATACCTCTAGTGTATCTGTTGTGGCGCCAGCT
The DNA here is from genome assembly GCA_001768565.1 of Bacteroidetes bacterium GWF2_33_16. GTDB lineage: Bacteria > Bacteroidota > Bacteroidia > Bacteroidales > UBA12077 > UBA12077. The sequence goes on along the minus strand of MEOE01000015.1, from coordinate 174,534 downwards.
GCATTGCAGAGTAGCTACGTATGGAAGAGATAAGTGCTGAAAGCATCTAAGCACGAAGCTCGCCTCAAGATGAGATTTCCCTTAAGGGTCGTTGAAGACTACGACGTTGATAGGTTGCAAGTGTAAAGGCAGTAATGTCAAAGCTGAGCAATACTAATTACCCGTGAGCTTCTTTCGTAAGTTTATTTCCTGGATTTTCTTCCAACGTGTTAATTTTAAGACATTCATCTGCCTTTTGGTGGACAAGATCTTAAGGTGACTATATCAGCAGGGTTCCACCTCTTCCCATTCCGAACAGAGAAGTTAAGCCTGCTAGAGCCGATGGTACTGCATTTGTGGGAGAGTAGGTCGTCGCCGACTTTATGAAAGCCTCATTCGAAAGATTGAGGCTTTCTTATTTTTATGAGTTTGCTAAATAAATAAACTTTTAAATTCTATCGAAGGGGGAATAGATACCCTTCACGGAAAGTGTGTTCTGTAAATAAAAGATTTTCAACAAATTAATAAGATAATATCATTATAATCTTTATTAAAAGTCGATACAGTTAACTGGTTATACAAAATAATTTACAGGCTTTTAAAGAAATCTGCAAAACGTACTTTTAAATAAGTATTAAATAACTTATACATTCCTTGAATTAAAACATACTAAATCAAAATTCCTAAATATGGATGATGAGAAGGCTGATTTTTATACCTAATAATCAATTAAGACTTTTGGGTTGTTGCAACTTTGAAAACAGAAAGAGGGTGTCTCGGATTTCCGAGACACCCTCTTTTCATAAATTATTTCTAATTGAGTTGGTTAATATTTAATCACTCTCATTTTGTGACGATTAACTCCATCACTAACAATTACTAAATAAGTTCCATTGGAGAAATTTGAAAGGTCTACATTGCTTGAAATAACCGCTATGTTATAATTTGAATAAACCTTTGCCCCTGTAATTGAGTATACTTCAATTGATTTAATTTCCTTTTCACTCTCAATAGTAATTATACTATTTGTCGGATTTGGATATACATTTACAATTTCGGAAATGCTCAGCACATTATCACTCTCATTTATTTCATCACCAGACGATTTAGATGATGTGGTGATAGTTATCTTAATGTTTGGACGGTAACTTGTAACAGTACCATTTCCTGTTGGGGCAGAATTGTCGGCTCTAATGTACATATGCCCGCTGCTTTTTGCAGTGTAGCGAACTGCTGAACCAGTGCTTGAACCTGCGCCTGTACCTCCATAGTTAGTTTCAACAAGTACCACAAGGTTATTTGAACCTCCAGTAAAGTTAAAGGCAGTTGACAGTGTAAACACTTTCCAAGCATTCGCTGTTGTTCCAGCCATAGTTCCGCTGTAAACTAGGGTTGCGCCTGAGATTGAATTTGCCCAAGTTGAAGAACCAAGTGCGATTGCTGTTGTATGTTTAACATAAATTTTAATTGGAACATTATTAGTTGTTGTTAATGTTGGATACCATGCCAACTTACTAATTGATCCAACTTTTCCAATTTCAGCAGCAGTGTATATTGATGCGCTTCTCTCGTAGCCATAGTAGCAGTTAATTGGGTAACCTTGAGTAGAAGTACCTGTTCCAACTGTTACATCAGAGGTAGTTCCACCACCACTTGATGATGTTGTAAATGAAACCTGCGAGCCATAAGCAGTACCTACAGAGTTAATGGCGTAAGCCCTAACGTAGTATGTTGTGCTAGCGGCAAGACCAGAAATGTTTGCTGTAAATGAGCCTGTTCCCGAGCCGCTAACCACTTTGCTGTTTGATGTTGTTGGGTTCGACGAGGTGCTATAGCAAATACCTCTTTCGGTAACCGTTGCACTTCCTGCTGAAGTTACATTACCACCGCTGGTTGCAGAACTAGCAGTAATACTTGATGCAGCAGTAGTGGTTACTGTTGGAATAGTTCCTGCTGATCCAGTAGTAATTGAAATATTATCAACATACCAGTAGTCAATTTGATATAGGTTTCCATCAGCAACTATAGCAAAATAAGTGGTTGCTGAGTTAAGATTTGTTGTAACTGTTACATTTACAGTTGTAGCAGCAATATTTGTAGCAGTTGTAGATACCGACCAAGTTGTGTTAGTCCAGGTTGTTTTATTATTCGAGGTTTGAACTCGTAAAGTAACACCTGTTCCATAAGTATCGAGCATATGTTTAAACGAGAAGGTTACTTGGCTAACGCCAACTGTGTTAATAGCAGGAGTTATAAGGCGTGTTGTTCCTGGATTCACATTCTGATAGGTACACTTAGCTTCGTATGCAGCACCACCTGCATTTGCTGTATTGGACATGCTCCAACGTTCAGTAATACTTGTACCTGTGTTTTGGGTTGTCCAACCAACAGGCATAGTAGAAGCAAAGTTTTGGGTTACAGGCAAATTTAAAGATGAGCCACCACCTGTTGTAAAACTAATTTGCGATCCGTAAGCAGTACCCGCTGAGTTAGTAGCATATGCTCTAACATAGTATGTTGTGCTTGCAGTTAAACCGGTTAAACTGCTTGTAAAAGCACCGGAAGTAGTAGTGGTTGAAACTTTACTGTTTGCAGTAGTAGGATTTGCTGTTGTTGCATAGCATACTCCTGCTGCAGTTACATTTGCTCCTCCATTAGAAGTAATATTGCCACCCGAAGTTGCAGTTGTGGTAGTGATACTTGAAGCAGCGGTTGTTGTTATAGTAGGAACAACTACAGTTGTGCCACCATCCATAAAACTGAAAGTAATGGTTTTTGTAGTTGTATTCTCAACAATATTGGTTATTGGCTTCGCCGTAAGAGCACCAGCCCATGATTTCATATTTGGTGTGGTTGCATCAGTGAAACTTGTTTTAGCTGAAGTTCCAGGGAATGGACAACCGCCTCCATTTATTGTTCCATATGATGCGGGAGTTGTTCCCGGATTGGTTGTTGCATTTGCACATACCGGGTACATTCTTTGCGGATAAGTTGCATTAATTGAATTCCCAACGCTACCAATACCACTGTGAACATGATAAATAATAAGGCCATGACCGGGAATATTAGCATCGAAACCTATTATTTGTCTGTTTTCTATAAGCCAAAACTCGTTTGTAGTAGTAGAGTTTATCCTGTAAAAACTTTTATTCTGTACTGAATTGGTTACTGTTATGTCCTGAGCTGATGATAACAGTGTTGCTGTGGCCCAACTGTAATAATATACCTTTGTATATGCATTATGTTGCGCAGGTGTAACACCATTATTGTTCCACGAACCTGAGGCCATCAGATCCCAATTTCCAGTGCCGATAAAATTGCCGCCAGTGGTATAATCGACATCATAATAATCAGGAGAGCCTAAAACATGGCCAAACTCATGACAAATCACTCCAATTGCGGTAATAGTTGATCCAGAAGAACCACTTAGTTCTGCTGAACAAGAATAAGAACTTATTGTCTTTCCATCTTTTGTTACTGGTGTAATTGACCAGGCATGAGCCCATATAGCATTTGCCCCACCACCTGCTTCTTCGCCATAGCCAGCATATATAATATATACTCCATCAACAGAACCATTATTATCATTATCGAAATCGGCAAAATTTACACTTGCATCAGCAGCGTTTACTGCTTCAGTTACAAGTGCGCGTGGATTGACATCGTTTCCGCTGGCATCATTTGCACCGTAGTAACTCATATTGTTTGCGGCTGTATAAGGGCCAGCAACTGTTACAGATAGATCAAACTGACCATAGGAGCTTTCAAGATAAAAATCTTTTACACTGCCTGTTGCTCCGCCAGCTGAATAACCAACCTGGTTATATAGGTTATTGAAATCAGCTTGTGTTTTAGTGAAAGCTTTGTCCTTAAAACCCATTAGAATACAAACAAGTTTGCGGGTTCCTGTTGTTGGGAAAGCTTTACTTGCTTTCGACTCTTGTTCTCGCATCTGCCTTATAGATTTCAAAAGAGAAACCTGGCTCTCACTAAAAAACAATTCTTTGTTTAATTGACTAACAAATTGTTGGTCATTACTTTTTCGATCTTGTGGATCAGTGGCAATAATACCTGAAGGAATCATATCTCCTTTTTGATCAAGGATCGCATATTCGTAAAAACCATCCTTGTTGAACATGATCGTATATCCATCAGATGTTTTAGCCCAATGAATAAATTCATCTCCCATCAATTGAATGGTAAGAGATTTGCCATCTGGTTGCTTAAATTTTATTTCTTCAGGATAAGCTGTAACAGCAAACAAATAGTTTGAAAACAGTGACATAGCCACAATCAAGAAAAAAAGTAAAGTTGTTTTTTTCATAATGTAATTTTTTTAGGTTAAATAAATTAGAATAAAAAGTGGGTAATAATAATAAAGTTCTCTGACAATTAATTGCTCATCAGGGTGAAATAAGTGTTAACTAAAAGGAATCACCCGGTTGGGCAAATTAACATATTGTACGTAAAATGATCGTTTCATGAGTTTTTAATGGAAAGGGCTCGTTAGCAATATTTATAACTCAATTTTTTCAAATTCTCTTTACTGAGTGTTAAATTGAATTTGAGATGCGAGTAGCTTCAATAACCAGTGCAATTCTTTGGTTTTCAATCGAGTGGTGAATTTTGAAAATGCGATACATTTTTTTTAAAGAAGAACGTACTCCTTCAAAACTAAGTGAAATTTGTTCGGATATTTCGCGATTATTGATGGTTGGGTTTTTACAAAGGAAGGTTAAAATCCTCCAATCTGAATCATTTAATAAACTATAAGTTGCTGTGTCAATTTTCTTTCTGTCCAATTGACCAATAATTGAAGTATCATTATATAATGCCATGTGAATAATAGCTGTAGATTTTAAAACCTGAATTTCTTTTTGTAAAAAATCCTTCTCTGTTTGTATTTTAATTGATCTAATTCTTAGAATTAATCCGAAGATAATTAAGGTTAAACTAAAAAATAAGTAAAATATAAATCGCATATTTTTTTCTTTTTCAGCTGCCCTCTGCCTATCTTGCTTATTAAGCTTAAATAATTGCGCATGTTTTAAACTATCCGAGATCCGTTTTTGGTCATATTTATATTTATATTCTTGATGTATCTTTTCATTTTGAATCTTTTTGTTCTGTAGACTATCATTAATTTCGTTAAACAACTCATACATGTTTAATGCTTTTTTAAATTGGTTTGTCGATTTATATGCTGAATATAAAACTTTGGTTGCATTATTAATGATAGATACTTGATTAATTTCTTGAGCAGTTTTTAGTGCAGTAGTACTATAAATAATTGCACTATCGCAATTGCCCGTTCTTTGAAAGATTTCACCAATTTTACTTAGAGAACCAGCTATTCCTTCTTTATTTCCAATTTTTTTATTGATAGCTAAACTGCGTTTTAGATAATCTATTGCACTGGAATGATTCCCCTTAAGTTTATAAACAAGACCTATGTTGCTTAGAGTAATACCAATTCCAAGATCATTTCCAAGTTCTTCTTGAATAGCTAAAGCTTGATAGTATGAATTTGATGCTTTATCATAATTTCCCTTTTGGCAAAATATTTTACCAATGTTATTATAACAATCTGCTACACCTTCTTTATTTCCTATTTCTTCATAGATTGATAAACAACGTATGTTATAATCAAGAGCCTTGTCATAATTTTCAATAAAATTATAAATAAAAGCAATATTTAATAAACTTTCTAAGACTTCTTGTTTATCATTAATTTCTTCCGAAACAGATAAGCTAAGGTTATGGTATTCGATAGATTTTACATAATCGCCTTGTTTCAAATGAATCATCGCAATGCTATTTAATACTTTTGTAATACCTTGTTTATTGTCTATTTCTTTGTTGATCTTTAAGCTACGATTAAAATATTCTAATGCATTTGGATAATCACCACTAACCATAAAAGAATCGGCTTTAGAATTGAATACCATAGCCATTTCTTTTTTTAACTCATTACTTGAAATAAATCTGAATCTTTGTTTTGTAAAAAAGAATGCATTATCTGGTTGACAATACAGGGATCCATCACGGACTGGATTATTGATGGAATTTATTTTATGAGTTTCTGATGGACCTTTATCATTTAAAACTATTTTTAAATTTTCTTTTGAGAATTGTGATAAAGTGAATAATGGAAAGAGAACCTTTATAATAATTATAGTTTTCATTTATAGTAGCATAAAAAATTATAAAACGCTTTACTAAAAATTAATTAAGTTGATTTTCTGGATTTACTTGAAAAGAAATACGTAAAGCTGCAATTACAAGTGCCATTCTTTTGTTTTCAGTTGAATTATGTATGTTGAATATGCGGTACATTTTTTTCAATGAATAACGCACACCATCAAAACTAAGCGATGCTTGTTCAGATATTTTACGGTTGTTAATGGAGGGATTTTCACAAATTAAAGTTAAAATGCTCCAGTCTAAATCATTTAATTCTCTATCTATTGCTGCATTAATTTTCTTCCTGTCCAATTGACAATTTAATGAATCCTCATTTGAAAGACCAAAGTGAATTACAGTTACAGATTTTAAAATCTGAATATTTTTGAGTAAAAATTCTTTTTCTGCACGTATTTTGATAAATCTTATTCTTGCTATTATACTTAATATGATTAATATAAAGCAAATAGTAATATAAATCAAATATTGCTGCTGTTTTGCACTTTCTGCTTCTTTTTTAATATAACGTTTCTCTAGCTCTAAAGCTTGTACATTTTTTAAACTATCTGAAAAGTATTGCTTATCATACTTTTTTTTATATTCTTGATGGATTATCTCGTTTAGATTTTTTTCGCTTTGTAAACTGTCGTTAATTTCATTGAATAACTCATACATAGCTAATGCTTTACTGGCTTGATCAGTTGATTTATACGATGAATACAAAACAAAAGCTGCATCAGCAATGGTAGAAGCAAACCCAATTTCTTGAGCAATTTTTAGTCCGGCCTTGCCATAATAAATTGCACTATCGTGATTACCCATATACATAAAAACAGATCCAATGTTACTTAAAGAGATTGCCATTCCTTCTTTATTTACAACTTTTTCCTGGATTGCTAAACTACGTTTTTGATAAATTATTGAGCTCTTATAATTGTGCTGTAATTGATATACAACAGCAATATTGCAAAGTGTATTCGCAATGCTCTGGTTAATCCCAAGCTCTTCTTGAATAGTCAGAGCTTGAGCGTAATATTCAAGCGCTTTATCGTATTTATCCATTCGGCTATATAAAATACCAATATTATTGTAGCATTTGGCAATGCCATCTTTATTGCCTAATTCTTCAAAAATTTTTAAACAATACATATTATTATCAAGTGCTTTGTCGTAATTTTCAACGCGTTTATAGATTACTCCAATATTCAATAAACAATGAGCGATTCCTTCTTTATTATTACTTTCTTCTGAAATTGATAAGCTATGGTTAAAGAATTCGATGGCATTTGCATAATTACCTTGTTTCATGTAAATCAATCCAATGTTATTATATGTTTTTGAAATGCCCTGTTTGTCACCTATTTCTTCTTTTATTTTTAAACTTTCTTTATAATATTCTAAAGCACTAGAATAGTCACCACGAATCATAAATGAAACTCCTTGTGTATTAATAATAATAGCTAGTTCTTTTTTTAATTCCTTTTTTTTTGCGAGCTCGAATCCTTGATTTGCATAATAGAATGCGCTATCAGGTTGACTATAAAGGTAGCCACCCCAAACCATTTCGTTTAAAGCATTTATTCGAATAGTATCTGGCTGATTTTCATCATTCCAAATTGTTTTTAAACTGTCAATATTAACTTGTGCTACGGAGAATAGCTGAGAAAAAGCAAGTATAGTGATTAATGCTTTCATTTACTGTTTTTTAGTATTTAACAAAAATCTTAACTATTCTTATGTAAAAATTAGAAACTAAATTGGTGATTAGTTGTGTTAAAATATTGAGTTAAATGTCAAATATTCAGTATAATGGAAGCAAGGACCTTACATAATACTTTCATACATGAACACCAAATTTAAGGCTAAAAATAGTGTTTTATTTTTAACATTAACACTAACTACTAATAAATATATTTGGTCAGAAATAATCTATTTAGCATATTTATTTTTACTCTAACAAAGTTTAAAGGGTATGATTTGAAAAACCTGTTACGGTTTCAAATCTAATAATAAGGTTGATTCTTCAATGAATAGAATTTCTAAATTTAGTAAAGTCAAAACTAGGAAATACTAATTCTCAGTGAGCTCCCTGAGTGAGTTTTTTCCTGGATTTTCTGAAAACATGTTAAGATATTGCATCTGCCAGTAGCAGGTAAAAGTCATAAGGTGACTATATCAGCAGGGTTCCACCTCTTCCCATTCCGAACAGAGAAGTTAAGCCTGCTAGAGCCGATGGTACTGCATTTGTGGGAGAGTAGGTCGTCGCCGACTTTAAGAAAGCCTCATTCGAAAGATTGAGGCTTTCTTATTTTATAACTAATCACCATAGTTTACCTAGAAATCATACTAATATTAAGTCTATTTACAATCGTTATGTAAGTTGATTTTTTTATCTTTGCGAGCATGAAAAGAATTGGTATTATATTTTTCTTGCTATTTATATTTTTTACTCCTCGTTTGTACGGTCAAGTTGATAGCTTATCTGAAAGATTACTATATAACTGGACAATTAATCCATTTGATCTAAATCCAGATTATTCTGATTTAGATACAATCCTAAATGAATTTCAGCATTTTAATCCATTATTGCGCAATACAATTTCTAATAACTATTTAGGGAACTTAGGTACAGCCGCTCAATCAAAAATATATTTTGATAGAAGAAAAAACGAATCTGGCTTTTTATTTAGCGAACCTTATTCAGTATATTTTCATCTCCCTTATGAACAAAGGTATTTTAATACAAAAAGGCAGTTTACTTTATTAAACTATAGTTCAGGAGGTCCACGTGAGGAAAGTGAACAAGCTGTGGGTATTTTGCATACTCAAAATGTTACTAAAGATTTTAATGTTGGAATTGATTATGATCTAATTTCCTCTGCGGGAAGATATCAGAATCAAAAAACCCAAATTCATGGAGCTACAATATTTTCAAGTTTTAAATGGAAGGGTTATAGAGTGCATGGAAACTATACCATAAACAAGGTTAGTAATGAAGAAAATGGGGGTATAGATAGTCTGCAGTATCTTGGAAGCAAAGAATATCAGAGAGAGCAAACTATTCCTGTAAAGCTTAAGGATGCTAGTTTTAAAATGCAAAGTTCTAATTTTTACCTGTTACAGGAATTTCGATTTGGAAGTTATGATGAAATAGCAAAAAATGAAGATAACACAAATGTTATTATTCCAGAAGTACCCACAGAACCAAAGGCGAAAAATAAACCATTAGTTAAAAATAAGGTTGCTAACAAAAATAGCAAATCTCTTACCAGTAGAAGACCAATATCAGCTGAAAGAGAGGAGATAGGTAAAAGCGAGGAGACTTCTTCAGATACAATTATTGCAGAAATTGAGGAGGTAAATAAGGTTGAACAATCAATATTAAATCCATTTCAACAAACAGGATTTAGTGTTTCTCACGAATTAATTTTTAACAAGGACTATCGTAAATATTCTGATTCAAATATTGATGAAGATTTCTATAGTAATCTTGATACATTAATAAATAGTTCAAAAACAATGGATGCAGTTTTTCAAAATCGATTTGGTAATAGATTGTCTGCTCATTATAGATATATAGATTTGTTTAGTGTACGATTTTCATATTATAATGAACAAATGGATTATGAATATAATATTATTCCAGATACTTTATTCAAATTTGATTTGGACAATCAACCTAAGGATACTGTAATTAGTAGATATTTACTTCGCGATTATAGTAATAATAATCTTTCATTTTATTTTCATAGCTTCCTGTTTAAAAGAATTCTTATTGAAGCTTATAGTGAATACTATCTGAATGGATATAAAAGGGCGGACTCACATCTAAATCTGTTATTGGGATTAAGATTGTTTGAAGAGACCTGGATTGACTTTAAAGGCGAATATAGAAATCAACGTCCAAATTATTTTTATGAGCATTTTATGTCAAATCATTTTCAATGGGATAATAAAAATCTTATCCGACAAGAAGAATGGGATGGGGATGTAATAATCAGAAATGATAATTATAGGTTTGAATTTAGTGCAGGTTATAGTCAGATAACAGGACATATATTTCTTGATACTTCTGCTAAAGTACATCAATATGGAAAACAAATAAATATTTTTTCTGCACGTTTAAAGAAGCAATTTACATTGGGACCATTTCATTCTACAACACGTTTTGTATACCAAAAAAGCACGAATGATAGTTTGTTAAGTCTTCCAGAAAATAATCTTTATCAATCATTGTATTACGAGAAGCTTTTTCATTTTTCATCTACAGGTGGAGAATTAAAGATGCAGGCAGGTCTTGATTATCACTATTCGAGTAATTATATGGCCGATGCATATATGCCAGTTACTGGTTTGTTCTATCGACAGTATGATCAAAATATTGATGATTACCATTGTTTAGATATTTTTATCAATTTTGCTATAAAAAGAGCGCGATTATATTTGATTTATAATTATTTAAATAGTGCTTTAAATGATTCATATTATTTTACTGCTCCATCATATCCTGCTCCACCAGCTGTTTTTAAATTTGGAGTATCCTGGACTTTCTATGACTAAAGAAAGCATTGTAACAAAGTAATATTATTTACGTAAATTACTATGCTGAACCAAAACAATATATATTGAAAGATAATTTGTTTTTCACTAGATTTCTAAAGCTTCTTGTTATAGTAATCTTTTCTTTATCAGGTTGTAGTAGATTTCATCACCACGAATCGAAAGAAATAAGCTCACTTGAAAAAATAAAGGAACAAGGGAAAATCGTTGCATTATTCGATTTTAATTCGACCAACTATTTTATATATAGAGGAGAACCCATGGGGTATCAATATGAGATGCTTAAGTTATTAGCAGATCATCTTGGTGTAAAGTTGGAAGTGATTGTTGAAAATGATATAAGTAAGTATTTCGAAATGCTCGAAAATCATCAATGTGATATTATAGCTGTAAATCTAACAATTACTAAAGAACGAAGCAAAATAATTGATTTTACTATCCCGCATAGCCAAGCCAGGCAGGTGCTTGTTCAGCGAAAACCTGAAAACTGGAACAACCTTACTGAGCGTGAATTTGAGTCAATGCTTCTTAGAAATCAACTAGATCTAGCTGGCAAAACAGTTTATGTTCAAAAAGAATCATCATACCTATCTCGATTAAAAAATTTATCGGATGAAATTGGCGCATCAATTGATATTAAAGAGATGGACGATCTTGAAGTTGAACAGTTAATACAACTTGTTGCAAAAGGAGAAATTGATTTTACTATTGCAGACGAGAACGTGGCATTGGTAAATAAAACATATTATCCAAATCTTGATATTCAAACCGCAATAAGTTTTCCTCAAAATCAGGCATGGGGATTAAGAAAAGGGGATGATTCTTTAAGAGTTACAATAAATAAGTGGTTAGAGGAATACAAATATTCTATAGATTATGCTCTTTTATATGCAAAATATTTTAGGAACAAGAGATCTGTAGGGATTGTTGAGAGCGATTATTATGCTCTAACTAGTGGAAAGATATCAATCTATGATGAGTATATTAAAGAATCCTCTAAAATTGTTGAATGGGATTGGCGTTTATTAGCTTCTCTCATATATCAGGAATCAAGATTTCAACCAACTGTAAAATCATGGGCAGGAGCATTTGGGCTTATGCAGTTAATGCCAACAACTGGTCATAGGTATGGCGTTGATCAAAAATCATTACCTCATGAGAATATAAGGGCGGGGGTAAGGTTTATTAAATGGCTCGATACGCGATTTCAAAAAAAAGGTATAAATGACGAAAACGATAGGATAAAATTTGTATTGGCATCATATAATGTTGGATTAGGACATGTGTTAGATGCACAAAGGTTAGCTGAGAAATATGGAAAGGATCCTAAAAAGTGGGATGGAAATGTAGATGAGTTTATATTGAAAAAATCAAATCCTAAATATTTTCTTGATCCTGTAGTAAAATATGGCTATTGTAGGGGCGATGAAACATACAATTATGTGTCTCAGATAATTGATCGGTACGAACACTATAAGAATTTTATTAGTACCGACTAGTTTTTATATAGGATATAACTTCAATAAATTCAGATAAAATCATTGCTGTAGCACCCCAAATTACCAAATTGTCGGGTTTATATATAGGGGCTTCAAATTTTTTATCTCCAAATAAAAATTCTTTGCTTGATTTATTCTCAGTGCTAATTAAGTCTTTGAGTTTAATTTCTAAAATCTTGTCAACTTCGGTTTTATCTGGAGTAAAAATAGGAATTGATTTATATCTGCCTACAACTGGCTGTACATAAAAATTACTAATTGGTATATGAAGAGGTGTAAGTAAACCTAGTATTTCTATTTCATTGGGATCGATCCCTATTTCTTCCTGACTTTCTCTTAAGGCAGTACGAATAAGTGTTTTGTCAGATTCTTCATATTTGCCTCCAGGTAAAGAAATTTGGCCACTATGGGCTCCATTATATTCTGATCGCTGAATTAGAACCAGATTAATATCTTGGTTATTCAAATATAAAAGGATTAAAACCCCTGCATTTGGACCTTTAATGTTACCTGCAGATGGTCGTAGTTCAGGAGCCATTTTTAATTGTGCTGATACACCTGGAAGATCTTTTCCTAGTTCGATTTTCAAATCATTAAAGAAATCAGACAACATTTTTTTATTTTCTGAATTTTTTAATAAAATTTTCAACCTCAGGAACTCCACCCTGATAAATTAAATATCCATTATATGGTTCTTTATTAGTGGTTTCGTCGTTAATAGGAGTGAGCATAAGTTTTTTAACTTCTTCACGATCGGTTGTCTGACCAAGAGCCCAACCCAATTTTATGTATGCAACTTCGGGTAGCATATTTTCGGCAGGAATTATTCCTTTATCCATTAAGTCGCGCCCGGTATCGTAAACAAACATATGAACAAATCCCCATAAGGTTTGAACTGTCATATAAATATGTACACCTGCTTTAGTTGCGCGTTCGATAGCTGGATATAATGGTTTGTTTATATGGCCAAGCCCGGTACCTGCAATAATTATTCCTTTATAACCATTCTCAACCAGAGAATCGATCATATCTGGTTGCATGTTTGGGTAGTAATAAACGATTGCAACTTTTTCTTCGAAGTAAGGTAGTATTTTTACTTTTCTATCTTTGCGACGGTGATTGTACTCTTTTTTAATTGGAGTAACAAGACCTCTGCGAACGGTTGCTAAAGGCACATCGCCAATAGTACGGAATGTTGACCGGTATGATGAATGCATTTTTCGAACTCGTGTGCCACGATGTAAAAATCCATATTCATCTGAAGTTGGGCCAAACATACATACCATAACTTCTGCAATGTCAGAGTGTCCTGCTGTATAGGCAGCATGCATCAGATTTAATGCTGCATCAGATGATGGTCTGTCAGAAGATCTTTGAGAACCAACTAAAACAATAGGAATAGGTGAGTTTTGAATCATAAAAGTAAGTGCAGCAGCAGTATGTCCTAATGTATCAGTTCCATGACCGATAATAATTCCATCGATACCATTTTCTATTTCTTTACCAATAGCAATTGCAAGAGCTTTATACTGTTCGGGTCCCATATTCTCGCTAAAAACTGCAAATAGTTTTTCTGTGGTAAGGTTGCAAATATCGGCTAATTCGGGCACTGCTCCATAAAGTTCTCCAGGTGAAAAGGCTGGAATTACTGCCCCCGTGCGGTAATCAAGGCGTGATGCAATAGTACCTCCTGTGCCTAGAAGCTTCACATTTGGTTTACCTTTGGTGTATGGAAATTCTTTTTCAGGAATTTTATAGTTGGCTTTTTGATAACCAGTTTCCTTCATATCCTTAATTGTATTTATATCAATACCGATATTATAACCGGTAATGATTTTGAGTACAATATGTATATCATCGTCGTTTTCTGAACGAGGTAATACAGTTCCTTTAAAATTGCCTCTAGTAGTAGCAATATCTGCTAATCCCCATACACGAACATTGTATTTTTTTAGTATTTCTAAAGCTTTGCCTTTATATCCCTGGAAAATATCTTCGCTCATTTTATTTTTTTATTGAGTTGTTAAAAATTATTTTTTTCAATAGCTTTAATAAGCTTATCAGGAGCCATATTGCCAACTGCTGTTTTTTGTAATTCTCCCATTATCCAATGTATAGCTCCTTTGTCAGTTTTTGATACTTGTATTTCTTTAAACTTTTGCTTTAAGAAAGGAACTTTTGAAAGAATTTCATCAGTCGATACTTGTTTGAAGTTAATACTTGTAAGTATAGAATTAAAATCCATTTTTGGATATTGATAAAGAATTGGCAATATCTTTTTTGCAAGACTTAATTCGAGTTTATTCTCATTTAAGAACATAAACAAATCGAATATTTTATTATAATCGAATGTATTTGCTGGTTTATAATGTCCTTCGATAAACTTTAGCCGATGTCCGATAAAAGAACCAATAAATTTTGGATCGAGCTTGAGTTTTGTAACAATTTTCTCAATTAATGGATATAGATTGTTTCTAAAAATATATGTATAAGTATCTTCAGGTACATTCCATTCTTTAAGTTGATTGTATCTTACGATTACATCGGTTGGCAGATTTTTGCTTAACTTGGTAATGTATTTATCTTCAAGTGGAATTGGAGCAGAATCAGTATCTGGATACATTCGATCAGCCCCTGGCAAAACACGTTCGAAAATAGTCGTTCCATCAGCGAATGCTTTTCTTGTTTCTTTAGGAACACCATCAAATGCCATTAAGCATCGCTCTTCAATCGTTTCGAGTGCGGTTTTAATGTCAGCTTCAGGGGCCCAAAAAATAAGCTGTGCATCATTTTCTGATGCATTAAAGAGTTGTTTCAGTTTCTCAAAATTTTGGGGTTCGATAGTTGTCTCAATCTCTTCAGAATGTGTCATATTAGGTTTCTCGATACATGCAATAACTTTTAATCTATCGGAGATTTCGTTTGCGAATATCTTGCCTGGTTGAGTAAAATGCGACAAAATACCTTTAAATTGGGAGAGATTAACAGCTATTATCCTGTATTTGTCAATTAATCCATCTATAATGGGTTGATATTTTAAATCATAATCGCGATAATCAATCTCTTTGTGTTGTATTTTCCAGTTTTTTGGATCTTGAACTCTACCAATAAGTTTTTCTCGTAAATTTAACAAGGCCCACTGACGAAATGCTTCGTTGTGCGAAAGCTCGGGAATCCATTTGTTATGCGAAACTCCTTTAACCTCAACTCGAGTTCCACCTTTACAGCTAACATTAACATCTTCGCGCCCCGCACCAATGCCTGTTCTAACTTTCCCTGTGCTTCGGTTTAAAAAACGGATATATTCACCAGCTTCTTTAAGTTCATCAGGTGTATATAATTCTGGATAAGTAACTGTTTCAATCAATGGCATTCCCAGTCTATCTGTTTTATAAATACGAGTATGACGAATGTCTGAAATTTCGCGACATGAGTCCTCTTCGATACTTAATTGAATTAAACGTACTTTTTTATTTTTTAGTGGGATTTCTCCTTCAACACCCAAAATAGCTGTCCGTTGAAAACCAGTTGGAATGCTTCCATCTAAATACTGCTTTCGAGTAATATGCACTTCGCCAACAATATTCAATTTGCATAACAGAGAAATCTCTAATGCATATTCAAGTGCTTCGCGATCAATTTTAAAAGGAGGAGTATCATCAATTTCGTATGTGCAGGCTGTTTTGTTATTTATTCGATAAATAATTTCTTTACGGGTTTTTTGTTCCATTAATGCTGTTCCATCGTATTCTCCAAGCTCGCTGAGTGTAGGTCGCATGTGGCGAATAATTTCAGCATGGTAATCATCATGACTATGATAAATACCTGCAGGGCAATGGCAAAAAAGTTTTTCTTTCGTTTTTAATTGTTGATGAACTTCCAATCCTGACATGAACCCAATTCGCTCATAATCAGATTTGTTAGCTTTTTTTCGGGGAACATATCCGATTTCCTGTTTTGTCTTTTCATAATTCTGTTTAGGATTGAACTGGGCGGGATCGTCTGATGTGTTTTTTTTCATATCGTTTTAAACTGTTTGAGTTTATTGAGCTGATTTCAAAAAATTATTGTGCGTTAAATTAGTAAAAAAATTAGGAGAATAGAAACGAATTCTTTAAACAAAATATAAACAGCCGAAATCTTCAATTTTAAAATTGAATGATTGGTTAATTAAACCGGATAGTTTTCTCGGGACTTAATCGGGCAATAATATACGAAGGAACAACCAGCATACAAACAGTAATAAACAACGAACCTGCATTTAGAGCAAGTATATGCCATAATTTAAGGTTAATAGGAACAGCCTCAAGGTAATAGTTTGCAGGATCGAGCTTTATAATTTGGAACTGGGCTTGCAAAACACAAATAACTATACCTATAATATTACCCCACAATAATCCTTTAGATATTAAAAACGACGACTGATAAAGGAATATCTTTCGTATTGACCAATTTCTGGTTCCCATAGCTTTTAGAATACCTATCATGTTGGTTCGTTCTAATATTAAGATAAGTAAACCCGAAACCATATTAAATCCTGCAACAAGTGTTATAATAATCAGGATTATCCAAACATTCATGTCGGTAAGATTAAGCCAATCAAATATCTGTGGATATTTTTCCTTAATGCTCTGCACGCGTAATTTGGTGCCTTCGGGCGAAAAGTAAAATCCTACGATATCTTTAACTGTTTCGTTTAATTTTTCAAGTTGAGAAAAGTCTTCGATTATTACTTCAATTCCACTGATTTGTTCTGGCGACCATCCATTTATATTTTGAATATGTGAAATGTCTATTAGCGCAATCTGTTCGTCGAATTCGGCAAGATTAGTTTGATAAATTCCTGAAACAGTAAAAACTCTAACTCTAGGTGGTTGCTGAATAAAATATGTTTGCAACCTGTCGCCCGTTTTGAGTTTTAGTTTGTCGGCCAAGTATTTTGAAATTAAAATCTTGTCTGTTTTTATGGAATCAATTATTCTAAATGAATTTCCGTCAACAAGGTACTTGTCGAAAAATGTCCAGTCGAAATCTGATCCAACTCCTTTTAAAACAATACCCTGAATGTCGTTTTTGGTTTTAATGATTCCTGCTTTTGTTCCGAAAACTTGAACATGCTTAATTCCTTCAAGGTTTTTTATATCGTAATAAAAGCTTTTATTTTTATTTATCGGAACTGTTTCGTAAGAAACATTTGAGTCGTAATTAATTATCTGTATATGCGAACCAAAACCTATAACTTTATTACTTATTTCTGATTTAAATCCAGTTACAATAGCTACAGAAAGAATCATTACTGCTAAACCCAATGCAATACCAATAATTGCAATACTAACAATAGGTTGCGATATACCCTCTTTTGTAGATTTATCGGAAAATATACGACGTGCAATAAAAAGCTCTGTATTCAATGGTTTTAAATTATTGTCTTGTACAAAAGTAGCAAAAATAGTTTAAGGAAATAGTTATCATCGCAATTTGATTAGACTTGAATTTTATCTAAGATTTGTTACTTTCGTAATAAAAATAGTAATTTAGTCATTTTAATAGCTGATATACTATGCGATACTTGTTTCAGATTGTATTTATATTTTTAGTTTTAAATTTGAATTGTTGCGCCGGTGAGAATTATGGAAAAGATAAAAGGATAAGAACAGGTGCGGAACAAACTGAAAAATATTTACATCTTTTAAAAAATAAAAACATTGCCCTAGTTGCAAATCATACATCTTTAATAAATAAAACTCATTTATTAGATAGCTTATTATCATTAGGAATAAATGTAAAGCAGGTTTTTTGTCCGGAACATGGTTTTAGGGGTAATGCCTATAATGGAGAACTAATTGATGATTTTACAGATCCAAAAACTGGTTTGCCAATGCTTTCATTATATGGAAGTAGTAAAAAGCCTAGTTCGAAGGATTTGAAAGATATTGATTTGGTAATTTTCGATATCCAGGATGTGGGTGTTCGGTTCTACACATATATTTCTACAATGCATTATGTAATGGAGGCTTGCGCCGAAAACAATGTTGAACTGCTTATTCTTGATAGACCAAATCCGAACGGTTTTTATATAGATGGACCCATTTTGGAAAGTAAACACAAGTCTTTTGTGGGTATGCACGAGGTTCCAATTGTTCATGGAATGACTGTAGCTGAATATGCACAAATGATAAATAACGAAGGATGGTTGGAGAACGGAGTCAAGTGTGATTTATCATATATTGCTTGTGAAAACTATAATCACGATTCGTTGTACCAGCTTCCTGTTGCTCCATCACCGAACTTGCCCAATATGCAAGCAATTTATTTATATCCTTCGCTTGCATTATTTGAAGGCACGAAATTAAATGTAGGTAGAGGTACCGATTTTCCTTTTCAGGTTTTTGGTGGACCAGATTATTATGAAAAAGAATTTACATATACTCCCAGGAGTATTGAAGGGGTGAGCAAATTTCCTCCACACGAAGGGGAGAAGTGTTTTGGTGTCGATTTACGAAGTTTTCCAATTAATTCTTTGATAAAATCAAAACAGCTAAATATCAACTGGCTTATTGCAAGTTATAGTAATACTTCTAAAAACGATGATTTCTTTAATTTGTACTTTTATAATATAACAGGTACAAAGCAACTTAAGGAGCAACTCATTCAAAATAAAACAGCCGAAGAAATTCGTAAAAGCTGGCAACCAGGTCTCGAAGATTTTAAGAAAACCCGCCAAAAGTATCTTATTTATGAAGATTTTAAATAAACTGATAATTCTAATTTTACCGATTCTATTATGAATTTTGTTTTTAACCATATTAATGGTGAGTATATTACCGAGGTAATCTCAGATAGGATTTTAATAAATGAAACTCAGGATGCACTTAACTTGATGGCAGACTGCAATTATCATGGATCATATAAAATTATTTTGAGAGAGGAGAATTTTATTGCAGATTTTTTTGATTTAAAATCAGGTATTGCTGGGGAAATATTACAAAAATTTTCTACTTATAATGTCCAACTTGCAATTATTGGAGATTTTTCAAAATTTACAAGTAAAAGTCTAAAAGATTTTATTTTTGAAAGCAATAAACATGGCAGAATAAATTTTGTAAAGTCTATTGATGAAGCAATAGAAAGACTTTGTAGAAACTAATTAAAGGGTGTGCAGACCTCTATGTTAAAAAGAAAAGCAGGCATGAATGCCTGCTATAACTTATAAAAATAAATAATATTTGCTATACTCGATTTTTTAAATTGTTCTTCCAGGATATGTTTTTAAAGCAACCTCTAGTGTTTCCATTGCATTAGCAAGATCTTCTTTTTTAAGTACATAAGCAATCCGAACTTCGTTTTTGCCTAATCCAGGTGTTGAATAAAATCCAGTAGCAGGAGCCACCATTACGGTTTGTTTTTTATATTCAAAATCAGTTAAAATCCATTGTGCAAACTTATCGGCATCGTCGATTGGAAGTTTTACAACAGTATAAAAAGCTCCTTTTGGTTTTGGACAATAAACGCCTTCCATTTTGTTTAAAGCTTCAACCATAAAGTTGCGTCTTTCAATATATTCATTATAAACTTCAGTAAAATACTCTTTTGGAGTATTTAATGCTGCTTCGCTAGCCCATTGTCCGAATGAGGGTGGGCAAAGACGTGCTTGTGCAAATTTCATGGCTGCTGCCATTACTTCTTTGTTCTTGCTAATTAATGCACCTACACGTACGCCACACATACTGTATCTTTTCGAAACAGAGTCTAATAGTATTACATTGTTTTCAATACCTTTAAGATTCATTGCTGAGAAATGCTCATTGCCATCGTAACAGAACTCTCGATACACTTCATCAGAAAATAAATATAAATCGTATTTCTTTATTAATGTTTTAAGTTGCTCCAGCTCGTCTTTGGAGTAAAGGTATCCGGTTGGGTTATTTGGGTTACAAATAACTATACCTTTTGTTTTTGGTGTAATTAATTTTTCAAATTCTTCAATTGCAGGTAATGCAAAGTCGTTTTTTATGTACGAAGTTATAGGTTTAACAACTACTCCCGTTGAAACCGCAAAACCATTATAGTTGGCATAAAAAGGCTCAGGAATAATAACCTCGTCACCAGGATTTAGGGTCGATAAGAAAGCTATTGTAATAGCTTCTGATCCACCTGTAGTAATAATCATTTCGTTATGATCAACTGTAATTCCAACACTTTGATAATACTTAGCCAACCCTTTTCGATATGATTCGTTTCCAGCAGAGTGACTGTACTCAATAACCTTTTCATCCAAATTACGAATTGCATTCAAAGCAACTTCTGGAGTTGGAATATCGGGCTGACCAATATTTAAATGATATACTTTGTGTCCTTTCTTTTTTGCTTCTTCTGCATAGGGTACCAATTTTCTTATTGGTGAAGAAGGCATTAATTTCCCTTTATCCGAAATTTGAGGCATGGTAATGAAATGTATTTAATAAGAATTAATTAATAACAATTATATTAGTTTACTTTATTTTCAACTGAGCCTTTAATAGTTAGTGTTACAAGATTTGTTTTTGCATTTGAGTAAACACGAACACTTTTACTAAATACGCCAGGTATTTTTGTATTATATTTTACAACAATAGTTCCTGTTTCGCCAGGTTTAACAGGTTCCTTAGGCCAGGTTGGGGTAGTACATCCGCATGAAGCCTGTACTTGAGTTAAAAGCAAGGGTTCTTTACCTGTATTTTTGAAAGTAAATTCACAAGTACCATCGCTCTCATATTTTATTGTTCCATAATCATGTACCGTTTTTTCGAAAAAAATCTCTGGTAATTCTTTATTTTCTTTGTTGGTTTTGATCTCTTCTTGACTATAAGCAGTAAATGAGATACTTATAAAAGTTAGTAAAATGAACAATAGCTTTTTCATAGGATTAGAATTTTAATTTAACAACACAAAAGTAGTTTTAATTCACAAATTTAATTATGTTATTAAATATTTATCATGAAATAGATCAGGATTATTTCATTTATCAAATTTTTTTAGGAATTAATTTATATTTTTACAAACTTTTTCAGATTAAGTTAACTTTTAGTTTATTGTTTAGCCGATGGAAATTCCTGCAAAATATAACCCTTCATTGACTGAAGATAAATGGTATAAATACTGGATGGAAAACAATCTTTTTCATTCGGAGCCCGATGGGCGAGAGCCTTATACCATTGCCATTCCTCCACCAAATGTAACAGGTGTGTTGCATATGGGTCATATGTTAAATAATACAATTCAGGATATCCTGGTCCGTCGTGCTCGAATGCAAGGAAAAAATGCTTGTTGGGTGCCTGGTACAGACCATGCCTCTATAGCCACTGAAGCAAAAGTAGTTTCGAAATTAAGAGACGAAGGTATTGATAAAAATCTATTGTCACGCGAGGAGTTTTTAGCCTATGCATGGGAATGGAAAGAAAAACATGGTGGAATAATTCTTGAACAATTAAAAAAGCTTGGTGCTTCTTGCGACTGGTCGAGAACTAAATTTACTATGGACGAAGATATGTCGGAGAGTGTGATAAAAGTATTTGTGGATTTGTATAATAAGGGCCTTATTTATCGTGGAGTACGCATGGTAAATTGGGATCCACAAGCCAAAACAGCAGTTTCCGACGAAGAAGTAAACTATAAAGAAGTTCAATCAAAATTATATTATGTTCGCTATAAAGTAGATGGAGTAGATGGTTTTGTTACAATAGCCACAACACGACCAGAAACAATTTTGGGCGATACTGCTGTTTGTGTTCATCCAAGTGATGAAAGATTCAGACATTTACATGGAAAAAGAGTTCTGGTTCCTTTAATTAACCGCTCTATACCTATTATTCTTGATGAGTATGTTGATCGTGAGTTTGGTACTGGTGCATTAAAAATAACTCCAGCGCACGACATAAATGACTATGCTTTAGGTGATAAACATAATCTGGAAACGATAGATATTTTTAACGATGATGGTACTTTAAACGAAAACGCGCTGTTGTATGTTGGAAAAGACAGATTTGAAGTACGCGATTTAATTGTAAAAGATCTTAAAGCTGCTGGTCATATTGTTAAGCTTGAAGATTATATTAATAATGTTGGTTATTCAGAAAGAACAGATGCTATTATAGAACCAAAACTATCAATGCAATGGTTCTGTAAAATGGACGAACTTGCCAAACCAGCATTAGACAATGTTTTAAATGATAATGTTCAATTTCATCCACCCAAGTTTAAAAATACATATAAGCATTGGATGGAAAATATAAAGGACTGGTGTGTTTCACGACAGTTGTGGTGGGGTCATAGAATTCCTGCATATTATTTACCTGAAGGTGGATTTGTTGTTGCCAAAACCGCTGATGAAGCTCTTCAATTGGCTAAAGTAAAAACAGGGAATAAAAATCTTACTATTAGCGACCTGAGACAAGAAGAAGATGTTCTTGATACTTGGTTTTCTTCATGGTTATGGCCAATATCAGTTTTTGATGGAATACGCAATCCCGACAATAAAGATATTAATTACTATTATCCAACCGATGATTTAGTAACTGCTCCCGAAATATTGTTTTTTTGGGTTGCACGAATGATTATGGCTGGATACGAATATCGAAACGAGAAACCATTTAAAAATGTTTATTTAACAGGTATTGTTCGTGATCATTTACGACGAAAAATGTCAAAATCATTAGGTAATTCGCCCGATCCGATTGAGCTAATTGAAAAATATAGTGCCGATGGTATTCGAGTAGGTATGTTATTATGTTCTCCTGCTGGTGGGGATCTGCTTTTCGACGAAAGTTTGACTGAACAAGGTCGTAATTTTGGTAATAAAATTTGGAATGCTTTCAGGCTTGTTCAAAGCTGGAATATTGATGAAAATTTACCTCAGCCCGAATATGCAAAGAAAACAATAGAATGGTTTAATCATAAGCTGAATAGTGAGATTGAGAATATTAACGATTTATACGAAAAGTTTCGACTTTCTGAAGCATTAATGACGGTTTATAAATTGTTCTGGGATGAGTTTTCTTCATGGTATCTTGAATTTATTAAACCTGCATATCAGCAGCCAATCGATAAAAAAACATTTGATCAAACCATACAGTTTTTTGAAAAGCTTTTAAAACTTTTGCATCCATTTATGCCATTTATTACTGAAGAAATATGGCAATTAATTGAAGAAAGAATGACTGGCCAAAGCATTATGATTGAAAGAATGCCAGTTGCTGGAGTATTTAGCGAAGATTTTATTAATGATTTTGAATGTGCTAAAGAAACTATTAGTGCAGTAAGAAATGTTAGGAACGCAAACTCAATCGCTCAAAAAGAAATTCTAAAACTTGCCGTTAAAGGCGATTATAATATAGAGTTTGATGCCTGTATCAAGAAAATGGCTAATTTATCTGAAATAAAATCAACAGAAACAAAAATTGACGGAGCTGTTTCTTTTATGGTAAAATCTGCTGAGTTTTATATCGAACTTGGAGGATTAATTGATATTGAAGAAGAGTTAATAAAACTAAACGAAGAGCTTGGTTATTATAAGGGTTTTCTTGATTCAGTTATGAAAAAGCTAGGCAACGAACGCTTTGTTAAAAATGCACCCGAAAGTGTTGTGGCAGTTGAAAATCAGAAAAGAGCAGATGCTGAAACCAAGATACAGATGCTTGAAGACAGAATTCTTAGCCTTAAAAATGCATAATTTTAAGTAATTTTATTTCACCAAATAAGTACCTATAGAATCATAATATTAATTATCAAACTATGAAAGAATTAGAAATCAGGTTAAATCCAAATCCACTGGTTCAGTTTTTAAAGAAACCGACCTCTGAGTTTACTCGTCAGGATATCATCTATTTTATCGAAGAGAATGAGATTGAGATGATCAATTTCAGATATGTTGGCGAAGATGGAAAACTAAAATCTCTTAATTTTGTAATTAATAGTAAGCAACATCTTGAAGATTTATTATCAACAGGTGAACGAGTTGATGGATCTAGTTTGTTTTCGTATATCGAAGCCGGATCGAGTGATTTATATGTAATTCCACGTTTCAAAACAGCTTTTGTAAATCCATTCTCTGAATACCCTACTTTAGATATTTTATGTAGTTTTTATACTCGTGAGGGATTGCCATTAGAAAGTGCACCCGAATATATTTTAAAGAAAGCTTATACAGAATTCTGTAAATCAACAGGATATGATTTTAAAGCTATGGGTGAATTAGAATACTATATAATTTACGAAAAAGACGAAATGTACCCTGCAGTTGATCAGAAAGGGTATCATGAGTCTCCTCCATTCACAAAATATGGACATTTACGAATGGATGCCATGAGCCTAATTGCTCAGTGTGGCGGACAAATAAAATACGGTCATTCTGAAGTTGGAAATTTTACCAGCGGGAGTTTGGCTTACGAGCAACAAGAAATAGAGTTTTTGCCTGTAAATCCATTAGATGCTGTTGATCAACTGGTTGTTGCTAAATGGATTCTGCGTATGTTAGGCAGCGAATATGGTGTTGATGTTTCTTTTGCACCTAAGATTACTGTTGGCAAGGCAGGAAGTGGTTTGCATATTCATATGTTACTCGAAAAAGATGGCGTAAATGCTATGGTTGAAGGCGATGGTTTAAGTACTGCTGCAAAACGAATGATTGCAGGAATTCTTGATTTAGCTGCTCCTTTAACTGCTTTTGGAAATACTATTCCTACTTCTTATTTGCGCTTAGTTCCTCACCAGGAGGCTCCAACCAATATTTGCTGGGGCGATAGAAATCGTTCCGTTTTGGTACGAGTTCCACTTGGATGGATTGCAGATACAAGTATGATAAAGGATGCAAATCCTCAAGAAACAGGGCGAATACCTTATATTCCTGGTAAACAAACTGTAGAGTTACGTTCAGGAGATGGTTCTGCCGATATTTATACATATATTGCTGGTATTATTCTTGCCGCACAACATGGATTAGAAATGCCAAATGCACTCGATATAGCCGAAAAACTTTATATGGATGTTAATATTTTCCACGAAGAACATAAAGATAAATTGGCTAAATTAGAAAAACTACCTGCATCATGCTCTGAATCAGCAGATATATTAGAAGCCAGACGAGCTGATTTTGAGAATAATGGCATTTTTCCAGTTGGTGTTATCGATTATACTATTAAGAAGCTTAAATCATTTAATGATCATAAATTAAGCGAAAAGCTTTATGGAAATAACGAAGCAATTCGCGAGCTGGTTATGAAATTTATTCATTGTAAATAATTCTTGTTATTTATAAAACAAAAGCCCGCTTGATATTTTTACCAAGCGGGCTTTTTTATTGAATAAATCCATATTATGGAGCGAGTCTTCTAATTTTCCAATTATCATCGTCGTAATAATATTCAATTCGGTCGTGTAATCGATTTGGTCGTCCTTGCCAAAACTCAAATGTATAGGGAAATAGCATATAACCACCCCAGTTTTTTGGTCGTGGAGGCAGCTGTCCCTCAAATTTGTGTTCATATTCAGATTGTTTGTCTTCGAGAAATTTGCGGTTTGGTATTTCTCTGCTTTGCGGCGATGCCCATGATCCTATTCTGCTTTTTGCTGGTCGCGAAAGATAGTACTCATCAGAAATTTCTTCCGTAGTTTTTTCAATTCGACCTTCTATTCTAATTTGCTTTTCGAGATCAGCCCAATAAAAAAGTAAGCTTGCATAATGGTTCTCTTCAATTTGATGTCCTTTTTTACTCTCATAATTAGAGTAGAAAACAAATCCTTCTGGCTTAATTTCTTTTAGCAAAACCATTCGTGCCGATGGTTGCATGCTTTTGCTAACAGTAGCCAGAACCATCGCGGTTGGTTCTGTAATAGCAGATGTTATTGCTTCATCCATCCAAATATTAAATTGTTTAAAGGGATTTGGATGAACATCCGATTCGTTCAGCGATTTGAGTTTATACTCATTTCGTATTTGAGTATATTTTTTTTCCATGGCAAGGTTTGGGTTAAGTAGAGTTTTTTTTATGAGCATTATTTATGCTGGCATTTAATTCAAATCCTAAGATAAGTGCAAATGAATTAAAATACAACCAAAGCAAGATAACCATTACGGTTCCAATCGAACCATAAAGTTTATTGTATTGTCCAAAGTTGTTCACAAAATACGAAAATCCAAGCGATGTTAAAATAGCTAAAATAGTAGCCATTGTTGATCCTGCAGAAATAAAACGCCATTGTGTTTTTTTAGAAGGTGCATGGTAATAAAGAAAAGAAATAGCAAAAAAGAATAATGCCGCAACAACAATCCATTTGCCTGCAATAATAAGATAATAAGTTAGGTTAACCTGTAAAATATGGTAATTGACTAATGCATTTATTGCAAACTGACTAAATACAATTATTAATAAAGCAAAAGTTAACAGAAAAAATAAAACGAAAACTAAAATTGTAGATACTATTCTGATTGCCAGCCAATTTCTGGTTTCGATCGTATGATATGAATTATTAAAAGCATCAATAAGAGAATGTATACCACTGCTTGCAAAAAGAAGGCTAGTAATTGCTCCAAATGAAAGTACTCCTCCTTTTTTTTGTGTTACAACTGAAACAAGAGTAGTTTCGAAAAAACGATATGCATTTCCAGGTAAAAAATCATGAATTAATTGTAGTAATTCTGTTTGTAAATTACTTATTGGAATAAATGGAATAAGAGTAAATAGGAATAAAACAGTCGGAAATAAAGCCAATGCAAAATTAAATGCTATTGATGAGGCACGTGTAGCCAGATAGCCTTTATGAATACCGGAAATAAAAAATTTTGAAACATCATAAAGTGGAACTCCATCAAAACCTGGTACAGTTATTCTTTTTGCCCAATCGATAATTTTTATTAATTGGGCATTTATGTATGCAACTATTTTTAATGGGTTAGGCATTTCAAAATATAAACTTTAACAAGCTGTAAATTAAATAGCTTTTAAGCTCATATCCAAACTTTTTATTTGATGAGTTAGTGCACCAACTGAAATATAATTAACACCTGTTTCGGCAAATGATCGAATTGTTTCAAGAGTAATTCCGCCTGATGATTCGGTTTCGTAACGACCATTAATTAATAATACGGCTTCGCAGGTTAGTTCAGGAGTAAAATTATCGAGCATAATTCTATTGACTCCACCTGTAGCAAGAATTTCTTTTATATCATCTAGGTTTCTGGCCTCAATCTCGATTTTAAGAGTTCGTTTATTGGATTTTAAATAATCCTGTGCACGTGTAATGGCTTTTCTAATACCCCCGGCATAATCAATATGGTTGTCTTTTAACATTATCATATCGTACAAACCCATACGGTGATTTTCTCCACCACCAATTTTAACAGCCATTTTTTCAAAATATCTAAATCCAGGTGTGGTTTTTCGTGTATCTAAAATTTTTGCACCTGTACCTGATATTTCTTTTACAAACTCATTTGTTATGGTGGCTATTCCACTCATGCGCTGCATAATGTTCAGAACTAACCTTTCCGACTTTAAAATTGATTGGGTATTTCCAGTAACAATAAAAGCAATATCACCGGGTTTAATTTGATAACCATCTTTTAAAAAGATCTCTAATTTTAGCGATGAGTCAATATAATTAAATATTTTGTGAGCAATTTCGACTCCGGCAAGAACTCCGGTTTGTTTTATTAGAAGTTTTGCCTTACCTTTTTTATCTGAAGGGATACATGCAAGTGATGAATGATCGCCATCACCAATGTCTTCGCTAATGGCAACTTTTATGAAATCATCAAGAGAAAAATTATTCATTTTCCGCTTCAATTCTTAGTTGATGAATAAATGGTGTGTCGTTTTTAAGTTTTAACAAAAAATAAACCCTGAAAGTTCCACTAAATGTTACCAATTTCCCGATTGCAAACTTAGATTCTTCTTTACCGCCCTGGTGAATTATCTCGAAACTTTTAGGAAAGTGTTCTGTAAAAAAATTATCTAATATTTGTTGTGCCTGAACCTTGCTATAAACATCTTCCTGATCGAGAATAACAAGCTCAATAGTATTATTAAAATAGTTTGCAAGTTCTTCGGCATTACCAACTTTAAAAGCTATTGAAATATCACGGGGAATTTCTTGTTCAAATGAAAATGAGCCTAAACTAAAAATAAAGGTAAATATGATAATGAACGGTATAGCTTTTTTAATCGTTTTCATACAAAATAATCTTAAGTTTGCATAAGTGAAAGCTGCAAAAATTGAACCAGAAATTAAACTAAGAAATATTTGTTGGTATTATTTTTGCGAAAATTAAGAAAAAATGCCAAATAAAAAAAACTTATGCTAATATGAAGGTTAAGCTTTTATGCATTGGCAAAACAGATGCAGAATTTATAGTACAAGGTATTAGGGAGTATGAGAAACGGTTAAAGCATTATGTTTCTTACGAATCTGTATATATACCTGATGTAAAAAATAGTAAAAGTCTTACCGAAAATCAGCAAAAAGATAAAGAAGGAGAATTGCTAAAGAGTTACCTGAAAGAAAGTGATTTTGTCGTTTTACTTGATGAAAGAGGCAAGGATTATTCTTCTGTTGAATTTTCAAAGTTTATCGAGAAACATATGATATCAGGACTTAAAAGTTTGGTATTTATTATTGGTGGGCCATATGGTTTCTCTAAAGAT
The DNA here is from genome assembly GCA_001768565.1 of Bacteroidetes bacterium GWF2_33_16. GTDB lineage: Bacteria > Bacteroidota > Bacteroidia > Bacteroidales > UBA12077 > UBA12077. Next base: position 145,637 of record MEOE01000015.1, on the reverse strand, counting down.
ATAGTGGAGCTTTCAAACGCAAAGATTTCGCTATCAAAAATGACCTTTTCTCACCAAATGGTTAGAATGATTTTTGTTGAACAGCTTTACAGGGCAATGACCATTATTAAAGGAGAACCCTATCATCATCAATAATTATTTGTACTTTTATCAATCAAATAACTAAATGGTTATTTAAATAAGGCATAATGAGATTTTTAAAAAAACTTTTAACACATAAATTGCTTTTAGGAGTTATTGTTTTCTCAATTCTTGCATATGTTTTTCAGCAAAATCTGAGTGTTAATCCATATGAGCCAGAATCAATTGATAAATTTCAACAAATCATTAATAACCGAATAGAAGAATTAGATCAATACCTAAATAGTGCCAGCCAAAAGCTGGACTCATTAACTGCTTCTGAATTGATGAATAGCTTGCCCGATTTTTCTGGTAGTGATTTTGAAAACACAGGTGTGATATTATTAGGATATAAGAAAGATTCGCTCGTTTTTTGGACAGACAATTTAATTCCTGTTGATAATTATTCGATCGATACAGGTTTGTTTAGTAAAATTGTAAAACTAAAAGACGGATGGTATATTGCAAGGAATAAAGTGTATAAAGATGTTAGGATTTTTGGCCTGGTTCACGTTAAAAATGAATATTCGTACGAAAATAAGTTTATTAAAAATACATTTAGGCCTGAGTACAATATTTTACCTAATACGAAAATAGTATTAGATCAAAATCAGGGTGCTCCGATTTTTAATCCTGAGGGCGAATATTTATTTTCTATTGTAAATTATTCGAAAAAAATCATCAACCTTCCAAATGCTTATATTTCATCGTTGTTTTATTTACTGGCGATAATTAGTCTGCTGATATTTTTCTGGAATGGAATTAAATCAATAAAAAGTCAATTAAAAAAGAATATAGCAGTTTTACTACTGGCAATAGTGCTTCTTGTAGTGAGATATCTGATGATGAGTTTTGACTTTCCTCACGTTTTCAAGCAGCTAGAGTTATTTAAACCTCATTTGTTCGCTATTTCTGTTTTAGTTCCTTCTCTTGGCGATTTGCTTATACATACTATTTTTGCATTTGCTCTTTTTGTCATATTTAACAAGGAATTTATTGTTGATATTTCAAGGTTTAGCAAAAGATTAAAAATTTTAGTACTCTTCTTATTTATTATTATTGGATTTCTATGGTTTTTGCTTGTTCAATATTTCTTTCAAAGTCTTATTTTACATTCAAGTATCTCTTTCTATATTCATCAGCTTTTTGATCTTTCACCATATACTTTTGTGGGTTTCTTAATTATTATATTTCTTTTATCAACACTTTTTTTGCTTATTGATCGAGTTGCGCTAACTTTCAAGGAGTTTGTTGATTCAAAAATGCTTATTGCTACAGTGTTGCCTATTGTTCTAGTATTTAGTATTTTATTTCATATAGTAATTTATAAGATTGATTTTATTGCTCTGGCATTTTTTGTTATCTTTTTATTTATAGTTTTTTATATCCGAATCAAGAATAAATCCTTTGGATATACTTCGATGATTCTTGTCCTCTTGCTTTTTAGTATTTTCAGTGTTTATATTATTACTGGTTTGAGTAAAATTAAAAATCAGGAAGCAAGAAAAGTATTGGTTGTCAATTTGGCTAATGAACGTGATCAGATAGCCGAAATGCTTTTGGAAACAGTCTCCCGACAAATTGAATCAGATACAATAGTTCGCGATTTACTTACCTGGTATCTTCAGAACGAGGGAGCAATTCTGGATCATTTGCAAATGAATTATTTTAGTGGCTATTTTATTAAATATGATTTGCAGATATCGGTTTGCGACCCCGATGACGACCTTACTCTCATTTTAGATAATAGTACAGATATTGTTCAGTGTTATCAGTTTTTTGATGAAATTTTTCAGAGTGATGGTACAAAATCACAGTTCAGTAGTTTTTATTATCTCGATAATTTAAATGGCAGAATAAGTTATTTAGCCCGTTTTACTTATAAAAAACCAGAATGGGATAATGAGATTACCTTATTCGTTTCACTTGACTCTAAATTGGTGAGCAAAGAACTTGGTTATCCAGAATTGCTTTTGGATAAAAGACTAGCTGGATCAACCGCTTTAAGGGAGTATTCTTATGCCAAGTATAGAGAAAATAGTTTGGTAAACAGATCGGGAGATTTTTCGTACCAATTGCAACTGCCAGAAAATTGGGCATCCTCAGAGGAGTTCTGTTTTATTACAGAATCAAATTTTGATCATCTTATTTATAAAATCGATGAAAAAACACAAATAGTAATTAGTAAAGAAAGTCTTGGTTTTGTTGATATTCTGGCTTCGTTTTCATATATTTTTGTGTTGTATTATTTGTTGCTCACGGTTGTGTTTTTTATTATCAGTTTTCCAGGTAATATTCGGAGTTTTAAATACGACTTTAAAAACAAAATTAAATTTTCGATGATAGGACTGCTTTTGCTTTCGCTTATTATTGTCGGATTTGGAACAGTATACTATAATATTGATCAATTTGAAAGAAAACTTCATGATAGTGTTAGCGAGAAAATTCAATCAATATTGGTTGAAATGGAGCAAAAACTAGGAGGAGAGATTGATCTTAGCGATAACTATTCCGATTATCTTACTTATTTATTAACCAAGTTTTCCAATGTTTTCTATATTGATATAAATCTATACGATGTAAATGGTAATCTATTGGCATCATCTCGACCTCAGATCTTTGAAAAAGGCCTTATGGGCAAAAAGATGAATACCGAAGCCTATCTCGAAATGGTTGTTAAAAAAAGTGGCAAATTCATACATCAGGAAAGTATAGGTGATTTGACTTATTTATCGGCATATGTTCCTTTTGTTAACGACGATAATGAATTGCTTGGGTACTTGAATTTACCTTACTTTACAAAACAAAGCGAATTAAAAAAAGAGACTTATACCATTATTGTGGCAGTAGTTAATATTTATTTCTTTTTAATATTGCTTTCAATTGTTATAGCCATTTTTATTACAAATAACATAACTCGTCCATTACAATTAATTCAAGAAAGATTTAGAGAAATTGACCTTGGTAAAAAAAATGAGCCTATTTTTTACGAGAGTCTGGATGAAATTGGCAGTTTGATCAGAGAGTATAACCGCATGGTTGAAGAGTTATCAGAGAATGCTAAAAAACTGGCAAAAAGTGAGAGAGAATCTGCTTGGAGGGAAATGGCAAAACAAATTGCACACGAGATAAAAAATCCATTAACCCCAATGAAGCTAAGTGTTCAGTATCTTCAAAGAGCATGGAAAGAAAAATCTCCCGATTTTGAAATACTGCTTAACAAATTTACCAATTCACTTATTGGGCAAATAAACAATTTATCAATTATTGCTACCGAATTTTCTAATTTTGCTTCAATGCCGCTGGCAAAAAAGGATAAGGTTGATTTAATTTCGAAACTGAACGATACACTTGCTCTTTTCGAAAACCAGGAGGATATTACATTTAATGGAAATTACAAAAGCTTCGATGAGGTAAATGTATTTGCCGATAATGAACAATTGTTGATCGTTTTTAGTAATCTTATTCAAAATGCAATTCAATCGATTCCCAGAGACCGAAAAGGAGTAATTACTCTCGATCTGGAGAAAAAAACAGATTTTATTCAATTTACAATAAGCGATAATGGAACAGGAATTCCATCGGAGATGCGTGAGAAGATGTTTCGTCCTAACTTCACAACAAAATCAAGTGGTATGGGATTAGGCTTATCTATTGTTAAGAACATAATAAATTACTCGGGAGGAGAGATTTGGTATATTACTGAAATAGATAAAGGAACTTCTTTTATATTTACTCTTCCTCTTTTTAAACCATTATAGTATATTATTGTTCTAACACATAACTTTTAGTAAGTTATCGTAATTTACCATATTACAATTAATTGCATCATTTTAATATTTAATAAAAGTTTTATTTTTAACCTAAAATATTTATATATTTGTTATAGATAAAAGATTTACGAAGAATTATAAAAAACAAAACCTTGAATAATAAGCTTAAAATACTTTTCTCTCTTTTTTTTCTCTTTTTCTTTCAGTATAATTTGTTCTCACAAACACCTGTTTCCGGAGTAATAAATAAGTACACAAAGGTTAATTCCATTCTTTCAAAAAGCGATACGCTCATTGTTGCTGATGCCAGTCAATTTTCAAATGGTGATACAGTACTTATTATGCAAATGAAAGGCGCCAGTGTACGAACTACTACTTTAAATAATGAAGAATTATTTGGTCGTGTGGATCTTGGAACTGTAAATAATACTGGTAAATATGAGATTATTATTGCAAAGAAAATTTTGATCGCAGAGAATAAGGTTATTTTAAGAAATCCACTAGCCAAGTTATATGACACAAATAAAAGTGTTCAGTTGATAAAAGTGCCCTCTGTTTCAAGTGCAACAGTAACATCAACATTAACTTGCGATCCATGGGATGGGCAAAAAGGCGGTGTCGTTGCAATTATGGTTGCCGACACATTGGTTTTAAATGCAAATATTGATGTTTCCGGAAAAGGATTTCGAGGTGCTGAACCTGTATTAAGCGCAAATGGATATTGTGCCTCTGAAGATTCATTGTTGTTCCGGTCATATTTTTTCGACGAAGCATTTGATGGTGCAGGAAGAAAAGGTGAAGGGATTTCTGAAAATAATGCAAGCTATGCTAAAGGATTGGGTCGTTGGTCTAATGCTGGTGGAGGTGGTAACGGACGTTTTGCCGGAGGCGGTGGTGGTGGTAATGCTGGTGGCGGAGGCTTGGGTGGCGCTGAAGATTCAATAATTTGCAATACCCCCGAATATATTGGGGAAATAAGACCGTTGCCTTATAATGATACCTTGCCATGGTTAGGAATTGGTGGTAGAGGTGGACAGGGACTTACAAGTCCTAATCTTTTTACCGACTCCACGATCTTCCTTGGTGGTGGTGGTGGTTCCGGAATTTATACAAGCTCTATTGTAGGTTCAAGTGGTGGTAATGGTGGTGGAATAGTAATCATATTATCAAATTATATTAAGCCAAATGGATTTGGAATAATAGCCGACGGAGGATCGGTTACATCAATTGCAACAGCATCTGGTGGTGGTGGTGGTGGTGGTGGTGTTATTGTTTTTGATATTGAAAAAGTTCAGTCTGATATTATTCTCTCAGTAAAAGGAGGAAAAGGTGGAAATACGCAGGGAGTAAACCTATCCGGACCTGGTGGTGGAGGTGGTGGAGGAATTGTTTTAAATGGATTACCAATATTCGATTCAAAATTTAAAGCACAGATTGATGGTGGACAATCAGGAATAGTAACAGATAATGCTACTGCCGGTACTTTCTCTTCTACTGATGGTAATTTTGGTACAACACGAAATAATTATGCAGTTCCTTTAACCGGGTTTTTATTTAATTCTATTCTCGAAAACCAAAGAATTTGTATTGGTGATGTTCCCCAAATGCTTAATGGATCATCTCCTAAAGGAGGTGATGGTACCTATGTTTATGAATGGCAAAAAAGAACCATGAGTACTGGTTGGAGTATTATTGCCGATTCCTTACGAAGAGATTTGCAGCCTCCTGCATTATTTGATACTACCTTTTATAGGCGAATTGTAAGTTCTGCTGGCGTAATTGATACTAGTATTGCTATTGGAATTTATATTCATAAGAAAATTCAGGGAAATAATATTTGGGGTGTTGATACTATCTGTATCGACAACTCTGCAGATACCTTGTTAGGTACTACTGTTAAAATTGGCGGTGATGGTTCAGGAATTTATAGCTATTTATGGCAATCCAGTTTCGATAACGGTACATGGAACACAATTAATGCAGTAAATGATACTGTATGCTGGGGTGGAATAATTACTGATACAACATATTACAGACGAAAGGTGTCTTCTGGCGCGTGTTTTTCTTATAGCGATACAGTTGAGATTGTTGGCTTGCCTAGAATAATAAATAACACTCTTTTAGATAATCAGGAGATTTGTTATGCTCAAATTCCAGAACTAATTTTAGGAGTTGTTCCTGCCAATGGATTGGGTGTTGGTTTTTATCAATATAGTTGGCAGAAAAGTTCCGATGGAATAAATTGGAACGTTATTCCAGATTCAACACGAAAAGATTTTGCTCCGTCTAACCTTATAGAAACAACTTATTATAGAAGAAAGGTAGTTTCGGGCGATTGCGAAGATATTAGCGAACCTCATAAAATAAATGTTCTACCACTTATAGGTTCTAACACAATAACCAACGAGTCTGTAATTTATACTTGCTATAACATCCCGTCTGTATTATTAGTAGGATCAAATCCAACAGGCGGCGATTTAATATATCGTTATCAGTGGCAAATAAGTAACGATGCAATAAATTGGATTGATATTGCTGAGAACTCAAACAACAGAGATTTTCAACCACTGGCTCAAACAGAAAGAAAATATTACCGAAGGATTGTTCAATCTGGAATTAACGATTGTTGCGTAAATACAAGTAACTATGTTACGGTTAATATATTGTCGTTACCAATAGGTCTTATTGCCGATCTGGATACGACAATTTGCAGTGCGCAGCAAATAAATCTTGATTTTACAATAAACTCTGGTAATAATCCTTTTACCCTGTATTATAATGATGGATATTCTCCTTTTGTTAGAAACTCAATAACAGCAACAAATACAGTTATACCTGTAAATCCGGTTTCGCTGGTAACAAGTAAGCAATATGCTTATTCAATAGATTCAATTAAAGATGCTTTTGGATGTTTGGCCACCGAATTAACCGGCGAAGCAAAGGTGTTGGTGTATGGATGGCCTGTTCCAGATCCCGGATTCGATACCGAGGTTTGTGATACTACAACTGTGTTGAATGCAACACCTACATTAGGTTCAGGTATTTGGAGTCAAACTGATGGCCCAGGAATTGTTACTTTCGAGGATGAGTTGCTTTATAATTCAACTATACATGTTGATGTTTCTGGATTATATTCACTCCAATGGAAAGAAACAAATTGGCAATGTTCCGATTCGGTCAATGTGGAAATTCTTTTATATCGTGCAGCCTCTGTGTATGCTGGTCTTGATTCTACCTTGCATTACGAAATAGATTATGTTTTATATGGATCGGTATATTATCCGGATACAATAAAAGAAAATGAAACAACACTAAAATGGGATATTATATCTGGACCAGGGGTTTTAATAAATGATTTGGACTCTATTGCAACCCTTACAGGATTGGATGGACATTACAAGGAAGAGATTGAACTGATATTTAAAGTTTTAAAGCCCGGTTGCCCCGTAATGTCTGATACAGTAGTATTAACACTTAAAGATTTATTATTACCTACAGGCTTTTCTCCGAACGGTGATGGAATTAATGATTTCTTCGTTATTAAAGGAAGTCAAAACAGTGTTTCAAGCGAGCTGATTATATTTAATAAGTGGGGAGCAGAAGTTTATCGGCAGAAAAATTATGGTCAGGGAGAATATTGGGATGGTAAAAATATGAAAGGGAACATGTTACCTGAAGATACATACTTCTATATTTTTAATTATACTGATTTTGATAATAAAACTCATAGCGCAAAAGGTTTTGTAGTTCTTAAAGGGCAGGGGAATGAATAAACGATTTTTGTATATACTTATTATTTTATTGACATCGATCTCCTTGTCAGCCCAACGTTATACTCCTTTGTATAGTCAATACTGGATTAACGGTTTGGCGATAAATCCTGCTTATGCTGGTAGTCGGGAATGTTTTAGCAATTCGGTGATGTACCGTAACCAATGGATAGGTTTTGATGGTGCTCCCGAAACCCAAACAATAAGCAGCCACGCATCATTACTTAATGAGCAGCACTCAGTTGGGCTTTTATTGTTTCACGAAAAAATTGGAATATCTCACAATTACGATATTTATGGTAATTATGCTTTTCGGTTTAGGTTAGCTGGTGGAAAATTTGCTCTTGGTCTAAAAGCGGGTACTTCAATTATTCAATCCAATTATTCTGATATAGAAACAGGCGATGAGAATGATCCTGAATTTTTATCCAGCGAGAACGAAGTATTTTATCAGCCAAATGCCGGGTTTGGGATTTATTACTATACGAATAAGTTTTATTTTGGGGCATCAATACCTTCGTTTTTAAGTTACAAAAGTGAAAATGGTAAATATTCTGCATATAATGATGTAAAAAACTATGATTTTCTTATCTCTTCAGGAGTGTTAATTGGCAAATCAGATGTTTTTAAAATTAGACCTACGTTTTTATTAAGATACAGACTTAGTGGGGAGTATCAATTTGATGTTGGAAGTAATTTTATTTTTTACAATGTTTTTTGGGTTGGTGCAGCATACCGATATAATGATGAGTTAGCATTTATGTTCGAATACCAGATTAGCGACCAAATTAGGTTGGGTGCTTCATACGACATGGTTACAGGCGATCTGGCGGGAATGAATAATGGCTCATTTGAAATAATTTTACGTTATGAGTTTAAGTACAAAATTAGGGCTGTAAGTCCAAGATTTTTCTAGATATGAATAAAGTGAAAATAAAATTCATTTTTAGCATTTTATTATTGGTTGCATTTTCGAAAGCGATGGGCCAAGATTATTCAATTGTTCAGCTGCCATTTAACTCGCAATATACCGATGAATTTTCTCCCATATTTTTTGAGGATGGACTTGTTTTTTGTGCCAACAAAAAGGCAAATATCTTTGTTAATTACACTGATGAACTAAGCGAAAAACCACTTTTTAATTTATATTATGTTGAACAAACTGGGAAAGTAGGATGGGGAAAAGTAGAGCCATTGCCAAAACAACTGAACTCAAGTTTTAATGAAGGACCTGCTACATTTAATGATCGACAAAATACAATCTATTTTACAAGAAATAATAATGTTAAAAAACGGTTAGGCAATATTATCGATAGAAAAAATAAACTTGGAATTTACTATTCTAAATTAAGTAGAGAAGGAAAATGGAGTAATCCACAGCCTTTTCAGTACAATAATCCAGAATATAATGTTGCACACCCATCACTTAGTGAAGATGGTGAATATTTGTATTTCTCATCAGATATGCCAGATGGTTTTGGCGGATCAGATATATACGTATGTGAATTTAAGAATGGTAGTTGGAATGAGCCAGTAAATCTTGGCCCAAAGATAAACACGAATCTGAACGAAGCATTTCCATTTATTCATAGTAGTGGAAGGCTATATTTCTCATCCGATAAACAAGGAGGTATTGGACGGTTAGATATTTATTACTCGGAACAAGCAAATGGTGAATGGGTAACTCCTATACCGCTCGAGAGCCCTATAAATTCAAGGTTCGACGACTATGGTTTTATAATTGATCCATTTAAAAAGAATGGTTATTTCTCATCTGATCGTCAAAGAAGTGATGATATATATAGCTTTAATGTTTTGTATCCGATGTTCGAAAATACTAAACGACAAGAAATTAATAACTATTGTTATATTTTTTTCGAAGAAGGAGCTCAAAATCCCGATTCAACTAATTTTGAATATGAATGGGACTTGGGCGATGGTAGCAAACTTAGAGGATTAGAGGTTGAGCACTGTTTTAAAAGTTCTGGTGAATATACTGTATTATTAAATGTTATCGATCGGCTTACTGGTGAAGTTTATTTTAACGAAGCAGCTTACCCTGTTTTGGTCGAAGATATTGAACAAGTATTTATTAATGGTCCTGATACAGTTTTTGTTGGACAGGAAATTACTTTTGATGGCAGAAAAACAAATTTGAAAAACTTTGATATTAGAACATATCATTGGGATTTGGGTGATGGCAGAAGAACAAGAGGTGTTTCTGTAACACATGTTTATACATCTCCCGGAGAGTATATTATTCAATTAGGTGTAACGAGTAAGCCCGATAAACAGGGTAATTCAGATAAAATGGGTGTGTTTAAAAATATTGTTGTTTTACCTGCCCAGCGTGAAAGAGGAAGAAGGGAATAATTTTTGTTTTATATAAATGATAATTTATATTTTTAAAAGGATTGAAAATTTAAAAGAAATGAAAAAACTATATTTACTTATAACCTTATCACTTGCCTATTTCTGTTTGCGAGCACAACCTGTGCCTGCTGAGGATGAGAATATTCCTTATCTTATGACATTTGGCCCAAAAACAGAAACATCCTGGGGGGATGATGATTTCTCACAAACATTTTTCTTCGTAATTCCCGAAGAACATACAAGTCCAATATTTATCAGAGTATTTGATCCCGATGTGGGTGGAGAGGTTGATGAAATAAACGGTTATTGGGACTCCAAAGTATCCTATACCATTTATGGAGGTTTAAAATGTTATACCGATCCCGATGCACAAGGTGTTGATCCATCTGGTAATTATCGAAGTGGAAATATGCTTGCTACAAGAGTTTTTGGAGAAAACCCAAGGTACGACAATGATTGGTTTACTTTTGGACCATTTAATCCTACCGAAGGTGAGTTAGTTAAGAAATATGGAGGTTATATTTTCAAAATTATTTGCGAAGGTGCAGAGGGCGATGATGGAAATATGTATCGTTATTTTGTAAGCACCTCGGGTACCGAGAATAAAAGAATAGAAGGAGCGAATGCTTTTGCTTATGAATATAGTTTCCGAATGCACAATGATCCTAACGAAGTATCGCATATATATCCATATATCGATGATAGAACTATTTCAGTTGAGCAAAAGAATTTCGATTGGGATGCTGATGGATTAATTCGTGTAGTTTCTGTCGCACGTCAGGGTTTGTTGTGTGTTGTTTCTAATGATGATGCATGGGCTCAAAACCAGTTTAAGATTCTTGAAGAAGAAATAGGTACATCGCTTGATTTTCAGTTTATTAAAAAGAAAAGTCCACCAGTAAAAAATAATAACGTTGTAATTTCTGTAAAGAACCAGTACGGAGAGCTTTTGCCATTCTATACAATCCCTATTGGAGGAGTACCAAAATATAAGTATTCCATTGGTGTTAAAAAGAAAGAATAAAAATATAAATTACTAAGAGTATGCTTTGCTTAAGATTCAAGATTTTATTTGTTGCTATTTTTCTCACAGTCGGTTTTATCTCTAATGGACAGGTATATCAGTTTAAACAGTATACTATTGAAGAAGGATTAAGTCATCCTTTTGTTTATACTATAAGCAATGATATTAACGGGTATATTTGGATTGGTACAGGCGAAGGTCTTTGTCGATTCGATGGATTTAATTTTGTTGTAAGTAAAGAAAATGATACTCTTACTAATGGTTTTGTTTCATCCAGCTACCTCGACAAAACAGGACTGCTCTGGTTTGGTCACAACTCTGGAGATGTTACTTATTATAATGGGAAAGAATTTAATCGACTCGATTCCCGTAATTTTTTAAATAGTACTGTTACCGATATCAATTCAGATAACAAGGGGAATGTTTTTATATCTACTCAAAACAATGGGCTTTTACGAGTGAATAAACAGTTCGATATAGATACGTTTACAACGGTTTTTAAAGGCAAAATATTATATTCACTTGCTTATGCTGGTAATTCAAATTACCTGATAGGTTGCTCCGATGGCTTATTTATTTATAAAATTGAAAAAAAGACAATAGAGAAGATTCTTGATATTGATGAGCTATCTTATATCCCTGTTCAATCAATAGAAAAAGGAAAAGCAGAAAATACTTTCTGGGTAGGAACGGAGGATTCGGGATTTTATCTTTTAACATTTAAAGATGATTCGTTTGAATCTTATCAGTTAACCAATTTGGGAGAGAAATATAATCTTGGTTTTGAGAATGTACAATCTATATTTGAAGATTCAGAAAAAAACCTATGGGTAAGTACCTTTGGTAAAGGTGTTTTCAAATTTGTTCCAAATCACAAAGAAGATTATAATTATTCAAATATAATTCAGTTTTCAACTCAAAATGGATTGCAAAATAACTTTATAAAACAAGTTTATCAGGATTGGGAAGGAAGCTATTGGATTGCTACTTATGGCAATGGTGTTGCTTTTTCTGCCGATGAGGCATTTACATTTTTGTACCAGGATATCAATGCGCTGAATGGCAATGTTTTATCCATAGAGGAATCGGGAAATATTACCTGGCTTGGTGGAGAAGGAGTTATTGCAAGAATTGACAAAACTACTAATGACATTAAAATACTCGACCAGAGAAATGGTTTGCCTAAAGATAAAATTGTAACACTTTATCTTGATATAAAAAATAAACTGTGGATAGGTACTGAGAAGAATGGTATTTATCAGCTTAATACACAAAACAATAGTATACAAAAATATTATAGCTCATCAAATTCGCTCGAAAATACAATAAATTCAATTACAGGTTCCGATGATCAGGTTTATGTTGCCACTAAAAACGGAGTGCTTATTTTCGACATAAAAACGGGGGTGCGACAGTTGTTTAATACTACTCAGGGATTGCCTCATAACGATATTCGTTATATATATATCGATTCTTATAAAAATCCATGGATTGCTACTAAAAGTAATGGGATTTTTGTTTTAGATGATTCTCTTAAGTATATTATTGAAGGTAGTATAAAGCTCGATTTCTCTTCAATAGTAGAGGATTTGGATGGGAACTTATGGGCGGCCACTTATGGTGATGGAGTTTTTAAATTTTCAAAGGATACTATTCAATATTATTCTACTGATAATGGATTACGATCGAATTATTGTTATAGCATTATCGCCGATAATCATGGAAAAATTTGGGTTGGACACAGATTGGCCTTAAGTAGTATTGATATTAGAACCCAGGATATTAAAACCTATGGAAAGGAAACAGGAATATCTGGAGACTGTAATTACAATGCACTTATTAAAACAGAAAGCGGGATAATTAAATTTGGAACAACCGATGGTATAATTCGATATGATAGTTCGAAAGAAAGGAAAAATGCAACTCTTCCAAAAGTAAATATCTCCAGTCTATTATTTTCAGATATATCTTACGATATAAATAAACAGCTACACTTACCTTATGGTGTATACAAGCTTAAGATTTCATATGTTGGTTTGAGTTATACCGATCCAGAGGGTGTAACCTATCAATATAAACTAGATGGATATGACCTTGATTGGTCTGAAACTACAAAAAATAGAGAAGTATTTTATCCTCGTATTGAGGATGGTAGTTATACATTTCTTTTAAAAGCATGTAACTCTGATGGTGTTTGTATTGAAGAACCATTAAGGCTGCAAATTTTTATTAAACCTCCCTTTTGGAAAACCTGGTGGTTTATACTTATTAGCATTGTAACAGGTATTTGTCTAATTATTTTCTATATTAAATATAGGGAGCGAAAACATAGAAAACTGCAGGAGTATTTAGAAACAGAACTTACTGCACGAACAAAAGAAGTAGTTGAGCAAAAGGAGCTATTAGAGGTTAAAAATCGTGATATAACTGATAGTATTAATTATGCCCAACGTATTCAGCAAAGTATTTTGCCTTCGGTAAATACCATAAGCAAGTATTTCTCGGGTGCATTTGTTTATTATCAGCCACGCGATATAGTTAGTGGTGACTTTTATTGGTACGATCGGGTTAGTGAAGACAAATTTATGATTGTATGCGCCGACTCAACAGGGCATGGTGTTCCTGGTGCATTTATGTCGATGATCGGTACTACATTAATAAAAGATATTTGCTTGCGATCAAATATTCAGTCTCCTTCGGAAGTTTTGGAAATGTTGGATAAAGAATTGCAGGGTACATTAAACCAAAATATTGATGCCGAGCGTGCAAATGATGGTATGGATATTATTGTTTGCGAAATAGATATCAATACACACTACATGCGTTTTGCATCGGCAATGAGGCCACTTATTTTGTACAAAAATAAGAAACTACAATATGTAAATGGAAACAGGGCATCCATTGGTGGAGATGCCAGAGCTGAAAAAAAATTCGAAAATATTGGATTCCAACTCGAAAAAGGGGATATTATTTATATGTTTTCAGATGGATATACCGATCAGTTTGGTGGGCCTAGAGGGAAGAAGTTTAAAATTGATCGTACAAAGAATATGCTTGCCGATGTTTGTACAAAAAGCCTTGAAGACCAGCAGGAATATATTAATAAGGTATTCTTCGATTGGAAAGGAAAACTTAATCAGGTTGATGACGTGTTGTTTATGGGAGTTAAAATATAAATTATTTTACCTCATCCATACTGATGAGCTTATTTAAAATAGCATAAATTGTTAAACCCGAAACTGACTTAATACCCAGCTTTCGGGTTATATTTTTTCGGTGGGTAATTACCGTATGCTGACTAATAAATAATTTATCGGCGATTTCTTTATTAGAAAAACCAAGGGCTATTTCTCGTAAAATATTTTCTTCGCGCGAGCTTATTGTTTCTGCTTTTTTATTGCTTTTTTGATGTGTTAATTCACCCAAACAACCAATAACTTTTTTTATTATCTGATCTTCATTTTCGCCCATTTCTATTAGCTCATCATAATGCAAATCATTTTGTGGTAATGTATCATTTGATTGCAAAAAGATGAGATTAATTCTATTTTTTCGAATTATATCATTAGCCGTCTTAAGTTCTTTGAGCAATTCAATATTAGCAATAATAAGATCTGTTTTATTATTTTTCAGAAAAAGTAAAAAATCACTGGCATTGCTTATAGGATGTAATTCGTGCTGAATTGAAATTTTTTCAATAATTGATTTTAATCCACCCAAGATGATAGGTGATTGTTCAAAAATGATGATCTGAGCTTTTGCCATTACGATTATGATTTTAATCCGGCTTTCTTTTTTATTTCTTTTTCCATTGCACGAATTTTCGGAACAAGAACCTTGTCTTCAATCCTGGAATGATCATTTATATCTTTTTCGAGGCTAAAAAGCTCATGCAATAAATTATGACAAATGGATTTATTATTTGGCTGAGGCAGATACTTAATAATTATATTCTTTAAATCGAACAGTTTTTCTTCAATATTATCGTGTTCTTTCTCAAAAATATCGATAGAATAATCCTCCATATTTTTTATTATTTTATCGCTAATATTGTTGGAATAATATGCATCTTCAATCAACTGGATATATGGAAAAACAACTTTCTCCTCGCGTAAAATATGATTTTTTAGTTCCGTTTCATACTCAAAGAAAAAGCGTTTTAACAAGCTTATGTTTTCTTTTTGAGTATAACAATTATTTATCATTTGTTCTATAAGTAATTCTATTTCTGGTACCTTAACTTGAGTGTAGTAGTAATGTGTTTTTTGAAGATATTCTATAATCAACTTTACCGAGAAGCTTTGCAATTGTTTTTTAGGAAAATAATCATTGTCGATAAATGCATTTATAATCTCAAGAAAAAAATCAGGGTCAACATTATACATGGAGCATGTTTCTTCAACTGTTTTATTGCCAAAACCGAGCTCAATACCAAACCGATCAAGTATAGAAAGGCTAAAGTGATTAATATGCACCACATCGGCCATTTTAATGTCTTTTGTAACTATCATAAGTTAAATAATAGATTATTGCTAAATAACAAGTTAAGGTTACAATTGTTCGAGCAGTTCAGAAATAATAAGAACAGGAGTGGTTTCGGTATTGCTTTTATGGCCTGCTCTGTCAATAAGGTAAAAGCTATACATTAAAGTGTCGGGAGTTTGTATGGTAAGGTCAATCTCGATGTTTATATCGCCTTTTACAGTTTTTCTGTAAACACCTTCTTCAATATATGGCAAATTAAGGCTGTTGGTATAAAAGGGGATAAAATCGCTTCCATTTTTGTAAGATCCTGTGATAAACATATTCAACGAATCGGCATCATTATTTTCGTCAGGATTATTAAAATTACCAATATCGCCATCACCATCAACAAATGAAAAAACAAGATTGCCTGTAGCAATTGACATTCCTTCGATACCAGAAGTAAGATAGAAATCTTTGTATTTTACCTTAGGAACCACTGAGAATTCCTCGACTTTTTCACACGAAATGAAAAGTATAATTACTGAAAATGCTAATAATATATATGATTTACGATTCACTTTTTGCTATTCACTAATCACAATTTTACTGCTCTCCTTTTTTATTTTTTTCTCATATAAATTTGTATCGGAGTACCCGAAAAGTCGAACTTATCTCTTAGTTTATTCTCAAGATATCTTTTATAAGGATCTTTAACATACTGAGGTAAGTTACAAAAGAATACAAAAGCCGGAAAATGAGTTGGCAACTGAGTAACATATTTTACCTTAACATATTTACCTTTTAATGCTGGTGGCGGATAATTTGCTATAACCTCAAGCATTATTTCGTTTAGCTTAGCTGTAGAAATACGTCGGCTTCGGTTTTCGTGAACCTTAACAGCCTCTTCCAACACCTTGTTTATACGTTGTTTTGTAGTTGCCGATGTAAAAATAATGGGTACATCAACAAAGGGTGCCAGTTTCTGTTTTATTTGCTCGGTAATGTGTTTTGATGTATTAGTTTCTTTCTCGTACAAATCCCATTTGTTTACAAGAATTACAAGCCCTTTGTTGTTTTTCAAAATCACCTTAATGATATTCATATCCTGCGATTCCAGTCCTTGAGCGGCATCTAGCATTAACAAGCACACATCGGAATTCTCGATTGCACGAATTGATCGCATAACAGAGAAAAACTCAAGATCTTCGTTTACCTTACCTTTTTTTCTTAAACCGGCAGTATCAACAAGATAAAAATCGTGTCCATATTTATTATAGCGGGTGTAAATTGAATCGCGGGTTGTACCGGCTATTGGAGTAACAATATTACGATCTTCGTTTAGTAATGCATTTACCAACGACGATTTACCAACGTTAGGTCGACCAACAACGGCAAAACGTGGGATCTCCAGTTCGGGTGGTAAATCATTTTCGACATACTTAATTACTTCGTCGAGTAATTCACCTGTACCGCTACCATTTATTGATGAAATACAAAATGGCTCACCTAATCCGAATTTGTAAAAAACATGAGAATCATTAATTCGAAGGTTTGTATCTACTTTATTTACAACCAGAATGACTTTCTTTTTGGATTTGCGTAGAATCTCAGCAACCGAATTATCTAAATCGGTAATACCGTTTGTTACATCAACTAAAAATAGAACAATGTTTGCTTCGTCAATAGCAATAGCAACCTGTTTGCGTATTTCCTCTTCAAAAATATCATCCGAATTACGAACATAACCACCTGTATCTATTACCGAGAAATCTTTTCCTCCCCATTCTGCTTTACCGTAAAGACGGTCTCTTGTAACCCCTGCGGTTTCATCAACAATGGCGTGTTTAGTACCGGTTAACCGGTTAAAAAGTGTTGATTTGCCTACATTGGGTCTTCCTACTATTGCTACAATCATGGTTGTATATTGTTAATATATTAGTTTGTTAATTATAAGATTAAGTTTTTCAATTATTTCGTGTGAGTCCAATAATAACTGTGCTTTTTGTTTTTCAAGGTCTTTGTTTTCGCTGCAATTTATTGATTTTAATATTTCAAATGAACGAGTTGCATATTCGTGGCTTTTGCGAATATTATCTGAAAAATCCTTGTTTTCGATTGAATCCAAAGCATCCATAAATTTAAGAGATACATTGCCTGCAATCTCTCTAAATTCTGCGCTTACCAAATGTGGAAAAGTTTTTTCGAGAGTTTTTATAAAACCAATTACCTGAACCGTATAATTATAGGTTTTTTCTTCAAGTTCTTGCATAGCAGATAATTAAATATTATATCCAAAGTTACTTAATGAACGATCTTTATCGCGCCAGTCTTTACTAACTTTAACATATACCTCAATAAAAACTTTCTTGCCAAAAAACTCTTCGAGATCTTTACGTGCTTCTGTTGCTGTTTTCTTTAGTGCTTCGCCTTTATGTCCAATAATTATTCCCTTTTGCGATGTACGAATAACATATATTATAGCACGCATGCGAAGAAGTTTCTCTGTATCTTTAAACTCTTCAATTTCTATTTCAACAGAGTAAGGAATTTCTTTTTGGTAGTTTAGCAATATCTTCTCACGAATGATTTCCGATGCAAAGAATCGCTCTGTTTTATCGGTTAACGAATCTTTTGGAAAGAATGGTGGATTTTCGGGCAGTTTTTCAATAATTCTTTTAAGAATATATTCGAGATTGAATTTTTTTAATGCCGATATAGGAACAATTTCAGCTTTTGGTAAAATCTTACTCCAATTTTCGACAATCTTTTCAAGTTCTTCGGGATTCGAAAGATCGATTTTGTTAATAAGCAGCATTACAGGTGCTTCGGCTCTGGATAACCTGTCAATGTAAATCTGATTTTTATCCATCTTTTCGTATACATCGGTTAGGTAAAGAATAATATCGGCATCTTCGAAAGCAGAACCAACATAACCCATCATTTTCTCTTGTAACTTATAGTTAGGCTTAAGAATTCCCGGAGTATCGGAATATACGATCTGAAAATCTTCGCCATTAACAATACCCATAATACGATGGCGTGTAGTTTGTGCTTTCGATGTAATAATAGAAAGTTTCTCGCCTACGAGGGCGTTCATTAAAGTTGATTTACCAACATTGGGATTACCCAAAATATTTACAAAACCTGATTTGTGTGACATTTAAAATGTTATAAAGATTGCTGCAAAGATAAGGCAATTTTTTGGCATTCTCTTTTTTGTGAGTTACTTAAGCCCAAAACTAATCATACAATTCCCATTTTTTCGCTATTAAGAGCAGGTTTTATTTTAAAAGCCTTTGTTTTTAACTAGGCAATAGTAGTTTAAAAGATTTTAGTTTCTTTTTTACCAAACCTTTCTATACTATTTATCAATTTTAAAAAATATCACTTTGCAACCATTGGTTTTATTCATAATTTTCAAAACCTGTTTTAAAGCATATTTCGAGGTGGATCAGATTTTAGCAAAAAAAGAGACATATAGATAGAGGGTTTAACTATTAAAGGTAAATGAAATTAAAACCGATTTTTTAAAGAAAATAAGCAGTTGTATGAAGATTAGTTTTTGTTTAACAAAAAACGTAAATTTAAAAACGAATTATACAACTTGAAATAGCTTTTAATGTATTTAATTAACGTAGTAGGGTGTTTATGTGCAGTTAATTAAATATGTACATTAGTTAGCAGCAAGGTAACTTTACGACACGGATAGATAAATTCCTAGAAAACGAAACGAAGAAAGAAGAACCCACCTCACAAAAGCTGAGTATGTCAGCCCTTTTCCCGCATGCCTCCCTGCGCTGCCATACACAGTTTTTCTTGCCCCCCGCTTGCGCAATGGGAATGTTTTATTACTTTTATGATTAGTAATGCATTAGAAAAAGATAACTTTGGGTTTATTTGTAATAATAAAAAAATGAATAAAATATTTGACTGCATAATAATTGGAGGCGGACCATCTGGTTTAGCAGCAGGTAATATACTTGCAAAATCGGGTATTGATTTCTTAGTAATTGATAAAGGAGACTATCTTTATAATAGAAACCAAGATACCCCTGAAGACATTGTAGCAGGTGTTGGAGGTGGAGGATTATATTCCGATGGAAAAGTTTCATTTTTCCCATCAGGTTCAAATTTATACAATTTAGAACCCTTACTCGTTATAAAATCTTACCAACTTTTAAATGAACTATTTCAAAACTTCTCGATAGATATCCCTGAATTTAACAATGATTGGTTAAATAATAAACTTGAATCAAATAACAATCAACAGATTCAAAACAAGCAATATGAATCAAATGTTCTTTCTCAAGTTGATTTATACAAAATTGGTTTCTATTTATATGACCAAATTGGGAAAGACAAATTTTTAATAAAACACATTGTTAAGAAAATAAAACAGGATAAAAACGTCTACAAAATTGAAGTAGTAGATTCTGAAGGTGAAAATCGAAAGGTAATAAATACTAGAAGTGTTATTTTTTGTGGTGGTAAGTTTGGTTCTTTTAACTTTCCTTCATTTGTAGATGAAAATCTTTTAGTTTTCAAGAAGTTTGAATTTGGAATTAGAATTGAGACTGAACATGAAAATTTCGATTACAAAGAACTCAAACAAACTGATTTGAAACTTCTCATGCAAAGTCAGGAAAACAAAGGTATAGAGTTTAGAACTTTTTGTTTTTGTCGTAAAGGTTATATTGTTCATGGTAAATTTGAAGAAATTAATTCTTTTAATGGGATATCTAATAAATCCGAACATACAAAAACTAATTTTGGCATTAACTTAAGAATTAAAGATGAAACAACATATAATTTACTTAAAGAAGAACTTACTAATCTTATACAATCTCATTCAATTATCGAATTAAGCGTCAAGGAATTTTTGTCAAAACAAAACGTTGGCTGGAATAATGAAATTTATGACCTTTTCCATAAATGCCTTACAACTCATTTCCCAATTTTATCAAATTCAAATGCTAAAGTAATTGGACCGAGTTTTGAATACTTCGGTTACTATCCAAAATTAACTAATGAGTTAAAACTTTTTGACCAAAACTTTTGGGTTTGTGGTGATGCAACAGGAGATTTCAGAGGATTAATGCCTAGTTTAGCAAGTGGTTTTTTAGCAGCAATTTCATTTGTAGAAAAAGATAAAAAAGATAAAGCTAATCTTTATGATTTAATTAGACTTAAAGTTAGTCCAACTAAAAAAACAAAAACCATTTTCACTGCCCAATCAAAAAAATTCTTCTACGCAAAAGATGTTATTTGTGAATACGTTTTCAAAGAAGGATATATACCAATAAACCCTTTCCAAGTTTTTGGTTATTTCTTAAATGACAGAGTTGACAGAGCAATGGTAAGAAACGGCAACAATCAATTAATTAGTAGATGTGATGAACTATGGGTATTTGGCCCAATTGCTGATGGTGTTTTATTTGAAATCTCTAGGGCTTACCAACTAAAGATTCCGATTAGATTTTTTACAATAGGAACCTTGAAAAAAGAAATTACGGAGATTACCGACTTAAACAAACTTACTTTCGAACCAGAAGTATACTCTCAAATAGGCAAAGAAAATTTATTGCGTTTTATATCACAATCATATATAAACGATGAATCGCAAAAAGTTCAATTAAAATTAGGTTTTGATGAGTTTTTCAACAAATAAACAAGCTCCTACATATCTTCATTTTCTAGATAGAGAACTTAGACGTGCTGAAAATGCAAATTATAGCGATAAGGAAATCCTTGAGGCAATTATAATTGCTGTCATAAATTCATTTTCATATTGTTATAGTAGTGCATCATTATTAATTGAAAGCAATTCAATCTTTCCAGTATCAACAACTTTACTATTAGAACTTGAAAAATTTGGTTTTGTTAGGTTGCTAACAAATGAACATTCTTATGAAGAGTTTATTGAATCAAGAAGACATATATATGCTCACAAAGTTAAGCGCTATCCTATGTATTTCGATGATGACAGTAGCAAACTATGGCCCATAACTCCATTATTCGTTAATAGCTCTACAACATCAATTCTGCGTAATAGTATTTCTTCATGGATTGATAATCCATCAACAATTATTAGTTTATCAAAAGAAAATTTTCATAAATCACTTTTAAACACTTTTAATAAAAAACTATATAAAGAAAAGGGAAAAGCTATAACTCTAGATTTATTTTTATCAAAAAAAGAACTAGATAATGGCAATATAAGAAGAAACTCAGGAAGACTAGTTTCATATTTTTACACAAAGCGATATCTAGATTTATTTCAAGGAGATATTTTATGTAATCTTCCACAATTATCATTTTACGACTCCCTCTCACTAAATCCAGATATTAACAATAGTTTTCTTTTAAAATATATTTTGAGATGTTGTTTAATTCCTGATTTCTTTTTTAAAAACAAAAAATTCCAAATGATTTATTTTGTTGAGTTTTTAAGCAATAAATTATTCAAAGATTTCCAAATAGAGTTATTTTCTTCAATACAAGGTCTTATAGCTATAACCAAAGAAAGTCAGTCAAAGGATTTGTTTAAAACTATAAAATATTTTGAATCAAATTTTAAAATTGATAATTTGAAAACTGATATAAATGCAGAAACTTTCTTAACAAAATCTTACTCTAATTTATATTCTGCAGCTGCAAGAATATCTAATAATGAAAAAACATTCTTACAAGCATATACTATGACAAAAGATAATCTTTCTACAAACAAAACAATGCTGATAGTGGCTACTACTTCTTCTGAAGCAAAGACATTCTTACAAATAATGGATTCAAAGGGCAAAACTCCCGATGCAATATCTATAGATAAAATAACTTTATGGAATTTTGGGGTATTAGGTAACTGTGAACTTCATTTCTTAAAAATAAGTGAGATGGGGTCATCCAAACCCAGTGGTTCCACATTAGTAATATATGATGCAATCAAAACTCTCAACCCAGACTATGTGGTTATGGTTGGTATTGCATTCGGTTTAAAAAGAAAAAAACAGACAATTGGTGACGTTTTAGTTTCAAGGGAACTTGAAGATTATGATTCAAAAAAAAGAACAGCAACGGGTACAATACAAAGAGGTTATAAAATTCCAGCTGGCACAACTTTACTTGACAGATTTGATAATTCTTCACTTCTATTTAAGGGTGCTAATGTCGAAGTTGGGTTTATTATTTCAGGTGATACACTTTCAGACGATAAGCCTTTTGTTGATGAATTAATAAATTCATTTCCAGAAGCAATAGGTGGTGAAATGGAAGGAGAAGGATTGCAATCAAGCTGTCATAGAGATAAAAAGGAGTGGATTTTAATAAAAGGAATATGTGATTGGGGTTATGATAAGCAGCATGATAACAAGGAACAAGACCAACAAAAAGCAATTAATAACGTTTGTGACTATTTAATTTACACATTAACAAACTTTGAATTCTGATGAGTTTAATCAATTAAAATATTTTTGCATAAGAACAAAACCCAATTGCAATAAATCAAAATCCCTTTGCACAAGAACAAAACTCAATTGCAATGCATCAAAATGTCTTTGCACGACATCAAAACCCTTTTGCAATGAAATAAAATGCTTTTGCAGGTCAACAATCGTGAATTGCGATGACATGAAAGGCTATTGCATGAGGACAATCGTGAATTGCGAAAGCCTAATCGTGTGCTGAAAGACCATAATCGAGAGTAGAGAAACCCTAAGAAGTGAAGGCAAGACACTTTTCTCCTGTTTTAAGACCCTATTTAGAGAAAGCCTGACTTGATACCTGACATGCAATAAGATTGAAGCCTTCCCGCCCCTCCCTTCACTGTCAGGTACATTTGCAGCCCGCACTTGCCCCTCTCAATCCAATGGCTGCAAAAGAACCTTCCAGTCCTTTCACCGCCCCAACGCCACTCGTAAGTTTGTGTATAGTAGATTGAAAGTAATGTACTTCCTAGGCAATACCTTGCTGCTAACAGCAAATTAATTGCATTTGGGTTAATGTTGTTTTGGTAAGTTCAACGCTTTTAAATAGTTTTTAAACGAGGGACAAAAAAGCAGTTTCAAACTCCCAAACGCAACCAATTTGCAAAACGTTAGCAGCAAGGTAACATGACGACACGGATAGGCAAATTTCCAGATAACGAAACGAAGAAGGAAGAAGAACCCAACGCAAAAAAGTAGAGTATGTCAGCCCTATCCCTGCATGCCTCTCGTTGCTGCCATATACAGCTTTTCTTGCCCCACTCTTGCTGATACGATTGATTTACCTAAATTGGATATACTGAAAAGTATAATAGACCCTTGCTCCAATGTATACAACCTCAATCATTCTTATAATCCAGATCTAAATTCTAACTATCGCTAAAGTTATATTATTTAGAAGATATTTCAAGAGTGTCAAATCAGGATACCCTTGATAATACAAGTGCTTCGGGTAGAATAGGTGATTTAAATGCTAGTAGTTGAAAATATTAACTTTAATAAGCTAGTTTACCTCTAATTTGTTATCTTTATTGCTTAAATATTTATACATTTAACTAGAATAACTAGGTAATAATAAATGGATTATATAAATTTATTTTCTGATTTAGGTTTTAACTTCAAAGTTGATTTGAAGCCAAAACATGTTTGTATAGAAAATAATTCTGCCTTAACTGATAATCTTAAAGAATCCGTGTTCTTTTATAGTAGTCCTAACAATACGAATACATCGTTTTACCTAATTACTACAGAACTAGACACGAATGAATTTGAGGAGATTAGAAAATATATCTGGAACAAAAATGATGCTGATTTAATTTTCTATTATCCTATTGATGATTCTAAACTAGAAATGTTTTATGCAAAATACTCTCCTAAAATAAGAATAAAAGAGAGCATCCTAGATACTTTTATAATTTCTAATAACGATTTATCCAAACTAGAGAAGATCAAACATTGGCAGTTTGATAGTGGTGTATTTTGGTTAAACTATCATTCATTTATTGATAGGGCAAAATATAAGGGAATTGATAAAGAGTTAGTTTCCACTTTAAAAACGTTAAAAGAAAAACTTTTCAACTCATTATTTAGTTTAATTACTGAAGAGAGTAAATGTAATGAAATTGTTCAAGCCCTAATAGATAGAACATTATATATTAAATATTTAGAAGACAATCATATTATCAACTCTCACTTTTAAGGACATTATT
The DNA here is from genome assembly GCA_001768565.1 of Bacteroidetes bacterium GWF2_33_16. Classification (GTDB taxonomy): domain Bacteria; phylum Bacteroidota; class Bacteroidia; order Bacteroidales; family UBA12077; genus UBA12077. The sequence continues at coordinate 120,923 of MEOE01000015.1, read as the reverse complement.
TTAATGACACATCTCTTAATTACGGAAAATTACTAGAGAATAACTCACATAACGACATAAATAAACTATTTAAAAAAATTCACGAGATATTTAATAATGCTTTATTCGACCAACCCTCAATAGATAATAAATATTTAACTAATGACGTTCGCAGTTTAATTTCAACTTCTTTTAAGTCAAATTTAAAAACTGGGCAATTAAGACTTTACGATTTTCAATTTGATATCTTGCCAGTTGAGTTTATAAGTTATATTTATGAAGTTTTCTTATCCGAGAAGCAAAAAGAAAATGGAATTTACTATACTCCAAAAAAATTAGCCCAATTAATTGTTGATGAGGTCATAAATGAAGATAGAATAGGTTCAATTCTAGACCCTTCAAGCGGTTCGGGAATGTTTCTTATTATTGGATTTCAAAGGCTTCTAGAAATAGCACAAAAGCAAGGCTTAGAACCAGAAAATAATATTGAAAAAATAAGATTTAGAAATAAACTTCTATATGACAATATTTTTGGGATTGAAAAGGAGTTGACAGCACAACGATTTACGCTTTTTTCTCTTTCATTACAGATTTTTACTGGCATTAATCCTAATGATATTGAAGAGTTTATAGCAAATGAATTAAAGGAAAATAAAAAGATCGATTTATTTTCTAGACATTCATTCTTTGAAAATATAAAACATGCTAATACTCTTAATGTATCTGAAAAACCTTTTGAGGGGAAGCAATTTTCTTACTTGATAGGAAATCCTCCTTTTTTTGAAATACCTAATACTGATGAATACAAAAGTGAAATTTCATTTTTAGGTTCCTATAAAATTTCTTTTACAAATGAAGATAAAGTAATAGCCCAAAATATCGTGGGTAAGTCTCAAATATCTCAATGTTTTTTTCTAAAAATAAAAGAATGGAGCAATGAAAATACCAGATTTGGTTTTGTCTCTAATAGTTCTAATTTTTATAATGATTATTCAGAGAGTTTTCAAGAGTATTTTTACTCTAACTATGGTATAGAAAAGATTTATGAACTTTCAAGAGTAAAAAAAATATTATTTGAAAATGCTAAAGAAAGTGTATTAGCTATTATTTTTACTCATAATTACAAAGATAATATTATAGATTACTACCCTGTAGATTTAGGGTTGTTTTCTGAAAAACCGTTTGAATTATTAATAATACAAGAGGATAAAGTAACTCAAATCGAACAAAAAGAATTAATCTCTAAAAATATAAAACTACGAGATTTTTTAGTTGGTAATGAATTTGATAGATATTTAGTTGAAAGAATAAGGAACAATAATAATTTTTTAAATTCAATTCTTAATACAAATCAAACAAGCTATAGAGGACTAGAACGTCTTGAAAATAAAAGACTTTCAGCACATTTTAATATTAGTATTGAAAAATTCAATAAACTAACAAAAGAAGAAAAAAACAATATTCATTTAGAATTTGCTAATGAAAAATATCTAACAACAGAATACATTCAAGGTATATCTATTCCATATTTTTATTCTGCTAAAAAAATATTCCCTTTTAAAGTTGAAAAGGATCTATTCATTAAAATATCAGAGATAAACAATGACAATTTCAGAAGATGTAATGCGGTAAGTCTTTTTAGTGAAAATAAAATTTTATTAAATAGGTTTGGGGGGAGAATTAATGCTGTTTATACCGATTACACTATAGCTTTCTCTACATATATTTTTTGTATAATTCTAAAGAATGAGAATTTGTACGATTTTGTAACGGCATTGCTTAATTCTGAATTATGCAATTATTATTTACACCTTTTTGACAGAAAAAGGGTTGATGCAAACTATTCAAATATTGACTTGTCAGCAATAAAAAACATACCAATTCCAAAAGAGTTTGACCAAGATTTAGTAACTCAAATATCCAATATAAGCAAAGACCTGACTGAACAAAAATATGAATTCACAGAGAAGGAAAATGAATTAAATGATCTCATTTTTGATTTGTATGAGTTATCATATTGGGAAAAACAAAGAGTTAGAGACTATTTTCTTCTGAAAACAAGAATCGGGAAGAATCAGACATTCCTTGATGGTTATAAAAAAACGATAAGGGAGGTAATTAGTTTTTATCTTAAACATCCTATTTGGATTGAAGTAACTCCAACAGATTTTAAATTAATTGTTGTAAAAATATCTTTAAATAATGATTCTGATTCTCCTAATGCAAAAAAAACTAAGAATTACATTTTGAACGAAATTTTTGAGCAAAACCCAATTAAGAATTTCTTTGCCTGCCAAGAAAAGATTTATGGTAAGGATTGTGTTTATATCATTAAAGAGGATATAAATAGAAATTGGACTGAAACAAAAGCATTTGAAGATGGGCAAGATATTTTAAAGCATTTGATACCTAACGGAAATGGAAAGAGAATACATTAGAATAAAAAAGCCTTCTCCATTACCAAACTATACACATCTTCTTAAAGAGTTAGATGATAATTTTTGGAAAAAATGGGTTTTCTATCACTTACTTTCATTTTATCAAAATTACGATAGTTTAGAATTGAAAGAAAAGATTGAAAATGAAAGAAAGAAAGTAAATCCAAGAGTTGAAAGAGAGATAGCAAGGTATATAAGACTTTATTTAAATCAAAATAAAGAGTTTAGTTTTCATTTTCAGGCTGATGGAGAAAAAACCAATGATGAAGATATTGAAGGATATTATGACATAACGATAAGTAATACTTACTGGAGAAATAAGAACTTTTATTTTGAGTGTAAGAATTTAGATGACAGTGATGTTTTAGTTAATAAGTATGTCTATTTTAATACTTACAAAAAAGGGACAAACAATGAAAATGTCTTTGATGGTGGTGTTTTTCGTTACTTCAATGGGAAGTATGCTCAAAAGTCAAGTTTTGCCGGCATGATAGGTTTCGTCTTAGAAGGAGATGTTTTAAATACAAAAAATAGGATTATTTCCAAATTGAATGAAAAATTCAATACAACACCAGACGGAGATTTAATAAGAGTTATAGAGAATTCCGTCGAGCAAAATAATTTTACTTTCGACAGTTATCATTATAGGTTTAACTCTGAATTTGTAATACATCATTTACTTTTGAATTTTTCTTAATTCTTTTACTTCTTCTAGAGATAAGAAATCTCGTGCTTGTCGATCTGAATCTCGGTTATGTCAGATTGAATAAATCTTCCGACATATTGAATAAATCTTCCGACATATTCGATAAATCGTTCGACAGATGTAATAAATCGTCCGTCAGAGCTTATAAATTGAATTTAAGACACATTATATTCGTTTTGAGATACTATCGGGCAGAAACCTGACTTGATAGCTAACGTGCGAAAGGAGTGAAACCTGCCCGCCCCTCCCTTCGCTTGCAGGTACATTTGCAGCCCGCACTTGCCCCCCTCAATCCAATGGCTGCAAAAGAACCTTCCAGCCCATTCACCGCCCTTCGCTTGCAGCTAATAGTATTTATCGGCAGGGACAGTGATACTTGTACCTAGATAATACCCAGCTGCTAACACGGCATCTTAAAACATGCGGGGCTTTGGTGGTTTTTTGACATTTTTATTTTAACTTTACTTTTTCAACGGCTGATTGGAACGCTGGGCAAAAAAACCGCACGTTTCAAATGCCGAGACCGTTAGGGGCAATAGCATTTGAAATCAGCAACAGTGCAAATAGAAAAAAAATGAAATCTAAACTGATAATTATATTGTTTCTAATTAATCCTATATTTAGCTATAGTCAGGATAATAATATAAAACCATACAAAGTTTTAAAAGGTCACAAACATAAAGTGCAAAGTGCATTCTTTAGTCCAAATGGAAAATATATCATAAGTCATGGTTGGGATAATACGATTAAAATTTGGGATGTTAAAACCTTTTCAGAACTAAGAACTTTAAAGGGGCATACAGATCAAGTCTGGAGTGCTACGGTTAGCTCAGATAATAAGCTTATAGCCAGCGGTTCAATGGATAGAACTTTTATTATATGGGATTTAGAAACTGGAGAAAAACTAAAGCAAGTTAAAATTAGTCCATACTATGCTGCTACTAAAGGAACAATTCCTGAGTTGGATGGAGAAATACAAAATTCAATATATTCTGTTGCATTTAGTCCTGACGGAAAGAAGCTGGCGCTTGCTTCTGCAGATAAGTTGGTGAGAATTTGGGATATTGAACAATCGGTATTTCTTGATACACTTGATGGGCAGCATCCAACTAATTGGATGTGGACTTGCTATAGTCCTGATGGAAAATATATAATAAGTGGATCATCTCGTTCTTCGCATGAAGAAGGTGTAAAAGTAATTTGGGAAACAGAAACCTATAAAGAAATTGGTAGAATAGTTATGTCTGGTGATATGTTATTTACTGAAAATAATGAACTGGGTATTTATACCGGGAATAATAGTATGGACTATTATAATTTATCAAATAGTAAATTAATAAGCAATAAAACTTTCCCTGATTATAACGGATATTTTACTATGAGTCCTGATAAAAAATTTATTGTTAGTTGTAATGAAGATTCTTATATCATATTAAGAAATATAAAAACGCAGAAGGTAGTTTGGACATATAAAAATGAGAAGATGGAAATTCATAGTGCTAACTTTAGTCCAGATGGAAAATATCTAATTGCTGGAACACCAGAAAGTGAAATTTTAGTATGGAAAATGGAAAGTTTAATTGGAGAGCAATAGTTACATACAATGCCAACATTGGCTTACATTTTATGCGGGTTTCAGCAGCTAATTAATATTTTTAATTATCTTTAAACTTAATAATGGCTGATTGGAACGCTGGTTGAAATTCTCGCACATGTTTTATACCGGAACTTTTGTACGTATGTGAATTTTCTCAGTTTGCCAGTGGTTATAAATAACTGGGTGCTTGTTTTGGTCGCGAAAACTGTTGGGCGTAAGGCATTATACCATTTGTTTGTGTGTCTTCATTTGCCCATGTATGTTGCTGTTCGGTTTGTGTAAAATAATTAAACCAACTTTCAGTTTTTGCATCTAAGTATAAACTTATTTGTATTAAAAAAAATTGAGTTTATAGCCAAAATTAACTTTAGTAGAGCAAAAAGCAGCTTAAGTGATTATGTTTACGAAAAACTATAAAAAACTACACTATGAAACATTCAGCTTTTATTATTAAAACCTTTGTATTGCTATTGGTAATGCAGATGGGAACTCGGGTTAATGCTCAGTGTGAAAAAAACAATATTACGAGTAACGAAATTATAGATCATGCATGGACAGCCATGTTTGGCCAACTTAAACCGGTCGAACTTCAATCGATTTATTTCGAATCATATTTTCATGGCAGCAAGGTGCCCAGTAAAACTACCATTAAACGACCCAATCATTTCCGCAACGAAGTTGCAAGCGGTGTTTTGGTTTTTGATGGAAAACAGGCTGCCTGGGCAAAAAGGGAGCCCGATAAAAATGGAAATCCACTTAATCCCGAAATGATAGATACAGCTTCGTGGAGACATTTTGAAGTAGATATAGCACTTGTTTTTCCTGCATTTTTTGATTATCCTTCAGAGTTCAGGGGGATTGTTAAACTCGAAAAGAGTAATGCCTACGAACTATATGTTGAATTACCTCTTGGTGGTAAAGTAACTTATTTTATCGATACAGAAAGTTTCCTGATAGTTCGGCGACTTGTTAGCTGGAGTGGTGATCCATCCGAAGAATTGTGGGAAAACCTGATTGATAATTATGTTACTTATGATGGAATTCTTTTTCCCGATGGTTACAAATATATGGGCAGGGAGGGTATGGAAAAGGGATACATTAATAACGTGAGAATTAACATTAATCCTAACGATGAATTATTCCAGATACCAGCTGAACTAAAATAAAGAAGAAGTATTTAGTATTTGTTTATAATGAAAGAAATTATCTTTTTTAAATCCTTATGAAAGCAATCCTTGTTATCGACATGCAAAAAATTTCGTTTACTCCCAAAACACCTCGTTTTGATACCGAAGGTGTAGTTAAACGAATCAACCTGTTAACTGAATTTTTCCGAAAGAATGGCGATAAAGTTATATTTATACAGCACGATGGCGCAAAACAAAACGAATGCCTACCGGGAACAGAAGAGTGGGAAATTCTCGACCCACTAAATGTGTTGAAAGAGGATTGTATTATCAGCAAAACAGCAAACGACTCATTTTACAACTCTAAATTAGATGAATTTTTAATCGCATCAGAAGTTAACGATATTGTAATCACTGGCTGTGCAACCGATTTTTGTGTCGATTCAACTATAAAATCGGCACTTACCCGAAATTACAACATTACAGTAATATCCAATGGTCATACTACAGCAAGTCGCCATGGTATAAGTGCGCAAATGGTTATTGACCTTTACAACTGGATTTGGAGCGAGATGATTCCTGTAAATGAAAAAATCAAGGTGGTTCGTTTCGAGGATTATATACCCCAGCTTGTGTAGAAATGTTGCCTGTAACCAAATAATAAATTGACAATCAAAAACCCAAACTAATAAGCATAAAACCTATGGAAAACTTTTACGACAGTCATTGCCATTTATTTACGGGCAAAGAAACTATTAATCTGCGCTTACTTTTTGAGATAATTTTTGGATTTCCCAAAGAGCAGCAAAAGGATCAAGCTGTTCAGAAAATGCTTACAGCAAAAAGGGATATTTTTGAACGTATACGTGAGAAAATACAATTGTTAAAACGTATTCGTAATTTCCTTAAAACAGGTTTTTCCGATTCCGAAGGTGATATTCTTGCCAAAATGGAAAGCAGCTATGGTGTGAGGTTTAAAGTTGCCCCGCTTATGTTCGATCTCGAATGTGTTTTTGTTGCCGAACGAACAAGCGGTTCAGTAGATTTTCTTACGCATCAGGAGGCGATAGTTACTGAATATAATAGGGTTGTTAACGAATTGCATGCTAGTAATAAATCGTTTATACAAGAAGCAATAACTATTATTTCAGGTATGAAAATGGCCGACAGGTTAAGTCAGGATCATAGCGATATAACAGAATTGCATCAGCTAAGTCTTGAGCTGGAATCTGAGCTGGCATTATTTAAAAATGAAAAAATAGCTACACAAAACCTGCTGGTATCGCTTATTAGTAATTACGATATTCAACTAAACGATATTTCTCAACTGAAAAATAGCTATCCAAACGATGTGTATCCTTTTATAGCTATCGATCCGCGCAGAGAAGGAATTATAGACAAGTTTATTAACCAGATATATGCAGAAAATATATTTTGCGGTGTAAAACTATATACTCCAAACGGCTATTCACCAGCCGATACCGATTTAATGAAACCGGGAGGATTGTACGATTTTTGTGTTCAGCACAACGTTCCAATAACTGCACATCATTCGTTTAGTGGATTTGCTACGCCTCTTAGTTCCGTTGAAATTGATGGATTAATTTACGATAAGGGTGTTCAGGAAGTGCATGGCTATGTAAGTTTAAGCAAAGTGTTTTCTGCGAGCTGGGTGCAGGAGAGGGCTACCCGATTTAATCATCCTGATATATGGGAAAAAGTAATGGAAAAATACCCAACTCTGAAACTAAATCTGGCACATTTTGGAAACGGAAATGCCGAATGGCAGAAAAAGATTTACAGAATGATCAGCAATCCAAAATATGTTAACATGCATACCGATTTATCTTGCTGGTGCAACTTAAAAGATCAGGATAACGATGAAATAGGATTGCAATCATTTTACGATTTATATTATAAAAATGCATCGGAATATGTAAAGGGCAAAATTTTGTACGGCTCCGATTTTTATCTCGATTTAATTTATACCGATTCGTTAAGTAGCTACCTGAGTAATTTTAATGAGGTATTTCCAGCAGATGAATTTAAACGCATTGCATTTACAAATGCAAAAAGATTTTTAGGTGTTTAAATCCTGTTTGGATTCAAAACCAATACAGGATTTACAAAATTCCAATATTTAATAAATCATCAAATTGGGATAAGAAAGATTTAACCAAAAGAAAAAATCGCTGGCTGATTTTTTCTTTTCAAGAGTTAGTTCAAGGCAAATTGCCTTGAACCATTGCTGGAGGTTAATGATAGGGCCCCTTTGACTCTTTTATTAATACCAAGTGAGAGAATATTGAGATTGGGATTTAATGATTTTTTTTATTTCAATATGCAAAATTTTGTAGATTTACAATGGAACTGTTTTAATGTTAATTAAAAAAAATAAAATGAAAAAAAATACTCGATTTGGGGAAACCGTTGAGGGGTATACTATTCCTGTTTTAAACGAACGCGAAGTAAGAGCTGCAGCAGGGATTTTATTCTTATTTGCATTTCTGGCAATATTACTTGCCATTTTAAAAGGAGATTTTTTACTTTTAAAATATTTCATTATTGGATTTCTTTTCGATTTTATTATTCGGGTGTTAATAAATCCTAGGTTTTCACCAACCTTAATAATAGGACGTTTGATTGTAAGCAGGCAAGTACCCGAGTATGTTGGAGCCGCTCAAAAAAAGTTTGCCTGGATTATTGGTCTTGTGTTGGCTGTTATAATGTTTGTACTTATTGTAATTGTAAATTCGTATAGTGTAATTACAGGACTTATTTGCTTAATCTGCCTTATATTTTTATTCTTTGAGTCAGCGTTTGGAATATGTTTAGGCTGCCTTTTCTATCGTTGGTTTTACAAAACGAAAGCTCAATACTGCCCGGGTGAAATCTGTGATGTAAAAAACAAACAAGATATACAGAAAACATCATGGGTGCAATTGCTAGTTCTTGTTGGATTTATTGTATACATTGTGCTTGCAGTAAAGTTCTTTAACGATCCATTTAAAGAAAAACCAAGCGATTTGTGGAAAATAATTGAAAACGCACGTACAAAATAATAGTTTTTAGATTACTAAATAAAAGCTATTAGCCTTTGATCTGCCATTAAACCTGTATTTTTAAATTAAACGAAATATACTAAATTTGAATAGCTAAAAGGTTTTGTCTCTTTGTTAAAGAACAATAAATAATTAGTGAATGAAACCACGAGAAGTCGTACACAAATTTGTTGATTTGTTTAATAATAAGGACATCGTTGGTCTTACCGCGCTTTACCATGATGATGCCATAAACCATCAGGTTGCTAATGAACCAGTGGTTGGAAAAAAAGCAATACACAAAATGTTTGAGCACGAATTTGCTATAGCCAATATGGTTTGTATTGTCGAAAATATTTTCGAAGATGGGGAATGGGCAATACTCGAATGGAAAGATCCGCTCGGTTTGCGAGGTTGTGGATTTTTTCATGTTGTTAATGGTAAAATAAAACTTCAGCGCGGATACTGGGATAAACTCTCATTTCTGAAACAACATAACATACCAATTCCAACAGAATAAAAATAAATACCAGGCATTATGAATCCATCAGAGAAATACGACAACTACCCCTTTTGGATTGTATTGTTATCAAACTTGCATTCTTTGCTAATGTATGGATTGGGATTTCTAGTTATGCTGAAACTGGGCTTGATACCTGCCATAGGATATATAGTTTTTGTATTGATTTTAGAAATCAGAATAATAAAAAATCATTGCGTTGATTGTTATTATTGGGGAAAAATATGTGGATTTGGAAAAGGAAAAATTAGTGCCTTGTTTTTTAGAAAGGGCGACATATCTAAATTTTGTTTGCATGAAATGACATGGAAGAATATGATTCCCGATATGCTGGTTTCGGTTACCCCCATTATTGCAGGTGTTATATTGTTATGTATTGATTTCGATATTAAGTATTTGATTTTTATAATTCTAATTATTGCCTTAACAACTTTCGGTAATGGATTTATTCGCGGTAAATTAACCTGTAAGTTCTGTAAACAAAGAGAAATTGGCTGTTCGGCAGATAAATTATTTAATAAAGAATAATCCAAAAAAATAGACTAATTCTTAAAATTTTACCTGACAAACTAGTTTAATTGCACCCCATTGTATTTTAAAATCATCGAAATTAATTAACTATAATCTGCTAAAGCATATTTTAATTCCCTTGTGTTAAATAATATTGAAAGATTTAAAAACAAATTCATCTAAAAACAGGAGTTGCTGTTATTGACATTTGCAAAACGGTGAAGCAGAATTAAAATTCGCTGCATTTGTGATTAATCCATTTTAGTTTTTATACAACAAGTTTTAACAAGAGATATTAAACTGTCCTTTTTTATCATTATTTTTTTAAAATAAAAGACAGAACATTTATTCCATTTAAAAATTGCCAGATGTTTTTTAGAGTTTAATTTGTCTGATTTTTAATATTTTGTACCTTTAAGATTTGTTAGTATTTAAAAAGACAAAATAATAAATACATGAAAAAAATAACAATCTTTCTTGCTCTATCTTTTATAATTTGCGGCAATATTAAAGCACAGCATGCAGAAGGAATTAGTCAACCAGGGAATGTAATAATATTAAGCCCCAACATGGACTTTAGCAAATACGTAAAGCAATATGTAGAAGATGAAATTGCGATTTGGCAGCAAAAGAACGAATTTGAAAAAACAGAAACCTACCAAGCTAGGGTAAACGAATACAGCCGACAAGCAAAAGCTGATGATCTGGCAAGTAATGCACTTAACAAGTTAATGCAGTTATATGCAAAATCTATAAACTGGAAACAATGTTCTTTAGAAAAATACGATGCTGATAACGAAACATATTTGCTTTCTCACCCGAGTATAGGAAAAATTGCCGTACCTGTTGATATATCATCTGCACCCGCTTTTATGCAGAATTTTGATAAGCTTTCGTATTCTGGGGCCGAATTTGTTTTTGCAAATAATAAATTCAATCTTATTAAATTAGAAATATCCGACAACCTAAATAATAAATCTTTTTGTTTTAGTAATAAACAGAAAGTAACTTATGTTGCACAAAATATAGAATACAATTTCTCAGATATTGATGTTGAGGTGCCACAAAATGTCAAGAATAATTACCTAAATAACAGTACTATTGAAGAACAAAACCTCAGTGTTGGCAGTGACTCTGTTGATACCGATATACCTATAAATAATATTTCGAACCTGAATACTTTTGCCCTGATAATTGGTAACGAAAAATATACCAATGAAATTAACGTCCCCTATGCGATAAACGATGCTGCAATATTTAAAAAATACATGGTAAAATCACTGGGACTGCCTGAAGATAATATACATCTTCTAAAGAATGCAACTTTAGGTCAAATGCTAGGGGAGCTGAAATGGATTACCGATGTGGCAAGGGTATACCAAGGAGAAGCCACCCTGATTATTTATTATGCCGGACATGGAGTGCCTGACGAAACTACCAAAGATGCTTACCTATTACCAGTAGATGGGAGTAGCGAAATTACACAAACAGCCGTTAAGCTAGATTGGTTATTTGCGGAATTAATTAAGTATCCAACCAGACAGGTAACTGTATTGATGGATGCCTGTTTTAGCGGTGCTGCTCGTGATGGAATGTTAGCCAAAGGACGCGGTGTAGAGATAAAACCTAAAGAAAATATTCTGAAGGGTAATATTGTTGTATTATCGGCTGCTTCGGGCGAACAAACAGCTTACCCATATATAGATAAAGGACATGGATTATTTACTTATTATTTGTTGAAAAACTTACAAGAAACCAGAGGGAATGTTGATCTAGGTAGTTTGTCCGATTATATAATTAAAAATGTAACACAAAAGTCAGTTGTGAAAAATAATAAATCACAAACCCCTATTATTAATGTTAGCAATGATGTACAAAATAAATGGCGAAGCTTAAAACTAGCTTACTAATAAATAATTAATTAATATGATAAGACTTATTTTATTAGCAATTTTAACAATTGTTTATGCCTTCTTACAGGCACAAACTAAAATTGAAAATGTCACATTCATGCAGGTTGGTAATAATATAGTAGTAACATACGACCTTTATTGCAATGGAAGTTTCGATGCTCAATTATTTTACAGCACCAATAAGGGAGTAAGTTGGAATGGACCTTTAATCAGTTTGTCAGGTGATGTGAATAATGTAGGGCAGGGCACCGGAAAAAGTATTACATGGAATGTGTTAAAAGACCAAAATTGGCTGATTTCTGACAATTTAATAATTAAAGTGTCTGAAGAATCAAAAAGGATTTTTACCGATGAGCGCGACAATCAATCTTATAAGTGGGTGAAAATTGGTGAACAAGTATGGATGGCTGAAAATCTTAATTATGATGCTGGAAATAATTGTTGGTGCTACCATAATGATGCTATAAATTGTAATACCTATGGACGTTTATATGCCTGGGAAACGGCAAAGATATCCTGCCCCGATGGATGGCATTTGCCTACCGATAAAGAATGGAACCAATTGGAAAAACAATTAGGGATGAGCCAGTCTGAAACAGAAGGTGTAGGGTGGCGTGGTACAAACGAAGGTAGATTATTAAAAGCTTCCAATGGTTGGTTGAAGAATGGAAATGGAACCAATGATTATGGTTTTTCGGCCATCCCAGCTGGAATCAGAGACTACGCTGGTAATTTCGGCAATTTGAACTCCACTCACTTTTGGAGTGCGACAGAGAGTACTGGTACGAATGCATGGTACTACAGCTTGTACAGCGATAAATCTGGTGTGCGTCGAATCAGAGGTGGAAAGACTTATAATCTTTCAGTTAGGTGCATTAAGGATTAGATTATTTTGCTATTTGTTGCAAAGTAGCCATTTCTTTGAAAAACAAAATATTAGCACACCTAGAGTAAGTTAGCATTACTAATAGAATACTTATAAACCCAGAAGAAAGGTGCATATTGTTTTAAGAAATGATAAACGTTCAGGGGAACTAATCGAAGTTATTGTTCGGTATATTAAACAATCCGCAACACATCCTCAGGGAGTCAAAGTTCGATTAGCAAACGCTGAAATTGGAAGAGAAAAAGTAATTTTAGATACATAATTTATAATTCAATGTCAAAACAGGCTTACGAAAAAAATATCATTTTCAGATTTGGGTTTTATACCTCAATTCTGTTTTTAATAATCACTTTAATTACATTTGCAATAGCTATTTGCACACCACCCTTATCAGGCCCCGGTTGTGTGGCTAATTGCTTCGAGTATCCATATACCGATATTATTTCGCGTTTTCCAAGAGATTATTACTGGATGTATCCGGCTATTTTACTTACATTATGCTACCTTGTCTTTATGGTTTGTATTCATAATTACGTGTCGGATCAGAAAAAGATTTTCAGCCAGATAGGAGTATTATTTTCAGTTATTTCTACCTTGATTTTAGTGGTCGATTATTTTGTTCAGGTTTCTGTAATTCAACCTAGTCTTTTGCTTGGCGAAACAGATGGTATTTCATTATTAACCCAGTATAATCCGCATGGCCTTTTTATTGCTCTCGAAGATATTGGATATATAATGATGAGTTTTTCATTTTTGTTTATAGCTTTTGCCATCTCAAAATCATCAAAGCTCGAAAAATCGCTTCGTTGGGTTTTTATAATTTCTTTTATTCTTATGGTTATTTCGTTTACTGGGATTTCAATTGTGCATGGAATAAAACGTGAGTATCGATTCGAGATTGCAGTAATAACCATAAATTGGTTTGCCTTGATTATTTCAGCCTTTATGATGAGTAAAATCTTTAAACGCTCAATAATCAATTAATTGAATTAAATTTACCTAACTAATTATTAAACTAAAACTATTTTATTATGTTACATCATGTTGTAATGTGGACATTAAAAGATTTTGCCGAAGGAAATTCAAAAAGCGAAAATCTGAAAATCACAAAAGAAAAGCTTGAAGATCTGAAATTACAAATTCCTGAGATAAAGGAATTAGAGGTAGGAGTGAAGATGGAAGCTTCTGAATTTGCAAATTATGATTTGATTTTGGATACTTATTTCGATAACTATGAAGACCTGAAAAAATATCAAAATCATCCTGAGCATAAAAAGATTGTCGAATGGCTTTCAAAAGTAAGAGACTTAAAAGCTTCTGTTGATTACGAGATATAAGAATAGAGCATTATGTTGCATCAATATCCAACCAGTTTTGCCCGCTTTTATGATGTAATTTATCATCATCTACGCAATGGTGTTGATCATGAGTTTTACCTTAATGAAATTAAACAAACCAAAGGAAAAATTCTGGAGATAGGTGTGGGTACAGGTCGTTTTTTTGCTGATGCCTTAAGTACCGGAGCCGACATTTATGGAATAGATATTAGTAGCGCTATGATAGATGTTTTGCTTGGTAAAATAGATAAAAGGGAACATCACAGGGTAAGTATTCAAAGTATTACTGATTGTAAATTTGATTCTCAATTCAAACTAATTATTGCTCCTTTCAGAGTAATGATGCATGTACTCGATAAAGAGGAACAGCTTAAGGCAATTAATAATGCTTATGATCATCTTGCTCCCGGAGGGAAATTTATATTCGATACTTTTATCCCTAACCTCCAGCAATTAATTACTGGTTTAGAAAACCAGGTTGATTTTGAAGGTGAATATGAATCTGACAAAAAACTGAAACGGATTGTGTCAACCAAGCCCGATTTAATAAATCAACTAATTAATATTCATTTCAGGATCGAGTGGGATGAAGATAATAAAACCAAAATGGAAGAATGGGATGTTCCACTTAGGTACTATTTCAGGTACGAACTCGAGCATCTTGTTGAACGATCAAAATTTGATAAGTACAAGGTTCTGGGTGATTATTTGGGTAATGAACTAAACAACCAATCCAAGGAGTTTGTTTTTATTTGCCAGAAATAACCTTATACCCTGCTGGCAAACGAAGTTCTAGGTGTTATTCATTAAAAATATTATGGTTTATATAGTTTAATCTGGAAATGAAACGTTTACTAAATTCTCTACTGCAGATAAAAAATTAGAACTATGGAAAAACTTATCGCCTTTGGAGTACTAAGTATTCCAATAATTGCATTATCATGGCATACATTATTTGATGTAAAGAGCCATGGATTCTATCGATTTTTTGGTTGGGAGGGTATTCTTTGGTTAGCTATTTCAAATTATAAATTCTGGTTTGATAATCCATTTAGTTTACTGCAAATATTTTCATGGGTATTTTTATTTTTTGGAGCTTATCTGGTTATTGCAGGAGTAATCCAAATGAAAAAAACTGGAAAAGCAGAAAAAAGCCGTAAGGCTGATTCATTATATCATTTCGAGAAAACTACCGAGCTGGTTGATACAGGTATTTTTAAATACATACGCCATCCGCTGTATTCTTCTCTGATATTTTTAACCTTGGGAGTGCTTCTTAAAAACATAAATGTATCTTTAATAATAGTAGCTTTTGCATCTATTGTGTTTTTTTACTTCACTTCTATAACCGACGAAAAAGAATGCATTGCTTATTTCGGTAATAAGTACAGTGAATATATGAAACGCACTAAACGGTTTATTCCTTTTATAATTTAATAATGGTATACTTGTAATCGAATTTGAAAGGAATTTTATAATGAATGGAACCAACAGATCGGTTATTAAACCAGGTATTAAAGTAGCTATTGTTTTAAAAAAAGATCAACGTTCGGGTAAACTAACCGAAGGTATTGTTAAGGATATACTAACCAATTCGGCAACACATCCGCATGGAATAAAAGTGAGATTAACAACAGGCGAAATCGGCCGGGTTCAAAAAATATTGGATTAATAATTTTTACAATTAATTTAGTTAAAAAAGAAAACAGCTATTAGTCCCGGTTTCATGAATGAAGACTGGTTCAAAATGAATGTACCAATGAAATTAAAAAAGCTACTGGATAATATTGATAAGCAATTTAAGTCGAATACTGGGAAAAATATCTTTTTTGATGGAATTCAGGATTCACTTAAATTCATTCCCGAGGCAGTAAATTCAATAGAGAAAATTGGTGAGATCGACAAAGTATCTGAAAATATATTAATTGATTATATTACAAATAAAGCGCTACAGGAGTTTTGTAGAATAAATCAATATTACAATTTTAATAAGCAGGCACAGGAAAGCTTACGGGCGATTTATGTGGATTTATTTTCAAAAATAAAAACACACAATAATTCAGTCGACACCATTTCCAAGGTGCATTATGAAAGTCTTACAATGTGGTTACGTGAGACTAATGCGTTTGCCGAAAATATTTATTCGACCCAAGAAGAGAATGTTGAACCAGTTGCATGTTCGGAGTATAGCCACGAATTACAGATCGAACTTCTTCAAATTGATATTGCCCAACTCATAGAGCCTATTTTAGATATAGGCTGTGGTAAGCAGGGCAACATGGTTGATTATCTTCGTAACAATGGTCTCGAGGCATTTGGATTTGACCGGTTTGCATTCGAAAGTTCATTCCTTACTCAATCCGATTGGTTCGAATATGATTTTGGATTGAATAAATGGGGTACAATAATTAGTAACCTGGGTTTTTCAAATCATTTTCAGCATCATCATACACGAAACGATGGAGATTTTGTACGGTATGCAAAAACCTATATGGATATTCTAAACTCATTAAAAATTGGTGGACGATTTCACTACGCTCCCGATTTACCCTTTATCGAACAGTATCTGGATATTGGAAAATATGCAATTACACGAAAAAAATTGGGTGACTATACATTTAAATCAGTAATTGTTGAACGATTGTTATAACAAATCATGATTCCGATTAATTTTAAATATTTTCTTTTTATTTGTACAATAAATTTCAATAGAAGACAATAGTTTAACTCATTAGCATAAAAAATAAAATGGATAATACGAGAGTTTACAAAATGATTTTTGCAAGTGTTTATCCGTTGTATATTCAGAAAGCGGAGAAAAAAGGCCGTACAAAAGAAGAAGTAGATGAAATTATATTTTGGTTAACAGGATATAATAAGAAAACACTACAACAACAAATTGACAATAAAAGTGATTTCGAAACTTTTTTTGCCAATGCACCGCGAATAAATCCAAATGTTTCAAAAATTACAGGTGTAATTTGTGGTTGTCATGTCGAAGAAATCGAAGACACACTAATGCAACAAGTTCGTTATTTAGATAAGTTGGTTGACGAATTAGCTAAAGGCAAGAAAATGGATAAAATTTTAAGGGAGTAAAGAGAATCGAATAATTTCAAATCCATAATTTTTGTAATTAGAAATTAAAACAAAATCCTATGGCAGAATTAAAGACAAAACAACACAATGCAGATGTTTACGAATTCATCAACTCTTTTGCAGATACTGAACAAAAAAGAAAGGACAGCTTTGAAATCTTGATGCAGATGCAAGACTTTACCGGATATGAACCCAAAATGTGGGGGGCTTCTATAATCGGATTTGGAAGCTATCATTACAAATCTGAAAGAAGCAGCCAGGAAGGCGATTGGTTACTTGTTGGATTTTCTCCAAGAAAAGCAGCCATTTCACTGTATGTTTATTCAGGCTGTTCAGGCCAGGATGATTTGCTGAAAAAATTGGGAAAATTCAAAATGGGTAAAGCTTGTATTTATATCAAAAAACTATCCGACATTAATCAGGACATTCTCAAAAAATTGATAAGAACAACCATTGAATTTCTTCAATCAAAACATAGTTAAGAAAAAAATAAAGCTTTTGATATAGCAACCCAATCCATCTAAGAACCTACATAAAAACGATTTTAGAATTATTATTTTTCCAGAACCACGAAATGTTTTTCACAAATTTTCTTGAAATTCGAAAAAAGTAATTATATTTACAAACCAAACGGTCGGTTTATGAATGAAACAAAAGAATTTATATTAAAAACATCGTTAGTACTTTTTTTACAGAAGAGTTATAAAGATGTAACTATGAAAGAGATAGTTGAAAAAACTGGCCTTTCTAAAGGAGCGTTTTATCATTATTTTACAAGCAAGGAGGAATTATATAAAGAAATTGTAAACTTATTTTTTTCGAGCGGTGTAATAGATTATTCAACATTTCCTACCGATTCATTAAAGTCTTTTTATAATTATTATATTGAATATTTAGGTGTATCATTTCAGAAAATGTACGAGCTGGTTGGTGTCTCAAAAGAAGGAAAGGTCTCAGCAAACTTTTTTCTTATTATGTTCGAAGCAATAGGCCGATTTCCCGAATTTTTAAAATTTGAATTGGAACAGCATAATAAAGATGTTGCTGCCTGGGAAAAAATAATTATACAAGCAAAAAAAACAGGAGAGATTAAATCAAATACAACCGAAGAACAAATAGCCAATTTATTTCTCTATTGTACCGATGGTGTTTTTATCAGATTTGTAAACAGCGATCAGAAAATAAGTTATGAAGCCAATTTACTTATTGCCTTTGACTCTATTTACAATAATATAAAAGGCTAGCTATTTTTTTAAATAATTACAAACCGAACGTTCGGTTTTAAAAAATCAAATTTTAAAATATGGACAACATGATTAGAACTGTTAATTTATCGAAACATTACAACGATGTTAAAGCAGTTTCGGAAATTAACCTGAATGTACGAAAAGGAGAAATATATGGATTTCTTGGACTGAATGGGGCAGGTAAAACCACCACCATTCGAATGCTCCTTGGTTTAATAAAACCAACCTCAGGAGATGCTTTTATTCTTAACCAAAAGGTACATGCCAATCATACTGATTTATTTAAAAAGATTGGTTACCTGGTTGAGATTCCCTATTCGTATCCAAACCTTACTGTTCGCGAAAATCTTGAAATTGTGCGACGATTGCGTTTTTTACCTGATAAAAAAGCAGTTGATAATATCATTGATAAACTTCAACTGAGCGATTATGCAAACCGAAAGGCAAAAAATCTCTCCTTAGGAAATGCGCAAAGACTGGGCTTGGCTTATGCACTTATACATAATCCTGAAATATTAATTCTCGATGAACCAACAAATGGTCTTGATCCGGCAGGTATTTTCGAAATTCGAGAAATGCTTAGCGATTTGGCCGCTAACAAAGGAGTAACGGTATTTATCTCGAGTCATATTTTGGGCGAAATATCGCGATTTGCTACCCGTATAGGAATTATTCACCAAGGTAGAATGGTGCAGGAAATCGATGCAAATAAATTAGATGTTTTATGTAAAAAGCAATTACTTATTGTATCAAAAGATATGGAGTTGGCCAGGAAAATCATTCTGCAAAATGGATTTTCAAATCCTATAGCTCAAAATGGAATAATGCATCTTGATGACAGAAAAGCCATTGAGAATCCAGAGCAAATAGCCACAATATTAGTAAATGCTGGTTGCCCACCAAGCCTTTTAAAAGTTGATGAGGAGAATCTTGAATCGTATTTTTTAAGAACAATTGAAATGAATGGAGGTATAAAATGAAAAATTTATCAGCTGCTTTTATAACAGAATGCATGAAGCTACGCAGATCAAAAATCTTTTGGATAACAATTGTCTTTTTCGTTTTTATTCCATTAATGATGGGATTGCTAATGCTTGTGGCTCAGCATCCTGAAATTGGGAAAAAACTTGGATTGGTTGGAGCAAAAGCCAAGCTGTTTGGTGAAAATAACTGGGAAGGATATTTAATGATGCAAAACCAACTTATTGCCACTGTCGGCCTTATTGGTTTCGGATTTGTTACAAGCTGGGTTTTTGGTCGTGAGTATATCGACCGAACTATTACAAATATTCTTGCTTTGCCAGTTTCAAGGTCGGCAATAGTAACTGCCAAATTTGGTATTATTGCTATATGGTGCTTGTTATTGGTGCTGATTATTTTCCTGGCAGGAATTTCTATCGGACACTTAATTGGTATTCCAGGTTGGTCTGATCATGTTTTTAATCAGTTTGCAAATAAGTTCTTGCTTATTTCAGGATTAACTATTTTGTTAAGTAGTCCGGTTGCTTTTATTGCTAGTTATGGGAAAGGAATCATTGCACCTATTGCTTTTGTAATAGTTATGCTCATTATGTCGCAATTTGTTGCATTGGTAGGTTTGGGACCCTATTTCCCCTGGGCAATTCCCGGTGTATTATCTGTACCCGACGGAACCGAAGGAATGAAAATCGTTACAGGTAGCTACATTATTGTACTAATTACAAGTATTGTGGGCTTCTTTGGAACCATTGTATGGTGGCGAGTTGCTGATCAGAAGTAAAAATTTATCATCCCAATATGATTATTCTTGATAGTAGAAGTTATGAATTAAAAGTGTACTTTTGTGTCAGATTTTATTTCTAATCTGGAAATTTAATTTAGAGTATCCCCGGGTATGGTTGTCCGGGGATATTTGTATTTATAAGATTAAGATATGGTGTTATCTTTCATTTATTTAATCTTTCAAATCTTTTAACATTTGCAAAGCTCCATCGCGCAAAGGTTTCTGTCTTTTTCTCCAGATTAGATATCCGATAAATCCAGAAATAAGCATTACAGGAATAAATATGGCTTGAATAAGTAGAATTTTATGCATCATTTCCAGAGAAGTTAACCTGTAAGTAAAAGAAATTGTTAATCCGATATCCATAAGTACAAGTGATGGAATTAAAATCAGAAAATTTTTAACTTTCATTTTGTAGCGATCAGCTGCTTTTGCAAGCATTTCTGATGATGGTTGTGAATAATCGATTTGCCCAAATTCTTTATGGTATTTCCTAAAAATCAACCAGAAAAATACAAAAGAAAGAACATAACACAATCCAGATATTCTGTGATGCAGCTCTAATTCGGGATCAGGATTTACAATTATAAGCAGCGTATAAAAAATGATCATTCCAAAATAAAGCCACTTGAAATTTTTCATCAGTTTAAGATTGCGGGAGTCTTCGTTTTTTAAATTTAATAATAAGGCATCCATATCGATAAAGTTATTGGGTTCATTATTTTTTGTAAGTTGATCCTGATTATTCATGTTGGCCTCCTTTCATTTTGGTGCGTAAGGTTTCCTTTATCCGGTGAATTTTAACCCGAACATTGGGCTCAGTAATTCCAATAATATCGGCAATTTCTTTGGTCGATATATCTTCAAGTACCAGTCCTATTAACGCTTTATCTATAACATTGAGCTGATTTAGTTCTGTCTGTAGTTGCTGTAACTGGTCTTCCTTTATTTTGTAGTCATCTTTGTCTTCAATTAAAATAGCTGACAGATTTCGGGTTTCAATATCAACATTCAGTTTCATGCGTTTATATTGTTTGCCTGCAAAGCCTAACGAAGTGTTAACTGCAATTCGGTAAATCCAGGTATCTATTTTTGATTCGCCCCGAAACGAATCAAGGCTTTTCCATATATTAATTAAAATCTCCTGGTACATATCTTTCTGATCTTCGATTGATGGAGCATAATATCTGCAAATACGAAGCAACTTGCCCTTGTTATCTTCAACCAGTAGTTTGAATTTTTCTTCTTTGCCGACCATAAAGGTTTTTGTTTTATTATTTAGTCAACACAATTCCTGTTTTGTTACAAAAAGTATTTCAAATTTAGTTAAATATTGATGCTCTTTTAAATACAAATTGAGAGATAGTTGTTAATCATTATAAATCCTGAAATTAATATAAAAAAAACTCGCAACTATTTTGATTTTCAAAAAAACTATTTATATTTGCAGTGTATTAGTAAAGTAATACACTAATATTGTAAGTTGATGATAAAAATAGAACAATTAAAATTTGGTTATAGCAAGAAGAAGATTCTATTTAACCATTTAAATGCCGAAATGAGCGTTGGAAAAGTTTATGGTTTACTTGGCCATAATGGAGCAGGTAAAACAACTATGCTAAAGCTCATTGCCGGATTATTATTTCCAAAGTCGGGTAAATGTTCGGTTATGGATTTTATTCCCAAAGAGCGTAATCCTTATTTCTTGCAAGAAATTTTTTATGTACCCGAGGAATTTGATTTTCCTTCAATTTCTATCGATAAATTTATTAAAGCATATTCTGTATTTTATCCACAATACTCTAAAGAAATAATGGATGAAATACTTGTTGAGTTTGAATTGCAAACGGATGAGAAGTTAAATGCATTATCGTTTGGTCAGAAAAAGAAATTTCTGTTAGCATTCGCTCTTTCAACAAACTGTAAGCTTTTGTTGTTGGATGAACCTACTAATGGCTTAGATATTCCATCGAAAAGCAAATTTAGAAAGATTATTGCCCGATATATAAACGATGATCGGTCTTTTGTAATTTCTACACATCAGGTGCGCGATCTGGATAATATTCTTGATAGTGTTATTATTATTGAAAAAGGCGAAGTGGTTTTTGATAAAACGATAGATGAAATTCAGAGTAAACTTATTTTTAGAAAAGTGCAACATTTAGACGATAATTTGGAGGTTCTTTATTCCGACAAAGAATTAGGAGGCTATAATATTGTAACCAAAAACACAGATGCCGAGGAAACGAAGATTGATTTAGAGATGTTGTATAATGCAATTAATGCAAATAAAGAGCATGTTAATAATGCATTTAATTAATTACAAAAAGGGTATGAATAAGTATTTCAATATAAAGCGCTTTGCAAATTTAGTAAAACGGGAATTACACTCGAACATGAAGCGTAATTTGCTTATAATAGGTGCAATGTTTAGTATCTTTACTATTTCAGCATTCCTTGTTTTCGAGCTGGGTGAAGAAATAACAAGCGAAATAACATTTGAGAAGTTTCATAGCATGGTTTTTCTTGGAATGCTTTTTACCGGTGGAGCATTTCTGGCCAGTTTCTCATTTATTGAACTGCGTAACAAAATTAATGCTCATTTTTATCTGTTAACTCCGGGCTCTTCTCTTGAAAAGTTGTTGGTAAATCTTCTCATATCGCTAGTTGGGTTCATAGTTTTTATGATGTTGTTTTATTTCCTCTATTCCCAGGTTTTTAACTGGATAGTGAGTGCGATATTCGGGTATCAGTTTAGTAATGTTGATTTTCTACACGAAGAGGTGATAAGTTCAATTCAGGTTTTTATCTCTGTTCATAGTATATTTTTGCTTGGTGCAATTAGTTTCAAAAAATATCCTGTAATACTAACCCCCATATTTATTTTTCTGGTAAATATTACTCTTTTTGGTTTTGTAAGACTTGTTGGATTTGCAGTATTTGGCGATTTTGATATAGATAATCAATTGTTCTCAAAAGAAATATTTGATAAACTGAATCTCTATTCAAAGATTATTATCATCTATATTATTCCTCCGGTTCTTTGGTTTGTAACTTATTTAAAACTTAATGAAAAGGAGCTCTAAAATGGAATTTAATTTTAATAAAGCAATATACCTTCAGATTACAGATTTATTCTGTGATGAGATTCTGGTGAAGAAATGGAATAATGGCGACAGAATACCATCTGTTAGAGAATTGGCAATAAATATTGAAGTAAATCCAAATACAGTTATGAGAACATATAGTTACTTGCAGGAAAAAGGAATTGTTTACAACAAAAGGGGTATAGGTTATTTTCTTACCGATGATGCTTTTGAAAAAACACTAAAAATGCGCAAAGAGGAGTTTATTAAACAAGATCTTCCGGTAATATTTAAAACGGTTAAATTGCTGGATATCAATTTTGATGACTTAAAAACACTTTACAACGAATTTGAATCTAATAAATAATTGAAAGCTATTTACTAATGAAAACAAGCAATATTATACTAATTACTCTACTTGGCTTGGTGCTGATTTTTATTGTAGTAATACAACTGCATTTTAAAACGTTTTTAGCAGATAAGGAAAGTAACCTGTTTGAGTTAAAATTAAATTCGTTTACAAAATTAAAGATTGAATCCGGATGGATTGTTAAAATTGAGAATGGGACAGATCAGAAAATTATATTTCCTAACGATAGTATTAGAAACTTAATCGTGTTGGATGGAAATACACTTATTTTAAATAAATCAAATACAGATTCTCTAAAAAATACAATTACTATTATAAATTATCAAATTAACCAGATAACAATGTCAGGGAGCTCTTCTCTTTTTTATTCTGCTCAGCATATTGATTCGTTGAAAATCGATCTTAGCGATAAAAGCAAATTGACAATTCAAAAAAACGAAAAAGAGGATGTTTCATCTGAAAAAGGCGAAACCAATGGGGTGATTAATTATCTGAATGTATCACTTACCGATCATTCTAATCTTTGGATTCATAATGATGTAAATTTCTTTACTGGAGAATTAAGAGACTCAAGTGATTGTAGTTTAATGAGTAGTGTAAATATTGAACGATTAAGCAAATCTAAGACTGCACAATTAAGAGTATGGTAATGCATAAAATTAGTTGTAACGAAAATCAATAAGTATCGTCATATATAAGTTATAAAACTAAATAAAAAGAATTCTTTAAAAAAGAATGAAAATACAAATACAAGATCTGAATAAGATATACGGTAATGGTAAGCGGGCACTTTCGAATATAAATCTTGAAATTGATAATGGGATGTTTGGTTTGTTGGGTCCGAATGGAGCTGGTAAGTCAACGCTCATGCGAATTCTGGTAACTTTAATGAAGCCTACGGAAGGAATAGTTAAGATTAATGGATTCGATTTGCAGAAAGATCGTGGAGAGATTCGCAGAATGCTGGGATATCTGCCTCAGGATTTCAGATTTTTTACAAAGCTTAAAACATGGGAGTTTTTGGATTATGCAGCAGGATTATCAGGAATAACCAACAAAGCAATTCGTTCCGAAAAAGTAGATGAGTGGCTCGACAAGGTTGGCCTGTTTGATGTTCGTGAACGCAGCGCTAATAAGCTTTCTGGTGGTATGAAACGCCGATTGGGAATAGCTCAGGCTCTTATTGGTGATCCTCAAATAATAATTGTTGATGAACCTACTACTGGGCTCGATCCAGAAGAAAGAATCCGGTTCAGAAACATTCTTTCGGAGATTAGTCAGCGAGACGTAATAATAATTCTTTCTACACATATAGTTGGCGATATTTCTAGTATTTGTCAGAATCTGGCTTTGTTAAGTAAGGGGCAAGTTGGATATAATGGCTCTCCCGAAGAACTGATAAAGAAAACCAAAGGACATGTTTGGCAGGTAAATACTTCTGGTTTCGAATATGAGATGTTGAAAGAAAAGTATGCTATTATTTCTACGATCCCATCTGAAGATGGATGGGAAGTTCAGTTGGTTGGTGATCAGTTAAATGTAAATCATGCAATTGAGATTGAACCTAACCTTGAACATGCGTATGTGTATTTTATGGAATATTTGAACAGTCAAAACGGATTTTAAAAGACTGATTATGAATGTACTTCAAATAATAAAGATTGTTGCCCTGTTCGAAATGAAAACCCTCCTGAGGAGTTGGTTTTTCAGAATTTTCGCAGGTTTGTCAATTGTGGGTTTAGGTATTTTTAATGTCGCTGTTTTTGTCGAAGCAAGCGGCGCTCCATGGCTTTATAGGGCTTTACCTGCATCTATTCCTTATGCAAATTTAATAATCCTGAACCTTGGGCAGGCAATAGTGGCTGTTTTTTTAGCATCTGAATTTTTAAAACAAGATCGTAAAAACGATACTGTTGAGGTAATTTATGCCCGTTCAATGACCAATGCACAATATATTGTTGGTAAAACGCTGGGAATACTTTCTGTTTTCATCATATTAAATTTTATTGTATTGATCATGGGTATGGGATTTTCATTCCTAAGTGGCGATTCGGCAAAAGGTATTGGAGAGTTTTTTCTTTATCCTATATTAATTAGTATTCCAACACTTGTATTTATTCTGGGATTGTCTTTTTTCTTAATGACAGTATTAAAAAATCAGGCGATAACATTTATTATCCTTTTAGGCTATATTGCCTTAACAATCTTCTACTTAAACGAAAAATATTATCACTTATTCGATTATATTGCTTATAAAGTACCAATGATGAATTCTACTATTGGGGGCTTTGGTAATTTAACCGAGATTGCTGTTCATCGTAGTATTTATTTCTTTATTGGTATTGGATTGATCTTTTTTACGGTTTTTAAACTTAATCGATTACCTCAGTCTAAAACATTCAAATTTTTGCCATTATCGCTAACCTTCGTTTTTATTTCTTTAGGTTTTTATTTTGCTTATATCTACATCAATTTAAAGAAAGATGTTATTACGCAAAAGAAGCAAATGATTGCTTTAAATAACAAATATGCTTTATATCCAAGAGTATATGTTAATGAATGTTCTATAGAATTAGAACACATAGGCGAAATAATAAAAGTAAAAGCAACTGTAGAAATCTCAAATAAAAGTAATCAGGATATCGATACATTGATTTTTAGTATTAATCCCAGTCTGAAAATCAGTAGTATTGAAATAAACAATAAGCCTACAGAATTTAAGAGTGAAATGCATTTGGTAAAGATTGCTGATTTTACAGTATCAAATCCTGAGATCAAAAAGCAAATCGTTTTTAATTATCAAGGTAAGATTAATGAGAATACTCATTTTCTCGACAATAATCCAGATGAGTATAAAGACAATTTTAATATGGAAATATTTAAAGCACGAAAACGCTATGCATATATCCAAAAGAATTTTGTTTGTCTTACAAGTGAATCATTGTGGTATCCAATTGCAGGTGTTACTTATGCAACGGTTCGGCCTGCTTTTCATCAGTCTGATTTTACTGTTTTTAAGTTAAAAGTAAAAACAACACCCAATTTGGTTGCAGTTTCTCAGGGTGAGAGTCAAAATAAGAAGAGTGGCGAATTTGAATTTGTAAATGAAATTTCATTACCCAAAATAAGTCTTTTAATTGCAGATTATCAGAAAAGCTCTGTGATAGTTGATTCTGTTGAGTACTCAATTTATTCGACAAAGGGGAATGATTTTTTTACCGAGCATTTTTCGGCATTTCAAGATACTATGCCTGCTATTATTCGAGAGTTAAGAAACGAATACGAAACCTTACTTGATTTAAAATTTGGTTTTAAACGGTTTTCATTTGCCGAAGTACCCATTCATTTTGCATTGGATAAGCATATTTGGTCTGTTGTTAGCGATGCCGTTCAGCCTGAGATTATTTTTTATCCTGAAAAAGGGGTTGTAATGGAAGAAACAGATTTTCGAAAACGAAGGAAACGGTTCGAAGATCAGATGAAACAAAATAATGAAGAAGTATCAGATGAAGAGCTGCAATGCCGCATTTTTAAACGTTTTGTTCGTGGAAACTTAATGGCTCCGCCTACCGAATGGTATGAGTTCGAAGAGGTGGTTGATAAATACACATATTCTCTTATTCCATATTATTACACCTTTATAACGCAGATGGAATCCGAAGAATGGCCTATTCTTAATTTAGCTCTAGAAGTTTATTTGCGCGAAAGAAATGTGGGAAATGTTTCGTCTAATCGTTGGTTTTTCAGAGGTATTACTAAAGGCGAGAAAATAAATCTTGAGCTAAAACAGTCTAGTCTGGGTGATTTAATCAAAAAGGGAATTGAAACCACAAACGACGATGTGCATGATAATGAATTACTAAAAATAAACGATGTAATATTAGCTAAGGGAGATTATTTATTCTCGTTATTCAGAGCACGCTATGGCGAAAAAGAATTTAATAACATGCTTAATGACTTGATTGCTAAAAATCAACATAAACCATTCTCGTTTTTAGAACTTGAAAATGCCATTCATAAAACGTTTAATGGATCAATAACACAAGAAATAGATAGTTGGTACGCAAAAAATCAATTACCCGGGTTTTTAATTAAAGAGCTGGAAACATACAAAGTTTTGGATGGTGAATTTACTAAGTATCAGATTCGATTTAAAATTACAAATCCTGAAAAAATTGACGGTATTATTACCATAAATATCGATTTAGATAATAAAAACAACACAAGACCTTTTGGTTCTGATGAGCCTGAACAGCCCGATTATTCTAAAAAAGTTTATTTGCCAGCTCAAACATCAAAAGAGATTGGTGTTGTATTTTCGAGCGAACCAGCACGAATGAATATTTTTACAAATATCTCAGAAAATCTTCCAAATAATCTTGTTTATGAGTTTTCTGGTTTTGATGATATTAAAAAGATAGCTGTTTTAGATGCTATTATCGAAATTCCTTTTTTCGATGAAATTACTGGTGAGAACGAAGTTATTGTTGATAATGAAGATAAAGGATTTAATTATATTCAGGCTTCAAACGAAAGCTATCTAAAATCAATTATTAATAAAGACAAAAAAGAGAAATATAAATATACAGGCATTTACTTCTGGAATCCGCCATCAGAGTGGAAATCTGTATTGCGTTCTGGATTTTATGGGAAATATATACGATCAGGAATGTACACCAGATCGGGTGAGGGTGATCGAATTGCACAATGGACCGCAGAGCTGGCCGAAGGAGCATATTATGACCTGTATTGTCATATCGAAAAAATAAATATTGAATGGAACCGTGAAAAAAGGAAATCGAATTATAATTTCAAAATTTATCACGATGATGGAATGGATGATATTACTCTGGCAGACGAAGAATTAGAGAATGGATGGAATTATATGGGTACTTTTTATATTTCGCCCGAAAATGCCAAAGTGGAGCTAACAAATAAGTCAGTAGGAAAAATGGTATTTGCCGACGCTATTAAATGGGTGAAGAATGAGTGATGATAAAGAAAGACTAAACGGCAGAGAGAATGTGAGAGAGAGAAAGAGTGGAGGGGTGATGAGGAGAGAGGGAGAGAGTGAAAAAGAGAATAAGAGAACATGAAAGTAAATGTTGAGAAAACAGTATAATTAAATGGTAAAATATATGTTAAGAATAAAATTACTAATAATTGCAATAGCCATATTAATAAGTGCTTTTGATGCGAGTACCCAACAGGTGCTTACGCTGGAAGACGCCATGAATATTGCGTTGGAAAACAGTCCGGATATTAAACAATCGCGTATAAATATGGAACAAAACAGAGAGTATTTAAATGCTCAGTTGTTTATGTTAAAATCGCGTTTTTCGCTGGATGTAACGCCAATTGAATATTCAAATACCCAAACGTATAACGATTATTTTTCGAAGTGGAATACTACCGAGAATATTGGTTCGAATGGAACATTGGTTATTCAGCAACCCATAAAATGGACCGATGGAACATTGTCGTTAAGAAATAAGTTTGGTTATCAGGACAACTACTCTGAAGCAAGCAATTCATCGTATACCGGCTTCGATAATAATCTTTATTTAAGTTATAATCAACCCTTATTTACTTACAATAGAACCAAGATGAATTTGAAAAAGCAGGAACTTGCACTTGAAAACTCAACGCTGGCTTATTCTATTCAAATGCTTAGTATTGAGAGGCTGGTTACGCAAGCTTTTTATAGCATCTATCAAAAACAAATGTCGGTAAGAATTGCACAGGAAGATTTTGATAACCAGAAAGTAAGTTTAGATATTATTCGCAGCAAAGTGGAGGGAGGATTGTCGGCTCAGGAAGAATTGTTGCAGGGGGAACTGAATTATGCAACCAGTAACTCAAACTTAGATAATGCAAAAGTGGATTTGGAAAATGCGAAAGATCAATTTAAAAAACTAATTGGTGTTTCATTGTACGACGAAATTGAAATCTCAACAGATATTCAATATAAACCTGTGTTAGTCGATCTGGAAAAAGCCATTCAGAATGGATTAGCTCAAAGACTCGAATTAAATCAACGACAAATTGATTTAAACAATGCAGAGTTTGATCTAATTGCCACATCGGCCACAAACGAATTTCGTGGAAATGTTGATCTCTCTGTAGGGATTATGGGTAATAACGAGAATTTTGCAAATATTTACGATAAACCAACCAAAAGTCCACAGGTTGGGATAACATTTTCAATCCCGATTTTCGACTGGGGTGAAAGAAAAGCCCGAATAAGAGCTGCTGAGCTGGAGGTAGAGTCGCGCGAAATGGATATTAAAAACCTTGAAAATGATATCGTAATAAATATTCGACAGATTTATAGAAATCTCCAAAACCTAAATACTCAGATTGCTATTGCTGAGCAAAACGAAAAAAATGCACAATTAACATACGAAATCAATCTGGAGCGATATAAAAATGGCGATTTAACAAGTATTGATCTCGAAAGATACCAGAATCAGTTATCACAAAAGAAAATGGATAGAGCAAATGCTTTAATCAATTATAAACTGGAATTGCTTAACCTGAAGATACAATCGTTGTGGGATTTTGAGAACGGCTCATCGTTCGTTCCTCAGGAGTTACAAAATAATATAAAATCTAGTAAATAGTTAGAGGTGTCCCGATGGTTATCGGGAGGTGAATTGAAAACCAGAAACTAAAAACACAAAACATAAAATAATAACAAAAAAAAATATAAAATGAAAAGATTCATCACATTTTTAATCGCAGTTGCAGTAGTTGCTTCGTGCAAAAATGAAGACAAGGAGCTGAATAAGGATATTTCTGTTCCAGTTTCAGTTATCGATTTAAAATTACAATCTATCGAAAAGTATATCGAAACTACCGGAACGGTTAATCCTGATAAAGAAGTTAGCCAGAAATCAGAAATTACTGGGCATTATTTTTTACTAACCAATCCGGCAACAGGTAAGAAGTATGCTTTAGGCGATTATGTGAATGAAGGGGTGGAAATTATCAGACTCGAAGACAAAGAGTACGAGAATAATATAAAAATAAAGTCGCTTGAGTTGCAGCTTGAAATTTCGAAGCAGGTTTTCGAAAAACAACAATCATTGTACGAAAAGGGGGGTGTTACTTTAAGCGAATTGAAAAATGCCGAAATAAATTTCATTAACGCAAAATATGCATACGAAGATGCAAATATCAGATTAGCCAAAATGCATATTAAAGCCCCATTTTCAGGAGTACTTGTAGATTTGCCATATTATACTCCAACAACTAAAGTTGATGCTAACTCATTATTGTTTAAAATTATGGATTACAGCAAACTGTTTATGGAGATTAATCTGGCCGAGAAAGATTTAGCTTATGTAAAATCAGGCCAAAAGGTAAAGGTTACGAATTATACTATTCCGGAAGATACTTTAGCCGGATGGATAACTCAGATTTCTCCTGCAATTAATGCTGATACAAGATCATTTAAGGCAGTAATAAATATAGCTAATTCTGAACTTTTAATGCGACCGGGAATGTTTGCAAAAGGAGAAATAGTTGTTGCTTCTGCTGATAGTACTATTGTTATTCCTAAAAATGTAGTTCTTTCGAAACAACGCGGAAATACTGTTTTTGTAATTGATAAGGGGCTTGCACAGGAACGTGTTGTTATATTTGGATTGGAGAATCCTGATGAAGTACAAATAATATCTGGTTTAGAAAAGAACGACAGATTGGTTATAAAAGGATTTGAAACACTAAGAAATCGTTCGAAAGTTAAAGTTATTAAATAGCTCCTAGTATCACGTACCGAGTATCAAGATTTATAGAAATAATATAAAGGATGAAAAAGATTACACAATTTTCGGTAAATAATCCTGTAACCGTTTCGATGATTGTTATTGCAATTATTTTGCTGGGGTATATATCGTTTGGAAAACTAAGTGTAGACTTGTTTCCCGACATGAATGCTCCTCGGATATTTGTCGAGATAAAAGCAGGTGAGCGTCCACCTGAGGAAATTGAAAAGCAGTATATAGAAGATATAGAAGCACAAGCAATTCGCCAAAAAGGTGTTTCACAGGTTTCTTCAATTTGTATGGTTGGTTCTGCCCGAGTTACTATTGAATATACCTGGGGTAGAGATATGGACGAAGCTTTCCTTGATTTGCAGAAAGCATTAACAACCTATAGCCAGAATGCTAATTTTGATGAGTTCACAATTACACAACATGATCCGAATGCTTCACCAGTAATGATTATTGGGATGTTTCATCCTGAGATTACCGATATGGATGAACTCCGTAAAGTTGGCGAAAACTATATTCGTAATGAGCTAATTCGTCTCGAAGGAATTGCCGATGTTACACTTACAGGAACCGAAGAAAAAGAAATACTGATTGAGACTGAACAATATAAGATGGATGCTTATGGATTAACCACGAGTCAGATTGTACAGGAAATTCAGAACATGAACAGGAATGTTTCGGGGGGCACTATTGTTGAAATGGGCAAAAAATACATTATTAAGGGGTCGGGCCTGGTTAAAGATGTTCGCGATATCGAAAATATTGTATTGAGCTACAAACAAGTTGTTAGTTCGCAGACTTCCGGATCTTCTAATCAAAAGGCTCCGATTTTTTTGAAAGATGTAGCTAAAGTAAGTTATGTAAATAAAGACCCGCAAAATATTGTTCGTATAAATGGTAAACGATGTGTAGGATTATCTGTATATAAAGAAACAGGCTCTAATACTGTTAAAGCAGTTGAAGATCTCACCAAATCACTCGAATCTATAAAGAAAGCATTGCCGGGATACGAATTTATTGTTGTACAAAACCAGGGCAAGTTTATTCAGTCTGCAATTGACGAAGTTCAGGATTCAGCTTTAATAGGTGCTTTTTTTGCAGTATTCGTACTCTTTATTTTTTTACGTAGAATTAAAGTTACTGCAATAATAAGTTTGGCTATTCCAATTTCAGTTATTGCTACTTTTAACCTAATGTATTTTAATGGCTTAACATTAAATGTTATGACCCTGGGTGGTCTTGCATTAGGTGCCGGAATGCTTGTTGATAATGCCATTGTGGTAATGGAAAATATTTTTAGAAATATGGAGCAGGGCATGTCGGTGAGAGATGCAGCCATTCAGGGTACAGCCGAAGTTGGTGGTGCAATAACTGCTTCAACCCTAACTACAATTGTTGTGTTTTTACCTATTGTATATCTGCAAGGTGCATCTGGTGCATTATTCAAAGATCAGGCATGGACAGTTGCGTTTTCGCTGTTGGCTTCATTGTTTGTCGCTATTCTTGTTATACCGATGCTTTTCAACTATGCCTATAAAAATGATAAAAAGATTAAATCGGTTAAATCAGTTAAGATTGCCTGGTATGGAAAATTCTTATCCACAATTTTGGATAATAAAGGAATAGTGCTTGGATCTACAATTCTTTTGCTGGCTATAACGGTTTATATATTTCCTAAAGTTGGTTCGGAGTATCTGCCAAAGAGTGGAGCGGGTGAGTTTAGTATTGAAATAAAACTTAGCGAAGGAACCCAACTTGAAAGAACTTCAGGAACAGTGAAAAATATTGAATCGATGTTGGCCGATTTGCTTGGCGAAAAAGTTGATATAATATATAGTCAGATTGGTCCAGCAGGTTCATCAACAAACGAAAAATCGGTATTTCAAAATGAAAATACTGCTACCCTGAAAATCCGTTTGAATAAAGAATATATTGGTCAATCAGAAAGTATCATTTCAACAGTTGAAGAATTAATAGGCGCAATTCCCGATGCTGAAGTTTCAATCATCCGCGACGAAACCGCCTTGCAGTCTACGCTGGGTACAGACGAAGCTCCAATGGTGGTTGAAGTAAAAGGAAAGGATTTGGTTATTTTAGACCAGTTAACTTCTGATATTAAAACAAAATTGCAGGATATACCTGAGTTGCTCAATATCAAAACAAATATTGAAGAAGGTGCTCCTGAAATAGATGTAGTAATTGATCGTTACAAAGCAGGTATTTACAATATGAGTGTTGATAATATCATTTCGCAGTTAAAGGATTTATTAATGGGTAAAGATGCAGGGAAATATGAAAAAGATGGCGAGATGAATGATATTACTGTTAAACTGCCTAATATGAGCTTATCGGAGTTTAACTCCATCACACTAAAAAATGGAAGTAATAATGTTCCTTTATATGAAGTAGCCCGAATTGAAAAATCAGTGTCGCCAAAGCAGCTCTTTAGAAGAAACCAGAACCGTATTGGAAAAGTAATGGCCGATGTTGATCGCTCTCTGGCATTTGATAAGGTGATTGAAAAAGTTCGCGAAAAAATAAGCACTATAGATATACCACAGGAATATCAGGTAGAGATTGTGGGCGAAGAACAAAAAAGGCAGGAGGCAATGTCTGGTTTAAGCTTTGCACTTATCCTTTCAATTATTTTGGTTTATATGGTAATGGCTTCGCAATTCGAATCATTAATTCATCCATTTACTATTTTACTAACTATTCCTTTAGCAGGTGTTGGCGCAATCTGGGGATTTTTTATTATTGGAAAATCGTTGAGTATTATGGCATATATAGGAATGATTATGCTTGCAGGTATAGCAGTTAACGATTCCATAATTTTGGTAGATGCTATAAACCAATTTAAAGCTCAGGGTTTATCATTACGTGATTCAATAATTAGCGCAGGAGAAAATCGTATAAGGCCAATAATTATGACCAGCTTAACAACTATTTTAGCATTATTGCCTCTTACATTTGGTATGGGCGAAAGTGCTGCGTTGCGATCGCCAATGGCTATTGCTGTTATTGGAGGATTAATAACATCAACCATCTTAACCTTGATTGTAATACCTTGTGTCTACTATGTTTTTGAAATAGCAAAAGAAAAAATAGTTGGAATCAAAAAAATAGAAACAAATAGTTAAAGGTAATCGCAAAGTTTGCAAAGAAGGCGCAATGAACGCAAAGAACATAGAATATTGATAAAGAGTGGTAAAAATGAATTAAGATATGACTGAAAATGAGATTTCAAACAAAGTTATTGGTTTGGCAATAGATGTTCACAAATCGCTTGGACCAGGTTTGCTTGAAAGTGCATAAAAAGAATGTTTGTTTTATAAACTTCAACAATCGGGATTAATGGCTGTAAAAGAAAAACCTATGCCTTTAATCTTTGAAGAAGTTAAGCTTGAATGTGGTTATAGAATTGATATTTTGGTTGAAAATAAAGTAGTTATTGAAATAAAAAGTGTGGAAGCAATAAATGATGTTCATTTGGCACAAACACTAACTTATATGAAATTAGGGAATTATAAACTAGGGTTATTAATTAATTTCAATGTAACACTTCTTAAGAATGGAATAAAAAGGATTGTAAACAATTTATAAAGCAACTTAAACTCAGCGGCCTTTGCGATAAACTTTTATTGCTTTGCGGTTAAAATTGGTAAAAAAATTAAATTCAAAAAGATATAAATGGATTTCATCATAAAACGAAAAGTACTTATTGCAATGTTCTTTACAGCATTAACAATGCTTGGGTACATTTCATATAAACAGCTACCTGTTGAGTTGTATCCGAATGCAACTCTACCAATGCTTTTTGTTCAGGTTGGAACACCACTTGAGGTTGATCCAAAATACATGGAAAATCAAGCCGTTATTCCATTGGAAGGAGCTATTGGTACTCTCGAAGGTATCGATAAAATTGAATCAACATCTGGTCAGCAAACAGGAAGTATTCAAATTTCGTATCAGAAAAATACCGACATCAAATTTGCATATCTTAAGCTAGTTGAGAAAGTTGATGAAGTAAAGAAATCACTCCCTTCTGAATTTCAGGTACAGGTTTTTAAATTCGATCTTGAACAGCTTAACAATATGTTCATGACCATTCAGGTTCGTGGAAGTGGTGGAATAGATAGGGTTCGCCAGGTAACCGATAAAGAAATAATTAACGAAATAAAAAATATCGATGGTATTGCCAATGCTGAGGTATTTGGAGGTCGCGAAAAATCAATTGAAATTATACTAAACCAGGATGTTTGCGATAGCTATGGTATTAGTCCTGCCGATGTTCGCAATGCTTTGAGTAATAATAGCAAATCAAGGACTTTCGCAGGTAAGGTAACACATAATAATCAGATTCATTTTGTGAATGTTATTTCTGAGTTTGATGATATTAATGATATTCACAACTTAGTGGTTAAGGAACAAGGAAAAATTAAGCTTAAGGATATCGCAATTATTAATTACGGAGTAAAAGAACAGAATTCATATAGTCGTGTAAATGGCAAAGAAGCAGTAACTATTAGTCTTACAAAAGATTCGCAGGCCAATGTTATTGAGTTGGCAAACAAGGTTAAAGATCAAATAGAAATTATAAATAAAGATCTTGCCGGAAAAGATATTGAAATGGTTATTCAAAGCAACTCTGCCGAAATGATGGAGGATAATATTGATTCCATTATTCAGCTTGCGCTAATTGGTGGCTTATTAGCTATTTTTATTCTCTGGATTTTCTTAAAGAATCTAAGGTTGGTTGTTGCTATTGCACTGGCTATTCCAATTTCGGTATATACCGCATTTAATTTCTTTTATGCATTTGGTATATCAATAAATAGCTTAACATTGCTGGGAATGGCTCTGGCCATAGGAATGCTGCTGGATAATAGCGTTGTAGTCTTAGAAAATATTTATCGACTGGCATCCAAAAAAATGCATCCCGATCAGGCCGTTGTTCAAGGAACCCAAGAAGTCTGGCGATCAATATTTGCTGCTACATTAACTACCGTTACTGTATTTCTTCCTTTTGTGTTTTCTACTAATTTTTTTATTGGTTTAATTGGTAAACATATTGGGGTATCTATTATTTCCACATTATTAGTTTCGTTAGTTGTTGCATTGCTCTTGGTTCCAATGATTTCGCATGCTTTTTTAATGCGACAAAACAAATCAAAGGAAATCAATTTTGAGAAAATATCATACCATAACAGGTTAATTCAGATATATATGGTATTACTCAAAACTTGTATGCGTAGTCCGGGAAAAACTATATTGGGTGCTTTAGGTGTATTCTTTATTACATTGCTTATCAGTTTGGGTGTAAGTTTTATTACAACTCAGGAAGCCGAAATAAAAGATATTACATTATATGTAACAATGCCTAGTGGTACTACTCTTGAAAATACAGATATATTAATTGCTGATGCTGAAAAGAAACTTGAAAATCTGGAAGAAAAGAAAGATGTAGTAAGTCAGATTTACGAAGAAGAAGCCATTTTAACTATATCGTTAGTTGATGATTTCAAGGATATACGAAATTACTCTATCCCAAAAATAAAACAAGAAATTCTCGAACGTCTGGAAGATTTAAGTCCAGCGGAATTTAGCTGGGATCCGCCAGCATCAGGGGGGCGATTTGGGGGTAGTGGTTACGACGAAGAGGATGGATTTGCAAGAATAATGGGGATTGGCTCGCAACGTGAAAAAGTAATTATTAAAGGTCAGGATTTTGATAAAATGCTAAATCAGGCCAATGATGTTAAATATTATTTAAGTCAGATTACTTCTGTTGATAAAGTTGATATACGAATTCCAGATAAAAGACCTGAGCTTATGCTTAATTTCGATAAGCAATTAATGGCTCTTTATGATATTCCTGTAACATCGGTACTTTCGGAGCTGAATTCATTTCAGCATGAGTTTTCTAGTGGTGTAAAGTTTAAACAAGGAACCGAGGAGTACGATATTTTAATTAGAACTGTTGGATATGAAGATCAGAAAGAACGAAATGTAAAAGATCTCAAAGGTCTTGCTGTTAGAAGTGGTCAAGGCTCTCAGTTTGAGCTGCAAGACATAAGTAAATTTAATTTCACCGAAGGATTATCAACCATTCGACGTACCAATCAGGAAAAACAATTGGAGCTGGTTTATCAGTTTATAAGCGAAGTGCAGGATGAAAAAGATTTATTAGAAGCAGCCCGAATGGAGATTGATGAATTGGTAGAAGGAATGACTTTGCCATCTGGCATTGCATTAGAGGTAATTCACGAAGAAGATGATTTGGGCGAGTTTGCTTTTTTATTGCTAATGGCATTTATCCTTATTTACATGATCTTGTCATCGGTATTTGAATCGTTTTCGATACCAATAGTAATGATGTTTTCTATTCCTCTGGCTGCAATCGGCTCGTTGGTGTTATTAATTCTTACTGGCACATCCATAATGAATACCAATGTAATGACTGGTTTTTTGATATTACTTGGGATTGTTGTCAATAATGGGATTATTTTAATTGATTATTCAAGGGTTTTGCGCCGTCGCGGATACAACGAGTCGCGTGCTTTAATGATGGCCGGACTTTCACGTGTACGTCCAATTTTAATTACCGCAATTACAACAATTATTGCTCTAGTACCATTGGCACTTGGAAAAGCTGAGTATGTTGCTTTGATTGGAGTTCCTTTCGCCGTTACAATTATTGGTGGTTTGACAATTAGTACATTACTTACTTTGGTATTTATACCAACTCTAAATTCAGGACTGCAATCATCATTAACATGGATGCGTGGACAAAAGCCATATGTCAAGATCATTCAAATGATTATTTGGCTTATTGGATCATATTTTATATTTACCGAAGTGGATAGGCGTGTATGGCAGATTATAGATTTTATTGTACTAATGCTTATTGTCCCTGCAATAATCTATTTTATTCAGAATAGCTTACGAAAAGCAAACGAAAAGCTTATAGATAATGACGAATTATTGCATATAAAAATCCGGAATTTAGTTAAGATTTACGATTGGGATAGCCGATTTATGCGTGAATGGAAATCGGGCTTAAACATCAGAAAGAGATTAGGAATTCAAAACGAATATAAAACCCTAAAAGATTTTGATCAGGTTATTTGGCAGTTTCCTTTAATCGGATTTATAGTGTTTTTTATTTACTTTCATCTTGAAAATGGTTTGTGGTACTTTATTTTGCCAATTTTCCTATATATTCTTTCTTTATTTGTTCTTGAACCAATTAAGAAATATGCTACTAATCTTAAGTCAGCAAATAGGCTTAAATGGGTACGACGATCAATTTTATTTATTACCCAGCTATTTTTCTGGATTTTTCCTGCTTTTGCACTTTTCTTGTTCTATAATAAATATAAGTTGTTGGGATTAGTTATTCCAATAGGGGTTTTGTGGTATCTGCTGCTATTAATTAAAGTAACATCCGATAGTTTATACAAGAATAAAGTTAATGTAAATCGTATTACCGGTAGCTTTAAAGGTATACGGAAAGCATTTTACAGGTTTGTACTCGTTATTCCCATTGTAGGTAAAAAGAAAGTGCCATTTAAAGCTCTTAGAGGTGTTTCAATTGATATTGAAAATGGCATGTTTGGATTATTAGGACCAAATGGTGCAGGTAAATCTACACTAATGAAAATTATTTGCGGAATTCTTGAGCAAAGTTATGGGCAAATTACAATTAACGGAATTGATGTTCGCGAAAAACGTGAAGAGCTTCAGGGTTTAATAGGATATTTACCCCAGGAGTTTGGTATGTATGAGAATATGACAGCATGGGATTTCTTGCATTACATGGGTATTCTTAAAAAGCTAAATAACGAAGAAGAGAGAGCGAGACGTGTTGAGTATGTTTTAGGTGCGGTACATATGCTCGATCACAAAGACGAGAAAATCGGATCATTCTCCGGTGGTATGAAGCAGCGAATAGGAATAGCACAGATATTACTGCATTTGCCAAAAATACTTGTAGTAGACGAGCCTACAGCAGGCCTGGATCCAAGAGAACGTATCCGTTTTAGAAACTTATTGGTCGAATTAAGTAAAGATCGAATTGTAATTTTCTCTACACATATTATCGAAGATGTGGCCAGCTCTTGTAATATGGTGGCTGTAATGAAAAAAGGGGATGTTCGATATATGGGAGCGCCAATAAGTATGGCAAAAATTGCCGAACAAAAAGTCTGGATGCTGAATATTCCTGCTGAGGATTTTGAACGGTTAAAAGATAATTTTGTAATTATTCATCATATGAAAGATGGTGAAAACATACGCTGCCGTTGTCTTGCCGATGAAGCACCAACTAATGATGCCAAATCGGTAAAAGCAAATCTGGAAGATGCGTATTTGTATTTGCTTAATAGAGATAACTAGTATATAAATATGAAACACAAGAAAAAAAGATTGTTTTAAACCAAATATCAAGTCTTAATGCGGATTTCCGATGCTTGATACTTTTTGCTCTACATTAATCTTTGAACTATAAAAAATGAATACAACACAAAGAATAAAACAAATTAGTGATATTGTCAGATACAACCTTAAGATCGTATTCGCTAATAAATTTATCTACTTTTTAATTGCAGCAGTAGCATTTTTTTTAATGATTGTAGGAATAATGTTGTTTTCGAATTCAGTTGCTACCGAAAGCGATATCTACAATACATTAATATTTCCGGGGATACTTATTATCTTCTATCCTGTTATATTTAATATTCAGAAC
The DNA here is from genome assembly GCA_001768565.1 of Bacteroidetes bacterium GWF2_33_16. GTDB lineage: Bacteria > Bacteroidota > Bacteroidia > Bacteroidales > UBA12077 > UBA12077. Next base: position 80,781 of record MEOE01000015.1, on the reverse strand, counting down.
GATAAAGATACCCGAATGCTGGAAATTATATTTGGTGTTCCGAATTATCGTTACAAGGTTTATTTGGTAAGGTTTATTATTAGTATGGTCCTGTTATTTTTCATTCTAATAATAATGTCTGAATTTACTGTTTTTGCAATTTTGCGAATACCAGTATTAAAAATGGTTTATCAACTCATGTATCCATTGCTTTTCTTATCCTGCTTATCGTTCCTTTTTTCTACACTTGTAAGAAATGCCAGTGGCGCAGCAGTTATAGTGATCATCATCGGACTTGTTTTCTGGATAATGCACGAACCACTCCAATATAGTAAATGGAATGTCTTTTTAAATCCTTTTGATGTTCCAAGTGATATAAGTATGACCATATGGAAAAATGTGCAAGGTCAAAACCGGCTAATGTTAATAATTGGTTCAATCATTTCAATGCTGTGGGCATTAATAAACCTACAACGAAGGGAGAAGTTTATCTAGAGATTTATTGTAAACGTAAACTTATACGCAAAATTATCAGCTGTTTTTATGTAAGAGTAAGAACCATATCGGTAATAAACACCAAATCCAATTCCAATAAATTGCTGTGTAAGAATATTATTTACTAAAATACCGCTTTCATAATAGCCTTTATTTACCGATTGTATTGGTTTAACAGATTGATGCTTCGGATTAAAATCAATTTCTCCTATTCCAAAATTACTCGCTAAAACAAATTTGGGTGAAAAGCTTTTTATCCTGAAAAAACTACCAAACTCCTGTCTGAAAAAAAATGAAACAAAACGATCATTGTAGAACTCATTCATACCCATAGTGGCAAAACTGTTTTCTGCATCAAGGTCGTAGTTGTGATTATTTGCATGCCCATTGTACAACTTCGACAAAGGTACCTTTCCATCTACCAGTCCCCCGATGAGTGTAAGTTTGGTTTTTCCCAAAGATTTAGTTCTAAAAGATTGTACTATTTTTAACTCATATTTCGTGTATTCAAATTCTCCCTTGTAAAAATTAATGCCTTGAGTAATATTTGCATAAACTACAGGATAATCTGTTCCCATTGAGTAGTTGTACTTTTGGGTTTGTAAGAATTTCTCTTTAAATGCATACTTAAATTGTAATCCAACTTCGGTAAATGTAAATTGGTTATCAGCATCATCAAGAGTCGATTCATAGATGTATCCATCTGTGCTTTCAATAATTTCGTTTCGGAAAAATATATTAGTATTTAGATAATCCATCGATCTAAACGAAAACGTAACTTCTTGTTTTTCAATTTTATCCATATTGGTTACAATGTATTTCCTGTAAAGCTCTGTGGTCATTAGATCGAGCTTTTCGAAGAAAGCAAAACCAGCTTTTTCGACTACATCATTGGAATAAGAAAAACGAATTTTACTTTCGGAGTTTTTATGAATATTAAATAGTAAATCGCCTCCATATTTGAATGCTTTATCAGTAAATCCATATCCCAAATAGCCACCGAATTCAAAAACGGATGATAATTTGTGATTTGTCATAAATCCGAATCCTAACCTCCATCCCTCATAAATATTGTAGTCTATAATTCGGTTAATAGGAAAATGAATGAATTTATATGGAATATATCCATTTAGAATAGATTCGTAGGCAACAAGAATTTTTTCAAAATTTTCAGCTTTTGAAATACTATCAATTATTACATAGGTTAGCGAATCTTTCTTATAAAGTGGTTCAATTCTGTTTTCATTCCAAAATGTATCCGATTTCTCGGTCGCATTAGGATGAATCTTAACTTCAACTTGCGAAAACTCTTTATTATTAAATTCTGGATTCAAATTTATATCTGAGATATATGACCTCCCAACAGCTAAAATCTGATAAGTAATTTTATCGTTTGCCTTTAGAGCTTTGTCGAAAATAATCTCGGTATGCAATTCCTTCGGAAACCATTGCTGGTTATTTACAAACTCATAATTTTGTTTAATGTTTACCATCATTCCAAAGTCTTTTTCGAGTGGCTCTGCAACTACCGATTGAATGGCATAACCATTTGTATTTATTTGAAGAAATCCTTTTAATCCATCAAATATTTTATCCTTTTTTGGTCGGTACGAAACTACAAATATGGTATCTCCTGGCTCAGCATATAAAGTATCTTCGATCATAAAAAGATAGCGATTTGTGCTGCCTTTACTTATCGGATTTATATACATCTTGTCGAAAATCACAAAATAATCATTGTAAAATGAAAATGATTGTATTTGAGAAGCAATAAGCGAAAAAATTGGATCACTAAATCCAGATACTTTACTTGCAATAATTTGCTCACTTGCCTTATATGGATATTTAAATTTTTTCTCATTAACAGTTTCCATAATAAGTAAATGCTGCTGTTCGAGTTTTCTATCGATAGTGTATGTTTTGGCTATTAACGAATCGGGTATTTCAGAAGTATCTTTTCGAGCTGTAAAATGCATCTTGTTGTATGATTTGTAGGAAAACGATTGCATTTTCTCAGGATTATTGATATCTCTGTTTTCAATAACTTTGTTTATTATTCGGTGTGCAGGGTTTATTCCTGGTAAAATAATAGCAGCTTCAATATTATATGAAGTAGGAATCATTTCAATCGCTAGATTTCTCGGATTGGGGTATTCAGTGATTATTATGGTATCGGAAAAATAACCCAGGTAACTAACAATAAGTCGTGTAACTTCCTTATCCGATTTTATTTCGAAGTTCCCATCAATGTTCGATGTGGTTCCAATCCCCTTTTCCCCATACGAAATATGAACAAAAGGTAGGCTTTCCTTAGTTTTTTGATCTTTAATTTTCCCGGAAATGCTATAGCTTTGCCCTTTAGTAAATAAAGTGCTGAATATCAGGATTGAAAAAAGAATACCAAGCCGCATTATAAATCAGCCTATTTAAATGATTTCATTTTTAGCATGGCAATTTCTTGAGGAGTAAGATGTCTCCATTTTCCGCGTGGAAGGTTTTTCTTGGTTAATCCTGCAAAATAAACACGATCGAGCTTCTCAATTCTATACCCTAACGACTCAAAGATACGTCGCACAATTCGGTTCTGTCCTGTATGAATCTCAATGCCTATTTGTGTTTTATCATTTTCTTCTACATAGCTTATTGCATCTGCTGTAACAAAATCATCATCAACCTGAATACCTTCAACTATACTTATCATATCGGCTTTGGTAACGGGTTTGTCTAAATGAACGTGATAGATTTTTTTCTTAACAAAACTTGGGTGAGTAAGTTGTTTAGTAAGCTCGCCATCGTTTGTAAGCAATAAAACTCCAGTTGTATTTTTATCGAGTCGGCCAACAGGATAAATACGCTCGTCGCAGGCATTTTTAACTAAATCAAGAACTGTTTTTTCTGCATGTCTATCTCGAACAGTAGTCACAAAATCCTTTGGTTTATTTAACAATACATATACCTTTTTTTCATTACTTAGCAATTTGCCTTTGTATTCAATCTTATCACCGAGCATTACTTTTGCTCCCAATTCATTAATAACCTTGCCATTAACTGTAATAAATCCTGCCTCAATTATCTCGTCGGCTTCTCGTCGCGAGCAAACACCTGAGTTAGCAATGTATTTATTTAAACGAATCGGTTTATTTTCTTCGTTATCTATATCTTTTTCACTTGATTTAATAGGTTTGCTATAATTCCTAATTGGTTTATCAGATCTTTCTTTTGGCGTATGCTCTCGCTTTTCTCTTTTTGGAAATTCTTTTTTCATGATTTTTATTCCTTATTAATGGCTGAGGCAAAGGTAATACTTTATTTTTAGTTAAATAGCTCTGCAAAGGTTTAAACCTTTGCCCAGTAAAAAGATAGATTTTGTTAAATCATTTCTTGTTAAAGTTCTTTAAAATTTATTCAGTTTAGTGCGAATTGGTTATCTTTATTCAATTTTTCACACTTACTAAAAAATAATTATGATATGACACTAATCAAATCAATTTCCGGAATACGAGGCACCATTGGTGGCAAAGCTGGCGATGGATTGAGTCCTCTAGATACAGTAAAATTTGTATCGGCATATGCTCAATGGATTATTAATAATACAAAAGATAAAAAGATAAAAGTTATTGTTGGTCGCGATGCACGCATCTCGGGCGAAATGGTTAATAATATTGTTATCGGTACACTTATGGGAATGGGTATCAATGTTGTGGATATTGGTTTAGCAACAACACCAACAACCGAAATAGCAGTTGCTTGCGAAAAGGCTCATGGTGGTATTATTTTAACAGCTAGTCATAATCCAAAACAATGGAATGCTTTAAAACTATTGAATCATAAAGGTGAGTTTTTATCGTCAGCTGATGGTGAACAGGTGCTTGAAATTGCCGATAAAGAAATGTTTACCTATGCTGAGGTTGATAAATTAGGAAGAGTGGAGATTAATAATACATATCTAGATATTCATATTCAGCAAATATTAGACCTTCCTCTTGTTGATATAGATGCCATTAAACTTGCTCAATTCCGAATCGCTGTCGATGCAGTAAATTCAGTCGGAGGAATAGTTATTCCGGAATTATTAAGAGCGTTAGGTGTAAAGGAGGTTTTCGAGTTGTATTGTGAGCCAAATGGTATATTTCCACACAATCCCGAACCATTACCTGAGCACTTGACTGACATATCAAATTTAGTAAAGGAAAATAATGCGCATCTGGGATTTGTTGTTGATCCTGATGTTGATCGCCTGGCAATAATTAACGAAGATGGTTCTATGTTTGGTGAAGAGTATACTCTTGTAGCGGTTGCTGATTATATCTTACAAGAGAAACCCGGAAATACTGTTTCCAACCTGTCATCAACCAGAGCGTTGAGTGATGTAACCAAGAAATATGGAGGCAGTTATTTTGCATCTGCAGTTGGAGAGGTGAATGTTGTTGATAGCATGAAAAAACACAATGCAGTTATTGGTGGCGAAGGTAATGGTGGTATTATTTATCCCGATTTGCATTATGGTAGAGATGCTCTGGTAGGAATAGCTTTGTTCTTAACTCATCTGGCGCGATCTGAAAAGAAATGTTCGGAGTTAAGAGCTCAATATCCCGAATATGTAATCTCAAAAAATAAAATTGAATTAACTCCTCAAATAAACGTTGATAAGATTTTAGAGTCTATAAAGATAAAGTTCAGCGATTTTCAGGTAAATGATATCGATGGAATAAAAATAGATTTTGACAATGGCTGGGTTCATCTCCGAAAATCAAATACCGAACCAATAATCAGAATTTATGCTGAAAGTAAAGATGCGAAAAGCTCAAATGAATTGGCAAATAGAATTATTACAGAAATAAAATCAATGCTTTAAATAAATTGCTCAAATGAAACGAAGGTACTATGTAATTTTATCGGTTATTGTGTTATTAATTATGCTGATCTTTTTATTTGGATCAAAAAAGGATAGTACAAAAAAGCAAATAACTACGAAAGTTGAAAAAGGCGATTTCGAGATACTCGTATCTACAACAGGCGAACTACAAGCAAAAAGCTCGATTGAGATTATGGGGCCTGCTGAGTTAAGAAATAGCAGAGATATTAGAATTCGTGAAATAAAGATTCAGGATCTTGTTCCTGAGGGTACAGTTGTCGATTCAGGTGATTATGTTGGAGATCTTGATCGTTCCGAAGTCTCAAATAGTTTAAAAGACATAAAAGACGATCTTGAGAAAGCGGAATCGCAGTTTCTTAAAATTCAATTGGATACAACGATGCAATTGCGTGATTTGCGCGATCAATTAGTAAACCTAAAGTTTGCATTAGAAGAAAAACAAATTGTATTGGATCAAAGTCAGTTTGAACCACCTGCAACAATTCGACAAGCAAAAATCGACCTTGAGAAATCGGAAAGAGCGTATGAGCAAGCGAAAGAGAATTATAAGCTTAAAATACAACAAGCAATGGCTGATATGCGCGAAGCAAGTATCAATCTCGAGAAAGCGCGTAGAAAAGTTAACGAGTTGGAAACTGTAATTGGTAAATTCAGGATATTTGCTCCAGCTTCAGGAATGGTAATCTATAAAAAGGAGTGGAGCGGGCAAAAACGTAAGGTTGGTTCTTCGATTAATCCATGGGATATGACAATTGCTACACTGCCCGATTTGTCGAGTATGTCATCAAAAACCTACGTTAACGAAATTGATATCAGTAAAGTAAAGACAGGACAATTTGTTCGAATAGGAATAGATGCCTTCCCCGATAAAAAATATACTGGTAAAGTGCTCGAAGTAGCTAATATTGGAGAACAATTACCAAATACTGATGCTAAGGTGTTCGAGGTGCTTGTAAATGTTGATCAAACCGACACTATTATGAGGCCATCAATGACTACAAGTAACCAGATTATTACCGATGTATTTAAGGCTGTTCTTTTCCTCCCTCTTGAGGCAATTCATACCAACGATAGTTTAAGTTTCGTTTATACTGCATCAAATAAAAAGCAGATAATTGTTCCCGGATTATCAAATGAAAATTTTATTATTATCGAACAAGGATTGAATAAGAGCGATGAGGTGTATCTGTCGATACCCGAGAACGAAGACAAACTAAAATTTACAGGGCTTGATCTTATACCTATTTTAAAAGAACGTGAAAAGCAAAAAAAAGATGCAGAGCTTAAAAGACAAGAACAAGCTGATGAGCGAAAAATGATGAAAGAAAACGGTCGCCGAAATGGGAAAGGATTTAAGAGACCTGGTAATTAAGACTATGGTCAATGATTAAAAGTTAATTTAATTTCCAATATTCAATAAACAATATCGAATAACCAACTATTAAGATATAATCAAATAAAAATGAAATTGGAGAGTAACAGAAAATACGATTTAGAGGAGCGATTAATAGAATTTTCATTGTTGATTATTCGTTTAGTTGAGATGCTGCCTGATACCAGAGTTGGTAGTCATATTGGTGGTCAGTTGCTCCGATCTGGTACATCTCCAGCATTTAATTATGGCGAAGCACAAAGTGCGGAATCAATTAATGACTTCATTCATAAAATGAAGGTTTGTTTAAAAGAATTAAGGGAAACAAAAATTTCAATGAAAATAATAAAACGGAAACCCCTCTTAAATTCTATAGAAGTTATTGATAATTCATTGAAGGAGTGCGATGAACTAATTGCAATTTTTGTTAAAAGTATTGAAACAGCGCAAAAAAATAAATTAATAAAGAAGTAGATAAATAATTCATGATTCATCATTGAATGTTGGATATTGGAGATTGAGAGTACAATATTTATTCAGAAACAAGATACAGATGTTTAAAATAAATTTTATAAGTCATTATTTACACGATATAGAAATTGCTATTGAGTCAATTTTAGATAATAAACTAAAATCTGTACTTACAGCTCTTGGAATTATTTTCGGAACTGCTGCAGTTATAAGTATGCTTGCTATTGGTAATGGTGCGCAACAGGAAATTCTGGAACAAATAAAAATGGTGGGTGTTAATAATATTGTAATTACACCCACAACCGATCTTACAGAGGAAGAGAATAATAGTAGTGGCGACACAGAAGGCGAATCGAAGCAGAAGAAAAAATTTTCGCCAGGATTAACTCTGGATGATGTTGAAGCAATAAAAAGAATTATTCCTTCAGTAAAAAAAGTTGCTCCGGAAATTATTGCCAATTCATTTGTAGTACAGAATGGTAAACGTGTACCTGCAAAAATTGTAGGTGTAAATAATGATTATTTTCAAGTATATAATGTTCAGCTCGAAAAAGGTACGTTTTTTAATGATTTTCAAATAACAAATGGAATACCTGTTTGTGTTATTGGCGCTAACATAAGCTCAAAAGTATTTAGCGATACCGATCCTATAAATCAATATCTTAAGTTTGGTCATGTTTGGTTAAAGGTAATTGGCGTTATAGAGAAAAGCGATGTTAATTTATCTGCAGCCGATAATGCAGGTGTTAACCTTGTAAACGACAATGTATTTATCCCTGTTCAAACAATGCTCCTCCGATATAAAAACAGAGCATTAGTGAATTCAAAAATAGTAAGTGGTGGATCAATGTTTGGTGGTGGATTCTTTTTTTCTTTCTCGGGCGGACAGGAAACTACCACTTCGTCAAATTATAATCAACTCGATAAAATAATAGTACAAGTTGAGGAAACAGAACAATTAACTCCAACCACGGAGATTCTTAGTCGGTTATTGTTGCGACGACATCAGGAGGTAAAAGATTATGAGATTACTGTTCCCGAGCTATTGCTTAAACAACAACAACGAACAAAAGATATTTTTAATATCGTATTGGGAGCAATCGCTAGTATTTCTTTAATTGTGGGTGGTATAGGTATTATGAATATTATGTATGCCACAGTAATGGAACGAATAAAGGAGATTGGTATTAGACTGGCGTTGGGCGCCAAAAAAGCAGATATTATTGCACAGTTTCTTTCCGAAGCTATTTTAATAAGTGTTTCAGGTGGTTTGGTAGGTGTTCTTCTGGGTGTTATTCTATCTAAATTGATTATGAAATTTGCAGATATATTAACCATTATTTCTCCGGGATCTATTATTATTGCTTTTGGTGTAAGTGCTATTATTGGTGTAATCTTTGGTATTTCTCCTGCAAAGCGTGCTGCCGATCGCGATCCTATTGAATCATTAAGATACGAATAAGTAAAATATAATTTATTTAGCAATGTTTAGTAATAAATTTTTATCCATTGTATTTCTTTTTATAGTTATTGCATTTAATAATTTAGTTAAGGGCCAAACTATTACCGAAGAACTAACTTTCGAAGAAGTAATTCAATTAGCCAGTGAGCAATCGCCCGATGCTATTATGGCAAAGCATCGTTTTCGTGCTAATTATTGGCAATACAGAACCTTTAAAGCAGGCTTAAGGCCTAGTCTTACATTAAGTTCTACAATTCCTAATCTGGACAGAAGTTACCGCGAGTTTAATGATTCATCAGGTACATACTATTTACGTATTAATAAAAATACAACAAATCTTAATCTTAATATCACTCAAAGCGTTCCTTTTACTGGAGGGCAACTTTCAATCAATACGGACTTATCGCGACTCGATGATTTAACAAAGAACTCTTATTCATATTCATCAATTCCTTTATCTGTAAGTTATCGTCAGCCAGTGTTGTTTTACAATGAGTACCGATGGGAAAGAAAAATAGAACCACTCAAATACGAAGAAGCAAAACGTAGTTATGTGTTAAATATTGAGCAGGTTTCTCTTAAGGCTGTTAATTATTTTTTTGATTTAGCTCTGGCTCAACAAAATCTGCAAGTTGCAAAAATCAATTTTTCGAATGCCGATACACTTTATAAAATAGCTCAGGGTCGTTATAATATTGGAACGATAGCAGAGAATGAGCTTATGCAAATGGAGCTAAGTGTTTTAAACGCAGGATCATCGCTTAACTCAGCTCAGGTTGATCTGGAAGTTAAGAAGTTCCAGCTACGGTCTTTTTTGGGATTTAACGAAAAAGTTGATTTGGTTCTCATTATTCCAAAAGATATACCTAAATTAACTGTAGATGTTGAAAAAGCCCTTGTAATTGCTCAGGAGAACAATCCTGATATTATAAGTTTTGAACGTCAGCTAATCGAAGCTCGCAGAGATGTTGCAAAAGCAAAATCAGAGAAAGGTTTACAAGCCGATCTGTTTGCAAGTATTGGGTATACACAACAAGCTGATGAAATATCTGCCGTATATCAAAATCCTCAAAATCAGCAACAACTGACTCTTGGCCTTAATATTCCGATTCTAGATTGGGGCTTGGGTCGCGGCAAATACCGAATGGCACAATCAAGTCAGGAAGTTGTTAAAACAACCGTCGATCAGGCTCGAACCGATTTTGTTCAAAGTGTTTACCTTAATGTAATGCAGTTTAATATGCAGGACGACCAACTTTATATTGCTGCGAAAACAGATACTATTGCACAAAAAAGATACGATCTTACAAAACAGAGATTCTTAATTGGTAAAGTTGATGTACTTGATCTTAATGTGTCGTTATCGGAAAAAGATGCTGCCAAAATTAATTATATCGCAGCTCTTCGTCGCTACTGGTCCGATTTTTATACTATACGCAGAATTACTTTGTTCGATTTTATTTCTGATAAACCCCTTGATGCAGATTTTGACGAATTAATTAAGTGATTTTGAATTCTGTTTTTTTGTTTGATTAAATAGGTCGGGGAGTGTTGGTTTATTTACTATTTATAGAATTACAGATATTAATGATTCTTGAGGAAAAACAAGCTATAAGTAACTAGTAACCAGTAATTATTTTTTAAAGATTTAGATTTTAATTATTGTTTGCAATCAATTCTCTATTCATCATTCATTAATCGCGAATCTCTAATCTTTGCACAGATTAAATTAATATACATGAAATAGTATCTTAATCGTCTGAAAAAGTGTGTATATAAAAAATAATTTTATCTTTGCACTTCGATTTGTTTAAAAGCAAAAAAAATATATTAATATCAACAAAATAGATTGAAAAATGCAGATTAAAGGAGCTATTCGGTTTTTAGCCATAATGTTGGCTATTATATGTATTTACTACTTATCGTTTACTTGGGTAACACAAAGCATTGGAAAAGATGCAAAGGAATTTGCACAAGGTGACCCAAATAAAGAATATCAGTATATGGATTCTTTATCAGGTGAAGTAGTTTATAACCTTGGAATTCGTAAATATACATTGCGCGAATGCCAGGAACGTGAGATTAATCTTGGTCTTGACCTAAAAGGCGGGATGAACGTTATTCTTGAAATATCTGTTGAAGATATTATCAAAGCAATGTCAAATAATAGCAAGGATACAACTTTCCAAAAAGCAATAGTACTCGCTAAACAATACCAAAAAGATAGTCGCGAAGATTTCTTAACACTTTTTGGTCGTGCTTTCGAAACGGTTGATCCAAATGCTCGTATGGCAGCTATCTTTAATACAGTTGAGTTAAAAGACAAGATTAGTTTTAATGCAACGAACAAAGAAGTACTCGAAATTATTCGTCAGGAATCAAAAGATGCTATCGACAACTCGTTCAATATTCTTCGTAGTCGTATCGACCGTTTTGGTGTTGTTCAGCCAAATATTCAACGTTTAGAGCAGTCTGGCAGAATAATGGTTGAATTACCAGGTGTAAAAGATCAAAAACGTGTTCGTGATCTACTACAAGGTACTGCAAACCTCGAATTTTGGGAAACCTATAATAATACACAGGTTTATTCTTACATTCTTCAGGCTAACGAAGTTATTTATGAATTAGAAAAAGCACAGAAAGAATTAAATAAAGCTGAAACTGAAAGTACTGAACAAAAAGTTGAAACAGAAGCTGAGAAAAAAGATTCAGATGAATTATCATTAATTGAACAGCTTGCTTCCGATTCATTAAAGCAGGATACTACTGACTTGGCTCAATCGCAAATTGCAGAGCGTTATCCTTTGTTTTCTGTATTGCGTCCTAGTATAAATTCAAATACAAATGCTCCATTAGATGGTCCTACTGTTGGTATGGCTCATTTCTCAGATACTGGAAAAGTAAACAAGTATCTGAGTATGAAACAGGTTCAGTCAGTATTGCCTCGTGATCTTGCATTTAAGTGGGATGTTAAACCTTATAAGTACGATGAATCAAAAAGTTATTATGAATTATATGCCATAAAAATTACCGGTCGCGATGGTAAAGCTCCTCTCGATGGAGATGTTATTACCGATGCTCGTTCGGAGTTTGATCAATCTGGTTCGGCAGAGGTAAGTATGTCGATGAATTCTGATGGTGCAAAAATTTGGGCACGATTAACAAAAAACAATATTGACAATTTTATTGCTGTTGTTCTTGATGATTATGTTTATTCAGCACCAAGAGTAAATACTGAAATTCCAAATGGTCGATCAATCATATCTGGCGATTTTACAGTTAACGAAGCAAAAGACTTAGCCAATATTCTTCAGTCTGGTAAATTACCTGCTCCTGCAAGAATTATTCAGGAAGAGATTGTTGGTCCTTCATTAGGTAAAGAAGCTATTAATGCAGGGTTAAACTCATTCCTTATTGCATTTGTTTTAGTAATGGCTTACATGGTTTTCTGGTATAGCCGTCAGGCCGGTTTAGTTGCCGACCTTGCACTATTAGCTAACTTATTCTTTATTTTTGGTGTGCTAGCTTCTCTTGGTGCTGTTCTTACATTGCCCGGTATAGCAGGTATTGTTCTAACCTTAGGTATGGCTGTTGATGCGAACGTAATTATCTATGAGCGTATCCGCGAAGAAGTAACTGCAGGTAAGGGTATTAAAATTGCTGTTAAAGATGGTTTTAAAAATTCATATTCTGCAATTATCGATGGGAACTTAACTACATTAATAACTGCTGTAATCCTTTATATTTTTGGTACGGGTCCAATTAAGGGGTTCGCTACAACTTTAATTATTGGTATTATTTCATCATTGTTTACTGCAATCTTCTTAACCCGTTTAATTTTTGAATGGTATTTGGATCGTAATAAACAAATTTCATTTACTACAAAGCTAACTCAGGGTGCATTTAGAAATATTAAATTTAATTGGATTGGTAAGCGTAAAATCGCCTATGTAGTTTCAGCTATTCTAATCATTATTAGTTTTGGCTCATTATTTACCCGTGGTTTAAATATGGGTATCGACTTTACTGGAGGAAGAACATATGTGGTTCGTTTTGATCAATCAGTTAGTACAGTTAATATTACAAGCCTTTTAAAAGATGAGTTTGGTACAGCTCCCGAAGTAAAAACCTTTGGTGCCGATAATCAGGTTAAAGTTACTACAAAGTATAAAATTGATGAGGACGATGTCGCTGTTGATACTGAAGTTGAAAGTAAATTATATAATGGTCTTAAACCAATATTGGGCGATCTGGTAACTTTCGAAGATTTTAACACAAACCATAAAATGAGTTCGCAAAAGGTTGGAGCAACCATTGCTGATGATATTATTATTGGATCTTTCATTGTTATGATAGTTGCAATTATCTTTATGTTCTTATATATTTTCATACGATTTAAAAGCTGGAAATATGGTTTGGGAGCAGTTGCTGCACTTTTACACGATGTTATTATCACATTAGGTGTGTTCTCTCTATTATACGGAATACTACCATTCTCGCTTGAGATCGATCAGGCATTTATTGCTGCAATTTTAACTGTAGTGGGTTACTCTGTTAACGATACTGTGATTGTGTTCGACCGTATTCGTGAGTATAGAGGATTATATCCAAAACGAAAAGTTAAAACAGTGATGAATGATGCGATTAACGATACTATTCCACGTACATTCAATACTTCATTTACGACACTTCTTGTTATTCTTTTAATCTTTATTTTTGGAGGTGAAGTAATTCGTGGTTTTGTTTTTGCCTTAATGATTGGTATTCTTATTGGTACATATTCTTCTGTTTTTGTTGCTTCTCCAGTAGTTTATGACTCTGGATATAGGAAAGATGAACATGAAAGAGAAAATAAATAAAAAATAACCAAAATAGTTTTATAAAAACCTCATCTAAAAAATGAGGTTTTTTATTATATAAAGAATGTATATTTGTTAAAAAATTAAATATATGTCGGTTATAATTCTTTTTATTAGCGGACCGGAAATTTTTATAGTTTTTCTATTTATTCTTTTGTTTTTTGGTGCCAATAAAATACCTGAAATAGCTAAAGCTCTGGGCAAAGGTGTTAGAGAATTTAAAAAAGCTGCAGACGATATCAAAAAAGAAATGAATAATGTTGGGGGAGATCTTAAAAAAGATATTGACGACCTTAAAAAAGATGTAGACAAAACCAAAAATGATCTGCTAGGATAACTACTTAAACATTGAGATTTTAGCGCAAAAGAAGTAAAAAACAAACATTACAAAGAAATATTTATTAGATGATAATTGCTGAAAATATAACTAAATCATACGGTGATTTGCAGGTTCTAAAAGGAATAGATCTTAAAATTGATAAAGGAGAGATTATTTCAATTGTTGGTCCAAGTGGTGCTGGGAAAACAACCTTTCTTCAAATACTTGGAACATTAAGCAAACCCGATTCGGGAAAGATACTATTTGAAAATAGTGAAGTAAATAAGTATAAAGACAAGCAACTTGCAGCTTTTCGTAACAAAAATATTGGTTTTGTTTTTCAGTTTCATCACCTTTTGCCCGAATTTACAGCACTTGAGAATGTGTGCATACCAGCATTTATAGCTCAAGTAAAAAAAGAAGAAGCTGAAAATAAGGCCAAAGAAATAATGGGTTTTCTAAATTTAAGTCACCGTCTTGAACATAAACCAAAAGAGATGTCGGGCGGTGAGCAGCAAAGAGTAGCTGTGGCTCGTGCTTTAATTAATGGACCAGCAGTTATTTTTGCAGACGAACCTTCTGGAAATCTCGATTCGCAAAATAAAAAAGAACTACACGATTTATTCTTTTCTATTCGTAAAAAGTATAATTCATCTTTTGTTATTGTGACGCACGACGAAGGCCTTGCAAATATGGCCGATCGCAAGCTTATGATGAAGGATGGCAAATTTATTTAGTTGATTAGTACGGAATGAATATCGGAATAGGTGACCTAAAAGAGTTTCTCGACGAAAAATACGAAAAGTACAATCATTCTGATTTTATCGATAGCGATCCTATTAAAATTCCTCATTCATTCTCCGATCCATATGATATTGAGATCTCTGCTTTTCTTGCTGCAACAATTGCATGGGGACAGCGAGCTACCATTATTAAAAACTCATACAAGCTGATAGCATTAATGGATAATTCTCCTTATGATTTTCTTATAAATTGTAATAAAACAGAATTAAAACGATTCGAATATTTTATACACCGAACTTTTAATGGAATAGATTGTATGTTTTTTATTAAATCATTGCAAAATATCTATAAAAAGCATGGTGGATTGGGAGTATTGTTTCAGCGTTCATATTTGCAGAATCATAATGTCAAAGAAACGTTAGTTGAGGTAAGGAAAACATTCTTTGAAATTGATCATCAGCATAGAACAGAAAAGCATTTTTCTGATGTTTCGAAAGGATCTTCGGCAAAACGATTGAATATGTTTCTTCGATGGTTTGTTAGAAATGATAATAGAGGTGTAGATTTTGGACTATGGAGTAAGATTCCTGCATCAGCACTATATTTACCTTTAGACATACATACTGGTAATGTTGCCCGGAAATTAGGGCTTTTAACTCGTAATCAAAATGATTGGCTGGCTGTTGAACAAGTAACAAGTAATTTAAGGAAATTTGATGCTAATGATCCGGTAAAATACGATTTTGCATTATTCAGTTTGGGATTATTTGAAAAGTTTTAATAAATGGCAAACAACTATTTTAAATTTAAACAATTTATTATTCATCAGGAAAAATGTGCCATGAAAGTCGGTACAGATGGAGTATTGCTTGGTGCATGGGCGAACTGTGAAAATACAAAACATGTGTTGGATATTGGTACAGGAACCGGACTTATTGCATTAATGATTGCACAGCGGTCGCAAGCTATTATTGATGCCATTGAAATCGATGAAAATGCTTGCATGCAGGCTCAGGATAATTTTCAAAAATCTCCATGGTATAGCAGAATTAATTTGGTACATCAATCATTTCAGGATTATGCAACAGAATCTAATAAAAAATATGATCTGATTGTTTCTAATCCCCCTTATTTTCAGAATTCGTTGTATACGCCAAGTGAGCAAAGAACCAAAGCACGACATAATATGGAGCTAGAGTTAAGCGATATAATTGATGGATCATCAAAGCTTCTTGCCAACGATGGTACATTGAGTATTGTTTTGCCCTATATTGAAGGTGTAATGTTTATAGCTAATGCTGCCGAAAAGGGATTATACTGTGTTCGACAAACCAATGTTTTACCCAAGCCCAAAGTCGCAGTAAAAAGGTTGTTGCTCGAATTTCAAAAACAAAGGAAAGCGTTTGTTGATCAGGATTTAATAATTGAACTTGATAAAAGACACGAGTATTCTGATAATTATAAAAACCTGACCAAAGATTATTATTTATTCCTTTAAGAATTGCTCAAGTTTTTCAATTGATTCAGTCATGTTTCTTCGTGCAAATCCAATTCTAAAATTATTGCTATTAAAGTCATAAACAGAGGCAGGTAATAACATAACACCTTTCTTCTCAACCAGATCAAAACAAAAATCATCGATATTGGTTGTTAAAAGTAATTTTGGAAAAGCAATAGGGCCTGCTTTGGGTTTGCTCCATTCAAAGAGATGAGAATGATCAGAAAAAAAGGAATCTAGAATTGTTAAGTTACTTTCAATAATCTGAAGATTTCTTTTAAGAATAATTTCTTTAGATCTTAGCGCCATTATTGCTAATATTTCGCTTGGTGCGCTGCTGCAAATGGTTGTGTAATCCTTGTAAACTGAGAATTTCTTTAGTAAATCAATATTCTTTGTAGTTAACCAGCCAATTCGTGCACCAGCCATTGCAAAGCTTTTCGACATGCCAAACAGTGAAACAGCATTTTCATATAAATCACAAGCCGAGGGGATTCTGTCTTTCTTATCATATTCAAGAAAACGGTACATTTCATCCGAAAAAAAAATGATATTTCTCTGTCTTGCTGTTTCAAGTATTTCTTTCAACTGGGTTTCTGTAATTGTTGCCCCTGTAGGATTATGTGGGAAGTTGATAACAATAAGTTTTGTGTTTTCTTGAATCAGTTTTTTAAGATCAGTAATATCAAAATGCCAGCCATTTTTTTCTGTAGGAATCCATTTCGAGATTTCACACCCAATCGAATTTGCAACCTCATACAGTGATTGATAGCCGGGAAACGTTGTAACAATATGATCTCCTTTTTCGAGGATGGTATTCATGGCAATAAAAATGCCTTCCTCTGGAGTTATTGTTAATACATGATTTGGTTTAATTGTATTGTAAAGTCTTGATATTTCTTCTCTTAAAACCGGGTGACCCTGCGATTCGGTGTAACCTAGTTTAAGGCTGTTCCACAAATTAAGCGAATCAGGGTCTGCAAGTGCTAAAAGTTCTTCTAATGATAACGCCTCGCAATCAGAGCATGATAATAAATAAGGTGCAGTAAACTCATATCTGGCAAAATATTGTTCTAGTTTAAATGGCTTGATTTTCATATCCACTAAATTAATGAATAAATATAATGTTTATTTTGGGAAGGGATTATTAAATTGTACGAAAATAAAACCGCCAAAACACTCATCATGTTGACTGAGTATCTTGGCGGATAAATATAGTAGATTAGATATTAATCTAAATCTTGTTCTTCTTCTATAAAATTAATTCCAAATTGCTCCAGTTCTTTTAATACAGGCTCGTATACATCTTTCATAATGGGAACAACTACTCCACGATTAGTTAATTTGCCTGTAAGCAAAAGTTTTGTGGCAATAGCAACGGGTACACCAACAGTTATAGACATTGCAGTATGAACTGTATCTTGTCCTTTAACAACAAGTGAAGAAGTAATACGTTTGGTTTTGTCCTTTAATCTGAAGTCAAACTGATGCTGCATTACAATCATATCTTTATCTTCTGGTCCAAGTGCCCATTTTTCTTCGAGCAGTTTCTGTAAAATCTGTGCAGGTGTAGAATTGGGTAAACCGATCTTGTGTTTTTCAAATATACCAAGCCATTCCAGTCGTTTCATGGTTTCTGATTTCATATCAATACCTACATATTTGGCAAGTTTTTGCTCAACAGTATCATTCAGATCATAAGGAAGAAAACTATTGATAAAATCTCTGTATGTCATGTTTTCCGAATTCTCAACTACATAGGTGTCATCTGTAGCTCCTAATTGAACAAAGACATTCCATCCGGCGCAATAACCTGAACGACGAAGTGTGCCTCTCAATAGGGTTGGTATATTTTCTAAACCGTAAGTTTCGCGGTAGCTTAATGAATCTCTGTTTGGGTACATCTCAAACTCCCCCAAATCAAGTACCGACATTTTTTCTGTTCGGGTAAATAGTTTGTGGTAAGGAATATATTTCAACTGTCCATGATCAATATATTGTGCAACCGATTGGCCTGCAACAACCACGTTTCTTGGATTCCATGTAAATTTATAATTCCATGGGTTATTATCATATTCTGGTGCAACCAAACCACCCGTACTTGATTTAAACGAAAGCATTTCGCCACCTTTGGCCTTAATCTCATCAATCACTTTCATAGCTGACATATGATCAATACCTGGATCAACACCTATTTCGTTTAGTAATAAAATATTCTTTGCCAGGGCTTGTTCGTGCAATGCTTTTATTTCTTTTGATACATAGGATGCAGTTACCATATGTTTGCCGAATTCAACGCATTTTTCTGCTGCTAGATAATGGAATCTTGCTGGTAACATCGATATAACAACATCAGCTTTTTGAATTTCGTCATGACGTTGTTTCTCGTTGAAAATGTCAAACTCAATAGCTTCTCCGTTTATATGATTTGCAATTTTTCGTTTTGCAACTTCAAGTGACATATCGCCAACTCTAACTTTCCAGTTATGTTCTTCAGAATGACCAAGCAGGTATTTTATCATACTCGATGAGGATAATCCTGCTCCCAGAATTAATATTTTTTTCATAGTGTGATTGTAATTATTTTGTTGTGCTAATGTAAAACTATTTTTAGCATTGAAAAATAGTTTTTATCATGGTTTTTCTATTTAATTATGTGTCGATGAGGCTAAAAAATCCAATTTATCTAATTTGTTATAAGCTTAATTAGTTAAACCACTTTGACATAGTATACTTCTGAAGGGATTAAAAACTTTTTTGAACTTTTTTAACTAACTTTTTCTGTTTTTTCAAAATTTTGTTACTTTTACCTGCAACAAAATCTACCTAAAAAAGATTTTACCTAAAAGAATGATTGCTAATAGTCCTTGTAACCCCAAGGGCTATTTTTTTTGGAATTCGATACATAAATTAATTATTACCTATTGGTACATTGTTGAAAAAACAAAAGATAATCATTATTAAAAATGATTGATTAGCTTTATTTTTACTTGCATAAATAAAATAAAAAGATTTGTCTATAGAGCAGAAATACGCCGAAACTCCCTTAATGAAACAATATTATGAGATCAAAAGGAAACATCCTGACGCCATATTGTTGTTTCGGGTAGGCGATTTTTATGAAACTTTTGGCGAAGATGCTATTAAAGCTTCTGAAATACTAGGAATTACCTTAACAAGAAGAGCAAATGGCTCAGCTCAGTTTGTCGAGTTGGCCGGTGTACCTTATCATGCAATTGATACCTATCTTCCAAAATTGGTGAGAGCAGGGCAACGAGTTGCTATTTGTGAACAGCTCGAAGACCCAAAAAAAACAAAAAACATAGTTAAACGTGGAGTTACAGAGCTTGTTACTCCGGGTGTTTCGTTAAACGATAATGTGCTTGAGCGTCGTGAGAATAATTTTCTGGCTTCTGTACATCTCGAAAAAAATATTGCTGGCGTTGCATTTCTGGATATTTCAACCGGAGAGTTTCTTACTGCCGAAGGTACTTTTGAGTATATAGATAAGTTATTGAGCAGCTTTCAACCCAAGGAGGTTTTATGCGAGAGAAGTAAGCAACAACAGTTTAAGGAGCAGTTTGGTGATAAATTTTATATTTCGAAGCTCGATGAATGGGTTTTTACCGAAGAAAATACAACAGAGAAATTACTTAAGAAGTTTCAGACAGCTTCTTTAAAAGGATTTGGTGTGCATAACCTGCGTTTTGGAATAATTGCTGCAGGTGCCATTTTGCAATATCTTGAATTAACTCATCACGACAAAACTCAACATATATCATCACTTTCACGAATCGAAGAAGAGCATTATGTATGGCTCGATAAGTTTACAATTCGTAATCTGGAATTATTTTATTCCATTAACGAAGGTGCAAAAACATTGATTGATGTTATTGATCGCACATTATCTCCCATGGGAGCCCGAATGTTAAAACGATGGGTTGCATTGCCTCTTAAAGAAGAAAAGCCTATTAAGGAGCGACACGATGTGGTTGAATATCTTATTAATAATGACGATTTTAGAGATTTGCTTTCAGAGCATGTTAAAAATATTGGTGATTTGGAGCGAATTATATCTAAAGTGGCTACTGGCAGAGTTAATCCGCGCGAAGTAGTTCAGTTAAAGATAGCTTTAACAGCCATCCAGCCTATTAAACAAGCTTGTCTCGAATCTGGTGATGCAGCACTTTTAAAAATTGGCGATCAGCTTAATCCATGTTTTGCAATACGCGATAGAATAGAAAAGGAATTAATGCCCGAAGCATCTGTTTTGTTAAGTAAAGGTAATTATATAGCAAGTGGAGTGTCTGCTGAGTTAGATGAATACCGTAAGCTGGCATATTCAGGAAAGGATTTTCTGGCTCAGATTCAACAACGGGAGATAGAACGAACAGGAATAACATCATTAAAGATTAGTTTTAATAATGTTTTCGGGTATTATATTGAGGTTAGAAATACACACAAAGATAAAGTTCCGGTTGAATGGATTAGGAAACAGACCTTAGTAAGTGCCGAACGCTATATTACCGAAGAGCTTAAAGAATATGAAACAAAAATTTTAGGAGCAGAAGAGAAAGCACTTGAGATCGAAAACCAGTTGTTTTTAGATTTGGTATCCAGTTTAACCGATTATATACAGGGTATTCAGCTAAATGCATTTCTAATAGCAAAGCTAGATTGTTTGCTATCATTTGCAATTATAGCCGAAGCGAATAAATATAATAGACCCGAAATAAATAATACCGATGTTATTGAGATTAAAGAAGGTAGGCATCCGGTAATAGAACAAATGTTACCTATAGATGAGCCCTATATTGCAAATGACATTCTACTCGATAATGATCAGCAACAAATTATTATGATTACTGGACCAAATATGTCGGGTAAATCTGCATTGTTGCGCCAAACCGCACTGATAGTTTTGCTTGCCCAGATTGGAAGCTATGTACCTGCCGAATCTGCTAAGATAGGCTTGGTTGACAAGATATTTACACGTGTAGGTGCATCAGATAATATATCGTTGGGAGAATCAACATTTATGGTCGAAATGCATGAGGCAGCAAGTATTCTTAATAACCTATCTCATCGAAGTTTGATTTTGCTTGATGAAATTGGCCGTGGAACAAGTACTTATGATGGTATTTCAATTGCATGGGCTATGGCCGAGTATATTCACGAACATCCTACAGCAAAAGCAAAAACACTTTTTGCAACCCATTACCATGAGTTAAATGAAATGGAAAAATCATTTGACAAGATAAAAAATTATAATGTATCGATAAAGGAGCTTAATGATAAGGTGATTTTTCTGAGAAAACTGAAAAGAGGAGGGAGCGAGCATAGCTTTGGTATACATGTTGCACAAATGGCAGGTATGCCCAAAAGCGTTGTAAATAGAGCAAATGAAATTCTTAGAGATCTCGAAAAATCGGGACAAAAGGATTCTTTGGCAAAACCTGTTGGCGAAATAGCTCAGCATCGCGAAGGTTATCAAACAACAATTTTCCAGTTAGATGATCCAGTACTCAAACAAATTCGCGATGAGATTAGAAAGCTAGATATTAATAATCTTACACCCGTTGAGGCTCTGAATAAACTAAATGATATTAAGCGACATATAGGATTGTAGCAAAGAAATAAGAAAAACAAACACATTTTTTGAGAATAATTTTTTGTGAAACAAAAATTTTAGATATATTTGCAGTCGCAAAATGCGAGAATAGCTCAGTTGGTAGAGCACGACCTTGCCAAGGTCGGGGTCGCGAGTTCGAGTCTCGTTTCTCGCTCTTTTTTTATTACTGATGCCCAGGTGGTGGAATTGGTAGACACGCAGGACTTAAAATCCTGTGGCCATTAGGCTGTGCGGGTTCAAGTCCCGCCCCGGGTACAAAAAGCCGATGATTTCTCATCGGCTTTTTGTTGTTTAATAAAATTTTGTTTAGTTGTGGTACATATTTTGTGAACAAAAAATGTAATTTTAATTTATAGAAAACTAAACTTTATATAATCATGATTAGAAAAATTAACTTATTTGCTTTATTTGTTATAGTACTGGGGGTTTCAGTAAATGCTCAAACGTATGTTATTCAGGTTCGACCTCCTATGTCCGATACTTGGGGTTATGCTAACCTTGAAGGGGAAATAATTATTGAACCACAGTTTAAAAAATGTTACGAATTTTCTAATGAAGGCGTAGCTCTGGTGTATTTTTCTATAAAGAACTCGTACAAAATTGTTACATTGAATGGTGAAATAATTGATCTTGAAAATCCTGACATAATTGTAAAAGATTTACTTGGCTATCTTCCAAGTGGTTTTAATAGTGGATTAGTGACTGTACGTATTGGCAAAAAGTGGGGATACATGAATACCCAAGGTAAAATTTCAATCCCTCTTCAATACGATTTTGCTTCGGATTTTAATAATGGTAGTGCTGTTGTAAGAAAAGGAAATCAGTTTTTTGTAATTGATGTAAATGGCAATGAATCATTTGTTGATGTGCCAGATGTTAAAAAAGTGAAAGATTTTGCTGAAGGTTTAGCTCCCTATGAAACATCAAAAGGTTTTTCTGGATTTATAAATTCTGATGGTAAAGTAGTAATCCCGGCACAATTTACGGGAGTAGGTTATTTTAGCTCTGACATGGCCTGGGCTCGAAAAAATAAAGATTTGATAGGATTCATTAATACAAATGGAGAATGGGTAATTCAACCACAGTTTCTTGCAGCAAAAAACTTTGATGCTGAAAGTGGATTGGCTCGTGTTAAGTTAAATGATGAATGGTGGTATACAGATAAATCTGGTAATTTAATAAGACCTGAAAGCGCTGACAAAACGGATGATTTTAAGGAAGGTCTTGCTCAGGCATCAGTAAATGGGAAGATTGGTTTTTTGAATAATCAAATGGCTTGGTTTATTGAACCTCAGTTTGAAGCTGCCCGTGATTTTAAGAATGGATTTGCTGCAGTTAAAAAGGATGGTGCTTGGGGGGTAATAAACCAAAATGGAGAATGGGTTATTCAACCTCAATTCGATAGTGTTAAAGATGTTGCTTTAGTAGAATAAGATATAATAGACTAGTGCATAAAAAACCGATGAGATAATCATCGGTTTTTTGTTTTGTGATAATTATATAAATAGTTAATACATCTCCTTATTTCTTCATCTATGATGTTGAAAATTGTAATTCGCCGCATAATATATTCAATAAATCAATTACAAATCCTGCGTTGATAAAATGAGAACGAAATACTTATTTGAATCTAATTTTATTATTTAACATAAAAAATCTAGTTGTTTTGGAATTTTATTTTTGAATTTAATTACTACAAGTTGAGTATTTTTAATTAAAAAAATACTACAGAAATACTACAAGTTTGAATTTGATCTTAAATATTAAACTACAAATAGAAGGTAAGAAATTAAAAATAAAATAAATAACAAAATAAATAACACTACAAAAGAAATGGATAAATAATGAGAACACTATAAAGCAAAAACAGTATAAAGATAATATTGTAATTTGGTACCACTTTTAGAAATTAAAATTTGAAATCTATGTTTAGTTTTAAAAATGCTAAAAAGTCAATTGATCTGATTGAGGAATTTCTAACCTTAATTGATCAAGGAAGCCTTATATTTAAAGAAGGTGTTAAAAATTATCTTCAAGGAAAAAGAGAAAATTTTGAGGATAACCTTAAAACAATTGCCAATTTATCCTCAGATGCTGATATTAAGAAAAGAGAGATAGAGAATATCTTATATACACAGTCTCTAATGCCTCAACTTAGAGGTGATATTTTAAAACTTTTAGAAGAGCTAAACAATATTATAGATTTGGCAAAATCAAACTTAATTGAGTTTGATGTTGAAGTACCTTTAATTCCTAGCGAACTTAATCAAGATTTAATAAAACTATCAGAGCTTTCTGTTTTTGCCATTGATTCATTAATTCCCGCCGCCAGGGCATATTTTAGAGATCCTGAATCTGTAAAAGAACATTTGCATAGAGTATACCTTTATGAAAAGGAGGCTGACAAGTTAGCCCTTTCAATTAAAAGACGTGTATTTCAGGAGATGATTCAATTGAAGCTAAGTGAGAAAATTCACTTACGTTATTTCACCCTACATATCGAAATATTGTCTGACGTTGCTCAGAAAGCAGCTGATTTACTTTCTATTATGGCTATTAAACGAACAATTTAGCAAATGTTTATTATTTTAGTAATAATATCAAGTGGGTTATTTCTTGGATGGTTGCTTGGATCAAAGGATACGGTAAATCTTTTTGGCTCCTCAGTTAGTTCACAAAGGCTCAATTTTAAAAAAGCAGCGATAATAGCAAGTGTACTAATAATTATTGGTGCAATATTTCAAGGTAGAGGCACTACTGCAACAATACAAAGTCTCGGAAATATTACTGAACCTGCGATAGCATTTATTGTTGTACTAAGTGCTGCATTAGTAGTTCTTGTTTTTACCAGATTTAATATTAAAGTTTCTACTAGTCAGTCCATAGTTGGAGCAATTGTTGGATGGAGCCTTTTTACGCAGGGTAATATTAATTTAGGTATAATATCTAAGATTGTATTAGCATGGATTCTCGCCCCGGTTTTTGGAGTAATTGTTGGTGCACTTCTGTTTATTCTTATACGATGGTTTATTAATAAGTCGAATATACATGTAATTAAACTCGATTTTTATCTTAGAATTACCTTAGTTATAGCTATTGCTCTTGCTGCTTTTAACTTAGGAGCCAATAATATTGGAAATGTAATTGGTGTTTTTTCCAATTATGCACCAGCTCTTTTAATAAACTTTGGAATCTTTACCCTTGATGGATTACAAATACTTTTTCTACTAGGTGGAATCTCCATTTCGATAGGTATTTATAGCTTTAGCAAAAAGGCTGCTATTGAAACAGGAAGTGGAACTTTCTCTCTTGTGCCAGAAACAGCAGTCGTTGTTCATCTTGTGCAAGCAATTGTTTTATTTGTATTTTCATCATTATGGCTTTCTAATATTCTTGGATCCTTCGGATTACCTCAAATTCCTTTGGTCCCTGTTTCGAGTACTCAAATAGTTATTGGTGCTATAATAGGTATAGGAATAGTTAAAGGTACACGCGAAATTGAAATTAAAACTCTTGCTGGTATTGGATTGAGCTGGATAACTACACCGTTAAGTGCCGGACTACTTACAACTGCTTTTCTTTTTATTATTGAGAGAACTTTTGGGTTTCCATCAAAACTGGAAAAATTGGATCAGGCTGTAAGAAGTATTGATACTGAAAAGTTGGTAGATAGCTCTACGAGAATAAATATGGTACTGCCAGGAATTATTATTCTTATAGCTTTACTTATTGTGGTATTTATATTCTTCATTTTCAGACAACAAAAGCTCCGTTTAAAAATGGAACGAGATATTCTAATTCAACAAAATCAGCTTTATCAATCGCAAAAAGCGATGAATGATTTGGAAATGAGGGCTGCAGCAGTTGAAAATGAAGCTCTTAATATTAAGCTTCAGGCCAAAAGGAAAGAGTTTATGGATATTGCATTTAATATTAATGAACAGCATGCTTTTCTAGAGAAAATATCAACTGGATTAAACGAAATTATTGAGATAAATAATCACGATGATCGGACTAAAAGACTTAAAGACTTGTCTCTAATGATAAGGCAAAAAATGTCTTTTTCGAAAGAGAAAAAGGAATTCTATACTCAGATTGAAGATATCCACAAAGATTTTCACACAAAATTGAAAACATCATTTCCTAAACTTACAGAAATGGATAAACGTTTGGCAGGATTGCTAAGATTAAATTTATCTACCAAAGAGATTTCATCATTATTAAATATTTCGCCAAAGAGTGTCGAGATATCAAGATACAGGCTAAAAAAGAAATTGAAACTAGAAAAAGAAGATAACTTATTAAAATTTATTAGTAACCTTTAATTAATTATTCTATGAAAAAAGTAAACAGTTTTTTAATGATTTTGTTCCTGGGGATACCTTTTCTATGGAGCAGTTCAGTGAACGGACAGGAAAATGATACTACTACCCGTTACAACCAATATGGAGTTAAGGTAAACCGAACACCTTTGCTGCCTGAAGAGCGAAATGGGACCCTTGTTCTTGAAGCTAAAGACAAAAGCTATAAGATATGGTATGATGCCCGCGTGCAGGTAGATGGAGCTATGTTTTATGGAGATACCTATAATGATATTGGTAATGGTACTTCAATCCGAAGAGCACGATTTGCTGTTAAAGCTGAGTTTGCTAAAAACTGGTATGGCGAATTTGATATGGATATATCAAACTCAGAGCTCGAATTAAAAGATGCATACGTAAAATATTTTAACGATGCCGGACTCGAGGTACAAGTTGGTAATTTTAAAGAAGGTTTTTCTATGGAAGCAACAACAACTTCGCGTTACCTTACTTTTATTGAGCGACCAAATGCAGTTGCTACTTTTGCCCCTTCACGACATATTGGTGTAGCTGCATCATACAGTAAAAACTGGTTATTTGCAATGGGGGGTGTGCATTTCCAAGAAGTTGGTGGTTTAGAAGAAAGAATCTTTTCAGAGGATAATAACAAAGACGTTGGTATGGACGAAGGCTATTCATATACAGGAAAAGTAGTTATTATGCCTTTTCATAAAGATAATAGAATGGGTCTTCATCTTGGTGGAGCTTATTCATATCGCACTCCAAAAACCGATGCCGAAGTTCCTTATACTTTAAGATATAGCACAAGATCTCTTACATCTATCAATAGAAAAAAATACATGGATACTGACCTTATGGGCGATGTTGATTATGCTACCCTTACCGGATTAGAGTTTGCAGGATATTATGAGGGACTTCGATTACAGGGAGAATATATGATGAGCAGCGTAGTAAAAGATAAAGATCTGCCAACAGAAAACTTTGATGGATTTTATGTGTTTGGAACATATTTGTTATTTGGTGGTAAATATAACTATGATAAAGGTGCAGCTGAATTTACTCAGCCAACAAGAGGTAAAGACTGGGGCGATGTCGAATTAGCTTTGCGTTATGATTATTTGAATCTCAATAGCGATGTTGATCAGGTAATGGGTGGTTCTGGCGAAGGCTATACCCTTGGCTTAAACTATTATATTAACAATAATGTTAAGATTATGCTTAACTACATCTACATGAATCACGACCGTTGGGCAAATGGAAAAAACAAACTGTTTGTTGGGTATGATGAGAATGGTGAATTAACCAAAAATCCAAGAAATGTTGTAGATTCTAATGGTTCTGCTGGTGAAGATTACAGCATTCTTTCCATCAGATTTGAAGTTGATTTTTAATAATTACCTAAAACTTAATAATTCACAGTTATGAAAAAATATCTATTTATATTAATTATAGCACTGGTAGCATTTAGCTTTACAAGTTGCGTAGAAGATGAGGTTTTTATTGATGAGACAGTAATAACCGAATCAGCCATATTTATTAATGAAGCCTATTCCAGAGGTGTAGAGGGAGACCCGGATTGGGTTGAACTTTATAATAGTTCTGACGAAGCTATTGATATAAGCAATTATAAAATATATGATAATCCCTCAAAAACTCCAAAATCATTTCCTGCGGGTTCGATTATCCAACCTAAGGGATTCTTTGTAATCGTTGTTGATGCAGGTGAAAACGGTTTTGGTTTATCCAGTGGTGGAGATCTTATTTACCTGGAAAATGATCTTGGTGAAGTAGTCGATAATATCGAATTGCCAGCTCTTCCAGTTGGGTTATCTTATTCGAGAATACCAGATGGTAGCGATACATGGGCTTTGGCAAACCTTACAAAAGGAACTGAAAATAGCAATACAAATGAAGCTCCTGCTTTCGAGGCTGATGTCATTGTTACCGGAATGGTTAACGATAACCAACGTTTTCAGTATGATATCGTTGTTATTGATGCTTCAGGTATTAGTGATGTAAAATTATGGATGCAGACTTCAACAGATGTATATTATACAAGCATGGCTCCAATGGGACAAGGTGAATACACAATCGTTCTTCCGCTTTTAACCAAAGGTGATGCAGTTAAATATTATATCGAAGCTACTGATAAAACCGGTTTAATGACTACTTTTAAACCTGCAGATGCAGATTATTATACATTTACTGTTGTTGATGGTCTTGCTATTTTTAATGAGGTTGAATTGTCAAACGAAAATCCATCACCATTTGAAGATATTACTGTAACTGTTGATGTATACGACAGGAGCGGAGTTGATGCAGTTCGTTTATATTATTTAGTTGATGATGAGGTTGCTGGAAATAAAATTACAGTTGACTTAACCCTAACTGGAGATGTTTGGACTGGTGTTATTCCTGGACAAGCTGATGAATCTGTAATTAGATATTACATCAGAGCTACTGACAATTCATCTGTAAAATCATATTATCCCGTTGAGGAACTTAATGCTGTTGGAGAGATTATTGGTGATTTTGACCATGATGACGGATCTACCTGGCCAAGTATTACAGTTGCACCAATTCCTTTGTTAAACCAATTGGTGATTAATGAGATTCAGGCATCTGGAGTTCCTTATGACTTTATTGAATTGTATAATGGAACAACTGCTTCAATTGATATTAGTGGATACAAAGTATATGATTCAGGAGGCATAGGTGTTGCATACGTTATTCCTGCGAGTACTTCAATTGCAGCTGGAGGTTTTTATTTAATCGAAACAGGATCGGGTTCTCCTCAGGGACAATTCGGAATATCATCATCAGGTGAAGATATTACACTGGTAAATGCATCGGATGTTATTGTTGACCAATTATTAAAGATTAATTGGCCAGGTGTTCCTCTTGTGGCTCGTAAGAAAGACGCTGCTGATTTGTGGGTAGTTCCTGCGGCTGAGACAAAAGGTACAACAAATAATATTTAGAGTAATTGAGAGATTCTAAACAGGGATTTATAAGAATGAAATCGCAATTAATAAATAATTGCGGTTTCATTTCAAAAAATGTATTGTTAATTGCAGCAATGATCTTGTTTTTTGGATCTTGTAGTGATTCAGATGATGACAACTATGCTATACTTAAACCAATAGAATCTCATAAACTTGATATTCTGGAAACTTCAGATTTATGTTTTGGATCTACAACAAGTGTTTTATATACAGTAAGCGATAATAGTGCAAAAGTGTATAAAATATCAACATCAGGCCGGACATTAGCTGAGTTGCAATTTACCGGAAATGATCTGGAAGGTGTTTGTTTTGTTGATAATCAATTCTTGTATGTTGCTGAAGAGCGTCTGCGTAAAATTGTAAAACTCGATTTACAAGGATCGTTTATTTTAGAAAAAACTATGTCAGTAGAGCAAAATGTTGAAAATGAGGGATTAGAAGGTATTTCATATGCTACATTTAATCAGCATTTTTATATAATTAATGAGATGAATCCTTCATTGTTGATTGAAACCGATAAAAATTTTAATTTGCTTGCTAGTTATACATTAACATTTGCCAAGGATTATTCAGGTATTTGTGTTGATAATATAAATCAGCAATTATGGATTGTAAGCGATCTTTCGGCAACTGTAAACAAATGCTCTTTGCAAGGACAAGTAATTGAAAGTTATAATATACCTGTAACCAATCCAGAAGGAATTGCATTTAATCCTTCAGATAGTATATTGTATATTGTCAGTGACTCTCAATCAATGCTTTATAAATTTAAAATTAAGTAATAAAAAAATAATATGTCAAAAGAAGATTTAAAAATAGGCGAAATATCAAAACCAAGATTTGAGTTCAGATCGTTTGGGCAGGACTTTGATGAAGCACATTATCGCATGTCTCGCTTTTCGATGCCTGTGCCCGAAAAAGTTTGGGAAAGGTATTCCGACGAAATATATATTCTATCGCGTACCAATGATATTAATAATACCAAAATACGTGATGGAAAGATGGATATCAAAACCTATGTACAAACAGTTGATGGTCTTGAACAATGGAATCCATTGATGAAAGGTGAGTTTCCTATTCAGTCATCGATACTTAAGAACGAAGTATTTCCTGCGTTTCAGGTTACAATGCCCGAATTGAAGAAAGATGTTTACACTTTCGATGAGTTTATGGAAATGATCTATAATCATCCCGACCTGGCTGCTGTTAAGGTACATAAACAACGATTCGGATATATGGTTAACAATACCATCTGCGAGTTTGGCGAAGTACTTATTAATGGAGCAAGTGTATATACAATAAACTCTGAATCAACCGAGGTTGAAGATATCAAAAAAACAATTAAAGATATCGGCCTCGAAGGAGTTGAAAATATCAATTACTTACAGGCAATAAAAAGAGTAATCGGAATGATTAATAAACCTTTGGCAAACTAGTAGTAATCCATAACATTTAATAATATGGCTCAAGAAATAGAACGTAAATTTTTGGTAAAAGGCGAATTTAAGAAGTTTGCTGCCAAACAAACCCGTATTACTCAGGGTTATTTAAGCTCTGTGCCTGAACGAACAGTGCGTGTGCGGGTAAAAGGAGATAAAGGATTTATTACTGTTAAGGGTGTCGGAAATGCAAGTGGTGCAAGTCGTTACGAATGGGAAAAGGAAATTCCTGTAGCCGAAGTAATGGAGCTTCTTAAGATTTGTGAACCTGGAGTGATCGATAAAACACGTTACAATATCCCGGCAGGTAACTTCACTTTTGAGGTTGATGAGTTCTATGGCGAAAACCAGGGCTTAATAGTTGCCGAAATTGAGCTAAAATCCGAGTCGGATGTTTTTGAAAAACCCGAATGGCTTGGCGAAGAGGTTACCGGTGACAAAAAGTATTACAACTCTATGTTAATGAAAAATCCTTATACAAAGTGGTAAATTAGGGTTTTAGGTTGATTGATTTCCTGCACAGGTTTATGATTTACTAGCCTGTGCAGGTTTTTACGATAATTAGTAACACATAAAAGGAAGCAGAATGGCAGATCAGATAGTAAATACAGAAAGAAGTGAGCAGTTCGATTTATTAGATATGCATAACTACCGAATCGAGAAGCTACCAAAACGAAGCAAAGGCAAATTTGAAAAATGGTTGACCATTATTGGGCCTCCATTAGCAATAGTATCATTTGTGTTGTTTGCCTTTATTATTAAACTACCATTTTTACAAAATATTGATCCTGCCAGATTAACCGAAGAGGGAAGAAAGGTTTTTGATAAGATTGGACCAGAAGCTTTTTCGCGAACCAATGCCATTATGTTGGGTATATTTTTGGGTAGCATAATTCTTTGGATTACCGAAGCTATTCCAAATTATTTAACATCGCTTATTCTTATTGTTTCGCTTGTTTTAACAGGAGTGTTGCCCGAGAAAAAAGCATATGCCGAATTGGGGCATCCTGTAATGTGGTTAAATATTATGTCGTTCGTATTGGCGAGTATGCTTGTTGCAACAGGTGTGGCAAAACGATTTGCCCTCTGGTTCATTCTAAAATTTGGCAAAAGTGCGAGTGCCATTTTTCTGAGCTTCTTATTTATAAATGTTGTGTTGTCAATATTTATTTCTGCAACAACTGCAAAAGCAGCTATTTTGTTACCAATCTTTATGGTTATTGCAGCTATTTATGGTGCACGCGGCAATAATCACAGAAATAATTTTGGACGTAGTATTGTGCTTCAGAATTTGTTTTACATAAATATTGGTGCCAGTGGTTTTCTTACCGGTTCAGGTGCAAACTTATTGGCTGCAGCACTTATTGGAGGCGCTATTGGTGGCAATATCTTTTTTAGTGACTGGATGATGGCCATGTTTCCTATCATGTTAATCATGATGTTTTTGGGTTATTTGTTGGCTATGAGGGTGTTTTTCCCTCTTTCTCCATCAGAGCGTTTGCCACAGATCGAAGGTGGAATGGAGCGATTAAAAAGTGAATACGATAAACTCGGTAAGATTAGTTTCCTGGAAAAGAAATCAGTAATAATTTTCCTTTTAATATTAGCATTTTGGGCTACTGACAAAATACATGGAATTAGTCCAACAGCCGTTGCTTTTGTTGGAGCTATTATAGCCTTATTGCCACGAATTGGAGTAGTTAAATGGAATGATGTTGATATACCATGGCACCTTATGTTGTTCTCGGCTGGTGCATATACATTGGGCGCAGGTTTGGCAGTAACAGATCTTCCGGCTATAAGTGTAAACGCCTTTTTTGATCACCTTGGAATAGGAAACGAAACAGCTTTCTGGAAACTATATCTACTCTTGACTGGAGTTATGGTAGCTAGTGCATTATTGTTTCAATCAAAAACTATGCGTGCCATGATTTTTGTTCCTATTGCTATTGGTGTAGCTGGTAGATTCGGTTTAAGTATTATTAGCCTTGCTCTTCCTGTGGCTTTTATGATTGAACATGTGTATGTGTTGCCATTTAACAGCAAACCAGCGGCATTGCTTTATGAAACCGACCATTATAGTATTACCGATACATTCAAGTTTGGTTTTACAATGATGGTTATTGCATGGGTTCTGAATATTATTGCCGGCGAAACATGGTTTAAGTTCCTCGATATTACACCAAATGGTGTTTTTGGAATATTCTAAAATAGATGTTGATAGCAACCAAACAATTAGGTAACTTTAACTTTATTTAATATGTAAAACGATGCTTAATATTGCTTTATTTGGTCCTCCAGGAGCAGGAAAGGGAACACAATCTGAACGATTAATTGAAAAATATAAGTTGTTTTATATTTCAACCGGAGATATGCTTCGGAAAGAAATTGCTGAAAAGTCACAACTTGGACTCGAAGCTAAAAGTATTATAGCCTCAGGAGGATTAGTATCAGACGAAATTATTGTACAAATCATTGAAAAAACGATAAAAGAAAATCAAGAATCAAAAGGATTTTTATTCGATGGCTTTCCGCGTACATATATTCAGGCTTATATTTTAGAAGGATTAATGATTAAGCTTAATACATCGTTGAATTGTTTAATCAGCCTTGAGGTTGACGAAGATGAATCTGTCGCCAGGCTTTTGGAAAGAGGCAAATCGTCTGGTCGAACCGACGATAATGAAAGTGTTATTCGCAATCGATTAAAGGAATACTATGACAAAACATTACCTGTACTAAAGTTTTATAAAGATAAAGGTATTTATTTTCCAATAAATGGGGCCAATAGCATTGATAAAGTTAATAATGATATTTGCGATGTTTTACAAAATGAATTAAGTAAAAGATTGTTAAATATTGTTCTGTTTGGACCTCCTGGTTCTGGAAGAGGATCTCAAGGAATGGCATTGGCAGAAAAGTATGGATTAGAATATGTGGCAACAGGTAAAATGCTTGAACAAGAGATTGAAAAAAAGACAAAAATAGGAAAGAGAATTCAAGAGCTTTATGAAAATGGACAATTGGTTCCTGATGAAATAGTTGTTCAATTAATTGAACAGAAAATTGAAAACTCGAAAGGAATTAAGGGTTTTATTTTTAAAGGGTTTCCCAGAACTCTTGTTCAATCCTACATTTTGGATGGCTTGCTTAAAAAACACGGATCTGCAATTTCAGAAATTATTGAAATAGAAGTTCCAACTCTTGAACTTATTTCTCGCTTAGATGCCCGAAGTAAAACGGATCGTTGCATGCCATATGATAATAGCACTGCGAAGATTGTAAAGCGCTTGCAAGAACACGAAACAAAAACAGTTCCTGTGATACAAAAATACAATCAGCAACACGGAGTAAAAAAGATTGATGGAATGGGAACGTTTGAGGAGGTCTTTGAGAGGCTCTCAAAAGAAATAGAAAGAGGATTTAGAAAAATTTAATTACGCTTTACTTATATTCTTTTCTTTATAAAGATACTAACTGGGTTTTTAGAATCTTTCAATTAAATATTGAATTAAACAGTAAAATAATAAGATCTAAAAGATGTTTGTTAAAGTATATAACGATATTGTCAATTTCTTAAGCTTTGCGAATAACCTTCGTGATTTGCGGAAAAAGATCAATCTCAGGATAGATATTCCTGAAATGATTACCCAGTTTCCGGGCTCACATCCTAAAGGTTTTATTAAAGAGTTTAAGAAACGACGAACCACAATTCTCGAATCGTACTTACTGTTAACTAAAAACCTTGAATCAGTAAACTATAACGAACGATTAAAGGCTTTACGCTTGTTGGCTGAGCATATTATTTATTCCCGTTCGCTAAAGATGCCCCTAAATACAGCTCGGGTTCAGCTGGCATTAATGAAAGAAGTAATCAAAAACCGCGATAACAAAAGAATTCAACTCGAGTTAATGCACGATTTTTCGGTTTCCTCGTTTGGTCATCCACGCGTTATCAGGAGATTTTTGAAAAAGTTCGATATTATAGAAGTGCCCGAAACAGGCGACGAACTTAAAGATCTTAAAATGGGCTGGGATTTTCATGTACACGATAATACATCGTATGGCCGCAAAACTCCTATTCAGCTTATAATCGATGCCTTTATTAAAGGAATATCAGAGCTAACGGTTGCTTATACAAATCTCGATCACGAGGAGGCAATTAATGAAATACTCGAAGCAGGTAAAATTCTTGGTATTAAAGTAAATATTGCCATTGAGTTCTCGGCAATTATCAACGGATTCAGATTTCATTTTCTATATGTTTTGCCTGGTTTTTCAAATAAACCAAAAAAATTTAAAAAGTTTCTGAAACAAAAATCAGATGATTATAAGCATTTCTTAAAAGAGCTTGACGAAAGTGATAAGAAAAGAATAAAAACTATTGAACTATTTATCGATAATTTCAATAAAACTCATTTACCTCAAATTAACGAAGGCTACTCCAGCGATTCTATCTACTATTTGCATCCCTTATCGCTGCATGATGATAACAGTGGTTTGCCCAAAATATATTCTGCCCGTCAGCTGGGCGAATTGCTTTATCCCAAACTTCGAAAAGTAATTGAAAACAGGGCTCTGCAAATAACAGCTATAAAACTTAAAGCCGACAAGAAACCAGAGCTTTTTGTTAAAGACGAGATTGAAGCTATAAACAAAAAGTTCTTACAAATCCGAAATCAGTTCAGAGATCTGGATCCCGAAAAAATAAGACTTGAGTATTTTGCTTCAGCTGATATTGCTATTCCAGCTACATCAGTTAGTAGCCTCGACGACATTTTTGATCTGGCGAAAAAATCCGAAGGAAATATTAAGCTAGTACAACCTTTACAGAATGGTCTTGAGGCGGCTATCAATATGATTCTCGATAACTACCGATTAATTACTCATACCGAGATTTTTAATATTCACGATACAATCGAAACCAAAGAAAGCGATTTTATCCTGTTTACCCAGTTTGTTAAATTGCTGAATGACGGAAATAAAGATTCGGTACTTGATTTCTTAAGTAAAAACAATATTAACATTAATCATTCCGGATTAAATAAAACGCTGGAATATATAAAAAGCAACAAGCTGATACCAGCAATAGGCAGTGATGCTACCGGCCGATCGACACTGGCTCCG
This sequence comes from Bacteroidetes bacterium GWF2_33_16, assembly GCA_001768565.1. Classification (GTDB taxonomy): domain Bacteria; phylum Bacteroidota; class Bacteroidia; order Bacteroidales; family UBA12077; genus UBA12077. The sequence continues at coordinate 45,181 of MEOE01000015.1, read as the reverse complement.
GGTATGGGTTTTGTTATGGAAAACCGGTTACCAAAATACCAGCGTAATTTTTTTAAAAAGCGACATTATAATATGCCTCGCGAGGTTTCTGAACTTATGTATCAGCTTGCCAGAGTGCCAAAAACAACTCTTAAAGGAATTGAAACGGCCAATATTATTTGTTTAGGAAAGCTCGATTCAAGTAAAAAGAACCTACTCGGCGACGAAAAAAATGAAAAGCCTATAGCACCAATGCAAGCATGGGAATATCTTAATCCGGTAATAAAAAATTTTATTTTTATACTTATCGGATTTGTTCCGGCATATTATATTCTTGGATACGAGTATGCATTGCTTTGGTTTGCCATTACCGGATCACGCAATATGTTTGTCGATGTAATTTCGGGTAACGGATTAAATCCCACCGAATGGCGATATCAGGATATTAACTGGGGGAATGTAGCGCAATCGCTTTTCTGGACAGGTTTTTCGGTACCCATTTTGGGTTTTGTAAAAACCAATTTCGACCTTGTTTGGACAGGTCCGCACGAAGGAACACTTTTTGAGTTTGTGAAGTTCTTTTTCATAAACATCTCCAATGGTCTGTACCTCGCTTCGCATAATTATATAAGGGGTTTTGATAAAGTAACCATCCGTGGAAATTTATTCAGAAGTATTATTGCATGGCCCTTTGCAACCTTATTTTCTCCCATTGGCAATGCCCTTGGCATACCAAGTATTGTGCAGGCAAAATTCTGGTCCGACTTTGTAGCATCAATTATCGAAGGTACAGGAAAGTATAAAAATATTATAAAGCTAAATTATAATATTTTGAAAAAGCTTGTTCCCGATTTTCAGAGCGATGATGACGAAACGGTTAAGCTGGCAACGCTCGATTTAATATACTTTGTTCAGGAAAGCACAAGAACAAAAACAGTACTAAAAAAACAGATAATACCACAGCAACGCTTTTTTACAAAATGGAAAAACAAGTTAAAAGGAAAAAAGAAAAAGACAGAACCTCTGGATTCTTATTACGAACTCAAAAAACGAATAAATCATCCCGAAGGATACAATGAATTGGTGAATTATATAATAGAGCATTACAACCGAGAACAAAGTCTTTATTTATTAAAACTTGTATCAGAAAATTATTACAATCTTCAATTGTGGCTAAAAAATTTGTTGTAAATTTCATAATTCAAATCATTAAAACTGATTTTTATGAAATATTATAACTTCAAAAATCTATTCACCATAGTATTTTATTTGCTGCTTGTTTTAACTTTTTCTACTTGTCAGGAAGACGATTCGGATGATATCGACAGCCTTGATATTCTGGATAAGATTAGATCTCTTAATGGAGTAAGCGTTACCGAAACACAGCCAAAAAATGAGTATTCCCGGGCTTTTATAATCGACATTACTCAGCCTGTAGATCATAATAATCCAGATGGAGCCACATTCACGCAACGTGTTTATCTAAATCATGTTAACGAATCAATGCCAATGGTTTTTGCTCCGAATGGATACCAAAGTACAACAAATTCAACACAGGAGATAGAAGCCTTGCTACAAACTAACAGCTTGCATGTAACCCATAGGTATTTTAATGATTCAAGACCTAATCCACTCGATTGGCAGTATTTAACCATAAAACAATCTGCCGACGATCATCACGCTATTGTAAGTTTGTTTAAAAAGATTTATAAAGGAAAATGGATAAGTAGTGGCGTAAGCAAAAGCGGAATAACCTGCCTTTTTCATCGAAGGTATTATCCCGACGATGTGGACGCAACCATTGCCTATGTGGCACCGTTTACTTTTGGAGTAAAAGATTTACGATATCCTGAATACCTGAGTCATATTGGTTCCGAAGGATGTTTTGCAAAGCTCCAGGCAGTGCAGATTTATGTGTTGAAACACAAACCTGAAATCCTAAACTTAATTAGTAATACACAGCAAAGCGATAGTTATACTTATTCTATGGACAGAGATTTATTGCTTGAGTTGATAATTATGGATTATCCATTCGTTTTCTGGCAATATTCTAACTATAGCTGCGAGTCGATTCCCGATACGGCAACCAGCAATGTCGAAGCAATTTATGCACATTATACCAGAATTGTTCCAATCAGTGCGTGTTCAAATGAAAATCTGTCTTACTTCGAGCCATACACATATCAGGCTATTACTGAGTTAGGCGCTCCCGCATATCAAACCGACTATTTAAAACCTTATTTAACAGAAGTAGATCCTGATGCAACCGGAAATCCAAACTATGAGCTTGTGGCACCAACCGGAGTATCCTATTCGTTTACAAGCTCCACTGTGCCCGAAATTTATAGCTGGCTTCAGAATGAGGGCGATAGAATTATTTATATCTATGGAAAGAATGATCCATGGTCAGCCGGAGCAATTGAACTAACTGGTGCTGCCGATGCCATATTTGTTATGCAGGATGGAGCAAATCACAGGGTTAAAATAGCTGATCTGGATAATCCTGAAATTGTTTATAATGCGCTCGAGAATTGGCTTGGAATTGATATTCCATCCACCAAAAATGGAAAAAAATCAACTGATGTTGATGAACAAAAACATTTTAGGTTAGATTCATAAACAATAAAGAGAGGATGTTTTTAATTATGCATCCTCTTTTATATATTCTTTTAAGTTGTTGTTTTTTTGTATAATTATTCATTCGCAATTTCCCAGACATTCAAAAAAGTAAGCTTAATAATATCTACCATCTTATTCCAGTTAATATCATCGGTTTCGTCAGTAGGAGTGTGGTAGTCTGCTGGAAAGCCTGCCATAAAATACATAATTGGAACATTTTTTGCCGAGAATGATGAATGATCGCTACCTCCACGAGGATTTTCTGATGGTCGATAAATCATTTTCAGATTAAGATTGTAATCTGTGATATTTTTTGCAGACATTGTTTCAAACTTCTCAAATGATTTGGTGTAAACTAAGCGGGCTTGATTTTTCAATGAGTCATTTGGCGAATCCTTGCTTATCATATCATAATTTACATAAAGCTTTACTTGATCAATTTTACCTCCATAGGGTTTGTCTGTAAAATATTTTGATCCTAATAATCCTCTTTCTTCGCCTGTCCATGCAGCAAAAACAATAGTTTTTCTGGGTTTAACTCCTGATGCAGCAAAGGCTTTGGCTAGCATCCAAACACCCACTGTTCCTGATGCATTATCGTCGGCTCCATTCCATACAAATCCATCGTTTGTTCCTAAATGATCATAATGCCCTCCAATTACAATAATCTCATCTTTATTTTCTCCTTCAATTACACCCAGTACATTACGTGTATTAATTAACTCTGTTGTATTGTTAATACTTATTTTTAGCTTTGCATCTTTCACTATTTTTGATTCGGGTTTTAATGTCGATGCTACTTTCTTTTCAAAGCGGGTAATGTTAATACCAGTATTCTCAAGTAGCTTATTTATCATTGTTGGATTTGCCCATATTTGCATTAACTCGTTTTTAATACTATCAGTTTTTATTTCTAATGACTGATTATATATCTTTGGAAATGGTTTTTCATTAAGGGCTAGCTGATTTGCGTCTTTGTTTATTGCCCAATTCTTAGTTTCTTCCTGATCGGCAATGGCAATAACTGCCAAAGCACCATTATCCATTGCTTTTTTATTTTTATTACGTTCAAGCATATAATCATTCCCATAGCTTCCTGAAAACCTCTTGTATCCTTCAGAATCTATGTCTTTGCTTCCTGGATATCCCGATAATCGAATAATAATTTTATTTTTAATATCAATTCCTCTGTAGTCATCATAACCAGATTTTTCATCTGTAAACCCATATCCTACAAAAACTACAGCTGCTGTATAGCTGATATTATTTGAATATGATGAGATAGAGTAGTCAATATTTTTTTGAAAAGTTAACTCCGAATTGTTTATTAAAAGGCTTATTTGTGAATTGTTTTCAATATATTTTATCATGGGTATATTCTGAAAATAGGTATTATATTCCTGAGGACGAACTCCTGCCCATCTTTGTGCACGCGTAGGTTGTGAAAATTCTTTATCGCCTGCAGGATCAATACCCATAAACTGAAGCATACTTGCCAAATAATCAGCAGCAATAAACTCCCCTTTTTCTCCTGTTGCCCGTCCTTCCATCCAGTTTGAGGATAAAAATTCCAATTGAGCTTCAATGGCTTTTTTATTTATTGCATCAAGTCCATTCTGAATGGCAGTTTCCTGAGCCTTTGCCGAGTTTGATAGTAAAGTAAAAAATAGAAAAAAAACGATAAAAAGGTAAAAGTTCTTCATGATTAAAATGTTATAATTACTATTTTTTGATATTTTTTAGATAAAAAGGTTTAACCATAGATAAAATCCAATTGCCAAGATGGATTTTCAAATATAAAGCATAACGAGTTTGTATTGTTAAGTATAGTAAAATTTATGAAATTGAGAAATAGGAAAATTATTGATTTTCAACAATGAAGACATTAGTTTGTTTTCCTTATTATTAATTTAGATTTTTTGGGCATCATAGATATGGAAAATTTTGTGTTCCATTAATTTGAAAAAATCAACACATTGTGCCCGAAAACTTTGTAAAACTAAAAGTGAGATTTCTATGGAGTATTTAAATATATTGATAACAGGTACAGGAAGTTATATTCCTACTCAAATTATTGAAAACAGTCAATTTATTAAAAATGCTTTTTTTGAAAAAGATAATACGCCCATAGAAAGTCCGGGAGAAGAAATAATAAGTAAATTTAAAGATATTACTGGTATTTCAGAACGACGATGGGTAACTGAAAACCAAAGCAACTCTGATATTGCCACAATTGCTGCAGAAGAAGCTATACAAAGTTCCGGAATAGATAGAGAATCAATCGATCAAATAATTATTGCACACAACTTTGGGGATGTTTTAAAAGATACAATTCAAACTGACTTATTACCTTGTATTGGAGCAAGAGTAAAGCATTTGCTTGGAATTAAAAATCCGCAATGTGTTGCATATGATATCATATTTGGTTGCCCTGGATGGATTCAGGGAGTTATTCAAGCCGATGCATTTATCCGCTCCGGTTTGGCAAAACGTTGTCTTGTTATTGGATCTGAAACACTTTCACGTGTAGTTGATAAATACGATCGCGATACAATGATTTTTTCCGATGGGGCTGGTGCTGCTATTATTGAAGGTATTATGGAAGATAAAAAACGTGGTATTTTATCTTCAGCAACAGTTACAGATACAGTAGAAGAAGCATATTATTTATACCTGGGTAAATCAAATGCACCAGAAAGTAATCCAGATATCCGATATATAAAAATGCATGGCCGCAAGATATATGAGTATTCGCTGAATAATGTACCACAAGCAATGAAAGTTGCTCTCGATAAATCAGGTATTGGAATTGAGAATGTTAAAAAAGTGCTTCTGCATCAGGCAAATGAGAAGATGGACGAAGCCATTGTGCAACGTTTTTTTAGATTATTTAAGATTAAGATTGATATTTCTGAAGTTATGCCAATGAATATTCATGAGCTGGGCAATAGTTCTGTAGCAACAGTTCCCACATTGTACGATATGATTTTAAAAGGTAAACTTAGCAATCATAAGATTAATTCCGGAGATATTCTTGTTTTTGCATCAGTAGGGGCCGGAATGAATATTAATGCAATTGTTTATAAACAGTAATTTCGTTTTATAGTTAAATTGGATTCTCATGCCAAACCAAGGCAGCGGCGCCTAAAATTGCTGCGTCATTTTCTGGCAGTGAGGAAGGTTTAATTTCTACTTTGTTTTTATAAATCACAAGCAGATAGTCTTCCATATAAGCTTTTGTTGGCTTAAAAATAAGATCGCCTGCATTGGCTAATCCGCCAAATAAGAAAATTGCTTCAGGACTGGTTATGGCTACAGTGTTTGCCAGCATTAATCCCAAAATTTTGGCTGTAAAATCAAATGCTCTAAGTGCAATAAGGTCATTCTCGAGAGCTGCTTTATAGATTTTCTCTGAGGTTATTTCTTCAATAGTAAACTTTCTAAGCACACTTGGTTCTTGTGTTTTCTCAAGCGATTCTATTACTGTTTTTACAATTCCAGTAGCCGAAGCATAGGTTTCCAAACAACCTTTGCGTCCACAGCCGCATTGGCGACCATTTGGGTCAACAATGGCATGTCCCAGCTCACCGGCAAATCCATCATGACCTAAAATTAGCTGCCCATTGGCAAAAAATCCGCTACCTAAGCCTGTACCTAAGGTAACCATAAAGAAATCACGCATATTTTTTGCCCCGCCGTATATTTTCTCTCCCATGGCTGCTGCATTGGCATCATTAGTGAGATAAGTTGGAACACAAATTTTTTCGCGCAGTAAATCAGCTAGTGGAATAATACCTTTCCACTTTAAATTGGGTGCAAATTCAATTGTTCCTTTGTAATAATTCCCATTTGGTGCCCCAATGCCCACCCCGATAAGTTTAAAATCTTCCCGATTTAAACCCTTTAATGAATGGTTTATACGAGTCGATAAATAATCGACAAAGCTATGTACTTCTTCAAATTCCTTTATTGGGAATGATTCTTTTAATTTTACCAATCCATCTTCAGTAACTAATCCATACGAAACATTTGTTCCACCTATGTCAATTCCAATTGCTAATCGTTGCATATACTAAAATTTTAATATGATCTCAAATTTGCAAAAAAAACGGCAATGAGTAATAAAAATAAAATGTTTTTATTAAAGAGCGAATCAACTTGATTGCTGTTATAAAATTATAACCCCAGTTTTTAGGCCGGGGTTATTAATTATTTATCAGTTATAGAAATACTAGCGTAACAATAATAACTCTCTTTTTCTTGAAACATATCCTTTCCAGCCATAAAATACTAAATAAGCATAACAGAAGATTGGAATAAAGTAGGATAGGTGGTATCCATGCAAAGAATCTGCTACAGCACCTTGCAAAACAGGAATTATGGCTCCGCCTAAAATCATCATTACAAGAAACGATGAACCCTGAGCCGTATTTTTCTCTAAATCTTTAATTGCTAAAGTAAAGATGTTTGACCACATAATCGAATTAAATAGTCCTATGCCAATTATTGTCCATAAAGCAACAAGCCCATTAGATACAAGGGTTGTAGTTAATAATCCAATTACAATTACTGCAAAAATAGCCAATGTCCTGCCTGGTAAGGATCTACCTATAATAAATCCGATGTAGTTTAATGCTAGAAAAATTAAAAATGGTGTTATTCTTTTAAATTCAAATGCATAGCCACTTTCAATATAAATAATACCATAAATAAGGAAAAAAGTAAGAATTGAGGTAGCCAGCATGTACAAATACTTCTTGAATTTCTCAATATGGCTCAGCGAAATAGCTCCAAGAAACCGTCCAATCATAGCTCCTCCCCAGTAGAATGCAAGAAAATTTTTAGCTTCCATCTCTGGGTAAGCAAGTATTTCGAAAGCATAATTTATAAATGAACTTCCAATAGTTACTTCAGCACCAACGTACATAAAAATTGCTATTCCTCCTAATAGGAGATTACTGTGTCTTAATGCTCCTGCACCTTTTTCGCTATTTAAAGAACTTGTAAACTGTGGAAGATTAGTGTATTTAATTAAAATAGCAAGGGCAATAAATATTACAGCAAAAATCAAATAAGGCAATTGTATGCCTAATGCAGATAATGGTTCTCCGGTTGCTGTTACGACAGGTATTCCTTCTGGATTAATTAAAGGAGTTCCCATTCTTGCAAAATAATGAAACACTAAATATCCACCAATGATTGGAGCAATAGTTGTTCCAAGCGAATTAAATGCTTGAGAAAGATTTAATCTGCTAGAGGCTGTTTCAGCAGGTCCAAGTAAAGCAACATATGGATTTGCTGCAATCTGCAACAAAGTAAAACCTAGTGCCAAAATAAACAAAGCGGCCAGAAATAATCCAAAAACCTGAAGTTCTGCTGCCGGATAAAACATCAAACAAGCAAAGGCTGAAATGGATAATCCCCAAATAATACCATTTTTATAACCAATTTTAGAGATCGGGTCGCCTCTTCGTGCTGAAATAATAAAGTATATTAACGAGCCAATAAAGTAGGCAGTAAAAAATGCAAACTGCACCATCATTGATTGAAAGCGATCAAGATCAAACATCTTCTTAAAGAATGGTATTAAAATATCGTTCATGCAGGTAATAAAACCCCACATAAAAAATAAGCTGGTAAGCACAATAAGTGCGCTTGTGTAGTTTTGTTTCTGAGTTGCCATGGAGGTTAGAGATTAATCAATAATTTTGTATAGGTAATTATTAAACTGAAAATAAAAATACACATTTTTTTAGTATTGTATTCAGTAAATAAAAAGATATTGATTTGTTTCTCTAATTTGGATTTTCGAGTGATCTCCTTTTTTCCAAGTCAGCCTGCATTACATCGCAGGTTTTCTTATCAATAGTATAAAAGAGCATAAAAAATGCACATGACATATATAAAATGCCAGGAATAACAGAAACAAGTAATTTTATTCCCGTAATTGCAGATTCTGTTTGAACTGCGTTTGGAACAAAGTGCGATATTGTAAGTATCCAACCAGCAGTAGCTGCTCCAATTCCCCAACCGGCTTTTTGAGCAAAAACAGCAGCCGAAAAATATAATCCAGTTGCACGTCTTCCGGTAGTCCATTCTCCATAATCAGCCGAATCAGCTATCATTGTCCAAAGTAATGGAACAGCTGGTGCGTACGCCATCTTTGCAAGAATATTAAAAATATATATTGTTATAAGGTCTTTTTCACCAGGAAGATATATTAACATAAAAAATGCACCCGATATCAAGGAACTTGCAATAAATACATTTCTATTTCCGAATCTTTTTGCCAGTGGTTTTGATAATGGAAGTGCAACAATTAAAGCAACAGTTCCAATTACATTGAACAATTGAACGTTGTTTTCTCGTCCGATATAATACTTAAAATAATATGCTACAGCAGCATTTTGCATTGCAAACATTACGAATGAAACGATACCAACAATTGCAAGAATAAGCCATGCCTTATTTTTAAATAAATTGCCAACATCCTCTTTGAGTGAATTCTTCTGCGCTATTGGTGGTTGAACTCTTTCCTTGGTTGTTTTAAAAGTGATGAAGAAGAAAATCAAGCTTAATCCTGCAAAAAAGATTACAGTGTATTGAAATCCCTGAGTTTTATCACCACCACCAAAATACTCAGCTAATGTTAGTGCAAGTCCGGTTACAACAAATTGCCCTATAAAACCAGATATAAACCTATACGTATTTAATCCTGCACGTTCGTATGTATCCGACGTCATAACTGCACCCAATGCTGAATAAGGTAAGTTTATTGCTGCATATGCGGTCATTAGAAGCACATATGTTGCACCAGCATATATAATTTTCCCAAATTCTCCAAAATTTGGGGTTGTAAATGTTAAAATAGATAGTATTGCATAAGGAATTGCACCGAATAAAATGTATGGACGGAATTTACCCCATCGTGTTTTGGTTCTATCAGAAACGACCCCAATAAGTGGATCAATAGCCATATCCCAAAAACGAGCAATTAGCATGATTGTGCCAGCTGCAGCTGCAGAGATTCCATATATATCAGTATAAAAGAACATAAGCCAAAAGCCAACCATATCCCAAACAAAGTGAGATGCAGTATCTCCCAGTCCATATCCAATCTTTTCTTTAATCGATAGTTTAAATGCTGTATTGCTCATTTTTATTTAGTTTAGAATAGTTAGTAATTTATTTCAACGTTTTTCATTCAAATGAGAATAAAGCTCACCCATTACTTTTTTGGGTTTGCGGTCAACAGTGAATAAGCCCCAATGTTTCTCGGCTCCCATCAAATTGCCAGGATCGCCTTTCCATTCTTCATCAAATGCTTCAAAAATGAAGGTTGTAATATTCATTTCTTTGGTAAAAGATGCCATTTCATTGATATATTGAAGCTGCTTCTCTTCGCTTGCGCGATCTCCAAATTCTGATGCTAGCGAAGCCCATCCAGCTTCGCTTATAACTATTCTTGATTTAGGCAATGCATTGCGGACTTCCAATAAATTTTCTATTGTATATGACATTCCTTCATCAATATCTTTATTTTCCCATATTGGATAAACATGAACAGCAATAAAATCTAATTCCTTTGCCAGTGCTGAACCATGATTTGCCCACCATTTATAATTTTCTGCTACAGTTACTTGTTGATTTATGGATTTCTTTACCAGTTTAACATACGAAATTATGGTATCAACATTAACCAGATGGTCTGTCCAATCAACAAGAGCTTCGTTGCCAACATTAACAGCAACAATAATTTCTGGATACTCATTGGCCAATCGTATGCCATTATTAATTTCTTGCAAATTGAGTGCTTTATTGTTTCGGAGAACTTCATCAGGAATTGAATCTAGCCACTCGCAATTCTTGTGGTTGCTTAATTCAGCACTAAGCCAAATGCCCAGCATGACCTTAATATCAATATTGTTTTCTTTAATGACCTTAAGTACCATTTCGGAGTTTTCTCCACTATCGTAAACTCTAATTAGCTTAAAGTTTGAATTATACGATAGTATTTTTAGATCTTCCAATATTTCTTCATAGGATGGATTAATTGCTCCATCGCCACGATCGGGATGTTGTCCGCTTCTGAATCCTGAGTAACAAATAGCATTAGTCAGGCCAATTAATAAATCACTGGTTGCTTGTTTAAGGGTTTCTTTTTTTTGATTTTGATCAGATGTATCTTCTTTCTTATTCCGGTTGCAGGCAAAAAGGTTAAGTAAGGCGAAACTAAAAATCAAAATACTGGATTTGCTAAATATCATTGTATCTATTTATTATATTTTTTAATTAGAATTATCGTTTTTAACGGTAATCTCAATCAATTCTATTTCGTTACTTCGATTAAAAACCATACTGCTTATTTGGTTACTAATTGTATTACCCTGAATTTTCTCTTTATTACCATTTCTGAACGAAATAGATATTTCATTTGCATCAGAAAAAGTATAAACCATAGGTGTTTGGCAGAAAGTTAGCGCTAATTGCCCTTGTTTTAGAAGGATTTTACTCTGCTTACCATTCAGTGTAAAGTATTCAAATTCGGCATTATCTTTTAAAATCTCATCATAATTTAAAAGTGATGTGTCAAAAATAATCTCTCCGTTTTTTATTCGGATTCCTAATTCGCCAATGCGCGAAATTACATCTTCTTTAACCTGTCCAGTTAGTCCGGGCTGTTTTACTCCGGCATTTGCTGGCGTATGTGAATATGCATCTGTTGGGAAAGCACCGTATAAATCAGGAGATTTATATAATCCAATACCAGCCTTAATCTCGTAGTAATGATCTTTTAACCTATTTATTGTTTCAATACGTGCACCCTGATCAATTGCATTAAAATAACATTCTTGTGTTGCCAGTAATAATTTTGAAACCATATGCCAATAAATTGATCCTAAGCCTTCATAACCATAAAATGCTCCAGATCTTCCTGTAAATGATTTATGATCAAATATTTCTTCATAGATTTCGAGGACTTTTTGTTTTTCATCTTCAACAAGATGACTAAATTCCCCATACCTTAAGTTATCTAATGCTTCTTCCAATACACTGGCATTTCTGAATGCTCCGTTAAAATGACAATCTCCCTTATTATCAACTTTAATTATTGATGTGTCATTATTTTCTAAAAGCTTTGATAATAATTTTGATTCCGTGATTTTCTCCAACGGAATTACATTTTTCTCAACAAATAGGGGCAATTTTCGATCGGGGTAAAGCATGTAACTATACTGATCGTGCCTGAACATTTTGCTATTCTTTAATGAATCCAATACTTCAAGGCTTTCTTGTGGAGATAAGAAACCTGCGCTTAATATAGCTACTTGTCCTTCGAGCATTTCGTACAAATGGCGAATTGAAATTTTGTTTTTCCTGATGGTAATCAAATTGTACGCATGATACAAGCCATCTTCTCGTTTATTAATAATTATCGAATGGTCGATATATTTTAGACATAGCCTTGTAAATGCTAAAAGTTCATCCACTTTGATTTGTTTCTTTTCACCCGTAAAGGAATACATATATATTTCATTCCTGTACTTTGAATGAGCTTTTCCAAGGAAATTAGCAAATTTTCCTCGGTCTTCATCAGAAAATCCATTATTAACCAGGTTTGAATTTTCATCCAGAAAGCTAAAAACTGAATAAAATAGAGTTGCAACTTTATCGGAGATGCTGATATCGTTAATTGAAACATTGTTAAATTTGGCTTCCCAAAATTTTAAAAACCTTCGCAAATAATATAGTGTAACCATTGAAGTTCCATTACCAACAAGTGCATTATTGGCATCGTTCCATTCAGGTCGTTGTGTATTAAGCCATATACCAGCCTCCGGAATAAAATTGCTCAGCTTTGTAAGTAAGGTTACAAGGATTTTCTCAGTTAAATTAACCCTGTAAATATGATCTGTTTTGGCTCTTTTCAACAATCTTGCATCAGCACCCAAATATTCAACTTCACTTTTTATTTGGGTATTTAGTTCTTCGTTAAAGGTTATGGTATTTTTAGGATTCTTTATTATTTCATCAAAAGATTTAATCTGGTATGGCACATTTGCATAGGTGAAAATTTCGTTAACCAGAAAATCATCTAACCTTTCAGGATGAAAATTAGTTGAAATCTCAAGCAATTTTTGAAGATAAATGATTTGATGATCGCCCCAATATCCAATATAAGCCCATGGATCTTTAGGATCAGGACATTCCCAGTCAATTCCATTTCGCATTATGCGATATGGATTATATCCATCAAGGGTTGATGCATTTACAAATTTACAAATCATACCTTCAACAAACTCAGGATATGAATAGCTGAGGGCTTCCCAATTCTGAAAAATATCTCGCCAGTTGCCTTCATAATTATATTTAACCGAGCCATCATCATTTTTAGTTTCTATTGAAAATATATTCCATGGACGGCTGGGGTCACCATGTCTGCGGCTAAATGTGAGAGGTAAATATTCATAACTTATTCGTTGCAAATTATCATTGCCTGTTTCTTTTACCAGTTTTATTAGATCCGGATATAAAATCTTTTCCGGAAGCTGGTTTAGCCAGGATTGAAACTCCTTACTTACCATCCGGTTTATTTGTTTCAGATAATTTTTATAATCAGATGTTTCAACGAAATAGTTATTTGCGAAAACACCACCGCGCATACTATTATACATTGTATTTGAATAATGGCGTGCATAACATAAATCGGTATCTGTCATTTGAAAACCATCTGCACATGAAACCATCCTTTTTAGACTTGTGGTTCCATTTAATATATCTGCATCTACCAATTCATCAAGTTGTGTATTTTGAGTTAAAAAATGGTTTAAATTTGAAACAGCAGTACTATCCTGGTTAACTTCGGCCACCAACATCCACTTTTTCTCTTCATTTCTCTTTAAAGTAATTTCTGAATTGATGAAATAAGCTCCTCGTTTTGCACGAATATCTTTCTCAGTTTCTAAATTATTGCCCTTTTTAAAAGACTCTGTTTGATTAGTTGAGATAAGAATTTTAGGATGATCAAATCCATGTGACCATACAGTTGTTGCATTCAGTGATTCGCTGGGTTCTGCCCGGTCTACTGGTATTGAACTAAGTGCAAATAGGCCGAGATTGCTTTCTTCTACTAATTCGTTTTTTTTGTATGCATCGAGCAGATTACTATATTCGTTCTGAAAATTAAAATCAATACCCGGAGGAAGAATATTCTTTATTCCATCAAGTAAATTAACAGTGACTTCGGCAGAATCCAGATTTGTAATTGCCGATTTTTTAATAAATCCAAACTTTTCACTATTGTACCATCCGTATTTAAATTTAACGTTGAGATCATGATTTATTTCTTCAAAAATGATTTTATTTCCATATATACTCTTATAAATATTTCTTTCAATGGAATATAAGTACTCAGATTCTGAAGAAAAAGGCTCCCATAAAAAATACTTACCCTGCTTTTCTATAATAACACTGGTGCTGCTTCCCGTTTTTCCTCTATAATCGTGGATTTTATCAACTGTAAAGTATGGGAATAATGCATTATTTCTGTTTTTTCGTCCTGCAGTTAACGAACCATTGCTCGAGATGAACATCCAATGATTAGATCCACTTATTATGCTTATAAAGAAATCAGGCATCTGATCATAATTGGATATTTTATAGAACTTTTCTCCATCGATTGTAACAAAAAGTCCTTTAACTTCCTTTCTGGGAGAATTTAACAAAGTACTTCCTAAATAAATATCTTTCTTTTTCATTATCTCAACTTCATATAATTGGAAATCATCAGAATATCTGGTTTGATCTTATTTAACAAAAAATGGAATATTTGCAGTTGCTACTTTGTTTTGATTGTCAGTAATATAGACAAAAAGACGATAAGCTCCTTCTTTTTCTGGTGTTTTCATCTCAATTTGGTTTTTGTTTTCATTGCTTATTAAACCAGGTATGCTTTCAGGTTTGCTTTCAGGATCACCACCAACACCTAGGTCTGTACTTTCGTGCATTATATCCCATTTGTATGTTAATGCATCGTTTTCGAAATTATAAGCAAATACTTCTGCATTGTACGTTTGAGATTTTTCCAATATTACATTGTCAAATGCGGATAACCCGTTTAAAAGCAACGAATCCAATCTGGGAGCTCTGTTTTTTGGCCATTCATTTTTCCAGATATAATGCATTACATCAATTGTTTCGGTAGGATTCCCTTCTTCGGTAAATAATCCATACCAGGTTGGCGTACGTTCTTGTTTTTGTCCCCAGTAAAAAACGTACGAACCCAGGCAATGTTTGGTGTCAGATTCAATGGCAAGGTTATATCTGTGTATATATGATTTTGCTTTTTCGCTACTTGTTTGTTCTATGGGTGCATTCCATGATGTGGTTGCTGTTTCCCAGTGTCCTGTTGCACCCCATTCAGTTACGATGTAAGGACCCTGGTATCCGCTTTCTTTTATTCTTGCCTGAAGGTTTGGCAAATCACCATACATTTGAATACTCAAAAAATCCAAATCTGGGCATCGCTTTGCAATTTCTTCCACATCATATTTTTTTATTCCAGCAAGCATTGTAGTTGTAGGATGATTCGGATCAACTTCATGAATCATTTTAGCAATTTCGTTTACTGCATCCCATACTTTTGGATTGCTGTAATTCAGATTTAATTCATTCCCGATTCCCCATATTAGTAATGCCGGATGATCTTTGTATTTCAATACTTCACCTTTTAGATATTCAAATTGTTTTTGAACAGCTATGGTATCATAATAGTCAAAACCTTGTCTTTCCTTTTTAACATCCAAACCTAGTGTAACAGTTAGATTATGTTCCATAGCAAGATCAAGAAACTTATCTGCGGTATATTTATCGGTTATAGTACTCCAAGCTCTGCATGAGTTAGCCCCGTTTTCTGCCAATATTGGAATTTTTTCAATTTCGGTGCCTGCACCTCTAATAAAATATGCCTGGCCATCACGTAGGAGTTTGTAATTTCCATCCTGTTGAATTAATTCCACTTTGATTGGCTTAAATTCTGAGCTACTGTTTTTTTGATCATCTGAATTTGTGCAAGACAGAATGCTAAAAGTTATCAGTACGAGTAGATATCTTAACATATTCATTTTAATTAGCTTTTTACTAAAATTTTTTCAAGTTCTTCAAGAGATTTTCCCTTGGTTTCAGGTAAATATTTCTTCAATAAGATCAACCCAATTACAGCAAAGCCGCCATAGATAAAGAAAGTGTTTGAATTGCCAATATTAGCAAGCTCCCAGGGAAAGACCAACTGCACAACAAAGCTGAAAGCAGAGTTGATGGTACCAGCGAAGGAAATGGCCAAACCACGTAATCGATTGGGAAATAACTCTGAAAACAAAACCCACATTACAGGACCTAACGAACATGCAAAGGAGGCAACAAAACCAATAATACCTATAAGAACCAGCATTGAATTAATGTTAATAGAATTGGTAATCAGGATTGTTTCCTGTTCTTTGTTTAGTTCATTGCCAAATACATTCCGTATTTCTTTTCTAAATTCAATATCACTTTTAAAGCTTTTGTTTTCAAATTGATAAATTTTTTCATTTTGAATTGATTTGCTGAGGGTGCTTATTTTTTCTGAATCAAGTTTATATGAGGCTGTTTTAAATGCCATTCCAATGACGAACATAGAAATAATTACTCCTGAAATTCCAATCATAAGTAATGGCTTTCTTCCTATTCTGTCAATTAACCATATTGCAACAATTGTAAATACCAGATTAGTTAATCCTACAAGAATTGCTTGCGAGAATGAGGCATCAACACCTACACCAGATTGTTCAAAAATCATCGGAGCATAAAAGAATACCGCATTTATACCTGTTATTTGTTGGGTAATTGCAATGACAATTCCAATTATCATAACAAGTTTCATTGCTGGTTTGAAAAGCTCTTTTATGTGCGTCTTTTCTTTTTTGGAATCATTTTGTAAACTTTCTTTTATTGCTTTAAATTCCTGCAAAGCTATTTCTTCGCCACTTGCCTTCTTCATTATTACTAATGCCTTGTCGTCAAATCCTTTTAAAGCAAGCCAGCGTGGGCTTCGGGGTACAAAAAACAAGCAAATAAAATAAAATAATGCTGGTAAAAACTCCACTCCAAGCATGTAACGCCATGCCTGAGTATCTATTTGCAATGCTTTTACCCAGGTTGATTCTGAATTAGTCAGCCTTAGAATTACATAGTTTGAAAAGAAAGCAACGGAAATCCCAATTACAATATTTAACTGATTAAACGAAACCAGTCTGCCTCTGAGCTTGGGAGGCGAAATCTCGGCAATATACATTGGTGCAATTATTAAGGATATTCCAACTCCAATTCCGCCAATCATACGGGCAATGATGAAAAACCAAAACTCTGTTGCCAGTGCAGATGTAATTGCAGATATAGCATATAATATTGCAGCATAAGTAAGTATTTTTTTTCTACCTATTCTATCACTAATCGGTCCAGCTACGAACATGGTAAGAGTTGCTGTTAATGTTAAGCATGCAACAGCCCACCCCAGTTCTATTTTGGTCAATTCAAAGTAAGGTTCAATAAATCTAACTACCCCTGAAATAACTGAAGCATCAAAACCCATTAAAAAACCTCCAAGTGCTACAATAAACGCTACCCGAATTACATATGCTTTATTCATCTATATAAGTTTTTATTTTAATTCAAATTCTGCCATTAATGTTGCTTTTGAACTGTTTCCAACCCAAATATTGAATTCGCCCGGCTCAATTACCCATTCTTTACCATTATGGAACTCAAAATCCTTTGGATATAAAACAAAATCAACTTCTTTTTCTTCCCCAGGATTTAGTCTCACTCTTTTAAATCTTTTAAGTTCTTTAACCGGCCTCACAATGCTTCCTACTAAATCACGTATGTAAAGTTGAGCTACATCCTCTGCCAGAAAGCCTCCAAGATTTTTAATGTGTGCTGTAACTACAAGAGAATCATTCATAGACATAACTTTCTTTGAAAGTTTTATATCCGTGTATTTAAATTCTGTATATGACAATCCAAATCCAAATTCAAATAAAGGCTCGAAGCCATAATCCAGATAATGATTTGTATTTCCTAAAGAAGTTTGCCAGGCTTGAACAGGTATATCATACATTCTTACCCAGGATTCATCAGTTGCAGGATGGCCTGTATTATTATGATTATAATAGATTGGAATTTGCCCTTCGGTGCGCGGAAACGTCATTGGCAATTTTCCGGAAGGAGATTCGATGCCAAATAATAAATCAACATATCCAGCACCACCCATAGTGCCCGGATGCCAGCCATATAATAAAGCGTCTACCTGGTTGAGGTAAGGTTCAACCATTAAGATTACACCTGTCATTATAACCAAAACAGTAGGTTTTCCGAGTTTGCTAATTTCCTGAATTAACTCATTCTGATATCCAGGAAGAGTAAGTTCCGCCCTGCAATGAGCTTCGCCGGTTAATATCGATTCATCGCCCATGAATAAAAGGACAACATCCGAATTTTTAGCAGCTTTTATCGCATCAGCAAATCCATCTTTGTTTTTTGTTCTGCTGATTTCTAACCCTGTAGCGTAATTTATTCTTTTTTCGCCAAGAAATTCTTTTAGGGCAGTCAAAGGTGTAATTGAGTTTTCTTCTTTTCCATCGAATACCCATGTTCCCAATTGTTCGTAGGGTGCATCGGCTAATGGCCCAATAACTGCAACTTTTTTAATGTCTTTTGACAGAGGTAATGTTTTATTTTTATTCTGAAGTAAAACAGTACTTTGAATTACTGCATCTTTTGCAATATCCAATGCTTGTTCCGATAAAAGTTTGTTTTCTTCAGTTGCGTATGGATTTTCAAAAAGGCCCAGTTGAAATTTTGTCTGGAGAATTCGTCGTACGGCATTATCGATTAATTCCTCATTAATAATTCTATTATTCACAAGGTTTTTTAAATTTTTAAGATAGTGGTAGCTGCACATATCCATATCGACTCCTGCTTGTAAAGCTTTTATTGTTGCATCAGTAGTATCTTTTGCATAACCATGTACGGCCAGGTTTTTAATTGATGCCCAGTCACTCACCACGAAACCATTAAAGTTCCATTCCTCCTTTAGAATCTCATTTATTGTATATTCATTTCCACTTGTTGGAACACCATTGAGTTCGTTAAAACCCGACATAACAGTGGCTACATTTGCATCTACTGCAGCTTTAAAGGGACGTAGATAAACGTTTCTGAGTTCAGTTTCAGGAATAAGAGTGGTATTGTAATCACGCCCTCCGATAGCTGCACCATAGCCAACGTAATGTTTTGCTGTAGCTGCAATACTATTTTTGCTTGAGAGATTATCACCCTGAAATCCCTTAATGTTTGCAACAGCCATCTGTTCAGTTAAATAAGGATCTTCGCCACAGCTTTCTGCCATTCTTCCCCAGCGTGGATCTCTTGAAATATCCATCATGGGAGCAAATGTCCAGTTAATCCCTTCTGACCTTGCTTCCATTGCAGCAATTCTGGCTGTTTCCTGAATTAGTTCAGGATTAAACGTGGCAGCCAAACCAATATTCACAGGAAAAATTGTACGATAACCATGAATTACATCTCGTCCTACTAGTAATGGAATTCCCAGTCGGCTTTCTTCAACTGCAATTCGCTGCATTTCTCTGGTAATCTCGGGCGAAAACGAATTTAAAACAGATCCAATCTTGCCTTCCTTAATCAGATTATAGAAATATGAATCGATAGGGAGGGTATCAACAAAATTCATAAGCTGATTCATTTGCCCAATCTTTTCATCCAGGGTCATTTTATTTAATAGTGAATCAACTTTAAAATCTATTTCTTGCATTGATGATTTATTTATTGTTGTCTCACAAGAATTTGAAAGTAATCCCAATAATAGAATGATATGAAATTTTATAGTTTTCATCTAATTAGAGGATATTTATAGTTTTATAAATCTAAATGTGTATGTGTTATAATTGTTATAAAGATTTAGGATATAAGTTCCTTTATGTAATGTGTTAATACTTATGGTTGTTTCTGGTAATAATAAACCCTTTTGAGAAATTTCTCCCATTATATTAATTATTGTATAGTTATAGGTCTCTTTAATGTTTTTTATTTGCAGAAAATCATTCGCCGGGTTAGGATAGATTTCTAAATCAGAAATTTCATTTGAGATTTCAGGAATAGAAGTTACATTCTTGGTAAATTTAAGCCTGCTAATGTTAAATTTACCTATGTTGAATCGAAGTCTCATTAACGTATCGGTATCGTAAAGTGAAATGTTGCGCAAAAAAGCAGAATAAAACGACGTCCATGAACCTGTTGCCTGGACAGGAATTACTCCTGTTCTGTCTTCATCGCTAAAGTGGATTTCCATTTGCCCACCACCATTAAGCGATGCAAAACGTAATTCTATATCATAAAGACCAGTACTTTCAACATTAACATTATATTCGACCCATTCACCAGGTTCTATCCACCCAATACTTGATCCACCATCGTTATATTCAGTATCAACAGCTTCATCTTGTCGAGGTCCTGTACCATTATTTTCAATGTCAACATCATGATAAGAAATACCTTCACCTCCAGAATCATAGTCGGTTGCTTCAATAATTCCAGGTATTATATGTCTGGAGTTTGGATCTGGGTAGGGTAGTTGTTTAATAACATTCACCAGTATCGAATCTTGCTCAATTCCACAGTTATTGTTTATATCCACTTTAATATAACCCGATGTATTACCCCAATTGACAAATACTATATTAGTATCAGTGTCACCAGTAAATGTTGCATCATCTGGAGCATACCATTGATAAGTTGTTGAGTTTAATTCTGGTATTTTATATTTCGTGTTAACAGAAAATGACTCAACAAGCTCTCTTCCTGATATCTCAATTTTTTCTGTGTTAACAGCTAATGTCAGATTATAGGTGCTGCAATTACCAATTACTTCACATGTAACATTACCTGTGTCACATCCCCAAGTAACATTTATTTCATTAGTACCCTGCCCGGTTTGAATTATAGCATCATCAGGGACATTCCAATTATAGATAAAACCATCTGACTCCAGAGTTTTAAAAACGATATCTTTCTGATCTTTATTTACTAATATCGGACCGGTAATTTCAGGCTGAACACCTTGCTGATACACTCTAACATAATCAATCACCATTTTTTGAGGAAAAATGGTGCTGGCATCTGGACTACCGGGCCAATTGCCCCCAACCGCAATATTTAGAAGTATAAAAAACTCTTTCTGAAATTCTGTAAGGTAACTAGGTGTTATACTTGCTTCATGATATTTAATACCATCCATATACCATTTTAATTGCGTTTGCGTCCACTCCAATGTAAAAACATGAAAATTATCTGCAAATATACCGTCCGGTAACTGATATGAATCACCATATTCTGCATGGCCATTATCATCATAATGCATGGTGCCATATATTACATCATCTTTTCCTTCACCTCCACCAATCATTTCCATAATATCAATCTCACCACATCCAGGCCAGGAAGTACCTTCAAAAATACCATTTCCAAGCATCCAAAATGCTGGCCAAATACCTTGCCCATAAGGTAATTTAATTCTCGCTTCTATCTTCCCATATTTCCAGGAATGCCCATTTGGATATGTTATTAATCTGGCAGAGGTATAATTTCTTCCACCATAGTTTTCTTTTCTTGCCTCAATGGTCAAATACCCGTTTTCTACATATGCATTTTCAATGCGCTTTGAAGTATAATATTGTAATTCATTATTACCCCAACCGCCGCCACCCTCTTCGAACGACCAGAGTGTTGAGTCAGGTAATCCAGAGTAATTGAACTCATCATTCCATACTAGCTCATAACATGACTGAGCGTTCAGGTTAGAAACAAGTTGAATACTTAAAAGAAATGAAACCAATAATAAGATCTTTCTCTGGATCATATAATTAGATTATTATAAAAAGTGATTGATGAACAATTAAATGATGGATATTAATTAATATCCATCATTTTGTTTTAATGCATAATTTGAATTAATGATTTCATCTTGAGGAATAGGGAAAACCTCGTGTATTCCCTCAACGAACCCACTACTTCCTAAAACAGATGGTGCATCTCCCCAACGAACCAAATCAAAATATCTGAATCCTTCCATTGCCAATTCTAATCTTCTTTCCTTTTTAATATCATCCAGAGTAACACCAGATATTGGGGTTAATCCAGCTCTTTGTCGAACTTCATTGAAATATAAATCAGGATTACCTGTTCCACTTCCTAAAACAGCTTCAGCCATCATTAGCAGTACATCACCATAGCGAATCACTCTTTCGTTTGTCTCATAATTCCATTCAGCACTACTACTAAAAGTTATATGTGCCCAAGGTGCTCTTTTTTTACTAAACCAACCAGTGTATCCTTCATTTTTATCCCAGCTTGTAGCGCCAATTGAAAGCAAGAATGCTTCTCCATATGCAGTTCCATATTTTCTAACGACATCTCCTTCTGCATCATATAGTGCAATAAGATCAGTGGAGACCATATCGAATCCCCAACCTGCATTTAAGGTGTCGGTTGAAATACCTCTTGGCCCTGACATTTGCACATCAATGTTTCCTCCATTAACTCTACCATTTCCCCAATCTCCTCCTCTGGCAATATTGCCATATTCAATTTCAAAAATGGATTCCCTTCCATGTTCATATTCGTATCTCCAAATATTATCATAAATGGGTTCCAATTGATAAAGTCCATAAATATCCATAAATTGCTCAACAGCTAATTCATAATATTCGGTTCTGCTTTTTTCGAAACCATATTTTTGATGATAGTATGGCGATGCCATATACAGATAAGCCTTACCAAGTAATGCTTGCGCAGCACCTTTTGTTGCTCTGTAATTTTCAGATGGAGACACTGCAAGGTCAGGAATTGCTTCCTGTAAATCCTTAATAATCTGATTATAAACTAGAGATGCAGCCACCCGAGGTTGATCATATTCATCCGGCACAAGTTGTTTTGTAATAAGCGGTACATCGCCAAAAAATCTTACTAATTCAAAGTAATAATAAGCTCTTAAAAACTTCGCTTCGGCTATGTATTCTTTTGATTTATCTGAAGCCTCCGGATTTGCATTTAAGATAACTAAATTGGCACGATATACACCGAAAAATCCTCTTCTCCATAATTCAAGTATTGCAGTATTTGTTGGTAACATGGTAAAATTAGAGACAGCATGGTATTCAGGTCTGTCTCCTGAACCACCTCCAACAACTTCAGCATCATCTGATGGAAAATTTGATAAAAAGTAATATGATGACCAATTATTATAATATTTAGGTTGTAATAAAGAATAAGCAGCAACCAAGCCTTGAAAAATATCTTCTTCAGTTTGGTAAAAATTGCTTTCGAATTTTTCTCCAACAGGTTCCATTTCTAACCAGTCTGAACAACTGGTTGAAAAAAACATTAGAAGAACGAATATATATTTTATTGATTTCATTATATAAATTTTATTGGTTTTACAATTATATTGACAGATTTATTCCAATTGAGATAATACGAGGTCTTGGATACAATCCTCTATCTATACCAATGCTCGTTTTATTATTATCCCAATTTGTTGAATTTCCTACTTCTGGATCGACACCAGGATAATTAGTTATTACAAATAAATTTCTTCCAGAAACATATATTCTTAACTTTTTAATATGAATCCTCTCTAAAGCTCTTTTACTTAGTGTATAACCTAGTTCAATATTCTGTAAACGAATATGGCTTCCATCATAGACAAACATACTATTGTGAGAGAAGTTCTGACTGCTATTTACTGTATAACGTGGAAATTCATCAGTTTGATTATCAGGGGTCCATGCATTTTCATAAAAATAGAGAGGTTTATTATTGGCATTTAGATCTGTTCTATACGCTCCAAAATAAACATCATTTCCTAATGTGCCGCTTAAAAATATTGTTAAATCAAATCCTTTATAACTAAAATTGGAATTTAAACCAAATGTCCAATCTGGGTGTGGATTTCCGATCATTGTTTTATCATTTTCATCAATTTTTCCATTTCCATCTATATCTACAAACCTAATATCTCCAGGAATTGCTTTTGGTTGAATCGGATTACCATCATCATTAATATATGAATTAACATCATTAAAGGAATCAAAAATGCCATCTGCTTTATATCCATAGAAATACCAAATCGGATAACCTTCATCGGATCTTGTAATGGCACCTGTGGTACCTAAATTAGCACCTAACAATGGAGCCTCAAGTGATGTTACTTCATTCTTATTATATGCGGCATTTATTCCAATATTATATTTAAAATCTGTCCTTTGGCCTTTAAAGCTCAACTCTAGTTCAACACCTTGATTGGTCACATCTCCTTCATTTGCATCGGGCAGATAATTACCTACATATAAAGGAATAGATGCTTTAGTAATTAAACCCTTTGTTATCTTTTTGTAGTAATCTGCTGTAAAAGTTAAACGGTCATTCAAAAGTCTTAGATCAATACCAACATTTGTTTGTTCAGATGTCTCCCAAATCAAGTCAGGATTACTTAGTTGTGTTGGTTCCGCACCAGTAAGCCTTGTACCACCACTTAAGTAATAACTTGGCTCTGCTCCACTGCCAATAAGCGAAACATATTCAAAATTACTCAATGATTGTATTGATCCATTCTGCCCCCAACTAAAACGAAGTTTTGCAAAAGTAATAGGTGCGAAATTCCAGAAACGTTCATTACTTGCTACCCAACCTAAGGATACAGAAGGGAAATATTGCGTTCTGTTAGCACTACTTAATTTTGAAGAAGCATCAGCACGTAAGGTCACCGCAATCATATAACGACTATCATAATTATAATTTACCCTTCCGAAATAAGATAATAGCCTGTTATCTTCATTTCTTCTACCAGAAACAGCTGATTTTGTCGAATCGCTTAATACCGCATCAAATACAGCAAAATTCCAGGATTCTTCTTGCAAACCTTCTCCTAATCCTCCAAAAGAGTAATAACTATAATCTCTTAAAGTATTTCCTGCAAGAATATTAAAATCGTGCAATCCTAATTGCTTTGAGTAATTTAGTGTATTTTCCCATTGCCAGGTAAACCAGCGTTCTACGACTTGATTTACAGTACTTAAGAAATTATAGTTTACCGAATGATAATAATATCTGGGCGTCCACCAATTATTATTACCATAAGCCAAATCAATATCATATGCTGTTTTAAAAATTAAACCTTCAATTGGTGTAAGCGTTAGGTTAACACCTCCCAACACTTTATCCTGATAATATAAGTTATGATTATTATCGATTTGAGCCCTGGGGTTACGGATTTCATTTTGTACATATTCCGACATACCATAATATCCATTTTTACCAGCACTCAACGCTGAATTATCAATATCATCAAAATTGTCATAAATCTGATCTTTGTACATATCAGGAAACTCACTGGTATCATTATAATATACTGGTGTTAAAGGATCAATATTCATAGCATTGGAAATAACTCCTCCAAACTCATTGTTTTCATCAATTGATTTTCTTTCAAAATGTGTATAAGACAATTTTCCTCCAATAGATAACCAGTCTTTTGCCTGATGATCAGCATTTAATCTAGCTGTATATCTTTCAAAATTAGCTTTTGAACCACCAACTATTCCATCTTGTGTTAAAAAAGAACCTGAAAAGAAAACGGTAGTTTTGTCATTTCCCCCTGTTATAGAAATGTTGTGCTCTTGAATAGGAGCCGTTTCAAAAATCTCGTTCATCCAATCTGTTCCTGTCCCAAGCGTATCCGGATTAAATGGATAAGCCTCATCAATTGCTGTAATAATTTGTTCGTCAGTTCTATTCGGATATTTACTTCTTAATTCGTGTTCAAGACCATCTCTAAAATAAGTAGCATATTGCTGAGCATTTAATACTTCAGTTATATTTCGTGCCTCTTGTATTCCATAATAACTATTATATGAAATGTCTGATTTATCTTTTTTACCAGATTTTGTGGTTACTAAAACAACGCCATTAGCAGCTTCAGCACCATAAATAGCAGCAGAAGCCGCATCCTTCAATATTTCAATGGAAGCTATATCGTTAGGATTTAAGTATTCAATTCCCCCTGTTCTCATTCCGTCAACTACAAATAACGGATTCGAATTCTTATTTGTACTAGTGCCCCTTATTCTTATAGTTAAACCACCACCAGGTGATCCAGATTCTTGTATGATATTAACACCGGCTGTTTTTCCTTGCAAAGCCTGTTCTAGTCGCACCTGATTTTGTGCAAGATCCTCTGCGTTAACCTTTGATATGGCGCCAGTAACTAAACTTTTTTTCTGTACACCATAACCTATAACTACAACTTCTTCAAGATCCAGTGCCGATGCTTTTAATACAACATCGATCCTTGACCGCCCAGCGATTAATATTTCCTGAGATTCCATACCAACATACGAATACTGTAAAACAGCTTCTGAAGAAACTGTTATTTTATAATATCCATCTATGTTAGTTATCGTACCATTATTAGTACCTTTCTCTAAAATTGTTACACCCGGTAAGGTTTGCCCATCATCAGCAAAACTAATCACACCTTCAACAGTTACCTGTTGAGCAAAAAATTGAAGTGAAACAATTAAGAAGATTGAAATTAGTAAAATTTTCTTCATTTTTTTATTTGTTGATTTTATATTTTAGTTATTTAAATTTTAAGCAAGATAAAGCATATAAAAGAATATAGTCAATCTAAATAATACTTCATAAATACATCACACATACATCACGAGTACATCAGAAATTTTCATAGTATTTAATATATAGCATCTTAAGGGTTTTTAGAAATTATATATACTACTACATCAAATGATTTCTATTTGCTTTTAAGATACAAAAAAACATAAGCCTATTGCAACCTTCCTAGAGGTTTATCATAAATCTTAGACGTGTCCTAAATAATAAAATAAAATTAAAAAATAACCAGTCCGATCCTTTTAAGATAAGCTGTTATTCGTTTAGTATTAACCAACACAAAATGTAAACCAGCTAAGAAAACAAATCTATCCTTCTTTATTACAATAAGGAATCAATTTACATAATATTAATAATCTGCAGTATTTGTTAGATAATCCTTTTAATTAGATTTCTATTTGTTAGAATTTATGCACAAATAGGGGGCCTTATACAAATTGATTTTGGGAATATCTGCAAAGAAAGACAGAACGATATGATCAACAAAAACCCTGCAACACGTCCAACTTGTTTAATTAATAGCTAGCAAATCACATCACAATAGCAAATTAGCCCCACAGGGCAGATGCAAAGAACAAAGTAAAGTAAAAAAGGAATAGTATAGTTAGAATTTATTTTCTCAATCAAATTATTGAAAAAATGATGAAGAATGAATAAAAACGCTATGTTCTAAAAACATATAATCCATTACTCTATGGTATATATAAAAAAAGTGGCCGGATAAACCGGCCACATCTTTTTGAAAAATATTCTTATTCGAAAATAAGGTTACGAACATAGAATGTGCCTCCAGTACCGTGTCCTCCACCACCGATACCAAGATATAACATATCTAAATCTGTTCTGGTTAACACATCTGTAGTAGACAAATCAAAGGTATAAGTGGTCCAAGCATCTACAACAAAAGCAGTCCCTTCAATCAGATACTGTTCAGTGTTATTCCACCATTCCTGCGTTTGGCTCTTATCTGCAAAGCCAAATACAAACTGTCTTACTAGTCCACCATCTGCAAATACAGTTGATGCCGGAACATAAATATCAATTTTAACTGTAGTAAAATTAGTAAACTGAATATCTTTAGGATCTGGGCTTGTCTGGAACTGAAGTTCTTGATAACTAGTTCCAGCAACTCTGTTAAACTGACCCACTTTAGCAGCAGCTGCATTCGTAGGATCGTCAACACCATATACCAGTGTTGATCCGGAAGTAATTGTATCAATGGTCACCAGGTCTGCTGCATCTTTAGAAGCAAAAGTTGCTTTAATTACTGATGGAGTAATATCGGCAAGGTCTTCACCAAAAGTAGGTTCTTCTGTAACTACATCTGGTTGGTTAGCCCAATCGTGATAGCTTACATATTTGAATTGCCAATATAAATCAGTTAAGGTTAATGAAACCATCATCGAATCGTATACTTCTCCTTCTCCTATAATTATATCGTATTCCACAGATGACTGAGGAACAATAACATCACCATCAGCAGTTCTTGATATTAACCCCATCCATGCACCTGTTCCGGTTAAAGTTAATGAACCAGCAGAAGGATCATAAGTAAATTCATGTGACCCAGTTTTCCATGCAGTTATATCATCACCATTATTATTAACAGTAAATTCTGCTGCTGGAATACAAACTTCATATTGAGCATTATCTGCGCTAACAAATACAATGTTATCTCCCCACATGAAACCACCATCGTCAAAATCCATAGTGCCATCAGCGTTGAATGTCCAGGATTGACCAAAAACGCAAGGACGCTTACCATTATTTTCTAAAGTCCAATATTCCCAATATGCATTTGCATTTGGACCTAATCCCATAACTAAACCTTTACGAGCTAGCATCCATTTTTTGGACGATCCACCAGTTAATAGCACTTGTGCATCTGCTATAATTGTGATATCCTTAGAAATATCATCTGTTACTCCCTTAGCGTTCGTAGCAGTAAGTGTTACGGTATAAGTACCTTCCGCAGCAAAAACGTGGGTAGGGCTTTCTTCAGTTGATGTACCATCATCACCAAAGTCCCAAGCATAAGAAGTTGCATCTTTCGAGAAATTTGTAAAAGTTACCTCAAACGGATTGCTCGCGCTAACTTCATACTGGAAGCTGGCTACAGGGTCTTTTACCGCATCCTCGTCATCGTCACATGCAGTAAATGTTAACAAGGAGATCATAGCTCCCCAAAAAAATGTTTGTGCTAAAATTCTAAATTTTTTAGTTTTCATGTTGCTTTTTTATTAAGGTTAGATTCTAAAAATTTATTTTTTAATTACAACTCAAAAAAAGGCAGAATTTTTTTTAACTACTTTTAAAAAATATCAAAAAATTCTTTTATTGTTAATATTTCGCATAGCATAAATTAGCTTTTGTTGAATCTATGAGAAATAATATCTAAGACAATAATAAGAATAAAGGGATTTAATGACAACAATATAATTACTTCTTAAGTACATCATATATACATCACAACTACATCATAATTTGTTTTACGTTTTGATTATGTGTGCTTTGTGTAACTAATTTTAGTATGCAATATACTACATCAAGAAATAAAATAGATATTATCTAATATGAGTAAAACAATTTTTCCTTCAAAAAGCTTACTAAGTAATTATAAATTCATTAAGAAATCTATAAGATTCTCATTTTGTGGCAGGTTGAGTTTTTTTCTTAATCTGTATCTGCTTATCTCAACTCCTCTTACTGAGATATTAAGTAGAGGCGCAATTTCTTTTGTGGTCATATTCATTCGTAAATATGCGCAGAGTTTAATGTCGTTTGGAGTTAAATTTGGATATTTTTCTCGTATTCGTTTTGTAAAATTTTCATAAACATGGTCAAAGTAGCCTTCAAACTTTTCCCAGTCTTCCATTTTATTGGTTTTTTCTTCTATGCTTTTAATTAATTTTTGTAAATACTTTTGTGCATCAGGATTAATCTTTTTAGAGATATAAACTAGCTGTTCTTTCATACTATACAATGTTTCATTTTTTTGAGTAATTTGCATTGCATAGCTTGCAAGCTCCTTCGTTTTTAACTCGACTTCTGCCTTGTTTTTTTCATTTTCGATTCTCAATTTCTCATTTCTCAACTTTACAATTTCCTGTTGAGCCGATAAAACTTCATTTTTGTGATTAATCTTTTGTTGATGTAATTCTTTTTTCTGTTTTAATTTTAAACGTCTTTTTTCAATTTCTATTCTTTTTCTAATGGTTATTATAGTAATCCATGTTACTAAAATAATCAAAGAAACATAGGCAATATAAGCAACTAATGATCTATACCAAGGCGGGTGAATTACAAATTTGTAAGATGACACCTCAGATTCAATGTTAAAAACATTTTTTGCTTTAACCTTAAACACATAGTTTCCTTCCTTTAGATTTGTATACTCCTTGACTGTTCTTTTGGTCCACTCCGACCATTCATGATCAAATCCTTCTAAATAATACTTATAAACAATATCTTTAATGTTTTCATAGTAAGTTGAGGAATACTCAATTTTAATGTTGTTATATCTAAATGGTAGATATTGGATTTGATTATTTAACTGTGTATTTATAATATTCCCGCTGCTATCTGCGAATGCTCCATCAAAGATAATGCTATCGTTCGTTGTTTTAATAGATCTTATTAATGTATTAAATGGAATATCTGTTTCTTTAATAAAATTCTTACTAAAATGTGCAAAACCATTTTCAGTTGCGATTATAACACTTTCATCATTATATGGATATAAATGTTCGAAATCTCTAACAAAGTTGCCTGAAAAAGAATTAAATATCTCGCGATCAACTTTATAACTGCCATCGCTTAGCTTCTTTATCATTCCCATTTTATTGCCTTGAATAAACCACCAATGACTATAATTATCTTTAAATATCTTCCTTACACTACCATTTTCACCAAATAATCGCATAAGTTCATTATTTAACTCAAATCTTTGCTGATCTTCATTGTAGTTATAAATGCCTGTTTTATTTGTAAAAATTATTTCATCGTTAAATCGTAAAACATTGTTACCAAAGTTTGTGGTTAATCCATTTAAGGAATCATAGAAGTGAAGTTGGTTAATTTTATCCAAATTCTTGTTTAGGTCTATTCTATAAATTCCTTTATATACATGGCTTATCCACAGCGTATAATTGTCTTTTCCCAAATAAGGCTCAATCATTCGGCAAGATTCATTAAAATCACCTATTTTAGTTATTTTCCATGAAATATTATTTGTGGTTTCGTATTTTAATATTCCTGCATAAGTTCCTTGAAGCATTGTGTTTTCTTTGTCAGGCACATTAAGAAGTAGCCATCCACCCATGTTCTCAGAAATAAGCTTGGCTTCTTCATTATCAATAACATATGTGCCATTATTATGTCCACAATAAAGTTTATTGTTAAATTCATATATGCTCCATACTTGTCCTTGGGTATTTTCAATCATCTTAAAGTCAAGATTGTTTTTTAATGGATTTTCTGGTTCACTCCATTCTTTGTAAAATAACCCTTGGTTCGTACCTAAATATAATTTGTTCTTGAAGATATATGATACATATCCAGCCCCAATCTTGCTTTCGTTCACGATATTTGTAAAAGGACTATTGGTCAACACATAATCTATACCATTATCAAGGCCCAACCATAAATTATCAGAATTATCGGCATAAATACTGAGTACTGTATTGTTTTGTAATCCCTTATCTCTATTAACATGCTGCTTTGGTATGCCTTTTTCATCAATTATAACAAGACCATTAAGAATTGTACCAATAGCAAAATAGTCTTTTACTTTTGTGGCACAATAAATATGATTTTGTTTCAAGAACGGGTTTGAAGGTACATTCCATACATTTACCGAGTCATTTTCAAGTACGTAAAGTCCATTTTTAGTTGTTCCAATCAATATTCTGTTGTCTTTGAAAGGGAGCATTGTCCAAATATTGTTATCGAAAATTTTACCACCTTTTATGGGTATTAGTTTTTCGTCTTTAAGCTTTAATAAACCTTTATTTTTTTCTGTAATATAAAGTTCACCATTAACAAGAAAACTAAAATGGAAGAATCTTTTTTGTGCGATTACTTTAAGGGTATTATTTTTATAAAGAAAAATTTCTGAAAAGGATTGAAAAATTATGCCATTCTCAGTTTCATATATCTTCCAAATATCACCGAAGTTTCTAAGATAATCTGGCACTAATTCAACAAAAGAAATATATTTTAATTTGCCGTTTTCTCCAGTTTTTAAATATCCAAATTCTCCAAAAGCTCCGACATATATTGTACCTGATTTATCTGTGCAAATGGAACGCACTGCTGAGGTATTTGGCATTTGTATTAATCTCCAATGAACACCGTCAAATTCAAGTAATCCTTCGTTATTTCCAAAATATAGTATCCCTCTTTTGTCTTGAAGTGCTGCCCAATTTTGTGTGCTGGCATTATAATCTTGTCTTGAGAAGTTTGTAATATTGGGTATTCCAATGCTTTTTATCTGAGAATTACCATTTAGGATGATAAAACTGAAAAGAATTAATAAAATAGTATATCTAGCAAATTTTATCAATTGAATATTTTTTAAAGTCTAACTCAAAAATAGTGATTTATTAATTAAAATTTAATGTATAAATATACTCTATATATTTTTATTGATTTAAAATAATACTTTACTAAATATTATGAATGGTTTAATTATTTGTAAACACACTTTTTTACTATTAAAAAATAGATTTTTTTTTGGCTTATAACTTTTAGTAGACTAAAAGAAGAATAAATTGGTTATAGATATTTAAGACTTAAATACTCTTTTATAGCAAAAAGGGATTGCTTGTGAACTATTCTTTTACAATTTTTTTAAAATACCTTTTCGATTCATCTTTAATCTCAACAAAATAGAATCCAGCCGGAAGATTTGAATCTATATTAAATCTGAAGTTATTCATTCCTTTTTCTATTCTTCCATTGTAAAGTAGTTTAATATAAGTTCCAGATAAATCAATGAGTTTGATACACACATTTCTACTATACAAATTAGAGAACTCAATACTTAAATCAGAGCTTAACGGATTTGGATAAACATCTATCTGATGTATCGATGCAACTAGATAATTTATTAAAGTATTTATTCCAAAATCAAAATAATTTATATTTAATCCATTTGATTGAGCAAGAACTTTCATAATATAGCTGCCTTCTTTCAGATATATCGATGATGTAAAGTCATTCCAGTTTTGCCACCCATTTGTAGATGAATAGCTAACCACTGTTTCGATAGTATCATTAAAAGTTATTTTTAAGATACCAGTATTATATCCTGAAATTCTAGTTGTGATTCTATATATGCCAGATTGAGTTGCATCTATATAATATTTCATCCAATCTCCAGAATCAATATAACCAATATTTAAACCATTTCCTACATCACTGCATTGCTCAGTTTGAATCCCAAACATTTCGAAATAATCTTCAGCTTCAACCTTGCCTGGTATCTCAATTCTACCAGCACTGCTTCCAACTGCATTATGCACATAAAAATTATCAAAAGTTAAAAGTTCTAAATTAGAAGAATAAATACTATCGCCGGTATATGATAATGAAACATTATCGGTCGTTTCTATTGTTTGATTTAATTCAATTTCGAGAATACTTTTATCATAATCGGAAATAGCAACACTTTTAACTATAAAAGATACAATTGTTCCATTAATCGATATTTTAATATCGTCATATTGAAAATTAAAAGAGGTAATGCTGTCTGAAAGTGCGAGAATTATTATGTTTCCATCGTTGTTTGTAACTGCTGAATAGGGTAATAAGTTTGTGCTTGAATCAGTATTTGGAAAATAGTGTAATCCATGCTTATATTCAAATAAAGGATCGTAATTGTTATCGTCAATATTAATTGGTATTTGACTCATATTTTTGGGCCACGAATGCGTCAATTTGCCTGATGGGCTGTAATCTCCAAAAAGTATTTCAGCAATTCCATCACCTTCTGTTCCCGGAAGCCAGGCGGCAATTATTGCATCGGTATATGGCATAATTTCGCCTATAATCATAGGTCGGCCAGAAATCAATAAAGCAATAGTTGGAATTCCCTTTTCCTTAATTTTTTTAATCAGATTTACATCAGATTGATCAAGATTCAATGATGTTCTATCACCAGCACCTTCTGCATAAGGCGATTTTTCACCAACAACTACAACAGCTATATCAATGGATTCGGTAAAATCCCCGGTTTCGGAATAAATAATTTCACTTGTTTCCGTAAGGTTTTGAATGCCTTTCAATATATTGATTCCTAACGTTATATCTCCATTTGAACCTTGCCATGTAATAGACCATCCACCGCATTGTGCACCCAGATCTGATGCAAGCGATCCTGCAACTAAAATCTTTTGGTTATTCTTTTTGAGTGGAAGAACATTATTTTTAGCATTAAGAACAACCATTGATTCTCTAACAGTCTGTTTTGCAATGGTTCTATGTTCTTGTGAGCCGAAGGTCGCTGCCAAAGAAGTATTTGTGTATGGCTCATCGAACAGATTTAATAAAAGTTTCTGCTTTAATATTCTTCTTACAGCATCATTTATACGTTCTTCAGGAACTTCATTGTTTTCAACCAGACTTTTTAGATGGCCAATAAATAAAAGATATCTGTCAGGTACCATTACCATATCAATACCGGCATTGATTGCTCTTTTGATTGCTTCCCTGTAATCTTCATTTATTTGATCAACACCTTTCCAATCAGAAACTAAAAAACCTTTAAAACCCAATTCGTTTTTCAATACATTGGTTAACAGGTAGCTATTTCCATGCAATTTCACTCCATTCCAGCTATTATAAGATACCATTATCGAACCTACTCCTGCTTGGATTGCATCTATATACCCAGCCATATGCTGTAGTCGAAGATTTTCTTCTGATAGAACAGTATTACCTTGATCAACTCCATCGGTGGTTCCACCATCGCCTACAAAATGCTTGGCACATGCAAGTATCGTTTCAATCGCTCCCAGATCATTACCTTGCAAGCCAATAACTGATTCTTTAGCCATTATTTTCTGTATTTCAGCTGTTTCACCAAAACCTTCATATGTTCGTCCCCATCTTTCATTTTTGGGAACAGCAATGCATGGTGCAAATGTCCAGTCAATACCAGTGGCTGCAACTTCCTTTGCAACAACTTGATTTGCAGCCCTTACTAATTCAGGATTCCAGGTACATCCTATTCCAATATTATGAGGGAAAATAACGGCTCCATATGCATTATTGTGACCATGTACTGCATCTATCCCATAAATTATTGGAATACCCAAATTACTTTGTAATGCTATGCTTTGAAAGCTATTATACATATTAGCCCAACCTGTTAGCGTATTTGATGTTGGCGCTGATCCACCTCCACTTAAAAGAGAACCTATACTGTATGTTGCAATATCATTGACGTTTTCTAATGCACCTCTTTCTACCTGAGTCATTTGGCCGATCTTTTCTTCTAATGTCATTAAATTTAGCAAGCTATCAACTTTTTCGTCAATACTTAAGCCTTGAGACATTAGTTTAAGGCTAATTGCCAGCCCCAAAAATACTGTAAGTGCAAATTTCATTCTTAATCTTTTTTCTATTATCTAATCATTGTTGATTATGCGAATGTAAATTATTTATATCATTTTGCTTAAATATCATTACATCATAACTACATCATGATTACATCAATTGTATTCATTGATTTTAAATTAAACTCAAATTTTCATTGTTAATGATGAATATGCAAAACCAAAAACAGGATGTGCTTTTAATAAGAAATGGTGTTGACTATTAGAAAATTAAGTTGCCCTGTATAATTGATAAAAATGAAAAATCTACTATTTCTCTTGGTTGTTATATCAATCTTTTATTAAAACAAAGGTTTAATAAGTTTTGTATTTTTTTAAGAATATCATTTAATTCTCTAATTTGAATTGGTATAGCTTAATCCTATTTTAGTTTTTACTTGATCTATTATTTTGATTAATTCTAAGCTTGTGGTATGCTGAAGCTTTATACTTTCAGTTTTATTGGTTAGTAAACAATCATTTACTTCCTCAATTTCATGTAAATATCCTTCTCCTTTATATTTAATAATAAATGTTTTATTTAGTTCCCCATTCAGATAAATTGATAGTTTTTCGGTATGATGAAATCTACTATGAAGCTTTATATGACCCTTCTCTCCGTAAATGTATGCTTCAATTGGCGAATTGGCTTCAAAAGTTGATTCAAGAATTGCCTTGGCCGAATTCTTATAATTAAATAGCATAGAACAGTAACTATCTACATCTGATTCAGTCATACGAGCCATTGCTTTAATTTCAGTGGGAAATCCTAATATAAGCAGGCTTAAATAAATTGGATAAATTCCAATATCTAATAAAGAACCGCCAGCAAGCTTCTTATTAAATATTCTTCCATCAGTATTGAAATCGGCCTTGAATCCAAAATCAGCCCTTATAAATAGTACATTTCCTATTACTTTTTCGTTAAGAAGTTCTATAAGCTTTTCTGTTGCCGGAATAAATCGTGTCCAAATACCTTCCATAAGAAATAAATTTCTTGACTTAGCTTCCTTTTGCATAATTTCAACCTCTTTGGAGTTAACTCCAAGAGGTTTTTCGCATAAAACCGACTTGCCTTTTTTTAGACACATCATCGTATTTTCAAAATGAAAGGAGTGGGGAGTGGCAATATAAACAATGTCAATTTCAGGGTTATTTGCTAATTCATCGTAAGAATCATAATAATTTATTGAATTGAATTTTAAACTAAAACTTTTCGCTTTCTCAATATCTCGTGAAGCTACGCTATGTAATACTGCTCTTTCAGAAAGTAACAAATCGTGAGCAAATTTATTTGCCATTTTACCTAATCCGATTATTCCCCAATTAATCTTTCTTTTTATCAATGTGTTCAGGTTATTAATTTAACTATAGGAATGGATTCAAAAATTTATTTAATGGTTATTTCATCTGTAAATATAAATAACATATTGCCACGTCCTTTATGCCATTCGGGACACATTACATTACTTTTACCTAATACTTTAATATACCTGGTTTTTATGGGTTTTATTTTTAATGTAAAGTCCTTAATAGTAACGTCCCAATTGTCTTCTGCTATTGTATTGTCAACTTTTCCAATTGGTGTAAAATTTTCTCCATCATTTGATGAATAGTACTCAACATATGCAGGCATAAATATCCACGAATTTACATCTTGTAAAAAGTTAACTGATAAATACGAAACCTGAGTTAGTTTTCCTAAATCAATTACTGCATCCATGTCTACTCCATTATATCCATGCCATGAGCCCAAACGAAAGTCAATATCTCCACAAATGCCATCAATTAATGCAGAATCAGAACCACCGGTGTATTGGGAATGTGGCTTGTTTTTAATAGTAATGGTTCTACCTTCGGGGAATTTTATTAGATTCAATTCTACTGTATTGCTTTCTGTCTGTCCATCTACCTTGGCGAAATATTTAATGCTTGTATTTTTATCTACTTTTATTGGACTAGTATAAAGAGCTGATTGTAATGTTGGATTTTCACCATTTATGGTATAATAAATCTTGGCATTGGAACCATTTGAATATAGCTCGATGGTTTTACTTTTTACAAAGCTTCGTGATGTTGCATTACTATATGGAACTGGCATAATCAAATTTCCAGTAATTGAAGAAACAGGAATATCATTATCGCCCGATCCCCATTCTTTGTTTGATTTTTCTCCAAGCACAAAAACTATTTCTCCACCATTCATTATAGTTTCATGATTTATGTAAGATTTTGTGTAAGCCTCTCCATTTAAAGTAGCCGATTGAATATAAATGTTTTTATTGGAAAGGTTTTTTGCTTTAATTGTAAAAGTTTTTCCAGATTCAAGATTTATTCTTGCTTCTTTCAAAGCAGGGCTGCCAATAATGTAAATATTCGAAGCAGGGGTAACAGAGTAAAATCCCATAGCGCTCAAAACATACCATGCCGACATCTGGCCACAATCTTCGTTGCCAATAAGGCCGTCAGGATTTGTGGAATACATTTCTTTCATAATTCTGCGAACCATTTCTTGTGTTTTCCATGGTTGATTTACAAAGTTATACAAATACGACATGTGATGGCTTGGCTCGTTGCCATGCGCATATTGTCCTATCAAACCTGTAATGTCAACCTGATGTCGACCTGTAGTTTCGTTCCCGATTGTGAATAATTGGTCGAGTTTTAATGAGAATTTTTCTTTTCCTCCCATCAAATTAATTAGTCCGGAAACATCTTGAGGAACATAAAACGAATATTGCCATGCATTAGCTTCGGTATAATTAAAGTCCACTTCGGCCGGATCAAACGGATGCTTCCATGCACCAAACATTTTAGCGCGCATAAATCCGGTTGATGGGTCATACAAATTCTTAAACGATTGTGCCCGTTTTGTAAAATAGTTATAATCATCTGTTTTGCGTAACTCATTTGCCATTTGTGCAATACACCAATCGTCGTAAGCATATTCGAGGGTTTTAGAAACCGACTCCGATTCTTTATCGGCCGGAATATATCCATATTTTTTATAACTTTCTAATCCTAAACGGTCGAGCATAGCACTATGTACCATCGATTCAAAGGCGAGATCAATATCATAGTCGCGAATACCTTTTAAGTAAGCATCAGCAATCACAGGTACTGCATGATAACCAATCATGCATCCGGTGTAATAACCTGCAAGTTCCCACATGGGCAATCGGCCACCATTTTTGTACTGATTAATAAAGGTTTTTATAAAATCGTTGGTTCTTTTCTGATCAATAATTGTATACAAGGGATGTGTGGCTCTATAAGTATCCCATAATGAAAAAACAGTGTAATTTGTAAAGCCTTCTGCTTTATGCACGTGTAAATCTGTTCCACGGTATTGGCTATCCACGTCCATAAAAAGATTCGGTACAACCATGTTATGATACAAGGCAGTATAGAAAATTACTTTTGTCGATTTGTCTGATGTAATATCGATCTTATTTAATTCTTTATTCCAGGCTTCGTTTGCTTTCTCTTTTATGTCAGTAAAATTCCAGTGTGGTATTTCTGATTCCAGATTTTTTCTCGCACCTTCGCAGCTTACAGCCGATATAGCAACTTTAACCAAAAGTTCATCTTTGCTGATTTTGCCAAAATCAAGGCCTGCTTTTATATTTTTACCTTGAGCTTCCTTTAGTTCTTGTTTTATAGTATCGTTTACAGCAAGGTTCAGGTTTTTTATTGGTTCGTTAAAACGGGCAACAAAGAAAATATATTGGTCTTTTGACCATTCACGCGAACGACGCATGCCTTCAATCTCAAACTCATTTATTTGTTTTAATGATGATTCCAGAACCTCATCTCTGTGAGTAAGATCAATAGTTACAAATGCATTTTTATTGTTCGGGAATAAATACTTATGAAAACCAACTCGTGGACTTGCTGTTAACTCTACAAAAATACCATAATCATCAAGTTTAACAGAATAAAAGCCGGGTTTTGCAAATTCTGTTTTCTTATTAAATCTAGATCCATAGCCATTCTCAATAGCTTCGTTATATCCATTTTTAAGATAATACTTATCGGTTGTTGGCATAAATAAAATATCACAATAATCAGGAACCCCTGTGCCGCTCAAATGTGTATGCGAAAATCCATAAATAATCGAATC
This sequence comes from Bacteroidetes bacterium GWF2_33_16, assembly GCA_001768565.1. Classification (GTDB taxonomy): domain Bacteria; phylum Bacteroidota; class Bacteroidia; order Bacteroidales; family UBA12077; genus UBA12077. The sequence continues at coordinate 6,061 of MEOE01000015.1, read as the reverse complement.
GGTGTAATGATAACCTGAACATCCATCCCAACCTTCGAGTCGTGTATCCGGACTTAATTGTACCATTCCAAATGGCATTGTCGCACCAGGATATGTGTGCCCATGACCACCAGTACCAATAAATGGATCAACATAATCGGCCGGATTATTCACCTGACATGAATAAATGCTAATAATGAATAGAAATGCAAGAAAACGGTAGTTCTTCATATTGATAAGTCTTAGTGTATTCTTAGTGCTCTCTGTGTCCCTGCCTGCCGGCAGGCAGGTTAGTGGAAAAAAAATTACTCTTTTTTTCCTACTTCAATAGTATTTAAACTAGTAAATTTTATCTTTTCCCCAATATCCTCTTTTGTGCAATTACTAATAAATTCAACTCTTTTCTCAATACCCGGAATTACATCAAAATAATTATCAGTAAAGAATCCCTCAATTGGCAACTCAAGATAACAATTTTTTACTAGATCTTTAGATGTTATTATTATCTCGTAACCCTTATTAATATTGTTTACTTGATAATCGAAATCAGGTTTTTCCAGATTCAAATCTTTGGGTCTTACAAAATAAAAAGTTCGTGTTGCAAGAATCTTTCCATCACATATTAATTTCAAATAAAGTAAATGATTACTCTTTGAGTAGTCTTTTAAGATCTCAGCTACAGCAGTTTTAAAAACCATCTGACTCGAACTGCTATTCATTGTAAAATTCAGATTCCAGTTTTCTGTTATAATTCCTTTAAAATCCATTAGTTTTAAATGTAATTCTGCTTTAATGCTGCTTAGGCTATCCGAAACAACATAAACCACGAGAGTATCGTCTTTTATAATTGGAGAAATAAGTATGTTCTTAAAATCTTCGGATGCAAAATAATGCAATGCTTTCCATTGTCCAGAGTAGTCAATTCCTGACCATGAAATCGCTGGCCAGCAATCGTTCAACTGCCAGTATAAACTGCCCATACAAAACGGTTTTGATCTGCGTTGGGCGAGGATTCCTGTTCGTATTCCTTCGGCCTGCAATAACTGACTTATGTAAATAAATTCTTCAAAATCTTCAGGAACAGGATAGTAATTAGCCATGTATTGTTTTATAATTGAATTTCCTTTTGGATGCTTCTGATGAGCAAACATTATTTCCGAATCAATTGTTTTTCTTGCTAATGTGTCAAACTGTTCGATGGTCTTTATTGAGGGAAAAGACTGAAATCCGAACTCACTCATAAAGCGTCCTGTAACTTTATTGTACAAATCGAAATCATAGCCATCGTGCCAAACGTACCAATAATGATTATCTCCTTCGCAACTGCTTCGCGGATTTCCTCTTCCGAAAATAGGAGAGGAGGAGGTGTACGAAATTTCCGGACTTATAGATTGAACTATTTCCGGTAAAATTGAATGAAAAAGTTGTTCATAATCGTTCCAAATTATTGTTGAATCCTTCTTTGAGTAATTGCCCGACCAGCCCCAATTATGCCATGCTTCGTCTGTTTCGTTATTGCCACACCAAACCGCTAATGAAGGATGACTGCTCAGGCGTTTTACCTGATAATTGGCTTCACTTTTTACATTCTCAATAAAAGACGAATCGCCTGGATACATAGCATTGGCAAACATAAAATCCTGCCAAACCATTATTCCTAAGCTATCACATAAGTTATAAAAGATGTCTTTTTCATAAATCCCTCCTCCCCAAACACGTAACATATTCATATTTGATGCTTTAGCATCTGAAATAATTCTCCTATAATCCGAATCTTTAACTGCACCCGGAAATGAACTTTGTGGCACATAATTGGCTCCTTTCATAAATACGGGAACACCATTAAGTTCAACGTAAAATGTCTCACCCGAATCGTCTTTTTGCCTTACTAATTCAATAGTTCGGATCCCAAACCGAAAATCCTTTTTATCAATTTGTTTATTCAAACTTTGCAGTGAAATACCAATGCTATAGAGAAAAGGCTCTCCCAGATTATGAACCCACCATAATTTTGGTTTTTCTATTTCAAACTGAAGTTTATAGGATTGTGTTCCTTTTATAATAGAAATATTATTGAATGATTTTTTAAATTTTTGATTTTGACATTCAAGTTTAATTGCTGCATTAAAATCTATATCCGATTCGATTTCGACTTTGAGTGATATCAATGCTTTTTCGGAATCTAATGTTTCTATTTTTGTTTCGATAGTCCTTATAGTAGCGGAGTTCCAATAATGTAGCTTTACATTTTGCCATATTCCACCCGAAATATATGTTGGAGCCCAATCCCATCCATACTGATAAGCTGCTTTTCTTGTAAATACGCGCGAACCACCCGGCAGTTCATAAGGCATTGTTCTACATTTCTTCTGCTCTTCTTTTAAAGTTGATTTAAAAACCAGTGTCAGCTTGTTTTCTTCTTTTAGTTTTTCAAACTCAATTTTTCTTATCCATGGAATAAACATGTTGTTTGCCGAAAAAAGTAGCGAATCATTTAAATAAATATCTGCATAGGTATCCAGCCCCTCAAAAATTAATTCAAAATGATCTCCTTTTTTTAGACCTTGGGGTTTGTTAAATGAAGTTTGATAAACCCAGTCGCAGGTATCAATCCATTGTAACGATTTTTCGTTATTGCCTGTAAATGGATCGGGAATAAGGTTGTTGGTATAAAGATCAGTATGAATACTTCCTGGAATAATTGCCTGATACCAATGATTAGATACACTATTTTTAAATTTCCAGTTTTTAGTTAAAAGATTTGTTTTGGTCTGGTTGTTTTGGCACGAAACAATAAAAATTATCGAAGCAAATGGGATCAGTAGCTTTAAATGACTCGAATTAATTCTCATCGCGTTTTATATTCAAATTAAAGGGAAGGTTAAATTTAAGGAAATTAATTAAATTCGATATTTTCTTAGCTATGTAATTTATACTTTTTGTTTTTGGCAAAGATTTTGATCAACGATTTTTAATTAAATCTTTCTTAATTGGGGAATGATTTTATATTTTTAATCGGAATTTAAATTGAACTGCTATGAAGCAAAAAAAAATAGTATCATCTGTTGTTTTTTTTATTTTTTTATTGATCTCTCAATCTGTAAATGCCGATAATGATGTTAAAGAGATTAAAATAACAGGAATAAAAGGATCGGCTACAGGTGCAACGAATGAATCAATAGAACAAGTTACTCATCGTGCAATTAACGAAGCTAAAACAGCTGCTCTAAAACAAGCTGGTGTAGAGGAAAATATTGCTTCTTTTACCGATTATTTCCAGATTGAAGACAAGGGCAAATACGAAGATTTGTTTACATCCGATTTTTTATCAGATATCCGTGGTGCAGTTAAAGATGTTGATCTTGTTGATACAAAAAGATCATTTGATGAATTCGGACAACTTAGAATTGAAGTGATTATTAATTGTGTTGTTGTTAAATATCTTACCGAGAAAGATGTCGCTTTTGATGCATGGATTGATGGTGTTGGAATGTTTTATCCAAATGAAACAAACCTAATGTTTAAAATTAAACCATCGAAGGATGCGTTTGTTAAAATTTTTATTTTAAGTGAATCAGAGGCTTTTCAATTGTTCCCAAGCGAGTACGAAGCATCTTATTTATTAAAAGCAAACACACAATATAAATTCCCGTCTGAAACAATGGACTATACATTGTATACCGATAAAAAATCTGAAATACATCGTATGATTATGGTATTTATGAAAGAAGATATTCCTTATACCAACGATGTAGAGTACAAAAAAATTATTGATTGGATTTTCTCTATTCCACCTCATATGCGTTTAATTAAATCATTTGGATTTAGTGTGGTGAATGAGAAAAAAATGTTGGATGAGTAGGGTTACAATTTTCGTATTAAGGTTAATCCATCACGCAAAGGCAGAATCACTTTTTCTACTCGGGTATCATTTTTCAGAAAATCGTTAAAATCGAATATTCCTTTCGTATATTCATCGTCAGGAGTTTCCATTTCAATTACTTTTCCACTCCAGAGCACATTATCGGCCAAAATAAATCCGCCCGATTTTACATAGTTTAATACGAGTTTATAATAGTCAAGATACTCGCGTTTGTCTCCATCAATAAATACCAAATCGAACATTGTGTTAAGAGCAGGAATTATTTCAAGTGCATTGCCATAATGGGTTATTATATTGCTTTGGAAACCCGATTTTCCAATATATTTGGTGATGATTTCTTCCAGCTCATCATTTATCTCTATAGTATGTAAAACACCTTTTTCTTTTAGTCCTTTTGCCAAACAAATAGCTGAATAACCCGTATATGTTCCAATCTCAAGTATTTTCTCAGGTTGTATCATCTTACTTATCATCTCGAGAATTTTGCCTTGCAAATGCCCTGAGAGCATTCTTGGACGAAGAATTTTCAGGTTGGTTTCTCGGTTAAGTTCCGCCAATACAGGATCTTCATCATCTGAATGATTCAGTATATATTCTTCTATATTAAAATAAAAATCAGACATTTCGAAAAAGTTAAAAGTGAACTAAATTGATCTAAAGTAAATTAAAGTGATAAATGAGAAACTTTAGGCACTTTAAGTACTTATAACTTTAGGCACTTATTTATATATCAACATCGACATGTTATCAATATTTAAAATCTCATTTGCAATTTCCTGAATATCATCAATTGTAATTAATTCAATCTTTGTTTTTATTTCTTCCAGGCTATCTACTTTATTAAAAAGCAAAAAGCTTTTTCCTATTGCAAGCATTAAATTTGCGCTATTCTCAGAGTTGATTGCAATCTGTCCAAAGATTTGTTTTTTTGCTTTTTTTAGCTGAACACTACCCAGTTTTTTGTTCCGTAGTAGGTCAAACTCCTTTTTAATAAGTCGTAAACTTTTATCGATATTGTTTTTGTCGGTACCAAAATAAACGGAGAAAAAACCTGTATCACTATAGGGAGTGTAGTTCGATTCTATTTGGTATACATAACCGTACTTCTCTCGCAAAATTAAACTTAAACGGGAGTTTAATCCTGGTCCGCCAAGCATATTATCCAATAATGTAAGCCCTATTTTCTTTTCATTATGCACATCATATGCAAGATTGCCAATAATAAAATGTGTTTGATGGGTTTTTTTGTGAACTGTTTTAATCTCAGGAATATAGTTGTTTAATAAAATACGTGCATTTTTTCGTGGATTGGGATTAACCTGTCCGAAATATTTCTCTGCAAGTTTTATAAATTTTTCAAACGAAATGTCCCCAATAGAACAAATAACCATTTCGTTGGTATGGTAATTATTTTTTATAAATGTTTCAACATCCTTTTTCGTAAAACGTCGCAGGTCTTTTGCATTACCTAAAATGTTTTTTCCTAATGGTTGATCTCTAAATATCAATTCTTCAAACTCATCGAAGATAAGCTCTGCAGGATCATCTTTATATGATTTTATTTCTTCAATAATTACTTCTTTTTCTCTATTAATTTCTTTTTGTGGAAATATAGAATTAAAAGTTATATCCCAAATTAGTTCAATTGCACGCTCGTAGTCATTTTTTAAGAATGAAGTGTGTATGGCAGTTTCTTCTTTCGATGTATATGCATTAATCTCGCCACCTACATCCTCCATGCGGCTTAGAATATGGAAAGGCTTACGCTTTTTTGTGCCTTTAAAAATTACATGTTCAATGAAATGAGCCATACCATGCTCATGTTCCTGTTCGTCTCGTGATCCTGCATTTATAATTAATCCGCAATGTGCAACGTGCGATTTAGTTTGTAAATGAACCAATCGAATTCCGTTAGGCAGAGTAAAATATTGATAATTCATTCGTAATCTGTATGAGTTGCAAAAATATAAAATATTAAACATCAAACTAATAAATAGATTGATTAAGTAAGTTGTCAATAATATTTAAAAATTGAGAAAAAATATTTTGTAAACAAATTTTTTCATTTATATTTGCAACCGCGATTGAGCACACGGTACCATAGCTCAGTTGGTAGAGCAACGGACTGAAAATCCGTGTGTCCCTGGTTCAACTCCAGGTGGTACCACAAAGAGCTTCGAACCGATAATAAAGGGGATG